>NZ_CP029971.1:1210637-2421275 GCF_009739535.1 Lentilactobacillus kefiri
ATTTAATAAAAAATTGTTGTGAATTTGTATGATTTGTTATGTAACCCCTTTCAACCCTTTCGAAATGGGATACATGTAAATCTGCAGTGGCTTTATGCATTAAAAAGGAGAATTTTCATGGAAAAGGTTTCTGCAACAGAAAAGAAAATCTCAAGCAGATTTATTTATTTCTTTGGTTCATTTGGCGGGATTTTATTCGGATATGATATTGGGGTAATGACGGGGGCTCTCCCATTCCTGCAAACTGATTGGGGACTTCAAAACAATGCCACGATCACTGGCTGGATAACCTCTGCAGTGATGCTCGGGGCTATTTTTGGTGGCGCAATCGCCGGCCAGATTTCTGATAAATTAGGCCGACGAAAGATGATCCTGATTTCAGCACTGATTTTTATGGCTGGATCATTACTCTCAGCAATCTCCCCTCACGATGGTCAATTTTATTTAATTGCCGTGCGGGTGTTCCTTGGACTAGCTGTTGGTGCTTCATCAGCCTTGGTTCCTGCCTATATGTCAGAAATGGCACCGGCTAAAATGCGGGGACGCTTGACTGGGATTAACCAGACAATGATTGTGTCAGGGATGCTGCTCTCATATGTGATGGATTTTGTATTGAAAGATTTGCCTGAAAACTGGGCATGGCGTTCAATGCTTGGTCTCGCAGCGGTTCCAGCTTTAATCCTGTTCTTTGGTGTATTGAAATTACCAGAATCACCAAGATTTCTCGTTAAAAATGGTCGTCCTGATGATGCCCGTCGCGTATTGAGCTATATTCGTGACAGCGATGAAGGAATTGACAAAGAACTCGAACAAATTCAAGACACTGCTTCACAAGAAAAGAAAATTTCAAAAGCAACGACTTGGGGCACAGTATTTAGTTCCAAGTATCGTTATTTGGCAATTGCCGGTATCGGTGTAGCTGCATTTCAGCAGTTCCAAAATGCCAACGCAATCTTCTACTACATTCCATTGATCGTTGAAAAAGCCACTGGCGCTGCAGCCAACTCTGCATTGATGTGGCCGATTATTCAAGGAATCATTTTGGTTGTGGGTTCACTGGTATTCTTAGGAATTGCCGATAAGTTCAAGCGTCGGACATTGTTAATTCTTGGTGGAACCGTTATGGGTCTGTCATTCTTATTACCAACTGTTATTAAATTGCTGATGCCAAATTCAAGCCCATTATTGATTGTGGTGTTCTTGAGTATCTATGTTGCCGCATACTCATTTACTTGGGCTCCATTGACCTGGGTTATCATTGGTGAAGTATTCCCATTGGCAATTCGTGGCCGTGCCTCAGGTGCTGCCTCATCAGCCAACTGGGTGGGTTCATTTGCTGTCGGCCTACTCTTCCCAATCATGACTGCCAGCATGCCTCAGGACGCTGTATTTGCCATCTTCGGTGTCATCTGTCTTCTGGGTGTCTGGTTTATCCATTCACGAGTTCCAGAAACCAAGGGTCGCAGTTTGGAAGATATTGAAGAAGAAAACATTAATAAATAATTGAAAGTATCAATTTGCATAAAAAGAGAAACGCCTGTCAATTGGCGTTTCTCTTTTTTTACGTGCTATAATTTGGCAAAAATGAAAAGGAGAATTATTTTGAAGTTCAATAAATTATTTTATAAGTCATTTAATTTTTGGCTTGGCTTCATCATGTTTCTGGGTGGCATTTCACTCTTCCCGGCGGTTGCACCAAACAACCCAGTTTTTTCTAATTGGTGGTGGATCAACTTGGCGGAGTTTTTGTTTGGCTTGAGTCTGTTAATTGAAGGATTGATCCAAAAACCCAAGAATTCGAGAAAATAAAAACTATTCAGGTGTGATGATTCATCACTACTTGAATAGCTTGATTTGAATTATTGCAGTAATTCTTTAATAATTGCGTCGCCAACGCCGGTTGCTGAATTCGGATTTTGCCCGGTAATCAAGCGATCATCGACGACGACATTCGGTTCAAAAGCAGTTCCTTTTACAAAATTGGCGCCTGCTTTACTCAATTCATCTTCGATTAGAAATTCAACGTCGTTTGTCAGACCATTCAGGGCCTCTTCGTCATCGGTGAATCCGGTCAGCTTACGGCCGTGAACAAACCGTTTACCATCCTTGGTTCTTAGAGCCAAGAGGGCACATGAGCCAACACAATTGGCGGCGATAATGCCGTTATTGGCATAAATTGTTTGGGCAATTTGAGCCAACTCGGTATTTTCAGGAAAGTCGGTCATTGCGCCGTGACCGCCGATAAAGTAAATTACCTGATAATCTTTTGGATTGACGTCTTTTGGCTTCAACGATTTTGCCAAGTGTTGGTTTCTGAATTCATCATCCAAATAAAATTTCCAATCGACCGCGTCCATATCATCAGTTCCCAAACTGAGTGGATCAATTGGAATGTAGCCACCGTTTGGACTGAGGTAGTCAACATCGATACCGTTATCGGTCATGACGTCATTAAAGTGGGTCGCTTCTTTTAGCCAGATGCCGGTTGCCCGCTGGATTTTCTTGAATGTGGGGGTGTTTGTACCCACCATTAATGCTTTTGTCATAAGCAGAATTACCTCGATTTTTGATTCAAATAAGCTTTTCGTGATTTTTCCCCAACCCCATCATAGCAGATAATGTAAAGCTGTGATGTGAAATGGGGTGTTGTGTATGTTTTAACACATATGTTATCCTTATAGCCAATCGTCACTTAAAATATGATGGTTGCTTGCTATGTGGTATTCAAACGTCGTAGTGTATAGTTAAAAATAAAATTCAGAACGGTCGAGCCTGTCATGGACTCGGCTTTTTTTGTTATGTCGATCAATTTTGTGGTGGTCGACGTCATTTGGTTTACAATAAACAATTGTATTTAGCGAAATATCAAGGGGGATCCTTATGACATTCTATACGTACGATTATCTTCATCAGTCTCAAAGTAACTGGCAGTATGGCCGGATTGCTGTTTTAAGTGTGCTGGCGGTCATCTTTATTCTTTTTCTGATTCATTACCTGCGGAATCGAATGGACATCAAATACAAGGATTTAAGCATTATTGTGGCGACACTTCTATTATTGGTTCTGGCACTTCAATATAATGATTTCAATTCGATTCAGTCATCATCAAAGCAGACCGGCCAGATTACCCAAACTGTTAAGCAAGTGGCCAACCGGCTGCATGTCCAGCCAAAAACCATCAGTGTGAATTCGACCAACGTGAATGCCAATTTGATGGTTAAAACGCCGCGGGGTTACTTCCGAGTTGATTACAATTCAGACGGATCTGCCTTTGTTTTAGAGAAAGTTGAATTAGACGGCGCAAGCAAAATTAAGGTTGAGGAGGCTCAATAATGTTTACATATTCAGATGTTACACTTAAATTAATTGTCGGATTCTTATTTATTACGGTGTTAATTAATTTGACCGGGAAAGGCAACCTGGCACCTACGTCTGCGATGGACCAGCTGCAGAACTATGTTCTTGGTGGCATTATTGGCGGGGTCATTTATAACCCGGCAATTACGATGGCTCAGTTCTTGGTAATTTTGTTATTGTGGGCACTTTTGATCATGGTGACAAGATATTTGAAAACCCATATTCATTGGGTAGGGAAGTTCGTTGAGGGTGAGCCGATCACGTTGGTCAGAAATGGCGAGCTGCTGGTCGAAAACTGTATAAAAGCGAATTTGTCTGCATCAGATGTTAATTTCAAGTTACGGACGGCAGGCGTTTATGACATGAAGGATGTCAAACGGGCAATTCTTGAACAAAACGGTCAGTTAACTGTTTTGAATCAAGGCCAAGGCAGCATTCGTTACCCGGTCATTGTCGATGGAAAAATTGATCCCGATGTTTTAGAAATCATGGGGAAAGATGAATCATGGATTGAATCCGAGCTGAAGAAGCAAGGAATTGACAGTGTCGGGTCCGTGTTTTCCGCAACTTATCGGAATAATTCCTGGCAGATTGCGACGTTTCCCCAAAATTGACGAGTGATCGACCTCACATCACAATGTATCATTACACATTAAATATCGAATCAATAGAATAATTATTCATTATTTCACTAAATCTGATTGACTTTCCCCTCGATTGATATATTATTAACAATAACTTTTAATAGTCAGATTCAAAATAAATATCCCCGGAGGTTTCGATATGGAATTAAATGAAATTAACCCGTATGTGTTAAAGGTCATGCCTTCTGCAATGCGTAAGTTTGACCATGAAATCAGTGTTGATCCCAAGATTATCAAATTAACTTTGGGGGAACCCAACTTTAACGTTCCTGATCATATCAAGCAGGCCGCGATTGATGCCATCAATGATAACAAGTCTCACTATCCATATTATTGGGGTTATCAAGAACTCCGGGACGCGGCCTCAAAATATTATCGTGACAAATTTGGCTATGATTATCCAGCTGATCAAATTGTCGTGACCGTTGGGGCAACCGAGGCAGTGGCAGTTACCGTTAAAACGTTATTTAAGCCTGGTGATGCCGTGATTATTCCAACTCCGGCTTTATCCGCTATATGACGCCTCAACTACTTTAAATGAGCTGAATACGCTTTTGGTGGATACCAGTGATGATGACTTTATTCTCACGCCAGCCAAAGTCCAAAAGGCAATTGATGATCATCCTGATTTGAATGTTAAAGGGTTGATTTTAACCGATCCCAACAATCCAACCGGGGTGGCTTATTCTAAGGAACAAATCGCTGCATTGGCCCCCGTCTTGAAGAAGAATGGCATTTGGGTTATCAGTAATGAAATCTATGGTGAACTGACTTATGGTCAGAAACATTATTCAATTTCAGAATTCCTGCCGGATCAAACGATTATCATTAATGGATTATCGAAGTCTCATGCCATGACTGGTTACCGGCTGGGCTTTATCTTTGGTCCTTCCGGGTTCGTGGATGAAATTGCCAAAGTTCACCAATTTACAGTAACTGCGGCTGCTTCAATCGTTCAGTATGCTGCAATTGAAGCTCTGGAACATGGTCAGGATGATTCCAAACCAATGCTTCAGGAATACGAAAAGCGCCGTGACTTCGTTGCAAAAGAAATGACTGAAGCTGGTTTCGATGTTGTCCATCCGGGCGGGGCATTCTATGTCTTTGCCAAAATTCCGGAAGGGTTACACATGGACAGCTGGGCATTTGTCAAAACGTTGGCCAAGGAATACCACATCGGCTTGATGCCTGGTGATCCATTTGGCGATAACGAATATATCAGAATTAGTTACGCTGCCAGTGATGAAGCACTGGCTGCGGCTATGAAGGCAGTTAAACAATTAGTCGTTGATTATTCAACAGAATCAGCAAAATAAATGCACTAAAAAGGACCGTCAGATTATTTCTGACGGCCCTTTATGTTGCATTTAAAGATCTTTCATTGAAATGGTTTAATAGTTACCTTGAATAATGAATGACTTATTGGCAGTGACATAATAACCATTCGTTAACTGATAACGTGTGGTTAAGTTCCATTTAACCAATTTCTTAACTCGTAAGTGTGAGCCCTTCTTATAGTGTTTAACTTGCTTGGTCAAATTCTTATTCTTGTAAGCATTAACACCTTTAGGGTTGATCACAGTGATCTGTTTCTTCTTAGGCGTTGATTTGTAATAAGCATTCACAATGTATTTGCGGTTAGCAGTAATGTATCCGCGCTTACCATAGGTCTTACTGTGATGATTGATATCACGAACTTTGTACCTCAATGCACCACCGTTGGAACGAGCGTAACCAGTGACGATAAACATTGGTCGGCTGATCCGTTTCTGTTTTGCATAAGTGGCAATCCGTTGTGATTTCTTGAAGTTAACATGTTTATACATGTTAACCCGTTTGGTAGCGTAAACGGCTGAGCCAACCTTCGCTGCACTCTTTGGAACAGATGGCTTTTTAGGCTTGTTTGGCTCTGGGGTAATTGAAGAACTTGATGATGAACTTGATGAGCTGCTTGAAGAAGATGATGAACTACTTGAAGAATTATTGGAAGGAACAACTGGATTTGGTGTCGGAGTTGGGGTTGGTGTGCTGAGTGGCAATAACTGAATAAAGTCGATTTCAGCACTATTTTGACCTTGTTCAAGGGTAATTGTATTTTCATCCTTCTTAAGAGGAACGGCAGAAGCGATCTTCTTAACAACTCGGTTTCCAATTGTTAATGTCAATGGAATATAATTTCCAGACAAGGTGCTATCTTGAACAGTGGCATCAATTGAGTATCCTTTTCCGCTAACGTTACCATTTGGTCGGTTATTTGCAGATCCGGTACCATTTCCTGTAAACGGAAGGTTAACTGTCTCAGACTGATTGTTGATTGAAACCTTTTCAGTCGCATCTTGACCGCTAATATTACCATTTCCGTAACCTAAATTAAAGGCATATTGGCCATCTTGTGGGGCATTAACTTTAAATGTCAACTTGGCATTAGTACCGTCTGATCGTTCAAATTCTCCTCCAGATGCATAACTTCCATAAACCATGTGTGCACCTGTAATTGAATCTGCATCTTCTGCTTCTTTGTAAATTCCCATTGAAGTATCAGGTTTGCTGTAATTGATTTGATCAGTTCCGGTTGTACTTGTAGCTTTTTTGATAACTAAACGGTATCCACTGGCAAGCTTCATGTCTTTAACTGGAACAGTTACAGAACCATTATTAACTTTGAGGTTGCCGGTAAATAATTGAGTAGGTACTTTAACTGCTGTATCAGCTCCGTACCATGGTGATTCTTCAGCTTCAACACTGACTTCACTCCCGAACTTATCAGCAGATAATCCATTAACTTTAACATTTGTATCCCCTGATTTACCACCAAGTAATACGGTCAGCGAATTATCATTGTTAAGGCTGGCAACGGTTCCGACTTGTGGATCGGCATAATCGTCAGACATACCGCCACCATTTGCATTATCGGCAGTCTTATCTGGATGATCAACATTATCAGCTTTTACCATTTCGCCATCCATATCGGCATACCATTTGTAGAACCAGTATCCGCCATTAGGTTCAGACTTATAAGTTAACAAATTGCATAATCTACCTGGCTGGAACCAGTATGCCATGTTGGCACCGGCAACATCTGTGTTATTTTCAAATATTTGAATATAGTGCGCTTCCCAACCGGGAACAGCTTGCTCTTGATAATCACTATACTCGTTGATAAAGACTGGGATGTGTTTGATACCTAATGCTTTTTCTTCGTTATGAAGATGCGTTATGTTACCACTGAAATTCTTATAATTCCAAACATGCCAGCAGAGGTAATCTGGTAAGGTCTTATCTTTTTGGGCATATTTCAAGAAGTACCACATGCTGCTGCCGTCACCAAATGTTGAAAAACTTGGTCCAACAATCTTAGCATTTGGATCTGCTTCTTTTACGGCTTTATAAGCAGCGTTCCAGTACGGCATAAAACTATTTTCATCTTTAACACTACGGAATGGATAAGGACCATTTTGAGGTTCATTTGCGATTTCGTATGCATAAACCTGATCCTGATTTCCGTTGTTCTTGATTTGTGTGACAATCTCTTTGATCTTAGCTGCATACTCGGCATTACTTGAAAATTCATACGGGAATCCATGGAACATATCCATGAATCGAACAACAACCTTTGATCCCGCAGCCTTTGAAATTGGCACGATATCGGTAAAAGTACCGTCTGGCACATGTTCATTGGCTTTACCGTCAACTGATTGACTTGGTTGAGTGAACGTTTGCGGCTTTAGATTGTTAACAAGGCTTTGATCTGAAATGGTATTTTTTCTTAGAAACTGTTTGAGATCTAGTTTAAACTTTGATATACTTTTGCAAAAAGGAAATTATGATGACTAATTATCCCAGCAATATTACCCGCCAGCAGTTTGAAGTGATTCGTCCTGAATTAGAAAATTTTCATCAACGAACGAAGCCCCGTCAAGTCGATTTGTATGACGTCTTTTGCGCCATTTTATACATCTTGAAAAATGGCTCCCAGTGGCGTGCCCTGCCACATGACTTTCCCAAATGGCAAACGGTTTACACCTACTTTCGCTTGTGGTCCCGGCAATCGGCTCCAACGGAGCCGTCATTACTGGATCAAGTTTTAAAAAAATTGTCTTTACCTTACGATCTCAACAAGATCGTTCGGCATTAACTTCGTTTATTATCGTGGATGCGCAAAGCGTTAAAAATACCGCCACTGCTGAAAATAAAGGTTATGATGCTGGTAAGAAAATATCGGGAATTAAACGGCATCTAGCCGTTGATATTAACGGGTTTCCACAAGCCATTCATATTACCCGAGCCAATGTTTCTGATCGGGACGGAGCCAGTGCGATGATTGCCTTATATGCCAATGATCTTCGGCATGTTCGCAATGTTCTAGTCGATGGTGGTTATTCAGGAGCTAACTTTAAATTGGATGTTATGAGCAATTTACAAGCGACCGTTCAGGTCGCTAAACGCAATGAATTACACAAGTTTGAAGTAATGCCGCAACGATGGTTGGTTGAACGATCCTTTAGTTGGCTAGAGAATTGTCGACGACTGTGGAAAAATTGTGAAAGACAGCTGCACACAAGTGCCATGATGATGACCTTAGCCTTTATTTCAGTTCTATTGAGGCGCTTTTAAAGATCTCAAACAGTTTCTTAGTCCAGCCAAGTATCCGTTGGCAACATGATCGGTCTTGCGAATGCTTTGATTTGCGTCGACACTAATGTTGCTGGTGTCTGAGGCATGAATGGGATTTCCTGAAAAACAAAAAACCATTCCTAACCCCAGAGTCATCTTTAATACGTTGGCGATTGCTTTATGCAAAAGAATCACTCCTCAATTATGATTTAATAAGAATTACTGATCAGCTAATCAAGTATTAATGATAACGGTTCCAGAATCAAAATCCAATCCACCAAAGTCGTATATTTGGTTGTGTTTTTTGACTTTTTTGAAAGCGGTTCAATCCTTTTCAGCACTATTATGAAAACGCACTCAACTTTATATTCAGAATCTGGAATTTATGTTAATCATAATGTTAAGACAATTAGCATAACCACATCTGCCATCGAAACTTTGTCCGCCATCGTATAAAGATGGAATTAATTGTTTAATTAAAAGAATGCAAAAGAAAAGCAAACCCGTTTGGATTTGCTTTTAAGCTGGTATCAACCTCGGTTGATAAAGAGCCTTGATTTTTATATTAAATTAAGCACGTTTATGATCTTTAACGGTAAATGACAATAAGAATGCGGCAGCTGCGACAATCAAAGTGAACCATAAACCAACATGAACACCGTTGGTAAAGGCAATTTGGTGGCTGACGTTTCCGGCTGCATTATTTCCGAATGCCAACAAGCTGGTTGCGATGGCAGTTGCCATAGCACCAATAATTTGTTGGAAAGTGTTCATAATAGTACTTCCATCTCCAGAAGTTTTTTCATCCAAAGCACTCAAACCGAAAGTTTGGGCGGGTGACATTGCTAACGGAACTCCCATCATAATGACAATGTGGGCAACGATAACGTACCACATTGGTGATGTAGAACTTGCCAACAGCAACATGATCAATCCGATGATAGTAACTCCAAATCCAAGAGTGGTAAGAAGCTTTGTACTGACAATATCAGAGAATCGACCAGAAATTGCTGAAACAATCGCATTTACAACTCCACCAGGCAGCATGACAATACCGGTCATGGCAACTGGAATAGCCAATCCATTTTGCCAGAACATTGGCAATAAGTACATTGATGACAAGATAATGGCGAAATCCAACATAACCAAGATGGAACCAATGGTAAATTGACTCTTTTTAAATACTCTGAAATTCAAAATAGGAGATTTCGAACCCAATTGACGTCGAATATACAAGGCTAATACGATAATGGCAACAACTAAGGTTCCCAATACTCGTGGTGAACCCCAGCCGGCGTCACTGGCCATACTGACACTGGCAACCAAGCCACCAAAACCGATAGCTGAAAGGATAAGTGAGAACCAATCAATCTTTGGCTTTGTAATATCCCCAACATTTGGCAGAAATTTAAGTGCCAAGAAGAATGCAATTAACAAGAATGGAATGAACAACCAGAAAATCCAGTGCCATGAAAGCAGACCAAGAATCATACCGGCTAAAGTAGGACCAACGGCTGGTGCAAACATGATGACTAATCCGATCATACCCATTGCGGAACCTAATTTATAAGGTGGGAAGATGAGTGTAGCAACGGTAAACATCAGTGGCAAAATTAATCCAGTGGCAATTCCTTGAATCATTCGACCAACTAATAAAATAGCAAAGTTAGGTGCCATTGCTGAAATCACGGCTCCAACCATGAAATCACATAAGGCGAATAAAATTAACGAACGAGTGCTGAAAATTCGTTGTAGTAATGAAGACATTGGTAACACAATTCCGATGACCAGCATGTAGCCGGTTACCAGCCACTGCATGGTTCCAATACTAGTATGTAGTTCAGCGATCAGACTTGGTAAGGCAATATTCAGTGAGGTTTCACTGAGCATTCCTACAAATCCACCGATCAGCATTCCCAGCATAGCTAAGAATGGACGGGCAACCGGTTTGGCTGCTTGTTTTTGTTTTGCTTGTACAGAAGTTTGTTCTGTATTTAAAGATTTTTCCATAAAGATGACTCTCCTAATTATAAATACTTTTCTATCACGACAATTGATTACACTACCATAAATAAAATGTTCTCGTAAGCATTATTTTCAAAAAGTTTCATTATCTATGAAAACGTGGCATATCAACGTTCAATGACAGCGCTATCAAAATATGGACAGATGTGTGCACATTGTCCACGCATTTATGCCAATAATCTACTACAATAAAGGCAGATGCGAAGAATATACTTATCGCATTTCTCTCAAAATACAATGTGGGGAGCGATTAAATATGAAACACAAGTTTTTATTAGCAGCGGGGATTGGCGTCGTTGTTGCAGGCACTTGTTTCCTGAAGTCAATCGGCTGGTTTGAAGACGATTCACATTTGTACGATGAATACGAAGCAAAGTAATCTTTAACAGATCTGGAGGAGCTATCAATGACAAAAAATAAAGCAATTATGATTGGTGCCGGCTTGGCTAATATGGCTGCGGCTGTTTATTTAATTCAAGAAGGTAAATGGAAAGGCAGCCAGATCACGTTTTATTCATTAGATGATCACGGTTCAAACGACGGATCAACCGCAAGTGAAGCGGCCGATGAATATTGGAATAAGACCCATCCATTGGAGAACAGTAAAGGGTTCATCGCCCGTGGCGGTCGGATGTTAAACTATCGGACTTACGTTGACCTGATGGATTTGCTGAGCCGAATTCCTTCCGCAACTGAGAAGGGGATGACGGCTGCCGAAGATACCCGTGACTTTGATGCCAAACACCGGACCTTTGATAAAGCTCGGTTAATGGAAGGCGGCAAAGGCATCATTAATGGTGGCAAGCTGGGCCTTAATAATAAGGACAGAATGAAACTCACTGAGTTGATTTTGATGCCCGACTCCAAAGAAGAAAAGCTCGACAATGTGACAATTGCCGATTACTTTAAGGATGACCCGCACATGTTTACCACCAACTTCTGGTACATGTGGGAGACAACCTTTGCATTCAGAGTTCAAAGCTCGGCTCAGGAACTCCGTCGTTACATGCACCAAATGATCTATGAATTTACACAAATTGAGCATCTGGTTGGTGTTAACCGAACCCGATACAATCAGTTCGAAAGCATCATGCTGTCTTTGATTAACTACTTGAAGGATCAGGGCGTCAAGATCGTTTTGAATCGTCGAGTAACGAATTTTGAATTTAAGAATACCCCAATGCAGGATGAAATTACCGTTACTGCATTGCGGATGACCAATACTGAAACCGGCGAGGAAGAGGATGTGCCGGTTGATGACGATACCGCTGTGATCTTTACCAATGGATCAATTACTGATTCGGCTACCTTGGGTGATTTCAATACCCCAGCTCCGGAAAATATGGACTATGGTGCAGCAGCCAGTCTGTGGAAGAAAGCTACTAACCGGTTCTACAACTTGGGGAATCCCGATAAATTCTTCAATGACAGAAATGCCAGTGAATGGGTCAGCTTCACGTTGACCACCAAGGACCATACCTTGTTGAATGAAATTACCCGGATTACCACTCAAGTTCCAGGTAATGCGCTGAATTCGTTTATTTCGACTTCACCAATTACACCAATGGGTAACAAGGACGTGAACATGTCGATCGTGGTTCACCACCAACCTCATTTCACAACTCAAAAACCAAATGAATCGGTTATTTGGGGCTACTTCCTGTATCCACGTCGAACCGGTGAATTTGTTGATAAACAGTACATCAAGATGACCGGTAAAGAAATGGTTGAAGAGCTCCTTGGTCAACTTTCCAAAGTCGATCCGGGACCAGGTAACATTATGGATAAGAAGCAGGCAATCATGGATAGTGTGATTAACTGCATTCCATCATATATGCCTTATGCTTCAGCTTTGTTCAATAACCGAGCCAAGACTGATCGGCCAAAGGTCATTCCAGAACATTCAACTAACTTGGCATTTACCGGTGAATTTGTCGAACAGCCATACCAGATGGTCTTCACTGAACAAAGTGCCGTTCGTTCAGGCGAAATTGCGGCTTACCACTTTGCCGGCGTGCCAATGGCCAAATTGGTTAAAAATCCTCGTTACGATAAGGATGTTAAGACTTTGGCAAAGGCAACCAAGAAGATGTTTGAATAAGTGAATGATATGCCTGGATGATCCCAGAGCATAATGTTAAAGAACCAGTGGTGAGGGGTTTTCTCATCATTGGTTCTTTTGTGTTATGTAGTCGGGTCGGGCCATAACGAGGATTTGCATTAAATGAAAACGCCGGATTTTCAACTTGGGCTGTATCTCTATCTTGCTTGTTTAGAATTACATGATATTCTAATAGTGAGTCTGGTTGGATGGCTGTCTTTTACTGCAAGACAGCCTTATGTTGGTAGATTTCCTCGATGTCAATTTATTGATTAACACGGCGAATGTCATGTTATTGAACTAAACCTATCATTCAAGCAGTTTCCTATCATATATTGGTAGAATAAACTTACTTATGTAAACGCTTTTTATTAATTATTATAAAAGGAGAAATATATGAAAAACATTGCTGTTGACACAGATAGCGCTCAAATGGAATTTGAGATTCTTGATAACCAACATGTAGCACTGGTTAAGATGAATCAAAATGATTTGAAGTCATTATCTGATGCCCAAAAACAAGAATTAATCATTACCGAGTTACAAATTACTGGTGAAAACTTTCATCATAAGGGAATCAATCTTGTTAACTCAACCCCTGGATCAGATCTTAAATATGCATCACATAATGTTGAAGAATTGAGTAATGGTAAGCTGTTAACGATCGTTACTGAAGATTCAAATACGAACGTAACGGTCACAAATTACTACAGACTTTATGACAGCTCTGCCATTGTAAGAACTTGGGTCACTGTTAAAAACACAGGCTCCAAAGACCTTGGAATTGAATATATTTCATCATACGCAATGACTGGAATTAACCAGGGTGGCGACATGGGTAATAATTATGTGACTCATAACGTCTTGTATACTCCACATAACAAGTGGCAAGCTGAAGCTCAGTGGGAAAGCAGAACTTTGAAGGACGCCGGCCTTGATTGGTGGTCAAATGGCGGTCAAAATCAACGAAACTCTTCTCAAAGAGTTAGCGTTAATAACAATTCATCTTGGTCATGTTCTGAATACTCTCCAAACGGTATATTGACTAACACGCATACAAATATGTCGGCTGTTTGGCAAATCGAAAGTAAGGGTGCTTGGCATTATGAGCTCACCGATGGCAATAACGGTGACTTACTGAATATTCGCCTTTCAGGACCAGAAGAATTTGATAATAATTGGTGGAAGAACTTAGCTCCCGGCGAATCATTTGAAACAACCAAAGTTGCTTTTGGTCAAGTTGAGGGTGATTTTGAGGATGCTCTTCAACAAATGACTAAATATCGTCGTTTGATTCGAAAACCTAACGAAGATGATAAAAAGTTACCTGTTATTTTCAATGATTATATGAATGCTTTAATGGGTGATCCAACCGAAGAAAACGAGCGACCACTCATTGATGCTGCAGAAAAAATTGGCTGTGACTATTTTGTCGTTGACTGTGGCTGGTATGCTGATGGCTATTGGTGGGACAGTGTCGGCGAATGGCTGCCATCAAAGAAACGTTTCCCAAATGGCATCGAAAAAACAATCCAATATATTCGCGACAAAGGTTTAACTCCCGGATTATGGTTGGAAATTGAAGTAATCGGAATTAATTCACCAATTGCCAATAAACTTCCTGATGACTGGTTCTTTATGCGTCATGGTAAGCGAATTATTGATTGTGATCGTTACCATTTGGACTTTAGAAACCCAGAAGTTCGAGCATTTGCCGATAAAGTTGTTAAGCGTTTGGTAGAAGAGTACGGTGTTGGTTACATTAAGATGGACTACAACATTACGACTGGAATCGGAACAGAAATTGATTCCGATAGTTTTGGTGATGGTCTGCTTGAACACAACCGTGCATATTTGAAGTGGCTTGACAGTATTTTTGCAAGATACCCTGATCTGGTTATTGAAAACTGTGGTAGTGGTGGTATGCGTCATGATTACGCAATGCTTCAACGACACAGTATCCAGTCAATGACGGACCAAACTGATTACCTCAGAAATGGAAACATCGCTTCTGTAGGACCATCTGTGGTTACTCCAGAACAATGTGCGATCTGGTCATATCCTCTTAAGCAAGGGGATGATGAAGAGGTCATCTTTAATATGGTTAACGCAATGTTAGTCCGAATTCATCAAAGTGGTTTCTTGAATAAGCTTGATGAACATCGATTAGACTTAGTTGCTGAAGGAATTAAAGTATATAAAACTTATCGGGAAAAGATTCCAGAAATGCTGCCAATTTGGCCAGATGGACTGGATCGTTTGGACGATGAATGGTTTAGCTATGGACTGAAAGGCGACCATGAACTTTACCTTGCTGTTTGGCATGGAAAAGGTGATCAACCAGAACACGAAGTTTCACTTGAAAAGTATGGAAATATCCAAAGCATTGATCAAATCTATCCTGAAAAAGATGGGAAGAGCAAGTTTAATGTTGAAAACAATACTTTGAAAGTCAACTTTTCAAAGCCAAAGATGGCTCGTCTATACCACATCACTTTAGGATAAAGACGACATCTATTTAAATAATTACACTAAGTCCCTGCTGGAAGTGTTTGTTTTCAGCAGGGACTTTTTGTGGTCAAACTATGAATTAACAAGGCCACTAATGGTGAAAACGGCTTTTTACGTTTGGTTATGAGTCAAAAGGCGAGTGCATTATTATAAATGCCTGGTTAGATTATTGATTACATAATCGATTGATTCACTGTAAAATACTTTTTGAAAGCGATCTCATGTTTTTTGAGATCCAAGTGGTTTTAGACAAGGAGAATAAGAATGAACAAACCAATTTATCTAATCAGGGTGGCGTTTCAAACAATCATGATTGCAGGCATTTATTTCCTGTATTGTTCAAACCCTGATGGCAGCTTTACACTTCGAATCGGCCTGGTATTAGCCTGGCTGATTCTGTCCTGGATCTGTCAGATTTACCTAATGAAATTCCGTGGCTTACGGCCAGTTTCTCAAGAAACTGCCCGGCAAAAAGGGGATCATATCGATGAGGTCAATTTCTTTTTAGCAATTGCCTTGCTGCTCGCCTATGATTTCTTTGGTCCAATTGTTGCGGTTGGCTTTTATCTTTGGGATAAGCGAATTAACGCAAGTGCCTGATGGATAAATTAAATAATTAGAAAAAAGGAGTCACATGCCATTATCCTGACATGTGATTCCTTTTATTTTTGCTGCGGTGCCTCACCAAAATCAGGGACATCCTTGAGATGCTTGGTAATCTCTTCTGGAATTGGCAAAGTCGGGCTGATGACTTGATTATTGTGATAAATTTCATCGAATTGAGCCCGGTATTCACTAGGAGTCATTCCTGTCAACTGCTTAAATTGTCTCATGAACAATTTTTCGCCTTCAAAATAGGCATTCGCAGATATTTCTTTGATTGATAAATTGGTTTTGATCAATAAGGCTTGGGCGGTATGCAGTTTGAGCTGCAGGACATACTGTTTTGGCGGGATTCCAACCACTTTTTTGAACAGCCGGGAAAGGTACTGGGGATTGAGCTGCATGACATCGGCCATGTCTTGAACCGTCGGTGACTTGTAAAGATTGGTTCGAATCCATTCCTTTAGGCGATTAATCCGTTCGGTATCTTTGGTTTTAAAGTCCAGCTGGTTGAGCGTTAACTTACTAATACTCATGATAATCATCGTTATGAAATAGTTGGCCATCTTTCGGTCATACGCATTCTTTTGGTTGGTGTTAAGAAGCTGATGAATCAAAATCGTTAAATAATCAAGATTTGGAATTTTGAATTGTTGAGGAATTAAAATGTGTTTTGGACTTTCATCCTTATCGGACAATGTTAAAGAATTGGTACTTTCAAATACTTTAGTGTCCTTTGGCAGAATAAAATGCAGCCAGTAAAACTCAACGTCGCCAGGAGATGGCTCGGTTCCAGACATTAGAATATATGGTGGGACCAACAAAAGGTCATTGGGTTCCAAGGTATATTCTTGTTTAGCTACCCGTAAGTGAAGCTTGCCTTTTGTACAAATAATTAATTCAAAATCACCATGATGATATCTCGGATTATGCTTCCATCCTTTATGAGCGGAAAAAATACCGCCAACCATAAAAGTCACCACATCGTCAATGCTAAAACTATAATAATTCGTCATTTTGTCCACCTTTTTCGTAATAAAAACGTGAAATGTCATAAAAGTATACCACAATTAGTATTTTAGCAGTTTTTTTCGATTTGTGAAAGCGGCATCATTAGGAATGTAGAAAACGTTTTCTAACTTTATATAATATTTGTAGGTGGAAATGATGTTAAAAAAACATTTTAGATTCTTTGATTCATTCGGAACACAAGGATCAACCGCAACTGCTGATCCCGATGCAATTTCTCCAGAAACTGGGAAGCCATGGTCAAAGTCATATGTTTGGCGCTTCCTGATCGCGTTTGTTATTTATGGTATTTTGAACAACGCTGCCTTTACTTTAAACGGGGCCGTGTTGTTGCCTCAACATATTAAGGATGTTGGGATTGTTAATCCTACAGCCGCATACGGTATTATTACATCTGTTACGTCTCTGGTATCATTATTTGTAGGATACATTTGGGGAACTCTTTCTGATAAGACTCGTTCACGTTTCGGAAAGCGGACTCCTTGGATCTTCGTTGGTTCATTCGTTGCCGGAATTGGTTTGTATTCATTAGGAATTTTCGAATCAACTACTAGTTTGACCTTAGCTTACATCTTTAACACATTAGGCCAAAACGCTATTCAAACTCCAATGTATGCCTTCCTTGCCGACCGTGCACCTAAGAACGTTCGTGGTACATTATCAGCAGGTTTCGGTGCAACATCTATTGGTGCCCCAGTTGGTCAGTTCATTAGTTCATACTTCTTGGGTCAATCATTCCAGAACACTGGTTTCATCGTTGGTGGTGTTTTGATTGCCCTCTCAGGTTTAATTGTTCTGTTGATTACTCCAAGAGAAAAATCATCAAAAGACGCAGTTATTCCAAAGGAAGAATCAGTATTAGGTGTCTTTGCTACATTGCTGCCACCTAAGATGCACGGTGCCCATGATTTCTACAAGGCTTGTGCCGGCCGATTCTTAGTTATGACTAGTTACACTATGATCTTCCAATACTTGCTTTACATTCTTGAAAACCATATTGGATTATCAGTATTGGCTGCTGCTCGTGCCATGAACAAGTTGTCAATCTTTACTTTAGTTGTTTCATTACTTGGACTTGCATTCTCAGGTCCTATCTCAGACCGTTTGAAAGCACGTAAGATTCCTGTTGCTTTTGGTGGTATGTTCATGATCTTTGGTACTGTAAGTTTACTGTTGTTCAAGTCAGTTAACGGTGTTATCGGATACGTTGTTTTAGCTGGACTTGGTTATGGTATTTACTTGGCTGTTGATATGGCTTTGAACATCGATGTTATCCCTGCCGAAGCTAAGGAAAACAAGACAACCGGTAAATATGTTGGATTTGGTAATTTGACCAACACTGCTGGTCAAATGATCGCACCAGCTGCTACCTCAATGATTGTTACTGCAACTGGAAGCTATGGATTAGTATTCTGGGGATCAATCATTACAACCCTTGTTGGTACAGCATTTATTCTCTGGATCAAGCACGTTAAGTAAAGGAGTTTTAACTCATGGATACAAAACAAAGTACTCAAATTAATAATCTTAAAATTACATCACCATTTTGGAAGCGGTATCGTAAATTAATGGCTGATGACTCAATCCCATTCCAATGGGACATGATCAACGACAACAACGATGTTGAAGTTGAAAACGACCCATTCGCTGCTGGTGGTTCTGCTGACAAAAGTCACGCAATCGCCAACTTGAAGATTGCCGCTGGACGAATGAAGGGCGACTTCTTCGGAATGGAATTCCAAGACACTGATGTTTACAAGTGGTTGGAAAGTGCAGCTTATGTTTTGAACTATGCGCCAAGCGACAAGCTCAAAAAAGAAGCCGACTCTGTTGTTGATTTGATTGCTGATGCTCAAGAAGACGATGGTTATCTTTCAACTATGTTCCAAATTGAAATGCCAGAACGTAAGTTTAAGCGTCTTCAACAATCACACGAACTTTATTCAATGGGTCACTACATTGAAGCAGGTGTTGCTTACTACACAATTACCGGCAACCAAAAAGCTTTAAACATTGCTAAAAAGATGGCTGATTGCATCGATAGTCATTTTGGAACTGGCGAAGGTAAGATTCTCGGAATTCCAGGACATCCTGAAATTGAAAACGCTTTGGCTCGTTTATATGATGCAACTCATGAACAGAAGTACCTTGATTTAGCCAAGTACTTCATTACCCAACGTGGTAAGGATCCTGAGTTCTTTAACAAGCAAAACAAAGCTGACGGTGCTGACCGTAACTTCTTCCCTGGTCTTGACACCATCGGAAATGCTTACTACTTCGCTGACAAGCCTGTCACTGAACAAACTGAGCCTCATGGCCATGCTGTTCGAGTATTATACTTCTGTACTGGTTTGGCTCATGTTGCTCGATTGACTCATGACAAAGAATTGATGGATTCTGCCAACCGTCTTTGGAAAGACATCGTTAAGAAGCAAATGTACGTAACTGGTAACGTTGGTCAAACAACTACTGGTGAAGCATTTACTTACGACTACGATTTGCCCAACGATACTGATTACGGTGAGACTTGTGCCTCAGTTGCAATGGTATTCTTCGCTAAGCAAATGATGGAAACTCGTATGAGCGGCCAATACGGTGATATCATTGAAAAAGAATTATTCAATGGTGCATTAAGTGGAATTGCTTTGGATGGTAAACATTACTTCTATGTAAACCCATTGGAAGCAGATCCTAGAGCCAGCCACGGTAACCCAGGTAAGAACCATATCAACACCCGTCGTTCATCATGGTTTGCATGTGCATGTTGCCCATCAAACATCACCCGTTTACTTGCCTCAATTGACAAGTACATGTATGAAGTTAACGATGACGTTATCTTGTCACATCAATTCATTGCTAACGACACAACATTCAAGAACGGTGTTGAAGTTAACCAAGAGAGCAACTTCCCTTGGAGCGGTGATATTAAATTTACAATTACCAACCAAAACAAAGAAGATTTCAAGTTTGGAATCCGAATTCCAAGCTGGAGCCGTAACAAGTATGACGTTAAGGTTAACGGCGACTCAGTTGACCCTGAATTACAAGACGGCATCATTTACATTCTAGTTTCAGATTCTGAAATGACCATTACCTTAAGCCTCGACATGGATACTAAGCTTGTTCGTGCCAACACCAAGGTAAAAGATGATATGAACAAAGTTGCAATTCAACGTGGACCAGTTGTTTACTGTGCCGAAGAAGCTGACAACAAAGCTCCTCTTTGGGACTACCGTTTGGACGACAAGCCACAGATGGATTACAAGTATGAAAAATCATTGTTGGATGGTGTAGGTGTTATCGAAACTTCCGATGCCAAGATGGCTCAAGAAGATGGCGATGAGCTCTATTACACCGATGACATTTCATGGAAGCCAGCCAAGATGACGTTCATTCCATACTATGCTTGGGCCAACCGTTCCGAAGGTCAAATGCGTGTATGGCAGGATATTAATCGTTAATAACAGGTTTCTGACACAAATATTATCCGACTAGATCCAGCTTCATTGGATCAAAAAATAAAGTCTCTTTTCGTAAGCTAACCCCATTGCTTACGGAAAGAGACTTTTTGATTACATAAATTGATTTCCAGACCCATCGTCTGGCGTATTTGGCTTTAAACTAATGTATTTTTTGCGGTATTCAGAAGGTGACATGCCATAGCCTTTCTTGAAAGCCATGGAGAAGTAATACACATTTTGATAACCCACTTTGGTAGCAATCGTACTGATCTGATCGGAAGTTAACAGCAAATACTTAGTCGCTTCCTCCAACCGGTACTTGGTCAGTAGGTTATTTGGCGTAATTCCAAATGTTTTCTTCATATATAATGAAACTGAATTTGGGTGAATATGAAATTCCTTACCAAGTTCTTCATAGGTAATCTTTTCATCAAAATGATCTTCGATATATCTTTGAATCTTATTGGCAACCATGACCATTGGAGACTCCTGCGGCGTTTGGACTTGAACCAGCTGGAGAAGATCCAGAAATAGTTGTTGGGCTTTCCAAAATTCAATTGAGTTTTGAGTCGTATCTGAATGGTTTTCGTTGGATTTTCGACTGTTGGCGAAGATCTTATTCATCATCGAGATAACCGTGTCTTCGTTTGGAATCGTCTGCTGCTTTCTTAAGAACAGGGTAATCGTCGAAGTGTAATAATGAATTGCCGGAACTGAGATGACTGGTCGAACTTGCTTTGGCTCTGCGGCTTGAACATAACTGCCGGTTGTCGTGAAGTGAATCCAATAATATTCCGTCGTTTCATCCATCGGCTTCCAGGAATAATGGTGGTGCTGCGGTTGTAGTATGAACATTTCGCCGGCACTGACCGTGTACTTTTTGTCATCTTCGGCGATATATAATTTTCCTCGTTTCATAAACATCATAACGAAAAATTGAAAATTCTTGCGATTGGGATGTCTTTCACCAGGTCTAAAGATAACATGACCACTCTGGATATATGTTGGTGTTGGCAGGCAAGATATCGATAAATACTCCTTAACCATGAAAAAACCTCCAATGTTGGTCGGCTTTAGATTCGAAGCAGATTAGATTTTATAAATAAACCTTTTGATATTATAAAAATAGCTCATAAACCATAAAAAGTCAAATTATCCATTTCTTATTGAAAAGTTGGCATATTTTATGAATGCCGATTTGATGGGATTGATGGCTTGCTCAGTAAATAATTAAAGCGCTTTTAATTTTATGTTGTATTTTATAAATGATTGATAGAATAATAGATTTTAATTAACGCATTTAGCATGTATTCTATTAATCGTAAGCGGTTACAGAATAGCACCTCTCAAAATTCACTTTTCACCAGAAAGGACGATTTAAAATGAAACCGGTATCATACTATGATATTCAATATTTACCAGGTTCGACCTTAAAAGAAAAATTTGATCGTAACATTAATTGGATGCTTTCACTCACGACAGACCAATTACTGTACAACTATCGTAAAAACGCAGGGATGGATACCAAGGGTGCAACACCTTTGACTATCTGGGAATCACCGGATTGGTTCTTTAGAGGCCATTTCACCGGTCATTATCTCTCAGGAGCTTCCAAGAGTTTCGTAGAACTTAACAATATGGATGATACGGAAACCGCCCGTGAATTGAAAAAGCGTGTTGATAAAATTGTCGATGGTCTGAAAGAATGCCAACAAAAGTTTGATACATTCGAAGAATTCCCCGGCTATTTAGCTGCAGAACCTTCAAAGCGATTTGATGATATTGAAAAGCTTCGATTCAACGGCAATCACTATGTTCCTTACTATGCTGTTCAAAAGTTGATGGATGGCTTGATGGACGCATATGAATTTACTGGCAACAAGATTGCTCTTGATTTAACAGAAAACATGACTCATTACTTTGAAAAACGGATGGCCCGCCTAACACCGGAACGAATCAATGCAATGATTGATACCCGCTGGTACCAAGGAAACGGCCAGTATGTCTTCCATCAAGAGTTTGGTGCAATGCATCGAACACTATTGAGACTTTACGAAATGACTGGCAAGAAAGAACAGGATGTCTTTGACCTTGCTGAAAAGTTTGATCGTAAATGGTTCCGTGACATGCTTATCAATAACGATGATGAATTAGGCTATTACTCATGCCACTCAAACACCGAATTGGTTTGTGCCGAAGGAATGCTTGAATATTATCACACCACTGGTGATGAGAAGTATAAAAAGGGCGTTGTCAACTACATGAATTGGATGCATACCGGCCATGAATTGCCTACCAAAGGAATTTCAGGACGTTCTGCATATCCAGCACCTGCTGACTACGGATCAGAATTATATGATTATCCTGAAATGTTCTTCAAGCATTTATCCAAGTTAAATGGTGAAAGCTGCTGTTCACATGATTTGAACTACTTGAGTTCAGAACTTTTTGCCGACACCAAAGATGTCACTTTAATGGATGACTACGAGATTCGTTTCATCAACGCCATCATGGCTCAGCAGAATAATGACAGCGCTATCGCAGAATATCTCTACAACCTGAGTGTTTCACCAAATGCGACTAAAGAGTTCGATCGTGGCGGCTTCTGGTGCTGTGTAGGTAGTGGAACAGAACGTCATTCAACATTAGTTGACGGAATTTACTACGAAGACGGTAACGACATTTATGTTGCTCAATACTTCGATTCAATCTTGAACTTGAAGGACAAGGGCATCACGATCACCCAGGATTCACATTACCCTGATCAACATTTTGCCCACATTACCGTTGAATCAGATAAAGACCAGGAATTCACTGTTTACGTTCGAGTTCCCAAGTGGAGTGCAGAAACCACTATTACCGTTGATGGTAAAAAGGTCAGTGCTCAACCAAAGAATGGCTTTGTTGCAATCAAACGCAGTTGGGGCAAGAAGTCAGAAATCAAAGTTAACCTTGATTTCCAACTTCACTACCAAACCCTTGCTGATCGTTTCAACCGAGTTGCCATCTATTACGGCCCAATCTTATTAGCTGCACAGACTAAAGACTTACCAACTTCCACAAAACCAGCTGCTGAATATTTGGCAGACTTGGTTAAAGTTGAAGATAAGAATCAATTCAGACTTTCCGGTACTGATATCATCTTCAAATCACTTCCGGAAATTCCAGCCGATACCCCTTACAACGTTTACGTAAAGGTTCCTGAAGAAGAAGTCGCAACAACGATTGATACTCAAAACGACAGTGACAATCCTGTAAATGAAGACCATTCATGGACATTGGCTGTTGATCCTGAAAAGAAGAACTACTTGAAGATTACCTATGACTATCTTGATGGTGATGTTTACAGCTTCCAGATCCAAGATGATGACAAGGTTCTGTTCACTCAAACAATTAAGAACGAAGAGTGGCCGGAAGATTCCTACTACATCTACCCATTGCCAGCTGATGCCACTAAGGGTAAGAACAAGATTAATATCAAGATTACCCCGCTTGACTATGAAGGATTAAACTTCGACATTGCCAACATCAACAAAATTGAAACAATGGTAGCAAACAAATAACAATTCCAGGAGGCCTTTACACATGAAGTCAGAATTTCTGACAGTTGAACAAAACAAGCGTGGAGCGATTACCAAGCTCCAGTTGAATTCTGATAAATCCAATATGAACTGGGTAATCGATCCTGATTATCTTAAGTCACTCGGATATGATGACTTGGATAAATTATTTGGCGAATTTAATATTACGGTCAATGGTCAAAAGCACCGTAGTATCGATCAGGTTCCTGAAGTGAGTGGGGATGATACCCACAGCAAGATTCAATTCAAAGTCGATGACCTGTCACTGGTTCAACAGTTTGAACTGATCGGCAACTCATTTAAATGGAATTTCACGATTCAAAATAATGGCAAAGACGACATTAACATTAGTAATCTGGGCGTTTGGATCAGCTTGGCATATGTCATGTTCAGAGACAAGAACGTTAAGCGTAACGCCAACCAGTCCGTTGCCGTCTTCCCACAGATTTCAAAGAACTACACCAAGCTCGCGGCGGTTCGTCGTGATAATACAGCACCTAACATGGGTGTTTACCAAACCAAAGGCGAAGTGCTATCAGTCGGAACTTTCAACGATTACACCAACCGATTCTTTGAAAATGTTTCCCCATCATTGGATGGAATGCTTTTCCACGAGATTGTTTTGGCCGGAGGTTATGATGATGACCGCAGGCCGCACAACGATTGGATTTATTCTCAAAAGCCGCTGGTTGTTAAACCCGGTGAAAGCAAAAACTGGGAATTCTATTTGAAGCCATTTACCGACCAAAAGGATTTCTATGATATTGCTACCAGATTATATAACCATCCGCGGTTCGCATTTGAACCAATGATTTCTCAAGGTTCTTATCAAGTATTCACCATCCATCTTGCAAAAGGTCAGGTGTTGAAACGGATCTCTGTTCGACACAAAGATGGTGACCAAATCGTTGATCAGGATATGACCGACCACATTGAAAACGGCCGCCTGGTATACGAGCCTCAAGGGCTTGGCGAACATCAAGTAATTCTTGAATTTGCCGATGGCACAGTTGATATGGGCGTCTTCAACGTCATGAGCTCAATCAACGAATTGCTTCGTAATCGTGCCAACTATGTTTCAGCTCATTCATATGCCGGTAAGGATGGCAAGGTGCCATATAGCTTCGGCCCTGTATCCAATCAGGGTGAATCCATCGGAAAGATGACCTTCATTCTTCAAGAATGCCTTCTCGATGACAAGGTTAAAGATGCTGACAAGCAGATTGCCCAAGTCGAAGAAAGTGCTGTGAAGTATGTTCGACCGAAATGGTTTGAAAATGGCGACTTTAGGAAGCCCGCTAAATTGTACGGCGACTTTTACCGCCTGATGGATTTGGAATATATCACCCATATGTTTTATCTCTTATCCAAGTGCCCAGCTTCATCACTGAAGTTGAACAAGCCTAATGATTATCTGTCATGGGCAGCTCAGGTATTCGATGTCCGGGTTAATCCGGATCTCAATGATAATGAACGTGGTAAGACAGAAGCTCAGATGCTTGGAACATACGGACTTTATATTGAAGACTTGTTAGCCGACCTGCAAAAGAGCGGGCTGGACAAGGAGTATTCCGAAATATCCAAGTCGTGGAAGTCGGTTACCGACCGGCTTGCCGCTAACAGTGATTCTTTGGAAGCAGCCATGACGGAGCATTTCTTCGATAACGCTGGGTTTGGTCCAGCCGCTGGCGCCCTTGCTTTAACCGGCAACGTTCACGCGGCAATGACCTACGGTGAGTTGCTGAAAGCCAACATCGGGTACAGTAATGACTTCAGGTCACAAAGCCCTGATCGTTGGTGGGAAGCCCTGTCATACATGATTCATGCATTGTGGGGCGGCTTAACCGCCGCATCAGCCCAAATTGCCGGTGAGAAGCTTCAGGATCCTGAATTAGTGGAAGCTGCTTATCGAGCTACCGGTGCCATTCTTTACATGTATGATTCCAACGCGACTGCAACCAACAGAATGCTGAAGCCTGGCGAAGCCGCCTCAACATACAGTATTGCGGGTCCCAACCTGAACCGGCCGGATCTTTCCAGAAACCGATTTGGCCAATCAATCTTCGCTTCGGACGGCGGCATTTTTGCCCGTTTGTTCCCAGATGGTTATACCGGCGAAGATGACTGGGATATGGGTGAAGAATTGGTTGCCTTCCTCAATGGATTTGGTCAAAAGACTTATATCTACAAGGATAAGGAAAAAGGCCTGACAGCCGTCAATGGACGTGTGAAAAAACTTGTTGACGAACATTATGAAATTCAAAGTTTTGCTCCATATATCCAAGAATATATCTTCTTGGATGATGGTCAGACCTTGAACAGTAATAAAGATAAAGCATTATTTGATCTTACAACTCGTAAGTTTGAATAAAATAAGCAGTTCACTTTAGGAGGTGGTGGTTCCGTTTCACATATTGTTTTGCAATTATTTTCAATAAAATTCGGATAGGAGATTATGATCATGGATAAAAACGCTGCTAGTGCAGCAGGTACCAGCAAAGACAGCGCCAACGTTAAACTGTCTGTTTGGGAGAAAACAGCTTACTCCTTTACTGATATGGCTGGTAACTTGCTTTATGTTACAATTTCAAGTTATATTCTTTATTTCTATACTGATGTTTTCGGTATTTCAGTTGGTGGTGCAGGTTTAATCCTGTTAGTTGCCCGTTTCTTTGATGCAGTTAGTGCACCAGTTTGGGGATCAATTGTTGACCACACCCATACAAAATGGGGCCAAAGCCGACCTTACTTCTTATGGCTGGCAATTCCATTTGCCGTTGCAACATTCTTAGCATTTACTGCTCCAAACTTACACGGTACTGCTAAGTTATGGTATGCCGGATTTACTTACATCTTAGCCGCTGGGGTTGTTTATACTGGTATTCAAACTCCAATTACTGCTATTCTTCCCAGCTTAACTACTAACGGCCAGGAACGTATCAATGCCAACACATTCCGTATGTGTGGTGGTTCCATTGGTTCATTCATCACTAGTACTTTCGCCTTACCATTAGTTGCATTCTTTGGTAAAGGTGACGATAAAGTTGGTTTCATGTGGACAATGTTCTTCTTCGGCTTACTTGCCGTTATCTTACTTTTCCTTTCATTCAAAGGGATGAAAGAACGGACCATTGCTGTTCAAAAGCCAATTCCATTCAAGGATTCTTTGAAAGCTACTGTTGGTAACAACCCATGGTACATCTTGGTTGTATCATTCGTTATTTACTGGGTTGCTCAATCAACTCGTAACGGAATCTCAGTTTACTATGCTAAATACAACTTGGGTAACGAACAATTAACCTCTGTATTTAACGGTCTCCAAGTTCTTGGTATCATCGCTACTATTTGTATCCCATTTGTTGTTAAAGTTACCAACAAGACAATGACAATGATCATTGGTTTGGCAATTGGTGCTGCTGGTCAAATCATGATGGGTATGGTTGGCAACAACTTTACTCTGGTTATCATTGCTTGGATTATCGGTATCTTCGGTGCTTCAACTGCCGTTGCTATGCCATTTGGTATGTTAGCCGATACTGTTGATTATGGTGAATGGAAGACAGGTATCCGTGCTCCTGGTTTCTTAACTGCCGTTGGTTCTGCCTTCTGTATCCAGTTAGGTTCAGGATTCGGTTCATTCATTCCTTCAAAGATCATGGCTGCTGCCGGATTCGTTGCTAACAAGACACAAACTGCCCATGCCCTTAGCGCAATTCACTTTACATTTATCTACTTCCCAGTTATTGTGTACGCTATCGTTGCTGCAATCATGTGCTTGTACTTCAAGTACGAAAAGATGGAACCACAAATTAAAGCTGAATTAGCTGCTCGTCATGATGCTGAAGCAAAGAACTAATTCGCATTAATAATCGTCTGATGTAACGCTTGAACGCAGATAAGGTGGTGATGCATTCATTCAGAAAATCTTGATACTTGATGAAGCCAACATTATTTCTGACATAATGTTTTCACGAACCCCATTCGTGTTATTGAGTTACCCATCATAAAAAAGAGTTTGGATTGTTGAAAAACAGTTCAAACTCTTTTTTGATTAATTATTTGAAAAGAATAAGAAAATGTGAACATCTGTCATAAATCTTTTGATAATATATAACATAACAGTGTAAGTCGGAGCCGTTATTTGGATCGCGTCTGCAGTTGGATGTTGTGTAAATTTGAAATCAGAAAGTGGGAATAACCGTGACGAATGTAAAGGCATATATTGAATCAATCAAAGACCAAATCGACCGTCGTGATCCTGACCAAAAGGAATTCCAGGAGGCTGTATTTACCGTTCTGGACAGTTTGAAGCCAACTTTGGAAGAACACCCAGAGTATGTCGAAGCAAACCTCTTGGGGCAACTGGTCGAGCCTGAACGGGTCATTCAATTCAGAGTACCTTGGCAGTCGGATGACGGCAAGTTCAACGTTAGCCGTGGCTTCCGAGTTCAATTTAATTCCGCCATCGGGCCATACAAAGGTGGCCTAAGGTTACATCCGACCGTTAATTTGAGTGTTGTTAAATTTCTTGGCTTTGAGCAAATTCTTAAAAATAGTTTGACTGGATTACCAATCGGCGGAGCCAAAGGTGGAAGCGACTTTGATCCAAAAGGAAAATCAAATTCAGAAATTATGCGTTTTTGTCAAAGCTTCATGACTGAGTTACAGCGTCATATTGGGCCTGATTTAGATGTCCCAGCAGGCGATATTGGGGTTGGCGGCCGGGAAATTGGTTATCTGTTTGGGGCGTATAAACGCTTAAACGGCTATCAAAATGGTGTTCTGACTGGTAAAGGTCTTACATTTGGCGGTAGTCTTGCCCGTACGGAAGCCACCGGCTTTGGCCTGCTTTATTACACCAACGCCATGTTAAAGGCTCAGGGCGACACTTTAACCGGCAAAAAAATCAAGATTTCCGGTGCCGGTAACGTTGCCACGTACGCCATTCAAAAAGCAACCGAACTTGGCGCAAAGGTCATCACCGTTTCGGATTCCAATGGTTATATTTATGATCCTAAGGGAATTGATTATAAGGTCGTTAAACAAATCAAAGAAGTTGAACGCGGTCGAATTCGTGACTATGCCGATCGGGTTGAGTCAGCTGAATACCATGGCGGATCTGTCTGGAACTTTGATGTGGATTACGACATTGCTTTGCCATGTGCCACACAAAATGAAATTAACAAAGATCAAGCTAAACTCATCGTCAAAGACGGTGTTAAATACGTGTGTGAAGGGGCCAACATGCCCAGCTATCCAGACGCAATCGCCGTTTATCGGGATGGCAATATTTTGTATGGGCCTGCCAAAGCAGCCAATGCCGGTGGGGTAGCTGTTTCAGCCCTTGAAATGAGTCAAAATAGCGAACGTCTCGCATGGAGTTTTGAAACGGTTGATAATCGTCTTCAAGACATTATGGAAGATATCTTTGCCAAGTCAGAAGCGGCCGACAAGAAGTATCATTTGGACAAAGATTATCAGGCTGGGGCAAATATTGCCGGCTTTGAAAAGGTTGCGGAAGCAATGATGGCTCAGGGATTAGTCTAAAATGTTAAAATGAAGACAAAGTAAACTTTCAAGGATGATTCGATTGTGGTATGTTAGTTACCAAACAATCTAAGGAGGAATTTACAATGGGTCTAATCATTACAGGAGTCATCATCCTGGTTATCATCATCGCCGTTATCTTGATGTATAACGGTTTGGTGAACCAAAGAAACTTGGTTGACGAAGCAGCCAGTCAAATTGATGTTCAATTACAACGTCGAGGAGACTTGCTTCCCAACTTACTGGAAACAGTTAAAGGATACGCTAAGCATGAACAGGAAACTTTTGCCAAAGTAACTGCCATGCGTTCACAAATCCAAGACCCCAACGTCAGCTTGGGAGACAAGGTTAAGGCGGATAATCAATTAACCGGCGCCTTGAATCACTTGTTTGCAGTTTCCGAGAACTATCCGGAATTAAAAGCCAACCAAAACTTCTTGGCACTCCAGGAAGAATTAACCAATACCGAAAACAAGATTGCTTTTTCCCGACAGAACTACAACAGCAATGTCATGGTTTACAACAACAAACTGCAAACCTTCCCAAGCAATTTAGTTGCTAAATTCGGAAACTTTCCAGTACACAGTTATCTTGAAGTACCTGAAAAGTCTAAAGAAGTACCACAGATGAAATTTTAAAGGGGACTGACTGATAATGGACACCATAAATCAGCAAGTTCAGCAAAATCGACGGCGAACCTGGTCAGTGATGGCAGTGTTCGTTGTTTTAATCGCAATCATTGGTTTTTTGATTGGTCTGGTGTTTGCTCTCGCCACCAACGATGAAGGCTCAGTGGATTGGATTGTTCCGACCTACACCATGGTTGGATTTCTAATTGGCGCCGGATTATATTCACTCTTTGTCTATAGTCAGGTCACCAATATTTTGATGAAGTCAGCAAATGCTCATCAGCTGCAGGAGTCGGATGACCCTGAACTGTTTAACATTGTCAGCGATCTCGCAATGGTTGCCCACATTCCAATGCCGTCAATCTATCAGACTGACGATCCATCACCCAACGCCTTCGCTACCGGACGTGATCCAAAACACGCAGCCGTAGCGGTCACCAAAGGCCTTCGGGAAATGATGAATCGTGAGGAACTTGAAGGTGTGCTTGCTCATGAAATTTCGCATATTAAAAATTACGATATCCGGGTTTCATCAATCACGGTTGCTTTAACGACCTTTATTGCCGGTGCCGGGACTGTTTTAATTGTTGCCGGAATTGGGCTTATTCGTGGTGGCCGCTGGTTTAGCTGGTTCGGCACCGACAGCGATGACGATTCCAAAGCTGGCTGGGCTGTGGCTATTGGAATATTAACCTTTGGCTTAATTATGTGGCTTGGCGGCTGGGTCATCCGAATTATCGGTGTGCCGGTTGCCCAGATTCTTCAATTCTCTGTTTCCCGACAGCGGGAATCATTGGCGGATGTTTCCGGGGTTAATTTGACTCGGGATCCTCAGGGGCTGATTGATGCTTTGACATTGCTCAAAGATGATTCAACACCGACGAATAATCCAACTGCCAAAGGTGCAGCACTCTACATCAATGAGCCGATCACCCGTAAGGGCAAAACACCGTTTCTTGTTAAGATGTTTGATACTCATCCACCGTTGGACGAACGAATCGCCCGTCTTAAAAGACTCCTTGGTGAACAATAATCAGATTTTTATGGTTTGATCTCTGTATTTAACAGAGACCAAGCCTTTTTTATTGCTCAAAATTGCCTAAATGCCGGGTGTAACTTAAGAAATCCAGCTGTCACGTTTAATCAAAACTTCAAAAAATTCAAAAAAGTTGTAAAAAAATCTGATGTTAGAAGATATAACGTGTATAATATCCGTTAAGGGAAACCCAACAATTAACTTAGGATGACCTTAAAAACGATGACTATGGAGGCATTTGATGAAAACTGCTGATGATATTCGTAAACTAGCTAAGGACGAGGAAATTGAGTATTTAAGAATGACTTTCTCTGACCTCAATGGCGCACTAAAGAACGTTGAGATTCCGATTGATCTGCTGGATGCTGCTCTTAATAACAAAATTAAGATTGATGGCTCATCAATCACTGGGTTCTTACCAATTCAAAACTCAGACATGTACTTATACCCTGATCTTGATACCTGGACTGTATACCCTTGGATCACCACAGGTGGGAAGACTGCTGCACTAATTTGTGATGTTCACAATAGTGACGGCACCCCATTTGCCGGTGATCCTCGTTTTGTTTTAAAGCGGCTGGATGATACTTTAAATAAGATCGGTGGCGGCCACGCCAATGTCGGAGCTGAGATGGAGTACTTCTTGTTCAAAGCCGATGAAGACGGTAAACCTACAGATCAATTAAATGATCAGGCATCATATTTTGATGTTTATCCAGATGACCGTGGCGAGGCTTGCCGACGTGAAACGGTGAATACACTTAAGTCAATGGGCTTTTCAATTGAAGCGGATCACCACGAAGTCGCACCTGGTCAATGCGAAATTGACTTCAAGTACGACGATGCTGTTAAGACCGCTGATCGCGTTCAATTATTGAAATTGACAACCAAGGCCATTGCCGTTAAGTATGGTTTGCGTGCGACATTTATGCCAAAACCACAAGCTGGTGTCAATGGATCTGGGATGCATTTGAACACATCGTTATTCGATGGTGATCAAAACTTATTTGATGATCCTAAGGGAAATCATGGGCTGTCAGAGTTGGCAACACATTATCTTGCCGGTGTTTTGACACATGCCCAAGCCTTTACAGCCATCACCAACCCAACACTTAACAGTTACAAGCGACTGGTACCAGGATTTGAAGCACCTACCTATGTCGCATGGGCAATCGCCAACCGAACTGCTTTGGTCCGGGTCCCAGATGGTCGTGGACCACAAACCCGATTTGAATTACGAAGTGGTGACCCCGCTGCCAACCCTTATCTTGCAATTGCCGCAATTTTGGCCGCTGGACTGGATGGTATCAAGAACAAGTTGACACCACCAAAGAATGTTGAAGATAGTATCTACGACATGTCTGAAGAACAACGAACCGCTGCCCAAATTGTTCAGTTGCCATCATCCTTACCTAAGGCCTTGGCAAAATTGGAGGCTGATAAGGCACTTACAGATTCCATGGGAAGTGTTATTCCCAAGTATCTGCAGATCAAGCAGGATGAATTGACCCGCTTCCAGATGAGTGTGACTGACTGGGAAAAGAAAGCTTACTTCAACGTTTAATTGAAGTTTCCTGCTCGATCATTCGATAATTTCAAAAATTATTTTTGAATTTCATGTTGACAATTAAAATTACATGAGTTAAGTTATAACCACATTAAAATTTGATTGAAAAAATGCAGCGATGAGGAGAGTAGTTTTGCCAAATCATTTCAGGGAGTCCCGCTAAGTGAGAAGGGATAATGGTTGGTAAAGTGAAAGTAGCCTCTAAGCAGTAGATGCGAAGAAAGTGAGTATCTACGGTGTGCACCCCTTAAAGTGCCAGTGTATTGTCATTAATTTGGCTGTACATGATGAGACGATTTGCGTGAGCAGGTCGTGAATTTAGGTGGTAACACGCGTAAGCGCCCTTAATCTTAGAAATAAGATTAAGGGCGCTTTTTTTAATCAAAAATAAAAATAGGAATTGGAGAGTGATTTTTATGAAGTTTGCAATGATTGGTGCAGGAGCAATGGGTTTACGTTACGGAATTTTACTACAGGAGGCCGGCAACGATGTTACTTTCATCGACACATGGCAGCCACATATTGACAAGATTCGGGAACAGGGTGGCGTATATGTTATGCGTGATCATAAAGATCGCCATTTAACAAAGATTAAGCTTGAAACTCCTGAAACGTTTGACGGTCATCCTGATATGTTCATTTTCTTTACGAAACAAATGCAGCTCCAAGATTACCTGGACCGTTGTCAGCACTTCTTTCATAAAGATCAATATGCTTTTACGGCAATGAATGGGATGGGGCATATCGAAAAGCTGCAAAAATACTTTGCCGATGACAAGATCATTGGTGCCACTGCCCTAATTGCAACAGTTCTTCCCGGTCCCGGTGAAGTTGACTTTATGGGTAAACGAGGTGCCGGCAAGATGAACATGTGCCCACTTAATGAAAAGCCGGACGCCACTTGTAAGGAGCTTTTCAACCAACTTCAAAAGGCTCAGATGAATCCGACATTAACCGATGACTTTACTGGAACATTGATGACCAAGGTTATCTTTAATTCAGTTATCAACACGATTTGTACAATGTTTGAGCTCCCCATGGGTGAATTTGGTAACTTCCCAGGGGCCTATCAAATGGGTCGTCAGTTAATTGATGAAGCTTACGACATCTGCGCTCGAGCCGGTATCAAGCTGGTATCAAGCCGTGATGAAGAAATGGCTGCTTTGGATCACAACACCCGAATCGATATGCCACTGCATTATCCTTCAATGTACCAGGATATGACCAAAGATCGACCAACCGAAGTTGATTACATCAATGGCTATATTGCAGATCTTGGTCGCAAGTATCACTATGAAGCCAGCACTCATTTGTTTGTTACCCAAGCGGTTCATCTGGCCGAATTTCATCGTCAAAACCTTGCCAAACAACGGGCAATTAAAGCTAAACAGACTGAAACCCAAACTGCTGAGCAGGCTCAGACAGCATAGAAGCCAAGCGAATGAACACGATATTTGGCAGCTATCTTTTTAAGCGTCGTGAAAAGAATCGCTTGTTGTTCACGAGTGCCGGAGATTTCCAAATAAAATGAGTACACGCCAAGTTGGGTCTTGACCGGCAGTGACATCAAAGTGACAAGATTGAGTTCGCTTTTAGCAAAATAACCCAAAATGTCATAGAGAGTGCCGGGGCGATCGTTGAAGGCTGGTGTTATGAACAAGGGTGCTTTGAAATGGTCAGTTGCCAAGTGTTCATGTGAGATCTTTTCAAGATCGGCAGGATGAGATTGGAAAATGATGAATCTCGTACTGTTGTCATCCTGATCAGCAACGTTGTCCATCATCAGTGGAAACGATAAATCTGTCATTTGAGATTGAGGGATGATTGCTGCATCACCGGATTGACCCGCTTGAAATTTTTCTAACGAAATCATATTGGAAGAGGTCGTGATAATTTGAACATTGCGCATTGAAGTCAGAAGTGTCTGGCATTGACCCTCTGTTTTAAATTGAACATAGATTCGTTTGATTTTACTTAAATCAGTCACATTGGCCACCAAGCCAAAATTGACTGGAATCGTAATTTCACCAATTTCCGTTACGTCAGCAGATTGTAGACGCTGAAGGGTGGCGGACACATAACCATCAAGCTGATTTTCCAAAGGCAACAGACCGATATTTTCACCGGAGACAGCTTGATAAACCTGATCAAAAGTGGGGTGGTAGTCAAAAATTATGTTGGATAATGGCTGGGTTTTGAGATAAGCTTTTGCGGCGGCGTCGGCAAAGGTGCCAGCGGGCCCAAGAACTGAGAATTTCATTGTTTAACCACCTTATTAGTAGGATTTGAATAATGAGCTTATTATCTCATATTGAATTGAAAATGAATGACAAAAATGAATGATAAAAATGAAAGAAAGCATTCTTGATTTGTGTGGAACAATCGACACATTTTGGGAATGCTTTTTAAGGACAATTTTGTGGTCATTTATGACGGCTATTCCTATTTATTAAACAAGAGTAAAGTTGTTTGACATCGCTGTGCTCAATAACTACCATAAACATTAACACTAAAGGAGCGTAACGAAAATCAATGAAACTATCAAATATCAAATCATCATTTAAAACCTTTATTCTGCCGCTAACGGCGATTACCGCAGGCAGTTTTTGGATTAGTCTCAAGTTGTTTGATATAGCTTTCAAACGAGTAGACTACGTGCCCGAGACTTCAAAGGAAAAGCAGCAGTATGCGGATCAGTATTACGAATATGTCGATTGGTTCCACAAAATGCCCTCTGAAGAGTGGTATTTAAACCGTAACGATCCTGACAAAAAGATGGTTGCAACTTATATTCCAGCCGAAGGGATTTCCAAGAAGACGGTGATCATTGCTCATGGATATAAAGGTAATCGTGAAACAATGGCTAATTACGCGCAAATGTTTCACAACATGGGCTTCAATGTTTTGACCCCGGACGATCGTGGCCATGGTGATAGTGCCGGCAAGTACATCAGCTTTGGCTGGCTTGATCGGCTGGACTATCTCAAGTGGATCGACCAGGTGATCGATCACGTTGGCGAAGACAGTAAAATTCTGTTATTCGGTGTCAGCATGGGTGGCGCAACGGTTGAAATGCTCTCGGGGGAACGGCTTCCCACCCAGGTTAAAGCAATTATTGCCGACTGCGGATACTCCAGTATCAAGGAAGAATTGACCTATCTATTGAAGAAACAGTATCATTTGCCTGAATATCCTGTCGAACCGATGGTGAGTGAAATTAACAAACGGGCTGCCGGGTTTGGCCTCAACAGTGCCTCTTCGGTTAAACAGTTGGAGAAAAATAAGCTGCCGATTCTCTTTATTCATGGAGGCAAAGACACTTATGTGCCATCTTCTATGGCTTACGAAAACTACAAGGCAACTCACGCACCCAAGCAGCTTTGGATTGTCCCCAATGCGACGCATGCTGAGAGTTTCTGGTATGATCCGGTGGCCTATAAGCGTCGGGTACAAGAATTTTTAAAAACCTATTTTTAATTAAATATCAAAGAGAAAGTGTCAGGCGGAAGATTCTGCCTGGCATTTTTATTTTCTATAAGTCCGGTTATTATTATTTTCGAGCTTACAGTAAACCAATTTGTAATACTTACGAAAAGTAAGTCTAAATGTTGGCATTCCATTTTCAGCATGCCTATAATTAATAGTTGAAACAGGGATGTCAAACGCTTACATTTTGACATCATATCTATTAAAGGAGATTTTGCTATGACTAAGATGATTGCAGGACAAGCTTTAGTTAAGGTTCTTGAAAACTGGGGCGTGGATCACGTCTATGGAATTCCCGGCGGTTCAATTAATCATACTGTCGAAGGACTCTACCTTGAAAAAGATAAAATGAAGTACATTCAAGTTCGTCATGAAGAGGTTGGCGCAATTGCCGCTTCTGCCGATGCCAAATTCACCGGTAAGATTGGAGTTGCCTTTGGATCAGCTGGTCCTGGTGCTACTCACTTGTTTAACGGACTTTATGATGCCAAGATGGATCACGTTCCTGTATTGGCTTTAATTGGGCAAGTTCCTCAAGCAACAATGAACACCAATTACTTCCAGGAAATGGATGAAACGCCAATGTTTAGTGACGTAGCCATCTACAATAAGCAGGTAACAACTGCCGATCAGATTCCTTACGTTGTTAACCAGGCAATTAAGGAAGCATACCGTCAAAAGGGTGTTGCGGTTGTTATTTTACCTGAAAACTTAACTTCAGAAGAAATTGATTACGCACCAACTAAGACCCCATTAACGGTTGCCGATGACTTCAAACAATCAGTTGATCCCAAAGCTGTCAAAGACACTTTAAAGATGATCAAAGAAGCTAAGCACCCATTAATTTATGCTGGTCGTGGCTTGCTTGGCGCTCGTGATACTTTAACCAAGTTCTCCGAGCAATTCAACATTCCAGTTATGAACAGTGTTCCAGCAACTGGTGTTATCAGCACTGATCATCCAAACTTTATTGGAACGACTGGTCGACTTGGTACCAAATCAGGATTTGAAGCAATTCAAAATGCTGACTTGATTCTCTTCTTGGCTTCTGAATATCCATTTGCCAACTTCTGGCCACAAGATACCAAGATGATTCAAGTTAACAACAACCCTTACGATATTGGTAAGCGAATTGATGTTGATTATGCCGTTATCGCTGATGCCAAGAGTTACCTTCAGGCAATGATTGACTCTGGCGAAAGCCGTCCAAAGGATGCTTGGCTTGAAGCCAACCAGGAAAACAAGAAGAACTGGGATAATTGGCTTAATTAATTGGCCGATGATGACAGTGATGGTTTGAACGCTGAATCGGTTACCAAGAAGATTGCTGAAATGGCAGGACCAAATGATACTTACGCGGTTGATACTGGAAATGTTTCAGAGTGGAGTGTTCGTGGCTTACCAATGAATAAGAACCAACGCTTCGCAATTTCCGGCTTGTTTGCCACTATGGGCTTTGGCCTTCCTGGTGGAATTGCCGGTGCATTAAGTGTTCCTGACGGCCAAGCATGGTCACTTTCTGGTGATGGTGGCTTCTCAATGGTTGTTCAAGACATCTTGACCCAAGTTCGTTCCGGCTTACCAGTTATCAACGTGGTCTTCTCAAATGATCGCTTTGGCTTTATCTGGTACGAACAAATGCAGACAAAGCAACACTTCTATGGTGTTGATTTGAATGATGCCGACTGGGCAAAGGTCAGCGAAGGACTTGGTGGGATTGGCTTTACTGTTAAGAGCATCAAAGATCTTGACGAAGTATTTGCTAAGATCAAGGATCTCCAAGCTTCCGGCAACAAGAAGCCAATTGTGATTGATGCCAAGATTAAGCAGGACGATCCTGTGGCAACTGCCTTCATGCCTCTTGATTCAGAGAAGTATGGTGAAAAGACTGCCGAAGGATTTGCAAAGCAATATCACATTGATCGTAAGCAACAACCATCATTGGAAGAATTATTAAGAGAAAAAGAAAAGTAACAAGCAGATATTAAAACGAGCACTCTTGGTGAGTGCTCGTTTTTTGCGTTCTTTACAGAAATGTTACAAAGATGGTTATCGATCAACCTGGCTTTAAAATGGCTGTTTGGACGCCTGAAAACAATTGATATATCAACGTATTAATGATTATTAAGATCGTGCATAATCAAACTGTAACCGTTATTTTAATATTTAATAAAGGCCCAAATATTACACGAATGTTTCGTTGACATCTGTTTGTAACGTGGCATAATAGATTTAATCGTTAAGGGAGGTCGTAATGACTATGAAAAAATTTGCAACAATTATTAGCGTAGCTTCACTTGCTTTGCCACTTGCTTTTGCAGCTCCACTTGCCGTCTCAGCAGTAACTGCTCCAACCGCAGTCGCAGCTAAGACAAAGGGAACTACTTACACTGTCGCAAAAAATGGTGTTAAGAACTTTAAGGCACGTTCATATCACATTAAAAAGAACATTGCTTTATATAAAGGCACTCTTTCTAAAAATCACAGCAAGATTACCTTTACTCGAAAAGGTAAATTGACTAAACCAGTTACCTATAAAGTAACTCGTTCAGTTAAGGTTTCTGCAACCAAGAATTCAAAAGCAAAGACATTCTTGTATGTTAAAGGCTATGGATATGTCTTCGCATCACAAATTGCTAAAGGCAAGTATTTACCAGCCGATTAATTTAAATTGAAATAAATAAACAAAGCTTCATCCTTCTATAATCAGGTCAAGGGCAATGTCATTTGCACTTGGCCTTTTTATATTGGACAATGAATTTTCCTGCTCAGGCATTTTATTTATTGACACTAAGTCATGGAGTATGGTGCAAACGGGACCTGATCGAATGACTGTGGGGTGGCCTTTATTAATGTCGTGATTATTCAACTGGTCATACACCACTTTGAAAAGAGATAATTTGGGCTGAGTTGGATTATACTAGTGTTGTGGAGGCATTAATATGACAGATAAAAGGCCAATTTTAACTTTGATTACCGGAGCCGATAGAGGGATCGGCTTTGAGACTGCGATGTCACTAGCCAAAAAGGGTCAGCATATTTTGCTGGGTTCCCGTAACATGGTGCGTGGTAAAAAAGCAGTCGATAAAATTAGGCAGGCTGGATATGACGCCGAACTCTTGATTCTAGATGTAACTGATCAAACTGATATTGATCGAAATAAGCTGATTGTGAACGAGAAGTTTGGCTATCTGGATACCTTAATCAACAATGCTGGTATCGCTTTGGATAATCATGAAGATGCCGCAACACTTTCTACGAATGTGATTCGAAAAGAATTTGATGTTAACTTTTTTGGGACGGTTAGCATGATTCAGGCGTTTATTCCCCTGTTAAAGAGAGCCAAGTCCGGAAAAATTATTAATGTATCCAGCAATATGGGCTCTCTCGACCTGGCTTCGGACCCAAATTCGAAATTTTACAATGTCAGTTCCTTAGGCTACCAGTCCTCAAAAGCAGCCGTAAATTTTGCTACGATTACTTTTGCCAAAGAGTTGGCGGATACCAACATTACCGTTAATTCGGTAAATCCAGGCTGGACGGCCACTGCATTCGGAGGACGAGATACCAAACAGCCCGTGCCGGATGGAATGCAGACTGTTCAAGAAGGGGCACGACAGATTGTTAAATTAGCGAGTGATCCTCGAAATGATTTGAACGGAACATTTACAGAGAATGATGGCAGTTTGCCATGGTAATAAAAAAGAGGCTGGGAAAAATCCCAGCCTCATTTTCTTTGTTCAATCAATTAAAGTTCTACGCCGTTTACGATGTAGTCTGGCTTATCGCCTTTATCCATTGCAACGGTATTTTTAGCAACAATCTCAGCCATTGCGTCACGGGCTTCAACGGTTGCGTTACCGATATGTGGCGTTAAGATAACGTTCTTCAATGACTTGAAGCCATCGTCAACTTTAGGTTCGGCTTCATAAACGTCCAAGCCGGCACCGGCAATTTCATGGTTCTTCAATGCTTCAAGTAACGCAGCTTCATCAATCAATGGACCACGAGCGGCATTGATTAACATTGCACTGTCTTTCATTTCCTTGAATTGTTTTGCTCCCAGCAAATGGTGGGTTTCAGGGGTTGCGGGTGCATGAAGTGTAATGACATCAGCATTCTTAACGATGTCATCAACACTGGCGAATTTGGCACCCAACTTTTCCTCAGTGGCTGGATCGAGTTGGTGACGTTGGTTGTAGAGAATCTTCATGTCAAATGCATGCATTCTCTTGGCAACGGCTTGGCCAATTTGACCCATTCCAATGATTCCCAAAGTTTTCCCGGCCAATTCATGGCCTAGGAAGAATAGTGGTGCCCAGCCGGTGAAGCCCTTTGTCCGCATCAGTTGGTCGCCTTCAACAACCCGGTGAGCCAAGCTGATCATTAATGCGCATGCGACTTCAGCCGTTGAAGTGGTCGAAACCTTTGGGGTGTTGGTAACGGGGATGCCTTTTGATTTGGCATACTCGGTATCAATATTATTAAATCCGGCACCATAGTTGGCAATCAACTTCAAATTTGGTGCGGCGTCAATCACATCAGAATCAACTTTTGTGGAAAGTGGCGTGATCAAAAAGTCCTTATCGGCAACCCGTTTGCTCAACTCATCCTTTGTGATGAGGTTTTGACTATCATCAAATACATCAATATCCAATCCGGCATCCTTGAGAATGTTCATTGCGTGTTCCGGAATCCTACCTGCGATTAATACTTTTGACATAAACTCACTCCCTATCAAATATTTCATACAGCTATATTATAGGGCATGAAGGGGTTGGATTGGGACCGCTTCCTCTTTTTCTTTGAAATAGAAATTCCAATTATTTTAAGTTTACATGTTGACATGGTTATGACAGAAGGTTAGTATAATTGTTAAATAATTAGAAAACACTGTGAGAAAGTTGAGTAGCGTTGTGACATCCTGAAGCGAGCTTCGTTTGGTGAGAGGAAGCAGGATCAACGACGTGAAAATCCCTTTTGAGCGATGTACCGAAGAATGATAAGTAACGTACATTGGTGACACCCATTATCGTGTTAGCGTATCGCTTCTTTGAGGCCGTACGTGAAAGGCAGAGTTAGTGATAATTCTGCAAATATAAGGTGGTACAGTGCAGTAGGCGCCCTTAGTTCAGCATTAGCTGGAGTAAGGGCGCTTTTTATTTTCTTCAGGACATAGTTTTCTAATAATCTATTTTAAGAAAAGAGTTGGTGGAAATGAAATCTCAGATTGATATTAGTCAGATTAAAATCGAAATTCGCAAATTTTTAGACATTAAAGGAGAAATACATCTATGGAAAAATTACACGACTTGAATCCAAAACCATTACGAAAACGTGATTACTTTTTAGTGAGCTCCATGCTCTTTGGCCTGTTCTTTGGTGCCGGCAACCTGATCTTCCCAATTCATTTGGGACAGCTTTCCGGTGCTCATTGGGTACTGGCAGCCCTTGGCTTTCTGGTAACGGCGGTGCTGTTGCCATTGCTCTCAGTGCTGGCTGTCAGTGTGACCCGTTCAGAAGGGGTTTATGATATCGGTAAACCACTGGGCCCGGTCTTTGCTTTGGCCTTTATGGTCATGATTCACGCGACTATCGGTCCGTTATTTGGAACACCTCGGACTGCGACAGTTCCATTCACCGTTGGTGTTCAGCCATTATTGCCATCATCGATGGCCCACGTTGGCCTGTTGGTATTCTCGGCAGTATTCTTTGGATTGGCCTTCTTGGTTTCTTACAAAGAATCCAATGTCATGACATCAGTTGGTAAAGTTTTGAATCCTGTCTTTTTAGTGCTATTATTCAGCGTTTTTGCTTTAGGATTTGCCAATCCAATGGGCGTTGCCGGCAAACAGGCAGTGACAGCCGCCTACAAGAGTAACTCATTTTTCAACGGTTTTCTCCAAGGCTATAACACAATGGATGCCTTGGCTGGCTTGGCATTCGGGGTTACGGTTGTGACTGCCGTCCGTCAACTTGGTAAAACCAAGCCCAGCAGTAATGCCAAAGTGACTGCCAAAGCCGGTGTCTTTGCCACTGCGGCAATTGGTTTGATCTATCTCGGCTTGATCTGGTTGGGTTCAACCACCCTTTCAACTTACAAAGTTTCCGCTGACGGTGGGGTGGCGTTTAACCAGTTGGTTACCTATTATCTCGGTGGCTTCGGTCATGCCTTGCTGGTAACCTTGCTGACCGTTACATGTTTGACAACCGCCGTTGGGTTGGTTGCTGCTTTCGCTCAGGATTTCCACAATCATTTTTCAAAGGTCAGCTACCGCGGGTGGTTAGGATTCATGTGCCTGGCATCGTTTGGAACTGCCAACTTTGGTCTTGATACCATCATCCAATGGTCAACACCAATGCTGATGTTCCTCTATCCATTTGCGATGGTACTGATCTTGTTATCAGTCTTCTCACCATTGTTTGACCGTGATCCATTGGTTTACGCTTTGGTCGTTGGGTTCACGACTGTTCCAGCTCTGTTGGATATGGTTGCAGCATTCCCACCAGTTGTTAGTCAAAGTGGCTTTGGTCAAGCATTAGGTGCTTTCCAACAACACGTTCTACCATTCGCAAGTTTGGGGATGGATTGGGTTGTTCCAGCAGCCGCCGGTGCCGTGCTTGGACTGGGATTGCATTTTCTCCGTCCAACTTTGGGCAGAGCAAAAGCTGCTTCTTCAGAAGAAAATAATGATTAATTAAATCGTTCGTAATAATCCAAAAAGATCATTGGGCATGCCATTTCTGACAGCTCAATGATCTTTTTGCGTTGGTAAATAGTATTTTATAAATTAGTAAATGCACCATTTTCCTGTAGTAACTTCACGAATCCAGGGACGGTGTCTTTTCTGTTCCAGTCACGCTGTAACTCACACAATAATTGTGGAATGGTAATCAGGTGAGCACCTGCTTGTTCAACACGTCGGAGTGCCGTTTCGTGGGCAATGGTGGAAGTGCCACCAACTGCGTCGACAACCGGATAGACATCGTAGCCTTCAGCGAGTGCATCTAAAGTTGGGAAGGTTAGGCATGCTTCAGTCCATAAGGCCAAGATGATAATCTTCTTTCGGCCAGTGGCTTTGATTGCTTCATTGTAATCTTTATCTTCCCAGGCGTTAATTGATGAACGGTCATAGGAAGGGATGTCGCCAACAACGTCTTTAATTGGTTTGACGGTATCCGAGTTACGTTGGTTATGGGCGTTTACAGTTGATAGAATGATTGGTAAATTGAACAATTTAGCGGTCTTTGCAACCAACGAGGCATTTTCAAGCAGATCTGAATGCCTCATTGAGCCAATTGATCCGACTTGAACCGGTTGGTAATCAATAATTGTTAATAATGAATTGTCAGGTGATAATAAGCGGTCATCTGTCCCTCGTTTGTCAAAACTTGTCATAGATGAAATCCTCCTTATTCATAAATCAATACTGTCTTCTGAATTCGCTTACATCATACAACCATCGGTAGGCTGATACCACTAATTGCATCTCGACCATGATGGCTCGGAGAAGGGGGGCTAAATGTTGAAAAAAATACCCTAAAGACTAACATAGAAAGTAGACACGAAAGATATAAATAACAAAAAAAGCGGCGATAAATAAGATGTTTAAGAAAGTATTTTTAACAGTTTTTACAATCATGGTGACAGTATTGGCACTCGGAAGCATCAACACTCAGGCGAGTTCCAGTAAGCTCAATAACTACATAGCGAGTCACAATATAAAGCACAATAAAGTATCGAGTAAAGTGTGGGGCGGCTTTCCCCACTATAAATATCGTCATGGCAAGAACAAGCCTGAAGGGGTCGTTGTTCACGAGACGGGTAATCCCAATTCAACAATTTTTAACGAAATTGCTTATATGAAGAAAAATTACCGGAATGCGTTTGTCCACACATTTGTTGATGACGATCACATCATTAATATCGCTAGTACCAAGTATCTCTGCTGGGGTGTCGGCTATCCGGGAAATGCCCGGTTTGTCCAATTTGAACAGGTTGAAATGCACAGCAAGAAGAGCTTTGCCAGTGAAGTGGAAAATGCTGCATACTACACGGCTTATATTTTGAAGAAATATCACTTAAAGCCAAATGATGCTTGTTACGATGGCAAGGGGACTGTCTGGTCTCACAAAGCAGTTGCCCATTATCTTGGCGGGTCTGACCACACCGATCCGGCTGGTTATTATAAGAATCGCGGCAAAAAATATTTTCACCAGTCATATACTATGAAGCAGTTCTACAAGCTGGTTTTGACGAATTATGGCAATTTGTAATGTGATTAATTAAGTAAAAAAGTGAATAACTGCTTTACAACCATAACCTTTTAGATTATTATCAAAGAGTAACGATTACGATTTAAAGAGGAGAGGATATTTCATGTTACATAAGTTTTCAGGTTTAAAGGCAGTGCTGCTAGCCGTTCTGGTTGTTGCACTTGGAATTGGCCTGGCTGGATGTTCAAGCAAATCATCATCCAGCAATGGAAAGATTAAGATTACCGCAACGACTGACTTTTATGGTGAGGTTGCCAAGAAAGTTGCCGGCAATAAGGGTGATGTTACATCAATTATTACCAACCCCAACGTTGATCCACATGATTATCAACCATCAACCAAGGTTGCAAAAGAAACCGTTGGTTCAAAAATCGTGATTGCCAATGGAATCGGCTACGATGGCTGGATGAGCAAATTAGTAAAGGATTCCAACAAAGTCGATTACATCAGAGTCGGTGAAGATTTGATGGGCAAACAAAATGGTGATAATCCGCATCTTTGGTATAATCCAGCAACCATGCCTAAGTTAGCAAACACAATTGCTGCCAAGTTAGGTAAGATTCAACCAAAGAACAAGGCTTACTTCAAGAAGAACGCTAAGAAGTACATTGCTTCATTGAAGCCGGTTAACGCCAAGATTGCTCAACTTAAGAAGATTGCTGCAACTAAGCAGAACAAAGAAGTTTATGTCAGTGAACCAGTCTTTGACTATGCACTTCAAGCAATTGGATTTAAAGTTGGTAACCCACAATTTGAAAACGATACTGAAAAGGGTGTCGATCCATCACCTCAAACGATTCGAACAATGCAAAATGGCATCAAGAATCACAAGATTGCCTTCTTCGTATTTAAAAAGCAAGTTGATAGCAAGACAGTTAATAATTTGGTTGCCTTAGCTAAGAAGAATAAAGTTCCAGTATTGCCTGTTACCGAAACGTTACCAGCCAACAAAGATTACGTCAGCTGGATGGATTCACAATATAGTGAATTAATTAATATCCTTAAATAATTGAGTAAAGAAAAAAGTTCGAGACGGTTATTGATCGTTTCGAACTTTTTTGTGTTTCGGGACTGTTGGTGTTTGATGTTAATTTGCTGAAACGTGCTATACAAGCCAGCTTGTTTCGCACTCTAACTATTTCAAATACCCACGCCAGATCCAGCCGCCGTGATTGCCGACCGTGCTCTTAACGTGATAGTAAATAGCATATTTACCGGTATTCTTCTTATATAATTTTTCGTGTGCATCAGTTACCCAGGTAACGTTAGGTAAGTCGGCGTTATAACCATAACGGGTTCCTAAATGCTTTGAGTAACGTGCACCTTTGGTTGTTGTGTAATAGTGACGACCCATCGAAGTTCTCCAAATCAACTTAACTGAAGCTGATCGAGTAGCCGAATATTGTTTTCCGGCAGATGGACCTGGCATGGACCTGGCACTATGACAATTGAACCTTTCTTCTTGGAATTGCTGGATGGTGTTGATGACGAGCTTGCTGATGAAGCGGAACTTGCACTCGAACTGCTGCTCGATGAACTTCCGTTGGCACCATTATCAGAGGTATCAATCGTTCCAGAATTCAAATAGTAGTTATTATTCATTTGGCTGACATCCAAGTTTTGAGTAATGGATGGGAACCGATAATCGGATGCCCACTGCCATGCGTTGGCGTTAGGGTATTTGTTGCCGGTAGGGTTAGCTGGATAATCGGCAATCCATCCTTGGTTAGTGGTATTGGTGTCAATATGAACACCTAACCAGCTGGCCATGGTATACAAATCTGTCTTATTATAGCCGGCTTGATTCAGCGTTGAATCAAACGCTGCCAGATTAGCATCATTCTGGGCTTTTGAAACGCCAGCTAATTCTGAAGATTCAAAATCGGCGACCATGACAACGTTAGTTGAACTGGTAACTGATTTTACAGAATTGATAAACTGTTGGGCCTCGGCCTGAGCTTGGGCAACAGTGGTGAAATGAACAAAGTGGTAGAAGTTAACACTGAGGCCAGCCTGTTGGGCATATTGGACTTGCTGAAGCAGGTATGGGTTGGTATACCCGGTGCCTTCTGACGCTTTGATTGTAACGGCTTTAACGCCATTTTGAGCTAATGTTTGATAGTTTGCTGCGGTTAAATTGGACTGCCAGCTTGATACATCGACCATATTGGCAGATGGCTGCGTACTTGATGGTGTCAGCGCAGCATGAGCAGCTGTCGTTGATGTGCCCAGAAGAATTCCGCCGGCAAAGAGTCCAAGGACTGCGGCGCCATTTTTAATAATTTTCTTCATAATGTTTCAACTCCCATCTATGTATATATACGTCAAGTTGATACTAACATGAATGGGTAGGTTTCGAAAGCATGTTTACTTATTGTTGCGGCTTCGTCGATCAAGTGAAAAAGACCAGTAAATTGCCAGTAATAATACGGCGGCAATTGTAATGGTTGTAATGTTATTTGGTTAGCCAGGGCATCTTCAAAATGGTCAACAGCGCTTGGACTGAGTGTATAAAAAGAGTTTAACAAATTAGTAAACGCCTTTTATCATTTGCTGATTTGATGTATAGTATAAACAGGTCCTGATGTTATTTCTGACATGACATCACTAACGAACCCCATTTGTAAAAAGGAACATTATTTAACACAAAAAGTCGACCATTTTTTTAGGTGATCGACTTTTTTATTTATCGAGCGTAATTGACACTTAAAAAGCATTAGGGATTAATCGTTGTCAAAAATACGTCCCATTGTAAACTATCTTGACAAGGATTTTGACTTAAATCATACTTGCTTACATTTTATTTTCATTCTTAACGCTTACATCATGAAAAGATACTATAAATCTATATACGGTCTTTTTATTATGGAATATAATGGTCGGGAAAGCGGAAGAAGTGTAGAATATCGCTACTTTATGTGTTGAATGGGGAGGGTATAGTTATGAATAAAAAATCAGGAATGATGGCTTTTTCAATCTTAATGCTGTCATTATTACCAATGTCCACTGGTGCAACTGCTGCAACAATTCCTGGATTAATGAAACAATTTTCATCAGTTTCATCAGAAACCGCAGAGCTAACCGTTACGATTCCATCGTTTACGATGGCACTTATGATCGTGATTGCCAGTTTCATCGTTAAAAGAATTGGAACCAAGAAAATGGTTCTTACAGGAACGGCATTAACCGCTGTTGGTGCAGTTCTGTCAATGACTGCGCCAAGTGTTTCGGTATTACTGATTGCTCGAGCAATTATGGGGGCTGGAATTGGTACCTTCAATACATTGTGTATTAGTTTGATTGATCGTTTGTATAGCGGTCAGCAACGTGAAAAATTATTGGGCTTTCAGAACACATTTCAAGGACTTGGTGCCGCAGGTGGTGCGTTGGGCGTTGGCCTGATCTTGATGTACAGCAATTGGCGGATGGCATTTAGCATTTATTTAGTAAGTATTGTTCTATTTGTCCTATATTTGCTGTTTGTTCCAGAAGTTCGTTACGATGCTGAAAGCGTCGAGAAAAATACTAATGAAAATGAAGATGTAAAGGTACCGTTAACTTCTAAAGTTCAGTTTGGCTATTATTGGATTGTCATGTTTATCCTGATGGTCTTTTATATGACAGTTAACGTTAAGATCCCAACCTTTATTTTAAATAATAACTTTGGACCACTTTCTGTTGGATCCAGTGCTGTTGTGGTCATGTCAGTTGGAACAATTATCGGTGGTTTGATTTATGGTTATGTTGAATCAATCGTTAAGGAAGCAACTTTGGTCATGGCAATTGTCATCGAAGCAATTGGCGTGTTTATGATTAGTACTTCCGGTTCTGCAACGGCGTGCTTCATCGGTGCATTCTCAGTGGGCTTCAGCTTTGGTTTGTTTATTCCATTTATCTTTTCAAAAGGGCTGTCCTTTGTTCCTAAGAAATATGGTAATGATGCAACGACCATTTTGATGCTGAGCACAAATGGCGCAAACTTCCTTTGCCCATACGTCAGCAAGTTTATCAATGTCGGTGGAACCGATCGAAGCTTGTTCATGATTGCCGGTATTATTGCATCAGTTCTGGGAGTTATTGAATTGATTAAGCTATTCGCAAATAATTCTCGGCGAACGGTTACTGAATCATAAAATATTTAAAGCTTGTAAATCAAAAAAATGTTTGTGAAACCATGGATACGTATTAGTATCCATGGTTTTTGTTTCTCATGGAATCAAGCATCATTAATTATCGGAAGTGTTAGACTTAAATCAGATTGTAACGGAAGCGTTGTAATTAAAGTTAAATTCAAAGATGAATATGATGGTGATCAAATGACAACAATTAAAGATGTTGCGCGTGAAGCTGGCGTTTCAATATCAACGGTTTCACGCATTCTGAACTTTGATGAAACCCCTTCTGTGGGGGAAAATACACGAAGAAGAGTTTTGGAAGTTGCAGAAAAGCTACAATATAAGAAACGAAATCGTCACGTTCCAAAAGACAATAAGAAGATTGGCATTATTCAATGGCATTCAGATAAAGAAGAGTTATCCGACCTTTATTATCTTCAGATTCAATATGGCATTGAAAATAAGGCTGCCAGTTTGGGTACTGCCGTGGAAAAGCTCACATTTGAGTCGGTTGATAAGAATCGGGTCAAGACTCTTAGCGGTATGATTGCCGTTGGTAAGTTTGATAAAACCGAAGTCTTGAGCTTGAAATCGTATGGGGTTCCACTAATTTTCATTGGGGAGAATTATTTGTCGTACGATTGTGACAGTATAAGAAGCGATTTTGAATCACCTGTTCGTAAGATCATTGACCGGTTTATCGATCGTGGTATCAAAGATATTGGGATGATTGCCGGGAAAGAAAATACTGTCACTGAAAAGCAAGGGGTTCGCGATCCCCGGGTTTCCACTTTTGATTCATATTTGTCGGAAAAAGGATTGTTCAATGACGCGTTTGTGTTTCAGGGACCATTTGGGCCGGATTCTGGTTTTGAACTGATGAATCTCGCAATCAAACAATTGGGAGACAAATTGCCCCATGCGTTCTTGATCGGCAGCGATTCAATGGCTGTTGGTGTGTTACGAGCGCTTCAGCAGCAACACATCAAGGCTCCGGATCGGGTCAGCATCATCAGTTTTAACAATGTGGCGATTGCCAAGTATACCAGCCCGGCACTGACAACTGTGCATGTTCATACTGAATTGATGGGCGAGCGGGCAATTGAAATGTTAACAGATAGAATTAAAGATCCCAAGAAGGTTCCTGAGTTGACGGTTATTGCGACCGAATTAATGGAACGGGAAAGTAGTTTATAAGTCATAACATAAAACGGCTGCGAGTTAATCGCAGCCGTTTTTTTTACTTTTTATATTGGCGAATCTTCGGTGGAACGTAAGTGGTCATGAAGCTGTATATCTCATCCAGTGAATCTTAGAAGAGGACTTTTTTGCGGTCCTCTGCAGATAAGAATCCTTCGCTTGTCATCTTGTCGAACATTTGTGCCAAGGGATCATAATAACCGTTGACGTTGTAAAAGACGCAAGGATTGGGGTTGTCTCCCAAACGTGCCCAGGAAAATGCCTGAGTAATTTCTTCAAGCGTTCCGATCCCACCGGGAAGGGCAATGCATCCGTTAGAGATATTCATCATCTCTGCTTTTCGGGCGGACATATTGTCGGTAATGGTTAAATCTGCCAAGCCCTTTAATCGTGGTGACTCTGCTCCCCGCGCAACTAATTGTTTGGTGGTAACACCATGAACCTGGCCACCTTCAGAGAGAACCTGATCGGAAAGAATTCCCATTAGGCCAACTCCGCCACCGCCATAGATAAGTTCGATATGGTGTTGAACCAGCCATGAAGCAAGCTATTTGGTCGCATCTATGTATATGTCTTTATTTCCAGTTGAAGCGCCGCAATAGACCGCAATTCTTTTCATAACGTTACTCCTTTACGCGTAATATAGTATTATTTTAACAGTTTTTCTGAAAACAATTTTTGAAAATTTGGTTAGTGGTCTATAATTGAATTACGATTTCACGAAATTGTAAGAGGAGGTCACCATGGAAACCTATATTTTAGATGATTCAGATGACATGTGGAGCCATTTTGCCAAACTAATTGGTGATGTTTCCTGGCCTGCGGGCAAATACTTGGCAAACGAAATGCTGGGTGGTCGCTTGTCTGACTGGGAGCGGGTCATTGTTTTAATGGATCACGATCATTTAGTCGGCTTTTGTGCGGTTGTTCAAGAAGATATTGTTAAGAATACCGGATATTCACCATTTATCGCATTCGTCTTTGTGAGTGAGCAATACCGTGGAAAAGGACTCAGTCAAACATTAGTTAAGTTGGCGGAATCACAAATTAAGCAAACTGGTTTTCATAAAGCATACATTGTGACAAAGCATGTTGGTCTCTATGAAAAAGTTGGGTATCAACAAATTGATACTTCAGTGGATCAGATGGGAAGAAAGATGAGGATATTAGCTAAACAGCTATAATTTAATTGAGGAGAGAGTTTAATAATGAGAGAAGAGACCCCCGTAACAAATCGTCAAAAAGTATTTTTAGGTGCCCTCCTGATTTTTCTGGTAGGTGCCAACATGCGGACGGCGATTACGATTGTACCGCCAATTTTAACCAACATTCAAAATACCTTTAGTATGCCGGAATGGTTTCTCGGTAGTTTGACGACAATTCCATTGATTTGTTTTGGAATCTTGTCACCAACCGTTACGTACTTTATCAAACGTTTCGGTATTCTGCCGGTTACGATCGTCGATTTGTTGCTGCTGACCGTTGGAAACTTTATTCGAGTGTATTCGTTCACCAGTCTCATTTGCGGAACGATTTTAATCGGTGGTGGAATTGCCATGTTAAATGTTCTCGCTCCGACCTTGGTATCGTATTTATTTCCAATGAAGATTGGAACATACACAGGGATGTATGTCTTTGCACTTTCACTTTCCAGTTCAGTTTCTGCTGGGTTCAGTGCGGTTATCAGTCATTTGATTACATGGCAGACAATGATTCAGTTTGTTTCTGTTATTCCAGTTATTACGATTGTCGTTGCCTTAGTGTTGCGGAGCTCTGGTAAAAAGACAACCGTGAAGAAAGCAAAACGCAATTCCTTAAATCCTGAGGTGCAAGGCAGTGTATGGAAACGGCCATTAGCTTGGGCATTAGGTGGTTTTATGGGACTCCAGTCGTTATTATTTTATTCGATTTTGACCTGGTTGCCACCAATTTTGATGGCATCAGGAATTAACCAAAATACTGCAGGTTACTTATTAGGGCTGCTTCAGCTGGTTGCCTTACCAATTTCATTTGTCGTTCCGAGAATTATTAGTTCAGTTGCAAAACAATCGATTATGATTTGGACAATTTCAGGCCTATTCATTGTGGGACTGGGATCGTTAATGCTGGCAGGTCAGAGTTTCTGGTTTGCGGTTATTGCATGTATATTATTGGGACTATCCACAAATATCGCTTTTAGTGAGGCAATGACACTTTTCTCATTGAAGACAAGAACACCAAATGAAACGGCTTCGGTTTCCGGTATGGGCCAGTCATTTGGGTATCTCCTAGCTGCAACCGGACCAATGATTTGTGGCTGGATGCATGGACTGACTACAAACTGGTTTGCAGTTTTGATTTTCTTGTTATTGGTCACTTTTGTTATGACCTTCGTTGGTTTGCTGGTTGATCGAGAAGAATATGTATTTGAAAAATAATTCAAAAAGCTATCAAGATAATAAAATCTTGGTAGCTTTTTTTCTATACACTCGTATTAGGATTTGTTGTATAAGCAGCCCACGCTTGCACACCAACCGTTCCTAGAATAAGTACCGCACCGAATGTTTCAGGCAGTCCAAAGCTGACGCCCAAGAAGACAATCGATAGGAAAGTTGCCGATAAAGGTTCAAATGAGCCAAGCACACTCGCTGTTGTTGGCGTTATGAAGCGCAAACTTTGAAGATAAAAGAGATAAGCCAACATTTTCCCAAAAATCACCACAAAGCCGATACTGCCATATGTTGTCCAACTGAAAGCCGGCATATCGTCCCAAATTTTATAGTAAATACTGAATGAAACACCACCTATCAGCATTGACCAGCCAACAATTGGGATCGACCCATACTTTTTAAGGAGGTATCGTGGCAATAATGTGTACAACGTCGAACTAACTGCTGCTCCGAGACCCCATAGAAAGCCTCCCAGAGGCATTGTCAGTGTCGTTAACCGGCCGTGGGTAACCAATAGGATTGTCCCCAACAATGCCATGATGACGGATAATACATCGATTCTGCGGGGAAAACGGCGGGTCCACAGCGCCAGGTAAATAATAATAATTGCAGGTGATAGGAATTGTAAGATGGTTGCCGTTGCGACATTTCCCGCCTCAATTGCCATGAAATATGTATATTGTGACGCCGCCATTCCAACGAAGCTAAAGAAGATGAGACTCATCGAATCTTTTTTATGATGCCATACTGCCATTTCGGCACTTCGGTTGCCTAGCATGCCATAAATGACTAATAATATTCCGGATATCAGCATTCTCACTGAAACTAGCCAGTGTGAGCTGACATGAATATCTTTAAATAAAAATTGAGCAACCGTTCCTGAGATCCCCCATAATAAAGGTCCAAGAATTGCCAGCATAATCCCTCTAAGCTTCATGTTTTTCACAAAATTCACCTCCAATCCACAATGCAATAATTATATTACAAAGATAATGGTTTTAGAATAACCCTTTGTAAAATAAAGTGAATTGCGTTAAAGTATCATTAATATTTAATGATAAAATAAAAAAGGAGGCCTGCCAATGTTTGACACAATAGGCCAGATTATCTTCAACAATGAAATTGTGGCGAAAGCCAGCGACTTTAACATGGGAATCGAAGTTGAAACGATTCGAATTGATTCTGCGGGGCGATTAACGAAGGAGCCTTATCCAAAGGCACTTGGTAATCAGCGCAAGAACCACTTTATTAAAACGGATGTTTATCAAATTCAGAGTGAAATTATCACGCCAACAGCTCGGAAGTCCCTGGATGCCATGCATTATTTGATGGCCCTAAATGATACCTTGAGGAATGCCTTGGAGCCAAATGAATTATTATGGCCATTAAGTATGCCGCCGGTTTTGCCCAAAGATAAGAGCACGATTCCAATTGCCGACGTTGATCCTGATCAAAAAGCTTACTATGAGAAATGGATTAAGACTCGAAGCGATACGCAGGGAATTCCAGTTGGGGTTCATCTGAATGTCAGTATCAACGATGGTGTTTTGAAGACTGTTTGGCAGGCTGTCCAGAGTCAGTATGATTCATATGCCGACTTTGTTAATTATCTCTATATCAAAATTGCTCAAGGCTTTGATTATTACCGTTGGCTGATTACCTATTTATTTGGCAACAGTCCAATTGCCGAGAAAAACTTCTTTAAGCCGGATGAAGATCAACCTCAACGAGAAGTTCGCAGTATTCGTTCATCAAATTATGGATTAACTTCAGATGTTACCCATAACTATCGAAGTGTCCCTGATTACGTCAAAAATATCGAAAAAAACATTGCTGACGGCAATTTGTTTAGTGAAGCGGAATATCATTCCAGTGTTAGGTTAAAGACAATGCACGGCGATCTAACGAATATGGTGAAAAATGGAACTGACTACATCGAACTTCGAATGCTTGATTTGGATCCGACGACTGCCCTTGGGGTTCGGACATCAGCCATCCGATTCTTCCGAATTTTACTCAGCTACTTTATGATGATGCCGACTTTGGAAAGTGATGACAAAATCAATTTGAAGCTCGAACAAGGCCGGGCAATGAATGAAGTTGTCGCAATGGAAAGTCCAACCCAGCAAACAATTTATCACCATGAATCTCAAAATTTCTTGGATAAACTGCAAATGTTTGGTGCCCAAATTCAATGGGGACCGGAATATCAAGAAGTTCTGGATACCATGCAGGATCGCCTTGATAACCCCAATCTGACACCCGCTGCCACTCTGTGTGATCACGAGGTCGACGGTTCATTGATGTCATATGGATTGGCAATGGCCAATCGTTATCAAAATCGGGCTCATGAAAATCCAAATCCATTTACCGGATTCGAAGAAAAGCCGGATATGAATGCCAATGAATTAAGGCAACGTCTATTTGGCGTGATGGGAAAGCCTGAGAATTACAGTAAAGGTTAGGATTGTTGATTTATGCCTTTAAACGATGAATAATGATGTCAAAAGTGGTTGGCAGTCTCTCAATTGCGAAGCGTCCCCACAATCCGGTGTTGTGCGGGCGCTTTTTGGTAAGGAGGGTAATCTAATGAAACAGTCAAAAGTAGTCTCTGATTTTATTAATTCAACGGTTGGCTTGGAAGTTGAAACCCATCGTATCGATTCAAAGGGTGAACTAAGCCATCAATCATATCCACAAGGGTTACTAAATGAAAAGCAGCATAAATTTATAAAAAATGATTTTTTGGAAACACAGTCCGAACTGATTACTCCTCCCACTAAAACAACTGTTAAAGGGTTAAAGTATTTAGGAGTTTATCATCAAGCCCTCAGAAGTGAGTTGAAGAGTAAGGAGTATCTCTGGCCATATAGCATGCCCCCTAAGTTAAAGTCAGACCACTCAGATATTGTGATTGCGAAAACCGATCAAGAAAGTTATGAGTATCGGAAACGGGTTGCGAAAATTCGCAAACTGGCGCAAACCGCAGAAACAGGTGTCCATGTTAATATTGGTTTTACAAAAAAGGCGATGAGTGACTTAAAAGCTAAAGAGCCAGACGTCAATATTAACGAGTTGTATCTGCAGGCAGCAGTGGGCTTTATGCGCTATCGTTGGCTGTTCACATACTTATTTGGTGCAACGCCATATGCCTTTGATAATTACTTTCCAAATGACGCAGGGGTTCCCAAACATGCAGTGAGATCCCTGAGAAATTCCCATTTTGGGTTTGGAAATGGCTTTATATCAAGCTATCAAAGTGTGCAGGAATACGTTGACGGTATTTTGAAAGCGGTAGATGATCAAAAGCTTATTGCTCAACGTGAATACTACGGGACAGTGCGGCTCAAGGGTAGTGATGATGTTCGAAAACTGCTTACCGATGGCATTGGATATATTGAACTTCGAATCTATGATTTGGATCCATTTGAGCCATTAGGCGTTTCAGAAGATGCTGTCGATTTGGTTCGACTGATGTTTGCCTACTTTATCTACAAGCGCCCATTTGATTTGAAGTCCGCAGATCAGGATATTGCCAAAGCGTGCGAAAAAAATGATCAGGTGGCACTGGAAGATCCATTGAAAACCAGCGCATATCATGATGAAGCATCCGCATTTATTGATCAACTTGAGAAATTTAGTGCGCAAGTTGTCATTCCATTTAATTCCCAGCATTTGTGTTTTAAATTACAAGAGATGATTGATGATCCGGTCCTCACTCCAAGTGGGCGTTTGATCAATTGGCTGAGTGAAAATCCAGATAAGGCTTTTAAACAGCTGCTAAAGTTTGCCAAAGGTTACCAAGATGATTTGATCCACAATCCGGCCATTGGTTTTGAGTCCCTGAGCAAGAATGAGCAACAGGGGATCTTGGCAACTTTGAAAAAAGGCATTCCCGTTAGAATTAAATCCTGGTATAAATAAAGAAGCGTTCCCCAAAAGCAAAACTTTTGGTGGAACGCTTCTTAATTTAGGGATTATTCCTCCCAGCGGCCACCGCCACCTAAGCGTTCAACCATCTTAGGATCCCGGTGATCGAAGAACGCGGACTCTTTCATGTCTAATTGTTGAATCAGCTTCATCTCTTCGCTCGTTAATTCAAAGTCGAAGATGTTGATGTTTTGTTCCATTCGTTTTTTGTGGACCGATTTGGCCAATGTGACAACCCCACGTTGATAAAGCCAACGCAATACAACCTGGCCAACACCCTTTTTGTGGTTGTCAGCAATTTGACTCAACACATCATTTGTAAACAAACCATGCTTGCCTTCTGCAAATGGTGCCCAAGCTTCCGGTTGGATACCCAATTTTTTCATCCAATCCAGTTCGTCTTGCTGCTGGAACCAAGGGTTTAGCTCTACTTGGTTAACTTGAGGGGTGACATCATTGTGTTGAGTAAGATCCACAAATCGATCAGCGTTGAAGTTAGAGATCCCAATGGCGCGAACTTTACCTTCTTTTTGGAGATCTTCCATTGCCCGCCATGAGCCGTAGACATCACCGTATGGTTGATGGATTAAATATAAATCCAGATAGTCCAGCTTGAGCTTGATCAATGCTTCCTCAAATTCTTTTTTGGTTGCATCATAACCAGTCGAACTGACCCAGACTTTAGTGGTCACAAATAATAGGTCACGGGGAATGCCGGATTCTTGGATTGCTTCGCCAACTTCAGCTTCATTTCCATAGGCTTGGGCAGTGTCAATCAGACGGTAACCCGCGGATAGGGCGTCTAAAACAGCTTTCTTCGTACCGTTATTTTCAATTTGGAACACGCCAAAACCGGTTGCTGGCATCTCAATGCCGTTGTTTAGTTTAAATGTTGGAACTGTTATATTATTTTTCTCCTTTATCATCTTTCAAAAATGGTTTCTCCCACAATTCTTCAGTGTTATCTTTCGTCATTTGGCCAGAATCAAATTTTGCAAGATGCTCGTCAAAAGTGTCGATTTTATACTGAAGCATTGCTCGAGTTTCGGTCATTTGGACAAGCTTTTTGTTCAAAGTATCCAGTTGTTCATGAAGGATTTCCTTTTGGGCAGCTCGGACTGATCCGCCTTTTCGGGCAAGGGTTGCGAATTCGATTAATGACTCAATCGACAGGCCGGCTCCCCTGAGACTTTTAGCCAGATAAATCCAGTTAAGATCATTTGTTTTGTAATTTCGATATCCGTTATGATCCCGTTCTACCGGGGGAATAACTCCGATCCGCTCGTAATACCTGAGCGTGTCGGTTGAGACGCCCAATAATTCAGAAACCTTCTTGCTATTCATGTGTCGCACACCTCCATATTTCAATTAACAAGTATACTTTAAACCCTGGAGTGAACTCCATAGCAAGCATAAATAAAAAGAGAAGTAACTTTTGCGTAAAGTTACCTCTCATTTTTTATTTTCTGGTTTTATCCGCTACAACTTGACTTCGATCAATAAAATCCTTAAACAGTTTACGTGAATCTTCAAAATGCTTATAAATGTTTTCGGGATGCCATTGCACTGCAAGAATTTGGTCGTTATTAATGGATTCGATTGCTTCAATCACTTGATCATCTGCTCTGGCAGTTACTTTCAAGTATGGGGCAACATCTTTAACTGCCTGGTGATGTCGAGAGTTCACGTATGGCCGTGGTCCAATGATGTCGTTTAAACGGCTATCTGGATCAACTGTCACGTGATGGGACGGCATGTTACCTGGTGCCTCTTGTGAGTGCTTTAATGTTGCGTGAAGGTCCTGTGACAGGTCTTGATAGAGTGTTCCACCGAGACCAACGTTAATCAGCTGCATGCCACGGCAAATGCCCATAATGGCTTTACCAGCAGTGACTGATTGTTTCAATAATTCGATTTCAAATAAATCCCGCTTGAGGTAGGTCATTCCCAACTTTTGAAAAGGCTCTTCGCCATAGAAAGTAGGGTCAACATCTGCACCACCAAGAAAACAGACGCCGTCAAACAGTGTCATATAATCGCGTACATCTTCTGGATTAACACTTGGAAAAATAACTGGAACGCCACCGGATTTAACAATGGCTTCAATGGCTGGTCGCGGTGCGAACGCAGCGTTTCGTTCATTAATAACATTCGTTGCCTCGGCAAGAGTGTCTGCAGGTAATGCGATTCTTGGGCGCAATATAATCCCCTCCTCATAACTCACTTTAAATCTGTTTGTATTATTGTACTCCAAAAGAATAAAGTTACGTTATATTTTGATTGTTGTCAACATAAAATTGTTTTATTTCTTATCTTTTGCTTTACCGGGTTCCCAACTGCCCTTAAATAGTTCTTTCTCCAAGTCATTTGCCGTTAGTTCGGCGTTGCTTTCAAAGCCTTTGAATGGCCGAATTGACTGGAGGGCGGATTGTTGGTACCGCTTGGCTCGTTTGATCGCATATTCTTCTAGCGACCCATCCTTCAAGTGGGTAATCAATTTCGCACTTGGGGTTGTCAATGGGTTCTCTACCCGATCTTGGAGATCCTGAAGTTCTTCTTGATATTCGGGGCCAAGCTGAATCTTGTTGGAATACATTTCCAGACTTTGTAAAAATGCCCGGGCATTTGCCTGGTATTTTGAAACATCGTTTGGATGTTCTTCGGAAACTTCCTCATTCATTTTATCCGAACGGGCAATGACTTTCTCCACTTCATCCGCGTTCATTGCCGGAGACATGATGAAGTAACTGGCCATTAAACGGATGAACCGTAACGTATTAGTTCTAATCCCCACCGAACTGCTGGGGTCAAGATCAAGCATTCTTAACTCAAGGTACTTCACGCCGGTCTTTGGCAACTAACTGAGATTCGAATTTCCCTTAAACCGAACGGCACCGTGAAATTCATAATCTGAAATTAATTTACCGTCGGCAACTCCCTTTTCAATTCGGTTGACGTATCGCTGGACGTTGGTATAATCTCCCGCAAATGGATTGCCAAACCCATGTGAACTCTGACGAATACTTCTGATAGGTGCTTTGGGGCCTTTACCAGGATCAAAATAATTTGCCTCGGCTATCGGGCTTGCGCCAAACAGATATGTAATGACCCAGCGGTAACGTAGAAATCCTTGGGCAATCTTGGCATACAAATAATTTTGAAGGTCAATTTTAGATTTAAATCGATCATTCATGTTGGCTAAAACTAAATCAAAAATGTGAGGATCAATACTCAAGTTGATGTGGGCACCACATGGGGTTCCATGAGAGAAGCCATGGCGTTTCAGCCACTCTTTTAAGTAAGCCTCTTTTTTGGGACCCATTTTGGCCAGTGGAATTTTGCTCTTGTCCTTAGGCAACCGTGGCGGCATTGATAAGGGCCACAACAGTTCACCAGGAGATAGCGCTGTTCGTAAGGCGTTATTGATGTTGAATAAATAATGCATCGCGTCCAATGCATGGGCAGCCGGTGGTGTGACGACCTCAGACATTGTTTCCAAGAAATCGTTGGTAATCCATGGATTGGTTTGTTCGTCGCCAGCTCCAGCGGGATAGGGCTCTTGGCTTAAATTCCCGTTCTCATCGACTCGCTGCATTTCAATTTCGATCCCCATGGTAAAATCCGATGTTTTCGCAACGGCTTCATTGTCGAATATTAATTGACCAATTTCACTAAACATAGCATTCCTCCTATTCTAATTGATTAGAATTTGATGATAATTGATGTCAAAATAGTAACACTATAACCATTTATAAGCAATGCTAACAGTGTTATAAATATGAGTTTTGTGCTAAAATTATTTTATTTAATTAATTTCTAATTTAGAGGTGGAATCATGAGTATATTTGTTAAGCTGGGCTGGTACTTCAAGCGGGAATGGAAAATCTACCTGGTTGGTTTATTTGGCTTGCTGCTGACGGCACTGGTCGGAATTGTTCCGCCACGAATCATTGGTAACTTGGTCGATTCAATTCATGATGGAAAGTTGACAGCTAAATATCTCATTGGTTTGCTGATTGTCCTGACAATTGTGTCTTTTGCCCAATATGGCGCCCGGTATTTGTGGCGAACCGCTATTTGGGGAGAAGCTGCTAAATTGGAAAAAGTGTTGAGAAATCGATTGTTCTTTCATTACACCAGCATGGATCATGAGTTTTTCCAACGATACCGAACTGGGGATCTGATGGCTCATGCTACCAACGATTTGTCAGCTATTCAGCGAGTTGCCGGTGGTGGAATTTTACAGTTTGCCGATTCTATGATTACTGGTGGAACGACTTTGATTGCGATGATTACGCTGATTGATTGGCGTCTAACGTTAATCGCAATTGTCCCGTTCCCACTATTGGCAGTGATGTCCAGATTCTTGGGAAGCAAAATGCATGTTGCATTCAGAAATTCTCAAGCTGCTTTTTCACGACTGAATAATAAGGGTGAAGAAAGTATTACGGGTATCAAGGTGATTAAAGGCCTTGGTCAACAGAAAGAGGATATGCAGGATTTTGACAATCAAGTTGCCAAAACCATCAAGATCAACCGACGGGTAAATTATCTTGATTCGCTGTTTGATCCAATGACGACAATGATTATTGCATTATCCTATGTGATCACGATCGTTTACGGTGGTTACTTGGTCACAAACGGCACGATTACAATCGGTTCTCTGGTTTCCTTCGTTTCGTACTTGGCAATGATGATTTGGCCGATGTTTGCCGTTGGAATGCTGTTTAACACGTTGGAACGTGGAAATGCCAGCTATGACCGGGTGATGGACCTGATTAATGAAAAGACGAAAGTAATCGATGATCCAAATGGTGTGACCACGCAGCCAAAAGGTGAAATTGATTATGATATTAAACGATTCTCTTATCCGAATGATAAACGAATTGCATTGGAAAATATCAACTTTAAAGTTCCATCTGGCAAAACGGTTGGCTTGGTTGGTAAGGTTGGTTCCGGGAAAAGTACGATTCTGCGGCTCATCTTGCGCCAATTTGATAACTATGAAGGGACAATCAAGTTTGGCGGAATCGACATCAAAAAGTATAAGATGGATGCTCTAATTCCCGCGATTGGTTATGTCTCACAGGATACCTTCCTATTCTCTGAAAGTATTCGCGAAAATATTCGTTTTGCCCGTCCTGATGCAACTCAGGAAGAAGTTGAAGAAGCTGCCAAGAAGAGTGATCTTTATGATCAAATTCAATCGATGCCGGATGGCTATGATACAGCCGTTGGTGAAGAGGGAATTTCATTATCCGGTGGTCAGCGACAACGACTTTCGATTGCCAGAGCATTATTGATCAATCCTGAATTATTGATTTTGGATGATGCTTTGTCGGCGGTTGATGCGGAAACGGAAACTCAAATTTTGGAAAACCTCCACGCAGAACGTTCGGATAAAACAACGATTATTTCTGCTCATCGGCTAAGTTCGGTCATGAATGCCGATGAAATATTGGTTATCGATGACGGCAGAATTGTGGAACGCGGAACGCATGATCAACTCATGCAGCGTGGTGGTTGGTACCATGAAATGTTTGAGCGTCAAGAATTGGAAACCAAAGTGAAGGGAGGCAACAAGTAATGGCCAGTTCATCAAAGCACCAGTCTGCTTGGTCGAAATCAATTCCGGTTAGACAACAGATGCATATTATTTGGCGGCTGTTTAAATATGCTGCCCCCTATAAATGGTATTTTTACTTTTCAGTTGTGTTTGCGATTGCGGTTGCCATTGTCAATATTCTCTTGCCAAGAATCATTCAGACTTATATGGATAGTCACTTGGTAGTTGGCAACGTAGACTTTGAAATGATGTGGTTCTTTGCCGGCCTATACTTCTTTGGGATGCTGACGAAGGCCGTGATGCAGTTTGCTCAAACCTATCTTTATGAGATGGGGGCTGAGTATATGCTTGAAAACACCAGACGCAAACTGTTTGCAAAACTGCACACCTTGGGAATGCGATATTTCGATCAAACGCCCAGCGGTTCAATCCTGTCTCGATTGACAAATGATACCATGGCGTTCGCAAACTTTTGGGCGTTGTTCAGTAGTTTGGTTGTCACGATTTCGGCAATGGTTTCGTCATTTGTGGCAATGTATTTCGCAGATACCAAAATAGCGTTGTGGCTGTTAGTATTTATGCCGTTTCTATTTGTAACCGTTTGGTACTATCAGCGGTATAGTACCCGGGTTTATCGACGGATGCGGGAACGCTTGAGTCTGTTAAACGCTAAATTGGCTGAAGGAATTACCGGTATCAGTGTGGTTCAGCAGTTTCGTCAAGAAAAACGGATTAATCATGAATTTAGCGAAACCAACCAGCAGTATTACGATACCCGGCAGGCGATGATTCGGATCAACTCCTTACTGTTGAATCCAATTATTAACTTGTTTTATGCATTAGGAACAGTCTTGGCATTGGGGATGTTTGGTGTTCGCGGTCTGCATGGTTACGTTGCTGCCGGTATCATTTACGCATTCATCACCTATCTGTCCAACTTCTATAACCCAATGTCTCAAATGATGGATCGTTTAAGTGACTTCCAAGATGGTGTGGTTGCCGGTTCTCGAGTCTTACGGATTATGGATGATCAAACCTATGAACCTCAACAACACGTTGACCCCAAGGCAACCATTACCTGTGGGAAAATTGAATTTCGACACGTGACATTTTCATATGATGGTGAAAATGATGTTCTTCATGATATTTCATTTGTTGCCCAACCTGGTCAGACCATTGCACTAGTTGGTGAAACCGGTAGTGGTAAGACGTCGATGATTAATATTTTGATGCGCTTTTATGAATTTGGTAAAGGCGAGATTTTGATTGATGATCGGGACATTCGGGATTATTCTATCCAGGAGCTTCGTAAAAAAATGGGACTGGTTCTCCAGGAACCATTCATGTTTTATGGAACGGTTGCATCAAATATCCGGATGTTTAATAAAGAAGTAACCGACCAGGAGGTTCGCGATGCCGCCCACTTTGTTCAAGCAGATCGATTCATTGAAGACCTACCTGACGCATATGATTCTCGAGTGATCGAACGGGGAGCCAGCTATTCCAGTGGTCAAAGACAGTTGATTTCCTTTGCTCGGACATTGGTAACTGATCCGAAGATCTTAATTTTGGATGAGGCAACCGCAAACATTGATACGGAAACCGAACAGATTATCCAAACCGGGTTGGCACGACTCCAAGAAGGCCGAACGACAATTGCAATTGCCCACCGACTTTCGACCATTCAAAATGCGGATCTGATTTTGGTACTTGAATCAGGACGGATTGTTGAACGGGGAACCAATGATGAATTGTTGGCCAAGCATGGCTTTTATTATGATATGATTCAACTTCAAAACTCAGCTCATCTTGATTAGAGTGCCCAGCAAGCGGCCGAGGTTGGCTTGCGTAGCACGTTTAGGCAAAAAAAATGCACTCCGGAATGAAATCCGAAGTGCATTTTTATATTATAGCAATCGATTATTGAATCTCAATTTGTCCGTTGTCTTCGTGAGTATCTGCAGCTTTTGGCAATGTGATGGTTAATACACCATTCATTACTTGAGCTGAGATGTTGTCACGATCGACACCCGGTAATTCGTAAGTTCTGGACATTACGCCATGGCTGCGTTCGCTGGCAACGACACGGCCTTTTTCGTCCTTCTTTTCAGAATCACGTTGTTGGTCAATACTGATTGCCAAGTCTCCATGTTGATATGCCAAGTGAATGTTCTTCTTATCAATGCCTGGAACATCAATCTTCATAACATAATCCTTGTCATTTTCGGTAATGTCGGTCTTCAGATCACCATTTACCATGTAGTCATTGTCTGCATCAGTTGGGGTGAAGAAGCGACGTGCCAAAGTATCAAAGAATGGATCCATTGCGAAACGGTCATTAATTCATTTGCCATAATATCTATCTCCTTTGTTGATTATTAATAAGATACGTTAATAAGCGTCAAAGGTGGTGGGACGGGGTCTTTGAATCACGTTCCCCCAAATGAAGCTTTACTGAAGTTTCAAAAGCTAGTTGCCTGCATCCCTACCAACCACTCCAAAACTTTAATTAGTCAATATCAATATTTCCAGTTGTATCTTCGCTTTCAGTTAGCTTTGGTAATGTAACGTTCAAAACACCATTATCAATGTGGGCTGAAATATTTTCACGGTCAACACCAGGTAATTGATAGCTTCGTGACATTACGCCATGACTACGTTCACTGGCAATAACCTTGCCATTTTCATCTTTTTGTTCATTTGAATGTTCTTGGTTGATGTTAACTGAAAGAATGCCATCTTGATAATTCAGATGGATGTTGTTCTTGTCAACACCTGGAACATCAATCTTCAATGAGTAATCCTTATCGTTTTCGTTAATATCGGTCTTTAAATCACCGAAGTTTTCGTAATCCTTGTCGAAATCAGAAGGGCTAAAGAAACGATGAGCCATACGATCGAAGAACGGATCCAAATCGAAACGATTCATTAATTCATTTGCCATAATACCAATCTCCTTATTTTCGAAATTTATTAGTCGAGGTAACGGGAAACGATGCTTCATTCTTTTGCTCCTCCTTTACCTTTCATCTTCTATAGTAATCAGTTTTAAACAGAATGCCAGCATTTAGCAATCGAACGCTTAGAGTGCTAAAAATGTGCTGAACTGTGATTGATTTGATATGGTTTCGGACGCCACCAACCGCGTTGCTTCAGTAAATATGCTATGCTAAAGAAGTAAATAGAAAAGCAGAGTGAAGGTTAATGATGGAACGGTTGATCCCACAAAAACAGATTTGGAAAATGATTTTGATCCTGATTGTCACAATGATGTTGACTTTAATGTTGTTTCTAACCGAATTTTCTGCGCGGTTATCACCCGCATTGTTGAGTCAAAATAATCAGCCAACCCAACAAGTAGATGCAAGCCCAACTCCTGCCTATAATCCAAAAATCAATTTCCACTGGCCGTCAAGGACGATTTCCTATCATATTACTCACAACACGCCCGCCCATTTTCGTCGTGCTTGGCGGCGGGCAGTCAAAGCTTGGAATGCCGTGAATGTGGTTGATTTGATCTCCACTAATCATTACCAAAAAGCTGATATTATTTTAGGTGTGAAGAATTCCTACCATAGTGGTGGCGGGACCGTTGAGAATATTTCCGGCGGTGTTGTGGGTTATACCAGCGAAGAATTTGGTCATGTCAACGGTGTGCCATTATTTGTGCATCAAAACAAGAGTTACTTAGTGATCAGTTCGATGAAGCAGGCTCACTATGATGCTGTCAATGAACAGGCGAGTGTGGCCATGCATGAGTTGAGCCATGATCTCGGTTTGGAACACAGTGACAGTCCACATTCAATCATGCAGCAGGCAGCCCCAACGTACTTGTATAGTATTCCAGAAGTGGATGCCAAGCATCTTCAGCAGTTATATAAAGGCATCTCATAACTGGGTCAAAAAAAGCGTGAGTCCAAATATGGATTCACGCTTTTTTGAAAGTTTATAAAGTTATTTGATTCACGTCTTAGGCAGCTAACAAAATTCCTAGGGAATAGTGAATGATCATCGTAACAATTCCGACGATAACGTTTCGAATAATAGCTGTTTTAACTAATCCATTTCCAAGTCGGGCACTCAGATATCCGGTAATCCCAACTGACAAACAAACTGCCAGGATAGTTGCCGGCCATTGATAGGCGACTGGTGATAATGTCATTGCGACAAGTGGGAAAACACCACCCGCTGCGGCTGAAAATAGTGATGAAAATGCAGCGTTCCAAGGATCCATGTAATGTCCCAGATTCAAATCATATTTAACGTTGACGATTGTTTCCAGAGGCTTTTTACTCATTAAATCCTTGGCAATCTTATCAGAGGTTTCCTTTGAAACTCCTTGATCAACGTAATAATCGGAAACGACTGTCAGATCATTCTCATAATCTGTCTTTAAAAGTTTTTCTTCTTTTGCGACAACTGACTTTTCAGTATCCTTTTGGGTACTAACTGAAGCATATTCTCCTGAAGCCATTGAAAACGCGCAGGCAAGCAAATCGGCAAGCCCAGCGATGAAAATTGTAAATTGATTGGTTGTTGCTACGGCAACACTGAACAAAACACCAACAACGGTTAAGATACCATCATTTGAACCTAAAACGCCGGCTCGTAATGTGTTCAGCTTCTCTTCCATTGTTTGTGAATCTTTATTATTCTTGGATTTAGCACTGTCCATGCCAGTTCCTCCCATCTGTGATTAATTTATGAACCAATTAATGTTCCGATTGTGTAGGTAACCAACATGGTTAAGACACCGGAAACAATATTTCGAATCATTCCACGAGTCTTGTTGGCATTTCCCAATTGGGCAGCCGTGTATCCCGTGATTGCCAAGGCAATCACCACAGCGATAAAAGTTGCTGGAATTCGGATGGCTTTTGGAAACATTGTGATTGCTAATAGTGGTAGAATTGAACCTGTTGGAAATGAAATCATTGAAGCAATTGCGGCTGAAAGTGGGTTGGTATATTCACCAACGTTAAATCCATACTTTTGGCGGACAGTTGTTTTGACAGGATCTTTCGTCATCATTTCTTTAGTGGCTTGATGAGCCAGGTCCGTTGAAATTCCATCTCCCATGAGCTTGTGCTGAACGGTGTTAAACTCATTGTCATATGCTGAATTTAACGCAGCCTTTTGAAGACTGATGGCGTGACGCTGTGAATCCTTTTGGGTATTAACAGAAACAAATTCACCCATTGCCATTGAAACAGTCCCGGCGAGCATACCTGAAATACCAGAAATAAAAATTGCAAAATTGTTTGATGTCGCACCTGCAACACCGATAACGATACCAGCAACAGAGACAATGCCATCGTTGGCACCCATTACTGAAGCTCGTAAGACGTTAATTTTTTGAGAAAGCGATCTTTTTTTCGCCATTGTTTCACCTGCTTTGTAGTTTATAATCATTATTATCTAACGGCTTATATTCTAACCCATTAGTATTCAAATGTAAATTAAAAATACTGATATAATCGTATTTTTGAGCTGAATATCAAAAATAATCAAAAGAAAGCGCTAAATTAGAATAGCTATCAAATAATTAGCTAGACGTGATGAATTTAAAATTAGGAGAACATACAATGACCAATTCCATTCTAGAACAATTGACTCATCATAGAAGCATTCGTCACTTTGAAAATAAATCTTTAAGTTCAGAGCAGGTTGCCCAACTGGTTGATGCGGCTCAGCATGCATCGACCAGCACTTTTTCGCAACAGTACTCTATTATAAGTGTGACCGATCCGGAAACATTAAAACAGATTGCTAAAATTACGGGCCATGGCTGGATGTTAAACGCCGGCCATTATTTTGTGATGATTGCGGATCAGTATCGGAATCTGAAAATTGCTCAACAAAATGATGCGGACGCATATATTCTCCATACGACTGATAAGTTCTTAGCCAGTACTTTTGATGTGGCAATTGCCACTGAGAATATCATGGTTGCCGCTGAAAGCATGGGCCTCGGCGGAACAATCATGGGAAGTGTTTTAAATGATCCCCGAAAAATGATTGAGCTGTTGGATTTACCTGAATTGACTTTTCCACTATTGGGAATTGCTCTTGGTTATCCAAAAGACAAACCAGAATTGAAACCCAGGCTGCCAAAGTCAGCATTTCACTTCAGTAATCACTACAATCTGGGTGGAAACTTTCAGCCTGAGCTTTTACAGTATGATCAGCTGGTAAGCGAATATTATAAGGAACGAAGCACAAATGACAGAACGGAAACCTTTACCCATCATATTGTTTCCGAGTTGAGTCGAGGCCACGATGTTCGATCCGATCTGTTTGCGATCATTCGCGAACAGGGGCTTATGTTACATTAAAAGATTATGAGTAAAAACAGTTGACTTTTAAGGTATTAAACATTACATTATTAGGTAATCGATTGACAGTCATTTTGAATTTCACAATGTTGAAGAGAAGAGTAAGTTGATATCTCGGTAAAGCGACCACCGATAGTGAAAGGGTGGAGGGAATCAGCTGAAAGTGCGCTCGGAGTTGTGCGTTTGATATTAAATATGTATTTTAACGAGGCATCTTGAATTCTTTGTTTAGGATGCGAATAAAGGGTGGAACCACGGTAATTCGTCCCTGACAGCTGGCTATGCCAGTTGTTGGGGATTTTTTACGTTCAAATGATTGTTTAATAAATTTATGAGGAGATGATTGAAAATGAGCAGCTGGACTATTATCCAACAAAGCTTACCAGTGTTTATCAAGGGATTTGAACTGACCCTTTGGCTTTCACTTATTGGCATAATTGGATCCATCATTGTTGGATTAATTGTGAGCCTGCTTCAATATTTCAAAGTACCGGTTCTTCATCAGATTGCATCTGTCTACGTTGAGATATCAAGAAATACACCGTTGTTGATTCAGCTATTTTTCCTGTATTACGCATTCCCGGTTATTGGCATCAAATTTGGTGCCGAACTTTGTGGCATCATCGGATTGGTCTTTCTTGGCGGCAGTTACATGGCAGAAGGCTTTACCGGAGGCTTTAACGGTGTCTCCAAAGGTCAAATGGAATCCGGCAAGGCCATTGGGCTCAGCCGCTGGCAGCTTGCCAGATACATTGTCTTCCCACAAGGATTTTCATTAAGTGTTCCGGCAATGGCCGCTAATGTTATCTTTCTGATTAAGGAAACTTCAATTTTTACGGTGATTGCGATTCCTGAACTAACCAACACCGCGTTGGACTTGATTGGGATGTATTATCGTTCCAATGAGTACCTGTTTGTGCTTGTTATCGGTTATGCAATTATCTTGATTCCATTATCAATCGTTTTGACTTTACTAGAAAAGAGGGTTCGCTATGGATCATTCGGGAATTAGTGTTTTATTCGAAGGAACCAATTTTCAACGGCTGCTCGGCGGACTCTGGGTAACAGTTAGAATTGCGGCAGTCGCTTTGATTATCGGCTTAATTTTAGGAATCATGTTAGGGGTTTTACGAACGTTTAAGAATCGGCCGCTCAGAGTGATCTTGAGACTGTACCTTGAATTTTTCAGAATTGTTCCAACCGTTGTATTGCTATTTTTGTTCTATTACATTCTGCCGCGCCAGATGAATTTTAATTTACCAGGTGATCAATTGGCCACTTTGGTATTCGCATTGTGGGTTGCAGCAGAAATGAGTGATATTGTCCGTGGGGCACTCATCTCAGTTCCCCAGCATCAAAAAGAATCCGGTAAAGCAATTGGACTCAATCGTTATCAGTTGTACCGATATGTTCTGATCCCCCAAGCAATTAGCCTGGAAATTCCTGCGACCATTAACTTGGCCACCAGGGTGATCAAAACAACCTCATTGCTGATGCTGATTTCGGTCATGGATGTGATTAATATTGGTCAGCAAATTATCGAAGCTAATAATCACAGTCATCCAACTGGGGTATTCTGGGTTTACGGATTAATATTCCTGTTCTACTTTTTGATTGATTATCCACTTTCCTGGTGGGCAAAACGATTAGAGAAGAAGAGATTGGAGAGGGCAAATGGCTGAGCAGATATTACGAGTTGAACATCTAGAAAAATCTTATCAAAAGAAACATGTTTTACATGACATCAACTTTCATGTCGACAAAGGTGAAGTGGTGACGCTGCTGGGGCCATCCGGGTCTGGTAAGAGTACCTTGATTCGCTGCTTGAATGGATTGGAAGAATATCAGAAAGGTACCATTACTTTTGAGGGGAAAGAGATTGTTCCAACTGAGAAAAATTGGCAGCAGATTCGCCAAAAGATTGGCATGGTTTTCCAAAGTTACGATTTGTTCCCCAATCTGACCGTGATGGATAACATTTTGTTAGGTCCAACCAAGGTTCAAAAGCAGGATAAATTTGCTGCTAAAAAAGAAGCTCTGGATTTATTGAAGCGGGTTGGCCTGCAAGATTATGCCAACGTTTATCCACGCCAACTTTCCGGTGGCCAAAAGCAGCGGGTAGCGATTGTTCGTGCGCTTGCCCTTCATCCGGACTTCATGTTGTTTGATGAAGTAACCGCATCTCTGGATCCGGAAATGGTTCGCGGTATTCTTAATATCATTCAGGATTTGGCGGATGTTGATCATATGACAATGATTGTCGTGACCCATGAAATGAACTTTGCCCAGCAGATTGCCGACAAAGTGATTTTCCTGGAAGACGGTCACATTTTGGAGCAGACACCATCAAAACAGTTTTTCAGTGCACCACAAACCAAACGCGCACAAGAATTTTTAGACAGTATGGACTTTTAATTAAGGAGGAATTATTTCATGAAGAAGAGATCATTAACCAGATTAATTGCCGTTGTCAGTGTCTTCGCAACTTTATTATTGGTGTTGGCCGGCTGTGGGAACAGCAAGAAGTCAAGCTCACAAAGTAATAATCCGAGTTCCGTTCAACAAATCAAGAAAAACGGAACTATTCGGATTGCGGTTTTCGGTGATTTGCCACCTTATGGTTGGGTTAACAAGGATGGTAAACGAGTAGGTTACGATGTCACCTTGGCACACCGGGTTGCTAAAGACCTGGGTGTAAAGGTCAAGTTTGTTCAAGTAAATGCCAACAACCGTGTGGATGCATTAAATTCCAACAAGGTTGATTTGGTCCTTGCCAACTTTACGGTTACTCCGGAAAGAAAGCAGGTTATTGACTTTGCCAAGCCTTACATGAAGGTTTCCGTTGGAGTTGTTTCACCTAAGAGCAAGCCGATCACCAGTGCCAGCCAGCTTAAAGGCAAAAATGTGATTGTTACCAAGGGAACCACTGCTGAGAACTACTTCACTTCCAAGCAGCAAAATGTGAAATTGCTGAAGTTTGATTCCAAGACACAACAATTTAACGCTTTGAAGAATGGCCGTGGAGTTGCCCTTGCGGATGATAACTCATACTTGTACGCATGGTCAAAGAACAATCCTAAGTACACGGTTGGAATTAAGAGTATTGGACCAAAGTCTTACATTTCACCAGCTGTTAAGAAGGGCAACAAGTCACTCCTTAACTGGACCAATAAAGAAATCAACAAGTTAACCAAAGAAAGCTTCTTCGTAAAAGATTACAACTCACAATTGAAGCCATACTTTGGCAAAGAAGTTAAACCATCAGATATTGTTTTACCAGTTAAATAAATTCATTAAGCAGCCAGAGTTTAATTGTGGCTGCTTTTTTGTGATTTTGATGGGCTTCTCGATCATTAAAAACAAATTAGAGTTGACGAGATAATATTAATATTTTTTAATGTATTCAACATTTCAAGAAAGGAATTATACCAATGAATACTCAACTTCAACAACTGAATGCCTGGTATTACGGCTATGCATGGTTTAAGTAGCGCTCGTGAGATGCGAGCGCACAACGCGTTCGCGTCTAACCTGGGCAAAGTCGTAACTTTGTTGTTGCCAGCTAGACGCTAGAGTCTAGCTGGATGGGTATAATTTCTTAAGCGAGTGAATAAGAAATCAGCCAGCTGGATTCTAATATCCAGCTGGCTTTTTATTTACTTACATACTTGGGAGTGGTTACTATGACAAAATCAAATAAAAGAAGATTATCAATGGCACTATACCTGAATTACCTGGTTCACGGGATCGGATTAATTATCCTAACCCAGAATATGCAGGCCCTGGGCGGTTTCTGGCACGTTCCAATTGCGACTGTTTCTTATGTCATTTCTGGGATTGGAATTGGTAAGTTGATCGCCTACTTCTTGTTTGGCTACTTATCAGATCGTTTTGGCCGGAGAAAGTTGGTATTGACCGGTACATTGAGCTACATGGTATTTTTCATTGGGATTCCTTTTACCCATAACATCGCCATTGCGTACCTGTTTGCGATTGTTGCGGGGGTTGCCAATTCGGCACTGGACTCCGGAACTTACCCAACCTTTGTTGAAATGGGCGGTAATTCAAGTGCTTCAAATGTCTTCATTAAGGCCTTCATGAGCTTGGGTGAATTCATTCTTCCACTATTTATTGCGACCTTGGAAGCTCGTCAATTATGGTTTGGATGGTCATTTATTGGTGCACTGCTTGTCTTAGTCGTCAACCTGTTTGTCCTTCACGGTGCGCACTTTCCTGACAGAAACCACACTGATGAAGCGTTCAGTCAGGCTCACCAGTCACTTTCAAAAGCCCGCAGAGTTCTTGCAACCATCGCCCTGGCCTTGTATGGCTATACAACAATGGCCATCATGATCCTGTTTACGCAATGGATTAGTATGTTTGCAACGAAGGATCTTGGATACACCTCACTGGTTTCACATGGATTATTGTCGCTTTACAGTATTGGTTCCATCAGTGGGGTGATTGTGATGTTTACCTTGCTTAAGTTAAGCATTCCGGAAACCAAACTGTTGGTGGTCACGAATACAATCTCGCTGATTGCCTTGTTACTGGTCACCAACGCTTCAAACGTTATGTTGACATCAATTGGCTACTTTGTATTTGGATTCACGGCTGCTGGTGGGGTTATGCAGATTGCCCTCAATGTGTTGCTGAAGATGTTTCCAACCCATAAGGGTGTCATTACCGGAACTTACTTCACTTTTGGGAGTATTGCGACCTTTACGGTTCCAATCGTAACCGGAATCCTATCGAAAACTAGTATTCGATCGGTCATGGACTTTGATGTCATGATCGGAGTTATTGGAACTGGATTAGTGATTGTGACTTCCCTTGCTATCGGTACCGGCGGTGTATTCGCCAACGTCGGCCATTCGGTTGTATCATTCTTGCATATTGGCGCAAGCCCACTTGGTCAAGGACAGTCTAAAGATGAATAGCGACAAAAAGAGGAAACTGCAAACGTTGCAGTTTCCTCTTTTTATTTATCAAATATTTTCATTTCTCTACGAAGGGTTTCAATATCCATTTGGCCAGGGGCTGAAGCATCTCCAACTGTGGCGAAGCTCATGACTGAGCCGAACACAGGTGCAGTAACTCTTGAAATTTCGCCAAGATGACCCATTGAAATCGCAATGATCGGAATCTCTAATTTTTCGGATTCAATGCTGGTTGCTTTCATCAGTGTCAGCACATCTTTGAATTTGCGGGGCATGGCAGCGATTTTTGCAATATCAGCATTTTGACTCTGCATTTGTTCTAATATGTTGATGATTTCCAGTTCTGGGGGTGTTCCTTGGAATTCATGAGCACTCAAGATGACACTAATGTTGTGCCGGTGGGCCAAATAGATGAGTCGGCTAATGGTTGCTTCGTTAAAATGATCTTCGATATCCAACATATCCGTCAGCTGATTTTCAATAATTGATTGATAGAGTTTCATATATGCTTGTTCATCAATGACCAGCTGGCCGCCTTCTCCGGTTGTTCGGAATGTGGTTAGCAAAATGGTATCTCCTAAGATTGCTCGGACTTTTTGGGCAGTCTGGAGATAGGCCTCAGACTTCAGGACCTCATCGTAATAATCGATCCGCCATTCAATGGTGTCGGGCTTAAAGGCGATTGCGGCTTTGGCTTGTTCTTGGATTTCGACTGCGGTGTGGCCAGTGATTGGAACGGCAATTTTTGTTTTTCCGGTTTCAAAAGTTGTGTGACCAACAGTTGCTTTTGCACTCATTCTGCACGACCTTTCCATACGGATAGTTAACTAATTGCCCCAATTTTACCAATCTGGCTACATATCTGCAATATAAAAAAGCCTCCCAATCAGGAAGCTTTTTCGATCGTATTTAGAAGCCTCGGTAATCGTTTCTACCGAAGTATTGCAGGTTTGCGAGCAATGGTTTTTGCATTAATGTTGGCAAGGTAACAAATGTGTACCCGCGTTTCTTTAATGAACGGATGATTTGTGGGACTGCCGCAACTGATGTTGGATGAATGTCGTGCATCAAAATGATGGAACCTGGATAGGTTGTTGCCAATACGTGATGAACGGTTTTCGGTGTGTTCAGATATGCCCAGTCACGTGAATCAACATTCCAACGAATAATTGGCCGGTCAAACAAATTACCAACTCGATTGTTAACAGCACCATATGGTGGGCGGACGTAAGTCGGAATTGTGCCGGTTGCTTTGTAAATTGCAGCATCTGTCAGTGCGATTTGATGAAGTACCTTTGTGCTGGAGAGAGTCGTGAGATCCGGATGATTCCATGAATGGTTTCCGATTTGGTTACCGTATTTGAGAACCAACCGACTCACGCTTGGGTAGCGAATGACACTGCTGCCAACTTCAAAGAACGTTGCGTGAACGTTGTAGTGTTTCAAAATCTTGAGGAGCTTAGGTGTCAAAGTTGGGCTTGGACCATCATCAAAAGTCAATGCGACAACTTTCTTTGGTGTCTTAGGTTTCACAAAATCATATTTTGCCGGCATGTATCGATTTAAGATGATGCCGGTTAATTTACTTAATGGAATGGCGACGTTCTTGACGCCGTAGGAATTTTTCGTTAAATGAATCGTTAAGCTGGTTTTACTAAGCGTAAAGTTATGCGCAGTCAATCGTTTTGGTAATGGCAGGTAAACCAACTTTTGAACCTGTTTGCCAGTTAACTTATGGTCCTCAGCTAATTGAGTTCGGGTCAGTTGACGAATCGTTCCCAATCGATGAAGACTGTTGTTGGTAATTTTTCCATACGTTAAAGTAGTGGCTGCATGAGCTTGTGGAACTGAATGATTGCTGATGCTGAATGCGAATACTGATGCTGCCGCGATACCCAACGTTAAAAAAATATGTTTGTTAATCATCATGATCACCCCGATATACTTTCATTTTTTACTTCAACCACATTTTTACATTGCAGAAGAGGCAAGTCAATCAAACATATTTGTGAATTTGGAAAGTTGTGGTCAAGCCATACCGACGTTGACTTACTAAACCATCTTAACAATCAATAACTAAATTATTTAATAAAATGTGGTTGACAATTTTAACTAAGTTCGTTATTGTACTAAACATTAGATATCGATGAGAAAGTGCTTAGATAAATCGAGGATTCGGTATTAAGAAATTTCAAGAGAGCGTCGTTATCTGTGAAGGCGTAATTTCTTAATTACTTAAAGTCAATTTTGAGCATGATGATTTGTAAAAGTCATCAGGGTGCGCCCAGTACAGCGCCAACGTATACCGAGTCGACCGGTTGTACGTGAGAGGTGGAGTGTCTTACTCCATAATGAAGGTGGTACCGCGCGAAAGCGTCCTTTTAGAAGCTTTACTTCTGATTGGGCGCTTTTTTGTGTTTCATGGACACAAGCGTGACTGTATGTTCATCGATATCAATATAAATATACTGGAGGAATTGCGATGTTTAAGGATATAAGAATTACAGCCATTGTTAGTGTTGCTATGGGACTTATGGCTGTCTTATTAAGCGGCTGTGTGTCGACGGCAGTAGGCGGAGGTGCTGGAAGTACTGAAGAAGCCTTAAAGATAACAATTCCAGGAGAACCGTTAACAATTGATCCAACTAAATCGATTGAAACAAATGGCGGTGCGGTAATTGATCAAGTGAGCGAAGGAATCTATCGACGAGATGCAAATAATAAAATTGCTCCAGGAGTTGTTGAACAGCTTGTCAAGCCAACTGACAATGGAACAAAATACACATTTAGTATTAGAAAAGATGCCAAGTGGCAAGATGGTTCTCCAATCAAATTAGAAGACTTTGTAAATTCCATTGACCGTCAAGCTGATCCTAAGACCAAATCACAGCAGACAACTTCGATTCAATATATTGAGAATTTTAGTGCCGTAAATAGTGGTAAATTAGATCCTAGCAAGCTTGGAATTCACGCCGTGAATGACCGGGTATTTACAGTTAAATTAACCAAACCTGTGCCATTCATGAATTACGAATTTACCAACTTTTATCCAATTCAAACGAAGGCTATCAAAAAATATGGTAGTCAATACGGTTCCAGCTCAGATAAGACAGTTGCCAATGGTGCATATGTCATTGATGGTTGGAATGGGACAAATGATTCTTGGAAGTACAAGAAGAATAAGAATTATTGGGATGTAAAAAACGTTAAGATTCCAGAGGTCGACGTTACGGTTGTTAAAGATAATAACACCGCACAAAATATGTTTAACGGTGGTCAGATTGATCTTACGAGCCTGACTGGACAATATGTCAAGCAGAATAAAAACAATAAAAATTTGGTTGTTACCGAGACTGGACGCAATAATTACATTTATTTTAATGACAAGAAGAAAGCGACTTCTAACGAGAACTTAAGAAAAGCGATCAGTATGGTCGTTGACCAGGATCAATTGGCAAAGAACGTATTGCAGGATGGCTCGATTGGTGCAAATAACATTGTTCCTGAGGACTATGCAAAAGATCCAAAAACCGGAGAAGACCTTACTTCAGAGATGGGAGATCAAGCCCCAACAGATACGGCTAAAGCTAAAACATATTGGGCCAAAGCACAAAAAGAGATTGGTAAAGATAAGATTTCCTTGGATTTCTTGGTTGATGATACAGATACTGAAAAGAAGCTTGCCGAGTATGTTCAAGGAGCAGTGTCCAACAATCTTAAAGGCCTGACCATCAATATTGAATCCGTTCCACATGCAACCCACGTTACCCGTGATTTCTCAACAGACTTTGATATTTGTACAGTTGGCTGGGGGCCTGACTATCCCGATGCGCAAAACTTCTTGGATGGCATGCGAAGCAATAACACCATTAATTTCTCGAAGTTCAAGGATCAACAATATGATGATTTGATGAATAAGGTTGACGATACAACGAAATATGATTCAAGCCAGCGTTGGGAATTTGAAAAGCAGGCTGATAAACGATTGATGTCAATTGCTGCAGTTGTACCGACATACCAAGCATCACAAGCCCATCTAATTAATAGCAAGATTGGCGGATTAAAATGGGATGCAATGTCAGGACAATCTGGGAAACTACAATATGCTTACTGGAAATAAGAATGTTTGACCAAGTAGAAACAATTCATTTAAGGAGGTGGTTGCCATGGCATACCAGTTAAAAGATTCTAAAAATGTTCCATCTCAGTTAGTCTGCAACCAAGTGTATTACAACGAAAGGAAGATTTATTATGACAAAAATCAATTATACGAATGTCGCAATTTACAAACATGAGGACCAGAATTTTGTAGCCAACCAACATATGGTAGTTGACACTGAAACCGGGAAAATCGTTGAAGTTGGAAATGGCAGTTCCACTAATCAAGTTGTTGATGAAGTTTCTGATATGCACGGAAGATATGTTATGCCGGGGATAATGAATGCCCACACTCATATTGCCAGTATTCCAACATATTGGTGGAATGATGGTAAGGAACAACGGCACTCCGATTCACGAGAATTTAATACCATGTTTGCTGTGAGAAATATGGCTGATGCAATTGATCATGGTATAACATACATCAGAAATGTCGGGGCAGCCTTTGATATTGATATTGAAATTAAAAAAATGCAGCAAAAAGGTTGGATTAGAGGGCCCAAAGTGATGACCTCAGGCAAAGCGTTTTCGATTACCGGCGGTCACGGTTCAGGCGGTGGCTACGAAGTTGATGGTGTTGATGAGGTTAGAAAAGGTGTCCGCCAGGCGATGAAGAATGGCGTTGATAACATCAAAATGATGGTCACCGGAGGAGTTCTTAAAAATGGCGAAACACCTGATGATATTCAATTTACTCCTGAAGAGGCTCGAACGGCTGTTGAAGAAGCACATCACAAGGGTAAGACAGCTGCAGCTCATGCTCAAGGCAATGCAGGCGTAAAAGAGGCGGTTGAAGCCGGTTTTGATACCATCGAACACGCCTTTGATATTGATGACGAAACGATTGCTATGATGAAAGAGCACGGAACCTATGTCGTTCCAACAATGAACGCAATGTACGCGATTTATAAATACGGCAAAGATACTGTTCCAGACTGGGCCAGAGAAAAGGTAATCGTTAATATCAAGAAGCATTTTGCTAGTATCACTAAAGCCGTGCAGGCAGGTATTCCAATAGCAACGGGGACTGATGCCGGAACCCCTTATAATGGATTTGGTAATGAAAGTGCCTATGAGATGGAACTGTATGTTGAGAAAGCAGGGATGACTCCAGCTCAAGCAATCGATTCAGCCACAATTAATTGTGCCAGAGCAATGCATATTGATGATCAATATGGGCAAATTATTCCCGGCAACTTTGCGGACTTTATTTCAATGGAAGAAAATCCCATTGATGACATCAGTGTTATTCAACGAGATAAGGACGTTTATCAAAATGGCACGCGTGTTCACGCGCAAACTGTTGCTGAGGCAGTTAAACAAAGTCGTGTGACAGGTAAAGTTAACGCTGTAATCTAAATGCAGATTGAAATTTAATAATTAAAATCCCATGAGCAAATTATTAGGCTTGACGAATATATTCTAATATGTTTTAATGAATACAACTTTTACGAGAGGAATTGATAACCATGACAAAGCAAACAACTGTAACGACAGCCTATTATTTTGACTATGCCTACTTTAAGTAGTGTCCGCCTCGGGGCGGACGCAAATTGAGCGTTCGCGTCCAAGTGGTGCAGAGTCAATGCTTTGTTGAGCCCACTAGACGTAATAGTCTGGCTGGGTAAGTTACCATTCTTTACGAATTTAGTAAACCAGCTGGATACCATATCTAGCTGGTTTTTTTCATGGAAATATGAGGTGTGGATAATGACAAATAATATTGAAAATACAACTGTCAATGATAGTGGCGAGATTCAAGCAGCTCGTGAGCGAGTTAATGATTTGGATAAATCGATTGTCGATTTACTTAAAAAACGATTTCAGGCATCGGCACGGATTGGTCAGCTAAAAGAAGAATCAGCAATGCCCGTCCTGGATAACAGCCGTGAAAAGCAAGTGTTGGAGCAGGTTGCCAAGCTTGATGATGATCCGGATACCCAAAGTTATCTGCAAAACATCTTCCAAGAAATTTTGAAAAATTCTCGAAATTACCAGCATCATCTTATAGAAAAGGAGAACGACTAATGAATTACTTAACTGCAGGAGAATCTCATGGTCCCCAACTAACCGGAATTATTGAAGGAATCCCTTCAGGACTCCACTTGGACATTGATGCGATCAACGACCAATTAAAGAAGCGCCAGGGGGGATATGGCCGTGGCAACCGTCAAAAGATTGAGCACGATCAAGTCACTATCACGGGTGGCGTTCGTCACGGAATTACACTGGGCTCACCAATCTCTTTGGTCGTTCAAAATCGGGATCATGCTCATTGGAACCAAATTATGGATCCGATCAGCCCGGAAACCCCGGAAAACACTTTACGAAAAGTTGAACGCCCCCGTCCAGGACACGCTGATCTGGTAGGCGGTATGAAGTACCGGCATGAAGATTTAAGAAACGTTCTGGAACGGTCATCGGCACGGGAAACGGCGATTCGAGTTGCCATCGGTGCTGTTTGCAAGCAACTATTACAGCAGGTTGGAATTGATATTGTTGGATACGTTGAGCAAATTGGCAAAATTTCAACAGATGAGAATCCAGAACTTGATGTTGCAAAGATTGAAACAGAAATTCAAAAAAATGATTTAAGAATCATTGATCAATCCAAAGTTGATCCAATTCACGATCTGATTGACCAAACCAAGCGTGATGGTGATACTTTGGGTGGCATTATCAGAGTCGTTGCGACAAATGTTCCTGCAGGCTTAGGCAGCTACATCAGCTGGGACACCAAGTTGGATGGTAAGCTGGCTGCCGCAGTCATGGGCGTTAACGCGATGAAGGGCGTTGAAATTGGTGATGGCTTCAAGGCAGCAACCAGTTTTGGCAGTCAGGTGATGGATGAAATTGACTGGAATAAAGACAAGGGCTTCTTCAGAAACACCGATCACCTTGGTGGTTTTGAAGGCGGGATGACTAATGGGATGCCGATTATTGTAAAAGCAGCCATGAAGCCAATTCCTACATTATATAAGCCGCTTCAAAGTGTCGACATCCAAACTAAGGAAGTTAAGAAGGCAAACGTCGAGCGTTCGGATACAACGGCAATCGTTCCAGCTTCAATCGTGATTGAAAGTGTCGTCGCAATTGAGTTGGCCAAAGCATTAACCGATAAATTTGACGGTGATAACCTGCAGCGCTTGCAGGAACAACTCATCGAATATCGTGAAGAATTGCAGAAATTCTAGGAGGTTCCCATGGAAAACGTCAAACCAAAATCCAGTAGACAGCTTCACGGCCGTCTCAAGTTGGGATTACACGGAAAGTTAGCCGTTCCCGGTGATAAAAGTATTTCTCATCGTGGAATCATGTTCGGGGCGATTAGCGAGGGGACGACCGTCTTGCATCACTTTTTATTGGCAGCCGATTGTTTGTCTACGTTGAAAGCCTTTCAAAACCTGGGGGTTCCAATCACCAGAGATGGTCAAACAGTCACAGTTCAGGGAGTTGGTCTCCATGGCTTGAAAAAGCCTAACCAGGCACTGGATATGGGAAACTCCGGAACAACGACCCGACTGATTATGGGCCTTTTAGCGGGGCAATCATTCCAGACCAAATTAATTGGCGATGCTTCCTTATCCAAGCGGCCAATGAAGCGGGTCAGTGAACCCTTGGCTGAAATGGGTGCAAACATCGAGGTAACGGATGGCCATTTGCCGGCAACGATTACAGGATCAAAGCTGCATGCGGTTGATTACCATTTAAAAGTGGCTAGTGCCCAGGTCAAAAGTGCGTTGATTTTGGCTGCACTGCAGGCTGATGGTGACTCTGTTCTCGTTGAAAAACAGCCGACTCGAAATCACACAGAGAAAATGCTGCGGGCGTTTGGCGCCGATATTCGAACCGACCCCGATGATGTCACCATTACGGTCCGGCCAGAACCTCATTTGCAGGGAATCGATCTGAATGTTCCTGGAGATATGTCATCGGCAGCCTTCTTTATGACGGCTGCCAGCATGGTTCCCAATTCCCGAATAAAGTTACTCAATGTTGGAATGAATGATACCAGAACCGGCTTATATGAAATCCTGAAACGGATGGGCGGTAAGGTGACTGTTTCAAATGAGCAAAACGCTGGGGAACCAACTGCTGATCTCACAATTGAGTCGGCGGATTTAAAGCCAATCACAATTGGTGCGGATGAAATACCGGCGGTGATCGATGAACTTCCATTAGTTGCGTTGCTTGCGGCTAAAGCAAACGGTGTTAGCCGGATAACCGGTGCCGGTGAACTGCGGGTAAAGGAAACGGATCGGATTGCGGCAATCGTCGAAGAGTTTCAAAAGCTTGGAATTGCAATCGAAGAGCTGGAAGACGGCTTTGTGATTGATGGTCGAAAGCCATGGCACGTTGTAGATCCTCATCTTGACAGCCATGGCGATCATCGAATTGGGATGGTGATGGCCGTTGCGGCACTCTTGGTTGATCAGCCCCTGACACTTGCCGCGGCCGATAGTATCAATATCTCATACCCGGAATTCTTCGATGATTTGGATGCATTAATTCAGAGGTGATGGACAATGACAACGGTTCTCATAAGTGGACTTGGATTGATTGGCAGTTCAATTGCCAGAATTATTCGGGAAGGCGACGATACAATTGAAATAATCGGCAGCGATCCCAATGATGACTCCAGTGAGTTTTTGCTGCAGCATCATATCATCAATTCTCGGGCCAAGTTCATAGACGCAGTGCCAAATGCCGACATCATCATTCTTGCCGGCCCGGTTTCCGTCATCATTCAGCAAATCGGTGTCCTTTCAAAGCTGTCATTAAAACCCGGAGCACTGATTACTGACGTTGGCAGTACCAAGCAGATGATTATGGATGAAGCCAAAAAACTGAATCAATCAGATGTTGGCTTTATGGGTGGCCATCCGATGGCCGGGTCTCATTTAACTGGCGGAAAAAATGGCTCATCACACCTGTTTTCCGGTTCAAAATACTTTCTGGTAACCGGTTCACAAACCGACCGTCAACTTCGCGAATTTAAGAGATTGATGAGGCTGGCAAACGTTGATTGGATAACAACTTCGGCAGTAGCCCATGACAAACTGGTTAGCGAACTTAGCCACGTTCCTCATGTTGTATCTGCTGCCCTAGTTAATAGCATTGCCGATCGCCTACAGACTGATCCAATTGGCTTAAAGGCTGCTGCGGGCGGATTCAAGAGTACGACTCGAATTGCCGCATCCGATCCGAAAATGTGGACTGCCATTATGCTGAGTAATTCAAAAGAAATCAGTTCTGAAATCGACGAGTTCCAAGAAGAGCTCCGTCAACTTCAAGAAGCAATCAAAACTCAAGATGAGAAAACAATTTTTGAGACTTTTGCGAAAGCACAGAAAATCAGAAAGTCATTGGATGATTAAGGAGAAAGCGTATGAAAGCAATATTGGTCGGATTTATGGGGAGCGGCAAAACGACTGTTGGCCATTTGTTGGCGGAAAATCTGAATGTTCCCTATCACGATTTGGACGATATGATTGTGGAAAAAGCCGGGAAATCGATTAAGCAAATTTTCGCTGATGATGGCGAGCCCGCTTTTAGACAACTTGAACATGATGCCCTGAGAGCTGCACTTAATGACGATGGTATTTTGGGCACCGGCGGTGGGACGCCCATCCAAGATGTTAATTTCGAAATGCTTAAGAACAGTGAAGTGCCGGTTGTTCTTTTAGATGTTATGCCGGAAACAATCATCTTCAGATTAAAGAATGACACTGACCGACCTTTGGCAAAACAACTTGGATTGGACGGTCTGGTGGATTTAAAAGGCCAACGGGATTTCCGTTATGATCAGGTAAGCGACTTTCGGGTTGCGACTGATGAACTCACCCCGAATCAGGTTGTGGAAGCAATTAAGCGCAACTTATTTATCAAAATGTAATTGTGGAGGGATTCAAATGATCGATGGACATACAAAACTATATGGACTATTGGCTCACCCGGCGGCCCACAGCCTATCACCACTGATTCACAACACCAGCTTTAAGGTGACCGGGATTAATGGGGTTTACCTGGCTTTTGACGTGACTTCGGCCGGCCTCAAAGACAGTTTAGCTGCGATGCGGGCCATGAACATTGGTGGCTTTAATTTGTCGATGCCTTTAAAAACGGATGTCATTTCACTTCTTGATGAAATTACTCCCCGAGCTGATCGGCTTCAGGCGGTTAATACGGTTGTTAACCGTGATGGCCGGTTGATTGGCGACAGTACCGATGGACAGGGCTTTGTCGATGCTTTGAAAGCTGATAATATCAGTATTGATGAGAAGTCAGTGACCGTTTTGGGATCTGGTGGTGCCGGTCGGGCAATCATTTCAGCGGCAGTTGATGCCGGGGCTCAAAATGTCTATGTATTTAAACGAACCAATGATTCATTTGAATCTCGCAAACACCAGTTGGAAAGCTGGTCAAATGTGGTGAAAGTGTTGCCTTATGAGGATGAGGACTTGATGGCACGTGCTTTTGACCATAGCCAAATCATTGCTAATTCAACAAATGTCGGGATGGCTGGTGATCAATCATTGCCCGTTTCCGATAGGGTATTGAAACACTTAACCCCACAGCACGTTGTGACTGACGCGATTTATTTCCCCTTGGAAACACCTTTTATTCATGCCGCCAAGAAGCAAGGCAGTCGTACATATAACGGCATTGGGATGTTGGTGAACCAAGCTGCCGGCTCATTTTTGGAGTGGACTGGCCAAAGAATGCCGGTAAAAGAAGTCAGTGAATCTGTTCAAAAAGCGGTGCTTAAAAGGGAAAATAATTAGTGCAAAATTCCCACCAAGTATCAGAATTTCGGGTATACTTAATGAAGTGCCTAAATTAAATATCCGATAACATTAGGGGAGCCATTTGGCTGAGACGGAAACATATACGGACCCTTCGAACCTGATCTGGTTAGCGCCGGCGTAGGAAAGTGTTGAAAGAAGCGAAAAGCCTCCTTTTGTTATCGAACAAAAGGAGACTTTTTATGCAAAAAAATATGACATACAAGATGGTGCTGACAGCGATCTTATCCGCAATTGGGGTCGTTGGCGGCAGTATGTTTGAATTTACAGTTGGCGTGGCCAAAGTTGCGCCAATGCAGCATTTGATTAATCTGATTTCCGGTGTTCTTGTCGGTCCGTGGTGGGCGGTTACCCAAGCATTTATTACGTCGTTAATTCGGAATTTACTGGGAACCGGAACGGTACTAGCTTTTCCCGGCAGCATGATTGGCGCATTTTGTGTTGGCTGGTTATTCCAAAAGACGCAAAAGCTGATTGTTGCCGCCTTTGGTGAACTCATTGGGACTGGGATCATTGGGGCAATTGTCGCCTATCCAATTGCCAGCTGGATGATGGGCACAACCGGTGCCATTTACTTATTCATTCCCAGCTTCTTCTTGAGTGCTTTGGTAGGCGTGATCTTTGGCTATATTATTTTGAAAAGTATCTGGAAACGGATTGTTGTCCCACAACAGCAGAAATTGGCCAGTCATCGAAAGTAGCTAATCCAAGTTGAAAGTTTCTCGATAGTGGATTTTTCCTGGAAGGATGTTGCGGACGTGCCAAGTTCGTGGGAACTTCACCAGCGTTTCGGCGTGGAGAACGGCAGCATATCCCAGCTCCACTTTTGGCAGCCAAATACTGGTTAAAGAAGGCGTTAGATAAGATGTAAATTCCATGTCATCGTAGCTAACGAGATACAAATCTTTGCCGGGGATGAGATTGTGCTTGGCCAACCCCTTCATGACACCCATGGTGAGTGGGTTGGAAGCAACCAATAAGCCATCCAGTTGATGACCGTATTCCTTCAGTAAATCATTAACGGCCTGCATTGATTGTTTGGCCGTCCAGTCAACGAGCTTTACGATTGGTTGACGGCCATGAACGATACACCAATTTTTGTATGCAACCGTCCGAATATCTTCAATATCTTTTCCGGCACTGCCGTCTAAATTGACTTCGTGTCTGAATCCACCAATAAAGCCGATTTGTTTTGCTTTTTGACCGAGTTTGGATAGAACTTGATCTGTCAATTCTGCTAAATTTGTATCAACAACATCGACGTTATCGTCATTGTTGCCACCACCATCGACCAGGACGATGTTATGATTAAATTTTTGAATTTGTTGGAGGGCGGACTTTGAAATTGTTCCAACAATCAAGACGGCATCGTATTCTTCAAAGTCTTGCGGTTTAATGTGCTCGCTTGTCCGGATCACCCGCTTGATATTGATGTTTTGGGCTTCGCCAGCTTCATAAACACCTCTTCGCACGAACCGCCAATACTCATCTCGAGTTTCTTCTTCGAGGGTCAAAGTTGTGACCAACGCGAAATTTAAAAGGTGTTTGGATTGGCTTGGTACCAGAGAGTATTTATAGCCAAGCTTGTCGGCAACCTGGCGGACTTTGTCACGAGTTTCTTTTGCGACATATTCACTTTTCTCAGGACTCAGCGCACGGGATACCGTGCCGGGCGAGACATTTGCTAATTTGGCAATATCTTTTATTGTTGCCATGATTTTCACTCCTTAGGACGTATAAATTAAAACTTATTAAACGGGATTAAATCTTTTAATAAATATACTATAACATTTAATAAAATTAATTGACAATTTAACTGAAAACGTTTACATTTTAGATAGCAATTATTTTTTAAACTTTATTTTATGGGGGCTAATATTTATGGCAAGTAATAGTAACGTTACTACTGGTCGTCGAATCACTTCACGACTTTCGTACTCGTTTGGTGCGTTTGGTCATGATATGTTTTATGCGACATTATCAACTTACTTCATCATGTTTGTCACCTCTCACTTGTTTGATAAGAGTGCGGGTGGACAAAATGATAAGATGATTTTTTACATTACCACGATTATTTCACTTTTGCGTTTCGTTGAATTGGCAATTGATCCGTTCATCGGAAACACAATCGATAATACTGAAACCAAATGGGGCCATTTTAAACCATGGATCCTTGCTGGTGGTACGATCGGCTCCATTGCATTAGCTATTTTATTCACTAATATGGGTGGCTTAAACCAATCTAATCCATTGCTTTATCTGTTGATATTCGGGGTTTTATATATCACAATGGATATCTTCTACTCATTCAAAGATGTTGGTTTCTGGTCAATGATTCCTGCTATTTCGTTTGACTCGGCTGAGCGTGAAAAGACCGCCACTTTTGCTCGTGTTGGTTCTAACATTGGTGCCAATATCGTTGGTGTCATCGTTATGCCACTGGTTGTCTTCTTCTCAATCAATGCCAACCATGGTCAAGGTGATATGCGCGGCTGGTTCATGTTTGGTGCAATCATTGGTTTGATTTCATGGCTGTCAGCCGTTGTTGTTGCCATGGGGACCAAAGAAAATGATTCACTGCTTCGAAAGAATGCTGAGAAGACTCGGATGCGTGATGTATTCAAGGTTCTTGCCCGCAATGACCAACTGATGTGGTTATCATTAACCTATGGACTTTATACTTCAGGAATTGCCATTACCAACTCACTGGAACTTTACTACTTCACTTACATCATGGGTAAGCCTGGCGAGTTCTCTGTATTAGCTTCATTGAACATGGTTATCGGAATTGTTTCAGTTCTCTTATTCCCACCATTGGCTCAAAAGTACAGTCGTCGAAATGTTTTCTTCCTATCTGTTGGGATTATGGCATTCTCACTGATTTTATTCTCATTTGCCGGAACTTCATTGCCGCTTGTTCTTCTTGCCGCAATTTTGTTCTACATTCCACAACCACTGATTTTCTTAGTTGTTTTGATGATTTTGAGTGACTCTGTTGAATATGGACAATTGAAATTTGGACACCGTGATGAATCATTAACTTTAGCTGTTCGGCCATTGCTTGATAAATTAGGTGGTGCGCTTTCCAACTGGGTTGTTGGTATCGCTGCTGTTTTGGCAGGAATGACTGCCGGAGCAACTGCTGGTGACATTACCCCTCATGGTCAAATGATCTTTAAATTATTCATGTTCGGTGTTCCAGCATTACTGATCCTTAGTGGAACTTTTATCTTCTTCAAAAAGGTTACTTTGGACGAAAAAGAACATGCCAAGATTGTTGATGAACTTGAAAAAACTTGGAACGAGCATTTGGAAACTGATGGTGAGGAATCCATGGCTGACATCGTTAAACACGTTGCCAAAGAGACATCTTACAAAGCACCTATCAGTGGAACAATGATCCCATTATCAGATGCTTCCGATGAAAACTTTGCTTCAGGTAACATGGGTAAAGGATTTGCAATTAAGCCATCTGATGGTAAGGTATATGCCCCATTTGACGGAACGGTTGAAGCAACCTTCCCAACCCGTCATGCAATTGGTCTTCGTTCAGACAGTGGTATCTTAACGCTGATTCATATTGGAATTGGCACGGTTAAAATGCGTGGTACCGGATTTGTTCAATATGTTGATCAGGGCCAACACGTATCTCAAGGTCAACAACTAATTGAATTCTGGGATCCGGCAATTAAGAAGGCCGGCCATGATGATACTGTGATGGTTGTGATCAATACCTACAAAGATATTAAAGACTTCAAATACGATGTTGAATCTGGTGAAGTGACTCATGGTGAAGATTTGCTGACACTGTCCAAGCCGGAAGACAAGTCGAATACGAACGATCAAAAATAACGCTTAACAAGCACTGAAAAGGGATTGATAAACGTGGCAATTAGAATTGAAGATCAAAATCTGCTGTTTCATTTACAGACCGACCATACCAGCTATATCTTTCACGTAATGGAAAATGGCGAACTGGGCCAGATTTACTATGGTAAAAGAATTCACTCCAAATCTTCATATGACAATCTGACAACTCGGGAATGGCATAATGCTTCAGCTGCTTTAAGTCTTAAACAAAAGGACTTTCAGCTGCAGACGATTAAGCAGGAATACGCCAGCTTGGGAAAGGGTGATTTCCGTAACCCGGCTTACCAGGTTACCCAAGCAAATGGTAGCCGAATTACTGAATTTAAGTATGAAAACTACAAGTTGGTTGACGGTAAGCAGCGGCTAAACGGGTTACCTTCAACATTTGATGATAACGATGATGATGCCCAGACACTGACCATCGCGTTAAGGGATAAATTGTTGGGATTGGTCCTTCATTTGAATTACACGATTTTTCCTCATCAGGATGTGATTATTCGCAGTGCTGAATTTCAGAATCAAGGAAATGAGAAGCTGACTCTGAACTCGGCAGCCAGTGCCCAACTTGACATGCCGGATTCAGACTATGACTTCATTCAGTTCTCGGGTGCCTGGGCGCGCGAACGCTACATGATTATGACCCACTTACGTTCCGGCGTTCAAAGTATCAGTAGCTTGCGGGGAACTTCCAGCCATCAGCAGAATCCGTTTGTGATGTTGGCCCGGCCAAATACTGATGATGCCAATGGTTCCGTCTTTGGATTTAACCTTGTCTATTCTGGTAACTTTGCCGATCAAGTGCAGGTTGATCAATATGATGCCAGCCGAATGATGGTCGGAATCAATCCTGAAGAGTTTGCTTGGAATCTGAAGCCCGGCGAGAAGTTCCAGACGCCGGAAGCGGTTCTTAGTTACACTGATCAGGGGATGAATCAACTGAGCCAGCAGATGGGGGCGTTTTACCAGAACCACCTGGTTAACCAGAAATTTGCCCACGTTGAACGGCCAACTTTGATCAACAATTGGGAAGCGACCTTCATGGATTTTGATGAAGACAAGCTCCTCAGCTTTGCGACAACTGCTAAGAAATTAGGCTTGGAAATGTTTGTCTTGGATGACGGCTGGTTCGGTCATCGAAATGCGGATAATAGTTCTCTGGGGGATTGGTTCGTAAATGAGCCGAAGTTCCCGAGCGGGTTTGACACCTTTGCCAATAAGATTCACGATCTAGGATTGAAATTTGGATTGTGGTTCGAACCGGAAATGATTTCAATTGACAGTGAGTTATATAAAGAACATCCGGATTGGCTGATTAATGCGCCCGGTCGGCATGCATCTCCTGAGCGACAGCAGTTTGTCCTCGACATGACACGGCCGGAAGTCGTTGATTATCTCTTCGACGCGATGAGTAAGATCATTGATATGACCAAGCTTGATTACATTAAATGGGATATGAACCGAAACATTACCGAGACATACAGTAATCAACTGAGTGCTGCCGATCAATTGGAGATGCCGCACCGGTACATTCTTGGCGTCTACCAACTTTATGATCGACTGGTAAAAGCGTATCCCGATGTGTTGTTTGAATCCTGTTCATCAGGTGGTGGGCGTTTCGACTTGGGGATGATGTACTATGCCCCTCAAGCTTGGACCAGTGACGACACCGATGCCGTGGAGCGGATGCTGATTCAATTTGGCACCTCATATGGCTACCCACAAGCAATGATGGGCGCCCATGTTTCTGCCGTACCAAATGATCAGGTTGGCCGAATCACGTCATTGAAGACGCGAGCCAACGTTGCTTACTTCGGTGACTTTGGTTACGAGCTTGATATTACTAAGATGTCAGCTGAAGAACAGCAGCAGGTCAAAGACCAGGTTGCGTTCTATAAAGCACATCGTCAGCTCTTCCAATTCGGTAAATTCTACCGGATCGACAACCCATTTGAAAATGGCGGTAACGTTATGAGCTGGGAAGTTGTCAGCAATGACAAGCAGCACGCGATTGCCGGCCGTTACCAAATCCTGAATTGCCCAAATACCGGCTATCTTCGGTTATATATTGAAGGACTTGATCCTGATACTAAATATACCGTTAACGGTGGTTCCGAGGAATTCTATGGCGACGAATTGATGAATGCCGGACTCTTTGTGAGTGACATTCTTCATGAAACGCATGGAACAGAGCAGTCTGCGGACTTCAATTCGAAGCTGTTTGTGATTGATGCTGTCAAATAAATGATGATTAATAGAGCGTTTCCCGCACAGAATGAATTGTGTTGGGAAACGCTTTTTTGAGTTGTTTTTAGAATTCCTCCTTTCTTATGCCTATGTAAAAGTTGTAATATAGATAGAGTGACTTTTACAAGAAAGAGGCGAATACCTTGTCTAAACGCGACATCATGATTGTGACTTGTGCGCTGTTGCTGTCAAATGCAATGGGTGGATTGGACAGCACAACCATCAATACTGCATTACCAGCAATTATATCTGACCTTCACGGTATTGAATTAATGGGATGGATCGTTGCCGTCTTCCTGCTTGGAACTGCCGTTAGTACGCCTCTATGGAGTAAGTTGGGGGAGCACATTGGCAACAAACGCAGTTACCAGTTGGCCGCAATTTTCTTCGTTGTGGGGTCATTTCTTCAAGGGATGGCACCCAACATCGTCTTTCTGATTCTTGCCAGAACCCTGATGGGAATTGGAAATGGCGGAACGGTTTCTCTACCATATATTATCTATGCCAGAATGTACAAGAATCCCCGCAAGCGAATGCAGGTGTTGGGATTCGTGTCGGCCAGTTATAGTATGGCAACGATCATCGGGCCACTAGTTGGTGGTTATATCGTTGATACATTCAGCTGGCACTGGGTCTTTTACTTAAATGTGCCAATTGGGTTGATCTCAATTATTCTGGTTCAGCTTTATTACAAGGTTAGTTCCGAAACTAAGCAAACCCAATCAGTTGACTATCGTGGAGCTGTTATGATGACAATTGGCTTGGTCAGCTTGCTTACAGGGATTGAAATGATTGGGAGCGCCAACCTGATCATTGTCCTTGGCTTGATCGCATTTGCAATTATTATATTGATTGTGATGGGAATTCTGGAAGAAAAGGTCGACGATCCGATTATTCCAAGTCGGCTGTTCAAGAATCTGCCGTTAATGATTGATTTTGTCTTATTTACCCTTATATGGGGTGCTTTTATTGCCTTCTTGATTTATAGTCCAATGTGGGCTCAAGGGCTTTTGGCAACCTCCGCACTAATTGGTGGTGCCACCCAGATTCCCGGTGCCTTTACCGACTTTATTGGATCGGAAGCTGTTGCTCCGATGCGGAACTTTTTAACCCCGCAACGAGTGATTGCGGTTGGAATTGTAACATTGATGATTTCATTTATTATTATGGTTGTGTCCGGTGTTCAAACACCGTACTGGGTATTACTGATTGCCGGCGCTTTTGAAGGTTTTGGTAATGGTGCCTGCTTTAATGAACTCCAGGTTAAAGTTCAGCAGGATGCCAACCCTACTGATATTCCGATTGCGACCTCATTTAGCTTTCTTATTCGGATGTTGAGTCAGACGTTCACTGCTTCAATCTTTGGAATCATTATGAATAATGCTCTGCGGGATGGTGTTGATAAATCCGGTGGTTTGATCACCATGAAGATGATGAATGAATTGAGTGATGCCTCCAGCACGGGTGGGTTACCACAGCACCTGCTGCCACAGATGAGAATGATTCTGTACAATGGGCTGCATAATATTATGTGGTTGTCGTTGATCTTAATGATCATTTCCTTACTGATTAATATTTGGGCACAGAAGTTGGAACACGACAAGCTTGTAAAACAAGTCAATTAAACAAATAGGTTAAAAAAAGCCTTCATCGGAAACCAGTTTGTGGTTTCCGATGAAGGCTTTATTTGTGATTATTTTTTAGCTGTTAATGCATTATCTTTAAACGTTGAAAGTGAAACATTTGCTGTCGAGAGGCCTTTTCCGCCGGTTGATTCAGCTTTAAAGCTTACCCGATCGCCTTCTGCGATGAACTGGAATAATGGGTTGAAGTTCTTGGCAGATGTATCCATCTTGTAGACCTGATTATTATTCTTCAAAATGAACAACAGATTATCATCATTCCGGACAATCCGGTTGACGGTACCTGTGACCGTCTTACCCGTTGGGATGGTTGCCGTAACCCCAGTCTTGGCTTCGACTCGTTGTTCGAAGAGGGCCAGGGTGCTTTGAGCATCATCACCAATTGCGTAGGTTCCGCTTTGGTTGTTACCATCCGCCAGGAGATAAACGTATTTCATAAACGAGTTATTGTCCCGGTCAAGCATGGAGACAACCCAGGTTGGATCACCATTAATTCTGTAGAGCAATGGCAATGTTCCACGATAGTTTTGTGGGTTGATATCCTGTTGGGCATAAGAGATAGCTCGTTCAGGTGTCATGACATTTCCATGCTCACGGTAGTAATGCAAGGTGTTCGTCCGGGCATCCACGAATGTATAACCCAGAATGGAACTTTGGTGTTCGTTAACACTGGTCATTCCAGTGAAGTAGTAAACTCGACCTTTATAAGCGTAAGGTGTCAGCTTGTCGCCACCTTCAGTACCGGCAGTGGTTGGCTTCATAACGCCACTGTGACCACCGAAACTGGTAGCGTTCCAAAATCCGTGACGGTATCGACCAAATAACGAAACTTCCTGACTAACAAATTCAGGAGTGACTGAGATATCAACAAACTTTGGGACTTGTTTTGGCGAGTACACTTTAACTTTACCGGTAATCGTGTTTAACACTGCAACTTTGTAATGCTTGAAATCATAATTCCGGTTAAGGTATGAAATTGGTTTTGCTAAAGTTCGAACATAGTAAGGTGTTCCGTTATCGTCAATTTCCAATTGAGCGGTGGCACCAACCATCGAATAACCCAAACTGTGGGCACTGATACGACGATCAGCATCGTTGTTAAAGTAGGCACTTGGCGTATACTTCATTGGTTTAGCGACAAACTTTGGATCGGCATTTTTATCAGTCGCGTTGGTCCTGAAGTAACCGGGAACTTTCAAGTAGTGAATGTAACGCCAGAAGCCACCGGAAAATTCAACAGGGGCAACGTAAACCATTTTGCCTTTGTACATTTGAACCCGCATATGATTCAAATCATAAACGTTGGAATTCTTAAAACTGTTCAGTGAGTTATTCATATCAGTGGAAATTGTTTGTGGTGCGTTAACCACTGGTGTTTCTGCACTATTCTTGATAATTGGCATTGGGGCATTCTTGGTATCGTCGTTCATATCGGTTTTAATCGATTGAACAGCGGGCCTTGGGTTCATCTTGGTAACCAAAGAAGTCACACTTCCAAGGATAATGAAGACAATGACGGCTAAGACGGCGACCATGGCAACTTTACCGATCCAGCCAAATGCACCGGTGAACCGTTGAACGACTTCGCCAATGATCCCATCGCCGGATTGTGCGGTTCTGGCAACTGCTGCGTTCGGCGAATATAAGAAGCGGCGGAGTGCAGCCACCAAAATCATTCCGAAGATAAACCACATCAGCCAGCCATCGATTAGTGATGGGTAGGCGAGATCCGGCAGATTAAAGTAAGTATTAATGTAACTAACAATGAACAATAGCACAATGGCTAAAGTTCCGAACAATCGGCCCCGGCGATCTGCGATGATCAGCAGCCAGATGAATGGTATTAACAAACCTGACAGCTTAACCAGGGTAATGAGCGCAAAATAACTAAGCATGAAATTTCTCCCTTCAATACACAAGCTTGGTTGGATATTAAGACCATTATACCGTACTCATGTCTTAACTCCTAACCGCTTTCAAACCTTTAACTCCGGCACTTGTTTGCACCATAAAATGACAAATGCATTTGAACCTAAATGGGTTCCGACAACTGGGCCGATTTGGCCAACTTGGAAGCTGGCATTTGGATACTTGGGCTTGATTGAGTCACACCATTTGGTAACGGCTGATAAGTTGTTGGTTCCAGTCATCATGACATGAATTGGATAGTCGAGTTGCTGGTACTGTTGATTAAATTCATCATCCAAATATTTAAGGGCTTTTTTCATCGTTCGAATTTTGCCGATTGCCTCAATTTGGTATTTGTCATTTAAAGTTAAAATGGGCTTGATTCGAAGTAAGCCGCCGGCAAATGCAGCAGCGTTGGTCAGTCGGCCACCGGTAACCAGGTTCTTTAAGTCATCGACAATGAAGTATTCGTCAATTGTAGCTCGAATGTCGTCCAATCCTGCGAGAATTTCTTGAACTGATTTACCTTGATTGGCTAACAACGATGCATATTTGACCAGGTAGCCCAAAGGCTCAACCGTGATGTGGGAGTCATAGACGTGGACCTTGGCATTTGTGTATCCGCGGACCACGGTCTTCAAATTATTCACAAATCCGGTAATACCGGATGTTAAATGAATACTGATGATGTCATTGTAACCGGCGGTGGCTAGTTGATCGTATACTTTCAGCATTTCCATTGGAGTGGGTGGGGCGGTTGTTGGCAGCTTTTTGACTTTCGCCAAAGCTGTATAAAACTCATCGTTGGTGATATCAATTCCCTCACGATAAGTGTTGCCGTTCATATTGACCACAATGGGTACGACAGTCACGTTTCCCAACTTTTTCACTTCATCTTCGGAAAGGCTGGCCGTACTATCGGTCACAATTGCGATTTTGCTCATAGGTTCATCTCCAGTTCTTTCCTTTTATGACATTAATTATATCATATGGTCCGATATGGCCTGACGCAATTCAGCCGTTATAATGACACAATCATTGTCGATTATGTGAAAAAACTAATGTAAATGTCTTTACAGATGAGAATCCATTTCAAATTATTTATAAAATTAGCCATTTGTTTTTTGAATTATGTCTAAATTAGCTAACTCAATGGTTATCAATCTTGCTAGCGCTTACGAGAAAAAGTGGTCTATCGCATTATTCTTGATGATAATCGATCCTTTATAAAATGGGTGTTGACATCCTCACGGAAGGATGTTTAAATGATAACAATTCCATTTTTATCATTATTTTCTCATGCAATTATTATAATTATTAAAAAGCGAGGTTATGCCAATGGATACAGAAGCAAATAAGCCAGCTGATAAGCTGACAGTTAAAGATTACGTATACTTAGTTTCAGCGGGGGTTTCAAACGCCGTCCTAGTTATGTTAGGGGTTGGGCTTTTAACCCAAACCATTGCCAACTTCGTCAATTGGCCACAATTACACCAAGTTGGTGCAATTGCTCAATGGTTACTGGCACCAGCATTTGGTGCTGCTGTTGCATCTCAATTAAAAACCAACACACTGGTCCTGTTTAGTTCCATGATTGCCTCAACTGTTGGGGCCAACGCCGTTTACTTCATTTCATCCGGTGTTCACGCAGCAACCGCTACTGGTAACCAAATGGCACAAGCAGCCGGAACCGGTGTCTTCACAACTGGTCAACCTATTAGTGCCGTTGCCGCTGGATTAATTGCCGCATTAGTCGGTAAGTATTTAACCGGTAAGACACCGCTTGATATGATGTTGGTACCACTTGCCGCAACTTTAGTTGGTTCAATCGCTGGTTTAGGCCTTGCAAGTGTTACAACACCTGCTCTTAACTGGTTCAGTGCTTTCATCGCTCAATCAATGCAAGTTAACCCTATTCTTGGTTCAATGGCTGTTGCCTTAGCTTGGTCACTCTTCTTGATGACCCCAGCTTCGTCAGCCGCACTGGCAGTTGCCGTTATGCTTGATCCATTGTCATCAGGGGCAGCATTAATCGGGACCACCGCTCAATTTGTTGGATTCACTGTTATCTCATGGAGACAAAATAACATTGGTGCCAACATCGCCCAAGGCTTCATCACACCAAAGGTTCAGTTCCCGAACTTACTGGCAAATCCACGGCTTGCGATTCCTTCAATGACCGCCGCTGTGGTGGCTGCTCCAATTGCAACAATGTTCTTCGGTTTCAAGGTACCATACACATTAGGCGGGCTGGGTTTGAACTCATTCATTGCCCCACTTAACTTGGCATCAACCAACATGAACATGTTCGTTGCTTACCTGGCAATGGGAATTGTTGTTCCAGCTGTGATCTCAATCGTGCTTTACAGAGTTCTTCTCGGTATGCACTGGGTTAAGGATCAACAGTTGCATCTTGAAATTGTTTAGTCTATTACTACCTATATTGATAATATAAAATCAATAACAAATGGAAGCCTTGGAGCAAAAATGCTCTGGGACTTCTTATTTTGTATATTATAATTATTGACGTTTAATGCACAATTGCTGTGACTTTGGAAACTGGGGTAGCAGTGTAATGCTGGTAATGAATAGCTGGATATTTTGGCTCCCCATTGACAGACGTGATTTTATAACCGATCTTGACTGTATTCCAATTCTTAACTGGTGTAATAAAAATCCAGACAGCTTTTGACGGATCACTGTTATCTGATCCGTTTAGCACGTATGTACTGTAATCGTGTGTGTAAAGTATCCATTTGCACCTGATTGTGCCATTCGCTGTGTTTTTGAGGACAAAGCCATCCTTGGTTGCGTAAAAATACATATGTTTCTGGACAGAATTAGCTTTTCGACTGACTATGGCGCTCCAGTATCTCCCCTGAATTGGCGTCGGGATGCCATCGTGCACTTCACTGGCACTGACTGTGGTACTTAATGTGAATGATAATACTAAGACACCGGCAAATGATATTATCCACTTCATAATCTTATTCATAATAATTCCCCCGTTTGAATAATTTTATTCCCCAGAAATTAGATTAGTTCTGTTGGTGTGGCTTGTCAATTAGTTTTTTAGAGAAAATTGTGAATAAAATTCTTAAAATATTTTTCCCTTTTGTTTATTCTTCGCATATATAGAAGAAAAAATGAAAACCCGTTCCAACATGCCATTACCAATTGGACAAGACATTGTAATCTATTTGTAAAGTGCTATAACCAGCAATGGGTTCAATAAATGTAACCCGAGAGAAAATTATATTTTGGGGGAATGAATGATGAAAATGAATCACGTAGTTCGGGAATTGTTGGTAACGCTTTCGGTAGCTGGAATACTGTTAGGGGGATCTGTTGGGGTTCATGCAGCCGATGTCAACACAAGTAATCAACCGCTTGCTCAAAATTCGACTCCATCACCTGCGGTGAACCAATCTACAGACGTTAATTTTTCGTCACAGTCGACAAGTGTCAACCAAACATCTAACAACAATTCGACTGTGCCAACTGTAAAGAAAGCCGATAGTCTCAAGACTGGTGTGGGGACATCAGCCCAAACACCCAAAGAGAAGAAGAGTGTTTCTCGATCAACAGAATATAAAGAAACCACGACCAACTATAAGGTCAAGAAGAATAAACATGGCAAGAAAACTGTTAAGCAGCAAATAATTCGAAAACAGGTCGCTAAGAATACCAAGAAGGCTAAGCAGCCGAAGCCAGTTAGTGACAATTCGAATAACGCCACGACGATTGCACCAGCCAATCCATCAACAAGCAATACTGCTGCCGAACAGACTAATACGCAAAGTACTCAGACACAACCGACAATTACTCCGACCGAAGCACAAGCTAACCAAGATGCTCAGAATACCAACATTCAGTTGCAGCCGCAGTTAACGGAATCTCAAATTTCAGCTAACCAGGGCCAAGCACTTTATGACATTACCGGTGCCTTCTCGAATGTAGTAGGTCAGGGAACGGCAATTGTTAATTCAATCTGTGAGGTTATTTCAACCATTAGAAACTTGCTTTAATATATTCTAGAGGGGGATAATAATGGTGAAGCCGAACAAGTATTTGTTTAGAGCTTTTAGTTTAGTGGGCATTTCGTTACTGTCATTGTTGTTGGTCAGCACCACAGGTGCGTCGGCGCATGATTTGAGTCAGTATACTCCGGTTACGACTGATCAAAACCAGAATAACAACAGTGACAATAACGATGATAATAATAACAACGATAACAATAATAATGGTGGAGGCGGCTATATTCCGGGAGGAATTCCGGGAGGTGGAAGCAGTAATAATAACAATGGTGGTGGAATCTCTGCTGGTGGTGCCACTGCAGGGGCTACAACTAATTCTGGGAATGTTTCTGCAACGGTCTCGACAAATAATCAAAGCATCCATGGTAATACTTCTGCTCAGAGACTAGGAGAATCTGAAGTAGATCAGTCTAATCAAACCGCAACTGACAGTTCTGTAGTAAACAAGTCAGATGATTCAAGTACAAGTGATCCGAATGATATGACTGAAAACCATTCTTCAACTTCAGCATCTTCTAAGAGTAATACACCTCTTCAAGAGAGAACTAGAACTAAAGAGGTTCAAAAGTATAAGTCTGATAATTATAAGTATGAGTCCAGTTTGAAACAAGAATCACATGTTGGTCATCATAAGCGATTTAGCGTAAAGAATGCTAAGCCCGGTGATATAGTCACAACCAACAAAACTTCATCTGCAGGATTAACAGGGCACGCTGGAATCGTGGCTCCTAATGGGAAAGTTTTGACAATTAATGGATATGGGCAACATCCAGTGTTGGAAAGCAAAACCAAGTGGGAACGGATGGCGAGAGGTCAGAATAATTGGGTCAAAGTTTGGCATGAAAAAAATTCGGCAGCAAGAAATCGGGCTTCAAGGATTGCTATGAAGCTTTATCATGGAAAAAACTACAAACGCATAAAGTACGGATTTGGAGGAGGACTCGGTTATACGAAACGGACATATTGTTCCAAGATCGTTTATCAAGCCTATGCATTCCAAGATTCTTCGCGCCATTCAATTGGATTTAAGATCAAGAATCCAAGTTCTGGGGTTGTTCCACCATATAACTTGGATAATTGTTTCCCAAGAAAAGGTAAGTTTGCATTAATATACAAAGGGAGCGAATAAGTTGAAGATATTAAACAGGATATTACTTGGATCATTGTTGATATTGATCGGTGTACTAGAGGTGCTTTTTAGCATTTTTGCACTTGGACCACTTCCTGCAAATTCAGGTATGTCTGATATTTATTGGCTGATATTCACAGGAGGGAGCAATGTATTTGTAGGCATTGTGTATTTCTTTGCCTTAAAAAAGAACATAGTGCTCGCACTCTCAAGTTTATTGATTATTATCAATTTGATTCCGACTGTGCAACAAATACTTTCTGGAAATTACTTTCTGTTCCCCTTGATTTTGTTGGGTATAATCCTAAATGCTATTCCCGCCATTGTGTATAATATTCACTTCAATCAACCATTAAAAAAGCCCTAGAGGTAAAGTTATGACAAAAAGATTGAATCTATTTTTTCTCATCATTGCAGTTATTGGACTTGGCATTTCAAGCCCACTACAGTGTAAATCATTCGCCAGTTCAACTTGAAAACCAGTGTATTCAAATATGCTTGGCAAACCTTATAAGCACAAGGTAATCAAATATAGTCCTACGGGATGGGGAGATTTTGAAGGTGGGGATAGCAAAGCTTACTTTAGCTCTGATAAGCATATTCAGTATCGGTACATCAAAAAGTCTCGAACCGTGATTTATCGGTATAACAACCATGATAAGGCGCTTCAGTTAAAATATAATTATCAAAAGATTGTTCTTGGTCATGGCCATAAAACGCCTGAATATTCCTACTACTATAAGTTGGGCCAGCAGAAATGGGTTTACACGGTAACCTATCGATTCTGGTTGGTCAAGCCGATTAAGTACTAATCTTGTTAGTTGAATTTGACATTTACCGGATTGTGGATGAGCATCATTCACAATCATCCATTAAATGAAAGGTTAATGATGAGCTTGTTTGTTATTCGACAACATAAGATCACTTTAAAGTGGTTATTATTAGCTTTCTTTTCTCTGTTGATTTTAGTTCCGATGTCAGCATCTGCCAGCACCAACTGGAAGCATCTGGATATGAATTCCCTTGGATATGCTTCTAAACAAAAGGTACTCAAGTACAATTCTGTGAACTGGGGTGAGTTTGAGGGCGATCGCCAGGGCTTGTTCAAAGATACCAGCAACAAGCAACAATGCTGAACAGACTAATACGCAAAGTACTCAGACACAACCGACAATTACTCCGACCGAAGCACAAGCTAACCAAGATGCTCAGAATACCAACATTCAGTTGCAGCCGCAGTTAACGGAATCACAAATTTCAGCTAACCAGGGCCAAGCACTTTATGACATTACCGGTGCCTTCTCGAATGTAGTAGGTCAGGGAACGGCAATTGTTAATTCAATCTGTGAGGTTATTTCAACCATTAGAAACTTGCTTTAACATATTCTAGAGGGGGATAATAACGGTGAAGCCGAACAAGTATTTGTTTAGAGCTTTTAGTTTAGCAAGTATTTCGTTGCTGTCATTTTTGCTGATTGGCACCACAGGTGCGTCAGCGCATGATTTGAATCAGTTTACTCCGGTTACCACTGATCAAAATCAGAATAATAACAGTGGCAATAACGATGATAATAATACCAACGATAACAATAATAATGGTGGAGGCGGCTATATTCCGGGAGGAATTCCGGGAGGTGGAAGCAGTAATAATAACAATGGCGGAAGAATTCCTACTGGTGGTGCAACAGCTGGTGCCACAACCAATAATGGTTCTGCTACTGTTGTATCCAATCCCCAAGGCCAGTCCACTAATGGAACCAACAACAGCACTGCTGAGGGCATGACAGGTGTCAACGATTCTGCTGGTTCTGCAACTACAAAAACAGGTAGTGCTGTTACCAGTAGAAGTTCTAACCAGACTCAGTTTCAAAGTAACAACTCTAAGAACAATGGTGCTTCTGCCTCTGGTACTTCTCAGGAACAGCCACAGAATAAAGGAACTCGTAACTCCCATTCTGATCATTATGCTCAGAAATCTATGCATTCAAACGGTCAATTTCAGCCAAGCAATAAGCCGAAACACAAGTCTTATAAGACGACTTGGAAAAAGGGGGAAAAACTGGATAGAAACCAGCGAAGAGAAGTCCGATACGAACGCAAGCATTATAAAAAATATAATAAGCACTATCCCAATCTAGGGCATTTTAATGATGGTGGTGACTGCACTAATTGGGCCTCTCAAGACAGGCTTCATGCCGGTGGAAAAATGACTTCGAGTGCTAAGCACGTCAAGGGCCACTATCCATGGTCCAAAAATAAATGGTCGAAAAGTCCTCGTAAATGGTATTGCAGACAAACAAAGCCAACCAAGATTTTTGGAAAGGTACTACAAAGACACTGGAATTATTCTACTAGCTGGTCAACGGTGAATGGTTTTTACAAATATTGGACTAAAGTCAAGCATCGGCCGCATTTTGCAACAAGTAGTTTTCGAAAAGTAATGGCAAGGGTTCATGTGGGAGATGTTGTTCAGTTGCATTCCAAAGGACAAGGTTGGCATCATACCTTGACTATTTCAAAGATCACAAAGCATATGGTCTATTATACTTCTCATAATTACAATAGATTATTTGCACCGTTAACAAAGATCAAGTCTTTTCTTGGCACTTCTAGAACTAATAAAATGCGTGTTATAGAAATGGGGGTATAAGGGAATGAAACGTGCATTGATGAGAATAAAGAAAACTTTATATGCTTTTTTAGGAATATTAATTATTGTGATACTTCTTTTCACAATTCCGCCCAAAAATGCTGTTAGAGCAACTATGCTAATACATGGAGCATCTCCTGTGTCTGCATTTAGGTGTAATCCAAAGTATGATTCTGGAAACAGTCGAGAATTGAAGATGGATTTGTATACCATCCCCAATAAATATGGATATATTGATGACACAGGAGTTAGAAATACTTTGTTCAGGGTCAAAACGTATTTTGTTATTTTCCATGTAGCAGTTCCTGGGGTTCAATATCTCTCGTAGAACGTATTTTGAATGTCTGGGTCATTTTCTGTCATGGGAGCAGATTGAAACTCAGCAAGAAGCAAAATAAGGGGATAGTGATCATCCGTAAAGAAATTATTTCACTCGTCTTGATAATTGTCGCATTGGTTCTGTTACTAACCGTCCCAACCAAGAATGCCGTACGAACCATCATAGCAGTCAGCGGTCCGTCCGTTTCAACAGTGGTAAAATACAATCCGGTATATGGGCTAGTAAGGCCACTCATGAGAATGTGTATATCATTCCTCAAAAGGATGCCTATTCTGTGGGATATGGTTCTAACGTGAGACTATTCATTGTTAAAGACTATTTGTTGATTTTCCATATAGCCTACCCCACTCAACCCGAAGTTTAAGAAAAGCACACTGTGCACAATCGTAATCTAGTCATCGTTATATACTGAATCATGGTTTGCGCTAAAGCAAAAAAGCATTTGACCTTAGCAGACCAAATGGGATGTGCGTTATAGAAATGGGAGAGCTTAAAATATCTTTTATGCGTTTACACAAGATATTTTAAGCTCTCAATCAAGTATTGGATGTTTCACCCAATTAAATATTAGCTGATGGATGGAAGCTTACATCGGTAATGAGGTGAATTATATGAAACGTACGTTTATTCTGAAGTTATTGTTGCCACTTTCTTTTCTTGCATTGCTATTTTTAACACCCTTCAAATGTCAAATTAAGTTAGAAATTTTAGCTGCTCATCAGTGATTTGATTTACGAATGCCTCAAGTGGTGTTTGATAATTGAGACTTTTTCTGGGAATATGGTTCCGTCGACTAGCAACAGCCTGGACAAATTCATCTGATAGCTGGTCCATGATGAGATCATGGTGCAACCCATCCTTACGAAGTAAGTTGTTGGTGTTTTCATTCAACCCACGTTGATTGGGTGCTCCTACAGCGGCAAAGTAAATATTTAAATCAAACTGGTTAGCAATCGTTCGCCAACCGGCGAACTCCTTACCATTATCAAACGTGATGGACTTAAACAAGTGGCGTGGCAGCTTCGTCAACCAGGCTGCTAAACTACGATTGACGTTTTGTGATGACTTGGTATGTGAATTCAAAACAATTGCGACCTTGGTCTGCCGTTCAACCAGTGTGGTTACGGCACCCTGATGGTTTTTGCCTTGAACCGTGTCGCCTTCTAAATGACCGAATTCTCGTTTAAAATTAGGATAGTCCTGATAACGGGTTTTTAAATCTCTGCCCAATTGCCCAGCCTTTCCTCGTCGTTCAACGTACCCATTAGGGTGACGCTGACCATGCATGGGTAAATCTTTGGCGAACAAGCCAAAAGCATCATGTTTGAAAATGCGATATAGGGTTCGTACGCCGCAGCTAAAAGAACGTTCGTGGCGATTAATAATTGTATCTGGTTGCCACCCCGCTTGAATTTTGGCTTGGATATAAACCAGTTCATCAGGGGCTAGTTGAATGGGCTTACGCCCACAATGTTGTTTGTGCCGTCGATAATGTTGTTGGTAATCAATAAGCGTACCGCCAGCGTCAAGAAAACGATAGATGCGATAAACGGTTTCAGCACTCCGGTGGAGTGCTGGTGCTACTCGGTAAGCCTTTTTATTGAGCTTCCAAAAGGAATAAATTGTAGTGAGTTCGTCTATGGTAAGATGAGTATAGGTCATTTGTGATCAGCCTTTCTTTTGATTTCAACACTCAAAAGTCTATCACAAATGGCTTTTTAAATTTCTAACTTAATTTTACAAACAGGGACATAAATTATTAACTGAAACTTGAAAGTATGAAGACAGACTGATCCCTTGGTATCACAGGGCATATTTTAATTAATTTAACCATTTAGCTTGCTGTTAACAGCGAAACTAACCGTTTCGGCAAAAATGTGAAGAACTGATTCATCATCTGAATAATTTGGGCTCTTCTTGCATAAACTTCATGATTAATAATCGTTTTTAACGAATTTAGAAGCCATGCCAGTGCTTGAGACAACTCAATATCTGGCATGGCTTCGTTCATTATAAAGAATAAATCCCCAATGGTGCGATCATCCTGATTTTGCCGTTCCTGCCAAGCTAATAGGTCATAAGTCATCATGACAATTGCTAAATGGCCACAAAGCCCGTCATAATTTTGAACTTGTGATTTGTCGAGCCGCAAGTATTGCTTGGCAACTTTAAAGTAATTCTCAATTTGCCATCTTCGGGCGTATAGTTGAATGATCTCTTGTGGCTGAAGGCCTAACTGAGTCGTTGCCAGTACTAGGTAGTCATCTTGACGGGCCCGATTAGCCACAAATACCAAGCGAAGCTTGAATTTTTGGTTCCCGACGTGCGCTTCGACAAAGCAGCTGTATTGATAAGCTTGCTTGGGTTGATATTTTGAGGCCTGCAGTCGCTTGTATAATGCTTTAACTGAATATTGCCGTCCGCGATATTGATAGTAAATTTTGCTGGACCGTTTAAGCATGCCCACGCCGTTTAATCCCAACTTGGTTAATTCATAGAACATTTTTGGTGAGCTATACCAGCTATCAAATAACACATAGTCAGCTAGAACGCCATTTGCGAGGGCTTGCTTGACAAGTTGCAATGAAACGAGGTTCATTTTTTGCTGTGCTTGGCGACGTCTCCGGCCAGCAATTGTTCGTTGATCGGTTGTTTTAGCTGATTTTCCAAGGACGTTTTGTGGCTTCTTGGAAGACATTAATGCAAAGTTGATCGGTAAGAATGTATTGGCGTCACTCCAACCCAAAGTTAAAGCCCGGTATCCCTTAATATATAACTGTTTGTCATGGTCAAAGACTCGCGCTAGTAATTCGGTTTGGGTGGCGTACTCACGGGAAAAGAGTGTATCGTCAATGATCAATGCTAACCGCCGCCGGCGGTCAATAAACGGTCGTAAATGCTTGATTAAATGACTCCCAACTTGACAAATCAAGCGTTGCCAATTGATCCGGCCATCGTTCAAATTATTTCTGACGGTGCGACTGGTAAAGTTAGGTGTTTCATGGGCTCGATAAAGCGAGCGTCCCAGGAACTTTGTCGTGAGCAGCCATTCAATGACCTTCATCAAGCTGATTTCTGAATGCCGGCGATAATTCACCAACTTGGTGAGTTTAGATAGACCAATGAGGGAAGTAAATTGATGAACAATATTGTGAAGCTCGTTTTCTGTATTTTTTTGTCTTATAATATTCATGACGTAAGTCTCCTTTGTATCTTGGTTTTGGTCGACTAAAGTATACAACGCAGGAGAGCTTGCGTTTATTTTTTGCCAAAAAAGCCAATAACCACACGCCTTTGGCGTGATTATTAGCTTTCATGTTTCAGTTATTAATCTAAAAGGCGACTCTTAAGTGCGTAAAGACACTCAAGAGTCGCTCTTTTTTAACGATATTAATGAATCAGTTATTTTGTTAAGGCATCCCAATTCTCATGCTTTAACGACATCTGCCAGTAACCTAGTTCATAAGCACTACTCTTAATGAAGACATCGGTCATTTGTTGACGTTCAGCATCATCGACCTGACTGGCAGCCAGATTAGTAAGTTGAATCATTTGGTTAACACTATCTGTGTAGCCTTCACTATCGTACGTTTCAATCCACTGTTGATAAAGTGAAACGGGGGCTCCCTTAGAAATGACCGCCTTGCCAATCTCGTTATATAACCAGTAGCAGGGCAATAGTGCAGAGATTGCTCGTTGGGGAGTTCCTCGATAAAGGGCCGCATACATATGATTGACATAGTTGTAAGCAGTCGGGGCAATTGGGGTTAATGCAATCTCTTCTTTGGTGATGTTCAATTCGGTAAAGAAACCTTTCCGAACAGCAATTTCGCCATTCTTAAGGCCTTCAGCACCCTTTCTTAGAAAGTCGATCGCTGATGGGTCATCCAATTGATCAGCAATCAGATTGTGGAGTTTTCCAAATTCACTCAGATAGTAGCGGTCTTGCAACAAGTAATATCGAAATGTCGACATTGGCAGTTCGCCGGCAGTTAACTGTTTGATGAACGGGTGGTTCACGCTCCGCAGCCAAAGGGGTTTGGCAAGTTCATGCATTTTATCCGTAAAAGTCGTTGAAGTTTTCAAAGTAGTCCTCCTATTTTTCATCCGGTAGTTGTGGTTCTGGAAATCCAAACATCAGTGTGAGGTCACAAACAATTTTTGACCGATAAAATTTAAAAAGCCCACTTCAAGATTCAAAGTGGGCTTTCAGTCATTTACATCGGATGAATTTTATTTGACTAAAATGGTCTCCCTACGGCAGTGCTAACTGCATCAGGTTCCATGGGTATATCTCAGCTGTGTTCAGCGCCCCAGACCACAAAATACGTTATTGAGTTATGGTACATTTTTTATTAAACGCGGAAACCGGGGAAAAGTCAAGAAGTGCTGAAGGTGTGGATTTTAGATGGGTGAGTTCATACAATATTAATTGCTGAATAAATATTAAAAGCCTTCAACGAATTTACGTTGAAGGCTTTATAATATTATTGTTCTTTTGTTCGATAAGTTAGCAGTTATCTTGCAAGAATCAGTTTCCACCGGATTCTTGGAGGTTTCGTCCTCATAATTACTAGTATTATCGTTTTATGTGTGGCAATTTAGTTCGATTAATTGGTTCCTCCCCAATTAGTTTCCTAAAAGGTGAAGTGTTTTTCGACTTTGAGTAGCCGACCGACCACAAGTACGCCAGTACCTATATGTTCGAGACCACCGAGAAATTGCATTAACCGAATTCCCAAAGTGTTGAATCGTCTAAACAAACGAAGTCGAGAATTTTCTTGTGATACATCTAGCTGTAAAGCTATTAAGCAAGAAACAAAACGTTTAGATTCATCAAACAGTAACTTAATTCGGGAAGATCGGTTATAACAATTTCTCTTTAAACGCTAGGTTATAAGAGAGCCACTACAACCGGGCTTCCCATGGTAGACTGATGCTTGGTCGCTCCAGGATCTTTAAATTCGTTTGTCATGACTCTCACCTCTTCAAAGTTTTATATTTGGTAACGAAAAATGCCCAGCCGCTTCACGACTGGACACATTAAAAATACTTTTGCCAGTCGTTGAGCTTTAGCACTATGTGATGTAGTTAAAATCTAACAGCCACATTAGTCCAAGCCTTACTTTGACCTGGACAGCTGACTCATTGGCGTCTTTCGACGTTTCTGAGCAGTAGCATTTTTCACATAGGAGCCTCACCTAACAGCTATATTCATTTTTCATTCCAAAAGCTATACTATCACGTCTATCACAGATGTGCAACTTTTAAGCTCACATATCCATTCCAGGAATATTCAGATCTTCAACTTTAACGCCACGTTCTTTAGCGAAAGCATTCATCAAAGTCTTCATATCCATGAGTTTGTATTGCTTTGGATGATCTGGATCGTAAACTTCAAACTGAGCCATCATACCGCCATCTTCGTGTTCAATAATGTGGCAGTGGTTCATGTAAACACCCAAATGATCGAACCAGACCTTCAAACGGACGGTTTCACCAGGGTTGACACCAACGGTATCCTTCAAACCATTTTCGTTAGGATAGGGTGCATGACCATTTCTGGAAACAACTCTGAATTGAGTTCCATGCATATGGTAAGGGTGAACCATTCCGTTGCTCATGTCGTTGGTATTGCTAATGTCCCAATATTCAACGTTACCGAGCTTTTGCTTGTCATCAATTCGTTGCATATCAAATTTCTTATTGTTGATCATAACTTCTTCATCCATACCAGACATGACAACCTTGTGAACTGGAGCTCCCGGGGTAACATCTGGATCTGGAATATCAACTAAGTGATCAGGTAATTTGGTGTTGTCAGGTGCAAATTCATGAATTCTGAATCGCATGATTGGTACATCATCACAGTACATGGTGACTTCATCGCCTGGCTTGTATTTACCAAAGTCAACGATAATTTCAGCCCGTTCTGCACAGGTCAACATTAAGTGGGTGAAGTCGACTGGTTCAGGAAGGATTCCACCATCAGAGGCAATTTGAGTAAATTTCAAATCATCACTGAAATGCAGGCGCCATTCACGGCGGTTAGCACCGTCTAGAAGACGCATTCTTAGCCGCTGTGTCGTTACATCAAAGTATGGATTAATGGTACCGTTGATCATTGCAGTTGGTCCCTGAACGCCATCAGGGTCATAATCAGCCATGTAATCCCATTGGTTGTCCTTGTGGAAGCGACGATCCTGTAAAATCACTGGAATATCGTCAACGCCATAGTTTCTTGGGAATGGGAGTTTGCTTTCAACGTCGTCTTTAACGACAACCGCAGTAGCCAATCCTTTCCAAACGTGTTGGGCAGTTGATGGGCATGGATGAGCGTGCAGCCAAAGTGTTGCAGCCGGCTGATCACATTTGAATTCAATTTGAGCACTCTTGCCAGGATAAACCGGGGCGTGACAGCCACCATCAGTAACAGGTCCTGGTACGTTTAATCCGTGCCAATGGAAAGTGGTTAATTCCGGCAGTTCATTTTTGAGAGTGATGTGAATCATTTTGCCCTTTTTGAACAAAATGGTTTTTCCAAGAAGATCGGTATTGTATCCCCAAGTCTTGGTCTTTTTACCAGGTAATAACTGAGCCTCACCGGTTTGAGCGATGACCGTGTAATACATATCGGTATCGGTTTCCTTATCCGGCTTCAACAACTCTGGAATTTTTAATGCTTGTTGAGGAGTCTTGGGTTCCTCTAATGGGACAAATCCACCATCGTGAGTATTGAAAGCAGGTTCATCAAAAAAGTAATCTGTATAAACTTTTCTGTCTGACATTTTATCCGCATCCTTTGATTATTTTTGGATTCAGTTTAATTTTACTACTTAATTCGACGGTGATACAGGATTTGTGGCATAATGGAATTACAAGAGTATAAGAGGAGGTGTCACTGTGGCAGATGTAGTAACTTTCGATAAGTTGAACGACGCAGCAACTAAAAAGGCGGTTGAGGATTTTATTGAATTTTATCTTCGTTGGTTTAAGAAAAACGACCTTGAGATTTTGGCTGAATACAAGATTGATTGGTACTTGGCTGACATCAATCACTACATTTTCGAGAACAAATCCTTTACTCCAGAACAGATGGTAGATGCATTACTTGAACAACGCGGCACAGATATTAAACACGTTATTTCCGTAATCAACCTTGATTATTATGATGATGGTAGTCTTAAGGACGGATCCTGGGATAAATGGTATCAAGAAAAATTCGAAAAAGTTCCAAAGAGAGACTAGTCTTTTGAATATACTTTCAATTGTGAATTTGCTATGATTGAGTTAAATAAAGTAGTGGGGAGGGATTTTCATGGCTAAAGAAAAGACCGAGCATTCAAACAATCAAAAGAATCCAAAGAAACTTGAATACAAGACCGATGTTGATGTCCATCAAATGGTGATTAACAAGTCGGTTATGTCGCTAAAAGTACCTACAATTCTGGCGCAAAAGAAAGCTCAGGGGTTATTAACCAAAGCCATTGACGATGGAATTACCCCTTACTACCTCAAGCAGGAAACGATTGAACGATTGGGTGGCATTAGCCACCATGAATAACATGCGCTGAGACCCGTTTTGTCCGGAGCATAAATTAGAGGAATCATTAACGAACCTAATTGGCTCGTTGATGATTCCTCTATTTTTTATGTTGGGTTTAGCGTTATCCGCAAATCGGTTAGGAAGGCTTGCAGCTGGCCATTAAAAATAAAATGTCAACATAAAATAAGCTCCATCCAGCAAATGAATGATTCATTCATTTGTCAGACGGGGCTTATTAGCAACATCATTTTGCTTTGGCAAGCACAAAAGCCATATTATTTTGAATGGGTGTAGTAAAACTGATGGTACTTGGATATCCTGATTTACCAACTGAATTTGCGGCACCGTCATTTACATAAATGCCGACCTGATAACCTTGGCTCATTAATGAAGCCAGCTTATCACGGGTGTATCCTTTTGCCGCAAGCATTTTGCCAACGGTTTTTGCCCTTCCAGTAACACTAGAATTAGGGTGCATCAAGAAGTCATGAACGATCGTTTTGTGGGTTAACATGCCTTCAGTTACCGTTCCACTGATCATTCCCAAATTAATCACATTTTGATAATCAGTGATTTTATTCATAGCAGCCTGCTGAGACAAGTTGAGGCTCACATTTACGTTTGGAATTAACTTAAGTAATGCTCGCGTGAGCTTTTGAGATTTATCGGATTTTAAATAATTGAGATATTGAGCATCATTATCAAAACTGTTGATGTCTTTGACGACAGCTGGGGTTACGTAACCGTGCCAGATGTAGCCTTTAACTTTGCTACCATAATTACTAATTGAATAGTAGACTTTATTTTTCCGGACAAATGAACGGGTCACATACCAGGTTGTGTGCTGATAATTTTTTAAGTTATGGAGCTTTTTACTAAAACGAGAATTCCAGATGTACGCATTTCTTTTGGTGTTGGTATAATAAATTGCTGCTTGATCCTTTCCAGAATTCCAAGTGTACTTGTTAGTGGACGTCCAGGCATGAGAGGTAACCTGTTGGGTACTCATACCGATTCCGATTGCCAATAAGGCAAGGGACAAGAATTTTACAAATCGTTTTTGCATTATTAAATTTCCCCCTTCACGGAGATATTATCCGGTAGGTTAATGGCATTGTCAACGTTAATCATTTGACGGTGTGATTAGATACAAAATAAGGATCCACAGACCAATTCGATTTGGCCGATGGGTCCTTTATTTGTGGTAGAAAAGTGTTGCGGCTTCCCACGTTAAATCTATGGTGCTGTAAATCGAAGAAGTGATCTCACAAGTTGTGCTTTGGTGCCATTTTGTCGGCAGAAATTTTATACAGTTCTCTATTTAAGGATTTTTCATCAGAAGCGACTGCAATAGCGGTTGTCGTATCTCCAACCACATTGAGGACCGTTCTAAACATTCCCGAGAACCAATCGATTCCTGCCAAGATTGCAATACTTTGCAACGGCAGTCCCAAGGTTGGGACAACAATGGTCAATGCAACCAGGCCACCACCGGGAACGACAACCGTTCCCAAGCAGGCGATGATTGATAACAGAACAATTTTGACCATCGATATTGGTGAAACAGACATTCCATACATTTGAGTCAACGTTAAGCACGATAGGGACAGATACATCGCCAAGCCGTTACTGTTCAATGCCATTCCCAGTGGTAGGACCAGTTGACTAATTGATTTTTCAACCCCTAACCGATCTTCGGCATCCTCCATTTCAATTGGAAGTGAAATCGCTGAAGAAGTGGTGGTAAACGCAACTAGGATAATCCTTGAGAAGCCGCGGACTAATCCTCGCAGCGGTACTTTGGCGTACCAGCTGATAAAGCCAAACAGGACAATCAAGAAAGTGACGCTACCCAGGCCAAATGCCGTTAAGAATTTGAGCAGGGGCAGGATGACTTTAATCCCGCTGGTTGCGGTTACCCAAGCCATTAGTGCGGCAATTCCGATTGGTGCCAGCTTCATGACCAACATGACCAGCTTGACAGTTAGCTGATTCATTTGTTTGACGAAACTTAGCACCTGATTGAACTTACCGTCACGATTGGCGCGGTTCAGGACAATTCCAAATAATATCGCAAAAATAATCACTTGGATGACATTGCCCTTTGCCAACGCGTCAAAAATATTTGTTGGGAAGAAGTCCAAAACAGTCTGACTAAAGTTAGTCGATGCTTTGGCAACTGTTCCCGAGGTGCTGACGGATGCCAGCTTGATGCCATTTCCGGGATTGACCGCATAGCCAATTGCCAGCCCGAGGACTGCCGCAATCAGTGTCGTGACCAGAAACCACAGTGCGGTTTTGCCACCCAATCTTCCCAGTTGAGCGGATTTCAAACTACCCAGGGCTTCGATAACGGCGCCAAATATTAGCAGGACGACTGCCATTTGAATTAAGCGGAGAAAAATATTTCCCAGTAATTGAATGCCGGCGATCTTTGGCCCAAATGCCAATCCAAGACCGGCGCCGACAATCATTCCAATTCCGATTTGTGCAGTAATACTAATCCGTTTCAAGTTATTTCCCCCAAACGTTAATATGCTTGTTGGCGGAGACTCTCCGTCAATAGTTCAACCCCACGGAGGAGATCTTCTTTACTTGTGTTTTCTTCAGGGGCATGACTGATACCGTTAATGCTTGGGACAAAGATCATCGTCGTGCGGGTCACTTTCGCCATGATTTGACTATCGTGGCCGGCACCTGATGCCAATTGGGTTGAGCTAAAGCCTAACCGATCGGCAATCTTTTGGTTAGCTGACAACAATTGATCGTCCAAATGGGTGACATCACTTTTGGCCCATCGATTAACGGTACTGGTGATGTTAGTTGTCTGATTTTGTTCAACAACCTGGTTGATAATGTGTTCAAATTTGTCTAAAACATTTTCGCTGCTGTAACGGGTATCAATCGAGAAGGTGACGAACCCAGGGATGACGTTGGATGTGTTCGGCGAAACGTGCATTTCACCCACCGTAAACGTGAGGTTCTTGTTAAGCTCATGGGCGCGGCTACGGAGCTCACTGATTAAAGTGACAGCCATTTCCAACGCATCCGCTCTTTCGTCCATTGGCGTCGTCCCAGCGTGATTGGCGATTCCTTTGACGGTCACGGTAAATCGCCGCTGGCCAACAATCGCGGTGACCAGGCCGATTTGTAATTGCCGGTCAATGAGTCTTGGGCCTTGTTCAATGTGTAGTTCGGTAAAGGTTGATGGCAAACCGGGCTTGGCATGTGTGACACCAGGTAAATTCAATTTGCCAACAGCGTCTTTTCTGGCATTCTCGAAAGAAATTCCATCAGGGTCAGTCATTGCCAAATTCACTTTCTGATTGGTGTAGTGCTTGGATCCGGTAAATGTATCCGGAAAGCGACTGCCTTCTTCTTCGGAAAACGAAATCAAACGGATTGTTTTCTTCGGCCGGCCAGCAGTTTCTAACAAATCTTCAATTGCTTGGAGACCGCCAAGAACACCATACAGACCATCAAAGCGACCACCTTGGGCCACGGTATCAATGTGTGAACCGACTGCAATGACTTGATCGGGGTGAACAGTTCCAGGAATATCCATATAGGTGGTTCCAAAATCGTCAACGCTGACTTGAAGTCCGAGGTCAAGGCCCCACTTGATAACCTGTTGCTGCGCACTGACCCAGGTTGGTGAATAGACTAACCGATTTTGACCGATCTCACCTTTGGATAAACCATTAATGGTCTCGAGTCGGTGAGTTAACTGATTAAGTTGGGTTGTTGTCATATGACCGCCCCTATTTCACCGCGCTGACACCGGTAAGTGGAGATGACGCAACAGCGCCGTGTTCGATAACCCGTCCCGGCTTAGCCAAGTAAGCTTTTCGGCCAGCTTCAACAGCCAGCTTGAAGGCTTCGGCCATTAACGGAATGTTGCCGGCAGTTGCCATTGAGGTGTTGGCCATGACAGCGGCAGCACCCATTTCCATTGCTTCGGCAGCTTGACTTGGACGGCCAATTCCGGCATCGACGATGATTGGGACGTTAATTTCATCAATCAAAATTTGAATTAAGTCTTTGGTGGACAATCCTTTGTTGGTTCCGATTGGGGCACCCAAAGGCATCACGGTTGCGGCACCAGCGTCAACCAATTGACGAGCAACGTTTAAGTCCGGCAGCATGTAAGGCATCACAATGAAGCCTTCTTTTGCCAACACTTCAGTTGCTTTTAAAGTTTCGTAGTTATTGGGCATCAAATACTTTTTGTCTGGCACAACTTCAAGTTTGATGAAGTCACTACCACTCAATTCACGGGCAATATGGGCTGTCCGAATGGCTTCTTCAGCGTTGGTTGATCCTGAAGTGTTAGGTAAAATGGTAATTCCTTCAGGAATGTAATTTAAAATGTTTTCTTTGCCAGTGTTGCTTCGACGCAAAGCCATCGTGATAATTTGAGCCTTGGCGTTATTAATTGCTGAATCGATTAAATCGTAAGAATATTTTCCAGAACCTAAAATAAAACGTGAAGTAAAGGTGTGACTACCAATTACCAATTCATCTTTTTCATTTGCCATAAGAATTCTCCTTAGATTTCTTTTTCACCTAAAATTAATCGGGTAACCATATTTGCTTCGTGACCTGCTGCGATCATAACTCGTGGTGCCATTAAACCTTCGGCACCCTTGGATGTGCCGTCACCTGCAATGTAGAGGTTGGGGCGGGGATGCTTGGTTGTAATGGTGTTGGAACTGTGGATGCCGGCCATTCCGGTACCCATGACAATTGGCTTGTCAGGGTAGAACTCGGAAGCGGCATCCAGCAGCATTGCCTTGGCGGCCGGGTTATCAAATGCTTCAGTGATAATATCGGCGTCCGCAAACAATTCCTTAACATTGTCGTGAGTCACTTCAACCTGCTTGGTTTTAATCTCAATAAAGGGATTAAATTCCTGGAGGTTTTGCTTTAACGCCACGACCTTTGGCATGCCAACCTGACTCAACTTAAATTGCTGCCGGTTTAAATTACTTAATTCAATTGAATCAAAATCAATTAAAGTCAGATGACCGACACCAATTCGAGTTAAAGCGATCGCAATGTTTGAACCCAAACCGCCGGCACCGGCAATGGTGACATGAGCTTTTGTCAACTTGTCGGTTGAATCCTTAACGTTGCGTTCTTTCATACCTTGATAAACTTGTTCATAGCTCATTCCTTGTACAACTGGTTCCTGCATGTTTTACGATCTCCTTTTAGCCGCCACCAACGAACAATATTAGTTCCAGTTTGTCATTTTCTGATATTTTGACGTGATCAAAATCGGCACGATGGATAATATCGCCGTTGCGTTCGACAACGATATTGTCGATTGGCGCATCACGCTTATTCAAAAAGTCAGTAATGGTTTGTCCGACAGCGCCGGACTCCTGTTGACCATTGACCGTTACCATAAAAAGACCTCCTTCTTCATATTCCGAAGAAAGAGGCCTTTTTTTAAAAATGGTTTAACGTTTAAATTCAATTTGCAGAAAAGAAAAGCCTTTTTTTCCGCAAAAAGAAGGTTTAAAAGTCATCGCTTATTACGCACTTTTAAATTCGCTCTTCCTTCGGCAGTACAAACTACATCAGGTTCGATGGGTATTATCTCAGCCTTTTCAGGCACCCCAGACGAAGTATTCAGTTAGGCTTGATTAATTTCCAAGCTCATGCTTTATTTATAACCGCATACATTATGAAAGTCAAGCGATAATAATCTCTATACTTTTTGCCAGCCTTCAATTACACTGATGGCAAAAGTAAAAATATTGGAGGAAATGATTGTGAAACTAACAAATCGACCACTTTATCTCGTAACGGATCACACTGGATTAACCGATGAACAGTTTTTTAATGCCATTGAACAGGGATGCCAGAATGGTGTCGGCTTGGTTCAATTGCGCCAAAAAGAAGGCACCAGTCGGGAAATCTTTGAGCTGGCACAAAAAGTGAAGGTAATCACTGATAAATACAAGATTCCGCTGATTATTGATGACCGATTGGATATTGCTCAAGCAGTCGATGCGGCTGGCGTTCATCTTGGCCAAAGCGACTTACCAGTTGACGTTGCCCGTAGAATTCTTGGGCCAAAGAAAATTATCGGAGCGACCGCCAAGACTTTGAAACAGGCAAAAACGGCTGAAGAAATGGGTGCTGATTATCTGGGAACCGGCGCCATTTTCCCAACTACCACGCACGTTAAGACTGTCCATACTTCAGTCGAAACATTGGATAAAATTAGGCGAGCAGTTGGCATCACGGTGTACGCAATCGGCGGACTTAAAGCTGATAACGTGGATGCCATCGATGGCGCACATGTTGACGGGGTGGCTGTAGTTTCGGCGATTATGAAGGCACAGGATCCGGCTGCGGCTACTCGGAAACTGCGGGATGCGGTTGAGGAAGCGATCGGGTAAATTCTATTAGGTTACAAACCGAGTTCATATAAGTAGTTTGATTGCCGTTTCGTGGTACTATTAGTGTGAAATTACTGTAATAGCATGTCACACTAATAGGGGAAGTGGACGTTATGAAGAGTTGGGTAAAAGTCACGATTATGTCTGTTTTGGGCTTGGCAAGTATTTTTGTGGCGCAGACAGTTTTCGCTGCATCCAATCCCATTGGACAAGCATATAGTGAACTAGGTTCCTCCGGGGTTTATCGGCCTACACCTGTAAAAGCTAACACAACAACCAGTTTCGATATTTTTTTGAAGCCAAATAATCTTCAAGAATTCTTTCAACAGGCTATGGATGTAAATACTCCGGATAATTTGCAGTTCAAAAATTATTTAACACCATCAGATATTCAGTCAAAATATGGTCAACCATCAACTGTGACTAATAGTTGGAAGTCATACTTAAAGAAAAATCACTTACGAACTTTGGTGTATGACAACGGAATCCAATTAACTGTGACTGGAAAGGTAAAATACATTGATAAGACCTTCCACGTAAACATGAATACTGCTACTTACCACAGCAATCCACTACAGTTTGGTAGTAAAAAGCCAAACATTCCTTCAAAGCTTGCAAACACGGTGTGGACTGTGTTGGGGATGACTGATCATAATCGAAATTATGTAATGCCTAACAGTAACATGCCTCTCGTAAAGAAAGGTAACGATTATTCTTTTTCCGGCTTCACCAACCGATTTGTGAATCAATATGATGTTCAGCCCTTATATGATCAAGGTATGACAGGTAAAGGACAAACCATTGGCATTATTGCGTTTGGAAATATCAAGAAAAGTAATGCCTATCATTTTTGGAAACATGAAAATGCAAGCACTGACATGCATCGACTCACGACCAAGGTGATTCCTGGTGATATGTACAAGGGTAATCTGGTCAGTCTCGATGAAGGCGAAACAACGATGGATGTTGAATATGCAGGCTCTGTCGCCCCACAAGCAAATGTGAGAATTTACTGGGTTCGAAGCCCATATCCAACAGTTATGAATATGATTAACGCTTACGCTACTGCATTAAACGAAAACAAGGCAAGCAGTTTATCAACCAGTTGGGGACTTTTTGGGAGTTCATACTTGAATTTGTTAGTTAGGCACAAGGTTTTAAGCTCAAAATATTTGGATGTTTTAAATTTTGTGCTTGCTCAATCCGCAATCCAAGGTGTTTCAAGTTTTGTCGCTTCGGGCGACACAGGTGCTCTAAACTTCGACGTTAAGGGCATTGCAGGTAATCATTTGTTGATGGATCGTTCTATAAATGGAAATTTACCATTTGATGCAAATCCGTGGATAACATCGACGGGTGGCACTACATTACCCTTTGATGGAAATCTTCCGACTAAGGGAAATGAAAAATCACTTGGGAAAGTCACAATTTCTAGCGAAAGAAGTTGGGGGACAGATTATATATGGCCACTTGTAGGCAATCCGGATAGACTTGCTCAAGTCCCAGATAGAATCGATGGGCTGTTGAGAGGCAGTGGTGGCGGATTTAATAAACTTACGAGTACCCCAACTTACCAACAAGGGGTACCTGGCGTGAATACCTTCAATGCCAGAAATTATGTCTCAAGTCTGAATCAATTTGTTTTGGGCGCGCCACTTGTTCATGGAACCGATTCAGGAAGAAATTATCCTGATGTTTCTGCAGATGCCGACCCCGAAACAGGGTACAAGGTATATTACAAAAAAGATGGCATTCAGTGGCCCCCAAGTGGTGGAACCAGTATTGTTGCGCCTCAATACGCCGCAATGACAGCTGTTATTAATAGCCAGCCTGGTCGTGCACGAATGGGATTCTGGAATGCTCAAATCTATCAGCTAGCCCAGAAATCTGATTCACCGTTCCACCCATTAAATGCGACAACTGATAATTCAAACTTGTATTATACTGGTCAGCCAGGAACAGTCTACAATCAAGCAAGTGGATTAGGAACAACGGACTTCGCAAAGCTGGCAGAAGATTATAAATAACATGATGGAGTCATCCTTACTTTACACAGTGGAGGGTGACTCTATTATTTTACTTAATTGCATGAGCAGATGTGTCAGAGCAATCGCTTTTTAATTTTTCCAAGTAATTTGTTGCTTTCTTGCCAGTGATATAATGTTATTTAGCAACGGATTCAAGATAGGTTTTCGGTTTCCGCAAACCAAATAATGGCCGAAAAACAAACACTTATCATCAATAATTAGACGCATAAGCACTGATTTGACAGGGATGCTCTAAATCGAAGGCATCCATATTACCACATGCTCTAAAGCATAGCTTGATACATATAATAGACGGAATTACATTGAGGAGGATCGATATGGTTGATGATCACTTTGCTCAACAACTCAAAGCAAGAAGAAAGAATTCATCACTCACTCAGCAACAACTTGCAGACAAACTGAATGTTTCACGCAAAACGATTTCTGGTTGGGAAACCGGTCGTAATCGTCCTGATATTGATATTCTCCGTCAAATGGCCAAAATTTATCATATTTCACTGGATCAATTAGTGTCGGATGCTGATAAGGTTGATCAAAGCCAAAATTCTGGGATTATACGGTTTACCCGTAATTCATTAGTAGTGATGCTTGCAATCATTATAGCTGAACGGGTAACTCAGTATTCGACTCGTGCTGGATTTCTTCTGGCCGATATCCTGATCTTCTGGATACTTGGGTTAAGAATTTTAGCAAGCAGAAAAGGAATAAGACGAATTCATTCTTTAAGATCTGGTTTGTTCCTTGGAGCCTATATAATATTTGTGATTGTGGCAATTGTTAGCGCATATGTATATGTATTTAATATGGGGTTCGGTTTACAATATGGTATTGGATTTTCCGGATACCTGGGATTGCTTAATTTGTTCTTAATTTTTCGCCACAAGTTTGAGTTGAAGTGAGTTCCTTCTAGCCAAATATTGATCACATTCTGCATTATTAGGAGAGATTGTGATGTCTGATATTTTGGTGTTTAAGAATTTAACGAAACAATTTGGCAAACATAAGGTTTTGGATAACCTTTCTTTTCATATCCCCAAAGGACATGTCGTTGGCTTGGTCGGTCCTAATGGATCTGGAAAGTCTACCATTATGAAATGTATCCTAGGCATTTATCCATATGAACAAGGCGCCCTTTATTTTGAAGGGCAGAAGATTACGAGCAAGAACGTTAACCGAATGAGTTCCAGAACCGGTGCGTTGATTGAAAGCCCATCGATTTACCCATTTTTAACCGGTATGCAGCATTTTAAGCTATATTCAGCAACAAAGGCTGACGTAGCTGACGTCGTGAACTTAATGGGTATGGGAAAGTATATCAACTCAAAAGTTACAAGATATTCTTTTGGTGTGAAGCAAAAGCTTGGGATTGCGTTAGCATTAATCAACAAACCAGATCTCGTGATTTTAGATGAACCAATGAATGGGCTGGACTTGATGGCAACTTTGGATCTTAGAAAGATAATTACGTCTGAAGCTCAGCGAGGAATCACTTTTATTGTCTCTAGTCATATTTTAAGCGAGCTCGAAAAGATTTCCGATGATATCATTCTAATTAATAATGGCAAAATGTTTTTTCAAACCACAATGCCAGAGCTACGGGGTCTCGGTCAAAGGTCTTATATTCTCACAACCAATGACAATAAGGCTGCCAAAAATCTGTTGCTTCAACATGGCTTTGTTGTTGCTGATAATGGAAGTTCTATTCAGATTGATAATTCTGCACGTCAGTTAAATGATTTCCTGACCCTTTTAATTGAAAACCATATTGAATTGCTGGATATTTCCCATCAGGGGATGGATCTTGAGACAGCTACTCTAAGTTATATTAAGGGTTCAAGGGAGGCTGTTCACAATGATTGATTTATTGAAGCAGGAATTTTTTAAGTTAGTTCATCAAAAGGGCATTTTGTTTTCACCGTTGGTTTTGTTTGGCTTGATGCTCTTTGTTGGAATCTCAAGTAAAAATACCGGAGACTTAAATTATTACATTACTCAATCTTTCGCTGGCGGAGAGTGGGCGGATGTTTTACTGATTATTGCCAGCGCCAACATCGTTACCATGGAATTTGAGCATGGCACAATTAAACACATGATTGCCCAGCACAATAATCGTTTCTTGATTTATTTTACCAAGATGATAGTTGTGAGCGCGTATTGTGTTGTCCTACATGGCTTCATGTTTATTTTCACCATCGTTGTTAAATATATTTCATATGGATCAACTCACCCGTTTGGGGCGATATATGATAACAATCAAACGGTGATGCAAAACCTGATGACATTTTTATTTAGTAATTTATTTTCTTGTTTGCTGATCATCACAATTGTGTTCTTAATTGCCAGTTTAAGCCGCACAAGCTCAATTGCCGCAGTAGTTGGTTTACTATTTATTTTTATGGGAACGCCTATTTCGAATTTACTAATTCACATGGTAGGCAATGGTTCTTCAATCATTAAATGGAACCCGGGAAATATGTTTAATGTTGCATTTCAGTTCCTGACGCCAGGTACAATTCATACGTCATTATTAAGTGACGGTGAGCTGATTATTGGAAATCTGATTTGGGCTGGATTGTTTATTGCTATTGGGTACTATGCGTTTAAGAAAAAGCGTATTTGAGTGACTCATTTAAATGAGTTGAGTGTTAATTATCTTTTTGATGATTAGCACTTTTTTACTTTAAAAAGTAAAGTTTATTCGAACGTTATCAAATAAAACATAACAAAAATAAAAGTATACTTTACTTTAGGAAAAGATGGGTATACTATATAGACAATTCAAAAAGAAACCGGTGTTTTTGAAGGTTGGGGGTAAGTTAATGAGTCGAATGAAGGATAGCAACGATCGGATAGATAACAAGGTATATGAGTATCGTGTTTTACGTCATCTGTCCCAGTCAGAGCTGGCGGATGCGGTTGGCGTGTCAAAACAAACGATATTGGTTATGGAAAAAGGAAATTACTCTCCATCACTAATTCTGGCATTCCGATTAGCCGATTATTTTGGAGCATCAATTACTGATATTTTTAATTATCACAAAGGAGACGAAGAGCAATGAAAATTCATTCACTGTCTGACATTCCGGCCTGGTTATTTTATCCACTGAAAACTTGGACGGATTCGAGTTACAACCACTATAACTTATTTTTATCCTTGATTATGATTGAGGTTTTATTTGCCCTGGGGGCCTGGTGGTATCTTTACAAAAAGATTGGTAAGAGCGATGAGCGAACTGATCGGATTTATCTTCGGGCAACTATGTTGTGTTTTGTAGTAGTCATTGCGTGTGAAAGTATATTTCCAACCGAATACTTGCTGAAACAGTTTGAGGCTCTTAAATATGGAATTGGGATGTTAGCTGCAGACATTTACCTGTTTGTCGTCTATCGTAGAAGCAACTAAAGAAGGCCAAAGCAATGAAAATTTTATCTGTAAATAATCTCAACCAGTCGTTTGGATCTCGACATGTTCTTAATGACATTTCTTTTGATATTAAAAGTGGAACAATTGTTGGATTGGTCGGCCCAAACGGTGCAGGGAAGTCGACGATTATGAAGGACATTCTGGGATTGTTGGATTATCAATCAGGAACGATCACTGTTGCCGGAACTAATACTTCTTTTCAAGATCATAGACCATTGAAGCAAGTTGGTGCATTAATTGAATATCCTGGTCTATATCCATTTCTCACGGGCTGGGATAACTTGAAACTGTTTGCTACATCAAAAGCTAACGTTGAAAAGGTTGTGTCTGAGCTTCATATGAGTTCTTACATTAAGAAACGAGCTGGCCACTATTCATTGGGGATGAAACAAAAGCTTGGTATCGCATTGGCGCTTGTTAATGAGCCGAACCTAGTCATTTTGGATGAACCAATGAATGGCTTGGACCCGCAATCAGTTAAAGACTTGAGAGTTTTAATTAAGCAGATGGCTGAGAATGGAACAACTTTCTTGATTTCATCACATATTCTGAGTGAGTTGGAGAAACTGGCTGATGATTTAATCGTGATAAAGAAAGGCAGAATCATCCAGCATACAAGTATGGAAGAAATGTTGAACAGAGATAGTCACTTTATTATTTTGAAGACCAGTGACGACCGTGCAGCAAATAGTCTTGTTGTGAATGCAGGATATCAAGTCACTGCCAGTCAACCATTGACAATTATTGAAAGCAAATCAGATGAAGTTGCTAAACTACTAAGTTTACTTTCAGAAAACGATATCGAAATCATCGATCTTCAACATAATGAAGGTAACTTAGAACATTCGTTGTTAACAGTATTGGCAGAAGAGAAGGTGTAGGGTCATGATGATTTTAATTCGACAAGAGCTTTTTAAGTTATTTAAGAAGCACAGTACATGGATTTCATTAATTGTTATGATGGTAATTCAGATTGGATTTGCAGTAATGGCTAAGATTCATCCAGATGTGTTCAATCCACAAGAAACCTATACAACTGGATACTATGCGACAACATTGTTAGTTTTCTATCTAATTGCTGCAAGTAGTTCGATTATCACGATGGAATTCCAATATGGAACGATTAAAAATTTACTATATCGAGAATATCCTCGTGGCAAAATCTTAATTAGCAAATGGATCACCCTTCTGGTTTATTCAGTTGCATGGCTTGTCTGGATCAATATCAGTTCATTGTTAATTAAGTTTATCCTGTTTCCCAAAGTAGACTTAGGTGCAAACTTAGGTCATGGGTATACGGTGTTGACGAGTACAATTGTGGTTGATCTTGCCAACCTGTTAACTGTATGGTTGATCTTAAGCATTGTGATACTTCTCAGTAATTTGTTTAAGAACTCTGCTGCTGCGATTTCTGTTGGAATTATCAGTTCTTTTGTCACTAATATAATGTCTGGGATGAGTGCTCTGCTAGTTATTAAATGGCCATGGTTAAAGTGGGATCCTTTGAATATGCTACAATATCCGGATCAAATCCTTTCTCCCAGTGAAATTCATCTAACCCGGTTGACATTGACTCAGTTATTTTCAGGAAATCTCGTTTACATTGTTTTATTACTGACAGCAGGGTATTTTGTGTTCCAGCATCGAGCAGTCTGATCCTTAAGAAACATGACCAATTATAATCTTTATCAATATTCAGTAGATATGTAACGTTCACATTAGATTAGCTGTGAGTGTTGGAAAATCAGGCTAGTTAAACTTAGTGATTCTGTGACTTTGATGAAGGGTTAACGGGAAGGAGAAACAGTCATGCAAGTAATCATAAAGAGCTTTGGCATATTTCTATCATGGGTAAGCAGTGGATTCCTAATTTACTTCTTTGTGACACTATCAGGCAGTACAGATGTCCGATTGAATTGGTACTTTGTTGCCATTGTACTGTTTATCATGTTTGTGGTCCAAACAATATTTGTATACAGGGATCAAAGAAAACATAACGGGAACAAAATATAGTTGTTATTTTAATATTTAAGGAAAAATGTCCATTCATGCTAAGAAGCCCATCAATCAATTGTTTTATTATTGATTGATGGGTCTCTCCGTGTGTCATTGCTTAGTAATGGAATATCGCGGATTTCAAGAATGCTTTCCTGTTTGAAGTGTTATGCCTAATTCAGCCGGAGTTCAATGAATATTAACAAATGTGCTAAATCATAGCTTGATACATAGAATAGACGGAATTACATTAATACTTAAGAATGCGAGGTAAGATCATATCTTAAAAACCTTGTTCCAGTTTATGATTCATATACTCCCAGTTATTCTACTGATTGGATTAGCCTTTTTAGTAGGGTTTACGGTCGGACTGTACTATTAATAATGTAGTGATTCAGCTTGTGGCTTCAAGCACAATTTATCAACTCAACAAGTGGATGTAAGCCAGTTTCTGAGCCAACTTTTAAGAGAAGGTATAATAAATCAATCGTCTCGTAAAAGAAAGGAACTTTTACATGCCAACTCATTATTCCGTTCGTTTGTAGGAAATGCCTATAATCTTACGTACTTAATATGCAGAATGGCGCGCAGGTGAGAAGTCAGCTGAACACCGTTTATAATAAAAAATGTGTAATTAGGATATGTAATACTTGATAAGTACGTAGGATACGTATACTATTACAGATAGTAGGTGAACCAAATCTATAAGGAACTGTTATTTATCTTCCCTAAGCCTTTTGATCGTAAGTGGCGAAAGCTGGGGCTGGGTTATGATGACAAAGAGAATTTGAAGCGATTGATTTCTGAGTATGTGCGGTATGCGGTGGAGGATCAAAGACCGTTCAAGTTTCCCGGAGACATAATTTTGGGAACTGGTGGTGCTATCAAAATGAGATTTGATAGCGAGCATAGTGATCAAGAAAAAAGTGGGAGTTATCGAATCATTTATTTTGTGATGGTGGAAAATGAAATTCGTTTCCTAAAAATATATGGCGAATTTACAATTGAAATGCAACACAAAGTAAAAAAATAAACCCATACCGGGTAGAATCTGTTTAACGACCAAATCAAACAATTCGAGGTATCCGGTATGAGCTATAAACATCTTACTATAAAAGAACGTGAAATACTTATGTTTTTACGAGCTAAGGGGTTATCTATCCGGGCTGTTGCGTTACGGCTGGGGCGAAATCCAAGCACTATTTCACGGGAGTTAAAACGTTGTGCAGGTAATTATTCCCCAAGCAAAGCAGATAATGACTATCATCAAAAGCGGCAGAATTGTCACAAGAAGCGACTATTAGACAGCCATCCACAATTACGTCGTCAAATTGTTCATTACATCTTAGATCTGCACTGGTCACCAGAGCAGATTACCGCTCGCTTTAATAAGGAACATCAATGGTGTGTTAGCTACAACACAATTTACCGTCATATCTATCAACACAATTTAGGTGAGAAGTACTCCTCACGTGGTGATACCGGTATTCAGCGCCATCTCAGACATAAACATCGGACTCGGCATTCAAAGAATACTAGACGACATCGAGAAGTACAGACCGACTATATCTCGATCCATGAGCGCCCTGGTTTTATCAACCAGCGTCAACGTATAGGTGACTGGGAAATTGATACTGTGATTGGTCGAACGGGTCACTCCATCCTTTTAACGGTTGTCGATCGGCTTAGTCGGCTTACGCTTATCAAAAAGGTTGTGCAAAAGGACTCGCAGGAGATAAATAAAGGCTTAGTTGAACTGTTAGGGGCCATTCCTAAAGAATTTGTTCATTCTATTACACCAGATCATGGGACCGAATTTCTTCATCTTGATGAAATCAGCGAAAGGTTAGGTGTTACTGTCTATTGGCCCGATCCATATTCGCCTGAACAGCGTGGAACAAATGAGAATACAAATGGATTAATCCGGGAATATTTTCCCAAGCGAACAGATATTGATAATTATACAGAACAGGACGTTGAACACTGCCAAAAGCAGTTAAATCAACGTCCTCGCAAAGTGTTAAACTATGAAACCCCATATGAAGTATTTTTTGACAAACCGTTGCACTTAGTTTGACAATTCGCCATGCAAAAAAAGATGAAGCAAATTTATCTGATGAGGATCGGAACCTGATCCATAAATACATTAAAAAGATGAGGAGGGGAAGTAATGGTTGATAAAGAACTACTTGAAAGTATTGAAGCGCTTAATAAATTTGATCATGGGGATGATTCTGACGTTGAAGTTCAGAAAGTTTCCTTGGAAGTTCCGAGGACTCGGCCGAGTGATATTAAAGAGCTCAGGAAAAGAGAAAATCTTACCCAACAGTCACTGGCTGCTTTCCTGGGAGTTTCAGTCCGGACAGTTCAGGGATGGGAGATTGGTAAAAGTAAGCCAAACGGATCTGCACGCCGACTGATTCAGTTGTTGGGGAAGAATCCTGATCTCATAAATGCAATTTATGTAAATTGATAAAATGGCTGCTCGGGAGCTGCAGGACGCGATTAAAGAAGCGATCGGGTAACTTTTCTGGTCAAATCTGAAAATTGGCAAAAGGCCGTCGGAAAACAAGTATATTCAGGTTAAACGCAATCAATCATGTAAGTTAAGAGTCACACAAAAATCTCTCAGCAGTTGCTGGGAGATTTTTGTAAATGCATCATTTTTTCGATTTATAATCAACCAGATATTTAGTCAATCGAACAGTAACATCTTGGCGGTTATCCAAAATGCGGAGGATATTAATTGATGATTTTTTATCGTCAATTTCATATAAAATTGAGTTTCTGGGAGTCCTAAGACAGTAAACCCCAGCTAAACTAATTTCTCCTATGATCCTTTCTATTGGTTTACCAGCCTTCGAAATTTTTTTCAAATTATCAAGTTGATTAAAAATGTTTGATAATATTTTGTCACTGACAGATCTGTCAAATTGATTATCCAGATACGTCGTTATTGATTTTAGATCATTTAGGGCATCATCATAAAGATTTAAAGAATACGTCATCGGTCCATGATTTCCTTTTCAACATCTTTTAGTGAATGCAAGGAGCCCTTGCGTGCGTGGTCAACAATCTGGATTAACTCATTAGCTACTTGTTCTTGTTCAAACTTTTCGAATTCATCAATATCAACAATTGCATACTTACCATAGCCATTTTTAGTTAGAATGACAGGATTGTCGGGCGTTACTTCCTCTAAAAGTTTATTATATGAACGCAGCTCAGAAATGGGCTTAATATTTTTAATGCCAAAATTTGGGGTTTTCATATTTCCACCTCCAGATGCAAGTATACCGGCAGTGCTGCAAATTTGCAACGGGAGATGATCGAGCCTCTTGAAGCAAAATCATCAGCCATTTTAGTTGCTTTTTACCGTCAATTACTATAGTCTGTTATCATACTTACAAAAGGTAAGCGACAGGAGGAAAAAGCATGAGCATGGTTGACGTAGATAAATTACAATTTGGACTGGAAACGTTTGGTGATATTGTTTCCGCTGAAGACGGTGAGCTTTTAACCGCCGGCCAATCAATTCGCCAAATCGTTAAAGAAGGCCAATTAGCCGACAAGTTGGGCGTTGATGTCTTCGGTGTCGGCGAACATCACCGTCCTGATTACAGTGTTTCAAGTCCGGAAATTGTTCTGGGCTCGATCGCATCGGTGACTGAACACATCAAGCTGGCCACAGCTGTTACTGTGTTGAGTTCCGATGATCCGGTTCGGGTATACGAACGGTTTGCCACTCTTGAGGGGTTATCCGAAGGCCGTGCACAAGTGATGCTTGGTCGTGGCTCGTTCACGGAATCCTTCCCGTTGTTTGGCTATGATTTAACCGACTATGATGATTTATTCAATGAAAAATTAGAGATGTACAGTCAACTGATCAAAGAAAAGCCGATCACTTGGCATGGTAAATTTACCCAATCCCTTAAAGATCAAGATGTTTATCCAAAGACGGATTATAACGGCATCGAAACTTATATCGGAATTGGCGGATCACCAGAATCGATTATCCGAACTGCCAGATATGGCTACAAGGTCATCTTGGCAATCATCGGTGGGCAGGCTGACCGCTTCGTACCGTACTTGAACTTATACAAAAAAGCAGCCGAAAAATATAATATGCCGGTTCAACCCGTTGCCGTTCACTCCCATGGTTTTATCGCCGATGATGAGGACGAAGCTGTTGAAGTTGCTTGGAAGAACATCAAGGCCAATTTTGACCGCATCGGGTTAACTCGAGGCTGGGCACCGATGAGCCGTGAGCAGTTCGATGGTGAAACTAAGGTGGGTTCCTTCTACGTTGGTAATCCGGAACACGTTGCTCAAAGAATGGCTCGGACTATCAATTTGATGAACTTGGGCCGCTTTGACCTTGTGTATGGTGCAGGAAACCAAACTGCCGCTCAACGTGAACGCATGATCGAATTATACGGAACCAAAGTGATTCCTCGTGTTAAAGAAATCTTGTCCGAGGAGGACTAATCATGACAGAAATTAAAAATGTCGGCATTCTGGGTGCCGGAAAAGTAGGCATTGTGTTAGCCCAGTTGGCATTAAAGGCCGGTTATCACGTCCGGATTTCCGGATCGGGATCGGTTGAAAAGATTGCCATGACCATTGAGACTCTGGTGCCGGGTGCAACTCCAGCTACTAACCAAGGCGTGGTCGCCAAGAGTGATTTGATTATTTTGGCAATTCCACTGAGTCGATACAAGAACATCAAGTCGAAGCTGCTTAAAGGCAAATTGGTTATCGACGCCATGAACTACTGGTGGGAAACTGACGGCATTCGAGAAGAAGTCTTGGATCCATCGTCAACCTCTAGTGAGCAGGTTCAAAAGTATTTCAATAAGAGCACAGTGGTCAAAACTTTTAACCACATGGGCTACCATAACCTTCAAGAAGAGGCCAAGCCGGCCGGTGCCGAGAATCGTAAGGCACTATTTGTGACTGGTGATGACAAAGCAGCCGTTGATCAAGTGGCTAAATTTGTGGATACCATGGGCTTTGACACCGTGGTTCACTATGATATCGCTGATGGCATTATGACTGAGCCTGGCAGTGAATTGTTTGGTGCCAGTTTGACCAAAGCTGATCTGCAGAATGTGATTAATCATTTTGATGAGACTGATTTTGGGAAGAAGATTCAGGCGGAAGAAAAATAGATTGATGAGATTTACAAATAATACTAGAAATTAAAATAACCTCCCAAAGTTAAAGCGAGTACTTTAACTTTGGGAGGTTTTCCTTTCTTGGACAATAATGTTCGACTGGGATGGTTATAGATGGCAGATTTTGGTAAAATATTCTCAATGTTGGTTCCAAAAACGTAAACGAGTTAGTGAATAACTCCGATGGAACTAAAAGCTAAAGGATTAGATGATGAAGCTGTAATTATGGAGCTTCAAGGAAGGAGGTAAGGGATGAAAGAAAAGATAATGAAACTCCTAATTAAATTCATCTTGCTCACATCGTTATACAATGCGGCATTAGGAGTTTGGGGTGGCACAATCTACTTATTTATGAAACACATTCACTATACATATGCGGATATTAATATTTTTTTGGCTATTTTTGGGGTTGTGACTTTTTTTGCTGAGTTACCATCTGGAATTTTGGCACCCTGTTTGTAAAATTAAGTTAGAAATTTAAAAAGCCATTTGTGATAGACTTTTGAGTGTTGAAATCAAAAGAAAGGCTGATCACAAATGACCTATACTCATCTTACCATAGACGAACTCACTACAATTTATTCCTTTTGGAAGCTCAATAAAAAGGCTTACCGAGTAGCACCAGCACTCCACCGGAGTGCTGAAACCGTTTATCGCATCTATCGTTTTCTTGACGCTGGCGGTACGCTTATTGATTACCAACAACATTATCGACGGCACAAACAACATTGTGGGCGTAAGCCCATTCAACTAGCCCCTGATGAACTGGTTTATATCCAAGCCAAAATTCAAGCGGGGTGGCAACCAGATACAATTATTAATCGCCACGAACGTTCTTTTAGCTGCGGCGTACGAACCCTATATCGCATTTTCAAACATGATGCTTTTGGCTTGTTCGCCAAAGATTTACCCATGCATGGTCAGCGTCACCCTAATGGGTACGTTGAACGACGAGGAAAAGCTGGGCAATTGGGCAGAGATTTAAAAACCCGTTATCAGGACTATCCTAATTTTAAACGAGAATTCGGTCATTTAGAAGGCGACACGGTTCAAGGCAAAAACCATCAGGGTGCCGTAACCACACTGGTTGAACGGCAGACCAAGGTCGCAATTGTTTTGAATTCACATACCAAGTCATCACAAAACGTCAATCGTAGTTTAGCAGCCTGGTTGACGAAGCTGCCACGCCACTTGTTTAAGTCCATCACGTTTGATAATGGTAAGGAGTTCGCCGGTTGGCGAACGATTGCTAACCAGTTTGATTTAAATATTTACTTTGCCGCTGTAGGAGCACCCAATCAACGTGGGTTGAATGAAAACACCAACAACTTACTTCGTAAGGATGGGTTGCACCATGATCTCATCATGGACCAGCTATCAGATGAATTTGTCCAGGCTGTTGCTAGTCGACGGAACCATATTCCCAGAAAAAGTCTCAATTATCAAACACCACTTGAGGCATTCGTAAATCAAATCACTGATGAGCAGCTAAAATTTCTAACTTAATTTGACATTTGAAGGCAGATAAATTTGGCAGAATCAATGTGTTCATTTCGAGCTGCGTAACCAGAAGTATTGGATTGTTCTTTCTTTTCTTTGATACTGGAAATGGCTGGTTTCTTTGCATAAGTGGAATTTTGACGGCATTGGGAGATTCTTTGTATTCAGGCACACTTGACTCATGGTTTGTTGACAAAGCGAAGGTTATTAATCCAAATTACCAAATTGATCATGCGTTTTCACTAACAACATCACTTTCGACGGCAGTATCCTTGCTTACCGGATTTGTTGGGGCGCAATTTCTTGCAAATATTAATTTAGGATACCCAATATTAGCTGGGGCAATTTTACTTCTATGCCCAATCCCGTTTGCTTGGGGAGAAAGAAAATTCGAACATCCAGCTCAACTAAAATCTCAAAACTTTAGGCATGCCTTTAAAGCTAAACTACCTAATCTAAAATCAATCAAGGATATCGTCAGAAACAATAAAACCTTTTTCTGCTATAGTCTCGCCTTTTTGCCAATAACGTTAATTTCCACCGGCCCATATAATCAATGGCAGTTATTCTTTCAGCAAGGCCTTAAAACTGTCCAAACTGGATGGATATTAGTGGGTGTTAACCTGTTGGGGATATTTGGTGCGTATATTGCGGGCTATCTTTTAAAAATTAAAAGACAGATTGTTCTGTTAACGTGGTTGACTATTGTCAATGCCGGAACAATTATATTTGCCGCAACTGTTGGGCTCAAAATATTAGCAATTATGTTGTTCTTGATTCATGTATTATTTACATCCTCTGACGAAGTTGTGAGATATACAATATTACACCAACAAATTAGTGGATCCAAAAGAACAACGCTAATTTCACTTAACAACACTTTGAATGCCGCAGCAACGTTGCTTGTACTTGGCATCAATGGTTGGTTGTCGGACGTTTATTCTATTGGGGTTGCCTGGACAATTACAGCAATCCTTGGCCTTTTGCTGACCACGATGGGATACTTAATCATTTCTCGTATATTTAAGCAAAAGATGGCGGCAACGGCTGCTGATGATGGTTAGTTTTAAAATCACTTGGTTTTTTACCTGAGTTTACTGATTACTTTGAACCTGATAAAATTGTTTATACACAAAGGAGCCAGCCGCTTTTCGGACTATATTGCCGAAAGGGGGGCCGACTTTGTTGGATACCGACATTTGTCTGTAAAATACGACGATTGGTGGTGACTGGCACTAAACGAAACAAGTTGACATATTAGGAGTTGAAGTTGGTGAACAAGAAAACATTAGTAAATATCTTTGTTATTGTGATGGGGCTGTGGCTACTTGGATCATATTTTATTGAGCACAGATGGTTGGAGCTATTTGGATTGTTGATCATAATCATTTATGTGCTGGTAGTTATTAATAAGCACAAATAACGTTTCAAATTTTCTGATTACATATTAGATATACAAATTGAACATTCTTCTGGTTGGTATAATTTGCAAAGGAGATAATAACTTGAAAATCACGCAAAAGTTCACCGATAACATCACAAACCAATTTGGTGGTAAAACTTTGGCAAGATTGCCACTTCTACTTGGCTTTGTTACTTTACTTTCTCTCGGTCTGTATTTTGTTGATTCTCTCCAACATGTTGCATCAATTATTTTGGATATTTCATTGTTTGGATGGGCTGATTTGGTAGCGATTGTCCTTACCAGAAGGGGTTGGAATGTCTACATAAGTGTTTTGTTGTCGGCCATTTTCTTGGTTTTGGTGGGTGTGTTGGTTTATTTTGCGTTAGGATTGCTTACGGGTAATTAGTTGAGGGATGACAGGCATACACGCCATTTTCTTTCATAACTTAAAAGGCAGTAACCGCTGACTTTGCGGTCACTGCCTTTCATCAATATTAAAGCTCTTTCTCTCTCATTGATACCAATGACAAGACAATGCAAACACCTAAGAGAACCCCGCAAGTTGCGATATATGGTTCAAACTCTGAGATTGACAAGTTTCCAAGACTTACTTCGTTGCTGGCACCAAAGAAATCAATATATTTTAACCATTTCCAATTTGCCAGCATTCGAACCGTTGTGACACCTATCGGAAATACCACAATGAATATTGAACTAATAACGATTGAATTTGTGACCACTAGTATTAGAATCCCCATACTAAAAACAATGCTAATGAAGAAAGTGATGGTAATATCTGTTAACACAGAAGTGCTCAATAAGTTTGGCAATGATGCACCGAGAGACCTGCCAAGAATTAAGCTCATAATGATAGTAGTAAGAAAGTATGCGGTAATGGAAATAAAGATCGTAATTAATAGCGTAATATATTTTGATAGGATAAAGCTTGATCTTGAAATTCCGGATATTAATGTGTTCTTATATGTTTGCTGGCTAAACTCATAACCGATAGTAATGATAAATAGTCCGATGACCATATACATAAGAAGGCTGGCAGAAATTGTTAATCCTCGTATGCCATCCAGAATCGTCCAATTCGATCGAGCTAGACGATCAAGAGATTCTTCATTGCCGTTAGCCATAATACCACCGACAGTTTTTGTTTTGGTGATGAGTGCACTATATACAATGACTAAACCTAAGGTTACATAGAAACCAACTGAGTGGATCAGGCGATAAGTATCTGCCCTTAATTGATTGATCATATTTACATCTTCATTCATATATTGGAGTACTTTATTTTGAAAATTTGTGTTCTGATAATAAGGCTATAATTCCTTTTCTTTAATTGTCACCAATGACAATCCAATGCAGACCACCAAGATGATCCCACAGGTCAAGATGTAAGGGCCAAAATGAGAGGCTGTCAAAGTACCAACGGCGACTTTATTACTGGCACCGAAGAAATCAATATATTTTAACCAGTTCCATTTTACAAAAACATGCAGCATTGAAACAGCTAATGGAAAAAGAACAATGAAGACTGAACTGATGACGATGGAATTTGTCAGCATTAAAACCAAAATGGCAATACTGAAAACAATACTGATAAAAAACGATACTGCCAGAGTGGTGACCAAAGAAATGTTGATTAAATGAGGCCATGAGGCTCCAAGCTTTCGACCGAGAATCATGCTGGTAGCCAACACCGTGAGAAAGTACATAAAGATATTAATAAAAATGGTAAAGAGAAGCATGACATATTTTGCCATGATGAACTTAAATCGAGAAATCCCAGATACCAAGGTATTTTTATAAGTTTTCTGACTGAATTCATACCCGATGATGATCACAAATAGGCTCATAATGACATACATTAGGGCACTTGATGACATTGTTAATCCCCGGATGCTGTCCAGAATGGTCCAATTTGAATTGGCTAGATGGGCCAGTAGACTCTGGTCAGCATTCACCATAATACCACCAATGGATTTGGATTCGGTGATCAAGACACTGTAGCTAATCACCAGGAGCAATGTGATATAAAAGCCAATTGAGTGGGTTATGCGGTATGTGTCTGCTCTTAATTGATTGATCATTATTTTTCACCTTCATCTGTTTTCTTCATTAGTTGAGTATAATATTGTTCTAATGAGCCTTCTTGCTTGGTCATTCCGTTTAATGCGACACCATTCATGATCAACAATTGACTCAGGTTTCCTGTATTGAGATGGTTATCCTTTACGAAAATACTGTGGTCGTTTTGAATTGAGAAAGGTTTGACGTTTGAGGAGTCCAGAACTTCTGAAGCCTTTGCTACGTCGTCAACATCCAGAAGAATTCCCGATTCCTTTTCCTTATCCAGTTCTTCTTTGGTGACTTCTTTGATAAACTTGCCATGATGAATGAAGCCAAACTTTGTGGATACTTGGTATAATTCGGTCAGGATATGGCTAGAAATTAAAATGGTGGTTTGCTGTTCGTGGTTCAATTTATATAGTAACTTCCGGATCTCGATAATTCCTGATGGATCCAAGCCATTAATTGGTTCGTCCAAAATCAAAAAGTCGGGATGGGGTAAAATTGCAAATGCTAATCCAAGCCGTTGTTTCTGACCTAATGATAAGTGTTTTGCTTTTGTTTTCCGCTTCTTACTTAATCCGACAAACTCGATTGTGTCGTCGATAGCAGTTTTTGACTGAATGCCATTTTGTTTGGCAATTACCTTTAGGTTTTGAATCACTGTTAAGCTGTTGAATGCTGCAGGTGATTCAATCATTGCCCCAGTTCGTTTAAGGGCTTGTTGATAGTTGGAAGTTGATTCACCAAATAATGAAATTGATCCTGTTCGCAGTGGCGATATTTTGGTGATTAATTTCATGATGGTCGTTTTACCGGCACCATTTTCTCCAATGAGCCCATAGATATCTCCTCTCTTAATTTGAAAAGACACTGAGTCTAGAGCTTGGAATCGGCCAAATTTTTTACTCACATGATTAAAATCCAGAACTGTTTCGGTCATGGGTTGTTCCTCCTTGGTTGACTTAACTTATGATTTAATCATAAACTGCATATATTAATTCCGGACATAACAAATCCTTAATTAATCCTTAATTGTGGTGCCCAGCTTTTAAGGTTAAAATTAATACTGAATAAAGGGGTGCGAAAATATGGCGAATGCAAAAATTCTGGTTGTGGAAGACCATCAAGATGTCCGTGACTTGTTAAGTGATGTCTTAGCTGCAGACTATCAGATAGTCAAGGCAGTTGATGGCGTTAGTGCTTTGGCAAAATTTAATACTGAAAATCCCGATCTAGTTATTTTGGACTTAATGTTGCCACAGGTTACCGGTGAGAGTGTCTTAAAAACGATTCGCAAGACTTCAAATGTACCTGTATTAGTATTAACTGCAATCCAGGACAAGCAAAAAGTCGTTTCCCTCTTAAAGGAGGGTGCCAATGACTATCTCACCAAACCATTTGATATCGATGAATTAATTGCCAGAGTTCAGGTTCAATTGCGCCAACGGGCTACTGAACAGCCTAAGCAGACCAATTTGACCTATGACAATATTTCCTTGGACACAACAATTCATCGTGTTTATGTGAACGGTCAGGAATTAAGTTTACCCAAAAAAGAATTTGCAATCCTTCAATTATTCTTGGGTCACCCTAAGCAGGTCTTTACCAAAGAGAATTTGTACGAAACCGTGTGGGGTGAGCCTTATATGAACGCGGAGAATACTTTAAACGTTCATATCAGCAACCTGCGGAACAAGGTTAATGATTTGGCGGGAACCGGTAACAAATATATTATTTCAATTTGGGGAATTGGTGTGCGCTTTGTTTAGTCAGGAGTGATGAGATGACGCTATTTTTGATGATAATATGTATAATCCTGATCGGCATCATCGGTCTGATGGTTGTGGAAATTCGGCGAATTAATCGGGAACTGAGGTATATTAATTCCCATGATACCAATGCAGAGGTGACAACCAATACCGGTTGGCCACTTTTCAGTAAACTGGCCCAAGCCGTTAACTATAGCCTTAATAAGACCAGAACTGCGCGTATCAAGCAGATTGACCAGGAAAAGCAAATTAAGCAAATGCTGACCAACCTCACTCATGATATCAGAACGCCATTAACTGTGGCAATTGGCTATATACAGTTGCTGGATAAACAACGACATGACGATCAAAACAAAAAGGAATATCAACGAATTGAGAACAATCTCATGGAAGTTAATTATTATCTGCATTATCTAATGGATTTTAATTTGCTTCAAGAGAAGAATTCACAGTTATCCATTTCAGAAGTGAATATTTCTGAAACCTTGGAGAAAGAATTATTTGATTACTATGATGACCTCACTGCCAAGGGGCTTCAGGTGGCAATTGATATCCGACCGAACGTCACGATTCGAACAGATAAAACCTTGCTGGAACGAGTCTTTCAGAACCTGATCAGTAACATCTTAAAATATGCTGATAAACAGGTGACTATTTCACTCCAGGAGAAGGATGAGAATCATTTTGAAATTGTTTTTAAGAATCAAACACCAGCCGTATTTAAATTGGATAGTAAATTAACGGACCGGTTTGTAACTGCTGATGCCAGCCGGACTAATCAGAGTGTTGGGTTAGGATTAGATATTGTTCGATCTTTAGTTACGACATTGGGTGGCAAGTTCAGTGTTAATTCTGAAGATGATCAATATGTTGCTGTGCTCACATTCAGATATAAAGAGTTGCAAAGTTAATGAAGATAAGAAAGTACAAGATTTGGCAGTGATCGGCTATAGCAGACAGGAGATAAAATATGCACAATTGGCGGGAAAATCGAATTGCATCAGCAATCAACGGAACTAATCCCATGGTAATGGCCGAACTTCCTGGCGGATTTGCAGTTTTTGGTGATACCCAGTTTTTACCTGGATATTCAGTATTGTTGCCCAAAAGGCAAGTGGCATCTTTAAATGATTTATCAATTGAGCAAAGAACGGTCTTTCTCCGTGACATGAGTATTTTGGGGGATGCCGTGCTTAAGGCCACTGGTGCTCTGCGAGTTAACTACGATATTTTAGGCAATACTGACAACTTTTTGCATGCCCATGTTTTTCCGAGATATCAGACAGAAGCACCTGAACGACTGAAAAAGCCCGTTTGGTTGTATAGTCCGGATTATTGGTATGATGATACATACGCGTACGATCCTCAGCGAGATGATGAATTGCGAAATAAGATAACCGACATTTTAAGCAACAAATAAATAGCCGGGATGAGCCGATTGTTGCAGGTTCACACATAAATAATGTGGAAACGCAAAAAAGCTGAAACAAAAGTTTAGACTTTTGGTCAGCCTCTTTAAAATATTCTATGGTTTTGAAAAATTCGGCTGCTTTTGAGGACAGCTCCAACCCATCTGATTCTTCCGCTTAACCGATAAAAGACCATAACCGCAAAATCAGCGATTATGGTCTTTTATCAATTAATGCTCAAAAATTGATTGGCATTTTTAATTATATTCCGGAACATGTTGCTTTTGAGGACAGCTCCGACGGCCGGCGGAACGCCTGCCTAGCCTACTTGGCGACAACCCTGTCCCCGGGTTTCGTCGCTCACTACTGTTCCTCATTCTCAAAACATATGGATTATAAGTTTGTCGCTTGACCATTTCCTAGCCGAAATGTGCCATTTAAGCCAGCTTTCTCCGCTTAACCGATAAAAGACCATAACCACAAAACCAGCGATTATGGTCTTTTATCAATTAATGCTCAAAAAATTGATTGGCATTTTTAGTTATATTCCGGAACATGCTGCTTTTGAGGACAGCTCCGACGGGCCTGACGCTAACTTCTAAGTCAAAACTGATTTAAATCCAAACCCGGGATTTTAATCAGTTCTGCCTTAGAAACCGCGTCACCCAGCCCTCGTCGCTCACTACTGTTCTTTATACCAAGTATAATGGAAGCTGCCTGGACGGTCGACACGTTCGTATGTGTGGGCACCGAAGTAGTCACGTTGTGCTTGCAACAAGTTTGCAGGAACAACTTCTGAACGATATGAATCGTAGTATGATACGGCGGCTGCCAATGATGGTACTGGTACACCGGCCTTTGTTGCCAATGCTACGACATCACGTGCTGATTCTTGATACTTCTTTGCAATATCAGTGAAGTATGGGTCAAGAAGCAGGTTTTGCAAATCTGGGTTCTTGTCGTAGGCGTCGGTAATGTTTTGAAGGAAGCGGGCACGAATAATGCATCCGGCTCTCCAAATCTTGGCCATTTCGCCTAACTTGATGTTCCACTTGTATTGTTGTGAAGCAGCTTTCAATTGGTCAAAGCCTTGAGCGTAACTCATAACTTTACCAAAGTAGAGGGCTTCACGAACCTTTTCAACAATTTCTTTCTTATCAAAGTCAACTTTGCCTTCTGGCTTAGGAAGAACCTTTGATGCTGCAACACGATCTTTCTTGAACATTGAAATGAATCGTGCGTAAACAGCTTCAGTAATAACTGATTGATCGATACCAACTTCAAGGGCATCTTGTGAGCTCCACTTACCAGTACCTTTGTTGGCACCACGGTCGAGGATCATATCAACGATTGGCTTGCTCTTGTCAGCACCAATATCATCTTTATGAGTCAAAATGTCAGCGGTAATTTCAATCAGGTAACTGTCAAGTTCACCTTTGTTCCAGTCTTTAAAGATGTCAGCTAATTCATCAACTGAGTAACCGGCAAGGTTTCTTAAAATGTTATAACTTTCGTCAATTAACTCTTCATCACCATATTCGATACCGTTGTGAACCATCTTGACATAGTGGCCGGCACCATTAGGCCCAATGTAGGTAACACATGGTTCGCCATCTGCAGGAGCCTTTGCGGCAATCTTCTTAAGAATTGGTTCTACTAAATCATATGCTTCTTTTTGGCCACCTGGCATCAATGATGGACCTTGTAAGGCACCAAGTTCACCACCGGAAACACCCATTCCGATAAAGTTGATTCCTGATTTATCAAGACGGGCATTCCGAGCCATTGTATCGTGGAAGTTTGTGTTACCACCATCAATAAGGACATCGCCCTTATCGAGAAGTGGAAGTAATTCATCAATGACGGCATCGGTTGGTTTTCCAGCCTTAACCATCAAAATAATTCGACGAGGTGTTTCAAGTGATTTAACAAAATCTTCGATCTTGTAACTTGGAACAAGTTTCTTGTCTCCATGATCCTTCATAACTTTTTCAGTCTTGGAGCCGGTTCTGTTGAAGATTCCAACAGTGTAACCGCGGCTTTCGATGTTAAGGGCTAAGTTCTTACCCATAACAGCCATACCAACAACACCAATGTTTGCCTTTTGTTCAGCCATTTCAAAACCATCCTTTTCTATATAAGAATTACTACACACTAAGTTTACCATCTCACAAATTAAAAGTGAAACAAAAACCTGTTAGAACAGCAAGGGGAATTTGTTGAATGAAAGATTGTGAAAATGAAAAGTCATTTTCGTGTGAACGCTTTCAGAATTCAAAATGACACCACCTTAACAAGTAAAGGGATTAAATCATTTTTCCAAAATCAAATTTTATACCTGCATTTTCAAATAAATGGTAAAAATTTTCATCGAAATGATTTCAAAATAAAAAGCAGGTAGAAAACGAATGCTGTTTTCTACCTGCCCAATTATTTAAGATTACTTGTTTAATTTGTAAACCCATTCACGGTGGTCACGGGCAAGCAATTCATCGGCTGAAACTGGACCCATTGATCCTGGAATGTAGTTAGGGAACATAGGTTGTTGAATATCCCAAACACGACGGATTTGATCAACAAACTTCCAAGCATTGGCAACTTCTGGCCAGCTGGCGAAGTTTGTCCCATCGCCCTTCAAAACATCGTGGATTAAACGTTCATAAGGTTGTGGTGTTTCCTTGGTTCTCTTTGAATCTTCAAGGTATTGCAGTTGAACGGGTTCTGTATGGAATCCTTGTTCACTGTTCTTAGCGTTAACCATCAATGAGAAGCCTTGGTTAGGCTCGATGAAGATGGTCAAAACGTTGGCGTTAAGTGGTGCGCTTCCACTTTGTGGGAAGGCGAAGATATCAACCAACGGCTTCTTGAAGACAACATCGACACGAGTGAACTTATCGGCAAGCTTCTTACCGGTTCTGATGTAGAACGGGGTGCCTGACCAACGGTAGTTATCAAATAATAATTTACCGGCAACAAAGGTTTCAGTATTTGAATCCTTTGGAACACCGTCTTCTTCACGGTATTCTTTGCCATTGCCAACAGCTGCGTATTGGCCACGGACGAAGTTGCTTGAAGCTTCGGCAACGTTGTAGACACGGAGACTACGCAGTGCCTTAACTTTTTCAGCACGGATATCAGTATCCTTGAAGGCAACTGGTTGTTCCATGGCAAGCAAGCTGACGATTTGCATGATATGGTTTTGAACCATGTCACGAAGGGCACCTGAGTTGTCATAGTATCCGGCACGCTCTTCAACACCCAGCTTTTCGGCAAGGGTAACTTGAATGTTGTCGATGTAACGGTTGTTCCAAAGAGCTTCGAAAATGGTGTTTCCAAAACGAATTGCTTCAATGTTTTGGATCATTTCCTTACCTAAGTAGTGGTCAATTCTGAAGATTTGGTTTTCTTCAAATGCATGACTCAGGTCATCGTTTAATTGTTTTGCGGATTCATAATCACGGCCGAATGGTTTTTCAATAACCAAGCGGTTAAAGCCACTGCCTTCTGATAGAAGGTGTTGAGCCTTAAGGTTTTTAGCAACTGTTCCAAAGAAATTAGGTGCCATTGAAATGTAGAACACACGGTTGCCATTTAATTGATACTTCTTATCAAGTTCATCTGCTTTATCTCTTAATGCAGAATAGTGTTGTAAATTAGTCACATCATGGGTAACAAAGTAGAAATGACTTGCAAAGTCCTCAATTTGTTTTTTGTTGGTTGATTCTTTAGAAACAGATTTTACAACCATCTCACGATATTTTTCATCATCAAATTTGTAACGGGAAGTCCCGATCACAGCAAAGTGATCACGAATGTTTCCTTTCTCGAAAAGCTTTAACATTGCAGGATAAAGTTTACGAGTGGCAAGGTCACCAGTTGCTCCAAAGAGCATAATCAAAGAACGTCTTTCAGTTGGCAAAATATTCACTCCTATCAAAATATTAACTAAGTAATATGGTACATGTCTATACCAGTTCCCCAACATTATATAACACATATTAACCCAACGAAAGCGAATTCATGATGTAAATGAATAAAATTTACAAGCATACCATTTTCATGATTATAACGTCAAAATATATGACTATTTCGTGACGGCTTTCTTAAGAAAAGGATAAATGGAGACTGTTTTGACGGCTTTTGGGCGCTTATCATTTATAATGAGTCTTGCAAAATAAAGATTAGGGAGCAATATCAAATGAAGAAATTTAAATTTATCGCGTTCTTCGCTGTCCTTGCATCATTCTTAATTGGGTTCAGTGTCAACGCTTCTGCAAGTTCTCCGTCACTCAAAGTCAATAATATTTACAGTACCTCAAAGGCTGTTACCGGAACTGCTACCAAAGGGGTTTCAATTATCGTTCGAAATACTAAAAAGACGACAATTGCCCGCTCCACTGCCAGCAGCACAACTGGTAAATTCAGTGCCGAACTGCATACCAACGTTAAAGCCAATCAAAAGCTTTACGTTTATGCCCGTAAGTCATCAACTTCATATTTCTACAGAATTATGACTGTTAAGACACCTAAGAGTTCTACTAATACGACAACCAACTCAAGTTCAAAATCATCAAGCAGCAAGATCAAGATTTCTGAACCTACCGGCCGTTGGCAATCAGGTAACAACAACGGTTACAGCGTTGTGACCAACTTCAGCCAAAAGGGTGGTTTGAATCAAGGCTTGTACAAGAATGGTAAGTTCCAGAAGAAGTTGATCAACTTCGCCAATTACAAAGTTACAACTTATTCAAAGACGTTCTGGGGAATCACTTATCGTGAACGTGGAAGCAAGACTTACCACAAGTTCTACTTAAGATTTACTGATAACACCCACTTCATTATTGTAAACAAAGCCAACCATGCGATTAAAGTGCAGTATGCTAATACACCACTTCATTACTACAAGTTTGCTTTGGTAAAATAATTCAAATCAGATTTCAAAAAGGCTTGGAGGTCATTTAATCTCCAAGCCTTTTTTGTTGGTCAAATGTCGAGAAGCACCCGCTGCTTTTATGATATGATGGCTGTATCGATAAAGTTCACGGAAACTGGAGGCAATTATATGAGCGAAGAAGAAAGAATGCTCTCTGGTAAATTGACTAACCCAAGAGACCCAAAGCTGGTTGAACGACAGCGATTGGCTCACCGTTTAACGAAGCTTTACAACGACACTTTTGATGATGAAACAGAAAAGCGGGCACGGCTGTTAAAGCAGTTGCTGCCCAATTCTTCTGATAAACTTTATTTTCAGGGTCCTATTTTTATTGATTATGGAACTCATATTAAAATTGGTGATCACTTTTATGGCAATACCAACATTACCTTTTTAGACAGCGGCCAAATTACGATTGGTGACAACGTCTTATTTGGACCCAACGTTACCTTGGTCACTCCCATGCATCCGCTTCGCTACCAGGATCGTAACTTTGTTGCGGATAATTCGTTGCCGGGTAAGGAATATACCAAACCAATCACCATTGAAAACAATTGTTGGCTTGCCAGCAACGTGACTGTCATTGGTGGGGTAACAATCGGCAATGGGTCGGTTATTGGTGCTGGCAGCGTTGTGACGCGTGACATTCCCGCAAATTCATTGGCTGTCGGCAATCCCTGCCGCGTCCTACGGCAAATTACCGATAGGGACGACATTCGATTACACAAAGAATTATTTTAATAATCATCTTGTTTTCGTATGGTTTATGCCCGTAATATGCGAAAATAGAGATAAATGATTCATGATTTAGTAACAACAATAAAGTGCTGAGGGGACTGATTAATTGATAAAGCAGCGAAGTGAAATTAGATTTAATTCTGTTATTGTTTATTCTTTGATTTTAAACGCAGGGGCTTCTTTTATGTGGCCATTGGTAACTGTGTATTTGCATAATTACCTCCATAAATCATTGACCCTGGCTGGACTGGTTTTACTTGCCATGTCCTGCTTTATGATGTTGGGGAATTACCTTGGTGGCTATTTGTTTGATCGCTGGTCGCCTTATAAAGCAACGATTATCAGTTCTTTAATCTCCACTTCGGCAATCTTTACATTAGTCTTTTTCCATGGCTGGCCGATGTTTGGAATTATGCTGCTGTCCGTGGGGTTCGGCGACGGGGCCTGTATGACGCTGCTAAATTCATACGCGGCAAGTATCAAGACCCGGTCAACCAGAGCGATCTTTAATATCCTCTATATTGGCCAGAACCTTGGAATTGTGATTGGAACATTGATGGTCGGATTCCTATTAAAGCACGGTATTACACTGGTGTTTACCGTGACTTCGGCCTTCTACGCGGCTTTGGTACTCCTCACCATTTTAGAGTTCAACGTTCATGTGGACCGTCGAGTTTCGACCAAGCCGGTTGAGCCGGGCGCACCTGTTGAAACCAAGGTTGGCGGCATTATCCTGGCAATCTGTAGTGTTGTGCTGTCGGTTTATCTGGCATACGCATTATGGGAAAGTGTCATTCCGGTTCATATGACCAATCTCCATATTCCATTTGAAAACTACAGTTTACTGTGGACATTAAATGGCTTGATGATTGTCATTGGCCAGCCGTTTGTTAACCGGATTGGCAGTCACTTTAAGCTGAGTACGCAAACCTACACCGGGGTGGCTATTTTTGCTGCTTCATTCATTTGGTTGATATTTGCCCGTGACTATACCGCATTCGTGTTGGTCATGATCATGACAACCATTGGCGAAATGATTGGTTTTCCTGGAATTCCTGCTTGGATCGACAGCTTGTCGACACCCAAGCAGCGGGGTAAATTTCAAGGGCTGTACAACCTGTTTATGTCCTGTGGCCGGGCTTTAGGACCACTGATCGGTGGGATGGTGCTTGATTACGCATCATACCGGGAGCTGTTCTCATTTGCGGCGGGACTGATTCTGGCTTGTGTGATTGCTTTGTGGATCATCAACCGCTTGAGGGTCAGGAATAGTTTGGCTTCCTGATTGACGAATTAAATAAATAAAACAAAAAGAGCAACTGACCAGATTATTTGGTCAGTTGCTCTTTGTCATTTAACGGCTTAACTTTTTGCTAACAGTTTGTAAATTCGTTCAACGTCTCGGCCGGTTCCTCTGAGTTCATAATCGGCAAGAAAGGGAACGTTGAATTGGGATGCATAACGTTTTGCAGTCAAGCAATACTGCTCGTTGAAATTCTTATTACCGCTGCCAACAATTCCGTGGCACAACTTGGAATTGTCATTGTAGGCGATGTATTCACCAAGCGCGTTAGTCATCAATTCTTTGACACCATTATCGATCCCATTGCCACCATCCAAGTAGGTTGGCACAAAGGCAAAGTAGGGGTCGGTTTCATCTGCGAAATCGGTTTGTTCGCTGATCTCTTTGGATTCAACAAGTGGATTGTCAGCATCCTGATCATGCATTCCGGCAGCGTAACTGGCCAGGTTTTTAACAAACGCACGGGTGTTACCTTCAATGGAAATGAACAGTATTTTTATTGGACTCAAGGTGGGCCTCCTCATAAATTTCATAATGATTTTGAATCTGTTACTCATTATCTTACCGATTGCGATTGGCGTTGGCAAGCTTAATCCGATGAATTCTTAGTGTGCTTTGGGGCATGTTTTCTTGGTGATTTCTTAGGGATGAATCTCCCAACAATTCCAACTATCAATAAGATGATAAATGCCAACCAGCTGATGCCTGACAACAGCTTACCGACTTTAATTCCCGGTGTTGTGTAGTCCAGCTTAATTCGATGAGTACCTGCTGGAAGATTGGCTCCAACAAATCCCTTGTTGACGACAAAGGTCTTCACAGGCTTACCGTCGATGGTCAACTTCCATCCGGTTGAGTAAGGAATTGATGTCACCATTGTGCCTGACTTCGAATTGTTGGTTGTGCCGCTTACGTGATTCTCATGGACTTTCAAGTTGGCAGGCTTGGTTTGCTTGAGCTTTTGCATTTGCTTGCCATATGACTTGTTAAACGGTACCGCGACCAGCTTAGCTGATTTGAATTTGATGTTTTTAACCTGGTTGAACTTCAGCAAAATGTTCTTTCGCTGGTGGGTTGAATAACCCAAATTCAACACGATGTTGCTGATTTGACGGTAATTGGAAAGGTTATTGTTATCGTATTGATTGTAGCCATTTTTGAAGCCTTTGGCAGTCGCGTTGAACAGATAACCGCCAAACGTTGGCTTCAATATGCTGTGACGATATTCATCCATTTTACCCATCTTGGAATACAGCTTATTATCAAGCAGGAATTTGTTAGCCATCCATTGTCTGTGCTCGGCTGGTGTGCCGTCGGTCTGCTTGATGCCTTTGAGTACCAGGAATAATTCCGCATTCTTGGTGGTCTTCGGCTTTTTAACTTTCAGAAGGTAATTAATCGGATTGCCGACAACGTCTGAAGTCATTTCTTTAAGACCATTGATGTTTTGATAATGGTTTGATTCAATGATGGATCGATTGGTTGCCAGAAGGTCTTTGGTCTTCTCCAAATTGGCACCGAGGCTGACTTGTTCATGCGGCTGGTCGACCAACTTGTCAGAGTTGGCTTTGTTGATGATTCCCAGTCGATATTTGGTTAATTGACGGCCATTATAGACAATCTTTGAAGTGTCCATTTTAACGGTGTAGTCGATGTTCTTCTTAGGTGAATGATATTTAAGCGGATGGGTATTGTCTTTAGAGTTGTCAACGACTGCTCCTTGAGTCATGACCCGTTCACGATCGACCTCACTCATCTTGTTATATGCAGACGGTGAAACGGTCTTGAATTGGGTATAAATAAGCGGCAGGGCGTTGTTTGACTTGTAAATGGTTGTTCCATGCATGTTCTCAATGGCCTGGACAGCGTTTGTCCTGGCTTTGGCAGGGAATACTTTGACTTGGCCATTCTTGTCGCGTACCGGCTTATATCCATAAGGAACAACCGGCGCCTTCTTGGTGTTGGCCTTGGCAAATACGTATTTGACACCCAACAGGTTATTGAAGGAAGTTCGATAGTCACCCTGAGCAATTGGCGTGTTCATTGAGAACTGGCTGTTGCCGACGGATTGAGAGAACTTGCCAAGATAACCGTTTTGAAGGGTTAGGTAAACAGCTGTGTCGTTAAGACCACTGTTGATTGGAAAGTCGGTATTGGTATTTGAATAGTTGGCTAAATTTTGAATGTGCGTATTGTAGTGGTAATGCGGATTCATCGATACTCTGAAGAATCCGGGCATCTTTTCCAAATACTTTTGGGCACCGCTGAAGTAGTCGTTGCTAAAGCGGGTAGCCAAGCCGCGGTTCAACTGCTGGAGCCCTAATTTACTGGAATGGGGACTATAAATCCCAATGATATTTGCGGATATATTCAACAGAAAGACGGTGGAAATCAAAACAACTTTGGTCGACTGTTTCCAGTTGAAAATCAAGCTGCACAGGATCACGATGACCGTCAGCAGCAAGAAGCCATAAACCACAAAGTCATGGGGCTGGAGATTCATCCAGAAGCCGCCCAGGGCCCAAACAAGCACGATTAGTCCAATTGAAGCACCACTAAACCAGGCAATATCTTTTTTGGTAAAGGTACCAATATGATCGACAAAGACCATTGTGCCAAATGCAAATAAGATGTTAACGAGGAACACCCAACGGTTTGAAGGTGTTGTGATGGCGTTCATGATGGCGCCAACAGCCGGAATCATGATTCCAATGAACATGGTAATGAGTGCCACGTTCTCCCATAGGTAATGTTTAAAGTGCCTCAACATGTAGACCATGCCAAGGTAGGACAAGCCGGAGATTCCGATCACCAGCCAGAAGTTCATTGCCCGGCCGGTTGGCAGAATGGCACTTGGAATATCCAGGTAATATTGCGGTGGGAAGAAAAGCATGCCATTGGCAAAGTTATCATTCAGCCGGGTTGATCCCATTGCTAGAATGATGGTTGGAATGAAGACAACCGCTGCCATTCCAAGACCAATCACCGCTGAAAGACCTAATTTGCCAAAAGATTTTAGAGGCTTAAAGTCACGCCATTTTCTCAAACTGAGCATTCTGATAATGACATAGGCAATTGAGCCGAATCCAAGAATCCAGGCAAAGTAGAAGTTGCTTAAAAATACCAGAAATACGGCAAACATGAGCGGCAGCCAAGACTTGTTGTGGAGAACCCGGTCAATTCCGTAGCACAGAAGTGGAAAGAAAATTAACGGCAGGATGAAGAATGGGTGATGCAAAGCGGTTGCTAAAGCATAGCCATTAAAAGCATATGCCAACGAACCGATAATCCGGCTGCTCTTTTTAAATTTATATGATGAAGAATACAGCATGAAGCTTAGACCAGAGACGTACATTCGCAGGAATACAAGAAAAGCGAAGGCATTCTCCATTTGATTCTTTGGAAATAAGACGATCAGGTAATTAAAGGCATCACCAATGACGTAATATGAAAGGTTGGTCAGTTGATCCGAGCCCAAACTGATATTCCATGCCCAGTGAGTGAAGCCACCACTAGGGTTGTGCAGGAATGAAATAATCATGTGCCGGAGCTGAAGCAGGATCGGATAATGTTGTGCCATCCCATCCAGTTCCCAAATCATTGATCTACCTGTTAAGTACAAGCAGCCGACTAAAACACAGATCAAAGCGGTAAACAGTACCGTGTATGTGATCCAAGCTGGTGTTTTTTGCCATAGCTTTTTCACTTATTAGCTCCCCCTTAGGAAATTGTTTGTGTCAAAACGCGACACTTTCTTAAATCGTTGCTATATGTAAAAAGACTGCTCGCAAAACAAATGTCTTGTCACAGTCTTATTGAAGTTTCAAAAATTAATCTTTTTCGTTATCATCGGTGTCGCCATCGGTTCTTGGCTTGTGCTTGGTAACTTCGAACCAATTGATAAATGAGTTTTCATAATCAATAATCTTGAAGTCGAAGTTCTCAAACGCAATGACATCGCCGGCTTTAATATCAGGGTAATTATCCAAGAAATACCCTGCCAAAGTTACGGCATCTGAATTAGTAAATTCAGGGAAGTCAGCATCGAAGTAACGCTCAAAGTCATGCGTGGTCAACTTTCCGTTAACCTGGTAACTACCATTAGGCTGCTTGAAAATGTAGTCGGTAATGGATGGATCGATTTCATCTCGAACAGTTCCGAACAACTCTTCGTAAATATCTTTATCAGTAATGATTCCTGACGTTCCACCATATTCATCGACAACCACAACAATTGGTGTTCGTTTCTTGATCATCTGGTGGAGAACATCGGTAATCGGCGTCATCTCAGGGGTTGTTGAAATATCTCTGAGTAAACGGTCGATCTTAATAGTTGGATCAACTTGGGATTGGCGAATCAAATCGTAGTTATATACATAACCCAGGATCTTATCTTTATCACCGTTGGCAACAACCGGAATCCGGCTGAACTTCTTTTGCAAATAAACCTGAACGGCTTGCTTAACGGTTGTCTTGATATCGATCACAATCAACTGAGCTCGGTCAATCATGATATCTTTGGCAACTTTATCGTTAAGCTGGAAGGCACGCTGCATGTACAAATAATCATTCTGTTCCAAAGCACCGCTCTTAACGGCGTTTCTGGAAAGACTCAAGATTTCCGCTTGAGAGAATGACTCATCGTTTTCATTGGCAACCTTCAAGCCCATCATCTTGACGATTCCATTGGCAGAAATATTGAGCAGCCAAACGAATGGGTAAAAGATGACGTGGAAGTAATGCAACGGTGTACTGATAAAGGAAAGTACCTGCATTGGCATATCGATACTGATGTTCTTTGGAACGATTTCTGTTAAAACCACTTCCAAATAAGTCAATAGGATAATACCGACAACAGCACCAACGGCATGAGCAGCCGTTGGATCGATTGGTGAGTTATGGATTTCCATAATGTCAACCAGAATTGTAACAACAAATGATTCACCCAAATAACCTAAGATGATACCTGCCAAGCTGACACCAACTTGGGTTGTTGAAAGATATTCATTTAGATTGGTAACCATGTGAAGCTGGCGATTAAGCTTTTTAATGCCCTTTGCCTGCTTGCCTTTTGTCTCAATAAGCTTCTTTTTGCGCTCGTCCAATGCACTCGGACGGGTCTGCACCAAAGCAAACTCACTTGCCACAAAGAAGGCAGCAAAGAAAAATGTAACTATGACAATAATTAGATTAGTCAGTATCTGGCTATCGTCCAAAATTCGATTCCTCATTTCGCAAAATGTGTACAGTAACAACAACAGTAATCTGCAATATACAGATTACTTTTCATTATACGCTCCAACCGGGTATTTTTTAAGTGATTTGAGATTTTATTGACTATTAATGGATGTTTTTCTTAACTTTTATTCCGAATCAGTGCTAGCATTAAGGTAGATCAAAATAAAGGGGATGTTATCATGGCTGAAAAAGTAAGAGAAAGTGCTGCTGAAAAGAAAGCCGATGCCGAAGAACGAGATAATGATAAAGACCTCAAATACACCGACGATCAAATTAAAAAAGCAGTTGATCTGATTAACGAAAAAGGATATGTCACTAAAAAGGATATTCCTGAAATGGACGACGATGACTGGTCAAAGGGATTCGCTGCCAAAATCGATGACGTATTCAAAGACAGCGACAAGGATCCATACATCTATTACGAAAAGTTTGACTATGCCGGTGGAGAAATCGACACAATCATTTGGAACATGGATGTTATCAAGACCCGTGACGATGCTTTGAAGAAGTTGGCCGAAGTCTTGAACAAAAAGATCGTTCGTTAATCTTTTAAATTAACCTTGCTTGGTAAATTTAACAATCCAGTTAAGATTGCGAGCTTTACCATACAAAAAGGCAGGACAGATAACGGTTCCCATTAATTGGGAACCGGTTACCTGTCCTGCTTTTTTATTTCAAACAAATTTGAATTTAAAATGCGGCCATTAAAGCAAACACAATTGGAATTGTCGCTAAACTTAAAATAGTCGATAAGCTCATTAAAGCCACTGCCGGGCTGGCATCGCCATAAGCCTGCAGGGTAAACAAAACGACAAGTCCGGCGGTTGGGCAGGCTGCCATTAAGACGGTTGTCGCCAGCGCAACTCCGGAAACCGAAAGCGCCTGAAGAATGAACATTGCCAGAATTGGAAACAGCAGGTTTCTAAGAAAAATTGCCAACCATAGATGCCAATCAATTAATTGTCGGGAAATTTTGATATTTCCCAGGCTGTTACCGATCACGATCATTGAAAGCGGCGTGTTGATTGAGCTGACGTAGTGAATGACCCGGTCAGCGGGGACCGGCATTTTAAAGGATGCCAGGAAAATGATCAGGCCGACAAAAATGGCAATGATGTTTGGATTGATGATGATTTCCCGGAAATTCTGCCAGTGGTCGGTTCCCTTATTGGATGTTTTAAATAATGAAACACCGTGGGTCCAGCTGAAGATGTTAAAGCCGGCAAGGGATGCAACGGCAAAGAAAACGCCGGCATTGCCAAACAGGGCACTGGTTAGTGGAATTCCCATGAATCCAGCGTTGGAATAGATACTGCCGTATTTGGTGATCCGCTGGAGGTTGATGTTACTGATTCTGCCAAACGAAAATTTGGCGATGATCATTTCAACTATGTAGAACAAAAAGATGCCGACACAGACCAGCATCAGTTGTTTCATCCGGCTGGCGGAGTAGTTTTGCTCAAATGCACCGATAATCAAACATGGCGAAACAATATATAGAAGAATATTGGTTAAGTCATTTGAAGTTTGGGTGTGCATGAACCCAACTTTGTTGATTAAAACACCGATTAACATTAAGACAAACATTAATATAATCTGATTCGTTAGTTGACCAAGGGCCATGCTGTCACTTCCAATTCAATTTGTGATTTTAGCTTAGTGAGTCATGATAATTTGCCTGTGTTTGGGCAAACCATCGTCCTGTCCTAATACTGTTTTCCTAATTCATATACGAGTTCCGGTTCGTTTCCAGTTCGCTGGTTCTTGTTCATGACGTCGATCATGCTCATCTCATCGTCGCTTAATTCAAAGTCCAGTTCGGTGTTTTCCTTGATTCGTTCCGGTGTCTTGGATTTTGGAATGATGGAGACGCCTCTTTGCAAGTCCCAACGCAAAATGATTTGGGCGGGCGTCTTGCCATGGTGTTTGGCCATTTTGGCGAGCATTGGGTTGTCCAAGACAATCCCTCTGCCAAGTGGACTCCACGCTTGAGTGACAATCGACATCTTCTTATCGAAGTCGATCATCGGCTGCTGCGTCAAATAAGGATGGGTTTCAATCTGATTGACGACCGGCATTTCGTCTGCCTGGGTTTTGAGTAATTCAAGCTGGGACCGGGTAAAGTTGCTGACACCAATTGATTTGGCTTTCCCCTGTTCTTTTAACTCTTCCATTGCTGACCATGTTTCAAAGAAGTGATCGGCAACCGGCCAATGAATGAGCAGTAAATCAACGTAATCGGTTCCCAATTGCTGAAGGGAAAAGTCGGTGCTGTTGATTGTTAAGTCGTGGCCCTGATTCATTTCGGTGACCTTATCGATGATAAAGACATCTTCTCTTCGGGCGACCTGCTTAATGGCATCTCCCAGCATTTTTTCGTTTCGATAGAGCTGAGCAGTATCAAACATCCGGTAACCACTGTCATATGCTGTGGCAATGGTCTGATTCATTAAGTCGGGATTGTCGATTTTGTAAGTTCCAAATCCGAGCTGAGGCATTTCATGCCCGTCGGCTAATTTATAGGTACTTTTATCTGGTTGAAACATATTAGTTCCCCCTTGCGAGTTAATTAAATTTATTTTAGCATACCCGCCAGCCAATGATTGACGATGGTTTCATTCAAAATCACTAAGAATCCTATAAACTTGGGTGAAAGATTTCAAATAAATGTGATTTTTTCCGTTTATTTTGTACAATTATGTTAAAGCGAGGTGTTAGAGAATGGCAGACGTCAACATTCCACAAACTGATCCAGATGTTGGATTAAGTGATGCACAGGTTCAGCAGCAAATTCATAATGGTAATCAAAATACCGGAGAAGAGTCTCTGACTCGAAGCACCTCGGATATTTTCCGGGATAACACGTTTACACTGTTTAACTTGATTAACGTGGTTTTGGGTGCGCTGATCTTTTATACCGGCAGTTACAAAAACCTGTTGTTTTTAGGAATTGCAATCTTTAACACCGCAATCGGAATCATTCAAGAAATCCGTTCAAAACGGCAAGTCGACAAAATGGTTCTGCTGGCCGAGGGAAAGATCAATGTCCTGCGAAACGGTCAGGACATGCAGATTCGCTCTGAAGATATTGTCTTAGGCGATATTATTCAGCTTGGGCGAGGGGACCAGATTCCAGTCGATGGTGTCACTGTCAGGTCCAGGGGAATTGAAGTTGACGAATCACCCATTACCGGTGAGTCGGAGACTATCTCGAAAAATATCGGTGACAAGCTCACTTCAGGTACATATCTTATTGGCGGTTCGGGTAAAATGCGGGTTACCAAAGTCGGCGCGGATACATTCGTTAATCATTTATCCAGTGAAGCCAAGCAGGGTGAAGATACATCCAGCATTTTGCTGAACACCATCAATCGGATTATCAAGTCGCTGACCTATGTCATTATTCCGCTGGGCATTATTTTATTTGCTGCCAAAGTCTATGGCGGAACTGGAATCAATCGGGCAATTTTGGGCTCTTCTGCCGCAATGATCGGGATGATTCCAGAAGGATTGGTTTTGCTGACGTCGATGACACTGGCAGTGTCGGCCATGCATTTGGCCCGCAAGCAGACGCTGGTGCGGGATTTGCCGGCAATTGAAACATTGGCCAGAGTTGATGTCATTTGTCTGGATAAGACCGGAACGATTACCAGCGGCAATTTGAAATTTGTTGAAGCAATTCCAATGATGAAAAATGTGCCAGCTGCCGAAGTTGAAAAAGTCGTTGCCGGTATCACTTATGGAACCGGGGATGGCAATGAAACAGCCAACGCAATCAAAAATGCGATTGATGATCCCGAACTTAAAACCGAAAAGATCATTCCATTCTCTTCTGATAGAAAGTGGAGTGGGGTCGGTTTTAGTGACGGCCACGATTACGTTTTTGGGGCACCACAATTTATTTTCAAACATATCGAAAAGCCGGTTCAAGCTAAAATTACTCAGAACGCGAAGAAGGGCTATCGGGTATTGGCAGTTGCCCAAGTGGACAACCTTGATCCCCGTGATCCGCTTAAAGATCCCAAGCTGATTGGTCTGGTATTGATCTCAGATGTGATCAGGCCAAATGCCAAGAACACATTTCAATATTTTAGAAATCAAGATGTGACAATTAAGGTTATTTCCGGGGATGATCCGACAACGGTCTCGACAATTGCCAAGCATGCCGGAATTCAAAATGCAGAAAACAATGTTGATATGACAACGGTTAAAGATGACGATGACTTCGGCAAACTTGCAGCTGACAATACGGTTTTTGGCCGGGTAACGCCGGATCAGAAGAAACGCTTAATTGCCGGACTTCAAGATCGCAAGCATACTGTTGCCATGACCGGAGACGGTGTCAATGACCTGCTTGCGTTGCGTCAAGCCGACTGTGGAATTGCCATGGCTTCCGGCAGTGAAAGTACTAAGAGTATCGCAGACTTTGTGCTGATCAATTCCAACTTTGACGCGATGATTGATGTGTTAAAAGAAGGTCGCCGGGTTATCAACAACATCGAGCGGGTTGCTTCAATGTACTTGATTAAGACGATGTACTCGGTTGCTTTGTCGTTTATCTTTGTCTTCTTTGCCATGGGGTATCCGTTTGAACCGATTCAGTTAACACCGATTACTTCATTAATGGTTGGAATTCCATCGTTCTTCCTGGCGCTGGAACCCAACTTCAATAAAATCACCAATCAGTTCATGAAGCAGGTCTTGATTATTTCAACCCCTGCGGCCGTTTGTATCGTTGGTTATATCATGCTGATTGAAGTGATCGGCCTGTTCTTTGGCCTGAAATATGAATTTACGTCAACGCTATGTGTGCTTTTGACAGGGGCGATTTGTTGGCTGGCATTGGTCATGGTTTCAAGACCGCTTAACCGGCTAAAGATTGGCTTGGATATATTGGTATTAGTGGCATTCCTGTCGATCATCATTTTCTTCAACAATATCTTTTCACTTGTCTCCTTCTTCAATAAAGACATTTGGCTGTATGCTGTCCCATTGATCGCAACAGCTTACCCACTTTACATGTTCATGCAGGGCGTGATTGCAAACGTGCTTGATAAGCGGGAGAAGAAGCGGATGCAGAAACGGAATAACAATCAATAGTGCTTGTACAACGGCTGGAATCTTTCCAAGCCGTTATTTTTATATTCGACGTTAGCTAGTGTCCACAACTAGATAACGTGGTATAATAAACACGAAGGAGTGATATCATGTCATACAACGAAGAACAATATGAACAGTGGGAACAAAAGCTGAAATTGGTAGAACTGCCACTCTGGGCCGATTTGCCAAAATTTGAATTATATATGGATCAACTTGTCGCACTGGTAAATGAAACCTTGGGGCCAATCGGAATCGACAAAGTCACTCCGGCAATGATCAACAATTACGTTAAAAACAAGGCAATTATGGCGCCGGTTAAGAAAAAGTATCAGACCATGCAGGTTGCCGATGTCATCCTAATCAGTTTGTTGAAGCCGGCATTCTCCTTAGAGACTATTCGGCACGGTATCGATCAGGTGACTGCCAATATTTACCCACAACAGGCATATGACACGTTCATTAAACGACTGCTATTTTCATTTAAGAACATGGACAGCCGCAACAGCCGGGCACTGGAAGAAAAAAATCTCAATGATAAATTAATGCAGGTTGCAGTTAATGTCATTATTGACAGAATTCAATCTGAAAAGCTTTTATCGATTATTCAGAAGCCATTGACGAAAGTAACCAAATAATTAGAAGTCGTGAATATGTTCACATATAAATAATGGAACCGCTTTCATAGAAAAAGGACTTGGTTAACAAGTCCTTTTTATTTTGTTTGCTGTTATATCAGCTTGGAAGCACTTACAAAAAATAAATTGTGATTTTTTGAACAAAAGTGTTTACATTTTTTCAATACGTGATATTATAAGTCTTGTGAAAAAGATAACATATTTCAAACAACCTACAAACGATTCATTGGAGGAAAATCAATGATTGATAATAAAGCAAAAGAAACAAAAGCAGCAAAGACTGATGTCGATACTGTCATTAACGGTTTAGTTTCAAAAGCACAAAAAGCTCTTGAAATTATGGATTCATTTGACCAAGAAAAAGTTGACCACATTACTCACCAAATGGTAATGGCCGGCCAAGACAAACATATGGATCTTGCAATCATGGCTTATGAAGAAACTGGCCGTGGTGTTGCTGAAGATAAAGCTATCAAGAATATGTACGCTACTGAAGAAATTTGGCACAGTATTCGCGACCACAAGACTGTTGGTGTTATCAAAGATGATAAGGAACGCCAATTGATTACGGTTGCTGAACCTCTGGGTGTCCTTGCTGGAATTACACCAGTTACCAACCCAACTTCAACAACATTGTTCAAGTCCATCATTTCAATGAAGACTCGAAACCCAATTATCTTTAGTTTCCATCCACAAGCTTTGAAGTCATCAATTGCAGCTGCCAAAGTTGTTCGTGATGCTGCCATTGCTGCTGGTGCTCCTGAAGGATGTATCCAGTGGATTGAAGAGCCAAGTATTGAAGCAACTGATAAGTTGATCAACAACCCAGGCGTTGCAAGTACACTTGCTACTGGTGGCCCAGGCATGGTTAAAGCAGCTTACTCAACTGGAAAGCCTGCTTTAGGTGTTGGACCTGGTAACGGCCCTGTTTATATCGAAAAGACTGCTAACATTCTTCGTGCCGTAAATGATTTGGTTCTCTCAAAGACCTTTGATAATGGTATGATTTGTGCCACTGAAAACAGTGCAGTTATTGATACTGATATTTACGCTGAAGTTAAGAAACAATTAGTTAAGAACGGTGTCTTCTTTGTAGAAAAGAAAGACCAAGCCAAGTTGGCTGAAGCAATGTTCAACCCTAAGACTTGTGCCGTTAAAGGCCCGATTGCCGGAAAATCAGCCAAGGTTATTGCTAAGTTGGCTGGAATCAAAGTTCCCGACAATACCAAAGTTTTAGCTGCTGAAATTAACGGCGTTGGTCCTAAATACCCATTATCAGCTGAAAAGTTGAGCCCAGTTATTTCAATTTACAAAGCTAAGAACCATGAAGAAGGATTTAAGCTCTGTGACGAATTACTTCACTTCGGTGGAATGGGACACACTGCCGGCATTCAAACTTTGGATGACGACTTGGCCCTCAAGTTCGGTGAACAGATGAAGGCAGCCCGTGTGCTTGTTAACACACCAGGTGGTTTCGGAGGTCTTGGTAATCTTTATAACGAAATGACACCATCATTAACATTAGGTACCGGTTCATGGGGAGCTAACTCAATTTCTCATAACGTTACCGACTATGACCTTTTGAACATCAAAACTATCGCAAAGAGACGAAATAATATGCAATGGATTAAGTTACCTCGTGTTTACTTTGAAAAGACTTCAGTTCGTTACCTGATGGATATGCCTGGAATCAATAAGGTATTTATCGTAACCAGTCCAGAAATGGTTGAATTTGGCTACGTTGACAAGGTTCTTGATGAATTGAAACGTCGTCCAAATGAAATCGAATATTCATTATTCTCAAGTGTTGAACCAGATCCAACAACTGACACCGTTGAAAAAGGTGTTCGTCAAATGAACGCATTTAAGCCTGACACAATCATTGCCCTTGGTGGTGGTTCACCATTGGATGCCGCTAAGAACATGTGGTTATTCTACGAAGACCCTAAGACCAGCTTCTTCGGTGCAAAGCAGAAGTTCTTGGATATCAGAAAGCGTGCTTATCGCTTCCAGAAGCCTAAGAAGGCTCAAATGATCGCTATCCCAACCACTTCAGGTACTGGTTCAGAAGTTACACCATTCGCTGTTATTACTGATTCAAAGACTCATGTTAAGTACCCATTGGCTGATTACGCATTGACACCAGATGTTGCCATCGTTGACCCACAATTTGTTGAAACTGTACCAAAGGGTAACATTGCTGCTTCAGGTTTGGATACGTTATGCCATGGTATCGAATCATTCGTATCAACAATGGCATCAGATTACACTCGTCCATTGTCACTTCAAGCTATCAAGTTGGTATTTGACAACTTGGCAGATTCATACAATGGAAACATGCACGCCAAGGAAGAAATGCATAACGCCGCAACTCTTGCCGGAATGGCATTTGCCAACGCATTCCTTGGAATTACCCACTCAGTTGCCCATAAACTTGGCGGTGAGTTTGGCTTGACCCATGGTATCGCAATTGCAATCACCATGCCTCATGTCATCCGTTACAATGCCAAATTACCAGAAAAGATCGCCGCATGGCCTAAGTACGAGTACTTCCGTGCCAACAAAGACTACGCAGAAATTGCCCGTTACGTTGGTATCCAAGGCAAGACCGACGATGAATTAATCGAAGGATTGGTTCAAAGAATCATCAAGTTGGCCCACGAAGTAGGCGTAACCTTAAGCTTGAAGGCTTGGGGCGTAGACAAAGCCAAATTCGATGCAGCTCTTGATCGTCTGTCAGTATTGGCATACGAAGACCAATGCACAACTGCCAACCCTAAGGAACCTTTGATTGCCGATCTGAAGCAAATTATGATTGACGATTATGAAGGAACGAATGTAGAAAAGTAGTGAGCGACGAGACCTGGGTGGTCCCGGAGCATAACTAGAAAAAGTCAGTGATGAGTGATTTACTCATCACTGGCTTTTTTTAGTTATGTAGTAGGGACCAGGGTCGTCGCCCACAGGACTAGGCAGGTGTTCCACCGGCCGTCGGAGCTGTCCTCAAAGGCCGACTAAACCAGAAAAGAGCCAAAAATATCCAATCTAATGTAGCAAATTTCTGCAATATCTTAGCAGAAAATCCAATCATCAACTGACAAAAGCCGTTAACCACAAACAATGTGGCTAACGGCTTTTCTACACAAACGATTTATCAACTACTTATATTGAATATGATATTTCTCCTGCATCTCCCGAGGAATCGGGATGCTGGGATCAACAAATGGATTGTTTTGGTGATGATAGGCAAAGTGCCTGCGATAATTGGATGGTGTGATCCCAGTGTGCTTTTTAAAAACCCGGATAAAGTTCTTCTCGTTTCTAAAGTAGCTGTTCTCACTAATCTCGTAAATTGGCAGGTTGGTTTTCACCAACAAGACCTTTGCGGCTTGAATCTTTAATCCCAACAAGTGTTGGAGTGGTGTGATATTTAAATCGTGCTTAAATTGTTGCGTAAGATAGGCATTTGAGGCCTCAAAGTGCTGCGCAACATCTTTAATCGACAAATCAGTACTTATATTAGCCCGAATCCATTCTATCGACTGACTTACCAATGCGGATAAGTGGGTGTTCTTTGCCCTGCGTGAACATTCAATGTTCAGTCGTGCAAGGATAGTTGTTGTTAAGAGGTTTAATGGCAGCTCGTTGGTTTTTCTGTCCATTTCCATATTCATGAGTTCGCTCAGCAAAATCAGAATGTCATTGATATCTCTAACGTGAAACTTGCTTGAAAAAATCAGTTGGTCTTTTGATTCGTCGTCAATTGAATCAACAACTTTGTAATCACAATAGAAGTGAAGCCAGTAAAAATTAATCTGCTGGGTCATCTTCCCATTGCCAGTCACTTTGGCATAGGGTGGTACTAATATAACGTCACCGGGTTTAAGAATAAACGGCCGGTCGTTGACGAGAATGGATAGCGTTCCTTTTTCCGCTAATATCAATTCAAAATCCGCTTGATGCTGATTGACGGGATGTTCCCATTGGCCGTCAAACGAAAATTCACCAATGAAGAATAAAAAGGCTGGTTTGGAAATATCCAATGCAAGATAACTCATGATTCTTCGCCCCTTAAATAATGCGACTAATTATTAAAAAATGTGTATTTTCAAACTTAGATTAAACGATTAAAATACATAGGTCAAGCTATGCGCTCTTTCGATATATTGCAGTCAACGAGGCGACTGCATAAATGGGGTGCGGATGAATTTAATCAAGGATGGAAAACGAATATGAAGACCAAATTGCAATCAATTGTTTTAGTTTTAATTGGTTTTGTTCTGGGGTGCAATGAATTTATCATTGTCGGAATTTTATCAGATGTCAGCCGTGGCTTTAATGTGTCAACATCGCAAGCCGGATTTTTAGTGACCTTGTTTGCGTTGGTATACGCATTTTCCACGCCAATTGTGAATACGATTATCAGTCAATTTAACCGGTTCAAGGTACTCGTCATATTGATGGGAATTTTTATTGCCGGCAATACCTACACCGCCCTGGCACCATCGTTTAATCAGTTGATTGCCTCCAGGGTAATCACGGCATTAACTGCAGGGCCAATTATTTCACTGGCAATGTCTTTTGCAACGGTCATTGTCTCAATTCAAAAGCGGCCAATGCTGGTATCTTGGATCTTTTCCGGATTTAGTATTGCCTCAGTTGTCGGGGTTCCGGTTGGAACATTGATCGCCAATTCAACGAACTGGCGATATTCTTTCCTATTAATCACGATTATTGGACTTGCTTGCCTGGCGGCCGTTGTCTGGCTCTTGCCTAAGCACATCAAGCAAACAAAAAGTTCACTCATGGGTCAGTTGGCGATTGTGCGTGACAGACGGGTCATCATTGGCTCTGCGCTGGTCATGTGCAATTTGGCTGGGACCTACGTTGTTTATACGTACTTACAACCTATTTTAACGGAGATGATGAAATTTTCCGTTGCTTCTCTTGGCTTGCTGCTGGCCGTTTATGGGGTTGCGTCAATATTCAGCAATCAATTTTCAGGCTTTCTTGCCAGTCACGGAAGTCTGACTCGGATGCCATGGGTCTATATTGTCCAGTCAGTGGTGTTTTTGATGATGCCGTTTTTTATTCATTCTCAAACCCTGGGATTTCCACTCCTATTGATCATGGGAATGGCGATGTATCTGTTAAATGCGCCAATTCAGATTCATTTTATGCAGATTGCAGAGTCCGATTATCCCCAGTCGATGGTCTTGGCGTCCTCGTTTAATTCGATTTTCTCAAATTTGGGGATTTCGGTCGGGTCAGCTGTTGGATCAGCAATCCTTTCAACTGGTGGATTGTCTGCTTTGGGAATCGGTGCCGCAGTGTTTGCGGTTGCCTCATTTGGACTGGTAACTTACTTGGTCAAAATAACCCATCATTTTATTAAAACTGTTAAAAATAAAGTTGCCTAAGCTCACAAATCTAGAGCCTAGGCGTTGATGCCATGGGGTTATCCAGAATTTGAGGGCCCATTGTGAATGACTAAAAAACTGTCACTTTTTTATTGAAAACGTTCCCCAATTGCCATCTGAATTCGCTTACAATATAAGCTATATTATGGATATTGCTTTTTGGATATGAAAGGACAATTCAAATGAAAAAGCCAACTGCAACAACTCAATTATCAATTAATAAAGTAAAAATTACGTCTGACTTTTGGACGAGATACCGCGATTTGGTCGCTAACGTGGTGGTCCCATATCAATACGAAACAATCAGCGACAAAAATGATACGACAATTGGTGATGATGCATTTACTGATAAGGAAGCTTACCAAGACGGCCTGCAAAGCCATGCCATTGAAAACTTGAAGATTGCTGCAGGAATCAGCAAAGGTAAACATGTCGGCATGAACTTCCAAGATACCGACGTCTATAAATGGCTGGAAGCAGCAGCTTACACACTTCAGTATCATCCAGACAAGGACTTACAGGCTGAAACCGATGCGGTTGTTGATTTGATCGCCAAGGCCCAAGAGCCGGATGGGTATCTTTCAACAATTTTCCAAATCAAGTTTCCTGAAAGAAAGTTTAAACGACTTCAACAATCTCACGAATTATATTCAATGGGTCATTATATTGAAGCCGGGGTTGCCTATTTTGAAGCAACTGGCAATCAAAAGGCCCTTGATATCGCTGAAAAGATGGCGGCTTGTTTAGAGGACAACTTTGGCCTTGAAGACAACAAGATCCACGGTTATGGTGGTCATCCTGAAATCGAATTGGCATTAATGCGACTTTACGAAGTAACTGGAAAGAAAGAATATTTGAATCTGACAAATTACTTCATTCGTCAACGTGGTCAGGATCCGGATTTCTTCGATAAGCAAAATGAAGCCGATGGTTGGGACAATGCCTTTTGGCCAGATCTCAATACGATTGGTAATGAATATTACTACGCAGATAAGCCTGTAACGGAACAAACCAATGCTCACGGTCACGCTGTCCGCTGTGTTTATTTGGCAACCGGCTTGGCTCACCTTGCCCGGGTAACTGGCGACCAAGACTTAAAAGACGCGGCTCAACAAATTTGGAATGACATTGTCAAAAAACAAATGTATATTACTGGTAACGTCGGCCAAACATCCACTGGTGAGGCCTTCACCTTTGACTATGACCTGCCAACCGATACCGACTACGGCGAAACTTGTGCTTCAGTTGCGATGACTTTCTTTGCTCGTCAGATGCTTGCCGGTGATTTTAAGGGTGAGTATGGGGATGTAATCGAAAAAGAAATCTATAATGGCGCATTAAGTGGAATGGCTTTAGATGGAACCCATTATTTCTATGTAAATCCGTTGGAAGTTAATCCAAGCGAATCTGCTAAGAATCCTGATAAGAAACATGTTCTGCCACGCCGTCAAGCTTGGTTTGGAACAGCTTGCTGCCCATCAAACATTACCCGATTGATTGCTTCTATGGATCGTTATCTTTACGAAGTTAAGGACAATACTATCTTTGCCCATCAGTATATTGCTAATTCAACAACCTTTAGTGATGGAATCAAAGTGGATCAAGAAAGTAATTTACCATGGGATGGTACCGCGACATTTGAGATTACCAATCCGGAAAATGTTCACTTTAATTTTGCAGTTCGAATTCCCAACTGGAGCAGAGATTCATTTAAGATAACTGTTAACAATCAGGTGATTGACGCGGACGGAAAAGATGGCATTGTCATTGTTCCGATCACTGACGAAAAAACATCTATTGAAGTTGTCCTGGATATGAAGACAAATTTGATTTATGCCAATTCTAAAGTACGGGCAAATGCGGATGATGTTGCTGTTCAACGCGGCCCACTCGTATACTGTGCAGAACAGGTTGATAACCCCGGCAATCTTTGGAACTACCAACTCGACACGGTTCCCCACTTTGACTTTGCATATCAAGATGACTTATTGAATGGTGTCGGTGTCCTGACAACCAACGATGCAACCAAAGTTGAAACAGAAGACGACTCTGACAGCCTTTACCAGTTCAATAAGGCTCCTAGAAGAGCTTCAACCAAGTTAACCCTGATTCCTTATTACTCATGGGCTAACCGGGACGAAGGCCAGATGAGTGTTTGGCTTCACAAATAACTAAAACTTTAATCTCGTTTCTTTAACGGCGTGATTCCGAGTTCTCCTTGGAATCACGCCGTTATTTTTGTGTTGAGATATTTTAGTCAAATTTCCAAAAGCCCATAAACTATGGGTGATGATATGCTATACTTTTCAGTGTAAAGAAGCATAATAAAACGGAAAAAGGTGAAAATCCTTTACAGCCCCTTCGCTACTGTAAGATTGACGAAGCTGTCAGAACTCACTGGGTTACCCTGGAAAGAGGACAGTTGTAGGACGAGATCAAGTCAGGATACGTTTGTTATGCCGATTGCAAAGCTTCTTAGGGTCGGCTTTGTCAATTAATAGCGTATCTATCGGATATTTCGTATGCTCAAATTCAATGTCTGAATATAGGTTGTTAGTGATTAAAGAAACGGCCCTGGCTAGCAATACTAGCTGGGCTTTTTTGTTGTGTTCAATTGTTTATTTTGTTGAGGGTTTCATCACTATTTATTTGGAGGAGAGCAGACACATGAAGAAAAAACAGCTTGTTTATTGGATATCACTGGTAGTAGGGATGTTCCTGCTATTTGTTGGCGGTGGTAATTTTGTCAAAGCAGACACCGCTGCTGATGTAGATTCAGCCATTACGACCGGAGTTAAGCTGACTTCCCAAAAGACGTCACTTGATGCCTGGGATGCCGCAATTTTGGCAACCAGCGATAATGGCATTACTGATGCTGAGACGCAAAATGCTTACAATACCATCATTACCACAAACGGATTTATCAGCGGAAAGGATCAAGACCTTGCTGGTGTCTCAAACGTTGCCGGCATGATTGGGCTTCGCGCACTTGGCAAAGATCCAGCAAATGTGGAAAAGAAGGATCTGGCCGCTCAAGTTATTAACGATCCCGCACTTAAGAGCGATAAAGTTGATTTGTACACCAGTATCAATGACTTGGAAGGTTTAAGCACCGGCAATTATGGTAAGGCAAGTGAAACTGCCCGTGCCACGTTGACGAAGCGCCTGCTGGCTGCCCAAGATTCCAAGACAGGTGTTTGGAAGACCAGCTGGGGTGATGTTGATCCTACTGGCCGGGCTATTCTGGCACTCTCGATGAACATGGGTCAACCAGGAGTTCCCGCTGCAATTCAAAAAGCGGTGACTGAAGTTGAAAATCATTATTATTTGAAAGATGGTGGCTTTGGTACCAGTGATGCCGCCAACAAGGAAGACCAGTATAACAATATCACCATGACTAATGGTCTAGCTGCAGCTGGTGTTGATGTGTACACCTCGTTAAACGGGCAGTCCGGCTATACAGCACCTGTTCAGCGCTTACTGGATCAAAAGGACGTTTCTTCCGACAGCAACTCCATGCTGCTGCAACAAGCTACTTACACCTTAGAACAGGCTAAATTTACCAAAGATGGCGGTCAGGGTTGGATCTTCTCATTTGCCCAAAATCCAACTTTCAGAGCCCGTGAACTGGCAAAGTTAAATACGGCAGCAGCCGCTCAAAGACAGGCCATTAATAATGACTCAAAGGCGTCAACAACCGACAAGACAACGGCAATCAATTCAATCAACCAAACGCTTGAAACGTACATTACCAAGATCAACGGCGACACGACCAGTGAAGCGGCAATTGCCGACCGGGCAGTTGGAGTTGCCTCAATTAACAATATTAAAATCGTTGATACAAATGACAACAGCAGCTCAACCAGTGGCACCGTTATTAATAACAATTACACCACCATTATCAATCAGCCAAGTTCATCAAGTTCGTCGAGTTCGTCAGCAGCTTCAAGCAGTTCGGCTGAACCAGTTGTTAAGCCAACCACTCCGACAAAGCACAAGAGTACCAAAGGTTCATATGTATACGCATTAACAACCGTTAAATTATATCGAAACACTCATTTTACCAAGCATCATTTAGCCAAGATTTATCATAAGCAAAGCAGAACTAAACGCCCAATGTTCCTGGTAATCAGACAAACAACCAACACCCAGGGAAGACCCGTTTATAAGGTTAGAAATGTTAACAGCGGCAAGACCGGTTATACGCTAGCTTCTCGTAAGCATTTTGCAAATGCTTATTATTCTGCTAAAGTTACCCGAATCAAAGTTATCAGTTCCAAAGGGATTAATGAGTATAGCAATCGCTATCTCAGTAATAAAAAGCACCATGTTAAGAAGAATCGGTCACTGGCCGTTCGAAAAGTCGTTGGTTACGGCCGCACAAGCCGTTTATTGTTAACTAACGGTCGTTATGTTTCAGGCAACAAAAAACTGGTGATGGCAACCAAAATTGCCAAGACCAGTCATCAAACAACTGACAGTTCAACGACAGTGGCGCCAGCTCCAACCACACCAAGCTCATCATCAACGTCGACGTCGACATCAACAACCGTTCCAACAACGCCAACAGTCCCAACAACACCGACAAATGGATCATCGACAAGCAATTCTACCAACAATTCCACAAATGGTTCTGGAACAAATGACAATTCCGGTTCAAACACTGATACCACCAACGAAACGGTTACCGTTAGTGTTAATGCGAATGGATCCGTGCTTGCCAGCGGGAGTGTCACCCTTACCAAAGGTGCGACTGCTCTGGATGCATTGAAAGCATTGGCAGCCAAGAACAATCTGGCAGTCACAATCAGTGGCTCAGGAATTTCCGCCTATGTTAAAGGTATCAATGGCTATAACGCTGGCCCTGCCGGAACCATGACGGGTTGGCTGTATTCCGTTAACGGCAGTGAGCCCAACAGCTCAATGGGCGTATATGTCGTGAAGGATGGCGACAAGATTTCGATGAATTATAACAAGTAGCATTTCGATTCTCGTCAAGAAAGGATATATGATGAACAAATTATTAAAACACATACTGTTATCGACTGCAGCAATTCTGGCAACTGTCACATTTACAACAAGCGCGGCTGACGCTTCCGTCCATAAAGCGGCCACTTCTACGATCCACCGGCGTACCGCACTGACGTATCGTTATGCCAAAAAGATGTTGAAAGAAAATAAGACGGGCTTATCCGGCAAAACCAGTGCGATTTTTAGCCGTAAATTATATCCGGACACCGGAGCAGCATCCGGCTATTCCGACTTTCTACTTGGATTAAGAGGCAACCACTACAAATTTACAAGTCACGAAAAGAATTTGTTACGCAAAAATCTGGTTGTTAAAAGCAGCACGCCTGCCGCCAGCTTGGCCAATGCGGTCATGGCCGTTCAGGCAATGGGGATGAATGCCACTAATTTCAAACTTTATCATCACAAGAAGGGGACAAATCTTGTTTCCCGGCTTTATCGGACAAGCATCTCAAAGCAGACGGCCAGTTCCCAAGCCGAGACCTTAATTGCTGTTTCCATGAGCAGTCGATTTAAGCGACCAAGCGGTGCCAAGTTTAGCAAGGCCAGCTTGAGTGCCCGGTTGGTTAAATCGCAATTGAAAAATAACGGTTGGACTTACAATAATGCTCAAGGTGCCAAAGATGCTGATGTCACCAGTATGGTGCTGACGGGGCTTTATCGGGGCAAATCCAACACTTCAACAGTTGAATCAAGTATTCAAAAGGGCCAAAAGTTCCTTTACAGACTTGCGCAAGGGAACGGTGCCTTTGGTTATACCTATGCTGGTAAGACTACGCCCAACGCTAATTCAACAGCTGAAGCGATCATTGCGTTATCCAACAATTCTGCCACCAAAAAATACGTCAACACGACCGCTATGCGGACAGGTCAGAAAGCCACTCCGCTATATGCGATGCTGAGATATGTTAATAATTCCGGATCCATCAAAAAAGCCACCAGCCAACTTTACGGGGTTGGCCAGGTTAACTTAGCTGTTGCGGCTTATAAAGCTGCTTTGAAGAATCGATCCGTGTATGCAATCCAGTAAACGAAATATTGAGATTTGATATAGCATTACTAAAGCCCCGGTTAAACGTTTTTCCGTTTAGCTGGGGCTTTGATTCTGATAGTCTTTATCTACGGCCGATTAAAGATTTTTCAAATGAGAACAGATATACTGTTAATAGTTGGATTCATTTCCTGACAATATTTGTAGTAAGTTAAAGGAGTTCCACATGATAAATAGATTGAGACAAATTCGCGGGTTCGTTCAAAAAGAACTCGGCTATGAAACGACCGGCCATGACTACACCCACATTGAGCGGGTGGTCAGCTTGGCCAAATTAATTTTAAAGGGTGAAGATGCTGATGAAGGCTTAGTCATTATTGCGGCATATCTTCATGACGTCAGTGATGACAAAGTCACCACCAATCCGCAAGCTAAGCGAAAAGCCATTGCCGATGAATTAATCGGGGTTGGGTATGATCAGGACTTTGTTAAAAAAGTGTTTGAGATTATTGATAATATGTCATACAGCGCCAATCTAAAAACCCATCACAAATTGTCGCTTGAAGGCCAAATCGTTCAGGATGCCGACCGATTGGATGCCATTGGCGCCATCGGAATTGCCCGCACATTTTACTTTGGAGGCCACTTTGGCGAAATTATGTATAATCCACGGATTATGCCGCGGACGGGGATGGATAAGGCTGAGTATCGCAAACACGGTACGGTTATCAACCATTTTTACGAAAAGCTGTTCAAATTAAAGGATCAGATGAATACGCCTACTGCCAAGAAAATTGCCGAGCATCGTCAACAGGTCATGCGTGATTTTGTGGCTGAATTTGTTGACGAATGGAATGGCACTAAATAAAGCGAAATATCAGGTTCATGACCAATGAAATCAGCAAATTAAATAATGAGATAACCACGATGATAACAGTGAAGTGATACAGCAGGCTGAACAGACTTTCCTGCCATGGTGTGACTGAGATAACCAGCGTTAGCAGGACTAAAAAGAGCACTGCCTGCCAGAAGCCTTGTTTGGAATTTTCAAAATCAGCCTGACTGAGGTCAAAGCCGCCGATGCAAATATTGGCAGCAACCACCAGAAAAATCAGCATTTTAGGCCAGCTGAACGTTGGCATTATGAAGGTCATTTGGCTAAATGACTGGTGGGTGGACATGATCAATGATTGGTAAACTTCAGGAATGGTGAATTTGGCCAATAATAAAGTTGTCAGGCAGCAACCAAAAATTGGGGCGACACCTATGAAGAGGTTGCCCATATTTTGGTAAAGGTTGCGGTTATTCCAGGTGTGGTGAACGTACCCCAGGGTGTCGTTGTCAGCGGTGGGGATGCGCACTAATCTGAATTGATCAACATGGTGGCCAAACACAAGTGCCATCAGCAGATGACTGGCTTCATGAATCATAATTCCCAGAAAGCCGAAGCCAATTTGACCGCCAATTCCAAAACGGTTGGCAATCTGCTGCTTGGTGCGATGGTTGATTGATGAGAGTAAAAAGATAAAAAGAAATGGCACTCCGATCGTGAGTCCGAGTACCAATCCAATGTTTGTCAAAATATTTGTAAGCATTAAGTCATTCCTTTATGTCGGCAAATTTTCCGCCAATGAGATCGACCATTTGTTGGGCGTCAACTTTGACTGAGCGGCCAATTTGACCAGATGAAACGATGATTTCACCCATTTCTTTGGCTTCCTGGTCAACGTAAATTGGGTAGTGGAACTTTTCCCAAATCCCAATCGGCGTGTTGGCACCGTGTTGGTAGCCAGTGGTTTTCAGTAGATCCTTCAATGGCACCAGGTTGACCTTTTTGTTGCCGGAAACTTTGGCGAGCTTTTTTTCGTCCAAGTGTTCATCAACCGGAACAACACCGACAACCGGACCGGTCTTCTTACCAGAGAACACCAAAGTCTTGAAAATCTGATGTTCGGGCGTATCTACATGGTCGACACTGATTTGTTCAACGTCGCCTTCCTTGTGGGTTGGAAATTCCATTTGGACAAACGGAATTTTGTGTTTATCTAAAATTTGTTCAACTAAAGTTTTATGAACCTTATTCTTCTTTTTCTTTGACATTTCATAACACCTCAGGAATATTTTATCACAATCGGGTGGGTAATCCGTCTGAACAAAAGAAGATAATCTGTTATACTTTATTTCAGCAGATCAATTTAACGATTTAATAAGGAGCACAAATGGCTGATTTAGTATATCGCAATATCATGAAGGACTTGAAGAATCGTATTCAGGCAAACGAGTTTGCATCAAAGAAGCTGCCTGATGAACGAAGCCTCAGCGAGTCTTATGGTGTTAGCCGCAGTTCAATTAAACGCGCTTTGAATGTTTTGGCAAACCGGGGGATCATTTTCAAAAAACGTGGTTCGGGAACGTTTATTAATCCGCTTTACCAAAAGAATCAAACAATTTTTCAATACGAAGGGTCCAACCTGGGGGTTACCGACAGCTTTAAGAGTGATGGCCAAACACCCCAAATTAAGTTGCTGGACTTCAAAGTTGTCCCCGCAAGTAAGGAGCTTCAAACCGAACTATTCCTAAACCCGGGTGAATTTGTGTACGAAATTAAAAGACTTCGTTCTTTTGACGACAAGCCGTTCATGATCGAATTAGGCTATATCCCAATCCGGGTTGCACCGGAACTCAACAGTGAACGGGTGGAAGGCTCAATCTTCAACTACTTTGAGGATGCAACCGGAACTTCCGTTACCAAATCGTTTATGACAATCACCGCCGATCCGTCAACCAAAGAGGATCAGGAACTGCTTGGCTTGAAGCCGGTGGAACCGGTCGGCGTGATGGAAGGTATCTTCTTCCTGGATGACGGAACCCCATTCGAAGTCTCAAATATGCGGATTCATTATAAATATTTGAACTACAACACGTTTGTTAACTTGGACGAAGATAAATAGCCACGGCGTTGCGGTACGAACACGTTGACAGTGTTTACGTGAGCAGTGTATAAATGAAACAGCGAAATATCAACTAACCTGATGAAGGGAAGAAAAACGATGGGTCTTTGGATCACAATAATTACGGCTTTTATAGGATTGGAATTGATTGTTTATGGATTCCGGCAAAAAGACCGTGCAGCAGTTAAATGGATTTTGGCAGCAATTGGATTAGTTCTCATTTTGTTTGCCATTTGGGTTGCAACCCCACAGGGAACCGAATTAATTAGTCATTTGAATTGGTTTAAACCTAAAAATTAAAATAAATGTAAATCGGAAATTGATTTTAACAATCGATTTCCGATTTTTTGTGGACTGAAAAGCCTTGTAAACGGCTGTTTCACCGATGATTTTTAATGGGTACATGCTTACGATGTTAGTTAAAAAAAACCGATTACAATTGCATTTGGATTTGTTCAAAATGAAACCGTGTAAATTTTCTGAAAATTTTGTTACAAAACAACGATAATGGTGGACTAACGATTTGATATCGTCCATAATAGCTTATAAGTATAGGATTTTGAGTCACAAAATATTGGACCGTATCAATTTTTTAAAAGGTTGACTTTTTGAGAATTTCGTTTAGTATTAGTGATGTAAATTGATCAATTCATATTGGTGAATTTTTACGAACATTCTATACAGAAGTTTGTTGCTAAATCGAAGAAGGAGTGTTAATTAATGACAGTAGATTACGATTCCAAAGAATATTTGGAACTAGTTGATAAGTACTGGCGTGCCGCTAATTACCTTTCAGTAGGTCAATTGTTCTTGCGCGACAACCCATTGCTTAAGAGACCTTTAGAAGCTAAAGATGTAAAGGTTAAGCCTATTGGTCACTGGGGAACTATCGTTTCTCAAAACCTTATCTATGCAGAATTGAACCGTGTTATTAACAAATACGATTTGAACATGTTCTACATCGAAGGTTCAGGTCATGGTGGCCAAGTTATGGTTTCCAACTCATACCTTGATGGCAGTTATTCAGATATTTATCCAAATATCAGCCAAGACGAAAAAGGTATGGCTAAGTTGTTCAAGCAATTCTCATTCCCAGGTGGAGTTGCTTCTCATGCCGCACCAGAAACCCCAGGTTCAATCCATGAAGGTGGAGAACTTGGATACTCACTTTCACATGGTACCGGTGCTATCTTAGACAACCCAGATGTAATCGCTGCTGTTGAAATTGGTGATGGTGAATCAGAAACCGGCCCATTGGCTGCTTCATGGTTCTCTGACAAGTTCATCAACCCAATTACTGATGGTGCTGTTCTTCCTATCATTAACATGAATGGTTTCAAGATTTCTAACCCTACTATCCTTTCACGTATGAGTGACGAAGACTTAACTAGTTACTTCAAAGGAATGGGCTGGGATCCATACTTTGTTGAAGCAACCGCTGATACAGACCATGCCAAGGTTGAAGCAGACTTTGCCAAGACTCTTGACCATGTTATTGAAGAAATTAAATCAATTCAAAAGAATGCTCGTGAAAACGAAACACCTGATAACGTTAAGTTACCACACTGGCCTATGATTATTCTTCGTTCACCTAAAGGCTGGACTGGTCCTAAGAAGGATCTTGATGGTAACCCAATCGAAGGTTCATTCCGTGCTCACCAAGTTCCAATTCCTGTTGCTGCAGGTTCAATGGAACACAAAGACTTGCTTATTAACTGGTTGAAGTCATACAAGCCAGAAGAATTATTTGATGAAAATGGTACTATTAAACCAGAAATTCGCGCCGTTGCTCCTAAGGGTGACAAGCGTATGTCAGTTAACCCAATCACTAACGGTGGTATCAAGCCAGAACCATTGAAGCTCCCTGATGTTCGCGACTTCGAAGTTAAATTCGATCGTGGTATTACTCAGAAGCAAGATATGATTGAATGGTCAAACTGGTTGGAAAAAGTTGCAGAACTTAACCCAACTAACTTCCGTGGATTCGGTCCTGATGAAACTAAGTCAAACCGTCTTTACAGCTTACTTGACGATTCAAAGCGTCAATGGATGGAAGACATTCACGAACCATATGATGAAGATCTTTCAAACCATGGTCGTGTTATCGACTCACAACTTTCAGAACACCAAGCAGAAGGTTGGCTTGAAGGTTATGTATTGACTGGTCGTCATGGATTCTTCGCTACTTACGAAGCATTCGGACGTGTTGTTGATTCAATGTTGACTCAACACATGAAGTGGTTGCGTAAAGCTTCAGAACAATACTGGAGAAAGCAATATCCTTCATTGAACTTTGTTGATACTTCAACAGTATTCCAGCAAGATCACAATGGTTATACCCACCAAGATCCAGGTATGTTAACTCACTTAGCTGAGAAGAAGCCTGAATTCATCCGTGAGTATCTTCCAGCTGATGCTAACGAATTGTTAGCTGTTGGTGATGTTGCATTCAGAACTTACGAAAAGATCAACTTGATCGTTACTTCAAAGCACCCACGTCGTCAATGGTACACAATGGATGAAGCACAAAACCTCGTTAAGAATGGTCTTGGCTACATCGACTGGGCATCAACTGACCAAGGTCAAGAACCAGATGTTGTCTTTGCTGCCGCAGGTTCAGAACCTAACTTGGAAGCATTGGCTGCTATCTCAATCTTGAACAAGGAATTCCCAGAAATGAAGATTCGTTACATCAACGTTGTTGATTTATTGAAGCTTCGTTCACCTAAGGTTGACCCTCGTGGATTGAGTGATGAAGACTTTGACAACTTGTTCACTACTGACAAGCCTGTTATCTTCGCATTCCACGGCTTCGAAGGACTTATCAAGGATATCTTCTTCGACCGTCACAACCACAACCTTCATGTTCATGGCTACCGTGAAAATGGTGATATCACTACACCATTCGACATGCGTGTCTTGAACCAATTGGATCGTTTCGATCTTGCTAAGGAAGCTGTTCAAGATATTCCAGCTTACTCAGTTAAGGGTAGTTACTTCATCCAACGTATGAATGATACGATTGATAAGCACAATGCTTACATTCGTTCAGAAGGTACTGATCTTCCAGAAGTTGTTAACTGGAAGTGGGAAGGCCTCAAGAAGTAATTTAATTGCTAATAATTAATTACTAAAACTAAAGAACCTCGAAATCTAATTTAGATTTCGAGGTTCTTTTTTTGTTTATATTCAATTAGTTGCGAGTTACATGAATGACTTTAGTAACCGTATTACCAACTTGATCAACTGCTGAAATTGTGAAGATATTTTCGCCATTGTTCAATTGATATGTTTCATCAAATTGGTGAATTGGATAAGGATTTGGATCTTCACCAGGGTTGGTTAAGTTCGTAAAACCGGCATCATTTTGTTGATGGTAAATGTTGTTACCATTAATGGTTAAACGAACACCACTAACATTATCATTTACACTGCCTTTAATGTGAATCGTATCATCGTTTGTGCTGACTGAATACTGATTGTGACTAGTTTGATTTCCAGTCAGGCTTGATGAAAGGTCAAGCGATGGTGCAACGGTATCAGTAATAACTTCGAGGGTTCCACTTTGAGTGGTGGACTTCTTCTTGCCAGGAGTGGTTAAGAAGTATCCGATTCCCCGTTGACCAACCGGTGCTACTTGGATGGTGTATTTAAAGTTACCGGACTTATCGATCTTGACTTTGTTATCCTTGCTGTTCTTATTCACGCTCTTCAGAATAATCAATTTATCTTTAGGATTCTTGACTTTCCCTTGGATCGTTAACGTATGCGTATTGGCATTGTAGACCTTACTGTTCGCGTTAATCAACGTGATATTATTGTCATTTAAGCCTGAGAAGGAAATTCCCTTTGATGGGTAAAAACGGGTTGTAACTGTGTTCATGACATGGTTATCCAGCTTTGGCAGCTGTGTGGTTTGAAGCTTCCACTTGATTTGGCTGGCGTTGCTTGGAAGACTATGAACCTTGGCTTTGTTGAGTTTAATTGTCTTGGTAACTTTATTACCGGCCACATCCCAAATCGTGAGCTTGATTTTCTTTGACTTCAGCGCCAACTTTTGTTGGGCTTTGGTAAAGTTGTATTTAATGTTACCTTTGTTATTATTGCCATCGTTTCCGAGACTGACACCAAATGCCTTTTTACCTACTTTGGTAGCCATGGCAGACATCTTGGTAAACCCGGCACCAACATCGTTGTAGCTGACAGCCAACTTACCATTCTTATACGTTGCATGATTGATTGTTGGAGCGGCATTATCGACTCTAACCGGCAAGTTCATCGTCTGGACTTTCTTGTTGCCGTCATTGTAATTTGTCGCAACAATCTGGTATTGATATTGGCCATCTGGTGCTGCTTTCATCTTCCCAGTGGACTGATCGTAAAGCTTTCCGTCCCACGTAAATGCAAATGGGTGAAGTCTCATGGAAACAGCCATGGTCATATCATCAATTTGGGCACCATAAATTTCGGAGAATGATTTATCAATGTTGGTTTCAGAATCAACCACTCGAACGACTTTGCCAGCTGAATTTAAAATTCTGATTTGGGCGTTTGCAAGGCTCTGCTTGGTGTACGCCAATGGATAAACAGCATCTTGGCTGCCATCACCATTTGGTGAGAACGCAACCTTATCATTTTGGATTTTAGGTGGCAAATTTCCCCAAGCTATCTGGGAATCACCATAGGTTCCTTTTTTATTGACATATCCGGACAGGGAAGTTCGATCGCTAATTCCCAACATGGTGTTTTGACGATCCAGCAAGTATCCACCACCAAAGATGCTGCCCTTTTGGTTGGCAGGTTTATCGAGAACTTGTTCGTCAGTTGGGTCACCGTAGTAGCCCATGTATGGAACAGACAAGTTTTGAGTGGCGTCTGAATTTGTTAGGCTGATATAGCCTTCAGCGATACTATTTTGTTTTGCCTGGTTACCGAGGTCCAGTGTGAAGCCAACTTTGACGGTTTTACCTGGATCAACGGTTATCTGCGATTGATCTGGCGTGAGTGTTGCACCAGGTATCCGGGTATCATATACCGTTCCGGTTCCATACTTTTTATCCATCTTTCGGGATTCCGTCCATGGACCGTTGGAAGTGTTCAGGGTATAGGTTTCCTGGGTGTTGCTATGATTGGTGACGTTTAACGCAAATTTGCTTGATTGACCAATCTGATGGAGAGCAGCCGATGCAGTTCCCGTGGCAGCATCCGTAACGGATGATTTCAAATTACCTGCGTTGGTAACATTTACTTGGCCGGCGCCTTGAACTCTTGGTGAAACAACGTGGCCTTTGAATAATGTATCCTGCATTGGCTGAGCCGAATTCATTAAAGCAATTTTGACGGCATTGACCAAATCCGAGCCTTTCAGATTGGGTTGATCTTTCATTATCTTCTGCATGACAATTGCCGCTGATCCGGCGATAAATGGTGAAGCCATCGATGTCCCAGATTCAATTGCATACCCATTATGTGGGGCAGTGGATGCAACCAAATTGCCGGGTGCTGTAATGTCGGGCTTCATAAAGTATTCAGGCGTTGGCCCCCATGCTGACATGGTTTCCATTGCTAACTTGTCACCTAACAGCGTATTTTCTGATCCAACTGCCATGCCGCTTGGGGCAGCTGCTGGATTGGAAACCGTCCCGGAGTTGGCAGGATCAAAGACGGTCGTCCGTGAATCTGAAGCGGCGTTGATGTCTGTGTTTAATGAACCGGAATGAGCATAATTACCGCTTGCAATTGAAACAAACACACCATGATCAGTGGCATACTTAACAGCAGCCTGCTCCTGGTTGGTCAGGGATTGAGCGGGAACTCCCTGGCCGAATGACATGTTGATAACGTTGGCGCCTAATGCAACAGCGTCATAAATTGCCCGGGAAACGTCGTTTGGAAATTCGTCTGAAAAGCCACCAAAGACTTTCATATTCAGCAGCTGAGCTTGAGGCGCCATTCCCAAAACGTACTTCTTATCTTTATTATTTTTTGAACCATTGGCAGCTGTGTATCCTGCAGTTGATAAGCCATGATATCCGGCCATGTCGTTTGACATGACGTCAGTGTCGTAATTGTTTACGTAATTGTACGCAAACGGAATTTTAGGACTGACGTACTTTCCGTAGCCTCTTTGAGAAATGAATTTCTCTGCGTCACTTTTTGAAATTTTGGCGGTACTGTTATCTGACAATCGAAAGTCACGATGACTCACAATTCCAGTATCAATAATTGCAATAACCATTCCCTGGCCAGAATAGCCTTGGGACCAAAGACCCTTAACGTTTCCTTTGACGAGTGAAGGCTCATCGGCAGGATCTTTGCTGGGTTTAATCTGTTCGTTGGTATCTTTGGAAGCAGATATCTTTGTCTGAGCAGCTTGAATGGTGGTTGGTTGGCCGCCATTCAAGGTACTCAAGCCTGCCAGTGTTGACAGCGTGAGCACAGCCATCGTCACTGTGAACTTTTTAAAAGTTGGATTATTCTTTCGTAACTTCATGATCGTCCTCCCCTTAAATCAAAACTAATTTAACAATTTGAACTGTTGCTGATCTTCAAACAATTTCCCAATTTGAAGCAGCAAGTTTTCCCGGCCTTTCCGGGCGATAAACTGGATTCCCAAAGGCAGCCCGTTCTTACCAACATATGTCGGCAGACTGATTGCCGGTTGGCCGCTAATGTTTGCGAGTTGTGTAAATGGTGAAAGGGTCAATGCAGGAAGCCACTGATCCCAAATGATTTGAAGCTGCTCTTGAGAATCGTATTGTTCGATATTTTGCATTTTTTTCATGTTGGCTTCAGAAACCAAATCTCGATCAATTCTAGGTGCTTGATGAGCAGTCGTTGGAGTCAAATACAAATCAAATTCCTGCTGGAAATCATCCATATCGCTACTGATATTGTCCCAGAAAGTCAGGGCTTTGCTGTACTGAACTGCTGAAACCGAACGACCCGTCACATTTAACGCCCAGGTTAACGGTTCAACATGTTCCTTGATGATCTTGTCATCTAAATGCATGTTGGAAAACATCGTGGCGGTTTCACCGGCGTTCATGACATAGTACGTCTGCATCAAGCCAACTCCGTCGATGGGGGCATCAGCTGGGATAACGTCATATCCGGCATCCTTGAGAAACCGGACGGCATTTTCCACGGCTTCGACTGCCTCATCGGAAACCGGGGTCCCAACTGGTGAAGTGGTTGAATAGGCAATGTGAATATCCTTGGGCAGCTGGTTAAGAGCCTCTGCAAATGGCTGATCAGGTAACGGTACTTGAAATGGGGCGGCCATTTGAACGGTTGTCAGGGCATCTAACAGATTTGCGGTATCAGTAATTGAGCGGGTAATGGCAAAGTTGATGGAGGCACCCTGCCAACCTCGCCATTCACCCGGGCCGGTTGGGACTCGTCCACGAGTGGGCTTTAAGCCGATAGTGCCTGAAAATGATGAAGGGATTCGAATTGAACCGCCACCGTCATTTCCAGCCGCAATTGGCAGCCAGTCGGCCCCAACCGCTGCAGCTGACCCTCCTGAAGATCCACCAGGTTGAAAATCAGTATTCCACGGATTGTGAGCATTCCCATAAAGCTTGGAATCGGTAATGTTTTTGAAGCCAAATTCAGGGGCATTGGTTTCGCCGACTGGAATCAGCCCGGCAGCAAGTAATCCCTGCACGAAGTTGTTGGTAGTAGGGGCAACGTTATCTTTCAGCAACTCCGAGCTGCCAGTATCAAGCTGACCTCTAAAGGATTGGCCCAACCCTTTTAATAGGATTGGAATTCCAGCGAATGCCTGACCGGTATCATGAAATTCCTTTGCCATTTTTAGAGCGCGTTCCGGCCATAAACTTGTAACAGCATTCAATTGATCATTGTTTGCGTTGACGGTATCAATCAGTTCATGGACCAAATCCACTCGATCAATTTGATTTTCACGGATCATTTTCGATAATTCCGTTGCAGAATGTGATGCTAATAACTTTTCTGACATTGCAAACTCCTTAGTGCATGGCTTGCATGCAAATTCTAATGGCGTTTTTCCAGTCTTTTCTGAAATTCAATAAAGTGGGCTGGAATTGGCGCGGTAACAATCTTTTGCTTCCTTGAAAAGGGCAAAGCCAAGCCGACCTTCCATGAGTGAAGCAGCAAGTAATCGCTCTCATTACTAGAATTATACAACGGGTCTCCAATTAAAGGGTGGCCGACGGCTGCAAAGTGAACCCGAATTTGATGGGTTCGTCCGCTCCCTAATTTAATGGAAAGAAGTGAGGCGTTTCCGACTTCTTTAATGACCTCATAATAGGTAATTGCAGGAACGGCGCCCATTCCGTTAACCTTGCGCTTCCGTTTATCTTCCGGGTCCCTGCCAATTGGCAGATTGATTGTGCCGGTTTGAGAAAGGCCGGTTCCTTGAACCCATGCTAAATATCTGCGGGTAATCTGTTTGCTGGCAATGTCGTGAACCAGGATGGGCACCACCGCCGGATTCTTGGCAAAGATCATTGCCCCGCTTGTTTCCTGATCCAGCCGGTGAATCATATAGGGAAGGGTGTTTTCAGTTTCCAGATAAGCTGCCAAATGGTTGATTGTTGCGCCAACTTCACCCGGTTGATTAGGGTGGGTCTTGTCGCCACGCCGTTTATTGATAACGGCCAAATTCGAATCCTCATACAATATGTTGACAGTTGCAGCTGAATCCGCTGCGACATCTGGGAATGGCGAAACAAAATCGCTTGGTAAGAAAGTCAGCTGAACTTTTTCACCAGTTTTAACCGGGAAGTTGACCGGTCGGTATTTTCCATCAACCAATACTCTTTCGCCATGGCGGATGCTGTATACCAGGTGTTTTGGAAGTTCCCAATATTGACTTAACAGCGTTTTTAATGATTCGCCGTTCATGGATTCAGGAACGGTTTCGTTGAATATCCAATATTTATTCATCATGTTCAATTCCTCATATTCGAGATAAAAAAGAGCCGTGACAGAATGTTTATTGCCACGGCTCAATCATTAAGTATTATTTGGTTTGATTCTTTCCAGCTTTTTTATCTGGTCGGACAATCAACACATCACACGATGCGGTTCTGGTTACATAACTCGTAACGGAACCGATGATTAATCGTTCAACGGCGCTTAAACCAGTGGCACCAATGACAATCACATCGCTGTGGTGATCCTTGGGAAATTCTCTAGCAATAATTGGCTTTGGATTTCCAAAACGAATATGAATATTGACGTCTTTGACACCGGCATCAAGTGCTTCTTGTTTTAATCCTTCAAGTTTCTTTTCAGTGTTTTCAGTCAGCTTGAACACAACGTCGCCGCTTACAGCACTTCCGTATGTTTGGTTAAATTGGTTAACTTCTAAAATATTTAAAATGTCCAAATGCGCATCGTTTACTTTGGCAACGTCAATTGCCCGCTCCAATACCTTATTGGTAACGCCTGAACCATCAACTGGTACTAACACGTTTTGATATTTTTGTTCCATTACAATCACCCCGTAATCGTTTTTTACCATACCTAAACTATACCATTTTGAGGCATTAGATGTAATCAAATAAAACTTTCACAAAAGATTGCTTGTGATTGTAATCGCTTTCGTATGGTGCTAATATCAAATTGTTCAAGTATATTAACTATAATCTGAAAAGGGGCTTTTATATATGTATTATTATGTCATGAAATCCAATGATATCAGACGTAATCTGGCTACCGAACAGTATTTGATGAATGAAATTAAATTTGATGAACCACTGTTGTTATTCTATATTGAAGGACCATGTATCATTGTTGGCGGTAATCAAAACACCCTTGAAGAGATCAACAAAAAGTATGTTGATGAGCACGGAATTGTTGTCACCCGTCGGCTCTCCGGTGGTGGCGCTGTTTACCAAGACCTGGGCAACTTATGCTTCAGCTTTGTGGTGGATAGTGACAGTGAAGAGTTTGGTGACTTTAAGTCATTTGTTCAACCAATTGTTGACGCACTTCATGATATGGGTGCCAAAACTGCAGAAGTCAGTGGCCGAAATGATATTTTGGTTGATGGCAAGAAGTTCTCAGGAAACGCCATGTACTCCAAAGGCGGAAAGACCTTCTCACACGGAACTTTGATGTTGGATGTTGATTTATCCGTTATTCCAAAGGCTTTGGATGTTCCTGAAGACAAGATTAAGTCAAAGGGAATCAAGTCTGTCAGCTCACGGGTTACCAACTTGAAGCCATACTTGGCACCTAAGTATCAAAATTTAACCACTCCAGAATTCCGTGACCGTTTGTTGAAAGAATTATTCCACGTTGATGATCTTTCACTCATTAAAGATAAAGAATATCACTTAACAGATGACGATCAAAAGGGAATCGACAAGATTTTTGACGACTACTATAATAACTGGGATTGGGTATATGGTAATTCACCAGAATTCACCGTTAAGAAGCGTCAACACTTCACCAACGGTACGATCGATGCCCGTCTCCAAGTCGATGACGGTAAGGTTTCCAACGTTAAATTCTTTGGTGACTACTTTGGCCCTAAGGATTCCAATGAAGTTGCCGATAAATTGAAGGGTGTCCGATTTGAACGCAAAGACTTCGAGGATGCTTTGAAAGACGTTGATCTGAACAATTACTTCACCGGAATTTCTCGTGACGATTTCTTTGATATGCTTTTCTAAAACGGCTAAATACGTTAAACTGAAACTGTGAATAAAAAGATAAATTCCATTATCGAATTTATCTTTTTTTGTTGGAATTCTGGAGGGTAAAACGTTAAATGAAAAAAGAAGAAAAGCAGAAAAGCAGACAATTTTCTGGGCGGTCATGTCACTGCTGGTTTTTCTGGCAGTCACTTGGCTGATGACTTTAAAGATCATGCAGCTTGATGCGCCGGCTAAAGTCGGTGAAGCAATGCAAGTCACCTGGATTGCAATTGCATTTTACGCGGCAACGTTGATATTGGCACTTCTAAGGGTCAAGAGCAGCTATTACCTGCTGGCGGTCGTGATTGCCGTTTATACGGTTGGCTTTGTGGGGATGATTTCGACCATGTTTTTGAACAGTGATGCCGAAATTCTGGTTAAGCTGTTTGTCTCTGCAGTGGCGGCATTTGGGATTCTGGTAAATGTTTACTGGTATATCCTGGCGTTTCGATTGCGGGCAGCCTTGCAGCATGATACATTTCAACGACGAATTAACAAACAAAAAGGATTAAGAAGATAGGTGAAATAATTTGGAAAAAGATGCAGCGAGCTTTGTTGACGATGTAGTCAATGAAAAGATTGAAGGCAAGTCCTTCAGCAAAAAATTGAGTGAGATTGAAGCCGATCCCGCAAAAGTTATGCAGCCAGTCTATGACTATGTGGAAGAACAATTGAATTTAGGTAAATTGGCATACGGTGAGGTCAAGGCTTCCGATGAAGAGGTTGCTTTGAGATTGGAAACCAACTTAATCAACTTACCATTTAAAGATGCCAATATTATTAGCAAAATGATGCAGGATCAGGGAACTCTACCCGTCAACGTCTACATCGTCATTGTGTCACCCTGGGTTAATAAATCTGGATTACGAATTGATGAGGTTGCCAGTGCGGATGACTACATCGGCAATGTATCCAAATACCTGGACAAAATGAACAATTGGGTTTCAGAGCATTTGGATATGGTGAAAGAAAATCTCGAGAAACAGCCGGAAGACAAGTAGCTTAATAAAAGAACTCTTGATGTTTACGTCAATCTATGGCATAATACTGCTATGCGATGAGTCGAGAAATCACACAGCATTTATGCTGTCGCGCAAGCGATTAATGTGAATTCGAGCGGGACACAATTTAAGGCACAGATTTGCTGGTGTTTGACTTTAGCGGATTGTGGAATCCAAGAAGTCCATCTACTTTTAGTAGGTGCCGTAATAAAGAAGGTCAACTGAATTAATTCAGTTGACCTTCTTTTTTTATGATGTGATTTAGAGAATTACTAGATATTTAAGATGAGTTTACCGACAATATGACCAGTTTCACTTAACTTATGCAATTCCTGGACATTTTCGGCGTTGAATTTCAATTGAGTGGCCACTTGGACCTTTAATTTACCTGCGCCCAATTGATTGCTCAAAGTTGTGATCACGTCTCTGTTTGGATGAGCATTGATCTTCTTAAAGAAGACATTGTATTTCTTGCTCAGTCCCTCAGCTTGGTCGGTTGTTTCGACAATCGAGATAATGCGACCACCCGGCTTCACAACTTTAAAGGCATCCAGTTGATTTTGACCACCCAGGGTATCAAAGACCAGATCAACCTCGGGAGAGACTTTGGCAAACTCCTGGGTTTTATAGTCGATGACTTTATCTGCACCCAGTTTTCTGACATATGGGTCATTCGTTGCGCTGGTTGTTGTGATGACGTGGGCACCAATGTGTTTGGCAAGTTGAATTGCCATTGAGCCAACGCCACCGGATCCAGCTAATATAAGAACGGTTTGGCCAACCTTTAAGTGACCGGCGTCAAATAGGGCCTCCCATGCGGTTGTTCCCGCTAAGCCAAGCCCCGCAGCTTCTTGAAACGAGACCGTGATTGGTTTGTGGGCTACCTGACTGGCGTCAATTGCGTAAAATTCCGCATAGGTTCCCCGATTACTTGGGGTTCCATAACCGATAACCGCGTCACCAACTTTAAATCCGGCGACATTGTTACCAACTTGTGAGACCACCCCGGCCATTTCTTGACCTAAAATGATTGGGAATTTGAACGGATAGCGTTCTTTTCGCAAACCTTTCCGGGTTTTCCAGTCAATTGGGTTGACACCAATACTGACAACTTTTACAAGCAGTTGATTTTCATTAATTTTAGGAATGGGCATTTCTGTTTCAGTTAATTCGTTTCGATCACCGTAGTCATTAATGACGATGGCTTTCATGGACTTTGTCATTTGATCACCTCGTTCATATTATACTTGTAAATGGGCATTATTAAAAATGAAGATAAAAGATTGCACACAATTTAATTGACATCTTTGGTCAAAGGTTTAATATGACAAGAAGAGGTGAGAATATGAAACTAACAATAACAGACGCAGCTGTTAAACAGCTCAAGAAAAACTTCCCCGTTAACAGCCGGCTTCTTTTAAGCTTTGACGACGGTGTTGGTCCATTCTCCAAAGTTGGAGTTTGTTCACTTGATACCAGTTATGATATCATCGCGGTCGACAAGGACGCTCAAACACCTGATTATGATACCAGCTTGGATTCAAATTTTGGTGATTGGTATTTCAAAGGCTACAGTAAGATTTACCTTGATCAGGATATGAAGCTGGATTACAAGAACAACCAGATTATTTTGAGCAGTGAGAGCGGTATTATGGATAGTAATATTGAACTGAAGGATCTTACTAGGGACTGTCTGAAAACTAAAAATTCAGGTATAATCTGAGGAAAAACGAATCGAGGCATTCCGATGACAACACCTAAACGATACGAACTGGAAGATGCTCAGTGGGACCGAATCAAAGGATACTTCCCGCCATACCGGACTGGCCGTCCATCAAGCCTAGACAACCGTACCGCCCTCAACGCTATCCTCTGGCTCATGCGCAGCGGGGCTCCTTGGCGTGATCTACCTGAACGCTATGGCTCTTGGAAAACGGTGTATAGTCGCTTCCGAGCCTGGGTAAGTTCAGGCTTGTTCGAACAGGTTTTTCTCGAATTGATTGACGATCCCGACATGGAAAACTTGAGCTTAGATTCAACGATCGTTCGAGCGCATCAAAAGGCCACTGGGGCAAAAAAAACGCCGAATGTATGGTCGAAAATCAAGCTATTGGACTAAGTCGAGGTGGCCGAACGACCAAGATTCACGCACTCGTTGACGGATTAGGGAATCCCTTGGGTTTTCGCCTAACAGGTGGTCAAGTACATGATAGCCAAGTTGCCAGTGAGTTGCTGGAAGGCTTCGATATTTCTCAATCAAATATTATCGCGGATAAAGCCTATGGCACCGCGAAACTTCGCCAGTATATTGAAGATAAAGCAGGCGTCTATACCATTCCGCCAAAGGAAAATACCAAAGACAAGTGGACCTGTGATTACCACGTTTATTGTGAGCGCCATTTGATTGAGAACTTCTTCAATCAGTTGAAGAACTTTCGTAGGATTGCAACGCGTTATGATAAGCTCGCTCATGTTTATCTGGCTACGGTTTACATTGCCTCAATTTGCATCTTACTTAAGTAGTTTTCAGACGGACCCTAAACAAAACGTTTAAAATCTAAAAAATGTGTCCGGTCATTTGACCGGACACATTTTTATTTAACTTAAATTCTCTTTGCGGCATGCTCAATTTTTCGGTAGGGCATTACCCATAACAGCATGACGATGAATGTGCCAATCATGCCAAATTCATGCCAGTAAAATGATATGAAGAAGACGGCAATGAACGCTACCAACGTATAAATACTTTTGGGATCCCGGTGCAGTGATTCCACAACGGCTTTAACCGATTTGTTTGCCCGCACCAAGCTGATCCGCAGAAGGTTCCACGAAAGATTGATGCCGATAAACAAGAGGGTATAAAGCTGCGAACCAAATAGGCTGTGTGGATCCGAATCGACAATGCCGGTTGCAAATGGGACAAATGATAGGAAAAATAGCAGTAGCGTGTTGGACCAAATGACAAAGCCGTCGATTGTTTTAACCAGTAAAAACATGTGGTGATGATTACCCCAAACAATTGCCAACAGGAAAAATGAAATGGCGTATGACATTAATTCTTCATGAATCCCCCAAAGGCCGTGCCAGCTTAATTCTTCGGGATGTTTAAGTTCCAAGACCAAAACGGTCATGATGATAGGAACAATGGCGTCAGTAAATGCCTCCAACCGATTCTTTTTCAAATTCTTCACCCCTTCAAAGTTTCTTCTATACAAGGATACAATACTTTGGGGATGAATGGTTCTTTTGCGACTTTGACTAAATATACAACTATTTTTCAATAAACCGGTTACATCAACGGATTGAAATTGACTTTATGCAGTCTTGAAAGTTAAAATAGAATAAGTATTTTAATCAATCATTCATTTTACTTGTGGAGGCTCGTATATGTCATTATTAGCAAGAATTTTTCGCCGCGAGCAATTAGACCGTTATCTGGAAACTGATAAGAAGTTCATCAAAACAATGTCAGCTTTTGATTTAATTGCCCTCGGTATTGGTGCCGTTATCGGTACTGGTATTTTTATTCTCCCTGGGACCGTCGCTGCAACCAAAGCCGGCCCTGGTATCATCATTTCGTTTATTGTTGCCGCAATTGTGTGTTCGACTTCGGCAATGTGTTATGCCGAATTTGCTTCTGCATTACCCGTTGCCGGAAGTGCGTATTCATATGGAAACTTGGTCTTCGGTGAAATTATCGGCTGGATTCTTGGCTGGGCCTTAATCCTTGAGTACGTGTTAGCCGTCGCTGCGGTTTCAAGTGCGTTGGGCGCCTACTTCCAGTCGTTCCTGGCAGGATTCCACATCGGCTTTCCAAAGGCGATCTCCGGTCCGTTTATGCCTAGTCAGGGGACGTATGGAAATCTGATCGCAATTATTATTGTGGTCTTAATTTCTTGGATGTTGAATCAGGGAATGCGTTCATCCGTTCGACTAAACAACATTATCGTGGTTGTTAAAATTGCCATTATCCTCTTATTTATCATTGTCGGACTCTTCTACATCAAGCCTTCCAACTGGCATCCATTCCTACCGTTTGGCTGGCACAGTTCTCATGGTGGTGTTCTTGGTGGTGCAGCTGCCGTCTTCTTTGCCTACTTGGGATTTGATGCAGTTTCCAGTTCCGCTGCCGAAGTTAAAAACCCAAAGAGAAATATGCCAATCGGAATTATCGGAACTTTGATTGTTGCGACAATCCTCTATGTTGGGGTTTCAATTGTGCTGACAGGAATGGTTTCTTATACCAAATTAAACGTTTCCGACCCAGTTGCCTTTGCATTACAATTCGTTCATTTGAACTGGGTTGCCGGAATTATCTCCCTGGGAGCTTTAGCCGGAATGTTCACGATGATGGTTACCATGATTTACAGTTCATCAAGGTTGATTTATTCAATTGGTCGTGATGGTCTGCTGCCAAAATTCTTGGGCCGGCTTGATAAAAAGGGCAGTCCCAAAAACAGTATGATTACGATTACCATCGTGATTGCTTTCATGGGTGGCTTTGTCCCATTGGAACAGTTAACCAACTTGGTTAACATTGGAACTTTGATCGCATTCCTGTTTGTGTCATTTGGGATTATTCCGTTGCGTCGAAACAAAGAAATTCAAAATCATCACGGTTATCAAGTTCCTTGGTACCCGGTTTTGCCAATCATTTCCGGCCTGTTGTGCATGCTGATGCTGTCACAACTTCAGGCTGAAACCTGGATTGCATCTGGTATCTGGTTTGCATTTGGATTGGTACTATACTTTGGCTATGGCTTGAAGCACAGTCAACTTGGTAAATAAATTAAATCATTTAAAATTAAAAGGCCCTCACACTAATGTGTGAAGGCCTTTTTGATGATCATTTTAACGGTACATAACCAGTTTTCCATGCAGCGTGTTCCACAACACGATAATGCCCATGAGGACCAGTAAAACAGCTCCAGTTGCGATTATGAACAGAATTGTGTATGAGGACATTTCAATGACCAAACCACCAAACAGAGGTCCTAAGGCACGTCCTGCTGAGGCCCATGATTGGATCAGGCCTTGATAGCGCCCCTTGGCTTCGACGGGCGTCAATGTATTAACCAATGCTGGAATTGTTGGCAGGGCGGTAGCCTCACCAATGGTCAGAGTCATCATTGCGAGAACAAAGAACGGATAAGTCTTCGCAAAGATTAAAACGACAAAAGATAATGACATCAGGAAGACGCCAAAGAAGACTTCTAAGATCATATTTTCGTGATAGCGGGAAATCCAGTTAATGATAATTTGGCTCACAACGATGACACCACCGTTAATGGTCCACAGGAAACTGTAGTTTCGCAGCGGGATGCCAATCCCAGTCATGTACACTGACAGGTTGGAAACCCATTGCTGGTACATAATCCAGATAATGAATAATGCCATGAAAAAGGTGAACAGCATAATGGCGTTGGCCCTTGGCAGGCTTTTGGGACTCCAACTGGTCTTCTCGGTATCCGAAACTTTCTTTCTGGATTTGTTTGCTGCAGGTTTGAACTTGAAAAAGACAATGATCAAGAAGATCATAAACAAGCTGGTTGCAACCACAAACATTAAGGTGACACTAATGCTATAGATGAAGCCGACCAAAGAGGTTCCGATGACGATCCCTAGGTTCTGGGCAAAGTACAGCATGTTAAAAACGTAGCGGCTGTCTTGAGAAGTGATACTTGTTCCAATCGAATTGACAACGGCCAGATTCCAACCGCTGCAAATCCCGTTAAAGAATAGGATAATCCCAAAAGTCGGCCATCCGTGGAAGAAAACCAGCAGGATCAATGTGAGGATGGTTGACGATACGCCCCCAACCAATAAGTGATAGGGGTTCTTCCGGTCATATAAATACCCGCCGAGATAGCTTCCCAGCACGCTGGCCAACGAGTTAAACAGTAAAACGACACCGATCAGGGTTAGAGAAACTCCCAGCCGATCATGAAGATAGACACTTGTTAGCGGCCAGACAAAGCTCATTCCAACCGCACTGAACATCGCACCAATGATCAGCCATTTTAAATTCATTTCATTTTTGGGCATTTATTTGACCTTCTTTCATTCGATTTTTTGCGCCACGTTCCAGTGTATCAAAAAATCGAATCGAATGGGGATGTTATTTTGAAAGTAAGCGGTAACAATTGCAAGTGCTGTTTGATGGACTTCACCCATTAAATCACATATTATTAAGGCGTTGGATGAAGTTATTGGTTTGTTAAATAGGAGGAATTATATATGGCTGTTGACGGATCACTTTATCATACTGAAGTTGTTAATGAACACGGATTAGTTGGTGAAAGCTACGTTCGAGGAAACGAGGGCTTGGCTTTGGGTGTAAGCAGCTCATTAATTAGTAGTCCAGGAACCAACCCGGAACAATTCATTGGCTTTGCCTTGAGCACTTGCTTTAACGCAACTATTGGATTGGTTGAACGTAAACACAACTTGAAGCCGGATACAGTTATTCACACAGCAGTGGATAATTTAAAGGATACAACCGGATACAAGTTTGTCGTTCGCTGCCAAATTCTCTTTCATGAGTTGGATGACGATCAGGCACAAAAGATGGTCGATGAAGCATTGGACACTTGCCCAGTTGCCAAACTATTGAAGGCCAATGAGAATGTAACGTTTGAAGTGGTAGATAAGTTCTCGTTTTAGAGATAAGAGTGTGACGAGACCCGGGAGACGCGGTTTCTAAGGGTGCTTTGATTGAAGCCCATGGTTCTGGGGCTTTAATCAAAGTGCACTTAGAAGTTAGCGTCTGGGTCGTCGAAACACGTTTCGGCAAACGATCAGTCCACATAGCTTAAACAACGCGAACAAGTATCACCTACATCAATTCTACAAAAAAGCGGTTCTTCGTCAACTGTTATTGGTGAACAAAATATTGGAGTTCTAATCACTTGGTGATTAGGGCTCTTTTTGTATGAACTCGAAAAGCGAACAGCACTCTTAGCCGGAATCTGAAGAAGTTTCGGTAACCAAATCCAGTGCGCTTAATGACTTTAATCTTGTTGTTTGAACCTTCTAAGGGCCCGTTGGTGTAGTGGTGGGTGAAAGTGTTGCCAATTTCATCATGATGAGCCGCCAAGGTTTGGAGGGCTGCCAACATCTCTTCCGAGCACCCCTGCAGGTGGTGAAAGGCTTGATTATAGTTGGGCCAGTCGCGGTTTTTGATGGTTTCACGTAACCAATTCATCACGTCGTAAGTTTGCTTGAGCTCGGGATCAATGTCCAGTAAAGCATCAACCACATCCGTGGCAGTTGCCGGATAAGGGAAGTTTGTCCACTTGCGGAAAGCCTCGTAGTTAAGGTGATTGGCCGGCGTTAATAATAGTTTCCAATAGCGTTTCAAGGCGTGATACTGGCGCGAGGAAGTGGCCAGGGTTTTCATGAGACGCACTCGCGTCTTGTTAAAAGCCCGGTTTAAAGCGTTAACTAAGTGAAAAGGATCAATAACAACGATGGCGTTCGGGAAGATCTGCCCAACCAATTTGGGATAGGTATAGTTCATATCGGTGACGATAATTTTCACATTTTCTCGTGCGGCTTGGTCATAATGCTGGAAATACTTTTGAAGCTGATAGATGGTTCTAAAGGGCAATAGGTCAATTAATTCGTGGGTTTCGGCGTCCATAAATTCAAAGCTCATCGCGTCGGTGGCACTCTTAGTGCTTTTAACTTCGTCCATGAGGAGAACTTTGGGTAAGTAGTGCCAGTTGGTTTTAAAGTCCCGTTCAGCCCGTAAGAGCTGCCGACCAACGAATGAATCCGAAGTGGACAATTCATTGGCAATGTGTTTGAGGCTCACTGGTTCCGTTAACTTCTCTAAACATTGTTTCCGGGTTGTATTTGAAATCGTGCAGTGCTTCGGCACTGCACTCGTCTGCGCCAGGAAGTTGGTATGACAAGCCTTACAGTGAAAGTTTCGCCGATTGAGGCATAGGATAACCGTGCTGCCCAATGTTTTAGCGAATCTAATGGTGGTCCTTCGCCAACCATAGCCAATGATCTGGTGATCATTAATAACCCCACAGTTGCGGCAAGCCTTGGGGGAATAGTTCAGCGACCCGTTTAATCGGATCACCCCATCATCACCTATTTTGCCATTCTCAATTTTTAAGTGTTTATCATCTATTCCTAACAACATTTTCGTAGTATCATTTGACATAGGGCATTTCCTTCTTTCTCTAAAATCTTCGTGGTTGTTGGTTTTGATGAACGGACAGGAAATGTCCGCTTTTTTATTCTAATGAAAAACAAAAAATCTGTCATCAGTAATAGATAAAAATCTATTACCAACAACAGATATTGTAGAGCCAAAAAAGCACCAGTCACAAACCCTTGAGGCTTGTGACTGGTGCTTTACGTTTTTTATTTAGTTTGATTAGTCGTAACTTAAAGTAGTTGGGCGTGAGAATCCAACCACGTGCCACCATGGTGAGTAAACTTTTTCAGTAACCACACCGCGGTTTTGTGAATCGATCATGCGACCATTACCGATATACATACCAACGTGTGAAATACTGTGTTTGCTTCCACCGAAGTATACCAAGTCACCCTTTTTGATGTTGCTCTTTGAAACTTTCTTTGTTCCGTTGTATTGTGCTTGAGCAGTTCTTGGAATTGACTTCTTGATTGACTTTTTGTAAACATATTTAGTGAAACCTGAGCAATCAAAATGTGTAGGTCCAACAGCGCCGTAAACGTAACTTGCACCAAGATGCTTTTTAGCAACTTTCAAAACTTTTGAATATGATTTGTTTGATGAGCTGGCGTCTGCGTTGTTTGCTGAAGTATATGAAGTAACAGCGAATGCAAATAATGCTGCGAGCAATAAAACTGGTTTTAAGATTGATTTGATAATACTGTGTGACAAGATTAGTTCCCCTTTACTTTGCGTAGTTTCGTTAAATTAGTCAGTTACGTATGCTTTATTAGCGGTGATGTAATTTCCGTTTGAAAGTTGGAACCGATAAGCTCCACCATTGGAACGGGTGATTGATTTAACTGAAAGCTTCTTGCCTGCAGTAATCTTTGAAACCCGACTTTTGAAATTAACATCTTTATATTGATAAACATTTTTTGAAGTTGAAATCTTTTTATCACTAGGAAGTGACGTGAAGTAGGTTGGCTTTGCGGCATCTTTGGAAGATGTCTTTAACCATGAGTTAACAACCGAACCCTTTACCGCTTTACTTAAATCAACTCTTCCACTGATTCCGCTTAATGAACCGTGTGAAGTATATTGCCAAAGATCTGTTGTAACGTTTGGCTTAGCGGAATAATTGGCAATCCATGAACCGTCAAACTTGGAATAGTTGATTTTGTGAACATTGACGTAATTCTGGTATGAGTAGTAAACCAAAGGCTTATTGGTTAACTTTCTCATTTGAGCAAGCCAGGCATTAACGTAAGATTGTTCTGAGCCATGACCCTTTCGGTGTTCGTTATCCAAAACGTAGAAACGAGCTTTGGAACTTGCACGTTTATAAAAGTCTCTTGCTTCCTTTTTGGCATCAGCCACGCTGCTGAACTCTGCGTAACCGTATTGGCCGAATGGAACGTTATATTTATATGCGCCGTTAGCGTTAATATTTTTATGAGTATCAATTCTGAAATCTGCGTCCCCAGTGTCACCATGTTGGACCCGGATAATTGCAAATTTTAATTGTTTGGAAGCTTTACTCCAGTTGATGTTTCCTTGGTACTGCGAAACATCAGCAATCTTTGTTTTGGCAGCGGATGCGTTAATCGCAAATGTGAATGCTGCCACAGCACCCATTAATAGGCCGGCTATTTTTCGAAATTTCATATTAGTAATAGTCCTCCTTTAAAAACTTACAAGAACAATTATATGAAATGAATGCTACCAACCAGTATCAGGATTGTTTCATAAATGTTAAGAAAGATTTCATACTTTCTTCATATCTGTGTGATCCCTATGGTGACAGGGCTTTACACAGTAATTTAATTATCCAAATATTCGAAATTTTTTCGATATATTTTCTATTTTCCTTGGATATGGGGTCAAATTGACCTTAAATGCCTGCTTTATTACAAGTTAAGGGGGTGGAATGTAACAAAACATCGAAGTTCCTTAATAGTTGGTAAAAAAGTTCTTCTATATAATGTTCCAAATGAATGGGAAGTTATAATGATGGGTGTTAGAAGCTTTGTGAACTTCTATAATGTGAAATCTAATTTGAGGTGGATGAACATGCTGTCACAACGTGGTAGTCATACGAAACGTCATTTCTATATCCTTGCAGTACTGATCCCGTTGTTATTGGTCAGTGCTTTATTTGTGCTGATTGGGATTGCACCATTTGGCTCCCATAATCTGTTGGTCAGCGACCTTTCCACGCAGTATTTGCAGTTCTTTGCTGAATTAAAGCGACAGATGGCTCATTTCTCTTTTTCGAGTTATTCCTTTCTAATGTCAATTGGGGACAGCCTTGTCCCAATTTATGCTTATTATTTGCTGAGCCCACTGAATATCATTATTTTATTCTTTGGAAATGCCCAGTTACCCATAGCTATTGACCTGATCATTTGGCTGAAGCTGATTTTGTGCTCAGTCTCCATGAGTGTCTTTTTGGGTAAAAAGTATCAAATGTATGATCTGATGGCCATTTATGGTGGCTTTGCATACGGTCTGTGTGGATTTGTGTCGATGTATTTCTATGATTTGATGTGGCTTGACGCTTTGATTTGGCTGCCGGTGATGATCTATGGCCTGGAAAAACTCTACTATTATGGCAAGCCGACGATTTATGTTATCAGCCTGGTTGCGATTATTTTGACGAACTTCTACATGGGCTACATTATCTGTGTCTTTAATGTGTTGTACATGGCGTTTTTGTTAAAGAAAAACCAGCCTTACAGATTGCCGTTCTTTGAGAATTTGAAAGCCAACTGGCGTAAAATTGGCTGGTTTATTTGGTATTCGTTATTGTCGGGATTGACCACTGCCGTTGTGCTGATTCCTACCGCAATTGCCATGATGGCAACTGGAAAGAAAGATTTATCGGTTGTCAATTTCTTATTTAAAGGAACATTTGGATTAAGCTTTCCGGTTAACTTTGGCGTTGGTGGGAACGATTTTGCCGGCCGCCTGGTCCATAATCCCAGTTTCTTTACCGGGTCGTTATTTATAGTTGGAATCGTTGTGTATTTTCTTTCCAAGATGATTACTAAACGGGATAAGCAGGCTGCCGGAATATTGGTTGGCGGAATTTTTGTCGGCATGTGGCTGTTACCGTTGAATACGATTTGGCATATGATGCAGCAGCCGGCCGGGTTCCCATTTAGAATGGTCTTTTTGTTCAGCTTTGCGATTATTATGATTACCTATGAAGGTTATCTTCAGGGGATGTTTGCCGAAGAAAAGCTGTTGATTCGTTGTGCAGCGGGAATTACCGTTGCTATTTTGATTGGCTATGTGTTTGCCAATATTGACGGTCAAAAGATGATGGAATTCAGATTTGATATTCCACAACTTTCGGTATCGAACATTGTTCTTGTGTTTGTAGTCGGCTTTATGATTGTGACGACGATTGCCTTGATTGGCGTTGGCAAACAGCGCCGTTCCAGTCAAATCTTTTTAGGATTCATTCTTGCCGCTGAACTTGGCCTGAACTTTATGATTGCGACTGACGGGGCGCCGTTTGGTAACCAGAAAGCCTTCGAGCACACCTATGCCCAATCTATCAAAAAGGTTGATACCATTGAAAAACAAAATCAATCCGACCGCGGCTTCTATCGATTTGTGATTGTTAATAAGCCGTTTCGAAACCTGTTCAAAGTTCCATATAACGGATACAATGATTCATTCTTATACCGAAACTATGGCATCAGCTCTTACAGTTCGACTCTGAATACTCATACCCATCATGTATTGGGCGACCTGGGATTTTCTTCCAGAAATATTCGGCGGATTGACTCGTTTGGTGGAACCGCCATTACAAATTACTTCTTTGGCCTAAAGGACTATTACTTTATCGGAAATGATACCAACAAGCTAACGGTTAGGAAGCAGACTGCCGGGCTTGGGTTTACGGCTGATAATCAAATCCAGCATTTAAAATTAAGAAGAGAGCTGGTATTCGACAATCTCAATCGGTTTGTTCAAAAAGTCGCCGGTAATCATAAACAATATATTGTTAAGCCGACGATTGTCAGCAATGCCCATTATGTCACCCGAGATTACTTTGGGTATAAAGCCCAGTTCTATGCAAATACGACGGGGCCACAATACCTCTATGTTCCAAGAGTTCGGCTGATTGGCGTTTCAATTTATGTCAATGGTCAAAAACTTTCCAACCTATATAGTGGGTTGGGGACGGAAATGGTTCCGTTGGGTTATATGCAAAAAGGCCAGATTTCCACCGTCACGATTCATTCCAATAAAGAGTTGCCCAAAATTCCGCGAGACATTGGCGGAATAAATATGCGGAATCTCAAACAAGTTGTGAAGGATCAAAATAAGCATCTGTTCAAGCTGCAGAATCCAAGTCGATTGAATGAGCATGGTGGGCACTTTAAAGGAACCGTTAACGTTGGCAACAAAGCAAGAACTCTGGTGATTACGATTCCGTTTGATCAAGGCTGGCAGGTTAAAGTAGATGGCCAGCAACAAGCCGTCAAGCGAGTTGCCGGCGGGTTGGTTGGCATTCCATTGTCGAAAGGCAGCCACCACATTGCCTTTAACTATCATATTAGAGGCTTGTTGGCAGGGGTTGGCGTAACCCTTCTGGGGCTGGTTAGCCTATGCTGTACAGCCATTTGGCGGTATTATAGGCGGAAAGTGTAAAACATTTACACTCCTCGTTAAATAGAGCGGAAAGATTTTGTTAACCCTTTTGTTATTAATAATGCCGTCATATCAGCGTTACTGGAACTCATTTTAAATTATTTTCATAAAAGATGAACTTTTTTGAAAATAATTATCAATAACCCTTGCGAAAATTCTTTTCAAAATATATAATGTTCTCGTAGACAAGAAACTAACTAATATATAAGACGAAAGAGGTACATTACTTATGCAAATTGGTATGATTGGTCTCGGAAAAATGGGTCTTAATCTTGTTAAGAACATGATCCGTAACGGTAACGAAGTTGTTGCATTTGATTTGGACGAAGCAAACATTAAATTAGCTCAAGAAGCAGGTGCAACTCCCGCTTCAAGCAATGCTGATCTTGTAAGCAAGTTGGACGCACCACGCACTGTATGGATTATGGTTCCAGCAGGCAAGCCAACTGACTCAACTGTTACTGAACTGGTTGGCCTTCTTTCAAAGGGTGACTACCTGATCGATGGTGGTAACTCATTCTATCAAGACTCAATTCGTCATGGTAAGATTGCTGAAGAAAAAGATATTAACTTCTTCGATTGTGGTACTTCAGGTGGTAAGAACGGTGCTCTCAATGGTGGTAACTTCATGATTGGTGGTACTAGTGCCGAAGCATTTGAACACATCAAACCATTATTCGAAGGAATTTCACAAAAAGATGGTTACCTTTACACTGGTAAGCCAGGTTCAGGTCACTACTTGAAGATGGTTCATAACGGTATTGAATACGGTATGATGGAAGCCATCGGTGAAGGTTACGATGTTTTGGACCACAGCCCATATGACTACGACAACGAAGCTGTTGCCAAAGTTTGGGTAAACGGATCAGTTATCCGTGGCTGGCTCATGGAATTGGCTCAAGAAGCATTTGCTAACGATGCTAACTTGGATCAAATTTCAGGCAAGATGTTCTCATCAGGTGAAGGTAAGTGGACTGTTCAAGAAGCCCTCAAACAAGGCATTCCAGTTCCAGTTATCACTGATTCATTGTTCGCACGTAACCGTTCAATGGAACAAGATACATTTACAGGTAAAGTTGTATCAGCATTGCGTCACGGATTCGGTGGCCATGCAATGGATATGAAAAAGTAAAGAGCGTGACGAGACCCGCCTTGGGCCTGGTGCGTAAGTGAAAAGTGTGTATCAATGGACGTGCTTTGTCCATTGATACACACTTTTTATTTACGTGTAAGGCCCAGGGTCGTCGGAACGCATTTCTGCTAGATAGCAGGAATACGCGATTTGGTGTATAAGGGAAGAAGACCAATGATGAACTTGTTCATCGTTGGTCTTCTTTTCTTATACACCGGGGTTGGGTTGCAAGCGCACGTTTCAGCTAAGTAACAGTAAAGCTGGGTCCATGGTCGTCGCCAGTAGGCTAGGCAGGCGTTCCCGCCGGCCGTTGGAACGCATTTCTGCTAGATAGCAGGAATACATGGTTCGGTTTATAAGAGAAGGAAGCCAATGATGGGCGTAAGTTTGCCCATCGTTGGCTTTTTTTGCGCGCAGCGGTTAACATCATTCGCGTCCAACTAATGATCACCAACTTTTGGCAACCAATCGTAACATAATCAGTCAGGCGGAGTTGGTTGTTTGGCGCATATAGGCTGGTAACATAAGGTATGAATTAAATGATAAGGAGGATAAATCAGCATGACAGAAAATTCGAATATTGCCCAGAACTTACGTGATCAACGTAATCATCACGGCTATACATTGGAACAGGTTGCTGAAAAAGTCCACGTTTCACGGCAGGCAATTGCTAAATGGGAGAGTGGTGAGTCAGCTCCCGACATTTCCCATGCCGATTTGTTAGCTAATCTTTATGGCATCACTTTAGATAATTTAATTCATTACAGCATTGAATCCAACAAAGTGGGAATTCCACCAAAGGGGAAGTCCCTATATGGAACTGTAACCGTTGGTGAACGGGGACAGATTGTCATTCCCAAAAAAGCTCGGGACGTGTTTGGCTTTAATAAAGGAACCAGTCTTGTTGTTTTGGGCGACACGACCGGCGAACTACCCGGAATTGCACTTGTAAAAAGTGATACTTTTCTTGATCGAGCACGGGCATATTCAGATGTTGCTAGTCAACCCAAGGCCGATGACCATGATAAATGAGTCGTTTTGGTAGTCTGTTCATTTGTTTGCCGGTAATTTGTCTTTCTATGATTAACAATGGCTTGGTTTAAAAGCTGATTAGTTCAGCGGGAGGATCATATGACAACCTCAATTTTAGATATCGAACACCTTAGTAAAAGCTTCGGTCACAAGCAGGTTTTGAAAGATGTTTCATTCGGGGTTCAGGCGGGACACATTATTGGCTTGGTGGGTCCTAATGGTGCTGGTAAATCCACTATCATGAAGGCAATTCTTGGCTTATTTAACTATCCTGAAGGAAAAATAATGGTTGATGGTGAAGTGGTTTCACCGACCAGTCATCAATCAATGGATGAGGTGGGTGCTTTAATTGAATATCCAGGAATATACCCATTTTTAACCGGTTATCAACACCTACACCTGTTTTCAAAAAAGACAACCTCAGACACTCAGGTAATGGACATTGTCCGCAAACTGCGGATGGATGCTTATATTAATCGCAAGGCTAAGACTTACTCTTTAGGGATGAAACAAAAGCTGGGCATTGCTTTGGCACTCGTCAACAATCCCAGACTTGTCATTTTAGATGAACCCATGAACGGATTAGATCCTCAATCCAATAAAGATTTGCGCAATCTCATTCTCAGTTATGCAAGAAGTGGAACCACATTTCTGATATCCAGCCATATTTTAAGTGAACTGGAGAAGTTAATTGACGATATCGTTGTGATTGATCAAGGACAAATTGTTTATACCCAAAGTATGGTCACCCTTGAAAGTGGCAGTAAAAAGCTGTTGGCTTTCAAAACTTCGGATGACGTAAAGGCAAGTCATATTTTAGCTCAACATGGATATCAGCTTGATAAAAGTGGTGGCGTTTCGGTTATCGAAAATGGGCAAAACCAGATGGCTGACATGATTAATTTACTGACAGGCAACGGCATCAATATTGAAGATGTTCAGCATGTTCACAATGACTTGGAGACCATCCTGCTTAATCTGCTTAAGGATGATCAAGTAAAGGGGTCGAAATAAAATGATAACTTTAGTTAAACAAGAGTGCTTCAAATTACTTCATAAAAGCAGCACTTACATCTCCTCGGCTACTTTATTACTATTGATGACCGCCCTTGGATTTTTAAGTAAATATTACCCAGGTTCCTGGGGCAAACCGGAAATCCAGTTTGTCCAATTATTTGCAGGGATTTATTGGATTCCATTGTTTATGATTGCGGCCTGCAGTTCCATTATTGCCATGGAATTTCAATACGGGACTATTAAGGAATTACTGTATCGTAAATATTATCGCGGCCAAATTTTAATCAGCAAATGGATCACCATGTTCCTTTATTCGGTTTATTTCTTTTCTGTTTCCTTGGCATGGTCGTTAGTGATCAAAGCTGTGTTATTCAACGATACGTTTAAGTTAAGCGATCAATACAATAACCAGCTGACCATTATCCATGCGAATATTTTGATCATCATCGGATCGTTCCTGGTCCTTTGGATGATTCTGAGCTTGGTTTTGTTACTGGCAAATGTCTTCCGAAGCACAGCTACTGCAATTTCCATCGGAATTGTGGGGTATTTTGGCTTGTACATTATAGAAGGAATGATGATTAAGATCATGAATCGGTGGGAATGGCTGAAATGGAATCCGTTAAACATCTTGAATTTGCCATTGCAGTTGACCGAACCAAATGCCGACAAGGTCACATTATTATCAACTCCGGAAATGGTCGGCGCATGCCTTGGGTATACGATCATTTCGCTGGTATTGAGCTATATCGTTTTTAAGCGAAGAAGCGTTTAGAAAACAAAAAGTCCCACTTGAATAACCTGGCGTAAAGGTTGCCTCGTTACTCAAGTGGGACTTTATTTGTTAAGTGCTCGTTGTTTTTAAATGATCCCAACTGAAACTATTTTTGATATTTCTTCTTATATTTACCAGGTGAAAGGCCAACAAGGGTATTAAACGTCCGAATAAAATTACTATAAATTCCAAATCCGGAAGCTTCGCAAACCATTGTGACAGTGTGACCTTCGCGCAAAAGCTGCTTTGCGAGTTCGATCCGCTTCTCGATGACATACCGATGAATCGACAATCCGGTGTACTTCTTGAAGGATCGATCCAGGTAATTGGGGTTCATGAAGAATTCGTCCGCAAATGCCGACAAGCTTAGATCACCGGCTAAGTTGTCATCAATGAAGGAAGTGACTTTTTCCAAGAACGGCGGCATGATATTTTTAGGCTGATCTTTTACGGGATGAACTTCGTTGGCAATGAGTAAAATTTGTGAAAGTAGAATTCGGGCTCTGACGTCACTGCCATATTCAGTTTTATCAAGGGTTGGGATGAGCTGGTCGCAAAATGCAATATAGTCGTCAATGAAATCTTGATTAAGATTCAAAATATTAACATCTTTATTATCCTGGGTTTTAAAACAGTCAAATAAATCGGTCTTTGGGGTGGAAAGTTGGTTGATTAAGTCGACTTTGATGTTTAAGAAAATTCTTTCGTATGGGGCCGAACTTTTTGTAACCACCCGATGCCAGACACCATTTGGAATTGCGATCAGGTAGCCGGGCTTGATGGGGAATGCTTTATGAGGGGTGTAGAAAGTTACATCACCTGAGATGAATAAAATGAGTTCAATATGGTTTGTATGTTGATGAAAGGGACTGTCGTGATGACGGCTTCGATTATGGGAACAAACAATATCTGTTGGAAGCGTTCCGTCCAATGGTAAATCAATAATCATTTAGCGCACCTGCCTTTTTGCAATGTTTATGTCAAACTACGCAAAGAATGTGCTTTATTAAGCGTTTACAATTCCAATTGTACAGAAATATTGAAGCTAAGTAAACGGAATGCGCTGTTTGCTGGCAGGAGATTTGGCTATTTGTCAAGATAGTGGATGAAATATGATGGAATCGATACTGCTGTTTTGACTAACCAGATAAAAGTCAAAGGGGGAAACTGCATGTTGTTTGATAATGATTACTTTAGTGACAAAGTGATTAATTGTTTTAGTGATTCAACCACTTGGGGCGATGACAGCACAGGAGGCGGCGGAAACGGTATTTCCTGGACGTCTCATTTACAGGAACTGATTCCGTTCAAAAAGGTTAACAACTTTGGCAAAAAAGGTTCCCGGATTGCTGTCTGTTCGGACCGTGAGGATAGTTTTGTTGAACGGTATTTGGATATGGATAAAGACGCCGACTATATTGTTGTGTTTGGTGGCGTTAATGATTTCGTCAATAATGTCCCGCTGGGAAGTATCGATAAAAATGATCCGCACACGTTCCTTGGGGCACTTGATACCATTATTAATGGATTAAACGATCAGTATCCAAACGCGACATTAGTCTTTATGACACCTACCAAGACTTCCTTTGCCCATTCGAAGGAACCTTATCCCAATTCGTTTCAGAAAAATCAAGCCGGCCATACCCAGGGTGATTATGCCTCCGCGATGATTGAGATTTGTCATCACTATAGTATTCCGGTAATTGATTTGTTTAATATAAGTGGGATTTCACCATTCTTGGCGAATAGTGAACGTTATATGCCGGATGGCACCCATTACAGTCCGCTGGGATACGAAAAGTTAGCTCATCGTATCGTGGGCGAGCTGTTCAGGTACTTAATTTAGAGTCAAATTGGAACGCCACAAGATCAGTTATGAAAGTTGTTTCTGATATACTACCTACGTTTTTGCAATGTTTATGTCAAAATTTGCAAAGAATATGCTTTATAAAGCGTTTACAATTTAAGTTGTGGTCAAGGTTGAATGTTGTACAAGTGATTTGTCCAGTTTTAGCAATTATTGTTTCGATACTTGGAATTTGAGTTCCGAGGATCAAAGGACGATTACCTGCACAACATTTGGTGGATGGATACTGTTGTGTCTGTCCTAACTTTTTGAACCAAATTGTAAACGGATACAAAATATTTACGTAATCATGGGAGGTTACAAAATGGACAATCAAAAGCAAGTTGTTCACGACGGTTGGGATGAATATGCCAACAAGAGAATTTATCAAAGTCGTGAGCCAATTGGAATTTGGAGATCATTAGGTTTCGGTGTCTTCTCATTCTTTAGTATTTCAATGCAAGGTTTAGTTGGTGCTTGGTTGATGTTCTTCTACACCACATTTGCCGGCTTAACAGCTGGACAAGGTGCTACTATCTTCCTGATCGGTCGTGTGGCTGATGCCATTGTTTCACTGGTCATGGGTAATATTTCGGATAACATTTACAAGTACAAGCTTGGCCGGATGTTTGGTCGTCGACACATCTTCATTTTGATTGCGGCTCCATCAGTATTAGTTGCGATCACAATGTGGGTTGCCGGGATGAGCTTCTGGTACTACTTGGTTACTTACCTTATCGTTACTGTCTTGATGTCAACACTTCAAATTCCTTGGGAAACTCTTCCAAACGAAATGACTAAAGACTTTAACGAACGTACCAAGATGTCAACTACTCAAATGGTTCTTGCCGGATTAGGTGGAATGTTAACCCAATTCGTTCCAGCACAATTATTCAAGTTCTTCCCTAAGACTTCACCAGAACCATATATTTTAATGCAGGTTATCTTCTCTGTTGCCACATTCTTCTTAGTATTAGTTACTTACCATACAACTTGGGAACATTTTGTTACCAAAGCAGAAGCTAAGAAGCTTGAAGCAGAAGCCCTTGCAGATAACAATGGTCAAAAACCAAACTTGAAGTCAGAGTTAAAGAATTACTTCTCAACCTTCAAGATCAAGACATTCCGTCTTCACATGGGTATTTACTTAAGTTCATACTTCGCAACAATTCTTTTCTCAACTGTGTTTGTTTACTACATTGTTTATGTATTAAAGATGTCAACTAGTACTTCAGGATTCTTACAATCATTGAGTATTGTATCTATCCCAGTTACCATTATCGCTGGGTTCGCGGTTACCAAGTTCACTTACCGTTCACTTTACCTGTTCGGCTACTCATTGATCTTGATTAGTGCCGCCAACTGGGCATTCGTTGCCTTAACTCGTCCAGCCCACATGATGGTTTGGTTAATTGTTGGTATGTCATTCTATGAAGTTGGTCTGTACATCTTGTACTTCGCTCCATGGAACGTCTTCCCATTCATTCCTGATTTGGATACTTTGGTTACGGGTAAAAACCGTGCCGGATTATTCGCCTCAGTTATGACCTTTATCAACCAAATCAGTCAAGGTTTGGCATCAGTTGTTGCCGGATACTTACTTGACTTTGCACACTTCCGTCAATCAGCTAGTGGTGCCGTATCACAGCCTGCCAGTGCTACCAACATGATTATCTTCATTGTTTCCGGTGGTGTTGGATTCATGATCTTATTGGCTATGTTCTTCGCCGCACGTTTCCACTTAAGCAAGAAGACATTTAAAGTTCTTGCCCAAGAATTGGGTCGTCTCCAAAAGGGTGGCAGCATGAAAGATGTTGACCCACACACTAAGGCCGTTTGTGAAGACTTAACTGGTGTGAAATATGATTCAATTGATTTCTGGAAGAAGAATGATCAAGCAAAACCAAGTGTTAAAAACTAATTTTGAATGATTAAGCTTCTATTAGAGGGGAGATATTAGTATGGCTGATAATAATGACTCAAGCTGGAAAGAGGCACTTAAATCAAAAGATGCCTTTGCCGACTTTATCACTGATTACTTTAAAAAGAACAAAGAATTAACGGATTCATATGATATTCCATCATATTACGAGCATTATACTGTTCATCTGGACAGTCATGATGGCATTGTCATCACACTTGTTACCGGAGTCAATCAAGTAGGCGAGAGTGCTGCTTCTGCGCTTCCATTTAAGCAAAAGGAAACGATGAGCATTGAAGACTTCCGAAACTTGATTCTCCACAAAAAGTTTGCCGATCAGAATATGTCACTTGCTGATGTATTCCAGACGGTGGCAGGAGTTCCAGATTCAGACAGCAAATAAATTATCGTGTTATGAAAACTGATTCATAGCTCGGCGAGGCGGCTATAACGAGGCAAATACCTTGCATAGCCGCCTTGTTGTTTTTGAAACATTTGTTAAATATGAAAGAAGTTGAAATGATGGCAGATACAAATAGTGATTGGAAAAAAGCTTTGAAATCAAAAGAGACATTTCATGATTTCATTATTAATTATTTTAAGGAACATCAAGAATTGACTGGATCTTATGATATCCCATCATATTATGAACATTATGTTGTTAAGTTGGATAAACATGAGAAGCTCATCATTACTTTAACGACCGGAATGAATCAATCAGGTGACAACGTATCGATCCCACTTCCAATGAAGGAAAAGGAAAAGATGACGATTGAAGATTTCCGAACACTGATTTTGAACAAGAAGTTTGCCGATCAGAATATGTCATTGGCAGATGTCTTTCAAACAGTTGCCGGAGTTCAAAGCACCAACGATGATAATTCTAAATAACCAGCTGCCAGGAAAGGAAGAAAACATTGTCTAATAAAGAATTTACAATTTCACAGGGGACAAAAGTTGATGCCCAAGATTTTCGTAACACGGTTTTGAAGTATGCCTGCGAGATTCTGCAACGCGATATTAACCGAGTTACCACTGAAAAAGATGCCGACAATACAATTTATTTAACTGTTGATCCTCAAGCACCTGTCGACGGTGATGATTATCAAATCACACTTTCGTCTCCTGATAAAGTAACTGTTTCCTCAAGGACTTCGCTTGGTGTCATGTATGGTGCATTGGCGATTTCTCGAGATGTCCTTAAAATTGATGACTTTTGGTACTGGATGGACACTGTTCCAACCGTTCAAAAGACGATTCAGATGACCAACTTTGACATGCATATTCCGAATTATCAAACCGAATATCGTGGCTGGTTTGTCAATGATGAGTTGCTTATTCGTGGTTGGAAAGATCATGATTCTCAACGTTTTATTTGGCAGCGAGTCTTTGAAACCGCCTTGCGTGTGGGATGCAATGTGATTGTTCCCGGTACCGATGTTCAATCACAGATTAACCGTAATCCAGCTAAAGAGTTTGGCTTAATGATTGCCCAACATCATGCGGAACCACTTGGTGCCAAGATGTTTGCCCGTGAATATCCTGAACTTGAAGCATCATTCTTAAAGTATCCTGATTTATTCAGAAAACTTTGGCGTGACGCAATCAACGAACAAAAAGGAACTCCAACCATTTACAGCTTGGGATTCCGTGGCCAAGGAGACAAGCCGTTCTGGGAAGATGATACCAGCAGAACATGGGATGACAAGGCAATTGCCGATGTCGTCAACGGTGTCATCAAAGAACAGTATGACATGATTAAAGAATTGGATCCGGGTGCTCCTATGGCCCTCAACGTCTATGGCGAATTGGCCGGCCTTTACAAAAAAGGCTTGGTTGATGTTCCGGACGATTTGATTGAAATCTGGGCCGACAGTGGATATGGCAAGATGGTTTCAAGAAGACAAGGTTTGGATAATCCACGTTCACCATTATTGGATATTCCAAATCCACATCATCGTAAGCGTGGCCTTTACTATCACGTTGCCTTCCATGATTTGCAAGCTTCAAACTTCTTAGGTTTACTTTCAAACAGCCCAGAATTTGTCTCATCAGAATTAATGAAGGCTCGAAGTAAAGGGCTTGATACGCTTGAATTGGTTAATACCGGAAACATCAAGCCACACGTTCTTTATTTGCGTGAAGTTGCCAAAACTTGGGTCAAGGGATACACTGCTCGTAGTAACGATGAGATCCTTGATGACTACGTTAATAATTACTATTCCGAACATCAAAAAGAGATTGTTTCATTGTACGAAGATTATTGGAAATCCGTTGTTCAATACGGTACCCATTCAGATGAAACTGCCGGTGATGAACTTTCACCATTCTTGATTAGAAGAATTATCAAGACCTGGTTGGGCGGCAAGGACAAGCTCCCTGATGCAGGTTGGATTGTTGGCGATGATTCATTGGCTGACGGTGTTAAAAAGATTGATGGGATGATCACACCAAAGCTTCCTGGTTGGGAAGAATTAGTGCTCAATCTTAAGAAATTGATGCTGAATCTCAATCAACAAGATGCCAAGACACTCTATGGTGATTTGTATCTGAGCACCCTTTATCAGGCTGATGGCCTCAAAGCCTTACACCTGGTTATTCAAGCTTATGAATTATCAATGGCTGCCAAGAAGGATGACGACTATTTGAAGCCATTCCTGCTTGCTGATGAAGCCTATCACACAATGGATGAAATTAACTTTGCTCAAAGTCATCACAAGTCAACGAAGTGGTACGACTTCTACAAGAATGATGGTTATGATGACATGCCTCTTACGGCAATCAAGCTTCGATTCTTACGTCATTACTTAAGAACCCTTGGTGACACTGCCGATGAGGATGACTGGGAGCGTCGCTTTATTAAAGCACCCGGTGAGGCTCGTGTCATGACACTGTGGACAACCGCACGAGAATTATCGGATGATGATCTTGCAAAGAAATTACGTGAACGTTTAATTGACAAGCTTTAACGTGTTGAATCACGATAAACTGTCAAAATGAGAGAGGAGAAGAAAATGGAAACTGAACGGAAACCACTAACAATCATTTCAGCTGGTCAATCGAATATTGATGGTCGAGTTCCAATTGCGGAACTGCCAAAGCCAATTTCATTACCATTAGCTAACTGCCATTACTGCAGTAATTACACACCAAATCATGAGGATGGAGTCTTTCAAGATTCCATTAAAGTCAGTGACTTGTCTGATAATCGCTGGGGATTTGACTTAGTAACCTACTATTACCTGACTCATTTAGCAAAATATGATTTGTATGTGATGAAGTGTTCTGAGGGTGGAACTTCAGTTGCTCCTACCGGTGAAGGCGGCCACCAAGGCCACAACCACTGGACCACTGAAATCGACAAATTGGATAGTCCAAGCAACTCACTACTGCTTCAATTCAAGCAAATTATTGAAGCCTGCGAGAAAAACGCTAAGCACAATCTCGATGTTCAAGCCATGGTTTGGCATCAAGGTGAAGGCGACCGAGCTTCCTTCTCACAAGAAGCAGCTGATAACTACTACCAGAACCTTAAGGCAGTATTTGAAACATGCAGAGGCTACGTCAATAAGCCTGATTTGCCAATTTTCTGTGGAACAGTAAGTCACAATTCCGAGCAATACGATCCAAAAGTTGAAGCCGGATTGCTCAAGATTGCCAAGGAAGATCCAAATGTCCATGTTATCGATATGCAAAAAGGCACATTGCTTGACCAATTCCATTTTGATCCTAAGTCCAGCATGTACTTTGGAAAAGCCATTTATGATGCAATGATCGATAAGCATGTGATTGAAGGACCACGTGTTGATATTGGTGAGTATCGAGTATATTAATTGACAATTAAAAATGTTTGACTTATGTATTAAAAGGATGCCAACTGCGGCATCCTTTTTTGGTTCATTTTTGGATGTATGCAATGAAATGAATTTTTTGAGCAGATCAGAAGGCCCTGATCAAGTGATTGTAAAGAAGAAGGGGATGTTCATTATTTGTGAAAAAAGTGCAATATCCAGTCAAAATTCTTGAAAACGATTGCAAATGCAAACCTGTGGTGGTAGTATATTGACAGTGATATATCAGATTGTTCAACTTTTTACCCTTACTTTCCCTCTATTGTGAATATATGTATTTGTCTGAACGCTGTTGAATAGGCGTTTGTTGATTGATTAAGCATATTTTCCGCAATTATTATTACTTATAAATATTCCTTTAGAGGTGAATAAAGGGCTAATTATTCATGAACTGATATATATTACGTAGCTTGATATTCCCAAAAGTATCACTTGGGGTTTTCAAGTTATGAATAAGGAGAGATTACCATGGAGAAGAAAGTTAAGAAGCAGGAATACCCCCGCTTTTTATTGATTGTAGTTGTAATTGCTGCCCTTGGAGGATTGCTGTTTGGATATGATCAAGGTGTAATGGCTGGGGCGATTAATTTCATCGGCCATACGTTTAAAATGTCGAGTGGCCTTTTAGGTTTTATTTCGGGTTGTATTCCATTAGGAGCCATGGTTGGATGCTTGGTTGCCGGATGGCTTGCGGATCGTATCGGACGAAAAATCATGATGTTTGTATCGGCAATTTTGTTTGCGCTTTCAAGCCTTGGATGTGCGGTTGCACCTTCCGTAGGGATCCTGATTACAGCACGGCTTCTCGGCGGACTGGGAATCGGAATGGTTTCAACTTTGGTACCACTTTATATAGCTGAAATTTCACCTAAACAGGTCCGTGGAAAAATGGTTGGTGGATATCAGTTGGCCGTTGCTATTGGAATCTTTGTTGTTTATATCATCAATGCGTTGATTGCCAATACGCATACGCTTGAATGGAATCAAGACGTTGGCTGGAGAATGATGTTCTTGGCTGGAATTATTCCGGGACTCCTTTTCTTCGTACTCCTATTCGTTATTCCTGAAAGTCCCCGTTATTTGATCAGTCATGGACAGGCAGACAAAGGCAGCAAAATTCTTAAAAAAGTCACTTTTAGTGATGCTGACGCAATTGATGATGAAATCGGCACCATTCAAAAAACTGTTAAAGAGGAAAATAACGGTAAAGGCTTCATAGGTGAGCTTTTAAAAAAGGGTACTCGAATGGCATTATTCATCGCCATTATGTGTTCCGTATTCCAACAATTAACCGGTGTTAATGCCGTTGGATACTACGCACCGTTTATCTTTAAGAATGCGGGTGCCGGAACAGATGCCGCAATGATTGAAACGATTCTCATTGGCTTGGTCAAAGTAATCTTCGTTGCCTTCTTCATGGGACTGGTTGATAAATTGGGTCGAAAACGCCTCCTAAAATGGGGCGGTTATGGAATGGCTGCCTGCATGTTCCTACTGTCATTCAGTTTCAACCAAGATCCAATTACACTTGGCTTTAATATCCTAATTATCATTTTGATTATTTCTCACACAAGTTTATTTGAAATCTCTTGGGGTGGCGGTACTTGGATCCTTATTTCCGAAATGTTTCCAAATAAAATCCGTGGCCGTGCTTCATCCATTGCTTCATGTGCATTGTGGGCTGCTACCTATGCCGTAACTCAATTCTTCCCAATGATGTTGGATGGACTTGGCAGTGTTTGGACATTCTTTATCTTTGGCCTGTTCTGTGTAGCCATGGGACTGTTCATTCAAATATTCTTCAAGGAAACTGCTGGAAAATCATTGGAACAAATTCAAGAAGATTCTCAAAATTAACGACGATTTCATTAAATATGAACACAACAAAAAGGATGCCTTTTGAATTAGGCATCCTTTTAATTTGCTTTGGAACGATCAATTTTAGTGCTTCATAATTTTAAGTATTCAGCATCTCAGCCAATTACCACTTACTTTAATCCCACATAGCCAGTCTTATCAATCAATCTTTGTCCCTGATTGGTTTGTAGCCAGTGAATCAATTTAGTACTGTTTTGACTTGGATTGTCCCGTGTAATCGCGTAAAAGTGGCCAACCAGTGGATATTTTCCGTTGCGGATATTTGCGGCAGTTGGGGTAACCCCATTAATCTTGATGAGCTTAATCTTTTTGTTATGCTTCATTTGAGTTGCGTAAAATCTGAATGAGTAACCAATTGCATTTGAATGATTATTATAACCGGCAATTTCGTCAATTAAAAATCCCATGCCATCCGTCGCTTGATATCTCAAAGGCTTCACTAGCTTTTTATCTTTCATGACTAGTTGTTCCATTGCAGTCTGGCTTCCAGATCCTTCTGCTCTTTGGAAAGGTTGAATAGGGCTGAATTTACCACCAACATTTGACCAAAAGATGGTTTTTCGTTGGTAGATCGATTGAATCTGAGAAATCGTTAAATTATTGACTGGATTTTTCTTGTTCACGAAGAAAACAAAAGCTTCGGTACCAAGTTTAGTCAGTCGTAAGTGAATATGGGCTTTTTTGGCAGCCTTATATTGAGCAGGCGAAGGTTGCGCCATAAAGGTAATATCTGATTTGTGCTGAATCAAACTGTTAAATGCCTTTGGGGTTGTATCTACCCGAATCATCTTAGCAGCCTGCTTGGCATTCATTCCAGAATACGTTGCCTGGGCAGCTGCAGAATAGATTGGATAAAGTGCAGTCGCACCGTTTAGCCGTGGGTAGTTGTGGGTAATCCGAAGCGTGGCAGGCGTCTTTAATCGAGCCAGAGCCTTATTTTTCATAAATGGCCGATATTGTCGAAGACTAAGTTCACTGGACATCCCATAATCCTGAGTAAATCGCAGGTTTGTCGCAAAATGCTGATAGAAGGGTAACAAACTTACGAGAACTAAAATGAGTAAGCCACCACTTTTTCTCTTGTCTAATTTGGGCAGCCTGTGCGTTTTAATCTGATAGATCACCATCCCCATGATTGATGACCAAAACGTTGCAATGAACATCCAGCCTAAATTGTGGTACATCATAAAGCCACCAGCAGCGATCGTTGAAATGTTATAAGGAATAATCAAAAATGGGTAGTAGATCGAAATCTGATAAAGATTATAGCGGTTTACGATCAAAATAATCGAAAAAATACCAAAGTAATAGATGAAACCAATGATAAGAGCTCGAATTTCCGTTGAAAAATCAGAAATGGCGAAATTACTGTTGTAGCGATACCAATAAAGGCAGTTCAACAATAAAGCCGGGATCATTGCCCACCACCAACCAAGCCCAAAAGCTCCGGCTGAACCCACAATGAGTGGTGAAACAACCAAGCAGCGGAATAAGAGCCATTTCATTTTCTTACGATACGATTTGTCTTTTGCGATAATAAAGCATCCCCCATAAAATATAAAATTTTAAGCATATTCATTCTATCGATTATGTGATAGTAATAATAGGGCATGTTTAGTTGTGGCCATAGGCTTAATACCTGGAAACTCAAGCATAGGACGACAATATGGAATCATTAAAAATATATTAAGGAATCAATTTGATAACTAACCAATTATAACTGATTGCTACTTCTGCTTTAGCAAATCTCAATGGCGACACAATAAAAGATCTCCACCAACAATCCATATTCTTGTTGGTGGAGATCCTTTAACGTTTATAGGATTTATATTTTAATTCTCAAAATAATCCGGATAAGCATTCACAACTTTTTGCTTTTCCAAAAGCATCAGGTGCAAATGTTGAGTAACCAAGAAGCTGAGATCATCAATATCTTTGCTTTTGACTGCCCTAAAAATAGCTTCATGCTGATTGGTCAGCGTGTCCCAATCAAGTTCAGATTCTTTCAATCGTAAGCGACGAAAACGATTCAATTGGGTATTGTTTATCTGCAGCCAGTTCCAAACCGTATCTTTGCCAACGACTGAATAAAAGGCGTGGTGGAAATCCTGATCCAAATCGAAAAAGTTATCAGGTTCGCTTCTTGAAGCGGTTTGCTGTTGCTGGTCCAAATTTTTCTGGATCTTTGCAATATCATCGCTAGAAATGTTCACCGCCGCATCGACCATAATTTTTGGTTCAATGCAATTGCGGACAAAGCGGGCGTTCTTAGCATCTGCCATATCAATTTTGGTAATGTAGGTCCCACTTTGGGGGATGACTTCGATTAAGCCTTCACGTTCAATCCGGATAATGGCTTCTCTAACTGGTGTTCGACCGAGGCTTAACTCTTGTGAGATCAGCTTTTCGGAAATCTTTTGGCCCGGAATATAGTCAAAGTGGATGATTCGATATTTAATTTCGTTGTAAGCATCACTGCGCATATTATCTAGCATAATCGTTCTCCTTTAGATAACATCATATTAGCATAATTTGGTGAAAAAGTTAACGTAGACCCTTGAAAAAACTGGGGTATTGACAATCTGATATATCAGAATATAATGAAAACGAAAGCGTATCCAGAAGACTGGTGTATCAGTTTGAACCAATTTGATGGGCACACCTTCATGTTTGGCTTAATTAGTGCAATACGGGAGGTTTAATTAATGGTAAAAATTACTGATGATTACCTGAACAACAAGAAAGAATTCACGGATGCCGGAATCAAAGTTCCAACCTATGATATCAAGAAGAAAAATGGTGCCACAAAATGGGTTCACTTTGGTGGCGGAAACTTGTTCCGAGCTTTTCATGCCGCAATTGCTGATCGTCTGCTTGAATCAGGCGACTTGGACGCCGGTATTGTTGTTGCCGAAACTCATGATAAAGACGTCGTAACCGATGCCTACAAAAAATTTAACGATAGAATATTACGAGTTATCACCCATGAAGATGGTAACTTTGAAAAAGAATTATTTGCTTCCGTTTCAGATGCTTTGTACTTTGATCAAAGTAATCCCGACGGTTGGAAGAAATTATTCAAAATATTTGAGAATCCAGCCCTTCAATTAGCCACTTTCTCAATTACCGAAAAAGGTTATAACCTTTGGGACAGTCAAGGAAACTTGCTGCCAGCTATTGAAGATGATATTAAGAATGGCCCTGAAGCACCTAAGAATAACATGGCTTCTCTTACTTCATTGATGTTTGCCCGTTTCAAAGCCGGCAAGTATCCAATGGCTTTGCTCAGTACCGATAACTTTTCACAAAATGGTGAGAAGTTGGAAAAGAGCGTTTTGACCATTGCCAAAGGCTGGGAGAAGAATGGCCTGGTTCCTTCAGAATTTGTTGATTACTTACAAGATGACAAGAAGGTCAGCTTCCCACTCTCAATGATTGACCGAATTACGCCAAATCCTTCAGAGACTGTATCTGACAAGCTTAAGGCAGATGGCTTTGAAGATTATCAAATCTTCCACACACCAGGTCACACCAACATCGCTGCATTCACCAATACTGAAGAAGTGCATTACCTGGTTGTTGAAGACGACTTTCCAAACGGCCGACCAGCATTGGATAAAGCAGGGGTTATCTTAACCAACCGCGATACGGTTAATGATGCCGATGAAATGAAAGTAACAACCTGCTTGAATCCACTTCACACGGCTTTGGCTGTTAACGGAAGCCTGCTTGGATTTAATTCAATTGCTAAAGAGGTTAGTGATCCTGATATGCTTAACCTCATCAAACAAATCGGCTATGTTGAAGGCTTGCCGGTTGTAACCGACCCTAAGGTTATCAATCCAAAGAAGTTTATCGACCAATTGGTTAACAAACGTCTTCCAAACCCATACAGCCCAGATATGCCACAGCGAATTGCTGCCGATACTTCTCAGAAGCTGTCAGTTCGTTACGGCGTCACAATTCAACATTACATTGATGATCCTAAACGTGACCCTAAAGATCTTCACTTCATTCCATTGGTTCTTGCAACTTGGTGCCGTTACCTTATGGCAATTGATGATCAAGGCAAGCCATTTGAACCAAGCAGAGATCCAATGTTGTCAGAACTTCAGCCAAAAGTTGCCGACATTAAACTCGGTGAAAAGACTGATGTTCATGCACATCTGAAAGACATCTTGTCCAACAAGAAGATCTTTGGCTATGACTTATATGAAATTGGCCTTGGTGACGTTGTTGAAGGATACTTTGCATCACAAATCAGTGGCGTTGGTGCTGTTCGCAAGACGCTTGAAGATACCTTATCAAAGTATGCTAAACAAATTTAACTAAGGAGACAGACACATGTCATTACTTAATGATGATTTCCTTTTGACCACCCCAATGGCCAAAAAATTGTTCCATGATCATGCTGAAAAAATGCCGATCATCGATTTCCATTGTCACTTGGATCCAAAGGAAATTTACGAAAATAAGAATTATAAAAATCTCACCCGAATCTGGATTAACGAAGGCAACTTTGGTGACCACTACAAGTGGCGCTTAATGCGGGCCAACGGTGTTCCGGAAGACCTGATTACCGGTGACGGTGATGATTATAAAAAGTTCCTCGCATGGGCTGGTACCATTGAAAAGGCTTTGGGGAATCCGCTGTTTGAGTGGACTCACCTTGAACTACGCCGCTTCTTTGGCATCAATGATGTTTTCAACACCAAGACAGCTCCGGCTATCTGGGAAAAGGCCAACAAATTATTAGCAACTGATGATTTCAAGCCACGCAACTTAATCAAGCGTTCAAATGTTCAGGTTGTCTGCACGACAGATGATCCGGCATCCGACTTGAAATATCATAAGTTACTCAAAAAAGAAGAAGACCAAAACGGCTTCAAAGTATTGCCTGCTATGCGTCCAGATAAGGCATTCAACCTAACTGCAGACAGCTACGGCGATTACCTTGACCAACTTGCCAAAGTTTCCGGCAAGAAGATTACATCATTTAAGAGCCTGGTTGGCGCTCTTCGTCAACGGTTCGAATATTTTGCAAGCTTGGGTGGCCGGCTTTCCGACCACGGCTTGAACTTCTTCCACTTTGTTAAAGCTTCAGACGATGAAATGAACGATATTATCGACAAAGCTCGTAACAATAAGAAGCTCACCAAGACTGAAATTGACCAATATCAGACAATGTTGGTTGAAGCCTTGATGCATTTGAACAAAGAATTTAACTGGACCATGCAGTTCCACATGAATGTTATCAGAAACGCCAACAAGCCAATGTTTAAGAGCTTTGGTCCCGATGGTGGATTTGATTCAATGGGAACTCAACCTGATTTGGCACAAGAATTTATGAAGTTATTGATGGATTCCCAAGAGCAGGACCAAATTCCAAAGATGATCATCTATTCATTGAATCCAAATGACTGGATGCAACTCGCTACCGGAATGGGTGACTTCCAACAAGATGGTGTTCAAAAGCTTCAATTAGGTGCTGCTTGGTGGTTCAATGATACCTTTGACGGCATGAAGCGTCAGTTGACAATCATGGCTGAACAAAGCCTGCTGCCTAACTTTGTCGGCATGCTGACTGATTCACGAAGCTTCCTTTCATATCCGCGTCACGAGTACTTCAGAAGAGTATTGTGCAACGTTATTGGTGAATGGGCTGAACGTGGTCAGGCACCTGATGACGAGGATTATCTGGGCAAGATTGTCGAAGATATTTCGTACAACAATGCTCATGATCAGTTCCACTTCTTTGACAAAGACTAAGCAACCAGGGGTGTGGTCAAATGCAAACAATTCAGAACAAAGATTTTAAGGCTGAAATAGATGAGCACGGTGCCCAGTTAACTCATCTTTATAATCGGGCGGCTGGTTTTGACTATATTTGGAATAATGATTTATGGCCAAAGCATGCACCCATTCTATTTCCGGCTATTGGCAGGTCAAATGAAGATGCCTATCTTGTCAACGGAAAGCGATACGAGATGCCGCAACATGGGTTTGCCGGTGACTACGACTTTGAAGTTGTCAGCCACAAGGACGATTCAGTTAAGCTGTTGATGAAATCCGATGACTCAACCAAGCAGTGTTATCCGTTTGACTTTGAGTTCACCGTTACTTTTACTGTGAATGACAATGGCCTCAACGTCTCTTTCAAAGTTGAAAATCAAAGTACCAGTGATCTTTCATATTCACTTGGTTATCATCCAGCCTTCAACGTTCCAATCAATGGTGAAGGGCAGTTTAATGATTACCGGTTGGATCTCGAACCAAAAGAAGAATCTTTGGACACGTATGAAATCGTCAAGAAGCCAAATCCATACCGTTCAGGTAAGATGGCCAAGCTGGTTAACTATCAAAATGGCATTGTTGAACTTGACCACAACATGTTTGAAAAAGGCTTGATCATCATTAAGAACAAGGGTATCCAAACCGTTAAGCTGTATTCAGCAGATAGCCAACATTCGGTGACGGTTGATGTGTCTGATTTCGACCACGTCACACTGTGGACTAAAGAAGGTGCGGATGCGCCGTTCCTATGCATCGAACCATTCAACGGTCTGCCTGATGTCTATGGCAGCCTGGTTGAATTAAGTAACAAAGAAGGAAATCAGCATGTTGGTGCTGGGGAGTCTAAGGCTTACCAGTGCAATATCAATTTGCGTTAATCAGATTGATGGACCATTTAACTGATATATCAGCATATTAATAATATAAAAACATTAAGGAGAACATATCATGGAATACAATATTGCAGTTGTTAACTCAAATAGTTTTGGACAGGTCTTCACTGAACATTGGAAAGAATTGGAAAAGATTGGAACTGTTAAACGTTTCATGCTTCCTACCGATATTGATGGTAAGTCATTAGCTGAAAAGCTTCATGGCTTTAACGTCATCATTGCCAGTGTTACCCCATTCTTTAACAAAGAATTCTTTGATAACAAAGATGATCTTTTATTAATCTCACGTCACGGAATTGGTTTTAACAACGTTGACCTTGAAGCTGCCAAGAAGCATGGCACTCAAGTTGCAATCGTTCCACAAAAGGTTGAAAGAAACTCAGTTGCTGAAAATGAACTTGCCAACTTAATGGCATTGGTTCGTCAGGTTGTTCCTTCATCAGAACGTGAACGTGCCGGCCGTTATGAAGACCGTGCCCAATTCATGGGTAACCAACTCAGTGGTAAGACATTTGGTGTTATCGGCTGTGGAAACATTGGTAGCCGAGTAGCTGAATTGTTCAGCATTTTTGGCGGTCCAGTTTTGGTTAACGATCCACATCCTGCAACTGAACCAGAATGGTTTACCAACCACAACGTTGAACGCGTTGACTTGGAAACTTTGTTAAGCCGTTGTGACTACATTTCATTGAATGCATCACTTGATGACACCAGTCTTCATATGATCAATTCAAAGACGATCAAGAACCTTAAGAAGGGTGCTTACATCTGTAATAACGCCCGTGGTGCTCTGGTTGAAGAAGATGCTATCAGTGCTGCTATCAAATCTGGTCAATTATCAGGTTACGCAGCCGATGCAATGGAAGTTGAACCTGTTAAGGCCGACCATCCATTCTTGAAGAACGACCGTATCTTGGTAACACCACATACTTCAGCTTACACATACGAATGCCTTCACGGCATGGGTGAAAAATGTGTCAGCGATGTTAAGGCAATTGTTGCCGGCAAACGTCCTGGCCGTGAATTAACTCACGATTTGGAAGACTAAATTGTAATGAAACTCGGGTAACACGTTGCGTAAGTCAAAAATGATTGGAATCCAGAACTTGGGTTTCAATCATTTTGGGCTTGAATGTTTGGCGTTTGGCCCGTCGAAAATGTTTCGGTTAGGCAATATGCAAGTCCGAAACGAACCTGAAACGGAGAATGAATGATGGATTATATTATTGGAATTGACGTTGGTACCACCAGTACAAAGGCGTTGATTTACGATACCGATGGAAAAATATACGGCAAGGCCAATAAAGGTTATCCGCTCTATCAGGACACACCTGACATGGCTGAAGAAGATCCGGATGAGATCTTTAACGCGACAGTTTCTGCAATGCAGGAAGTCGTCGCCAAAGCCAATATTACCGACGGTAAAGTAATTGCGATTTCCTGGTCGGCACAGCAACACAGTTTAATTGCACTGGACAAAGACTTTAAGCCGCTTACCCGCTCACTTACATGGGCAGATAACCGTTCACAAAAGTACGCTGCTGAGTACAAGCAAAACGGTCGTGGAATGGAAATGTACAAACGGACCGGGTTACCGGTTCATCCAATGGGTCCATTCTACAAGCTGCTTTATTTCAAGAATGAACAGTCAAAGATCTTTGATCAAGCCGCTTACTGGGTTGGAATCAAGGAATATATTATCTGGAAGTATACTGGCGTCTTGAAGGAAGAGATTTCAATGGCTGCCGCAACTGGCTTGCTGAATATGAAAACTCGTCAGTGGGATGAAGAAGCCCTCAAAGAAACCGGCGTAAACGAAAAGCAACTTCCTGAATTAGTCGAAACGACTGATAAATTTCAAGGAATCAAATCAGAATATGCCAAAGTCATCGGAATTGATAAAGACGTTTACTTTGTCATGGGTGCCACCGATGGTGCCTTATCAACCATTGGTGTCGGCGCTATTCAAACTGGTGTCCTGGCAATTAATATCGGAACGTCAGCAGCTGTCAGAACCTTTGTTGACAAGCCGCGGGTTGATCCCAAAGGGCGTTTGTACTGCTACCCGGTTATGAAGGGCAAGTACCTGGTCGGCGGTCCTATCAATAATGGTGGAATTGTCTTGAACTGGGCACATGACTCATTATTTGGCGGTGAAGTTGAAGCAGCTAAACTGCTTAACATTGATTCGTACGATATGCTTTCGAAGATTGCTGCCACTGTTCCGGCTGGATCAGATGGCTTGATTTTCCATCCATATCTTGGCGGTGAACGGGCACCATTATGGGATGCCAATGCGCGGGGGTCATTCTTTGGCCTTAACCGCAAGCATACCCGGGCCCACATGATTCGTGCCGTCATGGAAGGGATCATGTACAATCTGTATTCTGTTACATTGGCCCTTAAAGAAGTTACCGGCGAACCCAAGGCGGTTTTGGCTGCCGGTGGTTTTGCCCGGTCAACTCTTTGGACACAGATGATGGCAGATATTTTCGAACACAATATCGTGATTCCCGAATCATATGAAAGCGGTAGTTTGGCCGCAATGTTTCTTGCCAAGATGGCTTTGGGGATGGAAGACAACCTTGAAGACATTAAGAAATACATGGGTAAAGAAACTGTTTATAAGCCAAATGAAGAAGTTTTCAAACGGTACCGAACCTTAATGCCGATTTATCTGCGGTTGAGTCGTGACCTTTCAAAGGAATATGAAGGGATTGCGGACTATCAACGTGAATTTACGGATATTGATAAATAACTAAAAAGGAGTTTCAACCTGTGATGTCAATTGGGGCAATGCAGGTTGGAACTTTTTTATTTGGAATAAAAGCCACTGGCGTCATTTTGATTGGATTAACTTTTGGTAATTAAAATAGCTAAAGTTGTCACAAACTCCAAACAAATAGTATACTTTTAGTTGTGGTTACGTTTTCATTTTGATGAAAAATATCCAATTAAAACAACGGAGGTACTGATAATGTCCAAAGTTCTGATTGTAAATGCAGGAAGTTCATCACTGAAGTTTAAGTTATTTGAAATGCCGGCGGAAGAGGTGCTTGCAGACGGTGAAGTTGAGCGTCTGAACATGGCAGGATCAAAGGTAAAAATCAAGTATGGTGATGGCAAGGTATACAAACGTGAAGAAGACAAGATTAATTATGAACATTCGGCAGGAATTATGCGGAATAGCCTGAAAGATTTAGGTATCATTGATCGTTTAAGAGATATCGATGCGATCGGTAATCGAGTCGTTGCCGGAAGTAATATCTTTGATAAAGTTGCCAAGATTGATGATGACAGCTTATCAAAAATCGTTGAGTTGGGTGACATTGCCCCAATTCACAATCCGGTAGAAGCTGAGTATATCGAGATTCTTCGTCGAATTCTTCCTGACACAGATCAGTATGCAATCTTTGACAGTGCCTTCTTTAAGGATGTTCCGGAAGTTAATGCAATTTATGGAATTCCATATGAATTGACAGAGAAATTTAATATCCGCCGTTATGGTGAACACGGTATTAATCATGGCTTTCTCACCCAGCGAGCACAGGAAATCCTTGGCAACAAAAAAGCCAAATTAGTCACCCTGCATTTGGGCTCAGGAGCTTCTGTGGCTGCTGAAAAGGCTGGCAAGTGTTACGATACCTCAATGGGCTTTACACCGATGAACGGGCTCGTTATGGGGACACGTTCGGGAGATATCGATCCAGCCCTGGTACCATTCTTTATGAAAGAGATGGGTGCCAGCGCTGATGAAGTCATTGACATGTTCAACAAGCGTTCAGGCATGCTGGGCGTTTCCGGGGTCTCCTCTGATATGCGTGATTTGGAGGATTCGGATGCTGATCGGGCTAAATTAGCCCTGGATATGTTCGTTAACCGCACTGTAAAGTATGCTGCCAGCTACATCACCGAATTGGGTGGCGTTGATGCCATTGTCTTCTCTGGTGGTATTGGTGAGCATGACCAGTGGGTTCGTGAGCAGGTCTGCCAGAAACTTGAGATCTTTGGAATCAAGTTGGATGGCAAGTTAAATGAAGCAGAAAAGCCCGGTGATCTGGGCATGAAAGATTCATCCGCACGGATCTTGTTGATTCCAGCTAATGAGGAATTGGCAATGGTACGGGATGTGGCAAAAGAACTTTAATTTTGATTTGAAAATGGCCGGTCGACTTTTTGAGTTGATCGGCCATTTTTTCGGCAAAATTATCGAGAAATATGTTCATGAGTTGTGAAGAGATGGACTTCTGAGCAGTATGAGGACGTCGATTACATGACGGCAATGTACAAAGGATACAGCAATAGTGGCGAAACTTTGGAAGAGATCCAAGATACCATTAAAGATTTACATCGACAAGAAGCAAGTCTTCAAAGACAGATCGACGATGCCTAGATAAAAGTAAAAACACTTTTTATGCAAAATGAGCAATACCCCCGAAGCTGTTACTTTAACTTTGGGGGTATTGCTCATTATTAGGTTCTTTTGGTTTATCTTATGCGAACGAATTAATTAAAATTCGACTTTGTATTTAATTGAATAAGTCTTCTCTTCACCAGCTGGCAATGTTACATCACCAAAGCCTTCATGGTTAGGAGTGTCCGGAAGGTTTTGAGCTTCCAAAGCAACTGCCATGTAAGGACCGCCTTGGCCACGGAGATAGTTGGTACCGGTTAAATCATCAGGAGTGAAGACAACCAGTGCATTTCGTGCTGAGCTGATCGCAACGCTGCGGCCGGTTTCTGGATCTGACAATTTGGCAATTGGTTCGTCTTCTTTATGATCATTGATTTCAAAGACTTCATCGTAACTGTGACCAACTTCAGCCTTCATGTCGGCAATTCCAACCTTCAAGTTCTCGTTGTCACGGAAGTCGTACGGTGTATCGTCAACAGCAACTTTCTTGCCAGTGGGGGTCTTGTCTTTGTTCAATTCCAAATAGTGATCCGCATTGATTTGAAGTGATTGGCCGTTGATACTGTTTCCTTCACTTAAGTTGAAGTATGTGTGTTGAGTTGGGTTGAACAAGGTGTCGGCGTCACTCTTGGCGCTGTAAGTTGCGGTTAATTCATTGTCATTGTTAAGTGAGAATGTAATCTTAACGTCAATGTTGCCGGGGAATGAATCCTCAGAAGAGTCGATGTGTTTGGTGAAGACAATTGTGTCACCGTCGAATGATCCATCCCAAATCTGGGTGTTGAATCCGTGAGGGCCACCATGCAATGTGGTTGTTCCTTCGTTTGAATCAACGTGATATTCTTTGCCTTTGATCTTGAAAGTTCCATTAGTAATTCGGCCGGCAGTTCTTCCAATAGCTTGGCAGAAGTATTGGTTATCCTGTAATTCTTTACTGCTTGGGGCACTGACCAAAATATTTGTTGGCTTGCCGTCGGGACCTGGAATGTTGAATTCTTCCAAGGTTGCACCGTAGGTGATTGCTGAAACAGAAACGTTGTGATCATTGGTAATCGTGAACTTTTCAATGTCTTGTCCATCTAATTTATCGAACAATTCTTTCTTGGTATTCATATATTAAATCTCCTCGTAAAAATAAATTGTGGTTTGAAACCGCTTTTATATGTATTATAATATGTTTTTGTACGGTGATGCAATACCAATTATTTAATTTATCCGTATAATTCTATATTAATTTTCAGCAAAGTATGATATTTTTATTACTGGAGTTGTTTATCGAATTGCGAAAGGGTCTCTAATGAAAACTTTATTGTATGTTTTATCAGGAATTACAGATTTATTGATTATTGTTTTTATTTTCATGGGAATGTATGAATTTGCCCGTAAAGATCAATCAAAGCCTAACCATCATTTTATTGTCTGGGCAATTGTATGCGTGTTCATTACATATGGATTGTTAATGTTGACTGAATAGTACCAAAATTTGAGCGAGGGGGATTAGTGTCATGGAAACGAAGTATGTGATGGTTAAAAAGAATATTAAGTCGAACATTATCAACGGCAAATATAAAATTAACGATAAGATCCCTACCGAGTCCGAATTGATGGCAAAGTACAAAGTCAGCCGATACACCATTCGCCGAGCCGTTGGCGATTTGGAACATGAAGGATATATTTACCGGGTTCAAGGCGGTGGGATGTACGTCAATGATTGGATTAACAAGAAAGTTTCGTCTGATCGCTCGAACCAAAATGTAGGCGTTGTCACGACCCACATTGCAAATTATATTTTTCCAAGCATCATTAGTGGGATTGATCAGGTCATTTCCGACGAGGGACTCTCGATCTTGATTGGTAATACCCATGATGAATATGAAAAAGAACGTCATAATTTATTAAATATGTTGGATAATGACGTCGTAGGATTTATTATAGAACCAACCAGAAGTACGTTGGACAACCCGAACCTGGACGTCTATCAAATGATCGTTGATTCGGGGAAACCGGCCGTCTTTATCAACGCGCATTATCCGCAGTTGAGTTTCCCATATGTGGAGACCAATGATACCGAAGCTGAAAAGACACTGGTTGACTACTTACTGGATCACGGACACGAACGAGTTTTAGGTGTCTTCCAAGTTGATGATCTTCAAGGTGTTCACCGAATGAACGGATTTATCAAGTCTTATCAAACGCATCCGAACGTTTCAACTTCCGGCGACATTATGATGTATCGTTCCAGCGACGACATTAATGATGTGCTGGAGAAGATTAAGACCCGGGTTAAAGTAGAGATGAACGCATTGCCAACTGCGATCGTTTGTTATAACGATCAGCTTGCCATTGAAGTGATTGGCATGTTAAGTAAGGAAGGCATTGCAGTTCCCGATCAGATTTCAGTTGCCGGATTTGATGATTATCAAATTTCACAGTATATAGATCCGACATTGACAACGATGATTCATCCCAAACGTAAAATGGGTCATACTGCTGCTCAACTACTCTTGGATATGCTTGACGGCAAGGATGGCGGTTCAAAAATTTTGGACTCCAAATTGGTTGTCAGAGGATCAACAAAAAGTATTTAACATACGTCACACAATAATTTAGTATGTTCATTTCCCATGAAAGGGGGTGACACACCGCGGACTATCCCATCCGTGTTTTATTTTCCGTAAAAATTTTGTGCTAACAAATCAAATATATCTTGATTTATGCGTATAAATATTTTATGCTCTTTTTGTAAGCGATGTCAGAAACCGTTTACAGTGCGCACGGAGTTTTTGCAATACATTTTTTAATATAAAATTTACGAATGGGGTGCTCGTTTTGAAAAAGGTCACAAATAATGGCTTTATCTATACATTTGGTGCCTTAGGTGGTTTGCTTTTTGGTTACGATATTGCGTCAGTTTCTGGTGCAATTCTGTTTATTGAAAAACAACTTCACTTAGGACCATGGGAACAAGGTTGGGTTGTTAGTTCAGTTTTAATCGGTGCGATTATTGGTGCGCTGGCAACTAGTAAGTTTTTGGATACTTACGGACGTCGTAAGTTGTTGATTTGGGCTTCAATTATCTTCTTTATTGGAGCTATCACTTCAGGATTTGCGCCTAACTTTGAAATCTTAGTTGGAACGCGTGTTGTCTTAGGTATTGGTGTTGGTATTACATCAGCATTGATTCCTGCTTATCTGCACGAACTTGCTCCTAAGAGCATGCATGGTGCCGTTGCAACAATGTTTCAGTTGATGATCATGATTGGTATTTTGTTAGCCTACATTTTGAACTACTCATTTGCTCATATGTACACTGGCTGGCGTTGGATGTTAGGATTCGCTGCTTTACCTGCTTTCATTCTTTTCGTCGGAGCCCTTTTCCTTCCGGAAAGTCCTCGATTCTTAGTTAAGATTGGTCATACTGATGAAGCCCGCGAAGTTCTGATGGACACCAACAAACATGATACCAAAGCTGTTGACACTGCACTTAGCGAAATTGAAGAAACTGCCAAGGCACCAGTTGGCGGCTGGAAAGAATTATTTGGTAAGGGCGTTCGTCCAGCATTGATTACCGGACTTGGCGTTGCCATCTTCCAGCAAGTTATTGGTAGTAACAGTGTTATCTTCTATGCACCAACAATCTTTACCGATGTTGGCTGGGGAGTTATCGCCGCATTACTTGCCCATATCGGAATTGGTGTTGTTAACGTTGCTGTTACTGTTGTTGCTATGCTGCTTATGGATAAAGTTGATCGTAAGAAGATGCTTGAGTTTGGTGCTGCAGGAATGGGTCTTTCATTGATCGTTATGTACACCGTTCTTAAGTTTGATAACGGATCACACACTGCCGCTATCGTGAGTGCTCTTGCACTTACTGTTTACATTGCCTTCTATGCAACAACTTGGGCACCAGTTACCTGGGTTCTGATTGGTGAAGTCTTCCCATTGAACATTCGTGGGTTGGGAACATCACTTTGTTCAGCAACCAACTGGTTGGCCGACATGGTTGTTTCATTAACATTCCCAATGATGCTTAGCTCATGGGGATTGGACAATGCCTTCCTGTTCTACGCAGTAATCTGTGGAATTGCCATTTGGGTATGCCACAGCAAGTTCCTTGAAACTCGTGGTAAATCACTTGAAGAGATCGAACTTGACTTGCACAAAGCTTCTGGAGAAAGTGTTTCGACAGATGCTACAAAATAGTTAACCAATTTTAGACCATTCGTCTAAAAATTAATAAATCATCAAGAGGAGAGAAAACTATGTTACAAGTACCTGATTATGAATTTTGGTTTGTTACTGGTAGTCAACATCTTTACGGAGAAGAACAATTAAAGTCCGTTGAAAAAGATGCCCGAGACATGGTTGATAAGTTGAATGCTTCAAAGAAGCTTCCTTACCCAATCGTGTTCAAGATGGTTGCCACCACTGCTGACAGCATCACTCAGTTAATGAAAGATGTTAACTACAATGATAAAGTAGCCGGTGTTATTACTTGGATGCACACATTCTCACCAGCTAAAAACTGGATCCGTGGTACTAAGTTATTGCAAAAGCCATTACTTCACTTGGCAACTCAATACTTGGATCACATTCCATATGACACTATCGACTTTGACTACATGAACCTTAACCAAAGTGCTCATGGTGACCGTGAATACGGCTTTATCAATGCTCGTCTTCAAAAACACAACAAGATCGTTTACGGCTGGTGGGGAGATCCAGAAGTCCAAGACGAAATTGCTGACTGGGAAGATGTCGCAGTTGCTTATGACGAAAGCTTCAAGATCAAGGTTGCTCGTTTCGGTGATAACATGCGTAACGTTGCTGTTACTGAAGGTGACAAAGTTGAAGCTCAAATCCAATTTGGCTGGACCGTTGATTACTTCGCACTTGGTGACTTGGTAGAATCAGTTAACGCTGTTTCTGAAAGTGACATTGACAAGAAGTACAAAGAATTACAAGACAAGTATGAATTTGTACAAGGCGACAATGACAAAGACAAGTACGAACATTCAGTTCGTTACCAAATCCGTGAATACTTCGGAATCAAGAACTTCTTGGACAAAGGTAACTACTCAGCATTCACTACCAACTTCGAAGACCTTTATGGTTTGGAACAATTACCTGGTCTTGCAGCTCAATTGCTTATGGACGAAGGTTATGGTTTCGGTGCCGAAGGTGACTGGAAGACAGCCGCTCTTGACCGCTTAGTTAAGATCTTGACTCATAATCAAGCTACTGCATTCATGGAAGACTACACTCTTGAATTACAAAAGGGTAAGGAAGCTATCCTTGGATCACACATGCTTGAAGTTGACCCTGGTATTGCCAGTGACAAGCCTCGTGTTGAAGTTCACCCATTGGACATCGGTGGTAAAGCTGATCCTGCACGTCTGGTATTTACTGGTCGTGAAGGCGACGCAATGGACATCACCATTTCTGACTTCGGTACTGAATACCGTATGATCGGATATGCTGTTGAAGGACACAAAGCTCCAAAGCCAACTCCACATCTTCCAGTTGCAAAACAAATGTGGACTCCAAAGATGGGCTTGAAGCATGGTGCTACTCAATGGATTCATGATGGTGGTGGACACCACACTGTCTTGACATTTGCTGCTAACGAAACTCAAATCCAAGACTTAGCTACTATGTTTGGATTGACATTTAACGACATCAAGTAATTGATGTTCGAGTAACCCTGAGAGATTACTCACCACAAAGTTCCAATAATCAAGTTCCGAGAGAGTTATAATGGAACTTAATCAAAATTAAAATGAGGTTGAGACAAATTTGCTTTTGCCTCGACCTCATTTTGTACATAGCTGTTTATATAGGAGGAAAATCGATAATGCGCACTGAAAAAGAGAAAATGTTGGCTGGGGAGAAGTACCTGAACATTAGTGATGAACTGGCTGAGGATCGTCGAACCAATCGATTGCTTGTGGATCAATTTAACCGGGTTGCTCGAGAGGATCCGAAGCAAGGCAGTCAGATTATTAAAAAGATGTTTAAACACACCGGTAAAAAAGTTGATATCCAATCTCCGTTTCAGTGTGATTATGGTTATACGGTTTCTGTTGGTGAGAACTTTTTTGCCAATTATGGCTGTACCTTCATTGATGTTGGTAAGATTACGATTGGTGACAACGCTTTGCTGGGGCCAAATGTTCAAATCTTCTCAGTTAATCATCCGCTTGATGTGGATGATCGCAAGGCGGGGTACGAGTATCCTGCGGACGTGACAATTGGCGATAACTTTTGGGCCGGTGGCGGTGCCATTATTGTGCCCGGCGTCACTTTAGGAGATAATGTTATAATTGCAGCAGGCGCTGTTGTCACCAAGTCTTTTGGTGATAACGTTTTGATTGGCGGAAATCCTGCCAGAGTCATTAAAAATTTAAAATAACGTGGAGGATTTTGATGAGTAAAGAAAATATTAGCAGCAGAATTAAATTAGCAGATGGCCATACAATGCCCCAAGAAGGTCTTGGTGTTTACCGGATGACCGATGAAGATGAGTTGATTAAGTCGGTCAAATCAGCTTATTCTGATGGCTATCGGCTGTTTGACACCGCTCAGATGTATGGTAATGAAGCAGCGGTTGGTAAAGCAATCAAAGAGCTTGATGTTCCTCGTGATGATGTCTTTATTACCACTAAGATTGCCGAAGACAACCAAGGATATGACAAGGTTATGTCTTCATTTGAAGAATCATTGAAGAAATTACAGTTGGACTACGTTGACATGTTAATGGTCCACTGGCCAATCCACACCCATTTCTTTGAAACTTGGCGGGCATTTGAGAGCCTCAAAGAACAGGGCTTGGTCAAGTCGATTGCAACCAGCAACTATGGCATGCTGCACCTGCAGTATTTGGCCACCAAAGCGAATGAAATGCCGGTTGTTAACCAATTGGAAGTTCACCCGTACTTGTCACAGAAAGCCATGATTGACTTTGACCGTGAAAATCACATAGTTACTCAGGCTTGGGCACCACTTGGTCGCGGTCGGATCTTTGATGATCCCGTGATTACCGGGATTGCTGCCAAACATGGCAAGTCAGCCGCTCAAGTCATTTTGAGATGGCACTTCCAACGTGGGGATGCCTTTATTCCCAAGTCAGTGCATCCAGAACGGATTAAGCAGAACGCTGACATTTATGACTTTGAGTTGAGTGCAGATGAAATGAAGCAGGTCGATGGTTTGAACCGGAATACCCGGATCAGCCAGGAACCTGAAATGGTGTATGAGATTGGGCATCAGTATCCGCATCATTAATATATAAATTAAAAGGTTTCGTTGGTGGACTTACAGGAGTATGAGTTCATTACGAGGCCTTTTTAAATTCGAAGTTTCTTTTAATGCTAAACGATACTCGATCCGCTATACTGAGGGTATGTGAAAGCAAATTTTTGAGAAATGGGATGATTTTTTGACAAAGGTTACTGCTTACATGGTTCGGCACGGACAAACTTACTTGAATTTATATAATAAAGTTCAGGGATGGATTGATTCTCCACTCACTGAAAAGGGAATTCAAGATGCCAAAAGTGCTGGGGAACGACTCTCCAAGATTAACTTTGCTGCTTCATTTACCAGTGATTCAGGTCGGGCAATTGATACCGGCAAGATTATTATGAAGGCCAATCCGCACAACATGAACATAGTCAGTTACCAATATCCCGAATTACGAGAACAATTTCACGGTTATTTTGAAGGAAACGATCTTAATCAAATGTGGCAGTTTGTTGGTGCCCAGGTTCAAGAAACGACTGAAAAAGAAGTTTTACAGAACTTTGGCCTTGAACGTGCCCGTGATTTAATTCACCGCGCCGATCTGTATAATAATGCTGAAAATAACGCAATGTTTTGGGAGCGCTTGGATCATGGCTTTGATAAGATTCGTCAAAATACCCATGATGGTGAAGATATCTTAATTGTGTCACATGGTATGACGATCCGTTCAATTGTTGATCGATATGCGCCTAAGCTGGATCTGGGTGTTGCAACCAAAAACGGCAGTGTCACCAAACTCATTATTACTGATGATGATATTAAGGTTGAATATTTCAACAATCTGGGCGAAGTCTAGTTGTTTATAGTCCCTTAATATGATATATTTATGAGACTTGTGTTGGTCAGGACGAAAGAAGCCCTGGCTTTTTTGGTAGAGTGTGAATCAAGCCGTTTAGCTTCCGAGCATTAGTGTAATAACGGTTTTTAACGCCGGGTTTGCGTTGAAGACCGTTATTGGACTAAGCGGAAGAAGCTGGCTTGGTGAACACGTTTCAGCAGAACAGTGAGGAATACATTTAATGATTACAATTCAAAACATGGGATTACAACTCTCAGGTAAAAAACTTTATGACGATGTGAATTTAAAGTTCACCCAAGGCAACTGTTATGGCGTAATCGGCGCAAATGGTGCCGGTAAATCAACTTTCTTGAAGTTGCTTCGAGGTGATTTGGCCCCTTCAACGGGTGAAATTCACGTAGATAAGAACGAGCGGATCTCAAGCTTGAGCCAGGACCATTATGGCTTTGAAGATCAGACCGTCATGCAGACCGTGATTCAAGGCTATAAACATTTGGCCGATGTCATGGAAGCAAAGGATGCCTTGTATGCCAAGGCTGACTTTTCTGATGAAGATGGCATTCAAGCTGCCAATTTGGAAGCGGAATTTGCTGAACTGGATGGCTGGAACGCCGAATCCGATGCGTCGCAGTTATTACAGTCACTGGATATTCCAGAAGAACTACATCAAGAGCTGATGAGCGAATTAACCGAAGGCCAAAAAGTTAAAGTACTTTTGGCCCGAGCTTTGTTTGGTGAACCCGACATTTTGTTGTTGGATGAGCCAACCAACGGACTTGATGTTTATAGTATTGAATGGCTGGAAAACTTTCTGGCTGACTATTCCAAGATTACGATTATTGTCTCTCATGACCGTCATTTCCTGAACCAGACTTGTACGATGATGTGTGATGTCGACTTTGGTGAAATTCGGATGTACGTTGGAAACTATGATTTCTGGCTTCAGTCCAGCCAATTGGCTGCCAAAATGAAGGCAGATTCAAACGCCAAGAAGGAAGACAAGATTAAAGAACTCCAAGCCTTTGTGGATCGATTCAGCGCCAACGCTTCCAAGTCAAAGCAGGCCACTTCCCGTAAGAAGCAACTCGAAAAGATTTCACTGGATGACATTAAGCCATCTTCAAGAAAGTATCCATTCATTAAATTTGAAGAGAACCGGCCTTTGGGGAACGACTTGTTGCGGGTGGATAATGTTTCCAAATCAATTGACGGGGTTAAGATTTTAGACAACGTCACATTTACGTTAAGACCAGGAGATAAAACTGCTTTGGTCAGCCGAAATGACTTGGCAACCACAACTTTGATGCAGATTTTGGCTGGGGTAATTAAGCCTGATACAGGTGAAATTAAATGGGGCCAAACTGTTGAAATATCTTCATTGATGAAAGACTTTGCTTCGGAGTTCAATCATAACGACCAGCGGATTATTGACTGGCTGCGCCAATTTGCCGAAAAGGGGAGCGACGATGATGCCTTCCTGCGCGGATTTCTTGGGAGAATGTTATTCTCTGGGGATGACGTGAACAAAGAGGTTAACGTCTTATCCGGTGGCGAAAAAGTTCGGTGTGTGTTATCCAAGATGATGCTCCAAAAGGGTAATACATTACTCATGGATGATCCAACCAACCATTTGGATTTGGAATCAATCACTGCTTTGAACGAAGCTTTGGTTGGATTCCCAGGCTCCATCATTTTCACTTCCCATGATCATGAGTTCATTCAGACAATTGCCAATCACATTATCGAAGTGTCCAATAACGGCGTTATCGATAAGGCTGATATCAGTTATGATGAGTTCATTAATCATCCGGATGTTCAGAAAAAGTTAAGTGATCTTTATAGTTAATCAGCAGTTATAAAGTCCGCTCTCAAAATTTTGAGAGCGGACTTTTTTTGATCGAAATTAACAGGTAAGAACCGAGTCAAAATACCCCACAAATGTTGTCAATTCCTGTAAAATAAAGATGTAGGAATAGGTAATAGTTTCTATAACTGTTCCACTAATTAATTGGGACTTATTCTAACAGAGGTGGTTCAATGATAAATCCAAATTATTGCCATTTTAAAAAATGTAAGCGCAATCATCAATAAAAACAAGCTATTAATATGTCACGTGTTTGACGGATGAAATATCATCCAAAAGGGGGAGATTAGTTGAAAATCGCTAAATACTTGGGGATGTTCGTTTTGGGGATGACATCCATAATGGGAATAATGACGATGAACCAAAGCAGGAATGTTCAAATGGTGACATCTGTGGTTCAAGCTGCGTCTACTAATGATGTTACCGCCGACGCTGATGGCACAATTGTTACACCAACCAAAATTGTTAAGGCACCCGACCCTGCCGACAAGACCAATAATCCGACAATTGATCCTAAACAGCACACGGATGCGGCAAACACAAACTTCTATAGCGGAAGCACCTACCATCAGGCACCAATTTATGTTGATGGAAAATTAGCTAATCCAATGGGAAAAAACGCAAAAGTTGGCTCCCAAACAATTTCTAGTGTCTCAGGGAGTATTAATGAGAATGACTTTATTGACCCACAAGTTCCAGGTGAGGTCATCAATTACGGCTATTACAGTGGGAGCACTGCCTTTATGGTCGGCTGGTCCAAAGACAATCAGACTGCCTATATTCATCAAGTGGATGAATCCCGGAAATTAATCAACACAGTCTCGGTTCCCGCTCCAGGGTCCACGGAATTTAATGCCAACTGGGAATATCATGCTGGTGGCATGACTTTCTCCTGGTTGGGAGACAAAATCCAATTATCCTACAATCGGGGCTCTTCCCAATTTTCAAGCACCGCAGGTTCCTTGGAATTTCTGACGGGGGTTCCTGCAAAATTTGTGGATGCCAAAGGAAATGAACTGGCACCATCACAAACAATTTCTGGGCATTCCGGCACGTATGTAGAAGTGGACTACCCAACTATTTCAGGATATCGGATTATTAGAGTGCCATATATGAACAATGAGCACAAATTTTTAATTAATAATACGACTGCTACAACTCCTTCGGATAAGTGGACTTCCTCACAGATCAATCGGTATACAACCCTTTATCAAAAAGTGATTGATACTAATAATACCCGACAAATGTATATGGTATTTGATTATAGCAAGATCACCGGTGCTGGAATGTCAGGCACAAAGAAGAGTGATGTTGTGACAGTTAAGGCGACTCAGGGCGGCATGATTGCAGCTGACTTTACATCAGGGATAGCTCAAGCATACTCGACAGCCTCAATGCCTACTCCAGTTGGAAATCCGCTGGTCTTTGTTTACGAACCGATTACCGAATATCACTTGACGATTAATTATCTGGAGCAAGGAACTGACAAAGTAATGGCCGACCCATATAAAGCTGATGGGGCCGGAACTTATGAAATTGATTCTCCTGTTATTTCCGGATATAACGCTGATAAACCAACGGTGAAAGGTGTTTTAAATGCCGATTCAACCATTAGTGTTTATTATTCTAAAAAGGATGTTCCACCGGTTGAAGATGCTTTGGTTAACATCCAATATATTGATGAAGACAGTCAAAAGACGATTAAGACAGACAAAGTCGAAGGAAAAGTTGGCGAAGACTATGACGCAGGCGGCAAGTATCAACTGGACACGATCACCGAAGATGGTGTCACCTATGAGTTGAATAAGACCAACCTGCCAAAGAATGCGACCGGCAAATTTGCCAAAACCAATGAAGATGTGAAATATTACTACAAGAAGAAAGCAGCACCAGTTGAGGAAGCGTCAGTTCCCATCAAGTATATTAATGAGGAAAATCAGCAAGTCCTCAAAACTGATGCCATTAAGGGAAATGTTGGCGATGAATACCAGGTGGATGCCAAATACCAACTTGATACACTGACTGTTGATGGCGTTACCTATGATTTGATTAAAGATAAGCTGCCAACTAATACCAAAGGAACTTTCAGCAAGACCAACGAACCAGTCAATTATTACTACAAGAAGTCAAGCACACCGATTGAAAAAGCCTCCTTGCCGATTAACTATATTAACGAAGATGGCGGCAAGACCCTTAAAACCGATTCAATTGATGGGAAAATCGGTGATCCGTATGAAGTTGGTGCCAAGTATCACTTGGAGACAATTACTGTTGATGGGGTGACTTATCAGCTAAACAAAGGTCGTCTCCCGGCTAATACCAAAGGCACGTTTGCGGCTAAAAACGATCCCGTTAATTACTACTACAACAAGAAGACAACCCCAGTCATTCCAGTTGTTCCTGTCGTTCCAGTCACTCCGGTAACCCCAGTGACACCAGTTACGCCGGTCACTCCAACTCCGGAACCTGATGGAACCGACGTGGAACCAGGTAAAATTGCCAAAAAAGGGATGGCCGTATACTCCTTGAAGAAGATTTATCTGTATCAGAATCCAACCTTCAAGAAAGCTGAACGGAAATCCGGTTATGTTAAGAAGCCGCGGGTGTTCAGACCAATGTTTGTGGTTACGGATTACGCCCGTTCCGATGAAGGACGACTGCGTTATAAAGTTCGTGACGTCAACCATTTGAGTAAAACCGATGGTTGGACAGGTTACATTACGACAAATTATGAATATGTCCGTCCAGTTTACTACCAAAGCAAGCATTCAACTTTGACGGTGATTAATCCACGAGGTGTCAATGAGTACACGAAGGTTAACCTGACCGGCAAAGTGAAGAACTATAAGCAAGGCACGATTCTCAAAGTGAAAGGGTTTGTGACCCATAATTTAACCACTCGTTATCTATTAAGTAACGGTCACTACATTACCGGTAACCGGAAGTTGGTTCAGATGGGCAAACACAAGCAGGCAAAACAATTGGTTGTCAAAAAGCACATCAACCGATACAAGACTGCCAACCTGACCCAGCGGAACGGCCACTTCAAGAAAGGGCAGAAGTTAACCATCAAACGTTATACTTTCAGCCATGAAGGGTCAATTACCAAATCTGGTACCAAACGTTACGTCGTAAAAGGCGGCTACATTACCGCTAATAACAAGTTCGTTAAAGTTGTTAAATATTAAAATGAATTAAGACGATTCTCTATTTGAGAGTCGTCTTTTTTGAAAGCTAATTTCCACCACGTCTGGCTAAATCAATATATAATCATCTTATGAACTATTAAGTTACTGGTCACATTCAGGAGGGGACTAATTTGACACGCGAACTTGGCAAAGATGATTTGGGGACTTATGAATATGTATCGCGGGTGTACAATGCTAATATTCAATTGCCGGAATATAAACTGCCAACGAACACTAACGATGGCAACCAAGTATTCTTCGATACTGCAGAAATTCACTTAACAATGGATATCAAAGATCAACGGGTTGAGAAAATTACGATTGTGACGCCTAAGCCACAGTCATTGGCCTACATGCGGGTATTTGAAGGGTTTGAGTTTGGAATGGAAGCCCTTGGAACATGGATCAATACGTATCATCGGTCGACTGCCAGCCATGGACCGGCGTCTGATGCGGTGAACGGCATTCTAGCCAGTTACAATACCACTAAAGATAATGTGCTGACCGTTAGTTTAACCAGAGCAAAATAAAAAATCGTCACTTTTGATCATCGTTAAGATCGAAAAGTGGCGATTATTTGTTTTATAAATCCGTTATATTACAGGTTGGATACTTGGGCAAATTTCTTAGCGGTTCGAACCATGTTGGAAACAAAGCCGTATTCGTTGTCGAACCAAGTTGCGGTCTTAACAGTCTGGAAATCACCGTTGGTGGTAACCTCAGTCAAAGTTGGGTCGAAAACCGCCCCGTGGGTATCACCGATAATGTCAGATGAAACGATTTGGTCTTCATTCCAACCAAATGCCGGGTTATCAACCGTGTGAGGCTTGATTGCTTCGTTTACCTGATCTGCAGTTACCTTGGTTTTGAGGACTGATACTAATTCACAGACAGAACCATCAACGACAGGTACTCTTTGAGCATGTCCCTGAAGATGGCCATCCAACTCGGGAATAACCAGACCAATTGCTTTGGCAGCACCGGTTGAGTGAGGAATGGTGTTAGCTGAAGCGGTACGGTTTGGACGGAACTTCTTGCCTTTAGGGCCATCAAGAATCATTTGAGAACTGGTAAATGCATGAATTGCAGTCATGGTACCAACTTCAACGCCAAACTCTTTGTTCAGGAAGTAAGCCATTGGTGCCAATGCGTTGGTCGTGCATGATCCAGCAGAAATGATCTGGTCATCGGCATCTAAAGTGTCGTCATTTACATTAAACACAATCGTCTTCATCGCACCGGCAGGAGCTGAGATTAAAACTTTCTTAACGCCCGCATCCAGATGTGCTTGAGACTTTTCCTTTGAGGTGTAAAATCCGGTACATTCGAGAACCAAATCTACGCCATTTTCCTTTACCCAAGGAATCTTACTGGCGTCTTTTTCGGCATATACACGGTAGCTTTTGCCGTCCACAACTAATGAGTCGTCGGTCGAAGAAACTTCGTGGGGCAATATTCCGTGAGTTGAATCGTATTTGAAAAGGTAAGCCAGCATTGATGGGCTCGTCAAATCATTAATTGCGACAACTTCCAACTCAGGATCCTTCACTTCCAAAATTCGACGTAAAAGTAAACGACCAATTCTACCAAAACCATTAATTCCAATCTTTACCATAAGTGGAATCCCCCTTTGAATTCTGGGTAACAGTAAGCATGACGGCTAAGTTGTGTACAATCATTCTCAACCATCGCAGTCATTTTATGCGCATTTTAATGGAATTTCAATTAAAACGACTTCATGGAATGAGGCTCCGATTGGGCAAAAAACAGGATCACCAAAATTTTGATGATCCTGCGGAAAGTGATTATCCATAGAGATTAATGACTATTTTTTTGTTTTTGAATTCTAAAATTAATGATTGCTGCAATCAAAGCAGCTGCACTCAGACACGTTGCCAGAAGAAAGTCGTATCGACCACCCACAAACGAACGGGCGGCTAAATTGCCAGTTCCGTTGTTCTGGTTAATTGCCATGACGGCAGCCATAATTCCAACTCCAATTGACCCCGCAAATTGTTGGAGCATGCTAAACAGAGAGTTGATGTCGGTTCGAAATTTCTGGGGAACGTTCAACATCGCATTGGAGATGGAATTTGAGAAGCCCATGTTGAAGCCGAATCGTAGGAAGGAATAGACAAATAAAATGATCAGGGCAGTCAAGAACTCCTGAATGCCAAAGAAGATTAATCCACCAAGGGTCATTGAGCACAACCCAATGTAAATGGGAAGCGCATAGCCTTTAAGATCGGCAAGATGACCGGCAAATGGGGAAACTGCAGCCCCAACCAGTGAACCGGGAAGTAAGACCAATCCGGCGATAAATGGCGAATTGTGCAGAACATACTGGCAATAGACTGGAATTAGAAATGAAACGCCAATATTAACAAATTGAAGGACAAAGTAGGTAAAAGCCGATAGCGAAGTTGAAAGCCACTTCAAGACTTTGATGTCCAACAATTGCGAATGACCATGGGTGTCGGAATAAATAAGCCCAGAGCAATTAAACCAACCACAAATGGGATGAGAACCTGTGAACTCAAGACCGCATATTTGCCGGCTTTACTAACTGCAAAGACAAACGAGAATAATGTGGCAGCCAGCAAGCCGAGGCTTAAAACATCAAAGGAACCGGTACCTACCGGATCAATGCGGATATAGTGGGAGCCAAGCCACCAGCTGACAACGATGATTGGGAGGATTAACCAGAAAATCATTCGCCAGGACATGGTTGAAGAAATTGTGCCACCATAAGTCGACCCCAAAGCTGGTGCTAATGAAATAACCATGCCGGCAAGGCCAGTCATTGAACCAATCCGATCAGCCGGAATTCGGCTGAAGATAATATGAAACATGAGTGGAGTCGAGAGCCCGGTCGCAATGGCTTGAATCAGCCGACCGCTCATGAGAATTGGAAAGCTTGGTGAAAGAGCACACATAACGTCGCCAACCACAAAGGCGATCGCGGCAAATAAATGAATTGTTTGAGACTTAAATTTTTTAAGCAGAAAAGCAGTGGTTGCCATAACAATGGTGACCATCAGCAGGTAGCCGGTGGTAATCCACTGAACCGTATCCAAGGTGACGTTAAAGACCTTGGTTAATTCTGGAAAGGTGACGTTCATTGATGTTTCTGTAAGAATTCCGGTGAATGAGAGCAGCGCAGCGGCCAACAGGCCCAGATAAGTCTGCCGGGTGATTTTTTGGTTAGTTTGTGACATAATCCCATCTCTTTCGTTTTTGATTATTTAATAATGGCAAAATCTTTGATTGAATTTTACATATCTGATTGCAACAAAAAAGCGAGTGGCAATTCACTCACTCTTGTTCAAGCTACTTGCTAAATTGATCCCAGTCCAAATCCCAAAGACGCCCATGGCTTTATCACCAGTGTGAACGGTGATTGCCGGGCTGATTTGGTAAGTACTAATGCTTGCTTGTGGGAAATGTTCGCGGAAGGCAATCACCCATGACTGACTGAGTTCCGGATTATTGGCATCAACGACTGAAATTCTCATTGGTTGGTCGAATTTAGTCTTATTAATGTTGTCGGTAATATGTTGAAGGGCCTGCTTCATGGTTCTTTCTTTGGCTTCAGGAACGATCTTACCATTCTTATCAAAAGTTAGGATCGGTTTGATCTTCAACAGGTTGCCAAAGAATGCCGATGTGTTGGAAATTCGTCCGGTTCGCTGCAGATGATCCAAGCTGTCAACAACCAGTGAAACATGAATTGAATCACGGAGTTGTTCAAGCTTGGGGATGATGGTATCGGCATTGGCACCATTTTCAGCCATCTTTGCTGCTAACAGACATAAGTCAGCTTCGCCGGCGCTGGCAATTTTTGAGTCGAATGGATAGACTTTAATGTTTGTTACTTCATGACTGTATGCCACCAAATTTTGGTAGAAAGTGGTAATTCCTGATGACAAATTGACACAAATTGCTTCATCATAACCTTTGTCACTCAAGGTATCAAATGCTTCCTGCATCTGGCCCATGGTGACTTGGGCGGTAGTTGGTAATTTTTCGGTTTCTGCCAATTTTTTCAGAAATTCCTGTGAGCTGATGTCAACACCATCATGGTATTCCTGGCTGCCAAAGATAACGGTAATCGGCAACACGGTGATGTTGTATTTAGCAGCCACCACTGGATCAAGGTAACTGGCACTATCGGTAATTACGGCTGTTTTCATTTTAATATCCTCTTTTCGGGGTTGTAAGTGTATTTTAACCCTTATTTTGAGTTAAAACAAAGGATGTATATAAGAATAAACGAGATCAATATATTAGGATTCTCTGCGTTTCGGGCATCTCCAAGTGATTGCAAAAGGATTATTTACGTTATAATTGACGTAAACAAACAAAAGGATGGGATTACATGAAATTCATCTCTTGGAATGTGAATGGTCTTCGAGCAGTTGTTAAACATGGGTTTGAAGACACATTCAAGCAATTAAATGCCGACTTTTTCTGTGTGCAGGAAACCAAAATGCAGGAAGGCCAGTTGAAGCTGGAATTGCCCGGCTATCACCAATATTTTAATTACGCTGAGCGAAAGGGTTATTCTGGAACGGCGATCTTTACCAAGCACGAGCCACTCAATGTGATGTATGGCATCGAAAGCGATGAATTTGATCATGAAGGACGGGCAATTACCCTTGAATACCCCAACTACTATCTGGTGACCAGCTATGTGCCTAATTCTGGGGCAGGTTTGAAACGGTTGGATTTCCGGATGGGCTGGGATAAAGCTTTTCACCAGTACTTAAATAAGCTGGATGAGAAAAAGCCGGTTATTTTATGTGGTGACTTAAACGTTGCTCACAAGGAAATTGATTTGAAAAATCCTCAATCCAATCATCACAACGCCGGCTTTACGGACGAAGAACGAGAATCGTTCACCAAGTTGTTAAGCGAAGGCTTCATGGATACGTTCAGACATTTTTATCCCGATCAAAAGGACATCTATTCATGGTGGAGTTATCGATTCCACTCTCGTGATCGGAATGCCGGTTGGCGGATTGATTATTTTGTGGCCAGTGATCGCTTGGCTGATAACATTAAAGATTCCAAAATATTGACCGATGTATTTGGATCGGATCATTGCCCGGTTGAGTTGGATACAGGAGAAATATCGTAACTGAATATTCAAAAATGAAAGTCACCAATTTAATTTGGTGGCTTTCATTTTTAATGTTATGGATAAATTCGCTGACTATTCACGTAGAATTTCTTTCCGCCGACATAATATCGGATGGAAATGGTGACACTATCATCGTACTTTTTATTTTGGTCAGGATTGATTGTTGCGAGATGCTGATTTGTTTTCCTGATCTTTAAGCGGTATCGGTCATTGCCCTTTTTGTGGACGTGATACATGGGAAATCCACATACTTTGGATTTGGTGTAGACATACAAGGAGCTGCCTTTCTTGATGGTCTTATGAATTTTGGCGTAAGAATAGGGACGTGGCATTTTGGTAACCCAGTAGTTGTAACCGGTGAAATATTCCAAATAACCGTCCTCGGTTACCCGAAAGCAGTTCTCAATTTTGAATTGTTGTCGGAGTGGGAAAGACTTATTGCCTTGCCAAACCAGACCGCCAAGATTACCAGTATATGGCTGCTTGAAGTATGACTGGTATTTTGGTGCATGGACCTTTTTAAAGTATGAAGTCTTCGCCCAGATACCTTTGGTGACGGTGACGTTATGTTTGGATTGAACGATCCCTTTCCGCAAATGCCAACTTAAATTGTTCATATTAATGGTGATGTATGTCTTATGTGACTTGGCGCTTTTACCAAGACTGCCGGATTTAAACACGGTGCCTTTGGGGATCGTAATCTTCACGTTCTTATAGTGACTGTTAGTGGTATGAATGGTCCGCCTGGTTTCCAAATACTGGTTCTTGGCGAGCTTGGTCAGATACTTACTGCTGGCATTCGCCGTGACAGTAAGGATTACAAGCGTCAGGAAAGCCATAGTCACAAGGATGAATGCCTTCTTAATTCTGGTTAAAGTCATTGTAAATCCTCCCTATTTAAAATTTGTGACGCTGTTATTTTCGTACCAGTCAACCTTGCCAATTCTATAAACCCAGTTGGTCAGAATCTTTTTGACGTTGGTGGTGCTTGGAATAACCGTGATGGTGCCGTTGCCGGTACTATTAATTGTCAAATGATAATCATGATGGGATTTTTTGACGAAGGACAGACCGCTGATCTTTGATTTAAAAGCCAAAATGGTTTCACCGCTGGCAAGTGGATGGCTGGCTTTCACAACCTTTAAGCTGGCAGTCGGTTTTGGAGAAACCTTGAAAGTAAACGGAGATTTTGCGTAATATTCCAAGTACCCATTGCTGGTGACTCGGAATCGGGTACCGGAAGCGGTGGTGTAGTTGGCTGGCAAGCGATCGCCTTTCCAAAGATTGCCGGTTTCGGTCTTAATTTTATTGCGTGATTTCTTTCCATCTGACTGCACGGCAAAGTAGCTCAGGTAAACCGGTTTGTGGATTTGCTTAAAGTTATAACCTTTTGCGCGAAGCCAATGGGTATAAACACCAGGCTTTTTCTGGCTGAGCAGTGGCTTTCGGATGTTGTAGCTTAAACGTTCCAGATTAATGGCAACGTACTTATTGCCGTGGACGTGTTTGATGCCGCCCACTTGAACCGTGGTTCCCTTGGGTATGGTGACTTTAACCTGCTTTTTACTGTTATATGTAGTGATGCTGCGTTGGGTTTTTAAAAAACTGTTTTTGATGACCGTGGCATGGGCTGGCTGAACTTGAAGCAAGGCTCCCCCAAATAATGCCAGCGTGCCGATCATAATTTTTGATGTTAGTCGCATGTGTGTCTCCCCCTTACATAGCTTAATTGTAGCAGAGTAGGAGAACATTGGCAGATAAAAAAATCCGCCAAATTTTCAAGAATATCTGGCGGATAAATTATTTAGTTGTGAATTTGCTGCCACATGAGAACAACCATTACAATGCTTATGAAGGCTGTCCCTGCGATAAATGACCATTCCGGAAACGTTATTAAAGGCAGATCGCTGGTACCTTGTCTCTTACGGGTAAATTTTTCAATTCCGATAAATAATTCACCAAGTACCAAAAGAAGGATCGGGTTAAAAAAGAGTGCGATTCGATTGCCTCTACTGTTAACTAAAGCGCCGTTAAGTCCAAATCCATTGAAGTGTAGGGCAATTGTTGTCGGGGCAAGTAAGAAAAGGATGAAAGAAACGATGAAAACAATTAGATAGGTTGTTCTGATTGCTAACTGAAATTTTTTCAATGCAAATCCTCCACGTGATGTGACTTGTTGCCAATAGAGTACTCCGTCAATCAGACTTTGTACATATGTTTCCGGCTTTTATTTAAAAAAAGAGTGGGACTAAAGGCGTTTTGATCCCGGAATTTAAGAGCATCAATCAGATTATTCCTGGTGTTGGAATGATTGATTGATGCTCTTAAATGGCCGGGATCAGCCGATTGTTGCACGTTTCAAAAAATAATATGGTATTACGAAAGAGGTTGAGGCAAAAGCATACACTTTTGTCTCAGCCTCGTTCCAACAAAATCTAGTTATTAATCAATTTATCAATCATTTTATCAACAGCATCCACGTAACTGGCTAGCTTCTTGTCGGCTGCGTCTTGGCTCTTATCGTCAACTTCCAAGTAGAACTTCACTTTAGGCTCGGTTCCTGAAGGACGAACGGCCAGCCAGGTTTCGTCATCCAACCAGTACTTCAATACGTTGGACTTAGGCAAATCAATAGCGGTCTTCTTGCCATCCTTATCAGTTAATTCTGATGACTGATAGTCAGCGTGACTCAATACCTTGTGACCGTTAAATTCAGTCAATGGGTTGTCACGGAGTTCTGACATGATGTGCGCCATTTTGTCTTTACCATCCAGACCATCAAATTCTTTGGCAATGGTCTTTTCAGCGTAGTAACCGTACTTCTGGAACATTTCCTGGACGCCATCGTACAACGTCTTGTTCTGACTCTTGTAGTAAGCGGCAACTTCTGCCAGCAACAGAACAGTTTGAATGGCATCTTTGTCACGAACAAATGGCTTGATCAGGTAACCAAAACTCTCTTCAAAGCCAAACAGGAAGGTGTGATCATGTTGAGTTTCGTAATGATGGATGGCTTCAGCGATAAACTTGAATCCAGTCAAAACATTGTTGGTGGCAACACCGTATGAAGCGGCAATCTTAGGAGCTAAATCGGTGGAGACAATTGACTTAACAATTGTACCATCAGCTGGCAGGTCGCCGGCTTTCTTCTTGGCTGCCAAGATGTAGTTCAACAGAACGCTGGCAATTTGGTTACCGCTTAATAATTGGTAACTGCCGTCGGGTTGACGAACGGCACAGCCAAGCCGATCGGCATCAGGATCCGAAGCGATTAAGACATCGGCTGAAATCTTCTTGCCCAGCTTAGTTGCCAAATCAAATGCTTGTGGAAACTCTGGATTTGGAAATGGCGTAGTTGGAAATTCAGGATCAGCAATGGTTTGTTCCGGAACAACAACGTAGTTCTTGAAGCCGGCTTCTTCCAAAGCACGACGAGCAATCACTTTACCGGTACCATGGAGTGGTGAGTAAACAAACTTCATGTTGGCACCGACATTTTTGATTAAGTCCAAGTCGATGTTAACCGTCTTAACCTTGGCAAGGTAGGCTTGATCAACCGCTTCACCAATCAGATTCATGATTTTAGCTTCACGCAAGTCTTGTTCAGGGGTAACATGGATTGCGAACAAGTCACTGTTTTTACGAATGTAGGAAGTGATTAAATCAGATTCCTTTGGTGGCATCTGGCCACCGTCTTGGCCATAAATCTTAAATCCGTTATATTGCTTTGGATTATGGCTGGCGGTAATCATGATGCCGGCATAAGTATTTAAGTGACGAACAGCGAATGATAATTCAGGAGTTGGTCGAATGTCGTCGAAGACAAAGGTGGGAATGTGGTGATAACCCAATACCTTTGCGGACTCATGAGCAAATTCCTTTGAATGGTAACGAGAATCAAAACTAATTGCGACTCCACGTTTTCTGGTTGCTTCATCGAGAGTATCCATAAATGAAGCTAATCCTTCGGCAGCTTGGCGAACAGTGTAAATGTTCATCCGGTTGGTTCCAGCACCAAGCACACCACGCATTCCGGCAGTTCCAAATGAAAGGATCGTTCCAAATGCATCTGTAATTTTATCTGAATCATTTTTCATTTTATTTAAATCAAGTACGAGATTTTCTGGTAAATTGGGTTGTTTGACCCATTGTTGGTAAGCGTCTTTAATTTTGTCGTCCACGACATGACCCTCCTTATATTTAAAATCAACTTAATTATAGAAATTTATTAGGCATCCGTCAATAATTTTACTAGCCAAAAACGTTAATATAACGGAATATCCTTGACATATCAAGGTAAAGAACATATATTTATTTTAGTAAATTAACTAAAACGATTTGATACATAAAAAACGGATTTATTTTACGAAGGGGTGAGATCATGGCAACAATTAAGGATATTGCACATAAGGCCGGGGTTTCGATCACAACAGTTTCACGGGTATTAAATTATGATAAGTCATTATCCGTTAGTGACCTGACTCGCAAGAAGATTTTTCAGGCTGCAGAAGCATTGGATTATACAAAGAAGAAACGTTCCAGTACGACTCGGGACAGCATTGCCGTTGTTGAGTGGTATACCGAGCAGCAGGAACTGGACGATTTGTACTATTTATCAATCAGGATGGGTGTGGAAAAGCAGGCAGAACGGTTCCATTATAAAGTTAAACGGTATTTTGCCGACGACTCGCTGTCAAAAATTGACGATGTAAAAGGCATAGTCGCAATCGGTAAGTTTAGTGCCGAACAGATTGATGAGATGAGCAAGGTCACCGACAATGTTGTTTTTGTCGACTTTGATACTTTGGCAAGGGGTCACGATTGCGTTGTGACCGATTTTGATAATTCCACCAAATCAGTATTGAACTATTTCATCGAAAACGGGCTGAAGCGTATCGGAATGATTTCCGGTGTTGAATATAGTAGTGATCACCAATTGAAAATTACCGATCATCGCTTTGACGTTTTCAAACATTATTTGGAGAAGCACGCATTGTATGATCCGGCCAATGTCTTTGTCGGCGATTATACAATGCAGTCGAGTTATCAGTTGGTTGACCAGGCACTGAAAAGTTCCAAGGAAAGTTTCCCTAATGCATTATTTGTTTCCAATGATGCGATGGCGATTGGTGCTTTAAAGGCCCTTCATGAAAATGGGGTTAAGGTTCCTGAAGATGTCAGCTTGGTTAGCTTCAATGACACGGCTGTTGCAAAATATGTGATTCCTTCTTTAACTGCAGTTAAAGTCAATACCGGTAAAATGGGTGAAGTTGCTGTTCGCCTGCTTGAAATGGTTGACGCCAGTACCGATGGTGACGCTCATACACCGGAAAAAGTGGTTGTGGCAACAAAAATGGTTGAACGGGAAAGTGTTAGAAAAGCAAAATAAAAGGACTGGCACATTTTTGTACCAATCCTTTTGATTTTTTATTTTGATTATCCCAGTAAATAGGTAACACCGGTTGAATTCCGGCCAATAAATGTCGTCATTTCAGGATTCGTTGGGACAACGGAAATCGGCACAAACGGGAATTCTTCGGTTAGCATGCTTCGTAAGAACTGAGCTCTTGTTGAAGTGCCGGAATGTAGAATGCTGAGTTGGACAATGCATTCATCGTGCATGTGCGCAATCTGAGTTTTCCAGAACTCGTTTAAGGACTCGTCCTTGGATCCATGCGCCACCAAACGAAAGTCGTTACCTTTGAAAGCCAACATGTAAGCTGTATTTGCATGCTTGCCAAGGAAACCCTGCAGCTTGGTGATAATCCGGTTGTTGACGATTTGCTGGTTGTTGCGGACTGAGAAAAAGATCCGGGTGTTATCACGGACTTTTGCCAATTCAGGCAATATATCTTTGATTATTTTGCCTTCCTTGATCATTTTGGCAGCTTTAAGCACTTGATAGGCCAACCCGGCAGCCGTCACCTGACTATTCAGGACGGTGACGTCAGTTGTGGATTTGCTGGCAGCTGTTTTAGCGTTATTGTAAGAGGAAGACATCTTATCACTCAAATGAATTGATAAGATTTGGCTGCCGTCCTCGCCCAATTTGTTGTAAGTTTCGGTTAGATCAGCCACCGAAATATCTCCAATAACCGGTTTATTTTTTCCGGAATCAAATAGTTGGAGAAACTTCTCGCTGCTTATCTTGTTAACGTAACCGAACACTCTGCCATCTATCAAAATAGGTGGGTTCAATACATAGATATTGTATGCTCGGATGTCGGCGTTTGCCACGTGGGCAGCGGAATCAGTTACAATTTTAATTTTGCTCATATTATTCACCCCAGGTACTCGAAATTTGTCTACACTGTTATTGTATAGTATTCGTTAGTATAATTGTTGTGTTTATGAAAAGATTAGATTTTAATTCTAACTTTGTTCACAATTTATTCATGAAAGGACTGAAACCCATGAAAGGTAAATATGAAGTCAACCAATATATCGGGGTGCCCCTGGAAACGGATGATTCAGGAAATTATCCAATTAAGATGGATGAGTCCGGCGACTTTAAATTACATAGCTGGCGTACTGGTAAGCATACCAAAGGGAAGTTTAAAAAAGTCGGTCAAATCTTCATTACCGAAAATAACTTGATGGTCGGAATTATCAAAGCGATTCCAGTTGCGTTTAAAGATCGGCATGATTATACACCCCTTCAGCGATTTACCAGTGAATATGTATCTGATGATGTGTTGGAGGCGGGGAAGAAGAAACTGAAAAGTTAAAATGGGGAGGTATCTTCATGAAAAGAATCGGATCAGTGATTAAAAACACGATGCTTATTGCTGGTATCATCGTGATCGGAATCATGGTATCTCCAAGAGTCGCTAAAGCATACACAAATCTTGGAGATAACTTAAATATCGACTATGTTCAATTGAAACGACCAATGTTCACCGGTTATTATACAAAGGTGAACGGTCATAGGGGCCATCGAGTTATCACCCCCAAGGGAACCATTATGAAGGTGCTGGGAATGTCTGGCACCACGGTCAGTCTAAGCTATGACTTAATCAGCTATCAGAAGATGCAGCGCATGTACAAACCGACTCACCCGGCATCTTATAACACACCGCACTACAATACCAAGTATTTTCGGCCATATAAGTTGAAGCTGCCGGTTAGGGATGTCCCGATGCAGAGTGGCAAAGGGTATGTTTACTCCAAAGCGGCCTATTATAAGCCAATCTTTTATATTACGATGGATGGCTACCTTCAGTATTATTCCAATGCCCGATTAAAGCATTACGATGTTAAAAATATTTTTGAATCAAAATCCGGTTCTCAGTATGCAAATCCACTTTGGCAAATAAAGCCGACGGCAAGTGTCAAAATCAATCATTTTAAAACAGTTGGCAAGACATCATACGTTTATTACAAGAAGCCGGTAAAAGGACTTGTGGAAAAGAAAGTTTCTTCAAAGTACTATCGTTTGTCTATTAAAAAAGGTGTCAATAAAACTCAGTCATGGGGAAATGAAGATTCAGCGTGGACCGTCTGGTGGACCACTTACACAGTTGGTGGCCATCCATTCTTCTTTATTCGTGAGGAAGAAGCAGACAATTAATTTGTTTCACCATATGGATATTTGCAGATAAGCGATGAATGGTTATTTTTGAATTTCATATTTAAATGTAATTGGGAGACTGAAAATTCAGTCTCCTTTTTTGAGTAAAAAAATAACCTCCAAGCTAAAAGCTTGAAGATCATTTGAATGCCTAGCACGAAACGAGTGCGGGTATTTTTAGGCCACTGATGAATTACTTCTTCAATAATTCTTCAGCTTTGCTCTTAAGATCATCAGTTGACATGTTCATGTAAGGTTCAACATCTTTTTCGGTCTTGAGGGTATCGTGGTCGTTCTTTTCCATGTAGTAATCCCAAATAGCATCACGGACTGGTAATTTATCATCGCTCCAGTCAAATGCTTCAGACATCTTCTTGTTCAATAATGGAGATTCTGCACCTGGTTCTTCTGCCATAAAATATTACCTCCTTCTATTTGATCTACTTTCATTATAGTTCTTTTTTGAAAAGTGGTTAAATATTTGTTTAATTTATTTAGAATTCTATTTTGCCGGGGCAATTTTAGCAATCCAATTCACTTGTGGATCGGGGGTATTCAGGCGTTCGATGTCTTTGCCAATATCCTTGTTTCGGTCAATAATTTTACCGGAAATTGGTGATTTGAGTGTTTCCACGGATTTGTCACCTTCGATATCCAACAAATCGTCGTCGGTCTGAATATTATCCAGTTGGTTGGGAAAGTCGGCAAAGGTAATTTTTCCCATCAGGTCATAGACAGACTTGTCGATACCCAACAGGTAGTTGCCATCTGCATCCTTGGCATACCAAATGCCATCCTTAACCTGGACGTCAGAAAACGCCGGTTCTTTTTTGCCAGTAAAAAAATTAATAATTTTCTGCCAAATTGAATTTTTCGCCATAATGACACCGCCTCAATATTATTTACCTCAATTATACCGTATAATTGGAGATGTACTAGAATTTGAACAAGGGGGGGATTGTCAGATGTATTTAATCGATATTTCCAGAAATGGTCAACCTAGTTTTGATGCCCGGGTGAACCAATCGTTGGATAACTATTTCGTAAATGATTTGAAGCTGCCAGGCCACGGATTTATGTTCTATATTAATCAGCCGTCCGTGATTATTGGTCGAAATCAGAACGTTTGGGCCGAAGTCGATATTAATTATTTACACGAACATGATATTGAACTTGTCCGACGAACTTCCGGTGGTGGCGCGGTATACCATGACATGGGCAACTTTATCTTTGAAAATATATTAACTGATAATGCCGATGACTTCGGTGATTACGGTCATTTTGCCGAACCAGTTTTAAAAGCCCTTCGCAAGCTTAATATTGATGTCAAAATGAAGGAAAATTCCAGTGACCTGATTTTGAATGGTAAGAAATGGTCGGGAATGACAATGTTCAAAAGTGGCCAGGGTCTGGCCGCCGGCGGTACGATTATGTATGATTTAAATATTGAAAATGCTAAAAAGGTTTTGACCGAGGACCAAATGGAAAAGCAGAAAGGTCTGGGAGTTCGCTCTAAAAGAAGCCCAATCATTAACCTGAAAGACTTTCTTCCTGATGGCATGACGATGGATGATTTCCGTGAATACTTGTTAAAAGAAATATTTGCCGTCAAATCGCTGGATGATATTGAAACTTATCATATGTCTGAAAAAGATTGGCAGAACGTGGATAAACGTCTGGCAGAAACCTATGGAACTGATGAATGGAACTTTGGCCATAATCCCGGTTATTATGATTATGCCGATCAAACATTTAGTGCAGGTAAGTTGGGGATTAATTGGACAATCGACGATGGCAAATTAGTTCATCTTAAATTCAATCCGTTCTTTAAAGTCAGCGGTCATTTGAAAGATGTGGAAGCTGGTCTGGTTGATAAGAAGCCAAGCCGTTGGAACGTTAAACGGGCAGTTAAAAAAGCTGAAATAGAAAATATTGATAATGAAGCTTTAACTGATTTTCTTGTGGATAACTTTGATAAAAGTGAATAAAACCGTGTTAGATAGGGCTGGAGCAAGACGTAAAATCTTGCTTTCAGCCTTTTTATTATTGAAAAAAATCCATTTATCTTCACACTTTCCTCAAAATTTATGAACATTTGTACGATATGCTTATCAAATCAATAAGAAGAGGATGCTTTAAAACTTGAGCATATGGAGGATGTAAGTTATGAAGAAACGGATAAGCTTTTTAATCCAAGCAGTCGGGGTTTTAACCCTGGTGCTTGGAAACTTTTTTACCGCAGGAACGGCATTGGCCGATGTGATTTCCACCAAGGAAGTTGTTGCGGATAATGCAAAAACCATTGATGACAAGTGGGCTTTGGTGACGCAATCAAAGCTTAATGAAGACGCAAACCTGGCGTTTGATTTAACGGTTGGTGGCCTCTCACAGGCAGGAACCGTTAAGTTTGACTACAATGCGGATTATTTCAAAATTAAAGATAAAAAGTTCCAATTTAAAAATGGTAATACCAAAGTTGTTGTGGATATTGATGGCGAAGACTCCACAATTTCATGGACAAACGCGATTGATAAGACTGATCTGGAAGTGATCCTTCCGGTGAAATTTAACCGGACAGTTAATGATCGTGAGCTGGATTTGGTGGTTGATGACGAGGAAATCAAGCTGCCAACACTAACTGTTCTTGATGAAGACGAGAAGGTTAAGCAAGATCCGACTGTCGAAAAGCCGGACGGTGATTTATCTGACGACAATATTTTAAAGGAAGCTCTTGCAGACGAAAAAGCTTCTGATGAGGCTGAGGCAGTTCGCCAAGAACAATCAGCAAACAAGGAAAAGGAAGCTGCTGAAGATGAGTCTGATGATGCTCAAAAAGAAACGAAAATCGACGAAAACTCGTCACAAGCCGATGCCGTTGAAGAGGATAAGCAATCAAACCTTGAAAAGGCAGAAGCACTGTTGAAAGAGAAACGGGCAGCTGATCAAAAGAAAGCCGAGGAAAAGAGTCGCCAAGCAATTGAAGACCGTAAAAAGGCCCAACAGCAAAGCCAACCAGCTCAATCAAGTGACACCAAGACATTGAAGAATCGTGGTGAAGCAAAAGAAGCTGAAACACCACAGACACCTGATGTGGCAGATTTGAAAGGGGCTAAGGAAGCTGTTGCTGACGATGATGCTGAGGGTGAGGAGCCGAGTGATAATCAATTATCTCAGCAATTATCGTTGAATAATGTATTTGAGGACGAAGAAGGGTCACGTGACATCACTGATCTAATCAAAGGCGCAGATACACCACAATTTTTTAAATCAATTAAATTTACTTATACGGATAAAGACGGCGAAACAAAGTCCAAAGATGTGCCTCCGGTTCTTGATGATATATTGGAACTCCCTGAGGTGCTACAAATTCATAAAAATATTGAAATCGAATATGAATGGGACATTGATACCATCAAAGAAAAAGCTGGCCTTGATATCGAGAATGGTGATTACTATAAATTTGATCTTAAAGGGCTGACATATGATTACGGTAGTGATGGCGACTTTGATGAATACATCAAATATAACGGCAAAACAATTGGCCGTTTCATCATGAAGCCGACTGCCGATAAATATATCCAAAACGTTAAGATTATCTTTCTTCCTGGTGACCTGGAAGGTGTGACCAACATTACCTACAAGGCAAGCTTGAAGACGGCCATTAATGCTGGTGCTGAAGAAATTTCTTTCGGCGAAAGCACGACTGGCAAGGGAGAAATCGGCGTTAAAGAAGAACTTGTCTCGATTGAAAAAGACGGTGGATTCTATACCAAAGAGGCGACTGGTTCCGAGCAATCGGAGGATGTCACGAATTTTGACATGCTTGAATGGACATCAAATTTTAAAGTCAAGAAAGGGCAAGAGGCAACCCATGTTGAACTGAGGGAACAGTTTGGTGGTAGTTATGAAACGAATAAAGACAAGGTGGATTACGAATTTACTATTGAAACCTCTGATGGTAAAAAAACCATTATTGATGATAAGAACAGTTCTGAATATAAAGAGATTATAGCTAGCAGTCCGATCTTTAAATTCAATGTCGAAAGTCTCAAACTGTCAGCTAATATCGTTGGTATCAAAATGAAGATGGTAACGCCAGTCACTAATCAGAATGAAAGAACTTTTAAGAACGATATTCGAGCTTCGACTGTTAAACTTGCATCTAAAGAAGAGACTCAAACAGTTTATGTGCATGCACAGTTTTCGCGTAAAGATGATGAATTGACGAAGACTTCCAAAGTTGATAAAAACGGGAAAATCAAATATACCGTTCAATTCACAGTCAAAGAAGAACAGAATAGCATTACTTTGAAAGATACGCTGAACACTGACAAATTCGAGTTTAGTACGGAAAAGCAAGATTACACATTAGAACCCACAACCGATAATTGGCTGTCAGAAGGCCCCTCAGTTAGCGGTAGAACAATGACCATTAAGTTTAAGGACGACCTGAATCCTGGACGATATAAATTGACATACATTGTTAAGCCGGTTGATGGTGTTACTGATAAAGACTATAGCAATGTGAGCAACACAGTTGAAGTGAACGGTCAAAAGAAGAACAACAAATTTGGCCCCGCCTTTAACAGTAAGAACCTTGTAAGCATGGACTGGCAGAAAATGATGACCAGTTGGAGTATTCACGTTAACCAAACGGATCGTGACGTAAATGGGCAGTTTGTGATTACTGAACCCGTAAAAGGCGACAATCCAAATTATCTGGATTTTAAGGCTTTTTATAAAAGCTTTACCGAAGACGATGAGTTAACTGATCAAGTCAAGAAACATATTGCATTTCTTAAGAAAGGTGAAACAGATCCTAAATGGGAATATAAAGTTGACAAGGGAAAGACATACTGGAATGGCGACCCGAACGATCAGCGTGAGGCATTCACTGTATCTTACGACGAGACAAATGATCAAATTAAGATTACGATGTTGAGCCTTCCTAAAGATGAAAACAAATTTGCTATTTATCTGTACGACGTTCCCATGGATAAAGAAAAAGTGTTGGCCGCTGAACAGGGTGAATTGGGTTCGATTTGTAATTATGCTGACGTGAAGTATACCGGTTCTAAAGATAAAAACACCGTTCCTTCATGTCAAAAACAGTTTGAAAATATCAAGAGCAACATCTCCAAGACTGGAAAACTATCAAAAAATTTCCTCAAGGATAAAGTTATCGATTGGACGACTACTTTCAATTACCGTCAATACCTGGGCTCAGATGAACGAAAAGTTCTGGTAACTGATGGAATCGATATTACGGATGAAGTTGGTGAAGATGACATTAAGGATGCTGATGGTAAAACGACTGCCCGTCATCTTCAGGATATTAAGGAACATTTGGTGAACAGTTTGCAGGTTTCTCTTGGAAAAATTTCGAAAAATGGTGAAAAGGGTGAGGACTTTCAAAAATTAGACCCAGACCAATTTAAGATTGATGTTAATGTTCATAAAAATCAAAAGGTTACATTTAATTTGAAATTGTCTGACGCTGCTTATGAGGAGCTCTATCAGAAAGCAGGCAAGAAGGTTATTGAACTGAAATATCAATCCAAGGTTACCGATTTTAAAGCAGATGATGAAAAGACATACGAGCATTTGAAGTCTTGGACATTTAACAACGAGGTTACTGCCCAGTGGAATAAGGATGATAAAGGCAAATATCATAACGAGTTGTCTGCAACTGCCAAAGTTTCATACACGGACAACGGTTATCTGTTAAGCAAAACCGGTGTTCAAGAGGAAAATGGTATTGAGTTGCATGAAAAGGATGAACAAGTCAAAAAAGTTGGAGCCGTTAAATGGAGTTTGGCTATCAATGGAAATGGTTACGAACTTCAATCGCCGGTTAAACTGACTGATACACTGAGTGGTGGACACTACCATTTGAAGACCACCGATAACCAATATCGATTGAAAATTTATGAAGCCAAACGATCATTAAGTAACGGCAAAGTCATCTATACCAAAGATACTAGCAGTCCTCTATCTGAAGGGGATGACTACACTGTTGAATATTCTGACAGCTTAAATACAATGGTTGTGAAATTTAATCGTGCATATGCAGTCAAGACGCCGTTACTGGTTGAATATTACACAGTTACTTCCAAAACAATTGGAACATCTTACAGCAATGAAGTGAAATTAACGATTGCATCAAAGAACTTCGAAGATACTGAAGAAGTTGAATCAAGCGCGACTGTGGCTGGTCAATACACTACTTTTGCTGCCAATATCAAGAAGGTGGATTCAGCCACCGGTTCACCTCTACAAGGAGTTAAGTTCCAAGTACAAATGCTCCTGAAGGATGGGACTTGGAAATCAGTTGGAGAAGAAAAAGCAACTGATCAAGACGGCTTTGTTTCCTTTGATGGCCTTTACGATAAGCCAACTTACCGAATTGTCGAAACCAGCGGTCTGCAGAACTACGATGACAGATGGGTTTCGAAAAACTTTACGATCGCAGATGCTCAAGAAGAGTCCCATGACGGTAACGAAAACACTTATTGTATGACCGCCGAAAATCATCGAACCAATGCATTAAAGATCAAAAAGACCGTTACTAATTCTCTCAGCGTTAATAAAAACGATAAATTTGAATTCAAAGTTTTTGTCACTGATAAAGAAGGTAACGTTGATACCGACTTTAATGATCAGTTCAAATACACGGTTAACGGAGAAAAGGAAGATGTCGTTATTTTTGAAAATGGCGAATCAACTAATCTTCCCGAGATAAGTGACGGTCAAGTCATTACAATTACGGGTTTACCACAGGACAAATACTACCGGGTAGTTGAATCGGTAAATGGTTCTTACCGGGCAACCCACACCCTCGACAATTTGACGATTGTTGATGCTGATGGAAATGACGGCAATAAGACTGACACTTTCCAGATGCAGCAAGGTAAAGATGCTGCTACAGGAATTGTGAAATTCACCAACGATGCAAAAACGACCCACTTTGGTTTCTCCAAGAAGATTGAGGGTCCCAATGCCAGTGCCGACAAAGATAAACAATTTGAATTCATGATGAAAGTGATGGATGAAAACGGTGATGTCAACGACGACTTTACTGGCGAGATTGAGGGAATCAAGCACACAACTAACGGGGATGTTAATGTGAAGTTTGACTTCCAAAACGGCGTTGCCAAAGAGATGACTTACTCAGATGGAAGTCAATCACCAATCGAGTTGAAGACTGGCGAAAGCTACCGGAACATCAAGTTACCAGCCAACGTGAAAGTGAAAGTATACGAAAAACAAGATACTCAGTACGCGGAAGTTCACTACCAAATTGGCGATAGCGAGGAAAATGAAGCCGGTGAGTCTGACGAAGATGGGTGGAAGGTTGTTGGACCGATAGTCGCAGATAATTCAACCGTAAAAATCATCAACAAGCAGGTTCATAACCAGTTTGAATTTGAAAAGGTTGTGGCCGGTACCATGCCCGAAGGCGTTACAGACTTCACATTTACTGTTGAAGCCGATGACAAGGACACTAAAGATGCTGTGAAGGGACAATCATTTAAGGCAATTACTAAGAATGCCACAACTGATAGGGTGATTAACTCAGGCCAAATTATTTTTGACGACAACGGAAAAGCAACTCAGATCAAATATGGTACTGATGAATTCACTGAAGCCGTTGATATCAGTCTTGAGGACAACCAGAAACTAGTCCTTCCTGATTTACCGCAGAAGGCGACTAAATTTAAAGTGATTGAGACAACAACCGGTCACTTTGATACGAACACGCATGTCGACGGTGAAGAAAAGAAGACTGATAGCAAAGAAGCTGTGATTGAATTGAATCGGGAAGATGCTGAGAATTCCATTCAATTTGAAAACATTTCACCAGATCTCGTACCGTTTACGCTTAAGAAAACGGTAAGTGGAAATGTTGCTCCGGCAGATAAGGATAAAGAATTTACGTTTGATTTAACAATTAAGAATCCGCCTGCAAATTGGGGTGGTAAGGATCAAAAAGAGTTCAAGGCACTTAAAAGTGATGCCAATGATCAGCACGACTTAATATTTGTTAAACAAGCTGATAATTCATATCTTGCTGAAGGAATAACGTTAAAGGCTGATCAGTCAATTACCATTTATATTTCAGAAGGGCTCCAAATTGAAGCACAAGAAACCGAAAATCATGGTTTCAAAGTTAGCCACAAATTTGGCAGCCACGAAGAAGATGGGGATACTCATCAGATTACAACAAACAAGGATATGCCTGAACTGATCTTTAATAACCATTCTCAAACAACGGGAATTGAGGTTAAGAAGACTGTTAAATCTGAAGAAAAGGATCAACTTGACGAATCAGATTTTAACAAGAAATTTAAATTCAAGGTTCATGGCGCAACTGAAGATGGCGGTGCGTTGGATGGAACATTTACACTTCGCAAATTTGAAGTAAACGGTCAGTACAGTGATCGGGAAGTTTCATTTAATAAGAACAATATTTTGAACTTTAACCTCCAACACGATCAAAAAGCACAGCTTCTCGGTCTGCCAATCGGAGCCAAAGTTCAGGTAACTGAAACGAACTATGATGGCTATGACCCAAGCTACAAAGTAAACGAAAATTCCGAGAAGCAAGGGGACAAAGCCACTGAATTTGTGACCCAAGAAGGTCATCTCGGCACGGTTCATTTCACCAACACCAAGCAAGTCCCGGAAGAAGCCAGCTTGATGGTTAAAAAAGTCCTCGCCGGGCCAGTGACCGACGAAGACAAAGCGTTCAAGTTTGAATTCCGAGTAACTGCGACTCCAAAAGACGGGGAAACAGATGAGCTGAATGGTAAATTTGATGCTGAAAAGTTGGACCATGAAGGTGACACAACCGACATTGAAGTTGAATTTACTGATGGCAAATCGGAAGAGCTGAAACTTCAAGGCGGCGAGTCGATCAACATTAAAGGTTTATCAACCGATTACAAGTACAGTGTCAGTGAAGCATCACTTCCAGAAGAGATGATGTTTGAGACGTCATACAATGTCAACAACACAACTGACAAAGGTGGCAACGAAACTCAACCAATCACACTGAAAGATGGTCAAGAAGGCAAAGTGGTTTTCACTAATACCAAGCAAGTGCCGGAAGAAGCCAGCTTGATGATTAAAAAAGTCCTCGCCGGTCCGGTGACTGACGAAGACAAAGCGTTCGAGTTTGAATTCCGAGTAACTGCGACTCCAAAAGACGGGGAAACAGATGAGCTGAATGGTAAATTTGATGCTGAAAAGTTGGACCATGAAGGTGACACAACCGACATTGAAGTTGAATTTACTGATGGCAAATCGGAAGAGCTGAAACTTCAAGGTGGCGAGTCTATCACGCTTAAAGGCTTACCAACTGATTACAAGTACAGTGTGAGCGAGAAAACGCGTTACCAACGGTTCATGTTTGAAACGTCTTATAACGTTAATGACACAACCGACAAATACTGCAGCGATACTGAACCAATCACACTGAAAGACGGCCAAGAAGGTAAGGTGGTCTTCACCAATACCAAATTTGAAGTCGAAAGTGCTGAACTGGAGATCAGTAAGAAAATTGCCGGCGGTGGGATCATTGATGCCGATAAGAATAAGACGTTCGAGTTTGCAATTGAAACCGATGCAAGTGTCAATGGCGTCTTTGACGCTGTGGTCAATGGTCACGATAAAGCGAAGGTTGAATTTACGGACGGTAAGGCGACCGTGAACCTGCAAGCCGACGAACGAATTGTGATTAAAGACCTGCCAAGTGAACACAACACGTACACTGTCACTGAGCTGAACGGTTCCGGTTTTAAGACCCAGTACCAGCTTAACGGGTCGCGAACTGAAGACGGTGTGAAGACTAAAGAATTCAAGCTAAACGATGAAGAACGGGCAACGGTGGCCTTCACTAACAGCAAGGAGTCACCAAAGCTTGCCAGCTTGAAGATTAACAAAGAAATTGCTGGCGATGGTCTCACATCAGCTGATCATGACCGTGACTTTAACTTCCGAATTTATTCAGCTGTGACTGGTGAATTCAAGACAGTCAAAATGGATCAGCATGGTGACTCACATGACATGACTGTGAAGTTTGCCGATGGTCAGTCAGACGTGATCACTTTGAAAGACGGTGAATCACTGACCGTCAACGGGTTACCAATCGACTACACTTTTGCGGTTGGCGAAGAGCAGGTTGATGGTTTTGCACCGACTTATAAAGTTAATGGTGCCAAGATTCAACAGGGGATGACGACACAAACATTCAAGTTAACCGAAGATCAAAAGGGGACGGTTGAATTTACCAACACCAAGAATGGTGAGATGGAACTTGGAATCCTTTCTGTAAGTAAATTTGTGAATGAAATGGGAGATAGAACTCGTAAGTTCCAATTTCACATTGAGGTGACCGACGGCTTGAACAATCCGTTAAATGGCACGTTCAAGACTCAGGTAACCACTAACGGCAAGGTAACCGACGGAACCATCGAATTGAATGGTGGAAATGGTCAATTCACGTTGACTCATGGCCAGACCATTAAATTCTATTTACCACTTGGTGCCAAGTATGAGGTGGCGGAACGGGATTATTCAAAAGATGGTTATGTAACGACGGTGACGAAGCGAAACGCCGTTGTTAATAATCCGACCGTTACAGGAACAGCAACCAAAGAAGATGACGCGATTGTTTACCACAATGATTTGGAAGACGATGAAGCAGTATTACCAATTCCGGGTGAAGAAGATACTGACGATGACTCCGATTCGTCGGATGATTCATCAAGTGGCACCCTCGATAGCAATCCGGCTTCCGGATCAACGGGAACAACTGGGACAACAAACGGTATTGATAGCCCAATGGGAATCCCATCTTCAGGATACGTTGGAAAATCAGTGCTTCCACAGACGGGTGAGGACAACAATTCACTCCTGATGGTGATCGGAATGTTCATGTTGGTAACAATCATTGGTGTGGGAAGTTTGTACTATGCCAAAAGAAAATCATAGAAATGAGGAAAATGTTGAAAAATAATAAAATTAAATGGATTTTTCAAAAGGCTGTCAGAGATTGCTCTGGCAGCCTTTTACTAACATCCTAATGCAAGAAGTTCACATTATTTTCTCAAAATGTGTTGACATATTCTAATCTGTCTATCATAATACGAATTATCAATTTGAAAGAAGCTTTCTACAAGATTCCTTAACAGAAAATCCATTCAGCGGCTGAGAGATGGTATCGAAATTGTAGATTGTGACTTTCATGCTTTTACCCATAAATCGGTGAGCGTGAGTTAGCCGGTTTCGGACTTGTCCGTTAAAGCAAGCAATGAGTGGATACGAAAAGTATCTATGAAGGTGGTACCGCGGCCAATTGTCGTCCTTTTGTCTTAGTGACAAAAGGGCGATTTTTTTGTATCGCGGTTTGCTTTAGTGGGGTTGATGAAATTGATGACAACTTTGGACAGGAAAGGAAGTTTTATTTATGAAATATACAGTTTTAGGTGCAGGTGCAATGGGATTGAGATATGGTGTGCTTCTTCAAGAAGCCGGCTTTGATGTGGACTTTGTCGATACTTGGGATGAGCAAGTTGAAACGGTTCGGAAACAAGGTGGCGTTTATGTATCACGGGATGGTCAAAACCGTCACCTGGTGCCGGTCAATGTCTATTATCCTGAAGAATATAAAGGTGATCCGGATGTGCTGATTGTCTTCACGAAACAATATCAGCTGGCCGATTTCTTAAAACGCTGCGCACGTTTCTTTAATGATAAACAATATGTCGTAACCTGTATGAACGGTATGGGGCACGTTGAAAAGCTCAATCAATACTTCCCTAAAGAACGGTTGCTTGGAGGAACTGCACTGATTGGAACTGTGCTAAATAAAGCTGGGGATGTCGACTTCATTGGACCTAAGGGTGCCGGATCGATGAACATCGCCAACGAAACCGAAAAGCCCGATGCCATGACCCACAAGATTGTCGACGAGTTCCAGAAGGCTGACCTCAATCCTAATTTAACCACCAACTTCATGGGAACTTTGATGGCCAAGGTTGTCTTTAATTCTGTCATCAACACCCTTTGTACGATGTTTAAGATCCGAATGGGTGAATATATCCAATCGCCAGTTGCTCAAAAGCTTGGTGTTCAACTGATCGATGAAGCCTTTGACGTTTGCGAACGTGCCGGGATTACTTTATTAAACACCCGTCAAGAGGAGTGGGAGACCGTTAAATACGTCAGCACCGTCTCCAACCCACTGCATTTTCCTTCCATGTATCAGGATATTTCTAAAAACCGGGAGACCGAAGTTGATTACATCAACGGATATATCTATGACCTCGGCTTGAAGTATCATTATGAAGCCAAGACCCACGATTTCTTGAGAAACCTGGTTCATCTAGCTGAATTTGCCGGAACCTTCGACGTTGACGGTTATATGAAGTCAGTTCTTGAATGTGATAAGAAGGCGGCCGTCAAGACCCCAGAGGAACATGTGGCAGAAGCTTAGTGATGATTTAAACGAAAATTTCAAATGCCATCCAGACAGTCAATAAATCTGGATGGCTTTTTCTGTTTATTTTTTGGTTAAAATGAGTGAAAGAAGCTTACTTTAAGTTCATAATAGGAGCTATCTGTTTACTTATTTATTACCATATAGTGCTTGATATTTTGTTGGCCAAGTTGTAATATACTTAGGTACCTAAATAAGTTAAAATAAATCTCTAATAACGTACCTGGAAGGAGTAGCAAAATGCTGAAAATTGCCAAAAATCGGATCTCATATGTGGCAGTTCTTGGGGCCGTTCTATTTATGTGCATCCAAGTAATTGCCAACTTGAATCTGCCCAGTTTGACATCTGACATTGTTAATAATGGGGTTGCCAAGGGAGATATTTCTTATATCTGGAAAGTGGGCTTTCAAATGGCCGGCTTTTCCTTACTTAGTATCCTGGCGGCGATCTGCAACGTCTTCTTGGCGGCTCGGACTTCACAGAAGTTGGGACAGAATTTACGGAGTGATGTTTATCGTAAAGTCATCAACTTTTCCAAGGATGAGTACGACCAGATTGAAACTTCATCATTGATTACGCGAACAACCAATGATGTCGTTCAAATTCAAAACGTTGCCATTATTATGCTGCGAATGATGTTAATGGCACCAATCATGCTGATCGGAGCCAGCTTCCTGGCTTACACCAAGGATCACCAATTAACGATGATCTTCCTGGTGGTCTTACCGATTATGATTGTCTTCATCGGCCTTTTACTCTACTTTTCGGTTCCGTTGTTCAGAGCAATGCAAACCAAAACTGATAAAATTAACCGAATTTTTCGTGAAGGATTGACGGGTGTGCGGGTTATTCGGGCATTCCGACAGGACAAATTCGAACAAGACCGGTTTGAAGATGCCAACCGTGATTATACCGATAATGCCATTAAGGTTAATACGATTGTTGCCCTGGCGTTTCCAGTGATGACTTTAATCATGAGCGGAACCAACGTTGCAATTGTCTGGTTTGGTGCCAAATTGATTGGTGCTCAATCCATGCAGGTTGGTAATCTGATTGCGTTTATGAGTTATGCCATGCAGATTCTGATGAGCTTCATGATGCTTTCAATGGTGTTTGTGTTTATTCCTCGTGCCCAAGCATCAGCAAAGCGGATTCAAACGGTTTTGGCTTTGAAGTCAACTATGAAGGAAGCTGCCAATCCGGTGGTCTTTGATCCGAAAGCCAAACAACACGATTTAAAATTTGATCACGTTGAATATCGTTATCGACAAGCGGAAATGCCTGCTTTAAGCGATATCGACTTTGATGCTCATAGTGGGCAGACAATTGCGATTATTGGTGGTACCGGATCAGGAAAGACCACTTTGGTGAGTTTGATTCCGCGATTCTATGACGTTGACAAAGGTGAAATCGAACTTGATGGTCATAACATCAATGACTTCTCAATGAAAAACTTGAGAGACCAAGTTTCCTTTGTGCCTCAAAAGGCAACGTTATTTACCGGAACCATCCGCGATAATATGAAATATGGGAATCCCAATGCCACCGATGACCAGATCTGGCATGCATTGGATATTGCCCGTGCCAAAGATTTTGTGAGTGAAGATCCTGCCGGACTGGATATGGTCGTTGAACAGGGTGGCGATAACTTCTCCGGTGGACAAAAGCAACGTTTGGCAATCGCCAGAGCGTTGGTTAAGAAAGCTGCCGTTTATATCTTTGATGATTCATTTTCAGCGCTTGATTTCAAGACTGATGCCGATTTACGGGCTGCCTTACGGGCTGATGAGCATATTCAAAAGAGTATCACGGTTATTGTTGCGCAACGAATTGCGACGGTTGCCGATGCTGATTTGATTTTAGTGCTGGATAATGGTCGATTGGTTGGTAAAGGAACTCATGACGAGCTTCGTGCCAACAACAAGATCTATCAAGAAATTATTCATTCACAACTGAGAGAGGAGGACCAGAAATAATGGCTGAAAAAGATAATGCACCTCAACCAAGTGGTAATCAACATCATGGCGGTCCTGGCGGCTACCAAGGGGTTGTTGAAAAGCCACACCATTTCTGGAAGACAACCAGACGGCTGCTTGATTACATGCAGGACCGATTGATTGGCCTCATTCTGGTTCTCGCATTTGCGATTATCAGTGTAATTTTTCAAATCAGAACCCCCAAGATTTTAGGTGAAGCTACGACTGAAATCTTTAAAGGGATGATGAAAGGCAACGCCCAACAAAAAGCTGGGTTTAGTGTTGCTCAACTGCCGATCAACTATCAAAAAATTATTCAAATTGTTCTGATAGTGATTGTCATGTATCTTGCAGCAGCCGTATTTAGTTTCCTGCAGCAATACATCATGACCAGAATTTCTCAGAATACGGTTTACAAATTGCGTCGGCAGATGAAAGGTAAGATGCGTCTGGTTCCGATTAAATATTATGATACCCACAGCAATGGGGATATCATGAGCCGGGCAGTTAACGATATGGATAATATCGCCAGCACCCTTCAACAAAGTTTGACGCAGGCTGTTACCAGCTTTGTGACCTTTATCGGAACGTTATGGATGATGTTTACGATTAGTTGGAAATTAACCATTATTGCCTTGATTACCATTCCGTTGAGTTTGGTTATTGTGGGAATTGTTGCGCCAAGGTCACAGAAATATTTTGCGGCTCAACAAAAGAGTTTGGGCTTGCTGAACGACCAAGTCGAAGAAAATTATGCCGGTCAAATTGTCCTCAAGAGTTTTAATAAAGAGCAGGATACGATCGATCAATTTGAAATTCAAAACAAGAAGTACTATCAGGCAGCCTGGAAAGCTCAGTTCATTTCAGGAATTATCATGCCATTGATGATCTTCTTGAATAACATTGGTTATGTGTTTGTTGCGGTTGTCGGTGGTATTCAAGTTGCCAACGGAACTGTTACCCTTGGTAATGTTCAGGCCTTCCTGCAATATACCAATCAGTTCTCACAGCCAATTTCTCAATTAGCCAACTTGATGAACACAATTCAATCAACGATTGCGTCAGCCGAACGGTTTTTTGAAGTGATTGATGAAGAAGAAATGAAGAACACCAAGGCCAACCGTCCCGTTGAAGAGGGAACCGATAATTTGGTGGAATTGGAGCATGTTCAATTTGGTTACAACGATGATGAGTTGCTGATGAAGGATTACAACCTTGCCGTTAAACGTGGCCAGCAAGTCGCTATTGTTGGTCCAACCGGTGCGGGTAAGACAACCATCATCAACCTGTTGGAACGCTTCTATGACGTCAAGGGCGGCAGTATTCGCCTGAATGGTGTTGATACCCGTGATTTGGACCGTGAAGATTTGCGTTCACACTTTGCCATGGTGCTTCAGGATACCTGGCTGTTCACTGGTTCGATTTACGACAATATCAAATATGGCCGTGAAGATGCGACAAAAGACGATATTCTTGAAGCTGCCAAAGCTGCCCACGTGGATGAGTTTGTTCGCAAACTTCCCAACGGGTATGACACCGTTTTGAATGAGTCAGCTTCCAACATTTCTCAAGGTCAACGTCAATTGATCACAATTGCCAGAGCATTTGTGGCCGATCCCGAGATCCTGATTTTGGATGAGGCTACCAGTTCCGTTGATACTCGGACTGAAGTTCAGATTCAACACGCAATGAGTCAGTTGTTGGAAAATCGGACCAGCTTTGTGGTTGCTCACAGACTTTCAACGATTCAAAATGCCGATAATATTATCGTTATGAATCATGGCTCAGTTGTTGAAACTGGGACTCATAATGAGTTGTTGGCAAAGAATGGCTTCTACGCCAACTTGTACAACAGTCAATTCTCAGATGATGTTTCATTTGACTAAGGAGGAGCTTACGATGAAAAAATTAATTGGTTTATCAGTCGCTGCCGCTTCTCTGATGTTGATTCTGAGTGGCTGCGGGAAACCGACGTTAACAGTTTCCCGTCATCATTTGCGTGCGAATGCTCTGGCAGTCACTTTAAAAGGCAAGAGCAATCAAAAACACGTTGACTACACGGTGAATGGCGGTTCAAAGAAGACCGTCAAGACTAATAGCAGGGCCTTTGTCATCAGTGTCCCAACCAAAGATTATCAGCAAACTGTTAAGTTAAGCGCAGATGGCCGTCATCAAACCGTTAAGGTTGCCAAGGCAAAGGTTGTCGGCAGTTATAAGGCAATTCGCACATCCTATAACCAGGCTTTGACCGGTGCTGCATTGTCCAAGAAGGACCAGCAATTGGCTCGACAAATGGCAAAGCAGGGTGCCCAAGTCAAAAAAGAAGCCCAACAATTGAAATCGGGTAAAACTGATAGTGTTGCGGCAATGCAGGCGAAAGCTCAAAAAGCGGCTGCCCTTCAAAAGCAGACTGCTCAGTTGAAAAAGATGCAGGCTCAACTTGCCCCGGCAATGAAGCGGGCTCAGGCCAGCGTGAAAGATCAACTGCTGCCGGCAAATCCGAAGAACGATATTTCTAATTTGATTTCAACCAAGAAGCTCAATTTACGAGCTAATCTTGCGGGTGATAAAGTTTTGGGGATGGCGATGATGGTTCCGGTATCCAGCTTGAAGCACAAGAAGGATCTGAAACCGTTTATTATGTCATTTTCCGTCCTGACAGACAGTGTTGGCGGAAATGCGAAGTATGTCCTAAAAGAATTCCAGAAGTCGGCTAAGGCCAAGAAATCGACTTCAACGACTGCGCCGAAGTTCCATTCCAACGGGATTACGGTTAGTCTGGGATATTCAACTTCAATATTGTATGTCTTTGTCACAAAATAACGAGTGTGGGATGAATCCAAAATGGTTCATCACATCATAAAAACGAGCCATGATGAATGATTTTCATCACGGCTCGTTTTTGCATACTCAATATTAAATTTCAAATGGATTAATGACCAACGCCCATGAACCAGGCAAGCAGGTATAGGATCCAAATGTGCAATGGATAAAAGGCATAGAAGAAGCCCTTCATACTTCGTCCCAATTGACCGTTGTAGAAGTACATTGGAATGATGGCCAAAAACATCAGCCATTGGAAGTTCCCTGTAAACAACGTTGAAAAGTTGAAGCCGGTTGAAATAATCGCCAGAGCAACAACCGCGAGCATTTGCCAGCTGCGCTTTTTACGTACCAGGTACATCAGTGGGCCAAGATACAGCATAAATGAATTTTCAGCGATGAATGGACTTGGCAGCAGCATAATCAGTTTGGCCCAGACAGCATGGCTGCCAATGGCAGTTACCGCAACCAGCGTAATTGCGCCAAAGATAAACGGAATGGCGATGGCTAAAATACCACCCCAGACTTTGCCTTGCTGATGGCGCTTTCGGCCTTCTGAAATTTGTTGGATACCATACATGGTCAAAACGCCGATAAACAAATCGCCAAAGATATTATTGATTAAGGCAAAGTCGCCCATTGGGAAGAAATGCTGGATGATCATGTTCCCAATCTGCATAACCCAAAAGCCAATTAATAAGCGGGTCATATAACGTTTCTGGTTCCGAGTATGGATAAAGCCTTCAACACTTAGAAAGAAAAAGATGGTCGCAACCGGTCGGCCAAACCAGTCGACCCAGTTGGGAACCCCAACGGTGTTGAACATTTCATGAATGTGGTCAATGAACATCAGGGTAATTCCGATGACTTTGATATCGAAATTGGTGATGCCACGTTTGGCTGTTGAATCGATAAGATCACTCCTAAAAATTTTTAATAGGCAAAGTTTAACACATATTCGGGTTAAATGTATTTTCGAAAATGAGATGGGGTGGTTTGATAGAACTTTTTGAATTGATCAATAAAGTGGGATGTATCATGGAACCCCACTTTGATTCCCACCTCGTGAACTTCCAAAGCAGCATTTGTGAGCAACAGTTCTTTCGCCTTTTTCATTCGGTATTGATTAAGGTACTCGAGGGGCGTCATCTTGAATAGCCGTTTGAATACCCGATTTTGGTAAGTCACTGAATAGCTGGTGACTTTTGAAAGATCCTGATTACTGATGGGCTCCGCAAAGTGATTGGAAATATAAGCCAGAATTGGTGAAGTAATGGTTGAACTTTGAAATTGCTTCGTATTCAATAACTCATTTTGCTTTAGCAGCATGATGAACTTATAAATTTGAATTGATTGATCAGGCAATGACAGATTATCGTTAGGCTTGAATTGATTGAAGGTTTGGGGGATAAATGCGGTTAACTCAGGCGAAACAGCCTGAACCAGAAGAAACTGATTGAGTTTTAAAAAATGCGCCATATCATTCGCGATGGTTCCGTCAAACGATAAAAAGGAGACTTTCCAAGGTTCACTTCCGGTTGGATGATATTCATGAGGAACTCTTGGCCGGCACAGAATGCCCTGATTACGTTTTAACAAAATGTGTTGGTGATCAAGGTTGACCATGCCCATTCCACTTTCAGTCTGCAGCCAGTGATAGGCATAGTAACCGTTGAGTCTGTGAATTGGGGGCTGATTCCAGTCGTAGCCAATACTGTCACAATACAGCGGTATTTTCATTGTTGGACGATTAAACGCGATTCTCAAATTAACGCCTTCTTTGCATTCATTTTACTATAATTGGGTTAAATTGACGCATTTTAGGGTAAATTAGTCATATTAATGAAAGCCCTTACATAATATACTCAAATTGTTAGGAAATATTTGTTGCTGTTTTCTTTTGTTTCAGTCGATTATTTGAGATTTTCAATAAGATACAGGGGGCGTTTTAAGGATGGATTCAGTACAAAAAAAGCAACGAAAAAAGAGCTTTTGGTCGATTTTTAACTTTGCGTTTGCCAACATAGGTGGATCTGCGGTATACATGACGTTCGGTACATATTTTATGGTTTATGTTACGTCAGCTATGTTTACCGGCGTACCGAAGGCCGAAGCCAACAAGTTGATTGCTATGATTACCGGATTGATATTCATTATTCGGCTTGTTGAAATTTTTATTGATCCAATCATTGGGAACATTATTGATAATACCAATACACGTTGGGGAAAATTTAAACCATGGCTGATAGGTGCCGGGACAATTTCAAGCCTGTTATTGGCACTTCTATTCTCTGGTATTTTCGGATTATCAAGAGTCAGTGCAACATGGTTTACAATCTTATTTATCCCAATCTTTATTACGTTTGATATCTTCTATTCATTTAGAGATGTTTCGTATTGGGGCATGGTACCTGCTTTAACTGAAGACAGTCACGAACGTTCATTGTTCACTGCCGCTGCCAACTTTAGTGGCTTCGGTCAAAACATCGTCACCATTATCATTGTTCCAGTTGTTACTTATGTGACTTTCGTCTTTACCGGGAAACATAATGAAGGCCAACCCGGCTGGACCGCTTTTGGAATTTTGATTGCGGTTGTTGGAATTATCTGTTCACTCGTGGTTGCCTTTGGGACTCATGAAAAGCAAAATGCTTTGCGGGAAGTTACCAAGAAAAAGACCAGTTTGAAAGATATGTTTTGGGCTCTTAGCCATAATGATCAAATGTTGTGGACAGCTTTTCCATATTTAATTTATGGATTTGGAAATGCTGCAACCGCCGGTCTGATGTTTTATTTATTTAAATACGTCATGGATAAGCCGGGATTATTCTGGATTACCGGTTTGATTCCAACGATTGCCGGATTCTTCACTTCACCACTTTATCCAATCATTAATAAGTGGGTGACTCGAAAGACAATTTATGCCGTCAGCATGTGCAGTATGATTTTGGCATACATTTTGCTGATTGTTTCAACTGATAACCTTGCAATGGTTGTCACTGCAATGATTCTGTATTATGTCCCACAGGGATTCATCTTTATGGCGGTTATTTTAACTTTGACCGATACCATCGAGTATGGCCAGTTGAAGAACGGTACCAGAAACGAAGCCGTTACGTTAGCCGTTCGGCCAATGCTTGATAAAATGTCAGGGGCAATTTCCAACGCGGTTGTTGGCTGGGTTGCCGTTGCTGCCGGCATGACCGGTACGGCGACTGCGGCATCAATGACACCAGGAGGAATTTCATTATTTAAGCTGGTCGCATTTTGGATTGCTTTAATCCTCCATGTTCTTGCATTGATCATCTACGTATTCAAAGTTAACATTTCAGAAAAGAGACATGCTGAAATTGTTGATGAATTACAGCATAAGTTAGCTGCTGAAGGAATTGGAAATCCTGAATCAACTGATGAAAAAGGGTCTGAAACCAAGGTTGGCACAGTCTCAAGTGAACCGGTAGATGTTAATATTGCCGCTCCTGTTAGTGGTGTCACAATGAGCTTATCAGATGTTGTTGATGAACATGGTCACAAGGGCATTGCTGGAAAAGGAATTGCCATTCAACCAACTGAAGGTAAGATCTATGCCCCATTTGACGGTAAAGTGGTATTAGTCTTCACAACCAAGCACGTTATCGGGCTTCAATCAGACGATGGGTTGGAAGTATTAATTCACGTTGGATTAGGAACCGTTAATATGCGTGGCGAAGGATTTATTAATCACTTAGATTCAGGCCAGTCATTTAAGAAGGGTGATTTACTCCTTGAATTCAATCGTGATAAGATTCAACAAAGCGGATACAAAGATACCGTTGTTGTCCTCTTGACTCAAGGCAATGATATTGTTAAGACTCAATATACGGACAAAAAGGTTGTTGCCAGTGGAGATGAACTGGCAAAAGTCCAGTTGAAATAACGTTATGAAAATTGAATAGTAAAAAGGTGCCATCGAAATTATGATTGATAACTTCGATGGCACCTTTTATTGAATCGATTTTATTTTAGAAAATTACTTCAAAACTTTGAAGCGGTCTTCATCGTTCATGAATTCTTTTTCTCCGGCTGGTGATTCGATTGAGCCAAAGTCCATCTGAGCACGAAGTTTCCAACTGTCTGGAATGCCGAATGCTTCTTTAACTTGGTCATCGATCAGTGGGTTGTAATGTTGCAAGTTGGCACCAATCCCGTTTTCGGCAAGGGAAGTCCAAACGGCAAACTGAGCATTACCTTGAGCTTGTTCAGCCCAGTCGGCAAAGTTGTCGGCGTACAGTGCGAAGTCGTTCTCAAAGCGGTGAACAACGTCCATGTCAGTGTAAAACATCACAGTACCGAAGGCTGACTTGAATGCGTTAATCTTCTGTAAAGTCTTTTGGTAAGCTTCCTCAGTAGGAACTTCTGATTTTAATCGTTTACCAACGATATCCCAAAGCTTTTCGTGATTGTCTCCGAATAAGATAACGGCACGGGTTGTTTGGTTGTTGAATGGGGTAGGTGCCCACTTGATATCTTTTTTGATTAAGTCAGCAATCTCGTCAGGGGTTTGGCTGATGTTACGTCCTAAGGCATAAATTGAGCGACGCTTCTTGGCAAGATCCAATAATTGTTCTTTCATGTGTGAAAATTCCTCCAATGATTTACTTACTTTTTATTAGTCAATATGCTAATCATACAGATTGACAAAAGTGATGTCAATACATATTGACGTTAAAATACTTGTACCTTAAGATTAGCACATAATTCAAGCGGGAAACTTGATTTAGGTCAAGTTTCATAAAACAATCCAAATAAAAAAGCCCGCAATTTGGATTGCCGGGCTTTCTCGAAGTGTAAATTCAAACGTTTATGCGGCAACGGTATCAGTTGCGGGAACGTCTAAATCATTGTTTGAAGTTGTGCTGTCTTGGTTCATTGCTGAAGCAAGAAAGTCTTGAATATTCTTCATGTAATCTTGAACAGCGTTACTTGCTGAGGCATGACCGCCAACGTGGCCGTCAAGAACCCAAAGCTTTTTGTCTGTTGATGCGCTTAATTTGTACATTGTTTCAGTTTGAGTGTCCGGGATGAAAGTATCATCTTCGGTTGAAATGAACAATGTTGGCAATTTGGAATTCTTTACAGCAGTAATCCCTGAAACATCATCCAAGCTGAAGCCTTGAACCAATTTATTAATGTTATTCATGGAAGTTAACAACTGGTCAAAGGGAACTAATGGAATTGATCCATTCAGGTTCCAGCCAATTTTCGAAGTGATGTTGTTCAAGCTACTTGCTGCACCGGTATACAGGTGATAAATCAAAGATGGAATGGTTGAGAAGCCACAATCGGCAATCGTTGCTTTAACTGATGAAGGCAGGTCGCCTGAAGCAGCGTATTGGAGTGCTGTATCGGCGCCCAATGATTGGCCATATAAAACGATCTGGCTTTCTTTGCCGTTAGTTTGGTCGATTTTGTTAATCCAGTTAACCCAATCTTTCTTATCCTTGTTGCCGAAGCTCAGCCATTCACCATCACTGGTGTTTTGGCCGCGGGTGTATGGCATTAGGACGTTGTAGCCCATGTCATAGAACATCTTTGAAATCCGACCCATTCCTTCTGGCTCAGTGGTCCAGCCTTGACCGTAAATAATGGTCTTTTTGGAGTCGCCATTCTTGATGTAAGTTGCTCTGGCAGTTCCAGTACCGTCGGCAAACGGCACCTCCCAAGTTTCTTTTGGTGCCTTGTTGTCGTACCAGTCCTGAGCCTCCGTATAGTATTGCTTGACGTACTCTGGATTGTATTTCTCGTCCAAATCAGCCCAGTTTTGACTAACATCCCAACGGTTAGGGGACAACAGTGTCCGGAACTTTGAGATGAATTGAGCGCCTTGACGGCTGGCAACCAATGGATAAATAATCGATGCGGCAATTCCACTGGTAATTCCAGTGAAGAAATTGATGAATGGATTGTCACTTGATTGTTTAATTGCAGAATCGGTTGAATCGCCGATTCCTGAAACGGTGATTTCATCTTTATCTGATGTTGTCGCTGTGGTGCTTGAGTCACTTGCGGTATCAGATTGAGTGGTATCACTTGATCCATTTTGATCTTCAACCGGTTGAGCAACTGTCGAGTCGGTTGCATCATCTGCAGTGACGTCAGCTTGGCTGTCCGTTGTTGAATCAGCAGCTGTTGTATCTGCGGTTGATGAATCGGTTGCTTGACTGTCATAAGCGACAGTTGGTTCGTCTGAAGTAGATTCAGTTGTGTCAACCGTTGACGGTTCTGCTGTAGTTGGCTGTGATTCAGTGGTTGGATCACTTTCAACAGTTTCTGCCGGGGTGGATTGATCGGCAACAGCTGTGTCGTCTGAAGTAGCGGTAGCGTCTACTGCAACCGGCTCATCCGAGGTGGTTACAGTAGATGACTGTGACTGCTCGGACTGAACCGCTGTATTAACAGCCGGATCAGATTGAGCGGTATCTGCATATGTATTGGTTTGAAAAATAAACAATCCCAATGAAACAGCAAGCAGACCAGTCAGCTTTGACACGTTTTTTGCTTTGTTCAATTTGTTTCCTCCTTTCTAAAATATTAATTGAAGCAAATGCAATTATAATCGTTATTTATAACGCGTACCATATCAGTTTGATGACATTTAAGTAACAAAAACATATCCATAGTTAAATAAATTGGAATCGTCTCAGCATTGATCAAAGTGGGGCGTTTCGGGGATGATCGTTGATGATTTCAGGTATGTAGACAAAAAAAGAACCAGCGATCGAAATCGCTGGTTCTTTCAAATTTTAAACTAATAAATTAGTCTTCAATTGGTGTAACGTTAGCAGCTTGTGGTCCACGGTCGCTGTCTTCAACGTCAAGAGTAACTTTTTGGCCTTCGTCTAATGACTTGAAGCCGTCTTTGTTGATAGCTGAGAAGTGAACGAATACGTCACCATCGTCAGTAGTAATGAAGCCATAACCTTTATCAGCGTTGAACCATTTAACAGTACCTTGTTTCATAATATATGAAACCTCCTTGCGCTTTAAGCGCATAATTATATTTTAATGTATCAAGTTGCAGTGATTCCAAGGAGTTATTTCATAAAACTATAAAACAAATACCTTTGAAAATCGAACTCTTAAACACATTAGCTATAATATACCAACATCCTACCCGGTTGTCAAATCAGATTATGATCTTTTCAAGATTATGAAGCGTTGGCTTGCTGTGCAGCAACCGGTTCAACCTTGATAGAATCGTTATCCTTAACAACTTTGAAGTCTTTTGCATTTGGATTTTGCAGATAACTATTTGTTAATTTATCAGTAATTTCTTTGGTGATCACTCTGTGCATTGGACGAGCACCAAGTTCTTTGCTGTAGCCCATATCAACTAACTGACTCTTTGCATCGTCGGTAACAGTGAAGTGGATACCACGAGACTTGTCGACCAAATTGTTCAAATCGTTGAGCATTAAGTCAAGAATCTTAAGCAAATCAGGCTTCGTTAATGAATTGAATTGAATAATATCATCAATTCGGTTCAGGAACTCAAGCTTGAAGTAAGGTTTTAATCTGTCAATGACGTTCTTCTTATCATCATTATCACCTTGGCCGGCGTTACTGGTCATGATGATAACTGTGTTACTGAAGTCAACGGTTCGGCCTTGAGCGTCTGACAAACGACCATCGTCAAGAATTTGCAGCAACAGATTCAATACATCTGGGTGAGCTTTTTCAATTTCATCCATCAGAATCAAGCTGTATGGGTGACGACGAACTTGTTCAGTCAAACGGCCGCCTTCTTCGTAGCCAACATAACCAGGTGCTGAACCAATCAACTTGCTGGCACTGATCTTATCCATATATTCAGACATATCATATCTGAACATTGCTTTAGTCGTGCCAAACAATTCTTTGGCAAGTGCCTTGGCAGTCTGCGTCTTACCAACTCCGGTAGGGCCGACAAACAGGAAGCTGCCAATTGGACGGTTGCCTTCAGTAAATCCAACCCGGCTACGACGAATAGCAGCTGAAATTGCATCCAAAGCTTTGTCCTGGCCGATAACTTCTTTCTTCAAGTCTTTATCCAAGTTATTGAGTTGGTTAACTTCGTTCTTGTTAACATCAGTTACAGGAACACCGGTAATTCGTTCAACAACTGATTGGATAATGGCTGGGGTAACTTGTGGTGTTTCAACCTTTGTTCCATTGTCAATATTCTTAATCTGTTCTTGAACTTTGTCCAACTTGTCACGTAACTTGGCAGCCTTCTCGAAGTCATCTTTCTTTGCAGCTTCAGCCTTGTCTTTTTCAAGCTCTTCCGATTCCTGCTGCAAAGTTGATTTGTCTTTGGTAAGTGATGAGCCCATGGCAACCTTGGCACCGGCTTGGTCAATCAAGTCAATGGCTTTATCAGGGTTCATTCGATCCTGAATGTAACGATTACTTAATGTGACTGCAGCCTTTAATGCTTCGGGTGTGTATTGAACGTGGTGGAACTTCTCGTACTTTGGAGCCAAGCCTTTGATAATGGTCAAAGTGTCTTTTTCACTTGGCTCGTTCACCATGATTGGTTGGAATCGACGGGCAAGTGCCTGGTCTTTTTCAATATCACGGTATTCGTTGCTTGTGGTAGCTCCGATTAACTGAAAGTCGCCACGAGCCAACTTAGGCTTTAAAATGTTGCCGGCATCCATCTTGTCACCTTCACCGGTTGAACCGGCACCGATGATTTGATGAATTTCATCAATAAACAGAATGACGTCCTTGTCTTTCGAAACATCGTCGATTAATTTCTTCATTCGTTCCTCAAACTGGCCACGAATTCCGGTTCCTTGTACCAAGGAGACAACATCAATCGAGATGATCTTCTTGTTCAGGAGCTTCTCGGAAACGTCTCCGGCGACAATCTTTTGTGCCAAGCCTTCAACAACGGCAGTCTTACCAACACCGGCTTCACCGATTAAGACTGGGTTGTTCTTGGTTCGACGACTGAGAACTTCTTCCATTTGTCCAATTTCTTTATCACGGCCGATAACAGGATCCAACTTGCCATCTTTAGCCATTTTAGTTAAATCAGTTCCATATTCGTCTAACAAAGTTTTCTTTTGTTGAGGTCTGCGTTCTTGGACTTGGATCGGTCCCTGCTGACGTGATTGTTGACGACCGTTGGAATCTGACATTGCATTCCTAAAGAATGGGTCGTTGAAAATGTCATCAAAACCGTTGCTTCCAAAAATATCGTTATTCATAGGCAATACCTCCGTATTCTAAATGATTATTAACGTATTTATGATTCACATGTTCAAATTATGAGGAACATCCATTCCCCTCTTGAACAACTATATAGTATCATATATATGTAATGCATTCAAGAGTTTAGCTTAAAACGATATAGCTCCAAAGCACTGGTATACAGGCATTCCTAAAAATAGTTAAAAATAAAAATAGCACTCTTATAAAAAGAGTGCTAACCATTCAAGTAATGCTATTCAATTTATCTTAATCCCAATTAATCTGTAATCTCAAATGTAAAGGGGACAGAATCTTTGAGGGTATCATGAACCGTGCAGAGATGAAGGGTATCTTGAATGAATTTGTCGTTGCCTTCCTTATCAAGATTGGTCTTGCAGGTCAGCTTAACGTGGATGCTTTTTACCCGGGAAGACTTATCTGGGAAGCGTTCCGTTTCGCCGGTCACTTCAACATCGAACTGCTTAATTTTGATATTGGATCCTGGACGGTGAACCAACGATGCTGCACTGGCACCCAAGCAGGCACCAACCGCGCCAAGCAGGTATTGAACAGGATTGGGACCGGCATCCGTGCCTCGAAACTTGGTTGGCTCGTCGGCAATAAATTGGTGGACACCTGCAGTGTTGATAGTTTGTGAGCCGACATCACGTAAAGTTGAATGAACATTATAAATTGCCATAGTTAAAACTCCCTTTAATGATGATTTGGTTTACAATCTAAATATAAGTTATTTTGAAGCTAAACGAAATAGAAAGGTTCATTAATTGAATGAAAACACTCATATTGATTTCCCATCCCAAATTTGAAGATTCCGGTACCCAACAGTTTCTCAAGACCAGTTTTTATTCTCTGGACGATGTGAAGTACCAAGTGATCGATGAACTTTATGGACAATCGGACGGCATCGACATTGAGAAGGAACAGTCGGCACTCAAAGGGTTTGACCGGATTATTTTTCAATTTCCGATGTACTGGTATTCATCACCAGCCAGCTTAAAACAATTTATGGACGATGTTTTCACCAGAAATTACATTGTCGCCAACCGGTCAGTAAAGACCAAGCAGCTGGGGATTGTCGTCACGCTTGGTGATGCCAAAGCAGACTTTCAGGCCGGCGGATCCGAGCAGTTCACAATTTCTGAACTGTTGCGGCCGTTGCAGGCATTTGCCCACAAGGCTGGGATGCAGTATTTGAAGCCGCTTGTCGTTGATCAGTTTGGCTACATGGATCCCGAGCAAAAAGAAAAACTGCTGATTGATTATCTGCAGTATTTGAGTGCGGAGATGCCCTTAAGTTTGGCCAACCGTGAGAAGTGGCTGGTTGAACGGCTACAGTCAACCAAGCAGGGTAAAAGCGATGAGAAGCAGCAGGCAATTGACCTGGTCATTAATTCTCTTGAAGATCAACAAAATAATGTAGAGAGTCTAAAAGAAGACGTTAAAATGATTCGCAATCAGGAGGAGTAAACAGATGACTGATACAACAGAGTGGCTGGTTAAACAGCTGACGGAATTGAAAAATGACGATCAATCTTTCATCAACAAATCAATTTATCAAGCAACTATCGAATTGGCTAAAGAGCAGGATAAGCGAGCTCAGCAGTCCCAAGATGAACTGGATGGAAGAATCTGGAGCCCCGATAAATGGTAGTGGACCCGGTAAGTTGGCATGTATTCAAGACATCAATAAATTAACAATGGAACTTAGATTCGTACAAGTCGTGCACTCAAGTGTTGTCACGGCTTTTTTCGTGCAATCAGTGCTAAACTATAACCGATATTAATCAGAGGGGTGAAGCAAATGGACATGGTATTGCTACTTACCATTATCTTGGCAGCCGTCGTTTTGGCCAATATTTTAGCTCGGCACATTACGGTTATCCCTTTGCCGTTTTTCCTGATCTTGTTGGGAGGCATATTGGCCATCCTGCCGGTTTATAGAGGGTTTCAATTAGATCCCTCAACCTTTGCGTTGGCAATTATCGCGCCGATGCTTTTTAATGAAGCCCAGAATAGTTCACGATTTTGGATTGGCCGCTCAATCACGAATATTTTGTCATTAGCAGTCGGCCTGGTCTTAGTGACCGTGTTGGTCGTTGGATCGGGACTCCATCTTGTGATGACGATTCTGCCGTTGACATTGTGCTTTGCATTGCTGGCGGTCGTGACACCCACTGATGCCTCAGCCGTCAATTCAATATTTGAGGCGAACCCAATTGCTGAAGAGCAGGCGGGCACATTGCAGCATGAATCATTGTTCAACGATGCGGCCGGTATTGTGTTGTTCGACTTTTCGCTGACGGCTTTTGTTTCCGGAACCTTCTCGTTAAAATTAGCTGTTGGCATTTTTCTTTGGGAATTCTTTGGCGGCTTGCTGTTTGGAAGTTTGATCGGTGTTGCAATCGTCAGTGCCCGGCTGTTCTTGATTCGCTACAATGACGACACGCCGATTATTATGGTGCTGATTCAATTGATGTCACCGTTTCTTGTGTACTTGCTGGCTGAAAAATTAGCATTATCCGGCATTCTGGCGGTCGTTGCCGCCGGACTGGTACAGGGATCCGAGCGTGAAAAGCTGCGTTTAACGTCATCTCGGATGCAGCTCGTTACCAGCAACGTCTGGGAAATCATTTCCGGGATGCTGTCAGGAATTGTGTTCGTATTGCTGGGCCTGTCGCTTCCCGAAGTCATCAAGGCGCTTCATGAATCGCCCAATCCCGATCTTGGAATTTTTAAGTTAACCTTGATCGGAGTCGGCGTTTACCTCACAAAAGGATTACTGCGTCTGGTTTGGAGTCGATACATGCTCAAACGGCGGGTTAAGTCACGTCACGAGTGGCGTGACAGCCTCGTTATGGCGCTTAGCGGTGCCAATGGAACAATTACCTTATCATTGGCTTTCTCAATGCCAAACACGGTTAACGGGCAACCATTTGCGTTTCGTGGCATCATGATTTTCGTGGCTGCCGTGGTCATTTTGACCAGTCTGGTTATGCCAACAATTTTCGTGCCGGTCATATTGCCAAGCCAGGATCAAAAAAAGCCCCGATATCGTTGGGTTAAACGAATGATCCAAGCTGCTATCAGTGATCTGTTAAAGGAAAAAGAGCACCCCGCCGAGGCTCAGATTGTGATTGATTCATTACAGCAACAGCTGGTCCTCGACAGTACACCGAATTTCCACCTGCGCAGACAGTTGATGAGTGAGGCCCATCAAGTGGAGCTGAAGGCAGTTAAGCAGTTATTTGATGACGGTAAAATTTCAGAAGATGAATTAACCTACTATACAAAGTTCTTGAATTTGAACAATTTCTCCGCGGATGAAAAAATTTGGAAGAACGTTCTACTAAGAATTCGATTTAGCCTCCACGTCGGCAGGCTATACAAAGATTTGAACCGGGCTCAAGAAGCATTTTTAACCGCACCGGTTGCCTTGGAAGAAGTCTATTGGCGTGAACAATTTGAAAAGCATGGCGAGAATATATTGCCAATTGAGCAGGCCGGATTTAACGCGGTCATGGACTTCTTAAAGACTCAACAGGCTGATAATGGTGTGGAAACCAACATGGTTAAGCGATTTTATCGAACCCGCCACCGTCGAATCAACGGTGAAGATGTTGACATGAACATTGTCTATCAAATGTTTATGCGGGCTTTCCACAGTGAGTATGAATTAATTCAAGATTCACTTGTCAGCGGAAAAATTGACTCCGCACTGGCTGAAAAGCTGCAGTCGCGGATCTCAACGGATGAAATGACTTACCTGCAGAATACGGAGGTATTCAAGGATTAGTGTGCGACGAGACCTGGGTGATTGCGGTGCATAAGTCCAAAACGACCATTAATGAACGGTTTTTGTTCATTGATGGTCGTTTTGCATTTATGTGTAGCGATCAGGGTCGTCGTCCACAGGACTAGCTGCTGCGCCATACTTGCGACCGTCGGAACACTTTAAAAAATAACCTTTACTTCGAGCCCACTAGAAGTTATATACTCAAGATATGAATTTGAAATAACTAATAAGAAGGTAAACCATGAAATATCGAAATTTGGGTAAACAAGGCCTTAAAGTCAGTGAACTAGCCTTAGGCAGTTGGATGACCGATGTTAGCAGTGCCTCGAAGCAGGATTTAGCTGATCAAAGTTTGAAACTCGCTTACAGCAAGGGAATTAATTTCTTTGATTGTGCTGATGCATATAGTGGTGGGGCAGCCGAACGGTTCTTGGGCAAGGCACTTAAAGAATTTCCCCGCAAAGAATTGGTCCTTTCAAGTAAGGTGTATTTTCCAACCGGTCCTGGTATCAACGACCGCGGACTTTCACGAAAGCACATTATGGAATCGATTGACCAGTCTTTGACGAACTTACAAACCGATTATTTGGATCTGTATTTCTGCCACCGATTTGATCCCAATACGCCGCTGGAGGAAACACTCATGGCATTGAGTGATTTGGTCGACCAAGGCAAGATTCTCTACTATGGTGTCAGTGAATGGCGACCGGTTCAGATTCTAGAAGCCCAGTTGGTCATCCAAAAGCTTGGCCTGCATCCAATGTCAGTTGTCCAGCCACAATACAATATGTTTGATCGATACATTGAACATGAGTTGATTGATGTCTGTGGCAAGCTTGGATTGGGAATTGTGCCATTCTCACCACTTTCTCAAGGGCTGTTGACCGGAAAATACCGCAAAGGCCAAAAGATTCCGGCTGGTTCGCGGGCAACCTACCAGGATCAAATTCAAGCGCTTTTGACTGATGACAACTTGGATAAGGTTGAGGCGCTAATCAAAATGGCTAATGAGCTGGATACCGATTTGGCAACCTTTGCATTGGCATGGACCAAGCGGGATCCACGAATTAGCAGCTTAATTACAGGGGCCAGCAAACCAAGCCAACTTGAAAATAACCTCAAGGCTGTTGATCTGAAAATCCCCGAAGAGTATTTCGGCCGGATTGATCAATTATTTGGATTTAAAAAGTTTGAGCGACACATTGGATAAAAAGAGCGTGCGGTAATGGCTGAAATCAGCCGATTGCCGCACGCTTTACTAAATGATATGGGATTACAAAAACAGACCGAGACAAAAGTTGACGCTTTTGTCCCAGCCTGTTTGTTTGGCTATTTTTCTGTTGTTGAATCAGTTGGATCCGGATATCCCGGTGCCCAGTGATTGATTGGTCCAAATTCATGACCAACGTTAATTTCATTTTCAATGGCGATGTCCACAAATTTCTTAGCGATTCGGACGGCCGTTTCGACGTCGTTACCTCGGGCCAGTTCCGCTGCAATACATGCGGAAAGGCTGTCGCCGGTCCCATTCTTACGGTCGGTATCGAAGAAATCACCGGTCAGCCAAAAGCTCTTTCCCGACTCAAGTAAAACATAGTCGGAAACTTCTTTTTGGCCGGGATGATGGTGACTTCCCTTAATCATAATGTTGGCGGCACCCAAATCTTTTAACTTTTGGGCGGCTTTAATCATGTCGTCTTTGGTGTTGATTTCCATTTCAGCCAACTTTTGAGCCTCAAAGAAATTAGGCGTGATGACCGTTGCTAAAGGAATCAGTTCATCCCGAAGTGTCTTGTAGGCACTTTCTTCCAGCAGCATGTTACCATGCTTGGTGGTAATCACGGGATCGACTACCAGTGGGCCAAAGTCATACTTTTGATAATTTTTAATGACGGTTCGGATCAGTTCACTGTCTGCCAGCATCCCGGTCTTACTTGCTTTGACTTGGTAATCGTCAGCCAGGTCTTTGAATTCCTGGTCGATAAATGAAGTGGGCAGCGTTACGGAATCGTGAATACCGTAACTGTTACCGGCAACTGCGGCGGTCATAACGGCCGTTCCGTAGATGTGACGTCTGAAAAATGTGTGTAAATCTGCTTGCATGCCGGCGCTGCCATCACTGTCTGAGCCAGCGATTGTCAGTGCTTGTGGATATTGTTCTGTCAAATTAATCACCTCAACCATTCATTTAACTATTAAGAATACCACATTTTATTAGAAATCATAGAGAAATGATAGATTGATTTGCGTTCCGACCTGAACTTGTATTATAATAATTTAGTCTATTGGAATTATGAAATCGTAATACAAAATAAGGAGAGTCTAATTATGCGAATTTGTCATCCACACGGCGTACAAGGACGTCGTCCAGTTAACCGTAAAAAAGATATCAAGCGAAACAAACAATTATCAGACTTGCAACATTTCTTGAAGCAAAAGCCAGGTAAGTAATCGTTTGAAAAAAGCCAACCGGATTTTCCGGTTGGCTTTTCTTTTACGCTGTTGCAACTGCTTCAAACGCCTCAACGTCTTTTTCAGTTCCAATAACCGTCACAATGTCACCGGCTTGGGTAACCGTTGATTGATTTGGAATAATGGCGCCTTCTTCGTCTGCGTGGGATAAAGCAATCACTGATATTTTGTATCGGTTGGTCAAATTCAAGTCGTTCAAAGATTTATTGAACAGCTTTGGATTCGTGAGTTCAAATTCCACCACCGATAATTCACCTTTTAATTTCAAGTCGTTGAGAATCTTTGGCTCCATCACGTGAAGGGCAATTCTTTCACCCATATCACGCTCTGGCTGGATAACTTCATCAGCGCCCAGCTTTTCCAGAACTTTTGCATGACGGGCATTTTCGGCCTTACATACCAAGTGTTTGACACCCAGTTCCTCACAAATCATGGTCGTCATGATGCTGGCTTCCAAGTCAGTTCCAATGGCCACAAATACATTGTCGAAGTTTCCAATTCCAAGCTGTTTTAAGGCTAATTCGTTTTGGGTATCGGCAACAATCGCTTCGGTTGCCCGATCCCGAAATTCATTCACCCGATTTTCACTTTTATCAATGACTAAGACTTCCTGATCGTGTTCCAGTAAAGCGTTAACGATGCTGGAACCGAAGAGGCCAAGGCCGATGACGGCATAATTTTGTTTCATGAGGGTGCTCCTTTTTTCAATATTGTGCTTCGTTTTTTTTAAAATTGAATTTTCATTTTTTATCGAACATGTTTTGATGCTAATGACTACTCCCTTCGGCCTTCAAAATGCGTTCCGACGGCCCAGATGCTCATTTCTAAGGGGGCTTTAATTAAAGCCCCCTTAGAAGCCGCATCTCCCGAGCCTCGTCACGCTCTAACCAATCATTACGTTTTCTTCCGGATACCTGAAAGCATCTTCGGGACGCTTTGACGTGAGCAGTGAATACATCACGGTAAAGATTCCGACTCTGCCCATGAACATCAGCACCGCAAAAATTAATTTGCCGATGACACTCAGATGGGCAACCAGTCCCAAACTGAATCCAGTAGTTCCGAATGCTGAAATGACATCAAAGGTAATGTATTCCAGCCCTTGAGTTTTGGGGATGGTTTCCGTGAAGGTTAAAATCATGGTCGCAATCGATAAAACCACCGCGACTAAAAATACCAACGAAAGTGATCGGGTAACATTATCATTGCTGAAGCGGCGGCCCCAAAATGTCGCGTCCCGTTTGCCGCGCAGCGTTGACCACACTCTGATCAACAGAATTCCCACGGTGGTGGTCTTAATACCACCGGCAGTGGATCCCGGGGTTCCACCAATCAGCATCAAAATCATCGTAAAGAACATGCCGCCCATGGTGATATGAGTAACCGGCAAAGTATAGAAGCCGGCAGTCCGTGGCGTGACCGCTAGGAACCATGTATTCATGATCCGCTGAAAGGTCGTCAAATGACTTTCCTGAGCGAAGTTTCCTTCGGTTAACATGTAAACCACAAAACTAAGCAAAATCAATCCAAGATAAGTCGTCAATGCTAATTTGGTATGCAGGCTCAGATGATGGTCTTCATGATAAAAGATAATATCTTTCCAGACCAGAAATCCGAGGGAGCCTGAAATAATTAGAATGGTTAACACAAACAGCAGGTAGGGATCATTCTGGAATCGGACCAAGCTGTTGTCATACAGGTCAAAGCCGGCGTTACAAAAAGCACTGATTGAATGAAAAATACTGTACCCCAAGCCCTTCACAAAGCCATAGCGGGGATAGAAATCAATAAAAATCAACCCGGTTCCCAACACTTGAATTGCCAAAGAAATACGGACAACCAAAAAAACAACCGCACTGGTGTTGGCAAATGACTGCAGATTCAGTGATTGTTGGGTGAGCAGCCGAGTCGTTAAATCAACTTTGCGGCGCATAAACACGAATAGCAAAACGGCAAAGGTCATAAAGCCCAGACCGCCAATTTCGACCAACATCAAAATGACAATTTTTCCAAAGATGCTCCAATGCAGGGCGGTGTTGACGACGGTCATTCCAGTGACACAGGTTGCCGAAGTGGCAGTAAAAAACGCGTTGATATAGCCGGTCATATGTCCGGATCGGCTGGCAATCGGCAGCGACAACAAAAAGGTTCCTATCAAAATAATGATAAAGAATCCCAATGTTAATATCTGCGGCAGTGCCAACCTGGTTTTCAAGTTCAATGAATCAGAACCTTTCACTTAGCAAGAATGCTAATTTCTAATGTTAATGACATATGTATTATCGCACATTCCCAGAAAGCACCCAACTCTATGCCTAAAATAGACTATAATATTGTTAAATAAGTGATTGTGAGGGATAGATTTTATGCTGATAAAAAATGTGCATATTGAAAATGCTGAACAAACCAGCGATGTCAAAATTGAAGATGGTAAATTTGTCAAAATTGCGCCTTCAATTGAGCCAACGGATGACGAACAAGTGATTGACGCGACTAATAAATTACTGCTGCCACCGTTTGTTGATCCCCATGTGCATCTCGATGCCACTCAAACTGCCGGTGATCCTGAATGGAATCAATCAGGCACGCTGTTTGACGGAATTCGCATTTGGAGTGAACGTAAGAAAAAATTGACGATTGACGACGTTAAGACCCGTGCCAAGAAAGCACTCAAAATTCAGGTTGCCAACGGAATCCAATTCGTTAGAAGCCACGTCGACGTTACCGATCCGGATTTAACGGCCTTAAAGGCATTGATCGAGGTTCGAGACGAAGTTGCCGATCAGGTTGAACTCCAACTAGTTGCTTTTCCACAGGAAGGGATTCTGTCATATCCCAATGGCAAAGAGTTGATGATCTCTGCTGCCGATATGGGCGCTGACGTTATCGGTGGAATTCCACACTTTGAATTCACTCGTGACTACGGTGTTGAATCACTGAAATTCTTGATGAAAGTTGCTGAGAGTAAGGACAAATTGGTGGATGTTCACTGTGATGAAATCGATGATCCGGAATCTCGCAACCTCGAAGTATTAGCCACCCTTGCCCTTGAAAGCGGGATGGGTGACAAAGTAACCGCCAGCCATACAACGGCAATGGGCTCTTACAACGATGCCTATACCTACAAATTATTCAGACTCTTGAAGATGTCTCATATCAACTTTATTGCCAATCCGTTGGTCAACACCAACTTGGGCGGCCGTTTTGATACTTATCCAAAGCGTCGGGGCATGACCCGGGTTAAGGAATTGTCCGAAGATGGAATTAACGTTGCATTTGGTGAAGACGATATTAAAGATCCATGGTATCCAATGGGCAACGGCAATATGCTGGACCCAGTTGAAATGGGGATTCACGTTGGTCACTTGATGGGGTACAACGACATCATGAACTCCTATCAGTTCGTCACAACCAACGCCGCCAAGGCAATGCACGTCAGCGACCATTACGGAATTGAAGTTGGCAAGCCTGCCAACTGCATCATTATGAATAACAATAACTTCTACAACGCCTTAAATGAACGTTCCGAGATATTGTACTCAATTCATGATGGTAAGATTTTGGTTCAAACCGAACCCAAGCACGTAACAAATCATTTTAACGATTAACAAAAAGCACTAAGCACATTTCTGAAAGGAATCTTTCAAAGATGGACTTAGTGCTTTTAAAATCAAACTTAATTGGCTTTCTTTTTCTTTGCAACAGTCGACTTCTTAACGGCAGCCGGCTTTTTCTTTGGCACCATTGCAGCTTTTTTGGCTGCAGCAGCTTCCTTGCGTTTACGAGAGCGTTCCTTCAAAATATCTTTGAGGGCGCCAATATCTTCTTGATGAAGATCCTTCCAAGACTTGTACGATGTATTGGTATCGGTATCGGTGGGTTTAAGGCCGGTATCCAACCAGAACAGGGACTCTGTCAAGCTGGGGAAATTGTGCATCCAAAGGGTTTGGCCATTTTCGGAGTCAAACGCAACGTAAGAACGGGCATGGTGCTGTAAAAATGTATGCTTTCGAATTTTGAAAGCTTCGCGTTTCCTTGTTAACCGATAATCGGGTAAAATGTACTTACCTTGTTTTTTTAATCGGGGAAAACGTTCGTTTATTTGATCTGATTGGTCTTTTAAAAGCGCTTTGGCTTCCTCAACCGAGATCAATGTGGCTTTAGTCTGGGTCATTTAACTTTGCCCCCTTTACTTAACATTTTCGCATAGATTTATCTAATTGCAAAGTAGATGGAAAGATTATAAATAATTATTAATATTTATTCTTAAATTTTTACATAGAGGGGTCATCATTGGTATGAAATATTATGCTGTTAAAAAAGGAAGAAAGACCGGTATCTTCACAACTTGGCCGGATGCCGAAAAGCAGGTTAAGGGTTATTCCGGTGCCCAGTTTAAAAGCTTTAAAACACGAGGCGAAGCCGATGATTATTTGGGTGGAACAGTTGCCAACGTTGAGAAAGTCTTTGTGCCATCCAAAAAGCAAATCAAAGCCGATCGCCGCAAAGCCGAAAAAAAGGCTCACGAGAAATCCAACCGTGAAATCATCGTATATACCGATGGCGGTTCCAGAAATCACGGTAACGTTAAGGACGGTCATGTAAAAGCCAGTGATAAAGCTGCCTGGGCATTTTTAATCAAAGATGGTCACCAAAAGCATTCCAGGTCTGGCGGCGAGTTTGGGGCTACCAACAACAGAATGGAAATTATGGCCCTTTTGGAGGCTCTTAAATACTTGAAGAGTCACAATATGCAAAATGAACAGATCGACGTTGTAATGGACTCCAGGTACGTTTTAAACGCCATTCAAAAGAAATGGCTCCGTGGATGGCGACGACGGGGCTGGAAGAAGGCTGACGGATCCAAATTACAGAATAAGCAGCTTTGGCAGCAGATTGACGCCAATCTGCGTGAATTTCCCCGGATTCAGTACTTCTGGACCAAAGGCCATGCTGACGACAAGGGAAATGTTTATGTCGATCATCTGCTTAATAAGCGAATGGACAAAATGGCCAAAAAAAGTCCTCAATCAGCTGAAACCCCTCAACCGGCTCATCATAAGCCGGCAGAAAAGCCGCAGCGGATTGAGGATAAGCCAAAGATCAGTCAAACAAAGACCAGTCAACCCAAGTTGGCACCACGAACCAGTCATTCGGTCAGTGATATTGAAAAAAGTCTCAGACAACTTGGATTATTTGACGATGACAAGGATTAATGATGCATATGATTTGTTGAGTGATAACGACGGTCAACTTCTTTACTCCAGAAACCACCGGATAATTGAACCGGTTCTTGAACCATGATGAATGCATCTGGTGAGATCTCTTTAATTTGTTCCATCAAACGACGGTCGGCCTTTCGCGGTGCCAAGATACTGAGTACCAAACGGGCTCCGGAACGACCTTCTGCTCGGCTGACGGTAACCCCATATCCTAGATCACGCAGCTTTTCAGCTAATTCCTCGTTGTGAGCATGAATCGGGTTGGTCGGATCAATCTGGACAGTCACTTCGAAGTTGACATAGCCCAGGGCAATATTATCTTCAATAACAATTCCGATGTAAATGCCAACACCAAATCCGACCGCATAAGCGGCGATGTTCAATGGACTGTCGATATGCTGTAAGGCAATCGCCAAAGCCATAACGTAAACAAATTCCTCACCGATCGCAACAATCGGCGCCAGAAATTGGTGACCTTTGACAACCAACATTGTCCTGAAGGTATTAATCGAAATGTATAAAGCGTTTAATACAAAAATTGTGATTGCAAGTTTCATTAAAGTCTTCCTCCCGATTCGTTTAATTTAAGTCTATCACTTTTGCATAATAGGATACCAGAAAGGACGTTATATCCTATTAGAATAGGCGTCGACAATTTGTTAACGTTGACAACTATTGTAATTAACGGTATTCTAAACTTTGAATAATATTTAAAAGTAAGGGTTGTTGGCCTAATGAATAATATCAATTTAATTCCATATCTGACGTTTGAAAACACCAAAGAGGCTTTGGACTATTATCAAACCGTTTTTGGTGTTACGAACGTTCAGCGTGAATCCCCAACAGAAAAACAAGCAGAAGACATGTCACTTAATGACGATGTCAATCTCGACGACCTTACACTGCAAGCAAGCTTTCAAGTACTGGGCAAGCAGGTCTTTTGTGCTGACAGTTTCCTGGGTAAGCCGGTTATTTCATCAATGATTTCATTGATGCTTGAAGTCGACCTCCATGATTCTGACGCACTTTCTGCGCTCCAGGATTTATATGAGCGGGTAGTGGAATCTGAACAAGTTAAAGTGATTGTAACTTTTGAAAAGAAATCGTCTGGTAACAAATACGGCCAGATTGTAGATAAGTATGGTATCACATGGATATTTAATGCTGTTAAGTAATTTTGGACGGTGATTGAGGCTGAAAACACGTTTGTTGTTTTCGGTCTTTTTTCATAAAAGGGGTGTTTGAAATGACTGACTTTTCAAATATTAAAGGGGTTTTATTTGATCTTAACGGGATCATTACCGATTCTTGGCTGTATCATAGCAAGTCATGGCGACAGGTTGCCGAAAGTATCGGCGTTCAGTGGAGTTCGAAATTAGAAGAAGCCATCAAAGGACGCGACCGGATTGACTCACTGAATGCCATTCTTCAAGCCGGTGGTTTGGAAAACCGGTATTCCGAACAAGAAAAAGAAGCATTGGCTGATAAGAAGAATGACATTTATCAACAAATGCTTGAAATTATGAACCCGGATGATATTTTACCGGGGATCCACCCGTTTTTGGCTGAACTGCGTCGAAATCATTATCAAATGATTATTGCTTCAGCATCTGCCAACGCACCAAAGGAAATTAAAAAGCTTGAGTTGGAAGATTATTTTCCACTCATCGTTGATCTCAAAAAGATTAAGCATAACAAGCCGGCACCGGACGTTTATTTGAAGGCTGCCGAAATGCTGCACTTGAATGTGGATCAGTGTATCGGGATTGACGACGGCATCGTGGGCGTTGAATCAATCAACGCGGCTCACGTTGTTTCAATTGGTGTCGGCGATCCGCATGTGTTGAACATGGCGGATATCAACTTTGAATCCACTAAAGAATTAACCTTGGCCAATATTCGTCAGAACTGGCCCAAGTGATCCGTCAGGTATTGCTTTAAAACCACCGCTTGATTGTTCTCACGGTCTTTGGCACCATACAGGAGAATCACGTTGGTGGTTTTTAATTTATCGCCAACTAATTTGATGAATTCAGCAGTTTTGGGATTATTGTCCAATTCTGCAATATACTTGGTTTTAAAGTCCGGAAACTTTTCGGGATCGTGTGAGAACCAAGTTCGCAGTTCTTTTGATGGGGCAATTTCTTTTTCCCATTCATCCAATTTGGCGTTGACCTTTGAAATTCCGCGGGGCCATAAGCGGTCAACTAAGATGCGGTAGCCTGATAGATCTTGTGGTTTATCATAAATTCGTTCCAGCTTTAATTCCATATTATTACCTCCGTTATTGATTGAAAGGAGTGGTCGATTTGGACCAGGATCCATTTTATTCCAGCAGCACGACTGATCAAATATCACGAGAAATGCTGGGGATGTTACTTACATATGATTCACCAAAGGGACTGGTAGGCGGTTGGATTGTTGAAACCGAGGCCTACATGGGTCAGAAAGATTCTGCCGCCCATGCTTTTAAAGGCAGACGGACAGCTTCCAACGAGCCATTATATGGTCCTCCTGGTACAGTCTACATCTATTCCATCCATGGACGTTATTTACTGGATGTAGCTGCTCAAGAAAAAGACATTCCTCAAGGAGTCTTAATTCGGGCCGTTGAACCAACAATCGGTTTGGATATCATGGAACAGAATCGAACCAAACACGGTGTTGATTTAACCAATGGTCCCGGTAAACTCATGGAAGCTTTTGGGATTGCCGACAAAAAGATGAACATGGAAATATTTGGCGATAGTAAGCTGAATATTCATCAGCAAGACAAAAAAATCCCGGCTCATATTGAAGAATCCAATCGAATCGGGGTTGCAAATCAAGGGACTTGGGCAACCAAGCCACTCAGATATTTTGTTAAGGGCAATCCCTATGTTTCAGGAATTAAGAAACGTGATGTTGATTTAAAAACCCATGGTTGGCGTTAATTGTTTCGATGGGCGATCTTTGCTGATACCGCACTGGCAATCGCACCGACAATATCATCAATAAATGTATTGGATGTGCCATCTTTGGCTTCATCCAATTTTTTGGTTATCCCGGTCTTTTCTCGATCGATATAGCCGTAGTTGGTAATGCCAATGGTGCCGTAAATATTGGCAATGTTGAGGGCAATTCCTTCATCCACACCAAAGACACCGGAATCGTTCATGATAATACTTTCCAAAGGTTCCTTGATTTTATGCTCGGTTGCCAGGCGATCCAGCTCTAAGCCGACCATTGCGTTGTTAAGAACTTCTCGTTTATGAAGCACATCAATCGTATCTTTTTTAACATCTTCCATTTGAATGTTTGGAACAAATTTTTTCTGAAGATCGTAGGCCATTTGGGCAATATCTTCATAGGTCACGCCACGGTCTTTTAATGCTTTAGTCACAAACTCATAAGCGGCCGTATCGGGAAATTTGAAACTTTTATTATTCATGTCATCATTCCTCTCTATTTATCCAGTGAAGAAAAATCGTTCCTAATTGAGCTATAAATTCATTTTAGTATAAACAAACGGCCGGGACAAATTGCCCGGCCGTTTTCGTTTATTTTAAATTAAAGTAAATATTTGGCATCAATATCCGGGTCTTGAGAAGTTAAAATCTTAGGACCATCCTTGGTGATTGCCAAGGTGTGTTCATATTGAGCTGAAGGGGTACCATCGGCTGAAACGTAATAAGTCCAGTCATCTTTCTTGTCGTAACGATCGGCAATCTCCCAAGTACCTGTGTTAACCATTGGTTCAATGGTGATGGTCATACCTTCCTTTAAACGAAGACCTTGACCTGGGACACCATATGCAGGAACGTTTGGCTCTTCATGAATTGAAGGCTGGATACCATGGCCGATAAGTTCACGAACATCGCCCATGTGATTTTCGTCTTCCACGTAAGTCTGAACAGCATTACCAATATCACCAAGACGGTTACCGATAACAGCTTGATCAATCCCAAGGTACAAACCTTTGCGGGTAACTTCCATCAATTTCTTGATTTCGTCGCTAACTTCACCAACGGCATAAGTCCAGCAAGAGTCACTTTCAAAGCCGTCTTTGTTGACACACATGTCAACTTTAAGAATGTCACCATTCTTCAGCTTTAAGCCTTTACGGGGAATACCATGGGCAACTTCATCATTGATGGAGATACATGTGGCAAACTTGTAACCGTCAAAGCCCATTTCTGAAGGGTAGGCGTTATGTTCTTTGATGTAACGGCGAGCAAACAATTCAATGTCCCAAGTGTCCAAACCGGGTTTGACGATTTTGCGGAGTTCCTTGTGAACACCGGCCAAAACAGCACCAGACTCAGCCATCTTTTCAATTTCACGTGGTGATTTTAATGTAATCAATATAATACTTCCTTTTTTTGATAAAACTTTTAAATACTAGTCTATTAAAACATAAAAAATGGCCAACCGGCCAGATTTTAACTTATTCCATCAATGATTCCCTTTTGGAGGGCTTCCAATATTAATTTAACTTCGGTAATTTTTGAATCAACCAGGTACTGCATCGTTTCGTCTTTGTCTTTCTTAGCGGAACTCATCTGGTCATTTAAAAACTTTAGTTGTGAGTGAAGATATTCTGTTAAGTTCATGGTATCACCTCTCCAATTACTCTTTATATACATTATATCCTAATATTGAATAGTTTACATTAAATCGGAATTTTTACAAATGAATTGTTTATAGTTTGAAATTAATATAAACTGGAAATGAAATATTATTTTGGAGGGGATAGAAATGGTTAGTAATATTTGGCTCCGCTGGTTCTTTGTTTTGCTTTATTTGGTAATGGGGATTCTCTTGTACATGGGAATGAATATGATTGTCATGTATCTGATGGTCGTTGGAATGTTTTTGGAAGCTCTGGCCAGTTTGATTGGATACTACACAAAACGATAATTGTTCTACATACTTAAAAGAAAACTGACAGCTAATCCAGGAGATTAGCCGTCAGTTTTTTATTTTTTAATTGAACTTTTTGGTGACTGAATATTTAGAAATCTTTTTACCAGATCTTGACCCGATCTTCAGGCCTCATGTACATCCCATCACCTGGCTTAACGTCAAACGTTGAGTAAAAGTCATCCAAGTTCTTGACCTGGACATTTGCTCGGAGTTCAGCAGGCGCATGGACATCAATGTTCAGCAACAGCTGCTTGTACTGCTCGGTTGCCTTCATTCGCCATACCTTGGCCCAGTTGATGAAGAAGTCGTATAGGTTGTAGTCTTTCTCATTTTTGGCCGCTTCATTGGCACAGCTCAATCCACCACCATCAGCGATGTTTTCTGAAACGGTTAACTTCCCGTTCACTTTGCCGCCGGCGTATGGAATCCCATCGAATTCTTTAATCATCTTATCGGCGAGCTTTGAGAAGTGATCGTGATCTTCTTTTGTCCACCAGTTATTCAAATTTCCTAATTCATCAAACAAAGAACCGTTGTTATCAAACGCATGGGAAATTTCATGGGCAATGACTGCGCCAATACCACCATAGTTTTGGCTGGAGGTTTGTTTCAAGCTATAAAACGGTGCTTGAAGAATTGCGGCAGGGAAGACAATGATGTTCTTAAATGGTTCGTAGTAGGCGTTAACAGTTGCAGCACTCATTTCCCATTTGGTTCGATCAACCGGCTTGCCCAGCTTTTCCAATGTGTCTTGAATACTAATTGCACCAAATCTGGACATATTTTCAAACAAAGTACCGCCTTCGTCTTCAGGGGTGACCTTGAACTTGTATTCCAGTTCGTCGATATGGTCGGGATAGCCGACTTGAAGCTCCAATTTGTTGAGCTTTAAGATGGCCTTTTCACGAGTAGCCTTGCTTAACCAATCGTTATTGCTCAAACGGTTTTTATAAACGGCGATCATGCTGCGGACCATGTGTTCAACATCGGCCTTTGCTTTAGGGCCGAAGTACTTTTTGGCGTAATAGTCACCGATTGTCTGGCCAAAGGTTCCTTCAGCCAGATAAAAGGCCGACTTTTTTTGTGGCGTTGCTTCCTTTTTACCGGATAGGGCCCGGCTGAAGACTGATCCGGTCTGACGGAATTCTTCTGATAAATATCCCGATGCGGAACGAACCATGTTAACCAGCATCCAGTTCTTCATGTCGGTGAAGGTATCGCTGTTGACCAAGCCGTCAAACCGTTCATAGAACTTCGGCTCAGTCACGATGATTTGTTCAGGCGCTTTGCCAAACAGAGTGTCGGCAAGGTTCATGAAATCAACGTGAGAACTTGATTCTGAGAAGTAGGCAAACTTCTGTGGGTTGTACATTTTGCTGTAATCAGCAGACTCTTCAGCTGATTTAACGTTAGGTGCAATCTTGGCATCAAAGCGTTTGGCAGATTCCACGATTTCATCAGCTTCGTTGCTGCTGTAATCAGCCAAAACAAGTAATTGGCTGGCCATCTTGGTGAAGACCGGCATCAGTTGCTTGTAGGCTGGATTATTCTTTTCGTAATAGGTTCGATCTGGCAGGAACAGGCCAGGTACTGCGGCAAATAATGCATTTACCTTTGTGTTCTTCATGTCAGGTTCAACCCAGAAGCCGAATGGGAGTGGGTGGCCTTCCTTTACCAATTCAGGGAGTGCTTGATTCAAATCATCAAAGTTGGTGATGCTCTCAATTTTCTCCAAGTATGGTTTCAAAGGATCTGCGCCGTCCGCGTCACGCTTCTTAAAGTTACGTGCGAGTTCATACAATTTTAAAAATTCTGAAAACGGGGCATCGTAGTGCTTGTTTTCCTTAATGATGTCATCAAGGTCCTTCATCAACTGCTTGTCGATGTTGTCGTTAAGGTCCATGAAGCCACCTGTTGATGAATGATCGGCCGGAATCTCGGCGGTCTTTTCCCATCGGCCGTTGACTGCTTTATATAGGTCATCTTTTAATAATGACTTATCAATTGAGTCTTCAGCGGGCTGGCTTGATTGGCCACCTTGTGCGTCGGTTGCTTTTGAAATGATATTTTTCAAAATAATGCCTCCTCTGTGAAGATATATAACGTTTAAAGAATTAGATGAAACAGCGTTATATGAAACTATTTCTATGTAATCTAGTATACTCAATATGAGAAATAAATGTGTAGATTGTTAACGATGGATCAGCTATTTTTCCGAGCTTGCATCATTATCAACTGCTGATGATTCGTTAGTACAGGGGGAATGTACTTTGGATGAAAAGAAAACAATTGACCGTGAGAAGTCATACCGTTATGACGGTGACCGGGATCTTAGAATTGAAAAGATTCCAACGTCGGCGACGATTGAAAACTTGACTAAAGATGATATTAAATCACGAATTGAAAAAAATATTGTCTCCCTTCAAGATTTACAGGGCAAGTTGTACGCCCAAAACCATTTTGGCGTTCTGATCATCTTTCAAGGGATGGATGGAGCAGGCAAAGACAGCATGATTCGCCATATTCTAAGTGGGGTGAATCCACAAGGAATTGACGTTACCAGCTTCAAGTCGCCAACATCAATTGAACTGAGCCATGATTATCTTTGGCGAATTCACCGGCATATTCCGGAACACGGGATTATCGGTATTTTTAACCGCTCCTACTATGAAGATGTTTTAATCAGCCGGGTTCATCCAGAAATGATCCTTAACGCAAAAATTGGGTCAATCACCAAGCTTGACCAGGTTGACAATAAATTCTTTGATGGCCGCTTCAAGGACATTAATTTCTTTGAGAACTACCTGACTCGAAATGGCTTTATGGTCTTAAAATTTTTCCTTCACATGTCAGCTGACGAGCAGCGAGATCGGTTTAAGCGTCGGATTGAACTGCCTGACCATAACTGGAAGTTCTCATCAGCCGATATTAAGGAACGCCGTTACTTCAATGATTACCAAAAGGCATACGAAGATGCGATTGAGCACACCGCCAATAAGACCAACCCGTGGTACATCATTCCCTCAGATGACAAATGGTATTCACGCTTGTGTGTCTCAGATATCATCGATCATCGGATGAGAGAATTGCCACTGAAGTATCCTGATTTACCGGATTCTGAAAAGGCTGAACTGGAGAATGCACTGGTTGAACTTGAAAATGTTCCTGGAAAAGGAAAAAAGAATAAATAAATAATAAGAAAGCGTTGCCAGATTCACGAATGTTACAAATCGCGTTCTGGCAACGTTTTCATGGTGTTTTCACTTGTACTATGCGCCTGAGTGATTAGAATGAAAATTAGTAGATGATAAAAATCATTCATTTACAAAATTTGTTTACAAAAAATGATCGTGCGTTGTTATTTGATTAGACACAATTTTGAAAGAAAGGGAGTCTTACGATGGCAGTCGCAACTCAAGCACAATTTAAAGAAGCATTAGGTTCAGAAGAGAAGTTTAACGAATTCATTTCTGATTACTTCAAGTCTCACAAGGTTTTAACAGGTAATTATGATGATGGTATCTACTTTGAAAATTGGCAGGTACATTTGGACAGTGAAGAAGGCTTGGTTATCACATTGGTTACCGGCTCATACACTGGTCAAGCATTCCCAATAAAGGATACCGAACATCTCTCAGTAGAAGATTTCCGTCAATTAATTCTTAATAAGAAGTTTGCTGATAAGAGCAAGTCACTTTCAGACGTGTTCCACATGGCAGCAGACACAATTGCATAAAAAGCTCAGTCTTTGAGCGTCGATTTACTAACGGACTTTAACGCGTTGTCTTGCGTTGAAGCCCGTTTTTTTGACTAGGAGAATGAGATAAAGTAAGGAGCTTCCTTGTCTCTAATCCTTCAATCAGATTTGAAGTTTGACTTATTATCTTGTATCATGAAACCCAAGGTAATATGGGGGGGTACGAATATTAAATTAGGAGGCCCATTTTATGGTCCAGCAAATTTTTGCCAAGCTCAAAAAGCATCAAAATATCACTTTTTATCTTATCTTCTTCGGATTATCCCTTTTAGTCGTTCTGCCTTTTTGGACGACGATGCATTTATACTCCGGACCGGATTTACAGTTTCATCTAAGCCGGATCCAGGAAATCTTTGATAATCTGAAAAATGGTGCTCCAGTCAGTCACATTGCAACACGAACTTTTAATCAAATCGGGGATGCGGTTGTTTCCTGTTACCCCTGGATTTGGCTGCTTGTCTTTGCCGGCTTAAAGTTTATCCTGACACCTGTTAGTGCCGTGTATTTTACATATGTATTAGTGATTTTTACCACACTTGTTATTTCATACCACAGTATGAAGCTGGTTTCCAAATCGTCAAAGATCTCGTTTTATTTCGCAATTCTGTATGGGCTCACAACCTATCTCATCATGGAAATAATCACTACTCAATTTGGTGAGTTTCTCGCTTATCCGTTTATTCCGTTGGCGTTCGCCGGGTTATACGAAATAATGTTCAATAATTATAAACGCTGGTATGTGCTGACCCTTGGCGTTACCGGGATTATGTATGCCCATGTGCCAACAACATTAATCGTCGTGATCGCGTTACTTGTTTTTTACCTGGCATTCTTTGCCAAACAGCCTGAAAAGGACCGGTTAACGAGATTCATGTACATCGCCATTTCGGCCGGATATTCATTAATCTTAAGCTTGATTGTCTGGGGGCCGCTAGCAGTCCTTTCGTTGAGTCAAAAGCTGATGCGGCCAAATCCACAAACACTGTATTCTGATCCTCAAAATATCTTCACTTGGTTCAATCAAAGCATTGCCAATAAGGGTATGGGACTTATTTTACTGTTCCTGTTCATTTTTGGCTTCCTGTTTCTTAAAAAAGTCCCGGCAGTTGGTCGATATGCATACTTCGGTAGTCTAGCAACTTTCTTTGTGCTTTCACATCTATTCCCATGGAATCTCGTTCATGATATTCCACTTATCAAAGGGATTGACGCAATTCAAAGCGACCACAGAATTATTCCGGTGGCGTTAATGTTTATCTCAGCGTTTGGGGCCTACCTTTTAGCTGAAAAATTCGGCAATAAGGTCATTGCTTCAAGTGTCCTGCTCGTTGTGTTCAGCCTTTGTCTGATTAACTCCTTTGATTATTCAGCGCTTTATGCAATGAATGTCACGACTGATCAAAATCCATTTGATAATCAGTTTGACCGGACAAGCCAGCCTGAGCTCACATATAAGGCAACTCCCACGCATCAAATTCCACGATCAAATTTGAATTTGCAAAATTACAAAGTGAATAATCACGATTACAATAACCAATTCCCGACCGACAACGGTTCTGGACGGACAGATTACCTGCCCACAGCTACGGGCAAGCATATTTCTGAACTTGCGAATAAAGTCGCAGTCTTGAACGGCCAACAATTCAACATTTCTTCCCCAAGCCTGCATCCGGGAAATAACTCGATGAGCTATTCATTGGTTGTTCCGATGAAGAAGGGGACTAATTTGGACCTGCCATTTGTTCGATATGCCGGGATGAACTATACCGTGAAGTTTAATGGCAAACAGATCACCAACCCTGAGACATCGAAACGGGGCACATTCAAACTGACCATTCCGGAGACGGTGAAGAGTGCTAAAATCACGATTCAAAGTCACGGATCCAAGCTTAATGGCTTGTTTATCATTCTTTCAATCATTGGCTGGTTAGGTTTGTTGGGCCTGGCTGGATTTAAGAAGCATCGACAAGCAGAATCGTAAATAATATGCAAAAAGTCAGGACAACGTTTAACATTGTCCTGGCTTTTTTACATATGTTTATTCTTATGATCGTGATCTTTTGAGTACTTGGAAAAGAAATAGAAAATGCCGACAAGTGCAATGACAACAATTAGGAGCTGAAGCCACCACATCATACTGAAAGTGACGGAATTACCGGCAATCAACGACGTTAATCCAACGGCAGCGCCGCAAACACATAACCAAAATGTGGGCTCACGATAAAATTTCTGATTAAAGGACATTGGCCATTCCTCCCTCGAGCGGATACGCAAACAGCTTATAAAATCATTCTAATTATAACCTATTCGTTATCCTAGAGGGAAATAATAAGGCTCGTTTGACTATTTTTTGAGAGACTGGTTTCGTTTCCTGAGGGTTTTGTTAATCCGCTTAACCTTGAGATTTCCTGATAGGAAGACGATTAGCCAGGCAAGACCGTATACGAAAAGATATTCGATGCCAAATGCCAACCAAAATGTTGGATTCTGCCATTCAACCCAGCCGTTAATGAACATTATGCCCAACACGATCAGAAAGGTCACAACAAAGTGGATCGGCAATTCAATTCGATAATCGTCGATGTTCAGTAGTCCACTGAATATTCCGATCAAGCCTCCCATGATCAAGATACTAAAGATGTTTTTAGCGGATGGAAATGTCGTTTGAACTTGAATGGATAATAACAGTAAATAAATAACTGAGGCAATTTCCATTCCAGATATGAATAACCTGCCACTCCGTTTAAATAACTTCATATTTCTTCACCTTCACAGTCCAAGTCGATGTTCCAAAACACTTAAATACTTCCGGCTGACGTCGGTCTTTAACTGATCCGTCAAGATAGCCTTCATCCCACTGCCAAAGCTTGCCTCCAAGGATTGAAGATGGTTGATATTAATTGCAGCATGTTTGGAAACCTGAATGAAATCAGGATTTTTTAGTTTGTTGACGAATGCATATAATCGCCCTTTGGTTGGCATGGATTTATTTGGCGTGTAGACAACCAGATCCGTTCCAGAGACATCAATCAATATAATATTTTCCGGTTTGATCAGATAAACGTGATCGTCTGATTTAATGGGGATGACTGCGGGGGGCATTTCCTGGTAACTTTTGAGGTATTCAATCAGTTTTTCGACTTCAAGGGAGCGTTCGTTGGCAGACAGAGTAATCTCAATGTCGCCATTATTTAAATGTTCATTTTGCTGAAAATGGATTTCCATTTAAATTTCCCCTATCCCAAGTTATTTAATCAATGTAATTGTACCGCGGTACTTCTTAGTCAATTCTGTCACGAAGATACATAAAATACCAGCAATAAAAATAACTGTGATGATCAGGTAGGTTTGATTGAAGCTTAATAGACCATTCCAATCGAGTTGAATGCCCATTGATTGATTAAAAACTGATTTTTGATGATTTCCAGCAAAAAGTGAGTCAATTTGTTTTCCCATCAGAGCTTGACGATAGAGGGCGGATACGTATGCACCCGGAGTAAATTTGATCACCGTTTGAGCAAATTGAGGCAGAGCCCCCATTGGAATATACGTGCCAACCAAGAAACCGGCAGCAGCACCAATGATGGATTCAAAAGCACTCATTGTCTCGACTCGATGGATGAATTGACCGAAGATCATATTGACGGCAACGGCAAGAAGAGCACCTGCCAGAGCAATGAGTACCAAAGTCATAAATTTTGACCATGGGATTGCAAGACCATCTGCCAAGGCAAAATAAGCAAGCATCAACCCCAGCATAATCAACTGCATGACCCAACCAATGACAGCAGCACTTAGCATGTAACTCAACTTAATTTTGAAAATTGAAGTGTCAGTTAAATAAAAATCTTTTAAGACACCTCTGGACTCATCAAGAATCATTCTGGCGAGAATTGATAAGGTAGTGGTAATTGCGGTGACAGATAACGTGCCACCAATTAGCCATAAGTCCATCATCTTAGTTGCATTGGGCATTTGGTGCCATTCTTCAACCATGTTTTGTTTTAAGAAGATAACAAACAGAATAAACGAAATCATTGCGCCAAAAAGAGAAAAGAAAATACTGGTTTTATTTTTAAAGTATAGCAAAAAATTTCTTTGACAAAGTGCCAACATATTAACGCATCTCCTTTCCAGTGAGATTGAGAAATGCATCGTCCATTGTTGCTCGACGATATTCAAAATCAGTCGTATGATTTTCAACGGATTCTAATACATTCAGTGCTTGTTTCGAATTCTCGGGCCAACAAATAATGCTTTTTCCTGATTGTTGACCAGCGATTGTTGGTGCAATTTGCTTCAAAACAATTTCAGGTTCATTCGTGTAGAGAATTAGACGGCTCTTTGCATTTTTTCGTTTGATTTCTTCGGCTGATCCTTCTGTGATCACACTACGTTGGTCGATAATGTAAACTTCATCAGCATGGTCGGCTTCTTCGAGATAGTGAGTCGTCAAGATAATCGTCAGCTGCTGTTTTTCCTGCAGTGAATGTAAGAGTTGCCAGATAGCCTCCCGGGTTTGAATGTCTAATCCGGCAGTTGGTTCGTCCAGAAACAAAACATCAGGTTGATTAATTAATGCCCGGGCGATGTCGACCCGCCGACGCTGACCGCCTGACAAGCTGCCATACTTTTGATTCATAAGGTTGGTCAGTCCAACCGTTTCAATGAGAGACTGGATATATTTCTGGGAACAATTCTTGTATAAACGACTGCGGATTATGAGATTTTCACTAACGCTTAGGTTGTCATCAAGGATACTTTGCTGAAAGACCATGCTGATCTTTGTCCCACTTGTCATTTCCACTGTGCCTGAAGTTGGTTTCAATAAACCTGTCAGCATCGAAATTGTGGTGGTCTTACCGGCACCATTTGGTCCCAAGACCGCGGTTAGGGTACCTGATTGGATTGAAATGTTGAGGTGGTTAACAGCAGTTTGGCTGCCAAACGTTTTGGTTAAATTCTTGGCCTGAATAAGCATGGCACTCATCTCCTTTGTTGAGCCCATACTATCAGCATCAGAGAAAAATAGTGGACAAAATTGCTAAGTGGTTAAAAAATAAACACAAGATACGAAAATCCGTCAGTGAAATGGGATTGCGCTAGAATAGAAGTGTATGTTGACTATCAGAACACATGTTCGTATAATTAAAATATACATATGATTTGAAATCGATGGGAGGTGTGGTCTTGAAACAAGAATCATTATTTGCCGGTAACCAAGCTGGAAATCAGCCCTTAGCCAGTCGGGTACGGCCAAAGACGTTGGATCAGTTTGTCGGTCAACACCAGCTTGTGGGCAAAGGAAAAGTTCTACGGGAAATTATTGAAAGTGATCAATTGCCATCGATTATTTTCTGGGGGCCACCGGGTGTCGGAAAGACCACTTTAGCTGAAATCATTGCCCGAAAAACCCAAGCTAAATTTGTCACATTTAGTGCGGTTACCAGCGGTATTAAAGAAATTAGAGACATCATGAAGGATGCCGAGGCTAACCGGGAAATGGGCGGCAAGACGATTGTTTTTGTCGATGAAATTCATCGATTTAACAAGGCCCAACAGGATGCCTTTTTACCCTTCGTTGAACGCGGCAGTATTACGCTAATTGGGGCTACCACTGAGAATCCTTCATTTGAGATTAATTCTGCCTTACTATCACGCTGCAAGGTATTTGTTCTGCAGCCTTTGGAAACTGATGACATTGTTCAACTGATCAATCAGACGTTGAAGAATCCGGAAGCATTTCCGAAAGAAACCATTGAAATTGATGAACAGGCAATTAAAGAGATTGCTGAATTTGCCAATGGTGATGCGCGGGTTGCCTTAAATACACTTGAAATGGCGGTTAATAATAGTCCCAAAAAGGATGGGCACGTTAAAGTTTCGACTGATAATCTCCATCAGCTGATGAATACCAAATCGTTTCTATATGATAAACACGGCGAGGAACACTATAATATTATTTCGGCGTTGCACAAATCAATGCGCAACAGCGATCCGGATGCGGCAGTCTATTGGTTGACCAGGATGCTTAGCGGTGGTGAGGATCCATTGTACATTGCCAGGCGGATGGTTAGATTTGCCAGCGAAGATATTGGCCTGGCGGATACGAACGCTTTAAACGTTGCCATCAACGTCTTTCAAGCCTGCCAATTCCTGGGGATGCCGGAATGCAACGTTCATTTAACCGAATGCGCGATATACCTGTCATTGGCACCGAAGTCCAACGCCGTATACAAAGCAACGTTGGGTGCCGAGCAGGATGTGAAGCATTCAATCAATGAGCCGGTGCCGCTTCAGTTAAGAAACGCGCCAACTTCATTGATGTCCAAATTAGGCTACGGTAAGGGCTACCAGTACGCCCATGAAGCAAAAGATAAATTAACGAATATGCAGACCATGCCCGATTCCTTGATTGGCCATACTTATTACGAACCCACTGAACAGGGCAATGAAATCCGCTTCAAAAAACGTCTGCAGCAAATTAAAGCTTGGGAAAAAGCGCACAGAGAGTGAAGGTGATCTAATGGCACAATTTAAATTAATCAAAGGCGATATTACAACCATGCACGTTGATGCAATCGTGAACGCGGCCAATACCTCATTACGAGGTGGCGGTGGAGTTGATGGTGCCATTCATCGGGCAGCCGGCCCTCAGTTGGATGAAGCCTGCAGAAAGCTTAATGGCTGTCCAACGGGTGAAGCCAAAGTAACCCCAGGATTTAATCTCCCTGCTAAATACGTGATTCACACACCCGGGCCGATTTGGCACGGCGGCCACAATAACGAACCCCAGCTACTCAAAAACTCCTATGTTAATAGTTTGAAGCGGGCAGTCGAAAATGATTGCCGGACCGTTGCGTTTCCATCAATCAGTACCGGAGTTTATGACTTCCCACTGGATCGGGCAGCTAAGATTGCAATTGATGCGATTGAAGACTTTGATTCACCGCTGGAAGTTACGATGGTATGTTTTGATTCAGGAACCTATGCAGCGTATGCAAAGGAACTCGAACAAAGAAACAATTAAAAATCTATTCAAAAAGCTTGAAGATGTAGGCGAACAACCGACACTTCGAGCCTTTTTTATACCTGAATGATTTTCATGTTGACTTTAAATTAGAACACCATTAAAATTTTATTAATGTTAAAAACTGACGCCTTCATGTCAGATTGGAAAGGAGTGGTTCGATGAATGGAGAACTGACAGTTTCAGCTGCTTCAAAAGACACCTTGCCAACAGTGTTTGGATACATAGGAATCGGACTGGCTTTTGGGATTGTTGGTAAAGCAGCGGGATTGAGCCCATTGTTAGTCACATTAATGTCAATTATTACATATGCCGGGTCTGCTCAATTCGTTATTGTCAGCATGCTGGTAACCCACAGCCCGATTTTTTCGATTATTTTTTCAGTATTCTTGGTGAATTCGCGAATGATTTTAATGAGTACAACATTGGCACCGTATTTCAAGCGGGAGAGTATGTTGAAAAATGTGCTGGTGGGAAGTTTACTGACGGATGAAAGCTTTGCCTTGGGGATGAACAAGCTCAACTATTCTGATAGCCATTTGAACTTTCCGTGGTTTAACACAGCCAACGTTATTTCTTACCTCACTTGGATCATTTCATCGCTGGTAGGCGCTGTTCTGGGAAACTTCATTAGTAATCCTGAAAAGTTTGGCCTGGATTTTGCCTTGGTCGCCATGTTTATCGGCCTCTTGTATCTCCAATTAATCAGCGACCGTTCCATCAATTTTAATCTCCAACTGATTGTCGTTGGCTTTGTTTTACTGGCAATCTATTTTGGCCTGATATTTATTCCAAGCAGTTTGCTAATCTTGCTGGTTACGCTGGTAGCCTGCAGCTTTGGGGTGGTGATGAAACATGCCTTCTTTTAATTTTGTCCTCCTGACGATTGTTGGAACCGGGATTGTCACGTGGCTTTCAAGAATCATTCCATTTGTTCTTTTAAAGAAGTTTCAGTTGTCCAAAGGAGTAATTGAATTCCTGAGCTTTGTTCCAATCGCCATTATGTCAGCATTGTGGTTTGAAAACCTGTTTGTTCAACACATTGGCCAATTGCCGTCAATCGAATGGGGCAACTTGCTTGCTTCAATCCCGACGGTGATTTCCGCGATCATCTCGAAAAATTTATTAGTGATCGTCGTTGTCGGTGTCATTTCATTGGGAGTCGTTCGGATGGTTTTGGGAATGTAAAATGCCAAGCACTGGTAATCCAGCACTTGGCATTTTTTGATGCTATTTAATTTCGGCCTTCGTTAAAGGATTCAAGTCCTTCACTGGCAATAAAGTACACCAGAATTAATGCAGCCGCTGAATCAGCCCACCACCAGTTAAAAAGAGCGGTCAATAAACCACCGATTAAAACGGTTGCGGCCATGTAGGCGCAGGTAATATTGCACATTCCGTCTTCTACTAAAGCATCGGAATGAAGGGCCTTTCCCAAAGAGTGTTTTCTGAGGGTCAGCATTGGCATCAGGATAACCGAAGCAATGGCAATTGCAATTCCGGAATAACTGGTATCCGCTGCTGCGTGATTTACCAAATTGAACAGTGAAACGGCCGTGACGTACACCGACAGCAACAATAGGACGGCACCGACAATTAATGATGAACGTTTTTCGGCATGTTCAATCTCGGCCGAACTGGCACCGCTATTTTCCTTTTGCAGCCGCCAAATTAACGTTCCACCGGCGATAATTTCCAGGAAACTATCTAAGCCGAATGCAATCAAAAGAATGGAGCCGGCTTTGAGACCTGAATAAAAGCCAACCGCAAATTCGAAAGCCATCCAAGCGGTTGAAAAGTATTCAGTGCGGAGACTTCGATCAATTAATCCTTGTGAATTCGTGTTACTCGCCATGTTTTTTACCCCTTATGACATGATCGGCATGCTCGAGCATCTCGTTGATAACATCGAGAATGTGGGGATCATCTAGTTGATAGTAGTTTGATTTGCCTTCGCGGTGGGACGACACAAGCTGATGCTTCCTTAGTAATGCAAGCTGGTGGGAAACATAGGATTGTTCCAGTCCCAGCAAATTTCCGAGCTCAGTGACATTTAATTCACGTTGTTCAAGAACCTTCAGCATTTGCAGCCGACTTGGATTACTTAATAATTTGAAGATTCGTTCTGATTCCGATAAGTGTTTATCATCAATCAGTGTGATTTCATCTTGAGAAAGTTGGTTATCAGCCATATATGTCATTCCTTTCATATGAATACTTTAACATATGTTGTTTGGGATGTAAACGGATATGTAAAAAGCCGGGCAAGATGTTTATCTTGTCCGGCTTCTTTATTATTTAAGATTTATGATTTGTGATTATGAATTACAGTGATGGATCAATCATAATCTTTACTTGTGATTTATCAGTTGAAAGAGCTTTGATTCCGTCTTCAAGAGCATCGTCTAAGCTGACTTTCTTCGTAACAACTTTCTTGAAGAGATCCTTGTTGTTATCAATAATTCCTAAAACATTCGGGAATGAGTTGTTGTAGCAAAGAGTGGTGATGACGTCTTTACCTTGCATAATCAGGTCATCGGTCATATTCATTGTAATTGGCTTTGCATAAAGAGCGACGATTTGAATAATTCCTGTTCGCTTGGTTACTTTCAGTGCTGAGTCAAATGTTGCTTGAACACCGGCACATTCGAAGGTAATGTCAACGCCATTTGGCAGGTCTTTCTTGATAACTTGTTCAACATTATCTTTGGTAGGGTCAAGAACATTTTCGATTCCCAATTCTTTGGCTTTGGCCAAACGAACCTTTGAAACATCCACAATGTAAACGTGGTTGGCGCCAGCAATTTTAGCTAATACAGCTTCCAACAAGCCAATTGGGCCGGCACCCATAACAGCAACGTTTTGGCCTTCACGTAGGTGACTCTTCTTAATGGCTTCGTAAACAACGGCAGTTGGTTCAGCCAAGGCACCTAATTCAAAGTCCATGTCATCTGGCATTTTGTGGGCAAATACGCCTTGAACGTTGGCAAATTCTGCCATTCCGCCATCTTCTGAGAAGCCTAAGAAGTTTCCGGCACCATCAGTTGAAACAGCTCTGTTACAGAAGTTGTAGTTTCCGGCACGACAGTTTTCACATTTACCACAAGCAAGAAGTGGTTCAACCGCAACATGATCACCAACTTTGAGATCATCAACGTCTTTTCCGACCTTGACAATTTCACCTGAGAATTCATGTCCCAAAGTAATTGGAACAGTTTTACCGGTTAGTGGATATGGAACGGTTGGTAATCCCCAGCCTTCCAAATAGGCATGTAAATCACTACCACAAATTCCACAATATTTAACCTTGATTTGAACTTGATCATCTTTTGGTTCAGGAATTGCGACGTCTTCGACACGAATATCTTTTTCACCATAAATACGTACTGCTTTCATGTTATGACCTCCTACAATGAAAAACTTCTTACCATCAACACCATTAGTTTACACCATGACGAAATCGCTTACAATAGGGACCGGCGATAATCAATATTATTTTCACAATCTAGTCATTTAGCCTTCAAAAAGGTTGCTATTGTGGGGATGAAGAGGGTATCATATTATGTGTATAATGAGTCACAAGACGTTGAAACCCAGGAATTTTGGAGGCGATCACGATCGAATCAATTAAGTGTGCCGATACCCGTTCGATTCATGAAAGTTATGTATTTCCAGCTCAACTAAATAATCACCAAATGCAATTTGGCGGTGAAACGCTGCGAATTTTGGATGCCAATGCCGGCTTGGCAGGGGTAAAATTTGTTCCCGGAAACTTATCTTTTGTAACGGCTGGATATGATCACATTCAGTTCTTGTCACCGGCAAAGGCCAATGATATTTTAACGTGCATTTCATACGTGACCGGATGTGAAGGCCGGGCAATCGAAGTCTTTACAAAGTTCTTAACAACGGATATCAAGACAAAAGAAGTTAAAGTGGCCTTCATTGCTTTTTGCACGTTGATTGTGACGAATACGATTGACGAAATCCATTTTCCAAAACTCGTTGCCGAATCTGAAGAAGAAAAGTATTTGTTGGCAACCTATAAAGAACGTCTGAAGGTTCGAAGAGTAGAATTAGACGATAATAAAACGACCATTTCTCATTTAAGCCTAAAATGATCGTTGAAAGCGCAATTCATGTTTATTGATTCACATAATGGTAAGATAAAATTAGATAGATAACTTTGGAGGTGTTGGTTATGTATGAAACAATTTTGGTTCCTGTTGACGGTAGTGATAACGCAATGAACGCTGTTGAAGAAGCAGCCAAGTTGGCTAAATCATTTGGTTCCACACTGCAAATCGTTTCGGTGGCCACTGACCAGCGATATGTTCAATACGGTGTCACCTTGGGTCAAGACGTTATGGAGTCATTCAGTGAGCGGGCGGGAGAGATTTTGGATGATGCCCGCGATATCGCAGAAAAGCAGGGCGTCAAGGTAGAAACCCACTTTGTTGTTGGTGTTCCTAAAATTCAAATTTCAAAGGAATTGCCGGAGAAGTATGATGCATCGTTGATCGTAATGGGTAAATCAGGAGTCAACGGCATATCAAGAGCAATTCTAGGATCCACAACAGCCTATGTTGTAAGACATTCAACTGTGAATGTGATGGTTGTGGATTATAAAAAGTAGTGCGCGACGAGCCCCGATTAGGGCACGGAGTACAAGGAGAAGTAGGCAATGATGAACGTTCTTTGTTCATCGTTGCCTACTTTTTCTTGTACAGTAGTGCCCTGGGGTGTCGGAGCGTGATTGAGAGGCCGAAGGGAGCAGTAAATAAAATAACAACGGCGCCTTGGTTGCCAACAACTCCAAAAAATATGGTGCTCCCACATCATCAGTGCCCTGGGGTGTCGGAGCGTGATTGAAAGGCCGAAGGGAGCAGTAAATAAAATGACAACTGTCCCCTGGTTGCCAACAATCCAAAGAAATTGGATATTTCCACATTATCCGTGCCCGAGGGTGTCGGAGCGTGATTGAGAGGCTAAAGGAAGCAGTCAATAAAATGACAACGGCACCCAACAATCCAAAGAAATATGAACGTCCCCACATATTGACTCCATGGGGTGTTAGCGCCCAATTGAGCCACTAAAACGAGTCCGTCGAACCTTTCACTTTAGTAACGATTACTAATAAAGCTAAATTTTCAATTTCACACATGGTACAATAATTTTAAATTAATCTGAAAAGATGTGTGTTATGGACGCTAAACTAACAAGTAAAATGACCTGGCTTCAGATTCTGCTGGTAATTGCATTTTGTTTTCTGGCAGCGTTTTTCTGCCAGCATAATGACAAGCTCTATCATCAGACAATTTTCCAAGTGAGCCGTGTGGAAAACGGAAAAGCCGTTAAGATGACAGATGAATTTCAAAACGTGGATCATTATCACAGCCAAATGTTGTATGGAAAAATAACCAACGGGAAACACGTTGGAAAAACGTTAAAAATTAAAAATTCGTATAGTGATTCCCATGCAATGGATCACCAGTATACAAAGGGCCAGAAACTCTTTATAACCCTTCACACACAACCCCGGCTTCACGCAACCGTGAAAGATATTAAGCGTGATGCACCGATTGCGTTTTTATTTGCCATCGCCATCAGCTTGATGTTTGTCATTCTGAAATTACGGGGGATAACCGTTATCTCGAGTATTTTAATCAATACGATTCTGTTTTGGATTGCGGTTAAAATTGATCATACCAATAACGGATCGGCGGTAATCCTGATCTTTAGTATATTGGCGGTTATCTTCTGTTTTGTCACATTGTTGCTGGTCATGGGGTGGAGCAAGAAAATGCTGGTCACGTTGTCAGCGGTTCTGTGTGCCACAGCGGCAACCATTCTCATTACCTTGCTTGTCTTTGGAATCACTCACGAAAAAGGGATTTACTATGAGTCAATGCAATACGTGACTCAGTTACCAAAACCTTTATTCATCGCAGAAGTCTTGATTGGTGTTTTGGGGGCTGTTATGGATGAGGCAACCGATATTGTGGCTTCGTTGGCAACTTTGAAGCAGGAACGGCCACAACTCAGTCGAATGGCAATCTTTAAATCCGGCCGGCAGATTGGTAAATCAATCATGGGACCTTTGATCAACGTGTTATTCTTTATCTTCATGGCAGAAACGCTTGCCATGACGTTGCTATATTTGAAGAACGGCAATACTTGGCATTACTCATTTTCAATGAACATGTCACTGGGAATGACCTCAAGTCTTATCAGTGGAATTGGAATTGTGCTTACGGTCATTTTATCGAGTGTATTTGCCGGACTCTGGATTAAAGGAGATGAACGCTGATGGGATCGATTACTGCATTGGGGATCGTTTTACTGATCTTGATGATCATTGTTGGCGGTAAACAAGGCATCACTTCATTCTTGAGCATGGTCGTTAACTTTGGAATCCTCTTCTTCACCATCGTTTTAATTGCCTTTCATTTACCACCGATTACCGTGACGATTGTCTCCAGCATTATCCTGTTATCCATTACGATTTTTTGGAGCAGTGCCAGTGACAATGCCTCCACAACCGCTTTTCAAGCATCGGTTGTGGTCGTTATCCTGATTGTCGTGATTATTATTCCGATTGAATATTGGGCACAGGTTGGCGGTTTTGGTTTGGAAGACAGTGAAGAGCTTGAAGGCTTGTCGACTTACGTTGGGATCAATTTCACCAAGATTGCGATTGCCACAGCTATTCTAAGCTCACTGGGAGCCGTCGCTGAAGCCGCAATCGCTATTGCATCAGGCTTGGATGAAATTATTTCACAGCATAAAGAAATTAAGAGTGGTCAATTGTTTGTTGATGGTACGGTGATTGGTAAACAAATCATCGGAACCGCCGTGAACACATTATTCTTTGGCTTTTTCGGTAGTTCGATGGCACTGTTCATTTGGTTTTATGGCCTTCACTACACCTTTGGCGAAATTTTAAACGACAAGATATTTGCTGCGGAACTGATTGCAATTGTGGTTTCATTGATTGGGGTTGTGACGACAATTCCGGTGACAACCTGGATAATGAGTTTTAAGCTCAAAAAGCTTCATAAATCACAGTTAAAGGAATAAAGTGGTTTCAACTGTTAAAATGATTATATTAAACTCACCAGCTATTTAACGAGGTAATTGCAAATGATTCAGTTTTCTCACGTCACTAAACAATTTGACGGTACAGCTGCATTAAAGGACTTAAATCTCACTATTGACGATGGTGAGTTTTTTGTGCTGGTCGGCCCTTCTGGAAGCGGCAAGACAACTCTTCTAAAGACAATTAACCGATTAGTTGTCCCAACCAGCGGAACGGTCACCATTGATGGGCAGGATGTGTCAAAAAGCCACCTACAGGAATTACGGCGGCACATTGGCTATGTTCTGCAGACTGGGGCGCTGTTCCCCAATATGACAGTTGAACAAAATGCATCGATTCAACTTGATAACTTGGGGTGGGAAGCACAAAAGAAGCATGAGCGAATTGTGGAACTAATGACCAAAGTCAATTTGGATCCGGCTCAGTTTCTCCATCGGATGCCCAGTGAGCTATCCGGCGGTGAGGCTCAACGAGTTGGAATTGTCAGAGCGTTGGCTGCCAGACCCAAACTGGTTTTGATGGATGAGCCCTTCAGCGCGTTGGATCCAGTGTCTCGGCGGCAGCTGCAAAAGATCGTTTTAAATCTTCACAAGCAAATTGACACGACCATTGTTTTCGTTACTCACGACATGCACGAGGCGTTTCTTTTGGCGGATCGGCTGGCGGTGATTCATAACGGTGTCATTCTTCAAGAAGGCGAGCCGGATTACTTAATGGCCAATCCGGCTGATGAATTTGTGAAACGCTTTTTTGATGTGGACAATTCAAATACCCGGTTATTAAAACAAGTCATCACGTCAGGTCTTGGACGGCCTTTGACAAAACAGGACAACGTCATTCGATTACAGAACAGTCAAACCGTCTATGAGTGGGCGGGCCTTTTGGAGAAGAATCCGACTCAACTGATTAGCGTCGATGGTGAAGTGTTGGATCAAAGTGACCTCATTTCCTACGTCGCTGATTTGGGAAAGGAGTCGTCCAATGATTGATTCCGTAGAAGCATATGCCAGTAAGAATGCCGGGGCGATTCTTCAAGCCCTTTGGCAGCATGTGGAAATATCGTTAATTGCGATTATTATCACGATTATGATTGCAATTCCACTTGCGATTGCTTTGGTTAACCGCCCCAAGATAGGTGAAGTTATCTCACAGCTTGCCGGGATTATTCAAACGATTCCCAGCTTGGCGGTTCTGGGGATTTTAATTCCATTCGTTGGAATTGGCACGGTACCAGCGATTATTGCCTTAGTCTTATATGCGATTATGCCGATTTTTCAAAATACTTATGCTGGGTTGACGCACATTGATCCGGTTTTACTGGAAGCAGCTGACGCATTGGGAGTTACATACCGATTCAAGCTGTTTCGAATTGAACTGCCATTAGCCATGCCGATGATTTTATCGGGGATTCGGATTGCCACGGTATTGGTAATTGGAACGGCAACGTTGGCCGCATTAATTGGCGGTGGCGGTCTTGGAACGTACATTTTGTTGGGAATCCAAACCAACAACAATGATGCGTTGGTTGTCGGTGCGGTCCTTTCAGCAGTGCTGGCATTATTGGCCAGTTGGTTGATTAAAGGACTTTCCAAACTGTCATTTAAGAAACTCGGCATCGGTGTTCTGGTCGTCCTAGTATTAGGTGGTGGTGCATGGGGCTGGTCAGCATTGACCAAGCCTGCCCAAACAATCACAATTGCCGGGAAAATGGGTGGGGAACCCGAAATCCTGATTAATATGTATAAAGATTTGGTTGAACAGGACAACCCAAAGATTAAAGTTCAACTTAAGCCAAATTTTGGCGGAACCAGCTTCTTATTCAAGGCATTGAAAAGTGGTCAGATTGATGTCTATCCCGAGTTCACTGGGACCGTTCTTCAATCACTGGTGAAGTCCTCACAGAAAGTCAATTCAGATCCTCAATTGGCTTATCAAGATGCTAAAAACGATCTTAATAAGCAATTCAATATGCGTTATCTTAAGCCAATGGCCTACCAAAACGGGTATGCCATTACCGTTCGAAAATCGACGGCGGCTAAATATCATTTAAAAACAATTGCCGACCTTCAAAGAGTTGGTAATCGGCTCAATGGCGCGTTTGATCCCGACTTTTACCAACAGTCGGACGGTTATCCGGGCTTGCAGAAAGCTTATCATTTTAAGCTGAAATCTGCCCGGACAATGGAGCCCTCGTTGCGATACGTTGCTCTGGCTGATGGTCGGGTAGACGTAACCGATGCCTACACAACCGATCCACAAATTCGGCAGTATCACTTGGTGGTCTTAAAAGATTCCAAGCGGTTCTTCCCGCCATATCAGGGTGCGCCGATGATGACCAATCAGTTTGCGAAGGATCATCCAAACGTGGTTCGTTCATTGAAACGGTTGTCTGGTAAGATTACCACTTCGGATATGCAGGAAATGAACTATCAGGTCACCGTCAAACACCACAGTGCAGCCAAAGTGGCCAAACAATATTTAACACAACATGGATTATTATCTAAATAATGAAAACAGGCGACTGAGACAAAGTTTTTACTTTTGTCCCAGTCGCCTGTTTTGATGTTTTAAAGTGTTCGGAAAACTGCTCATTTCCGTCATTTAAGCTCTTGTTTGCCCGTTTCCTCTAATGACGTATTTAGTAGTGGTCAATTCATTCAATCCCATTGGACCTCTGGCGTGCAGCTTTTGAGTACTGATCCCAATTTCGGCACCAAAGCCAAATTCAAAGCCGTCGGTAAATCGGGTGGAAGCATTGACGTAAACACAGGCTGAATCAATCTTATTTAAGAATTCCTGCCCGTTTTGATAATTGTCTGAAATGATAACTTCAGAATGACCGGTTGAATATTTGTTAATATGATCAATTGCCTGCTGCTCATCATCGACAACTTTAACAGCCATGATCAAGTCGTTGTATTCGGTCGACCAGTCTTTTTCAGTCGCCGGAATGATTGATGGTACAATCTTTTGGCTGGCGGCATCACCACGCAGTTCAACTCCATGATCTTGCAGGGCTTTGGCAATTGCCGGCAGCATTTGATTGGCAACGTCTTTATGAATCAGCAATTTTTCAGCTGCGTTGCAGACTGATGGTCGTTGAACCTTGGCATTTACCACAATGTTGATGGTCATTTGCAGTTCAGCATCATTGTCGACATAAATATGACAGTTGCCGGCACCAGTTTCGATCACCGGAACGGTCGCGTTTTTGACAACGGCATTGATTAAGCCGGCGCCACCACGAGGGATGAGGACATCAACATATTGATTAAGGTGCATCAAATCATTGGCTGTTTCATGGCTGATATCGTGGAGAATCTGAACCGCATTTTCGTCTAAACCATTGTTCTTTAAGACATTCCGCAGCACTTCAGCCAAAGCAAGATTACTGTTAAGGGCTTCTTTACCGCCCCGGAGGATCACTGCGTTGCCACTCTTAAAGGTGAGGGCAGAAGCGTCAACGGTGACGTTGGGCCGTGCTTCAAAGATCATGGCAATAACTCCCAAAGGTACCCGCTTCTTTTCGATATTCAAGCCGGCGTCGTTTTGCCAGCCCTTATCGATATTACCGATTGGATCGGGCAGGGCGGCAACTTTCCGTAAGCCGGCTGCCATATCCTTGATTCGTTGTTCAGTCAATTTGAGTCGATCGGTAAACTTGGCGGGCATATCCGTGGCATTTTCCAAATCTTCTTGATTAGCCGACAAGATTGTCCCGACATTTTCAGTTAATGCGTCTGCAAATGCATTTAAAATTTTATTTTTAGTCACTGTATCTAATAGATTTAATTTGTATGAGGCAGCCTTGGCATTCTTGCCAATTTCAATTAATTTGTCATTCATGAGTGACACTCTCCTTTTGAAAGATCGTTCCCACATCTTCGCCCGCTAAAATTTTGAAGATAATCCGTGGATCAGCTCCGTTTGCCAGAACCATCATCCGGTTCTCATCAATCATTCGCTTGGCTGCCAACAGCTTGGTCTGCATGCCACCGGTTCCAAATCGGCTGCCGGAACCACCGGCAACCCCGAATTCACCTTCATCAATTTGATGAACGGTACTGATCAGCTTGGCATCGGCCGACTTGTTGGGATTTTGATCATAAAAGCCGTCGACGTCTGACAGAACAATGAGCAAATCGGCATTCACATGGCTTGCGACAATTGCCGACAGCTGGTCGTTATCGCCAAAGGTTGTTTTATGATCCAACTCATCGGTTGCCACCGTATCGTTTTCGTTAACGATAGGGATGACATTGTCCCGCAGTAAACAGTCAAAAGTATTTAGAACAAATTTGTTGCTCTTGGGGAAGTCAAAAATATCATGAGTCAATAGGACCTGGGCGATGTCGGTCAGATAATGATCAAATCGTTGGGTAAACAACGTCATGAGTTCCGATTGTCCGATTGCGGCAAGGGCTTGTTGGGCGCCAATTTCGGTCGGCCGTTTTTTGAGGTGCATTTTATTTAAGCCCACCCCCGATGGCACCGGATGATACCAAAATCAATTCTTTGCCTTGATTGTTCAACGCACTCAGAGTGTACGCCAGCTCATCAAATGTTTTCAGATTAACCTCACCACTTGGGTGGATTAAGCTGCTGGTTCCAACCTTCACCACAATTCGATTTGCTTCAATAATTCGTTTGTCCATCATGTTCACCCCATATTTTGTATAAAAAAAGCCCGCTTTGAAATTGAGACACCCACGACGGGCGGTACCATTCTCATTCAAAGCTAGGCTTCACACTTTTGTTTTATAACGGAAAGATCCGTGCCTGATTAAGGCAATCGTATTGAAGATAGGATTCGTGCACTTAAACGTCTTTCAGCAAGCGACATTTTCTCTGAGGTCACACTACTTGGTCTTCTAAATTGACACAATCATATATTAATTCATAAATGATGTCAATGGATTAGATCAAGTGCTTTTTCGTAGACCCAGTACTTCTTGGCACCATTGTCTGTTGAGAAGGTAATTCGGTACCAGTCATGACCATTGGACTTGGTTCCAATATTGTCGATGTAGACTTTCTTACCTTTTTCAGCAGCAACTGATTCCCACGAATACTTCTTCACTCCTGAACGGGAGTTTTTAACATGATTGTACAACCTGTATGACTTGTAGTCGTCTCCTAATGACGCCTGTGAATCTGCTTTGGCATATGATACCTTGTCGTATGCCTTTTTTGCTGATGAAGCGGTTAATGAACCGTGAGCCGCGCCGTCCGCTGACAAATTGTTATAAGCGGTTTTCACCAACTGATAGAATTGAGCGAACGTGTACTTGGAACCAAAGTATTTTCTACCTGCGGATGCATAATAGCCGGCTGGATCGGTATGATTGGTACCACCCAGATATTTGGAAACACCCCCGTGTGACCAAACAGTTCCCTTGCCATCATAGGCTGCATCATTAGGCTTCAAACCATATTTATTCAACGTGTATGCCGTGTAATAAGCAGCGTTGGCAACTTCGTGAGCAAATGCTGACTTGCTGTGAACCTCAACCTGCTCAAACTGAACAAACCTTGCGTTGGCCGGATAACCGGCACCCCAGGCAAGATAGTTTGTATTGGCAATATTGATGATTCGGCTGGCATCAACGAAAGTGTGCACAAAAGCGTTATTGTAATTCTTCTTCATGTACGCAATTTCGTTATAGATCGTTGAGTTGGGGTTGGCCGTTTCATGAACGACAACTCCCTCAGGCTTACCAGTACCTTTACGGTAGGCGTTCTTAGGAAAGCCACCCCAGATTGATGAGGTGATATTGGCGTGAGAAATGTTTTTGCTTGCAATATAGTCGTTAACGCTGCTGGCCCCCGCGGCGTTGCTTAATCCAAACATACCGATTGCTGCCAATGACAGCGAACAAAGGGCAGTTATAATCGCTCTTTTTTTCAAATCAATTATTCCCTTCAGAATTTAAATATTATTTTTAGAGATTCATTTTTAATGTTTATTATATTTTTACATAAGTGGTCATTAGCTACGGTCATTAATATAAACGATTTGCATGATACAATTCAACCAGACAAAAAGCCCATGGGAAGCGAATTAACGCTTGCCCGTGGGCTTTGAGGGACTAATTGTCAATCATATTAAGAGTTCTTGACAAAAGTCTTAAATTAGTGGGTAAAAGACTGATATATCAACGGTTTAACGCTGTAATAATCATCTATTTGAAAGCTTTGCCAAATGCAGCTTACGCTGACAGTCGGGACAAATCCCGGTAACTTCCATCTGGGTTCCGGTTACCAGAAAATCGGTTTTTTCTCGCGTGGTCTGTTGAACGTGCTTGACTAAGTCGGGGTAATCATCGTCAAAAATATCGATGATCTTGCCACAATTTTCGCAAATTGCGTGATAGTGCGGCACACCAAAATAGTCGTAACGGATACCACCGTCATTGTTTGGTAATTCAATGACAATGCCATTATCGACCAGCATTCTTAAAGTATTATAGATTGTTGCAACACTCAAATTGGGTAATTTATCTTCAATACCATTTCGAATGGTTTCAACATCCGGGTGATTATGATGAGTAATCAGATAATTCAGGATAACCTCGCGTTGAGGTGTGATTCGGATGCCTTGTTTTTTAAGTTGACCAAGTGAGTGTTTAAGGGTTGCGTTTGTCATGATTATGCACCTCCATGAGGAGCGGTTCTATAAATTACTATCTGTAATGATTATAAATCATATTATACTTTAGAACAATTCTAATATACTAATCACAATAATGCAATGATTTTGAAGGACGGAAATCCATTGGGGCTTAGACGTTTGCGACAAATGTGTTTTCTGTCGGTTCTTCAAGGCCGATCTGCTCCAGTGACGACCTGGTGTGGGCAGACACTTTATTAAACGTGAGGGTAATCTGTCTAAAGTCAAAATGATCGTGGGCAAATTGAAGGGCTCTTTCAACGGCTTCGGCCAAGTCGTCATCATGCTTTTTATCAATAATCAGTTCAATTGAGCCGGTATCGGATTTTGGTTCAAACCCACGGAGACTGATAATGCCGATGAATTCTTGAGAACTTGAGTCGGTCATTCCCCAAGTCAGCTCCTTGCCATTCATGACTAGGCGCATTATGTGATTAATGTTCTTAACGGTGTCAAGAATCTCACTGGGCATTTTTTCTGCTTTGGCAGTTTTGATTGATTCTTTGGAAAACAAGTCATCAATGGACTTGACAGGTGCCTGGGTCAGCCAATCCAATGTTAAATGAGCGGTTAATACAGGATGAAATTTTTCGAATGATGTCATAAATTAACTTCCTTTCGTGAAAAAGCTTTCAAAGGTGTTCCTTTAGGTTTTATGTGTGGCATAATGAACGTATAAAGTTATTAGGGAGGAACAATCTTGAAAGAAAAATACTTGCTTGGAACCTATACTAGAAGAATCAGTAAAGGTGTTTATCAATTAGAATTAGATACTGAAACTAAAAAATTGCAAAACTTGGAATTTGTTGGCAGTGCAATTGACCCAACATATGTAGCTGAATCAAATAAGAAGCGGATCTATGCTATTACCAAGGTTAAAGATGACCAGGGCAACGTAACCGGCGGATTTGTTGAATGGGATGGCACAAGCAATGATTTCCCATTGAAGCCGATCGCCTCAATTCATGATCAGGAAACTTCCCCGGCGTATATTTCGGTTGATGAAGACAAGCACCTGGTCTTCACTGCTAATTACCATGCCGGCACAATTAATTCATACAAGATCGGTGAAGATGGTTCAATTACCAAAGCCGACCGAATTATGGACAAGGGAACATTGGGCTTCCGTAAAGAACAGCTTGATGGCCCACATCCGCATTATATCAATTTAACACCCGAAGGCCGAATTGTAGCTGTCGATTTGGGTGTCGACAAGGTCTTCATCTATGATTTGGAAGACAGCGGTAAATTAGAACCCGTTAGTGAACTTCAAATGCAGGACGGTTACGGCCCACGCCACATCTACTTTGATGCAAAGAAGAAAGTCGCTTACCTTGTAGGTGAATTAAGCAGTAATGTCGCTGTTTTGGATTACGATTCTGATAAAGGTGTCTTGTCAGTTCGCAACGTTCATTCAACCATTCCTGATGATTGGACTGAACACAATGGGGCTGCTGCCATTCGAGTATCAAAAGACGGTCGCTTCGTTTATGTCTCAAACCGTGGTAACAACTCAATTGCCGTGTTCAGTTCAGATGAAAAGGGCAATTTGTCACTTGTTCAACGAATTTCAACTGAAGGTGACTTCCCACGGGACTTTAATTTGAGCGATGATGAATCATTTGTTATCGCACTGAATCAAAATTCAGACAATGCCACATTGTACACTCGTGACAGTGAATCTGGCAAATTAACCATGGTTCAAAAGGACTTCATGGTTCCTGAAGGTGTCAGCATCCTGCGTAAAAAGTAGGTAGTTGGCAGCATCATGCACTTTAATTAAACACATGATCAAAATTAACAAAGCTGGAGCTAAATCACAATGATTTGGCTCCAGCATTTTTATACCTTGATATTGTTCGGTTGTTTAATTTACTTTAGTTTCAATCTTTCCAAGTCCATCAATTTCACTGGTGAATACGTCACCGGACTTCAAGAAAATCTGTGGATCACGGCCAACACCGGTTCCACTTGGGGTTCCAGTGAAGATCAAATCTCCGGGATAGAGATCGATGACTCCTGAAATATAAGAAATCAGGGTTTGAATATCAAAAATCATTTTATCAATGGTTGCCTGCTGCATGATTTCACCGTTGACTTTGGTGACAACCGTTTTGGAAACAATGTCCTCAACGTCAGCAATTGTGGTTATGTACGGACCAATTGGCGAGTAATTTTTGAATGATTTTCCCAGATCAAATTGGGTGCCGGGACCATCGATTGATTGGACGGTTCGATCGGAGATATCCTGACCGACCAGGTAACCGGCAATGGCATCTTCGGCGTCTTCACGGCTGATGTTTCGGCCACCGCGGCCAATGACAATCACCAATTCAGATTCCCAGTCAACGGTATCACCGCTGAGATGAATTGAGTTGTGAGGACCGGCCAACGAGCTGACAAACTTATTGAAAATGTTTGGCCGCTTGGGCTTGGCCGTGTCCATTTCCTTCATGTGGTCAAGATAGTTAAAACCAACAGCGGGTATTTGACGTGGATGTTGCACGGGTTGTTGGAACTTCTGGGGATCAAGCTGGGAAGCTTCATCATTGTCGATGATTTTATCATCGTTCACATTAATCAACACATTGGATACAAAATTCTGCCAATCGTTTAAAATATCGTCGATTGAGTTGTAACCAGTAATTGGAACACCCCAGAATTGATCATTTTGGGGTGCGACAAATGTTGGCTGATTATTATACATTGCTAATTTCATTATTACCCCTCCTGGCTTTAATTCAATTAACGAACAGCGATATTAGTATACACCCAATCGTAAAAATTGTAATGAGAACGCCTACCGATTCCCATTTTGCCAAAAATTCTGCAGGGTATTTTTAAGTTGATCGGCGTTATTGGTCACTTTAATATTTGCCCAATTTTGAGGAAAAATCTGGCGGTATCGGGTTTGATTAAATCGCTGATCCATTAAAACGATGATGCCTTTGTCGGTATCGGTTCGAATGACTCGTCCAGCTGCCTGACTGACGTTGTTGAAACCGGGGAGTTGGTAGGCAAACGAGAAGCCCTGGCCATTTAATGAATCAAAATATTCTCGGATGAGATCGGATTCCTTATTCATGCCCGGAAGGCCGACGCTGATAATTCCAACACCAATTAATTGTTCGTTTTTTAAATCAATTCCTTCAGAGAAAATGCCTCCGAGCAGTGCGAAACCAACCTTTGTCTGTTTATCGTCATTGCGAAATTCGTCAAGAAACGCGGTTCGGGCATCGTTATCCATTTCCGGCTTTTGATTAATCACGTCAATGTCTGGATGAAGTTCCACAAACTTGCTTAGCGTGGCGTTTAAATAAGCCATTGATGGAAAGAACATCATGTAGTGGCCGGCCTTTTGGCTGATCATGGTAAAGATGGTCTCACAAATCGGCTTGAGACTGTTTTCGCGGTTGGCGTACAGGGTATTGATGTTATTGGCAATGACAACCTGACAGTTTTCCTGCGGAAATGATGAATGAGATACCATGCAGAGGCTGTCTTCTTCGTTGCCCAAAACCTGTTGGTAATACGATATTGGGCTCAGGGTAGCTGAAAAGAGGATTGCTGCCCCACCCAAATTTAAGCTGGCCTTGAGCTGTTTACTGGGATCCATGCAGAACTGCCGGAAAATAATTGTGTGATCGCCAATAATGATCCGGGTCCGGTAAGTTTCGTCGTAAAACGTACTGATCAGATAATAGCGCCGGCACTGCAGATAATAATCGACGACCGCATCCACTGTGTCACTGGGCGTTTGGGTGGCCAGCCATTGGTGAATGGTTTCAATCAGGTTCTCAAGAGTGTTGTTAAAGTTGTCCAATGGTGCCAGCTGGGCAATCTGTTTATCAACTGTCTCTGCGGCCGGCTTACTGTAGCGTTTAAATGACCGTTTTAACGATTCGAGGCGTTTAATGACCTTCTGATTGGCAGCTTTGTGTTTAACCAGCTGTTCCAACAATGGGTTGATAGGAGATGATTCCAGGGTTGCCGAATACATTTCCCGTGAACGCTGGACCAGATTGTGGACTTCATCAACCAAGAAACAGTTGGTGGGATCGGGAAATGAGAAGAAGCGCTGTAAATGAACCTGTGGGTCGAATAAATAGTTGTAATCACAAATGATGACATCGCAAAACAAGCTGACGTCCAGTGAGAATTCAAAGGGGTCAACCTTGTGTTTTTCAGCGTATGTTTGAATGGTTTTCTTGGTAATCTGATCTTCATTTTGAATAATGTCTTTAATCGCAGTTCGAACCCGGTCATAATAGCCGACCATGTAGGGATTCTTCTCAGGTGGGACATCTTTTTCAGCCGGGAAGGCAATCTTATCCTTGGCGGTTAGCGTAATACTTTTGAGGGTCAGCCCCTGTTTGGCCATGATTGAGATCGTGTTCTCGGCAACGTGGCGGGTGCTTTGCTTGGCTGTAAAATAAAAAATCCGGCTAATCAACTGTTCACCCATTGATTTGATCGCTGGAAAGAGCGTTGAAATGGTTTTCCCGGTTCCAGTCGGCGCTTCCACAAAGAGATGCTTTTCCAACAGGATCGTCTTGTAAACGTTGGTGGCAAGCTTGTGTTGGCCGGGACGATAATCCGGGAACGGGAATTTTAGGGCTTTTGCTGAACGAATTCGCCGTTCGTCCAAGTCATGGCGCAGCTTGATCCACTGTTCAAACTCGGTTACCAGAGCGGTGAAAAACAATTCGGATTCAGTTTTAGTGAAGGTTTGCGTCTTAGTCGTTATTTTTTCGTCAGGAGTCTGGACATAAGTCAGCTGCAGATCAACCGACTTGATGTCTGCCTGGTGCATGACGATGTACGAATAGACTTTGACCTGACCCCAATAGAGCTGAAGCGTTGAGTCGGGCAGGGAGTTGAATTCCAGGTCGGATGTTTTAATTTCTTCAATCAGCGGCTTGCCGTCACGTTCGTCGATTCCGTCAGCTCGGCCGCTGATGACATATTCATCGTCCATGTACTGAATCGAAGTCTTTAAAGCGACTTCGGATTGGTATGAAGCCGGGCGGCTGTGTTGAATCTTTCGGTGAATCCGGCTGCCTTCCTGAGCGGTGTTTTCACTGCTGATGACGGGGCTAAGGTCACCGGTGCGCAGCAGAAACTCCACTAATTCTCTAATGCCGACTTGATGTACGGCCATCCTTAACCCCTCCTTTGATTTCGATATATTCAGACTCTATTATACAAAATTATTGAACATATGTTTGGAAAATACCGACTTTGAAAAATTCTGGATGTACAGTAAAATGATGGTTATGAGGTTTCACGAAGGGAAGGGCAATCATGCAGCCAAAATTTGGCAAGATTTATCGGACAAAACACGCGACCTATTTTGCGGTGGGCGAAGTCGTGACCCACAATCCTCAATTAATTCTGGATAACGTGAACTATATCGGCAAAAAGAATTTTGTAATCCATATCAAATTTGGCCAGGGGATTGCCAGAAACGCAATTCTGATGGTGAAAATGAATGGCGAAAGCTTACCGGCCTATCTGGATAAAACCGACATCAAGTTATTTTCTGAAGCCGTGAACCAGGATGAACTTCAATTGATGAATTTGGATGCCGACGAACTGAAGGCATTTAAGTCGGTGGATGAATTGGAAATTGAAGATCCCGAAGACGAAAAGATTGCCTACGTTGCCAGTATCCGTGAAAACACACTTCAACTGGTGGAAGATTATTTAAAACGACTCCAAGCAAAAATTGATAAGCTCTCACAGCGTAAGGCCAATCATTATTTTTCCAGCAAGGCGCATTACGAAGATGTCAAAACCTTTCTGCTGACCGTGGCACCATACATGGACCTGCGATTAAAAGAAAGTCAGGTACGCCAAGACGAATGGCGCCTGAAATTGCGTTTGGGAGGCCAGTGAAATGCTGAATGAAGAGAAGCTGCAGGCGATCGTTGACACGTTTGCCAAGTACAATATTGATATCAGGGTCAAAGGGATGCAGGTTGTTGGTATCAACGGCCAGCCAGCTGATTTTGACGCCAAGACCTTCATGCAGGATCAATTAATTGATATGATCTGCAAAGTGATGGCCAATCAGTTGATTCATGAAACATGGCTAAATGAGCAAAATAAAAAATGATTCAGCAAATTCTGCTGGATCATTTTTTTGTTTTTAATTATTTAACTGTCTGACTCTTTAATCCTTCAACGAACTTCAAGTAGGCAACCTGTTCGCCGGTTTCAGTAATCTTGGCGTGATCCAAATTGTTGGCGTGAAGATCATCATCTGGAATTTCAATCTTGTGGGTAAAGGTTGCGTTTCCGATCAAGTCAATTGAGAAAGTATCGTCGCGACTGTGAACCCGTGTCTTAACCATGCCACCGGGGTTGTACACTGAAATGACTTCGTCAAAGTCGGCAACGTCCGGATGGTTGAGGCAGAATGCCAGGCTGGTAGCCGACATTCCGGTTCCACAAGCATTGGTGAAGCCAACACCACGTTCGTAAGTCCGGACAAACAGCTTATTATGATCAAGAATCTGAGCAAAACTGACGTTGACGCCGTCTGGGAAGTAATCATTGGGATCATTCAGCATCTTCCCAAGTTGACCAAGCGTTTTTGAATGCATGGTTTCTTCGTCAACAAAGCTGATTAAGTGGGGATTGGGAACCGCAATTGCGGTAAACTTCAATCCTGGTGCAAATTGTGGCACTTCCTTGTTGATCAGCGTATCAGTACCTAAATTATCAAATGGCAGGTTTTCCTTGGCAAAGCTAACCGGGGAAATTTCAACACTGAAGGTTGGAACATCGTCGGCAAGATCGGCTTCTCGGTGAACATCCAAGTCACTATCCATTGTTTCAACTTTGAATGCGTCCTTCCCAAACTTGTCGGAAAGATAGCGGGAAACTGTTCTCAGACCATTGCCACACATTGAAGCAATGCTGCCGTCCGTGTTGATGACCTGCATGCTGCCCAATGCATCTTGATGATCAGAACTATCAATCACCAACAAACCATCGGCACCGTCAAGAAGTCCGTTTCCAGGCGCAGTAATGTGTTTGGCCAATGCGACCAATTCCGGTTGGCTTAACTTGGTCTTTAATTCAGTTTGATCCAGAATAAAGAACTTATTTTGTGATCCATGGACCTTTAATAATTGCACCATGATGTACCTCCTCTAAACTTCCGTCTGGTATTCAATTTGGTTGGCGGAAGGGTCTTCTTTAAAAAAATGTTCATAAATGTATTTTACCGCTGCGTCGGCATCAGATTGCCGAGTCCCTAACATGATTGAAATTCGTGAAGCACCTTGGTTGATCATGTGAACGGGGATATTGTGCTCAGCGAGTGGTCGAATGATATTCTCAATGGTCCCGACCCGCGCCCGCATACCTTCACCAACGACCATAATGATTGCATAATCATCGATCCAGTCAAGGGTGTCGGGGTGGAGTTCGGTTTGAATATCATGACACATTTTTTTAATTGTATCACTGTCCAACTGACTACGGTCAAATATGATTGTCAGGTCATCAATTCCTGAAGGCATATGTTCGTATGAAACACCGTATTTATACAGGATTTGTAAAATTTTGAGGGTAAATCCAACTTCCTTGTTCAGCAGGTATCTGTGAAGATAGAGGGCTGAAAATCGGTTGGAACCGGCGATTCCGGTAACCGGACGTTTGGAAGTAAAATCTTTTTCGGGAACGATCAGGGTTCCGGGAAGGTCGGGGTTATTGGTATTTTTAACGTTAATGGGAACTTGTCCCTGAATTGCGGGAATGATGGCTTCATCGTTGAAGACCGAGAAGCCGGCGTATGAAAGTTCACGCATTTCTCTAAAAGTTAATTTGTGAATGGGATGGGCATCGGGAACAATTTTAGGATTTGCTGCATAAATTGCATCAACATCCGTGAAGTTTTCGTATAGTGAGGCGTGAAGGCCACGTGCCAGAATTGATCCGGTGATATCTGAACCGCCGCGGGCAAATGTGGCAATCTGGCCATCTTTGGTAAATCCAAAGAAGCCGGGGAAGATTAATCTCTCATCGCCATACTTTAAGTTGGCGAGATTGTCGTAAGTCTCTTCCAAGACAGTGGCGCTGTTGGGATCATCGCTCAACAAGATGCCAGCTTCACTTGGATCAACAAAGCGGGCTTTGGTCCCCGCCTGGGTTAAGCAGGCGGCAATGAGCTCGGCATTTAAGCGTTCGCCATGGGCTTTAAAAGCCGCCATCAGGTAGTCGTTGTTCGGATATGGTTTGTCGGGCAGACCGGTTAGTTTTGATTTAATGTCGTCCAATACAGTTGTTGAAACGCCGAAGCCATTCCCAATTTCCTGATAGCGGGCGAAAATGTCCGCCACAATTTGAGTTGGATCAGCTTTGCCAATAATGGCATTTGCGTATTTGATTAATAAATCAGTGACTTTAATGTCATCCGAAAATCTTTTTCCGGGTGCTGAGGTAACGACGACTTTCCGTTCCGGATCACTTTTGATGATGTTGATCACTTTTTGAACGTGGGCGGCATCGGCTAACGAACTGCCTCCAAACTTAACGACTTTCATAACTTTTAATCACTCCCTGGATATTCCCATTAATTAACAATTCGGTTAGAGATTGTTAAAACGAATTTTAGCAGTTTTGAATTAATTTGCAAGAGCAAGTCTTTTTTGAACGCCTGCCTGCATAAATTTGCAAAAGTCGGCTTAAAAGCATTGACACTTTATGAGAAACATTATAAAATTATCACAATTAAATCATTAGAGGTTGCAACCAACATCAGTAATTAGTGGAGTTCCTACCTGGACTTTGAAGCTAACGAAAGGGGCGGTTGCCGAAGCACCATGTGAGGTAGCACTTGGCGCGCTGGGACTTAGCTTAAGAGGCTTTGGACTGTCGCGGCGGACATGTCGGCTGCGGGGCGCTAACGACAAATGATACGGAATATGATTTTAGATTCTGAATCTCTTTGTTTAGCTAAGCGCTAAACGAAGAGATTTTTTTATTTCCAGTAAAGATAACATTAAACATTTGGAGGAAAGAACATGACTAATCAAATCGACCAGTTATCAACGAACGAAGCAGGACACTTACAGATTGGCGGAGTAGATTCGCTGGATTTGGTCAAACAATATAAAACGCCTTTGGTGGTTTACGACGTCAAAGCAATCCGCGACCAGATCCACCACTTCCAAAAGGTGTTCCAAGATAATGGTGTCGACTTTGCAGTTAGTTATGCCAGCAAAGCATTTGCATGTATCGCAATGTTTCAGCTGATTAACCAGGAAAAAGGCCACATTGATGTTGTTTCCGGCGGGGAACTTTACACAGCTATCAAAGCCGGGTTCCCAATGGAGCGGGTTAGCTTCCACGGAAATGACAAATCCCGTGAAGAATTGGAAATGGCCGTGGATCACCAAATCGGCGTCATCATCTTGGATAACTTCCATGAAATTGATTTGCTGAAAGAAGTATTGGACGACCGCCAATCCCACATCAATGTGATGCTGCGGGTAACCCCCGGGATTTCAGCCCATACTCATGAATATGATCAAACTGGTCAAGTTGACAGCAAGTTCGGCTTTGACATTCAAAGCGGCCAGGCCCGTAAAGCTCTTGGACTGGTTCTTGAAGATGGCCGGATGAACATGTTGGGCATTCACTGCCACATTGGTTCTCAAATTTTTGAAGTTAAAGGATTTGAAATGGCGGCCGTTAAGCTCATCGATACATTGACGCAATGGAATAAAGAAATCGGCTACGTTGCCAAGGTTGTTAACGTCGGTGGGGGCTTCGGAATCAAATATACCGACGATGATGATCCAATTGCGCCAGAGATGTTTGTTGACGCGATTGTAAAGGCGATTAAAAAGCGGACTGAAGAAGCCGATTTACCAATGCCAGCTGTTTGGATTGAACCGGGTCGGTCAATTGCCGGTCCTGCCGGATATAACTTATACACAATTGGCAGCCGCAAAGATGTTCCCGGCATTCGTTCATACGTCACGGTTGACGGTGGAATGGGTGATAACATTCGGCCAGCCTTGTACCAGGCAAAATATGAAGCAGTGCTTGCCAAGAATCCAACCGCTCCAACCAAAGAAACGGTTCGAATCGCCGGTAAGTATTGTGAGTCGGGTGATATCCTCATTCAAAAGCAGGATTTACCTGAAACCAAGCCTGGCGATGTGTTGGCAATGTTGGACACCGGAGCTTACGGATACGCAATGGCGTCCAATTATAACCGTAATCCCCGCCCCGCAGTTGTCTTTGTTGAAAACGGCAAGTCACAGCTTGCTATCAAACGAGAAACCTTTGAGGATTTAGTTTCATTAGATGAGCGGTTGGATTAGAAGATTGTTTCTGTTAAATAAATAATTTATTCAAAATAGACATTAGATAGGAGAATCATAATGGAACAACTAAGTGCACGTGAAATCATTGATTTTATTGGAAATGCGAAGAAGAAAACCCCAGTGAAGGTTTACATCAAAGGATCAGTTAAAGATCTTAAGTTCCCCAAGTCGATCAAGGCATTTGCTGAAAAACACACAGCGACATTGTTTGGTGATTGGGAGGACGTTAAGCATTTCCTCAAAAAGCATCAATCCGAAATTGATGACTATGAAATCGAAGCTGATTCCAGAAACTCAGCGGTTCCATTATTAGATATCAAAAATATCAATGCCCGGATCGAACCGGGTGCCATCATTAGAGACCACGTTACTATAGGAAACAATGCCGTTATTATGATGGGTGCCATTATCAACATTGGCGCTGAAATCGGCGATGACACAATGATTGATATGGGAGTCGTGATGGGTGGCCGAGCAATTGTCGGCAAGCATTCACACATTGGTGCCGGTGCCGTCTTGGCAGGAGTTGTCGAACCCGCATCCGCCAAACCGGTTCAAATCGATGACAATGTCTTGGTTGGCGCCAATGCAGTTGTCATTGAAGGGGTCCACGTTGGTGAAGGAGCCGTTGTTGCTGCCGGATCAATCGTCACCAAAGACGTTGCCCCACGAACAGTGGTTGCCGGCGTTCCCGCTCGAAAAGTAAAGGACGTCGATGAGAAGACAACTTCAGAAACTGGCCTTGAAGACGATTTAAGAAAGTTGTGATTCAATGAGTCAACTTAATAAGGAAGAACTAATTCAAATTCGTAGGCATTTACATGAATATCCAGAGCTGGCAATGCATGAAACTGCCACTCATGCCTTTCTGTTAAAGACGATTCAATCCTTTAATCAACAGTACATTGAAATTAGAGAAATTCCTGATTTACCCACTGCATTATTGGTATCCGTCCATGGATCAGATCCAAAACGGACGGTTGGGTACCGAACCGATATTGATGCGTTACCCGTTACCGAACAAACCGGTTTGCCATTTGCATCCAAGAATGCCGGTGTCATGCACGCCTGCGGGCACGATATTCATATGACAGTTGCCCTGGGTGTTTTGAACTGGTTCACTGAGCACCAACCAAAAGATAATATGATTTTCTTCTTTCAACCCGCCGAAGAAAGTGAAAATGGCGGCAAGGTTGCTTATGAGATGGGTGTCTTTGAAGGTAAATGGCGTCCAGATGAATTTTACGGACTTCATGACAATCCCAACCTGCCTGCCGGTGCAATTGGCTGTCGGATGGGAACCCTGTTTGCCGGGACAACGGAAGTGAACGTTGACTTAATCGGTAAAAGCGGTCATGCAGCCTACCCACAAAAAGCCAACGATATGGTTGTTGCGGCAGCCGAGTTCATCGGCCAGGTTCAAACGATCGTTTCCAGGAGCGTTGACCCGATCGAAGGCGGTGTGATTACCTTTGGCAAGTTGGACGCCGGAACCATTCGAAACGTTATTGCCGGTAAAGCCCGTATCGAAGGGACCATTCGGGGGTTGACCCAAAAGATGATCGAACACATTGTTGACCGTCTGAAAATGGTCGCCAACGGGGTCGCAACCAGCTATGGGGCTGAAGTGAATATTCATTTTAACCAAGGTGGTTATTTACCAGTTGAAAACAATGATGAGCTGACCAAACGGTTTATTGAATTTGCGAAGCAGGATCCGGAAACCGAGTTTGTGGAGACTGAGCCGGCAATGACCGGAGAGGACTTTGGCTACTTGTTGTCAAAGATTCCCGGAACCATGTTCTGGCTGGGAGTTGACGATACATCTCAACTTCACTCGGCAACCTTAAACCCCAAGGAGTCTTCAATTCCCAAGGGTGTTAATTCCATTATCAGATTTCTTGAATATCGAATGAATCATTAAACTAATAAAAAAGAAAGTAGGGATTTGTATGATTAGTGCAGATATTATGACGGCGATTGTGACACCATTTGGTGAAGATGGCAGCATCAACTTTGATGGCTTGGAAAAGTTAACCAATCATTTGATTGATACTGGCAGCCGTGGCTTTGTGATCGGTGGAACGACTGGTGAAACACCCACATTGAGTCATGACGAAAAGATTGAATTGTATACCCGCTTTGCCCAAATCGTGAACGGCCGCGGAACAATCATTGCCGGAACCGGTAGTAACAACACTGCCGAAACGGTTCAATTAACCGCCGAAGTTGGCAGTATTCCCGGCATTGATTACGCATTGGTGGTTGTGCCATACTATAACAAACCAAATCAACGAGGGATGGTTGCCCACTTCACAGCAGTTGCTGAACAATCACCAGTTCCACTGATCATTTACAATATCCCTGGTCGAACCGGCGTCACAATGGCCAATGATACGGTTATTGAATTGTCACACAATGCCAATATTGCCGGCGTTAAGCAATGTACTTCATTGGAAGACTTGGAGTATCTGGTTCAAAACACACCCGATGACTTCAACGTCTATACCGGTGAAGATGCTCAGGCTTTATCAGCCAAAGCAGTTGGTGCCAATGGGGTTATTTCAGTTACCAGCCACATTTACGGCCGTGAGATGCGTCGAATGTACGACGCCCTTGAATCAGGGGATGTTGAAACTGCAGGGAACTTGATGCGTTTCTTAACCCCTAAAGTCCAAGCACTGTTCATGTACCCATCACCATCATGTGTTAAGGCAATTTTGAACGTTCAAGGCTTTGGTACCGGTGATTGCCGTTTGCCAATTCTTTCATTGAATGATGAAGAGAAGGCGACCCTCGCTTCGAAATTAGGTGTCAGCCGTCTTGAAGATATTCCAGTTGATGGAACTGAAATGGCACGCAGCTAACGATTGTTGGTTGGAAAACATTAAATAAGTAAAGGAGTTTTTTCGATGATTAAGGTTTTAGTTGCCGGCTTTATGGGATCTATGGGTCAAAAGACCGTTCAAATGGTCAACAAGAACGATGACTTTGAACTGGTTGGGGCTTATAATCCTGGCATTGATACCGTTCATCTCCAGGGAATGGGAATGGACGATCACGTCAAATTGTTTGCCAGTTTGGATGAAATCAAAACCGACGCGGACGTTTGGATTGATTTTACGGTTCCCGGTGCTGCATTTGAAAATGCGAAGTTTGCCATCCAACACGGGATTCATCCGGTGATTGGGACTTCGGGTATAACGGATGACCAAGTCGACCAGCTGACCAAGCTGGCAGATAAGACTCACGTCGGCGGTATCCTGGCACCCAACTTTGGGATTTCAGCTGTTTTGCTGATGAAATTTGCCAAAGAGGCTGCCAAGTATATGCCCGGTGTCGAAATCATTGAAATGCACCACGACGACAAGCTTGATGCACCTTCAGGAACTGCCTTGGCAACTGCCAAAATGATCGATGAAGTTCGTGGAAAGAAAGCTGCCCCGGCCACCGAAGAAACACTGAAAGGTGTTCGTGGCGGAGACTATGACGGTATCAAGATTCATTCAGTCCGGCTTCCCGGTTATGTTGCCCATGAACAGGTCTTATTCGGCAGCAAGGGTGAAGCTTTGACCATCCGGCAGGATTCCTTTGACCGCGGCTCATTTATGAGCGGCGTTCAACTCGCAGTCCCTGCAGCCGCCAAAGCAGACAAGTTGATTGTCGGTTTAGAAAATATTATGTAGTGAAAATCAGGAGGAAAACATGCCACAGTTAGATAGCAAATTATCAGGTGTTATTAATCATAATGTGAAATCAGTTGGGCCTTCGGGTATCCGTGAATTTGATCAGGAAATTTCATCAATTCCCGGAATCGTTAAATTAACCATTGGTGAGCCGGATTTTGACGTTCCTGAACATGCCAAACAGGCAGCCATTAAAAGTATTGAAGAAAATAAATCACACTATTCAGCCCAAAAGGGAATTCCTGAATTGCGTGATGGGATTAGTCATTATTTGAAAGAGCGGACCGGGGTTGAATATGATCCGGCAACCGAAATTGTTGTCACAGTCGGTGCGACTGAAGCAATCTTTTCAGCTTTAACTTCAATTCTTAATCCTGGGGACAAAGTGATTGTGCCAACACCGGCATTCGCCCTGTATTTCCCAATTATTAAAGTGGCTGGTGCAGAATTGATTACGATTGATACATCTGATGACGGCTTTGTTTTAACGCCTGAAAAGCTTCAAAAAGCACTCGACGAAAATGGGGACAGCGTCAAAGCAATTATTTTAAATTATCCATCAAACCCAACCGGCGTTGAGTACTCTGAAGAGCAGTTAAAAGCTTTGGCAGACATTATCTCTCAACATAAGATGTATGTGCTTGCAGATGAAATTTACAATGAGCTGACATATGGTGTTGAACATCATTCAATCGCTTCAATGATTCCAGGCCAAACGATCTTGGTAAACGGGTTGTCCAAATCTCATGCGATGACTGGTTATCGAATCGGTTATTTTGCTGCACCAAAGGATTTCGTCACCAACGCATCAAAGATGCATGCATTTGTTGTCACAGCGCCTTCAAATCCTGCTCAATACGCAGCCGCCGAAGCGTTGAATAATGGGCTTGATGATCCAATTCCAATGCGGGCCGCATACAAGAAGCGTCGTGACCACATTGCCGATCGACTTGAAAAGATGGGGATGCCCATTGTCATGCCTCAAGGCGCATTCTACATTTTTGCCAAGGTTCCTGATACAATAAATGAAACCTCAGTTGAGTTTGCCACTCATTTGGCAAAGGATGCTAAAGTTGGTGTTACCCCAGGATCAGCATTTGGCCCTGGTGGTGAAGGCTGGATCCGGATGTCTTACGCGGCTTCTGACGAAGATATCAAGTTGGCAATGGATCGGATGAATGACTATTTACTTGCATTAACGAAATAAAGAAAAGGGGATTAATCAGATGAAAGAGTTTAACGTCGCAATTTTAGGTGCTACGGGAGCTGTTGGAACCCGCATGATTCAACAATTAGAGCAATCAACCATTCCGGTTAAGAGTGTCAAGCTGTTGGCTTCATCACGTTCAGCCGGTAAGGTATTGAAATTCCGTGGTGAAGATCACACAGTTGAAGAAACCACTCCTGATTCATTCAATGGGATTGACTTGGTTCTGTCTTCAGCCGGTGGCTCGACTTCCAAGAAATTCTTGCCGGAAGCCGTTAAGCGTGGTGCTGTCTGTGTTGATAACACCAGTGCTTTCCGAATGGAAAAAGAAGTTCCGTTGGTTATCCCTGAAGTTAATGAAAAGGCGCTTTACAATCATCGTGGTATTATTGCCAACCCCAACTGTTCAACCATTCAAATGGTGGTTTGTCTTGAACCAATCTACAAGAAGTTTGGTTTGAAGCAGGTAATCGTTTCGACTTATCAAGCCGTTTCCGGTGCCGGTCAATCAGCCTTGGACGAATTAATGGAAGAATCCAAGCAAGTCTTGAATGGTGAACCAACCGATCCAAAGATTCTGCCAACCAAGGGTGACAAGAAGCATTACCAAATGGCATTCAACCTCTTACCACAAATTGATGTCTTTGAATCGGACGGTTATTACACTCACGAAGAGTGGAAGATGATTCATGAAACCAAGAAGATTATGTTGGATGACATGGATGCCAAAGATATCAAGGTTACGGCAACCTGTGTCCGGGCTCCAATTCGAATCGCTCATGGTGAGTCGGTTTACTTCGAAGTTGCCGACAAGACTGCTACCGCAGATCAAATCAAGGCAGCTCTGGATGGTGCTGACGGCGTTGTCTTACAAGATGACCCTGCCCACCAAATCTATCCTCAATCAATCGAAGCTGAAGGCAAGCGCGAAACCTTTGTTGGCCGTGTTCGTCCCGACTTCGAAAACGAAGGGGCATTTAACATGTGGGTTGTTTCCGATAACCTCTTGAAGGGTGCTGCTTGGAACGCTGTCCAGATTGCTGAGCATTTGGTTGCTGACGATTTGGTTCGCGTACCTGATAATCCATATCTCGGTTAATGTAAATATTGTTTGGAAGCCTGTCGGCCTGGTCGACAGGCTTTTTTGATACCTGAATAGTCTCATCTGGTCACAAATCAAGGTTAGAAGATTGATAATGAATCTTTTAAGATACTCAGATATTATCGACCAGATAAGGATATGAGATACAATTAAAGAAAATAATCTTTGGGAGAGGCTAACTATGCGCATCGGATTTGTGTCGGACTTACATACGGACTTTAACCGCCAATATGATTTCGTGACTGTTCTGCAGCAGCTGATTAACGATGAACGATTAGATAAAATAGTGATTATGGGCGATTCGGCAAATGACCTCAAGCGGAATCTACGGTTTTATGAACGGTTGGAAGACAGCATCTCAATTCCGTTTTACACGCTGGTTGGTAACCATGACTTATATGTGGATCATCCACGTGAAAAAACGGTTGCCGAAATCCAGCAGGCTTCCAGAAATGCGTACCACGAACTCGACAACCTGCCGATGTCATTAACCAAGCATCCAATTAAAACGGAACATTGGCTGATTACCGGGATCAACGGCTGGTACGATTACACATTTGCCAAAGACTTTTCTGAAGCTAAAGGACCTCGCTACGCTGACAATTTTGTTGCCAAGCACGTTTGGCCCGATCAAATGTACATCAACGGCAATCAAATCAGTTATCGGCGGGATCGTCTCTGGGTCACTAAGCAGATTTTTGGTTGGCAGCACCAAATCAATCAGATGAATGTGGCAAACAAGAAGTTACTGGTAGCGAGTCACATGCTGCCAACGAAGAAGCTGGCTCGCCAGATGCCGATTCCGTTTTACGATCGGTTTATGTATCAATTGGGTAGTGACCGTTATCGTCAGGTGTTTGAGCAAAACCACGTCAGCTTGTCGTTGAGCGGCCATTCCCACATGCCCAACCGGGTGGTCGAAAATGGCATTCACTACCAAAATCTATCATTGGGATATGATTTCCAGTGGCAAAATCCCAGTGACGCATTGGGTGAGCTAAAACGAGTGATGGATATCTTGGAGGATTAGCGATGAAACAAATTGAAATCTGGTATTGTGACTTGGCCTATTTCCTGGCTAAATATTTCCACATTCACAGAACAAAACACTATTAAATAAAAGCCCCCGTCATGAGCAATGGCGGGGGCTTATTAATACATATCCTATGATAAACGGATTTAATATAAATTTTGTCTATATTAAAATAAAATATCACAATGCTTAAACCGTTGATTTATCAGTACTTCAAGCATACAATATACTTGTAATTTGAATTTGGACCGGTCCAATAATCAAATTGGGGATAACGTTGCTGTCAAATTCAGGAGGTTACTAATATGACGAACTTCGATTCTGATGAATACCTGCAAAAAGTCAACATGTATTGGAAAGCTGCCAACTATCTGTCTGTTGGTCAGTTGTTCCTGCGAGACAACCCATTGCTCAAACGTGAGTTGACTGCAGACGATGTTAAGATCAAGCCGATTGGTCACTGGGGCACGATTGCCTCACAAAACTTTATGTACGCCCACTTAAATCGGGTGATTAAGAAATACAATTTAAACATGTTTTACATTGAGGGCTCTGGTCACGGTGGCCAAGTCATGGTTTCCAACTCATATCTTGATGGCAGTTACAGTGAAATTTATCCAAGAATTGCCCAAAACGAAACCGGCCTTCAACGATTATTCAAACAATTCTCGTTCCCAGGTGGGGTTGCTTCTCATGCCGCTCCTGAAACACCAGGTTCAATGCATGAAGGTGGCGAGCTGGGTTATTCAATCGCCCATGGTACTGGTGCAATTTTGGACAACCACGACGTGATTGCCGCCGTTGAAATTGGTGATGGTGAAGCCGAAACCGGCCCATTGGCCGCATCATGGTTCTCCAACAAATTTATCAATCCAATTCATGATGGTGCCATCTTACCAATGCTCAATTTGAATGGATTCAAGATTTCCAACCCAACCATCCTTTCCCGGATGAGTGATGCCGATTTGACCAAGTACTTTGAAGGTATGGGTTGGAAGCCATACTTTGTTGAAACCAAGGGTGATCCCGAAGATTATGCCCGCGTTCACAAGGAAATGGCCAAGACGATGGATACTATTATTAAAGAGATTAAGGGTATTCAAAAGCATGCCCGTGACAATAACGACGACACTTTGCCACACTGGCCGATGCTGGTTCTTCGTTCACCAAAGGGCTGGACAGGTCCAAAGCATGATCTGGACGGCAATCCAATCGCCGGATCATTCAGAGCTCACCAAGTACCGATTCCTGTGAGTGCCGGTCAAATGGACCACAAAGATTTGCTGGTTAACTGGCTCAAATCATACGAACCGGAAAAATTATTCAACAGCAATGGATCCATCAAAGCCGAGATCAAAGGGACAACCCCTGAAGGCAACCAACGCATGGCAATGAACCCAATTGTCAATGGTGGTATCAACCCGAAGAAGTTGGATATGCCTGATCCAGCCGATTACTCCTTGAAGATTGACAAGCCTGGTGACAAAGAAGCTCAGGATACTGAAGTGTTATCCAACTTCTACACCGAGATTATGAAACGAAACGGTCAGTCATTTAGAGCGTTTGGCCCCGATGAAACCAAATCCAACAAGTTCTTCTCAATGTTGGATTACGGTAAACGTCAATGGGAAGAACCAATTAAGACACCAAATGACGAAAACATGGCTCCTGAAGGCCGGGTCATTGACTCACAACTTTCAGAACACCAAGCTGAAGGTTGGCTTGAAGGATACGTATTAAGTGGCCGTCACGGATTCTTTGCCTCATATGAAGCATTTACCCGGGTCATCGATTCAATGCTCACTCAACACTACAAATGGCTTAGAAAGGCCAATGAACAGTCATGGCGTCATGATTATCCATCATTAAACATCATGAACGTTTCCCACGCCTTCCAGCAGGATCACAATGGCTATACCCACCAGGATCCAGGGATGCTTGGTCACTTGGCTGAAAAGGGTCATGAGCTGGTTAACGAATACGTTCCAGCTGATGCCAATTCACTTTTGGCCGTGATGAACACTGCCTTGCAGACCCGTGAGAAGATCAACCTGATTGTTGCTTCAAAGCACCCACGACCACAATGGTTCTCAATGGATGAAGCGACCAAGCTGGTTAACGATGGTTTGGGGATTATTCCTTGGGCATCAAATGATCAGGGCGATCCGGACATTGTCTTTGCCACTGCTGGAACCGAAGCTACAATGGAGAGTTTGGCTGCCATTGACATGATCCATGAAGCATTTCCTAAGCTGAAAGTTCGCTTCATCAACGTCATTGACATTTTGAGATTACGTCCAAGCAACGAAGATCAAGATAGTCGTGGCTTGACCCAAGCTGAATTTGACAAGTACTTTACCACTGACAAGCCGGTCATCTTTGCCTTCCATGGCTTTGAAAACACCTTCCGTGGCTTGGTATACAACCGTCATAACCACAACATCAGCTTCCATGGGTACCGTGAAAACGGTGATATCACTACGCCATTTGATATGCGGGTCTTGAATGAACTCGACCGTTATCACCTTGCAAAGGATGCGATTGGCCGAACCAAATATGCCGATCAAGCCGACAAATTTGTTTCCAAGATGGATCAAATGCTTCAAAAGCACCATGATTACATCCGTGAATACGGAACAGATATTCCAGAAGTCAAAAATTGGAAGTGGTCTGGTAATCTGACCAACAAACTAACAACAGAATAAAACTTTCTCTTCTTCGATAGAAAATGAGCTTATGAGTCCTCTAAATGGGGGTTTATGAGCTCATTTTTGTTAATTAATGGTATGATAAATTCGGAAAGACAATTGAATAAAAGGGGAATATCAGATGAAACTTAATGTCGAAATTAATGATCATTCGACGACGATTATTTTGCCGGATGAAAAAGGAAAAATAACGATTGCCAGCCAATCTCAGCCAAGTAAAAATGCTGTCAATCTGGATATGAAAAATGGAAAACTGGCTGGCCTCCAAACTGACGGCTCTGACCAAAAAGCAGATGGCGTTATGACGATTGAACCTGCGTGGGACTTGGAGCCTGATTACCTTGCAAAAGCTTTTGCTGAATATGCCGTTGAGCAGGGGATTTTTAAAAAAGACCCACTCGTTGACGTCAAGATTCCAAGTAATCAGCGAAAGACGGTTGAGGACTTTCGCAGCCTGATTTTGACCGTCCTGAACGGATTGGGGTTCAGATCATTGTTCATGCCCAAGAAAAAGTTCAAGGGTAAGCCTGCCCATCGATACACGAAACAGGTCAGTGAAATTCCATTCCATGTGGATTATGAAGGTACCAAGGCAACCGTTTATTGGCAGAAACGCAACGAGATGCTGCTGAAGGCAGGAGCGGTCATGAAGCCCAAGCCTGAATTGAACAAAGACGGTTCGCTTGGATTCTCAGCCAAGTTTGCTGAGAAGCTGCGTTCCGAACATACCGACAGCTTCGACAATTTTGTCACCACTAAAGATATTATTTTGAAATCAGTTAACGAAGTTGGCCTGTTCCTGTATTTTGGCGGTACCAACAGCTGGCTGGTCTTAAAGGATGATAACGGCAAGTCGATTAATGAGTGGACGGTTGTTAAATAAAAAATGAGTTAATTCTTATTTTTTGTTAATTTTCACATTGAAATTTCAGCCAAAAGCCATTTATTTTCCCATATGAACCGGGAATATATTATAATATTAGTAACAACAAGCATAATCTTTATAAAAGAAAGGTGATACATGTAATGTCAGACAGTACAAACGAGGTACCTCCTGATCAAAAATTGTGGCAGGATACCACCGAAGAGCTGGTTAAGAAGTATCAGACCAACGCGGAAGATGGTATTAGCGACCAAGAAGCTGAAAAACGGCTTGCCAAGGATGGCTATAACGAATTAACGGCCAAGAAGAAGAGCAAGCTGCTTCAGTTTTTGCTTCAATTTAACAACAGCATCATTTATATTTTGATTGCTGCAGCCGCTATTACGCTGTTTATGCACCATTATTCAGATTCGGCGGTTATTGGGATCGTTATTATTGCCAACGCGTTTATTGGCTTTTTCCAAGAGATGCAAGCCGACAATGCTTTGAGTAAGATTCGTGAGTTATTGGTCAGCCAGAACTACGTTATTCGTGATGGTCACAAGATTGAAGTGCCTGCACGTGAACTGGTTGTGGGTGATTTGGTTAATTTGGAAGCCGGGGATGCGGTTCCCGCTGACCTGAGATTGATTTCGGCTGATAACATGCGGGCTCAAGAGTCCACATTGACCGGTGAAAGTAATTCCGTTGAGAAGACGGAAGATCCAATCAACAAGGATAAATTACCATTGGCCGACCGCTCCAACATGGCGTTCGCGTCAACTGCGGTCACTCAAGGATCCGGTGTCGGAATTGTTATCGCAACCGGGCAACAAACTCAAATTGGTCAGATTCAACAAAGTGTTGCCGAAGTTAAATCACAGGTAACACCATTAATGAAGAACCTGAACAAGTTGGGTGTTAACTTATCAGTATTTATCGTTGCCATTGCGATTCTTTTGTTTGTTCTTGGTTTGTACACCAAGATTTACAGTTTGCCTACTTTAACCATTGCGATCATTACAATGGTTGTTGGTTCTATTCCTGAAGGGCTGCCTGCCTCAACTTCAGTTGTTTTGGCTCGTGGTGTTCAGGTTATGACCAAGAAGGGTGCCATTGTTAAGACTTTACCCGCTGTTGAAACCCTTGGTGCGGTGGATATCGTTGATACCGATAAGACTGGTACTTTAACGAAAAATGAAATGACCGTTACCGATGTTATCACCGATGAGCATCATTACCACGTTAGCGGAGTTGGATTCGTTGATGGTGATAAGGGTGTTGATGGTGACGTCATGCTGGACGGCAAGAAGTATGACTGGAAGAACGATCAGCATTTCCGTGATTTGGTTGATATCGCCGGAACCACTACCGACGCCGAATTGGTTCAAACCGATGGCGAGTGGCAGTTGAACGGTGAACCAACCGATGGTGCGCTGACCACTTTGTTCCACAAATTGATCGGCCGTGAGCCTGAAGTTGATGAACTGGATACTTTACCATTTGACTCTGCTTATCGTTACAGTGCCCGACTCATTAAAGAATCCGGCCATAACGAATTGATGGTTAAAGGTGCTCCGGGAACAATTTTTGGAATGGTTAAAAAGACCAATCCTGATTTTGATGATAAAGTCTGGTACTCAAGAGTTTCCAAGTTGACTGAACAAGGTCTTCGAGTGGTTGCTCTGGGTTACAAAGACGTCTCATCAGCGGTTACTGAAATTGATCAAGACAAGATTTATGATGGTATTAAATTAAGTGGTGTGGTTGGCATTATTGATCCACCACGAGAAGAAGTTATTCCGTCAATTCGAAGCCTTCGCCGTGCCGGTGTTAAGGTTAATATGATTACCGGTGACCATCCGGATACCGCTTCGGCAATTGCCCGCAAACTGGATTTGGATGAAAGTATTCATGCAATTACCGGACCTGAAGTTGATGAAATGTCTGACGAAGATTTGGTTAAAAACATTGGTCGTTATAATGTCTTTGCCAGAACAACGCCTGCCAATAAGCTGAGAATTGTTAAAGCTCAACAGGCTAACAACAAGATTGTTGCGATGACTGGTGATGGTGTCAATGATGCCGCTGCGTTAAAGCAGGCGAATATCGGAATTGCCATGGGAATCAAAGGAACCGATGTTGCCAAGGAAGCTGCCGATATGGTGCTGGTTAATGATAGTTTTACCACCATTGTTGAAGCGGTTGCTGAAGGTCGGCACGTCTTTGATAACATTCAAAAGACCATTCGATTCCTGTTACCAACCAGTTTTGCCGAAGGTTTGGTTGTCTTGCTAAGTATGATGATGGGGCAGGAATTACCACTGTATCCAACTCAATTGCTGTGGATCAACACCGTTTCAGCGTTGACCATTCAATTTGCGTTTATCTTTGAACCGGCTGAAGAGTCAATCATGATTCGTGGGCCGCGGGATGTCGCGAAAGGGATTCTTGGGAAGATGGATGTCTTCGAGATTGTCTATGTTTCCATATTGATTTCTGCCTTGGGTATCTTTACCTTCGACAAATTCGTCGATTCCGGCGTATTGTCCGTTGTCCTTGGTAGTACAATGGCTGTTAACATTATTATCTTTGGTAAGATTTTTTACCTGTTCAATATTCGAAATTCCTACCCGATTATTTCCAAACACTTCTTTGAAAACAAGATGGCGTTTATCATCATTGCCATTCTGTTGGTCCTTCAAGCTGGAATGATTTACATTCCATTCATGCAGGGTGTCTTCCATACTGGTAACGTGAACTTCTTCTATGGCTGGGTTGTCCCAACCATCGCAGGATTTATCGTGCTGGTCGTTACGGAAATTATCAAGCTTGGACGAATTGAATATCGAAAACGTAAAGGTCAAGCAACTAAAATTAAAGAATAATCAAAATAAAGGATCGAAATTTGGGATAGCTCAGCTACCTCAAGTTCCGATCCTTTTTTGCTTTTAATTACTTTAAGTCTCCAGGTTTAACGGTACGTCCCTGCATAATTGACAAGCCCCATGCACCAAGAATGATCACCAGTGATACGGCAAAGGCAACGTGCATGCCGAAGATAAAGACTTCCGGCTGCTTTGGCAGATAATTGGTTACGTGGAATCCGGCTTTAATGCCCATAGCAATAAATAGCGCACTTGTCGAAAGGGCGGTTCCAGAAATCATGCCGACATTTCTAGCGAGGGCGTTAAGACTTCCGGCACTTCCAAGTGAATTCTTGGGTACAACCGACATGACAATGTCGCTATTCGGTGATTGAAACAAGCCGGTTCCAAAGGCCATGATTACTGTGATGATAACGTAGACCCACATCGGACTGGTAAGTGTCAGGAAGATGTACATCGCTTGGGCGACCGCCACGATGAGCAGACCAATTGAAGCAATCGTTGCCGGTGAAAAATGATCTGCCAGCCAGCCGCCAAATGGTCCGGAGAAGACCATTACAACCGGGAAGATAATCAGCAGGGCACCGGCTTGACCGGCACTGAGTTGACGGGCATCTTCAAGATAGAAGGGAACAATGACGACCGTGAAAAAGTTCGATAAGAAGATTAACACTGCAGCGCCAAGTCCATATGAAAATGGTTTGATTTTAAACAGCGATAATGGCATTAATGGATTTTCGGCCCGCTTTTCGGTATGGAAGAAGCCCCATAACGTGACGATGCCTAATGCGAACAGACCAAGTGGAACCGGTTGGGTATAGCCGACTTCCTGGCCGATGAAGACACCTAAGAATAGGCCGATAATCATCAGGGAGAAGTTAACAAAGCCTAACCAGTCAATTGATCCTGGAACGGTTTGAAACGCCTTGGGCATGACGACAGCACCCAAAGTGATGGCGATGATGCCGATGGGCAGGTTAACCCAGAAAATGTAGCCCCAAGGGAGTTTTGACAGGATGAGTCCGCCAAGACCAGGTCCGGCGATCGCTCCCAGAGCAACAAACGTGCCGACAAACCCCATTGCCCGGCCACGTTCTTTAATGCCAAACGTTGAGGTCGTAATACCATAAGTGTTTGATAGGGTCATGGCTGCACCGGTCCCTTGAATGAATCGGCCAACCAATAGGAATGGAAAGTTGATTTGGAGTCCTGATAGAAATGATCCCAGTAAGAAGATGACAGTCCCAATTCTAAAGACTTTTACTTTACCGTAAATGTCGCCCAGCTTGCCAAAGAACAGCAGTAAAGCGGTCAATACGATGAGGTATGAGGAAACCACCCATTCAATTTGATTCATTGGCACATGCAGTTGCTTTGCCATAATTGGCATGGCAATATTGACGATGCTTGAATCCAAATTGGACATGAAGGCAAACATACCGATTGATACCAGAATCCACCAACTATTCTTCTGAGTTTTGGTTTCTGTGGATGGGTTGTTCATGTGGATTACCTTCTCTCATAATGTTCGTTGATTTCAACAGGTCCATTATGACGCAAACTTACAAAAAGTTGGTGGAAAAAGCTTCATGAATCGGTTCGGCCAACCAGCAAAGTAAAAAAGACAACGGTGGACGTTTTTGTCCATCGTTGTCTTTTTCTATTAAAGTTCCAGAGTTGCCCAGAGCTTGGTTGAATATTAATCTGTCCGCCATTTTTCAAAGAAGTCGGTGTGCTTGCCAAGATATTCAATTGCTTCTTTAGCCAATTGATCACCCTGTTTTTCAGCATCTTCAGCATCCAAGTTTTGTGAATCTCTCAGATAACCTCGGCCGATGTTGATGAACTTGTTTTTTCTACCAAATCCTTGATCGTGGAAAAGGTCGTCCAACTTTGTGATGTCATCTTTTGCTGTGTTATAAACCAACTCGGAAAGATTCTTGGATGGATCCAACAGAGTTGCTGCGTATGTGACGATGAATTCGTCCATATCGATAATGATTTCTTGTCGCATGTTTTTCTTTGCCATTATTTTCACCTCGTAATAAGTTTAATGCATTTTGTGTATAAAGACCAATTAAGAATGATTAACGACGATTAATGGTGCATTTTGAATTCCAAATAAAGATCGTTATATTCCTGAACCTTTTGTGGACTGAGGTTGCTGTAAACCTGCAGCCGGTCAATGACCTTTTGAGTTGGATAGAACTGCTTATCGTCTTTAATCGACTTCGGCAGGAGCTTGAGCGCTGAAGTATTCGGAGTGGCATACCCGATGTATTTAGCATTTTGGGCGGCATTTTCCGGTTTGTTCATAAAATTCAGGAACGCGTAGATCGCTTTGAAATGTTTGGCCGTCTTGGGGATGACCAGGTTATCAAACCACATGTTGCTGCCTTCTGTGGGGACGACATAGTGCAAATGTGAGTTTTGCGACATCATTTCTGAAGCTTCTCCGGACCAGTCAACCGCAACCGGAGCCTCTCCTTCGGCCATATACATTTTGATTTCATCGGCGACGACCGCTTTAACGTTTGGCGAAAGTCGATTGAGTTTATCTTTGGCTTTAATTAACTCCGCGGAATTGGTAGTGTTAACCGAGTGACCCATTGAAATCAGTGAAAATCCCATGATATCACGTGCTGAATCGATCAGCATAATATCATTTCGATATTTCTTACTCCACAGTTGATTCCAGTGTTTCAAAGCACCTGGTTTCACGTAACGGTCGTTATAAATAATTCCCAACGTTCCCCAGAAGTAGGGGATTGAGTATTTATTACCGCGGTCAAACGACTTGTTCATGAATGAAGATCCGTAGTTATTCATGCCGGTCAGCTTGGATTTATCCAGCGGAATCAGCATGTGGTCGGCCTTCATCTTTTCAACCATGTATTCACTTGGAACCGTTAAATCATAACTGGTTCCGCCCTGTTTAATCTTCGTATACATGGCTTCGTTACTGTCAAAGGTTTCCACATTGACATGATAGCCGGTTTCTTTTTGAAACTTTGTCAGCAGTGCCGGATCGATATAATCTCCCCAGTTGTAAAGGTTGAGAACTTTGTTGCCGGTATCTCCGGTGGATTTGGTTAACTGATCGCTGCCATATGCCAAGCCGGCACAAATGGCCAAAATGGCGATAAATGCTGCTAAGAATTTTTTCATCGGTCAGTCACCTCCACAAGGTTCTTCTTGCGGCCATTTCTGGCGTTGTGGGTTTCAATCAGGTAATAAACGCCGACCAGAATCAATGAGAAGATGAACATAATACCGGCCAAGGCGTTGATTTCCAAGCTGATACCCTGGCGTGCCCGTGAGTAAATTTCAACGGACAAGGTTGTAAACCCGTTGCCGGTTACAAAGAAGGTAACCGCAAAGTCATCCAGTGAGTAGGTGATTGCCATAAAGAAGCCGGCAATGATCCCCGGCTGAATATATGGCAGCACAATCTTACTTAATATCTGAGCTGGGGTTGCTCCCAAGTCCATTGCGGCATTGGTCATTGATGGGCTCATTTCATCCAACCGCGGCAGAACCAATAACAAAACAATTGGAATTTCAAAGGCGATATGACTGAGCAGGACTGACCAGAATCCCAGCGGCAACTTTAGAGCTGTAAAGAAGATCAAAAAGCTGGCACCGATGATAACGTCGGGTGAAACCAACAGGATACTGTTCAATGACAACAAGGTTTCTCGTTCATGTTTGCGTTTGGCATTGTGAACAGCAAGTGCGCCCATCGTTCCAATAATCGTGGAGCAGACGGACGACAGAAGGGCAATCAAAATGGTATTCAGAAAAATTGCCAACATTCGTTTGTCAGCGAAAAGCTCACCGTAGTGTTTCAGCGAGAAGCCCTGAAAGTTCGTCATTGTGGTGCCTTTGCTAAAGGAATAAAGGATCAAATACACAATTGGAATATATAATAGCAAAAAGACAATCGTGATATAAATTTTACCGGTTTTGGAGGCCTTATCTTCCATTATGCCCGCCTCCTTTTACGCTTCGTGTTTGTCAGCAGCATGACGATAACCATCGAGATGATCAAAACAACGCCAATGGTTGAACCCATTCCCCAGTTCATGGTCGTTAGGAAATGCTCCTCAACGGCGGTACCTAACGTAATGACTTTATTACCACCGATCAAACGTGAAAGCATGAAGAGTGATAGTGAAGGGATGAAGACAATTTGGATACCGGATTTAATTCCCGGCATCGTCATTGGGATGATGACCTTGGTCAAAGTCTGCCATTTGGTTGCGCCCAAGTCCCGGCTGGCTCGGATGTATGAACCACTGATGTCGGTTAATGAATTATAAATCGGCAGGATCATAAACGGAATTTGGATATACGCAGCAACCAAGATGAAGCTGGAATCCGTGAACAGCATGTGTTGAATCGGTAGACCGAAAAATTGAAACAGTTGATTGACCAAGCCGTCATGACTGAGAAGGCCAATAAATGCGTAGGCTTTGAGCAGCAGGTTGATCCAAGTTGGCAGGATAACCAATAAAATCCATAAGTCCCGGTGCTTCAGCTTACTAATGACCAACGCCATCGGGTAGCTGATCAGGATGGCAAATAGGGTAATCAAAAACGCGTAAAGCACTGAGTTGGCGGTCATTGTTAAATAAGTGCCAGATGTGAAGAACTCTTGATAATTGGATAATGTAAAGTTGTGGTGAATATCAAAAAACGAATAATAAAAAATGAGGGCAACTGGGGCAATGACAAACATTGCCAGCCATAAAACGTAGGGTGTGAAAAATAATCCCCGAAAGTTTTTCTTCAATTCTTAACCCCCTAATCTTCGTAACTTTCAAGCCGGTGATTAAACTTGGCTTCAGTTTCGTTGTATCTCATGATGTGCATATCGTCAGGGCTGAAGGTCAGGCCGACGATTGCATCATCGGTACTGGCATTGGTGGAATGAATCAGCCATTCGTTGCCAGCCTTATCATAGGCGAGAATTTCATAATAATCACCACGGAATAACTGAGTATCGACTTTAACCTGTAATTTGCCTTTTTCCGGTGTCGTGATGACTAAATCTTCCGGACGGATGACGACTTCAACCGGTTCGTTGGGACGCATACCGGCATCGGAACATTCAAACTGATGGCCGAGAAAAGCAACTTGGTAGTCTTCAACCATTTTTCCCTGAATGATGTTGCTTTCGCCAATAAAGTCGGCAACAAAGTGATTGATTGGTTCGTCGTAAATGTCGACGGGAGAGCCCTTTTGAAGAATCTCACCCTTATTCATAACAAAAATTTGATCACTCATTGCAAGGGCCTCTTCCTGGTCATGGGTAACAAACAAGAAGGTAATCCCAAGATCCTGCTGCAGCTCACGCAATTCATACTGCATATCCTTGCGCAGCTTTGCGTCTAAGGCCGATAAAGGTTCATCCAGCAACAATACCTTGGGGCGGTTAACAATTGCTCTGGCAATCGCTATTCGCTGTTGCTGGCCGCCTGAAAGCTCACCAATCTCACGGTTGGCGTATTGTTCGAGTTGAACCATCTTTAAAGCATCATGAACCCGAGTTTGGATTTCTTCTTTCTTGGTGTTATGAACCACCAAGCCAAAGGCGACGTTATCAAAGACGTTCATGTTGGGGAAGAGGGCATAATCTTGAAAGACGGTGTTTAACTGCCGTTTGTTGGCAGGAATATCATTGATTTTTTTGCCGTCAAACAGGACTTGACCGGATGTGACTTCGGTAAAGCCGGCAATTGATTGAAGAATAGTTGTTTTCCCACAGCCGGAGGGGCCAAGAAGGGTGTAAAATTCACCTTCCTGTAACTTGAAGCTGATATTTTTAAGAGCGGTAAAGCCGTCGTCATACTTTTTATAGACGTTTTTTAATTCAACAATGGTTTTGCTCAACGGTCTTCCTCCTAATATAATTGAATATGATAATTATAACGATTGAATATGATTGGCGACAAGAAAAGCGACTAGACAATCCGCCATTAGTGTCGTGATGACCGATGACCGGAACTGCCATTCATTTTATGAACATGACGTTTGAATTTCGGCAGTGATTCATCACCGACAAACTTGAAGTTCTTCATTTTGCCATTGAACGGATTTCCTGCCAGACGGACTTTGAGCCAGCGGTCCATGACGGCAATCATTGAATTGATTGAGTCGACTCGGGCTGGCACTTTTTCCTGCTTGGCCGCAGCCATAATATCGGTTTTTAATCGATTAACCAGGTTTTGATGGTATGTGACCAACTCTTGAGTGAGCGGGGCATCCTTATATTTGTTAAATAATTTTTCGATTTGCCGCATGGCGTCTTTTGAATCTTGCGGCGTATAATATCTGTCGGAATTTGGCATATCTGTCGACTTCTTTCTTAATTCTGAGTTTACAAGTTCCATTTTACGGTACAATAGTATAGATTAACAGGTTGATGGAGGATGAAATTAATGAAAACAATTCTTGCAATTCATACAGGCGGCACAATTTCAATGTCACAAAATGAGAAGGGTGAAGTCGTTCCCAACGATGAGAACCCAATCGCAGAAGAACAAGTCATTTTAAAGGGTCAGATTAATCTGATCACCGATGAAATGTTCAACCTGCCATCACCTCATGTGACACCGGAAGTGATGTTAAAAATCAAGCAGCGGATCATGAAGGCAATTGACGATGGAGTCGATGGAGTTGTCATTACCCACGGAACCGATACGTTGGAAGAAACCGCGTACTTTTTGGATCTGACACTGCCTAACACGATTCCGGTTGTTTTGACAGGCGCCATGCGCTCATCCAATGAAATTGGTTCTGATGGTTTGTATAATTTCAGAAACGCCATCATGGTGGCCGCAACCGACGAGTCCTATGGTAAAGGCGTCTTAGTTGTGATGAATGATGAAATTCATACAGCAAGATACGTAACCAAAACCCATACAACCAACGTGGCGACATTCCGGACACCAACTTTTGGGCCAATTGGAATTGTAACGCAAAACAAGGCAAAATACTTCCAAGAATTAATCCAGACTGAAGTATGCGACATTAATCATGTTGTTGAAGGCGTGTATTTGATTAATGCATATGCTGGGATGGACGGAACTTTATTTGAAGCGATTAATAACGAAAATACCAAGGGATTAGTACTGGAAGGCTTGGGTGCCGGCAATGTCCCACCAAAGACGCTTCCAGCAATTCAAAGCTTAATTGATAACAAGATCCCGGTTGTCTTAGTCTCCAGATGTTATAACGGTGTGGCCCAGGAAATCTATGATTATCAGGGCGGCGGTATCCAATTAGGAAAGATGGGAACGATTCTGTGCCAAGGCTTAAATGGTCAAAAGGCAAGAATCAAGCTTTTGGTTGGATTGAGTGATAATATGCATGGAGATGAGTTGAGAGAGTTTATGGGGAATGCAATTTCGTAGAGTGCGACGAGGGCTGGGTGCCCCCGGAGTGTAAGACGAAAATTTTGATGATGAATGGTCCTTATTCATCATTAAAATTTTTGACTTACACAGTAGGGGGCAGGCCCGTCGGAGCACGTTTCAGTGAGAGTGCGACGAGACCCGGGAGATGCGGTTTCTAAGGTGGTTTTACTTTAAACCCCGCATTTGGGTTTGAAGTAAAGCCAACTTAGAAGTTAGCATCTGGGTTGTCGGAGCACGTTTCGGCTAGAGAAAAGCAAACCTGAAAAAGGTATCCAAGCAAAACAAGCTCCACAAACAAACACCACTAACTATTAAAAACTTAACCCCAACCAAGAAAGAAGTGACACCTTGAACACCTTATACGACAAGCTGCGCACGGCACAAATTGACGAGCAGCTGATTAACGCATTTCAAAATGACTCCGATATCGTATACACCGGTGTCATTCAATTCCTGAGCAGTAAAGACTTTATTATGCTGACCTATAACGATTATGGGATTCAGGATGGTGAGGTTTATTTGAAATTATCCTCGGTTAAGTCCGTGGAAACGGATAGTTATGACCTTGCCAATATGGAAGAACGCATCTATTTCGATGAGAAGCATCACCTCAATGCCCAACCGGCATTTGATTTGCCCATTAAGATGAGCGATTCACTGTTTGACCGCGTTGTTCAAACGCTGCATGATGAACAAAAAGTTGGGCTGATTATTACAGAACAGGCTGGCAAGCTGAAATACAATGAAGGCTTGATATCAAATGTTCATGACGATGGCATGACTTTTTACCAATGTTAACAAGTTCGATTTTTCCAAGCGCCCAGTATTTGAAATCAAGTTTGACGATATCCGCGGAATTGAATTTGGCGGTACTGAATTACAATTGCTGCAAAACGTGCTGGACATGGTTAAGCCTGAAAATCATGTCGCCAACACAATCATATCCGACACTGATGTCTTTCATGATGAAGTTCAAAAGCTCCGTGATAACGGAAATTGGGTTGTCATTGATACCAACGATAATCGTAAATATTTCTATGTTGGTAAAATTATTTCAAGCAACCCCCAGGAACTGGTCATGATGGTGGTTGATATGAATGGCCGGTTTGGCGGATACGTTTGGATTCGGTATGATGATATTTGCAGAATCATTACCGATTCTGATTACTTGCGGGTCATTGATAAATTTGTTGATGAAAATAAGAAGAATAAGCATTTTGCATTACCAGTTCTAAATGCTGACCGAGCTTTTGATAATGCTGATAATATTTTGATTCACATCATTACACAATCAATTCGGTATCAAAAGGTGATTCGATTTGAAACCGCCGATGAGGAAAACTTCGTTGGCTATCCAACCTCGATTAATCTGGCAACCGGTGTTTTGAATGTTGAACTTTTGGATGTCGACGATAATGGCGATTTACCAACTAAGCAGGTCGGAATTGAAAATATTCGTGAGATGGCCTTTGATTACTTCAAGGCTTTCTTGACCGAAAATGAAATTGATTAGGAGGGTAAATTGTGGCAAAGAAGAAAAAATTTAAGCTTCCAAATTGGCTGATCAATACACTCGAGATGACCGTGATGGTTGCAATCCTGATGGCGCTCTATAATTTTCTGGGCCCAATGGTCTTTAAAAATGGCAGTTATTTTCCCTGGTGGACATTTCCATATTCAGTTGTTGGCGCACTGTTTCTGATTGGTGGCTGGAATTTCTTGTCTCACCGAATGAATATCATGCATAATCAAATTGTTGCCGAAGACAACGCCAAAAAAGAACGGGCTGAACGCATTCGCCGAGAGGGTGCCGCTAAAGAACGGGTTGAGGCTGAAAAGCGCCGCCAGCGCAATGCCAATCGTAATCGGAATAATCAGCAATCGAGGTAACTGAAATGGCTGAACAGAAATTTTCGTTTTGCCCATATTGCGGTGCCAAGCTGAAGCCGGATGATGTTGTTTGTCCAAATTGTGGGAAGAAGCTTCCGCAAAATGATGAACCGAAATCCAACAAAGTTTGGACCGGACTGAGTCGGTTGTTTGGCAATCCATACAAGGAAGGCATGAGCCGATATCAGGCTGAGAAAAAAGAAGCCGCAAAAAATAAAAAGAAAAAGTAACCGAATGATCCCATCATAATGTCAGATACGAACAAATTAACTGTTTGATTGTTATGGTGGGATTTTATTATCCAAGGGAGTGTTGAAAGTGGCAAAGCCGATTGAAAACAAAGCGTTGATTAGGGATGTCCAGGGTATCTTTTTGGGAAACCTTGGAACCGTTGAGACCGATATTAAGCTGCCTAAGCAGGGAAGCCACGGCAGTCATTTTGACTGGAAATCTGACAAGCCGACAGTTATCACTGATGACGGTAAAGTCACTCGGCCCAAGCCTGGCATGGGCAATCGGATTGTTCACTTAAACCTCACGGCAAAGTTGGGGACGGATACTATTCATCGACAATTCAACGCGACGGTGATTCAAGAATCTCGCAAAGTTCCAATCGATCATCCGGTTGATCTACATATTGTCACGCATACAAAGGATTACCACTTACCACAAGTTGCCGTGGTTCAATTAACGGATGGCTCATATTCAACTTCACCAGTCGTTTGGAATGATCAGTTTGACTCATCAAAGTCGACGCAAACCGTCACGGGACGGGTGCCGGAAAGTGAATCACCAGTCAAGTTGGCCGTTAAGCTTGAGCCCAAGTCAGCCCAGCCGATAACCAATCCATTTAAGAATCTCCACGTTCTGCTTGGGGGCAACAATCCATTTGTTACTGGGTATCGGACGATGGTCCAACACTTGAAACAGGCAGGCCCTGATAATTTGTTGTATAACTTCCGTCAAGCTGCCGGTTTACCGGTTGACGATCAGGACCAGATGACGGGCTGGGATGCACCGGACTGCAAGCTTCGGGGACATACCACCGGTCATTACATGTCCGCCCTGGCGTTTGCCTACTTCGACACTAGGGACGAGGATTTTAAGCATCAATTGGCTTATATGGTTAATGAACTCGCCAAGTGTCAGCGGGCCTTTGCTAAAAATGGTGCTCATAAAGGGTTCCTGAGTGCCTACGATGAAATCCAATGTGATCAATTGGAACAGTTTGAAACCTACCCGAATATTTGGGCACCTTATTACACACTGGATAAGATTCTCCAGGGATTACTGGACACTTTCCTTTATGCCAAGAATCCTCAGGCATTGGAAGTTGCCAAGGGGATTGGTGATTGGGTGACTGAGCGGCTTGGAAAGTTAAGTCACGATCAGCTGACTAAGATGTGGTCAATCTACATTGCCGGTGAGTTTGGCGGAATGATCACAGTAATGGTCCGACTGTATCGGGCAACCGGTCAGCAAGCGTATTTGGATACCGCAAAACTATTCAGCAACGATAAATTGTTTGTCCCAATGGCAGCCAATTATGACACCCTTGATAACATGCATGCCAATCAACATATTCCTCAAGTTATCGGCGCTGTTGACCTCTATCAGGCAAACGGTGACGAGAATTATTTGAAGATTGCCGTCAATTTTTGGAATATTGTGGTCCAGCATCATACGTTTGCCAACGGTGGCGTTGGTGAGACCGAGATGTTCCACGAGGCTGACAAGGTTGAGCCGTACCTGACTGATCGGGATGAGGAAACCTGTGCCAGCTATAATATGTTTAAATTGTCCGAACAGTTATTTGAGATAACGCGTGATGGCAAGTACATGAATTATGCCGAAAACATTTTGAATAATCACCTTTTGGCAGCGAATGATCATCAAGAAGATGGCGGCACAACTTACTTCATGCCATTAAAACCGGGTGGGGTTAAAAAGTATGATCGAGATGTTGATAACACCTGTTGTCATGGAACTGGTTTGGAAAACATGGTTAGATTTCAGAAAAACATTTTTGCATCTGACGGTCATGATGTGTATGACAATCTCTTCTATGACAGCCAAGTTGAGCTGCCTAACAGTGAGGGCTTAATCTCGCAGAAAGTCGATTCAAACACGATTGTGATTACTGCCGATTTGCATAAGTCGATTGATTTGCATATTCGGGTACCAGAGTGGATAGCTGACTTGAAAGTTTCACTAAATGGCCGACCTGCCCAACTTGAACATGAAAATAGTTATGTTGGGTTGCTTGGCCTAACAGGAAAAGCAGTGATCAAATTGATGTTTACACTGAAGGTCACGATTGAGCGTGCCCCGGATGATGCTTCACTGATTGCTGTTTTCAAGGGTCCGGATATGCTTGCCAAAAAGGCTGATCAAGATACATTCTTTACAACATCAGAGACTGAGTTGAAACAAGATGAGCAACTAGTGCCGCTTAACACAGTCGGGGATGGCCCTTATCATGTGTATTTCAAGGTAAAATAAAATTTATAATTAGACAGGAAAAAGGGACTACCAACAATTTAAGTTGTTGGTAATCCCTTTGTTTGTAGTTTTAAGTTTAGTTAGCGAGTCTGGAGCCTTGCTTTTCTCTAGTGGAAACGTGCTTCGACGGCCGGTGCGTTGAGGCCGCCTAGCCGAAACGTGCTTCGACAACTCAGATGCTAACTTCTAAGAGTGCTTTAACTAGAGCCCCAAGACCACGGACTTCAGTCAAAGCACTCTTAGAAACCGCATCTCCCGAGTCTCGTCGCACTCTGCTTTTATCTTACAAACTGCTCAATCGTTCGCTTTTCATCCGGAGTTGGTTGTGACTCCATTGATTTAATGTTGTGGAGGCGTTCAACAGATATGTGTAGATTAAATGCTAACGCTGTATCCGGCATATCGTTCTTCTTTTGATAATTAATGATTTCTTCTGCTAAAGTACTAAATTTTTCTGCCATACTCATTCTCCTCCATCAATTTGTGATTCAACGATGTCCTTAAATCCATTATACCAATAATTGAAATTTTGACACAGATTAACGATGTTTAAGCCCATATTCCATTAATGCCATGGCAATTAAGGCAATCACAATCGAAACCCATAATTTATCTGTCTGAATATAAAAGTAGTACAGAAGCCCTAATCCGATGACAATCTGGCCAGTGTATCTTTCCCAACGATTGGGCAGGGATAAGAATGCCAGACCAATTGCCAAAATGATTGATCCGATCAAGACAACTTTGGCGCTGTCAAGCGAGCCAAATTGGGTCACTAACCCATAAATATCAACAATAAGTCCAACGACTAAAGAAAAAATACCAAATGCAAATGCAAATTGATTTGCCCGCATAAAAAAACGCCTTCTTCCAATTTTCATTCTCTTACTTAATTATAAGTCAAAAAGTGAAATGTTGGAATATCAGCGTTTAGTATCGAATAAAGAACAGCAGGACTTGAACAATGATGAATAGGACAACAAACAATATCCAGTCAAGTGCTGTAATTCGAATGACTTTATAGTGGGTCCGAGGATAATCTTCGACAAAGCCGTGAGAGGTCATCGCCTCGGCAAGGTTCTGTGACCATTGGATTGATGACAAGATTGATTTAAAGTACAGCTTCGGTGACCAGAAGTGCAGGGCCTCTCCACGCATGAGCGCTGAGGTCTTGATGATCTGGACTTCTTCAACAATCTTTGGCATCAAGTTAAATGCGGCCAGAACCCCATAGGCAAATTTGGAAGGCAGGTGAAAATCCTGTTCCAAAGTGAGTGACAGGTCGGTGATACTGCTGGTTAGCGTGAAGGTGGCACCCAAAAATACATATCCGTAGATCCGGGTGAACAGGATCCAGGCAAAATGAATCCCAGCACTACCATACAGCCATTGAGATACGAACAGTCCAACCGCTGGGAACAGTGGCCAGAAGATAATCCCAAAGAGGGCTTTCATACTAACGTGTTGGGTCAGAATATAGACCAGACTCACTGCAATCAGGATGCAGTTAACAACCAGGCTTTGGGTAAATGAAATCTCCAAAGCAATTAACATAACGAGTAATAATTTCATTCCAGGATTCATTTGATAACCTCCTGGTAAGCCAGATTTTGATTTTTGAACGTCGCATGATAATCAATCAGGGTATCCAGACCGGACAATTGATGTGAGATCACAATCTGAGTTTGGTGGAAGTCATGTTTGGCCCGGTTTAAAAAGCCAACAACGACTTCCAACGAATGGTAGTCCAGTCCTTTGAATGGTTCGTCCATCAGTAATACCGGTGGATTCATGATTAACATTTCGATAATCTGAAGCTTCTTCTTTTGACCTTCACTTAACGAGTAGACAATCCGGTCGTCTTTTCCGGCCATGTCCAACTTGTTCAGCATGTCGTCCACGTCCGCCTGTGAATAATCGGTGTTGGTTCGATTAGCCAGTGAAAGATCCAACTCTTCTTTGACAGTGATATTCAAAAATTGATTTTCAGCATCTTGGAAAAGCAGCGTGACATGCTTGGCATAGGGCAGCGGGCGGATCTTCTTGATGTCCTTGCCGTCAAATGCAATTGTGCCTTCATACGGCAACAATTTGGTCAGCGCATTAAACAGCGTCGACTTACCAATTCCGTTGGCACCGGTTATCAAAGTCGTTTTTTGTTTATAGAAATCAAAGTGTGCCAGCTTCAACAATAGGGAATGGTGAGGCAGCAATTTGAAATCATTAATTTTGATAATGGCATTTTCATCACCGGAGGGAATGGCAACTTTCTTGTTAATCGTTTGAGTTGATTCAAAATTCTTGAAGAAGTGTTCGGCACGTTCACCATCCAAAAGGCTGATTTTATGAGTATCAGGATCCAAATAATAGAATTCATCAACCAAATTCTGATAGCTGGTTAAATCATGATCAGCCAAGATAATGGTCTTACCGTGTTTTTCCTGTAAAATCTTTAATTTGTTGATCAAATCCACTCGTGAACCGGGATCGATGCTGGCAAACGGTTCATCCAACACGGTGACCTGCGGATCCATGGCAACGATACAAGCCAGTGCGACTTTCTGCTTTTCACCGCCGGACAGGGTGTTGATGACCCGTGAGCGGAGCTTTTGGATGTCACAAAATTCCAATGCGTGGGTAATGATATCTTTCATTTTAGCCGGTTCAATTCGCAAGTTTTCCAATACAAACGTCATTTCATGAATGACCGTATCCATGGCGAACTGCTGATTGGGATTCTGGAACATCATTGCGACCGACTTACTGACATCTTGTCGCGGAATATCCTTAATGTTGGTATCGCCAAACTTAATGTCACCGACGGCATCGATGCCGCTAAAATGCGGATAAAGTCCCGCAATGAAATACAGCAATGTTGATTTGCCGCTTCCTGAAGGGCCGGAAAGCAGTGAGAAGTGATGACTTTTGAATGTGATATTAATATCGTTCAATACCTTAACGTCACTATCCGGATAATGGAAAGTGAAATGGTTAATCGAAACATCAGTCATAATCAAAGCCCCTATTATTACAAGTTGATTGCTTTACTACGATCCAACAATTTAACAATCATCTTAGTCAAAACGCCGGCAAAGATGAAGGTTGAGATATAACGGGTAACAAATAAACCTAAGAGAAGCGGTAAACTGAATTTATCGTAACCATTACGAATCATGTCCCAGGCGAAAGTGACAACAACCGTTGTGAAGATTGAGGCGTTTAAACCAACCCAGTCATAACGTTTGTAGCCGGTGAAGGTAAACCCAAGTTCAGAGGCAATCCCTTGAACCAAGCCTGAGATAAAGGCACCAGCACCCCATTGGCCGCCAAGAAAGACTTCAACGGAAGCTCCCAAGAACTCACCAAGAAAGGCTGAACCGAATGTCCGAATAATAAATCCTGTCAGTGGGCCGGCCATGCACCAGAGACCCATTAAGAGGTCATTGGCAAACGGAGCCATTCCAATTGGGGTAAGAACAACGGTCAGACCGGTGTACAGGAAGCCGGCTCCCCAAAAAATAATACCAGTAAAAATAGCAATTAATGCAATCAAAATAATGTTTCTAAGCGTCCATTGGCTTTGCTTTTTGCCGCCGGTTGCTTGACTCTTGTTATCCATAACAAGACCTCCAAATAAAATTTTGATCAATTCGATCCTGGAAAGCCTTATAGCTGAGCACACAAAGAGGCCAGGAACAAAACTGTTGTTTTGCCCTGGCCTCAGAAAATCATCTAATTGCAATTTATCCATCTAAATACAACGGAGCATGCTCCCTTCGCTGGTATTGTCCAGATCAGGTTCGATGGGTTTTTCTCAGCCAATAAGGCACCCCAGATAGTTGTATGATCAAATTTAGTATACAAGATATAAAATTAATTTACAAACGAAACTATTCCCTTAAAATAGAATTGTAACCATTTTCGAAATATGAATTATTTAGGAGGAGCCATTGTGGTGAAAGTTATTGCAAGCGACATGGACGGAACTTTTTTAAACGATCAGGGAACTTTTGATGAGGACAAATTTCAAAAACAATTGGATAAGCTGGGTGAAAAAGGGATGCACTTTATCTCGGCCAGCAGTAATCAATACCAGCACCTGTTGGGATTGTTCAAGAATGTTAAAGGACCAATCTCCTACGTATGTAACAACGGAGCTTTGGTGATTGATGAACGTGGCGTGATTGTTCACGAAGAAATTATTGATCATTTGATTTTAAAAAAGGCTTTGGATTGGATGACCAGCGAACCAAGCTTTGCCGGTGCGGAAATTATTTTAGTCGGCAGAAACGGCACATACTGCAACCTGCCGGAAGATTCAGATCGTTTCCAAGCATCCAAATATTTCTACGAAAACATGCAGTCAATGACCGACTTACGGTTGATATTTGATTCAATTTATAAAATTGACGTTACCTGGGAAGAAGGCGGCGTTCTTAAACGCCAAGACGAATTTAACCACAAGTTCAGCGGTCGGTTAAATGCCATTTCTTCAGGAATGAACGGCCTTGATATCATGGCCGACGGAACTGACAAGCTGACTGGCGTTGAGATGCTGCTTGACGCATGGGGATTAAGCCTTGATGACGTGGCCGCCTTTGGAGATAACGGCAATGACTTTGAAATGGTCAACGCTGCCAAAGAAGGTTATGCCATGAAGAACTCGGCAGCAGATTTACTTCAAAAGGTTGAAAAAGTCACCGACTATTCGAATAACGATGACGGTGTTCAACGTAAGATTGACGAGTATTTAGGCTAAAAATCGGCTGGTATTTGGGTATAAATCAATTAAGTCGTTTAATGAGAAGCTCAGCAGCTGATCGGAGTCGTGATACCTGAAGTAGTAAGTCTGATCCGTTGAGTCCAGCACAGAAATATAGTGGGTGTAGTTGAAATTCGGATGGTCGTTCATCGACGGTTTGTAAGGGATGGCGACTTCATCCAAGACATTGAACAGGCGGTTTCGAGCTTCAAATTGATTCCGGCTTTCCTGAACACCAAGCTTGTTGACAGCGGCTACCAGAAACCGGGTTGTTGGCGTGTTGGTGGCTTTTGGTAAATGTTGGCTCATAATAATCTGTCGAGCTTTATCAACCAGTTCAGAGCTGTCTGTGACACCGAGCTTCTTTTCCAATCGGTTCATATGTTCCGGATAGGTTGGCGAATTGGTCATGACCCCGATCGAGTCTTCGATAACTTCCAGGCCATTGACCGTTGGTTCCAGGATCAGCGTTTGGCCTGATTTATCGGTGAGAATCCAGTGAAAAGAAAAGACTTCCCGGCCGGCAAGCCAATATTTGCCGATTAAAGCGATATTATCAAGGTCGGCTTTGACGTCTTCAAGAGAAGCGTGTTCCCCAAGAACCCACGGTAAGAAATCTTGGGGAGTTAAGTTGAGCTTGCCTTCGACCTCTTTATCCAAGTAATGGGCTTTAAGCGGAAACATCAATTCGGCACAGCTTAGCCCCTGGGTATTGACGCCGTCGGCCACCAAAATATTGTTGTTTTCTTCGGTCCGGCCACCACCAATATAAGGATATTTGATTGGTCGGGTCCCTGATAAAGCGGTTTCATAATTGGGCTGATTAATTAAGACCGGCTTCCAAGCCGCCTTGACCGGGAAGTCCATGGTGCGGGCAAGTAAGACGTGTTCATTTAATGTTTCCAATGTTAAGCTGGTGCACATATGAGTCACCTCGTTGACTGATTTTTAGTTCATTATTTATACATCAAATATAACACGATTTTTGTGAGTGATGGCTGCCGGCTATTTCGCTGGATTTGTTGATCTGAAATCGATGGGTTGGCAAATTTAACAACGGATTGTGGCTGGTCTGACTCGCACTCGAGAATAAATTAGTGTAAACTTGAAATAACAAATAGGTAAAAAGGGGAATGATTATGAAATCCGCCTGGAATTTAGTGGGAATGGCTTTATGGCTGCTCCTAATTGTTTATTTTGCATATATTATTCACGATATGCGGGCACGTCGCCTGCGGTTAATCGTGACTGAAAAAAAGAGTTTCACCTGGCGTAATTTTTGGATTTCCTTTGGTGAATTGGCTGCCTTTTTGCTGTTCTTATGGGGAATGTCTTATTCAACATTTTTCCTGGATGTCAAAAAGATGGATCAAAGCCGGATTACTACCAGTTATACGTATAAACCGTTGATCATTCGTTACCGTGACGACCAGTCTGATTATGTAACGGTCCAAAACGGAACGGGACGAAAGCCAATTCAAAACTATACGTTTTACGTTGATGGCGGTAAGTATTTGGTAAACAGTACAAATGCCACTGTGGTTTATGGTAAGAGCAACTTGAATATTCAAGCCGAAACCTACAAATGGAATAAAGAGTGGCTGAACCATTTGGATACCAGATATCAAAAAGCGTGGGTTGCGACGGTAACAACCACGTATAAGAAGAATTTGTTCAACGGAATCGGATTACATGCGGGCAGACAAGCCGACCGATTCAGTTTAATCAGAATACCGGATAAGTCGTTTATGGATGTAGTGGGCGACTAAGCCCGGGTGCTTCTGGAAGCTAAGTCGGAATAATTGGGAGAAAACGTTTCTTGTTTTCTTCCAATTGTTTTGCTTAGATGCAGGAAGCAGGGTTGTCGGAGCCGTCCTCAGAGCAGCCTGGCCCTCAAAATAACATGAGAACTCAAGCCTCAGAATCTGAGTTTATTTGCTGTCCTTAGAGTCAATAGAACAAAACAAAGTTAAGCCAACGAAGAAATCTCAAACATTCTTCGCTGGCTTTTTATTTTGAAAATATTAACGATCGGCTACAGGATGTGACGAAGGCTTAAAAAGGGGTTGTATAATGATTCCTCTGAAACTATAATGAATTTGTTCATATTAATGTACAGATATGGAATAGTTACCTAAGGAGGGATATATATGCAATTAGATCTCAAGAAGTCTTTGTTTGTTTCTGTTGCTGTATTAGGATTCGTTGCTGCAGTTGGGGGTCTTGGCGCTCAAAGTGCCAGTGCCAAGTCGCGTGTAAAGGTAACGTCGAACAAAGCACTGCGTACTCTGCCGCAGAGTCGAAACGTCACGTTCACGGGAGATAACGCGCTCTTCACCAAAGCGGGGACTTTGCGTGGAGCTAAGAAAGTTGCTTCCACAGCGACTTTGAGCGGATTAGCAAACTCAAGCCTTTCAACAAATAATGTCCGAGCTTATCGAGTTGCGACAACTAGCCGCGGGTCGGTTTATTTTAAAGTTGTTACCTTTGATAAACAGTATCGTGGCTGGATTTATGGTGGTAAGAGTATTGGAGAATTTGCAGGTGGTCTGGATCAATTTAAGACCTTCGACATCAATACCATTGATACTTTGAGTCAGGACCAATTAAATGCCAACTATAAGCTGGCAAATCCTGGAACTGCGAATGATGGCAAAACAGTCACATACAAACAGCCACTATATACGCAGTATAAGATTGGCCGGGCAATCACTGACTCAACGCCATATGCGGATAAGATCTTTAAAATTGACAAGGTTGGTAACCGAACTCGTGAAAATGATCGATGGGTTCACATTTATGATATCAATAACGCCAATTCACCTGCAGCTGGGTGGATTCTGATGAGTGGGTTAAAGATGACCGTCCAAAATCCAATTGCGGATAATGCCATTCAAATCAATTTGGTCGATCCGGATAATCACTCGATTGTTGTCAAGACGTTTGCGTATACCAGAGACGGTGCCCAGAGAGGAACGTTCTTCGGGACGTTTGCCAACAATACTTGGACAATTAGCTCAGAGGATCAAACAAACATTACTGCTCAAATTAAGAATGCTTTGGCAGGCACCCAGTATGAGCTTAATAATCTAAGCCCAGCTCAATTGGCAGATATTGGGGCCACCAAATTTGGCTATTCCGTGAACGTTGTGGTTAATAAGATCAATTACAACGGTGGCGGCAGTAACAATAACAGTAATGGTAATGGCGGTGGAAACAAAGTCTTACCAACAACGGACAAGTTCAGTACAATTCTTCCATACGCTGGTCAGATTGGTCAATCCAATGAAACCAGACATCTGTTGACACCGGTCAAGGACGGCTATCCAGATACGAAGATTGTCTATACACTTCCGAAAGACGCAGTGTACGTTGATCATCCTGCCAAGGGGCAGGCCTCACCGACAAATAACACCATTAAAGTTTCTCCATCGGATATCGATACTAATCCGAATATCGTTCATGATTGGCTCGAGGGGCTTAAGAATAACTTCCCAGATACCGATCCATATATCCAAAGAACAGAAGCTGCTAAATCTATCGATGCCAAGCTTGAAACCCAGGCTAAAACCCAATACAGGCTTAAGAATCAGAACTTTAAAGGATTTGTCGGAACACCTGGTAACAAATTCACTGAGAAACAATTGATGTCATATATTCAAGGAACCGCACTGAAATCCCTCGTTTCGCCAAACTACCCGGGATTAAGTAGCGACAGCACTCAACCTGAATATATTGGGTCATTGGCTGACTGGAACAAAGTTGAGTATCAGATTAATACAACTGATTCCGGAACAATCGGGACTCCGGTTAAGGCATACTATGACATTGTTTATCCAGACAACTAATTGAGATATTACTGATATAGTTTTCATAATTGCAAACTGAATTACTGAAACTGGGGGACTCAAAGTTACGATTGTTTAATCGTAATAACGGCAACCCGTGAGCATCGCCAAAAGGTGGTGCTCTTTTTGTTTAAACAAGGGATTAGATAAAGTTAAACGGCACAGACTCGATAGAACTTCGAGTCTGTGCCGTTTAGAAAGACAAATATTTTATTTAATCCATTGCAACATCATTTGCAGTCGGTAACCCCAATACTTCCGCAGCTAATTTATCAGCTGTCTGGAGGTTGGTGTCATTGACGCCTGGCCGTGGGGCGGCATTCGTTACGTACCGCAGTCCATCAAGTGATGAGCCCCAGAGATAGACGTTTGATTGAACGTTGCCACCGGCATCCAACAATTGGTCAGTGCTTGGATTAACATCCACTGCATGGATATCAACGTCCTTGTCACCAATTTTTAGTTGATGAGAACGGGCAAGTTGGGCGTTAACCAAGCTTTCCAGAATTGGGTTTGCCGTGATACCAAGGTTGGCCTTTGGTACCCGGGCTTCAATCAAGGTCGTTGATCGGAACTTATCCGTATTTCGTTTTGGTGAGGCAGTTACGAACCAGCCATCCTGGCCCTTTACCTGCATGCCGGGTGCCAAAATAGTTACAACACCACTGCGAATTAATGCGGATAATTGTTTGCTCCGAACAACGGGTGGTCCCATGATTAAGAAGTTGATGACTGAGTCCAAATTACCCAGGAACTTTTCAACGTAGTCCTGATTAGTGAAGCAGTCGTCAACGATCATTTGCCGGAATACGGGTCGGAAGTCCCGCAGTAAGTCTCTGGCAGCTGCCAGAGGACCGGTCTTGGAACCCTTGAGAGAGTCCTTGATTTCACCATTCAGCCAATTGATAATAACGGTTTGATAATCCTCAGTTCCAACCGCGTGAACGTCTTTGAACGGATTGATAATGTAGTCCCATTCAAATGCATCCTCTTCTTGGAAGCCAAATTGTTTGAGAACGGCATCCTTATCAGGATTGCTGATAAAGGCTTTTTCGAATTCATTGGAATTTTCATATGGGTATTTGTCATTAATCGTCAGTTTGTAATAAACCAGCTCCAAGTCAGACAAAAGCAGGTCCATGAATTTATCAAATGGCAGCTTGCCGTCCTTAGAATTCTTTTTGATATTTTCTTTAGTCAGGAATTTTGGTGATGCGGTTTCGCCATAACCTTTTTCGTTGATTGGCTTTGGGTAATAGGGGATGCCACGTCCAGAGCCCGCAATAATTCGCGGCTCTCTGCCGGATGGTTGATAGAACAGACTGCCATCTTCATTTTGCATGTAGTGGCCGCCACGGCCGAGAGTCAGCTCAGTGACATAGTCGATAAAGCTCAGACCCAGGCCACGGACAATTGTCGGTTCACCAGCTGGGACACCGCTTAAATCGGCATCACCGGGATGAGTTGGGGCAACGTAATTCAACGCATTTTTCTGGGCGTATTCCGCAAGCTTTTGTTCATCATCGTTGAGGTAGTTGTCTTGTTGACCGAGGCTCATGACAACTTTGTCGAAAGTGTAGGTGCCTTCATCTGTCTTGATAACCGGTTTGTGGTCGTCATCATATGACAAATCAGTCACTTGGGCTTTCATCAATGAAGTTGAAATTTCGGTTGGCTGTTGACTTAACAGGTCAGCATAGAACCACTTGATGTAGGCACCAAATAAAACTCGGGGGGCATAGCCGTTAATCTTGAGTTGAGCAGCTGCAGCGATGATGTCGGATGAATATCCGTTGTTGGCGAGGTACGAATTAGCCTCGTCACTTCTTGCCCATTCAAACAAAGAAGGGCCATCGTAGACTTTGCTCGACATATCAACTGATGAATCCGTAAATAACGTAATTTGGTCAGCTGCACTGTTCATGATCAATTCATCTGATTGGTCGGTTCGCCAAACCCGGCCGCCAATGCCCATTGGGTCAAACAGCGTGATTGACAATGGTTCGGTTTGCTCACTGTGATACTTGTACTGATTAAACAACTGGGAGGTCACTAAGATCCCCCGTGGACCAGCTCCAATAATTCCAACTCTCATATCATTACTCCCACTATCTCAATTTAGTAATCTTTTGGATCAACCTCTAATGGACCGAATTCGTCCATCTCTGAATCGCGGAAATCCCACCATTCATTCTCATAACCGTCAAAACCGGCTTTTTTCATTGCTTCGTTAAGAATATCGTAGTTCTTTTGGGCTGTCGGTGTCCATGACGCTTTTTCGCTTCGCTTGGCCCGGCCGTCAAAATCATCAAATGTTGTCGGCATCTCGATGTCGTTTCCATTCAAATCAGTTAATGTGAGGTCAAAGGTAACCCCTTTTTGGTGACTGAAGTTTGGATCCGGTTCGGCAACCCAGATTGGGTCGGGGTAAACTTCAAACAGCCGCTTTTGCGCATAAGTTGGCCGGTAGGCGTCCCAAATTTTGATTCGGTACCCTTGACTCTTGAGGTCCTTACTTGCTTTGGCAAGCTTGTGAACGGTATCGATTCGAGAAATTGCCTGGTCAAAATCATAGACAACCTGATGGGTAAAATTATCAGTTGTCGCGTACTTCAAGTCAACAATGATGTCTGGATCAACATCGTGGACGTTAATGTAGCCTTGCGTTTTCTTATCAGTCATGAGGGCACCTCCGCTAGTATTAGAGAATTCTAGTTAAGTAAATAATATATTAATAATTATGCATTTTCAAATGTATTTCCACGATAAATGCCAATATCGTCCACATAAATTTTACCGGTGTACGGTTTAGCTTCATCTTTGAGCATGCCGACCTTTGGATATGCGATGGTTGAAGTTGAGGCTGCCTTGATGGCGGTTCCCATTACTTCACCGGTGTCCCCGTTCAAGCCGGATGGAATGTCGATTGCATGAATCTTTGGTGCGGATCCATTTGCGTTGTCGATAACGGTCGCAAAATCGCCACCCACATTGCGGGATAAACCACTGCCAAATAAGGCATCGACCAAGGTTGTGTATTTATCAAAGTTGGCATTCATGAAGACCTTTGGAATCTGATAGTAGTCGCAAATGCGGGCTTGCTTCTTGTGATCCTCGCTTGCGTGGTCAGGATTGCCGACAGTTAAGATTGAGACCTTGTAGCCGTGGGTTTCGAGTAGTCGGGCAACGACTAAGCCGTCACCGCCATTATTACCAGTTCCCGCTAAGATTAATACATTGTCTAAATTAAGTTCCTTGTTATCGAGCATATCTTGATAAATTTTTAATCCGGCCCGTTCCATGAGAACCATGGATGGAATACCGATTTTGTTGATGGTTTTATCATCCAATTCCCGTGATTGTTCTACTGTAATTGATTGTGTCATCATATTACCTCCCATATTAATGATGAAAGTAGTTTACACCCTATATGGTGGGCTATTGGCAACTTAATTGCAAGTACAAAGCGCCTGTTTAGCAGTTCCATAAACATTATCCGTGTAATTTCTTATTTTCCTGCTTTATAATAGTTGTAAGAGAAAAGTTGGAGGTACGATTATGTCGTTAGATTATCCAGAAAATATGAGTGAGTTTGAAGATCGATTTGCCATTGAAAAAGCCCGTCACCCGGAAACAACCAGGGACGGACTCATGAAGCAGGTTATTGAAGATGCTTTTCAAGGTTATTTGGATGAAGCCGAAGAAGGCCATTACGATACCGGTGAATTAGTTGGCAAAGAAATTCAGATTAAGAGTGTGCACCATGAGTTACTGAAGTCGATTCCACCAATGGGTGATTCATTTGAAGATGACTTTAAAAAAGACGGTAACAAACTCATGTGGTACTTGGAAGACCAAGCCGACAAAGCTGCTGCAGAATTTTCATAAGGTTGCCGGTTGTATTAATATGCCCTGTTTGTAAAATTAAGTTAGAAATTTAAAAAGCCATTTGTGATAGACTTTTGAGTGTTGAAATCAAAAGAAAGGCTGATCACAAATGACCTATACTCATCTTACCATAGACGAACTCACTACAATTTATTCCTTTTGGAAGCTCAATAAAAAGGCTTACCGAGTAGCACCAGCACTCCACCGGAGTGCTGAAACCGTTTATCGCATCTATCGTTTTCTTGACGCTGGCGGTACGCTTATTGATTACCAACAACATTATCGACGGCACAAACAACATTGTGGGCGTAAGCCCATTCAACTAGCCCCTGATGAACTGGTTTATATCCAAGCCAAAATTCAAGCGGGGTGGCAACCAGATACAATTATTAATCGCCACGAACGTTCTTTTAGCTGCGGCGTACGAACCCTATATCGCATTTTCAAACATGATGCTTTTGGCTTGTTCGCCAAAGATTTACCCATGCATGGTCAGCGTCACCCTAATGGGTACGTTGAACGACGAGGAAAAGCTGGGCAATTGGGCAGAGATTTAAAAACCCGTTATCAGGACTATCCTAATTTTAAACGAGAATTCGGTCATTTAGAAGGCGACACGGTTCAAGGCAAAAACCATCAGGGTGCCGTAACCACACTGGTTGAACGGCAGACCAAGGTCGCAATTGTTTTGAATTCACATACCAAGTCATCACAAAACGTCAATCGTAGTTTAGCAGCCTGGTTGACGAAGCTGCCACGCCACTTGTTTAAGTCCATCACGTTTGATAATGGTAAGGAGTTCGCCGGTTGGCGAACGATTGCTAACCAGTTTGATTTAAATATTTACTTTGCCGCTGTAGGAGCACCCAATCAACGTGGGTTGAATGAAAACACCAACAACTTACTTCGTAAGGATGGGTTGCACCATGATCTCATCATGGACCAGCTATCAGATGAATTTGTCCAGGCTGTTGCTAGTCGACGGAACCATATTCCCAGAAAAAGTCTCAATTATCAAACACCACTTGAGGCATTCGTAAATCAAATCACTGATGAGCAGCTAAAATTTCTAACTTAATTTGACATTTGAAGATGCAAAAAACGCTATAATTAAATGATGTAAGGCGTCCTTAGTGTAATGGATAGCACATGAGATTTCGGTCCTCATGATCCGAGTTCGACTCTCGGGGGACGCATAAGTGAATTGAATCGAGTTTGATAAGGAAAGTCGCTGAGAGATTGGCGGCTTTTTGTGTTTCTAAAATTTAAAAGTTAACTCCATCTTCATCAAAATGTCTCGCTTTGATTAGTAATACTTTTAGGTCTGCAGGATGGGGGTGTACCAAATCAAAAGTGGATGAAACAACAATCCAGGATTCGTGATGGTTAGTCGTTTAGCAAAAAAACGACTAGCACGTAGAAGTTTCCAAATGCAGTCAGTAGTGGCCCTAATGTTTTAAGTAAGTTGATTTTGATTCCGATAATTCCGTCAAACAATTGGACTAGTATCATGATTGTTGTTAAGGCAACTAAATATGGTTCAGAGGTAAACACAAATAATCCCAAGCTTAATATGAACAATGCAAAACTTCTTGATATGGCGTATTTTGCATTGGTACGCGCCTCATTGTATTGAGGCTTTGCTTTTGTGTACGCTTGGATGGAAAATCCTAGACTAACTGCTGCGCTGATTGTGGTCCATGCAGCGCATAGATAATAAAACATTTAGCATCTCTCCTTTAAAAATGACTCCCGACAATTAATCGCAGGGAGTCATTTTTACATGATATCAATAAGAACGCCGTTTTCTCCATTCTGGAAAAAACGTGATTTTACCAAGGAACGGTATCCGGATCAGTTGCCAAACCAAACTTGCCATGGAAGCCATTGATGGTCTTTATGTCGGGGCTCGACAGGTTGAAATCAAAAATATCTGCATTTTCCTTGAGATGTTTTTCGTGAACTGACTTTGGCAGTGGTAGGAATCCATGTTGAAGTGACCAACGGAGAACTACTTGGGCCGGTGTCTTGCCGTATTTTCTGGCAATTGGTTCAAGCTCCGGAATCTTGAAGACACCACCAGTGCCAAGTGGGCTGTAAGCCTCGGTCAAAATATCGTGATCATCGTTGTATTCGACAGTCGCAGGCTGCATGTCTGATGGATTGACAAATATCTGATTGACCATTGGTTTGACTTTAGCTGTTTTCAGCAGTGCGTCCAAATGTTTTGGCATGAAATTGGAAACGCCGATTGCTTTGGCCATTCCGTGATCATAGAATTCTTCCATTGCCCGCCAAGTTTCAGCATTGTTCTTTTGCCAATTGTTCCGGAACATGATGGGGTTTGGCCAGTGGGTCAAATATAGATCCACGTAGTCGAGGCCCAGATTCTCGAGTGATTTGCCAAATGCCTCTTTGGTAGCTTCATAACCATGGTCGTTGTTTCCCAATTTGGTAGTGATAAATAAATTCTCACGGGGAATACCACTATCCTTAATAGCTTGACCAACTTGTTTTTCGTTGCCGTAATCAGCCGCCGTGTCGATGTGGCGATAACCGGCATCGAGGGCGGCTAAGACGGAATGATAACCTTCGTTGCCAGTTAATTGCCAAGTTCCAAGGCCCACCTGAGGAATTTTGGCGCCGTTATACAACGTATACGTATCTGTTAATGACATTGAATGATCCTCCTATAAGTGTATCTTGTGCTATTCTAATGGGCCTGCCAAGTTGCGACAACCATTTGCACTTAGAGGTTTATGATGCAGAATAGGCAGTCAACAATTGTTCATAAATATCAATGAAGCTCAGATACATCTGTTGGCTGACGAATTCGTTATCTTGATGCGAATTATCATTACCGGGGCCAAAGACCACAAAGTTTGCTCCCAAAGAATCATTCACCAGGAACTTAGAAGCATCAGTCCCACCAGAAGCGCCTAATGTATCAATGCCGGTAAGTGAAAACGGCATGATCGGGTTATCGTGTTGGTCTGAAGCTTGTGGGGGAATCTTTCCGCTCTTTACAAATGGTGTTCCGATTTGCTTTACCAAACGGATCAACTTTGAGTTTTCATCGCCCAAAATTGGCACGATGTTCATATCGACCTTTAACGATATATCACCATTTGTCTGTTGATTATATTGATCAATAATCTTTTGCATCTCGTCGAGAATCTTTTGATTGGGTAATTCCGGAATTGTCCGAATGTTAATGCCGGCAACGGCTTCAGCTGGAATTGCGTTATATTGAGTGCCACCAGTTAACACATCAACATTAAAAATTGTTTTTCCAAGGACTTTATTCGACGTGTTTTCCATCAATTCAGTCATGCGGTGACGGATTTGTTCCAATACGTCCAACAAATGTTCTACGGCATTGTTTCCGGCTGCTGGTGTTGAACTGTGAGCAGTCTTTCCATGAGACAAGATTGAAATATCAAGCTCGCCATCGTTGGCAAATACTGCTCGGTTAGCTGATGGTTCACCGATTAGGAGACCATCGATATCATCAATATAACCTTGCTTTTGCAACAGTTCGGCGCCAGGCTGACCAATCTCTTCACCAGCCGTTGCCAATAATCGGATGGTACCGTTAATTTGCTTGCCGCTTGCTTTAAGTTCAAGCATGGCAATGACCATGGCTGCCAAACCGCTCTTCATATCAGTGGAGCCACGCCCGTATAGTTTGTCGCCTTTTTTAGTTAGTTTAAATGGATCGGTTTTCCAGTTATCGGCACTGACACTCACAACATCCATATGCCCGGAAATCGCCAGAATTGGCTTTCCGGAACCTAATTCAGCCACAAAGTTTGCGCGGTCGGGATCGTCTGGAAATGACAGAATTTGATTTTTAATCCCAGCTTTATCAAATAAGGTCTTCAGATATTCGGCAACCGGCCGTTCGTGACCATTGACAGATTGGATACTTACCAAATCACTCAATATTTGCAGTTTCTTTGTCTCATCCATATTGTATGTCTTCTTTCCACATGAAATGATTCATCAGTATAATAACATAGGAATACAAAGAATGTTCAAAAATGAATCTTTGAGTTTGAGTTATAAAAACCAGTTCGAGGATGAACTGGTTTGTGTTTTGATATTGAATTGGGTAGGAGTGGACGGCAACATTCCAAACTAAATCCAGGTTACCAAGTGAACTTTCCAAGAGAAATGTTACATCACTTGGACAGCAAATCTTTAGGGTAAGGAACTATCGCTAATGCTGCCCAGATCATTTGGCTTACTGTTTCAAATGGAACGTCTGATTCAGTATACACACCATTTTGCAGATTTTCAGTGTGTTTCTCAATGACACTGAAAATAACCGTCATAGTTAACCTACGGTCAATCTTTCGCAGGACACCGGCCTTGATACCTGCATTAAAGAGTTCCTCAATCGGATTGTTAGAACCAACTAGATGGGACAAGTAATCCGGTGCACCTTTGCTGAGAAGCTTAATTTGTTCCAAAACGTATAAACTATGAGGATTTTGCAGAGAGAAATCATACATCGACTTGAGGTATGTGAAACATCTGATCCGTATATCTTCATCAGGATTCAAGACTATTTTCATTTCCGGTGTTTGTTCCAATCGTGCAATTTCACGGAGATATACACCATCTAGCAAAGCACGCTTATCTTTAAAATATAGGTAAATGTTTGATTGGGAAATGCCTACTTTTTTGGCAACTTTAGTAGTTGAAATAGCTGCGGATCCATCACGAATAATAATTTCAACGGTTGCATCTAAAATTTTTTGTTTTTTAGTTAAATCTTTCTTCTTCATAGCTATAGATTACTTGAAAATAATGTATTTTTCAATATTGACAAAAGATAGTTCTATCTTTTATAAGGCTCTACAATATCTGTTGTTGGTAATAGATTTTTATCTATTACTGATGACAGATTTTTTGTTTTTCATTAGAATAAAAAAGCGGACATTTCCTGTCCGTTCATCAAAACCAACAACCACGAAGATTTTAGAGAAAGAAGGAAATGCCCTATGTCAAATGATACTACGAAAATGTTGTTAGGAATAGATGATAAACACTTAAAAATTGAGAATGGCAAAATAGGTGATGATGGGGTGATCCGATTAAACGGGTCGCTGAACTATTCCCCCAAGGCTTGCCGCAACTGTGGGGTTATTAATGATCACCAGATCATTGGCTATGGTTGGCGAAGGACCACCATTAGATTCGCTAAAACATTGGGCAGCACGGTTATCCTATGCCTCAATCGGCGAAACTTTCACTGTAAGGCTTGTCATACCAACTTCCTGGCGCAGACGAGTGCAGTGCCGAAGCACTGCACGATTTCAAATACAACCCGGAAACAATGTTTAGAGAAGTTAACGGAACCAGTGAGCCTCAAACACATTGCCAATGAATTGTCCACTTCGGATTCATTCGTTGGTCGGCAGCTCTTACGGGCTGAACGGGACTTTAAAACCAACTGGCACTACTTACCCAAAGTTCTCCTCATGGACGAAGTTAAAAGCACTAAGAGTGCCACCGACGCGATGAGCTTTGAATTTATGGACGCCGAAACCCACGAATTAATTGACCTATTGCCCTTTAGAACCATCTATCAGCTTCAAAAGTATTTCCAGCATTATGACCAAGCCGCACGAGAAAATGTGAAAATTATCGTCACCGATATGAACTATACCTATCCCAAATTGGTTGGGCAGATCTTCCCGAACGCCATCGTTGTTATTGATCCTTTTCACTTAGTTAACGCTTTAAACCGGGCTTTTAACAAGACGCGAGTGCGTCTCATGAAAACCCTGGCCACTTCCTCGCGCCAGTATCACGCCTTGAAACGCTATTGGAAACTATTATTAACGCCGGCCAATCACCTTAACTACGAGGCTTTCCGCAAGTGGACAAACTTCCCTTATCCGGCAACTGCCACGGATGTGGTTGATGCTTTACTGGACATTGATCCCGAGCTCAAGCAAACTTACGACGTGATGAATTGGTTACGTGAAACCATCAAAAACCGCGACTGGCCCAACTATAATCAAGCCTTTCACCACCTGCAGGGGTGCTCGGAAGAGATGTTGGCAGCCCTCCAAACCTTGGCGGCTCATCATGATGAAATTGGCAACACTTTCACCCACCACTACACCAACGGGCCCTTAGAAGGTTCAAACAACAAGATTAAAGTCATTAAGCGCACTGGATTTGGTTACCGAAACTTCTTCAGATTCCGGCTAAGAGTGCTGTTCGCTTTTCGAGTTCATACAAAAAGAGCCCTAATCACCAAGTGATTAGAACTCCAATATTTTGTTCACCAATAACAGTTGACGAAGAACCTTTTATAATGTGTTTGAAAAAAGATAGAGCTATCTTTAAAGGAGGATTCATATTGAAATATACGCTATTAGGTTCACTTGGAAATATTGGTAGGGTTGTTGTTCCTGCTTTGGTTAACGCTGGCAATGATGTTACAGTGATTAGCTCAAATTCTAAGCGGTCAGAACAAATTCGTGAAGTAGGCGCACAGCCGGCAATTGGCAACATGGCAGATAGCAAATTTTTGGCTAATCAGTTTGAAGGTGCGGATGCCGTCTATCTAATGGTTGCGACTAGGCCTAGTGATTCCATATTCGAGGATACAGAAAAACAGGGAAGGGTATTTGCTGAAGCAATTAAGCGTTCTGGGGTTAAAAATGTCGTTGACTTAAGCAGTATTGGTGCTAACAATCCGCAGGCAGGTGTCCTGTATGCTTACCATTGGATTGAGGATCAGCTAAAAGAACTTGAAGACGTAAATGTTGCTTTTATACGACCAGTTGGATTCTACAGTAATCTGTATGCCAACATAAATACCATTAGGGCTGACCATGCAATTTATTCAAACATTCCTGAAACTATTACTCAGCGGTGGGCAGCTCCACAAGATATTGCCGCTGTTGTTTTAAAATTACTTCAGCATGTTCCAGTTGGAACGTCGGTTCATTATGTCTATAGTGATGCTTTCTCAACTCAAAAATTTATTGAAACCCTCCAGGATACACTATCCATGCCAGATCTACACTTTGTTTCAATTTCTGATGAGCAGGCTGAACAGTCAATGGTTGATAGGGGCGTTTCTAAAAAGCTTGCACAGCTATTTATTAAAATGAGCGAACTGGAACGTCATCCAGAAAAACTGTATGCAGATTTGGACAATCAAACCACAAATATTGGTGAAGTTAAACTTGCTGATTTTGTTAAAGCATTCTCTGTAGCCTATCAGGATCAAAATAATGGTCCTCATGCTAATACCTTGGTTGACCAGTGATCAGAATAAGTCCCGTAAAAATAAACACCTTTAGTTTTATGTGTGCAAAAAGGCTCCCGATATTATTGTCGAGAGCCTTTCTATCTTTTTTTTATGTTTCTTCAAATGTCAAATTAAGTTAGAAATTTTAGCTGCTCATCAGTGATTTGATTTACGAATGCCTCAAGTGGTGTTTGATAATTGAGACTTTTTCTGGGAATATGGTTCCGTCGACTAGCAACAGCCTGGACAAATTCATCTGATAGCTGGTCCATGATGAGATCATGGTGCAACCCATCCTTACGAAGTAAGTTGTTGGTGTTTTCATTCAACCCACGTTGATTGGGTGCTCCTACAGCGGCAAAGTAAATATTTAAATCAAACTGGTTAGCAATCGTTCGCCAACCGGCGAACTCCTTACCATTATCAAACGTGATGGACTTAAACAAGTGGCGTGGCAGCTTCGTCAACCAGGCTGCTAAACTACGATTGACGTTTTGTGATGACTTGGTATGTGAATTCAAAACAATTGCGACCTTGGTCTGCCGTTCAACCAGTGTGGTTACGGCACCCTGATGGTTTTTGCCTTGAACCGTGTCGCCTTCTAAATGACCGAATTCTCGTTTAAAATTAGGATAGTCCTGATAACGGGTTTTTAAATCTCTGCCCAATTGCCCAGTTTTTCCTCGTCGTTCAACGTACCCATTAGGGTGACGCTGACCATGCATGGGTAAATCTTTGGCGAACAAGCCAAAAGCATCATGTTTGAAAATGCGATATAGGGTTCGTACGCCGCAGCTAAAAGAACGTTCGTGGCGATTAATAATTGTATCTGGTTGCCACCCCGCTTGAATTTTGGCTTGGATATAAACCAGTTCATCAGGGGCTAGTTGAATGGGCTTACGCCCACAATGTTGTTTGTGCCGTCGATAATGTTGTTGGTAATCAATAAGCGTACCGCCAGCGTCAAGAAAACGATAGATGCGATAAACGGTTTCAGCACTCCGGTGGAGTGCTGGTGCTACTCGGTAAGCCTTTTTATTGAGCTTCCAAAAGGAATAAATTGTAGTGAGTTCGTCTATGGTAAGATGAGTATAGGTCATTTGTGATCAGCCTTTCTTTTGATTTCAACACTCAAAAGTCTATCACAAATGGCTTTTTAAATTTCTAACTTAATTTTACAAACAGGGACTCATAATCATCTTTCTTCTCCCCCAAAAACATTTTTAATAAATCGCTAATGATTCAGTGAACAATTATATAATACCATGAGCCGAAAACGATTACATATTTTTTGTTTGCTGTTTTATACCTTTAAAAGCACACGTTAAGTATTCTGCCTTCCATTGTGATGTCATAAGTGTAAATTTTCTCTCGTTCTGAATTCGAGTGGATTAGTTATCACGGCATCCTGAAGGTGGTTGAATACCATAAATTAAAAATCCTCACTTGACATTCTCATAAAAGAGCCTAAAATCTAATATTAAATTGATAAACAAAAGCAGTGAAAAGATGAGTAGGCGACAAACAGCACTTAGAGAGTTCACGTTTGGTGATAGTGAACTGCTGGGAGTCGGTGAATATGGTCTTTGAGCAGAATGTCGACGAGCTTCAGTAAGTTGGCATGGCGAACGCACCTTATCGCGTTGGAGTATTCGAGCATCCCGCTTGAGCACTCTTTGAGTCATGCAGTGTGAACTGTGTGAAAACTAAGGTGGTAACACGACAATTTCGTCCTTGTACAGGTAAATCCTGTATGAGGACTTTTTTTATACGAAAAATTAAGAGGAGTGATTGGAATGGCAGTTGCAACAAAAATTAAATTTCCATATCGATATGATGAGGTAGGCAGTTTATTACGACCAAGCAGATTGAAACAAGCCCGTGCAGATTATGAAGCCAAAAAAATCAGCGTGGATGATTTACGACAAGTTGAAAATGAAGAAATCAGTCGGATTGTTAAAAAGCAGGTTGATCTTGGTTTAAAGGACGTGACCGATGGCGAGTTCCGGCGCAGCTGGTGGCATTTGGATTTCTTCGCAGGTCTTGAAGGCGTAAAATACTTTGTTCCGGAACACGGATTTATTTTCCATGGTGAAGAAACCCGTGCCGGCAGTGTGAAATTTACCGGCAAGATTGGCTACAATCCCAACCATCCATTCTTTGACGGATTCAAATATCTCAACAGCATTGTGCCGGATGGAGTCACTGCCAAGCAAACAATCCCCAGCCCATCAGTATTCTTTCCAAACAAAGACGCAGAAGTCTACGACGAATACTACAAAGGCGACTTTGACACTTTCCTGAATGATGAAATTGAAGCTTATCAAAAGACTGTTCAACACTTTTATGACCTTGGTTGTCGCTACCTTCAATTGGACGACACTTCTTGGGGGATGTGGGCCAGCTTTTCTAATCAGACATTGAAGCCGGAACTCAAACCATTGGCCGAAGCTGCTGTTAAGGCGATCAATGCCATTGTTGATAACAAGCCCGATGGTTTAACCATCACCATGCACGTCTGCAAGGGGAACTATGATTCCACTTGGGCCGGTGCCGGCGCCTATGATCCGGTTGCTGACTATTTGGCACAACTGCACATTGATGGCTATTTCCTGGAATACGACGATGAGCGCTCAGGCGGATTTGAACCACTGAAAAAGATTGCTGACAACGGCCGCAACCAACGAATTGTCATCGGCATTGTAACAACCAAGAAGCCGGATTTGGAATCAGAAGATTTTCTCCAATCCCGAATTAAGGACGCCAGCCAGTACGTCCCATTGGACAACTTGTGTATTTCACCTCAATGCGGCTTTGCTTCAACCGAAGAGGGGAACCATCTGACTGAAGAAGACCAATGGAATAAATTAGCTTTGGTCATTAAAACTGCCAAGAGTGTTTGGGACATTAAGTAAGAAGTATGAAACAAAATGAGTCGGAAAGTAGTTTTGCAGCACTGCTTAGAGAGTCGACATTTGATGAAAGTCGATCTTTGCTGGAAAACGAAAATGGCCGATGATTGGCTGCCATGATCGAAAGTGAAAATGGCAGACGGGTAGTCCTCGTTATGGGACTTGCCATTTCAATTTGAGATGGTAGACGAGATTTCTTTAGGCAACTAATGAGATGAACTCAGAATGGTACCGCGATTAAGCGCTTCTGTATTTAATACAGGAGCGCTTTTTTATATGATTTCGAAAAAGGAGAGAAAACATGGCGAATTTTGATCAAACAATCGTAAATCTTCAAGACGTGAGTGTGACGTTTGAATCGAGTGGCAAGCCCCTTCATGCCGTTGACAATGTGAGCCTGCAAATTAACCGTGGCGATATTTACGGGATTATCGGATATTCCGGAGCTGGGAAAAGTACCCTGGTTCGAACAATTAATCTCTTACAAAAACCGACGGATGGCAAAGTCATTGTCGGTGGCCAAGACCTGCAGAAACTTTCCAATCCGCAATTAAGATCAGCTCGTAAAAAAATTGGCATGATCTTCCAACATTTTAATTTATTAAATTCAAGAACAGTCCTTAACAACGTTGAGTATCCACTGTTAAGTCAACACATCAGCAAGGCTAAGCGACAGGCGAAGGCCAAACATCTGTTAGACGTAGTTGGTCTGCGGGAATTTGAACATTCCTATCCGGAACAACTTTCCGGTGGCCAAAAGCAGCGGGTGGCCATTGCCCGTTCACTTGCCAATGATCCTGACATCCTGGTCAGTGATGAGGCAACGAGTGCCCTTGACCCAAAGACGACTGATGATATTTTGAACCTGCTCCAACATTTAAACAAAACGTTGGGGCTGACAATTGTCCTGATTACTCATGAAATGCAGGTTATTAAATCAATCTGTCATCATGTTGCGGTAATGGATGACGGCAAGATTATTGAGCGCGGAAATGTAGCGGAAGTCTTCTCAAATCCGCAGCAAAAGCTGACCCAGAATTTTGTCGATTCATCTGCCAATGTTACCGGGGCTTTGGAGCAGATTAAATCAGATCCAAGCCTGCAGAAATTATCAGCCGACGAAAGAATCCTATATCTCAAATTCCGTGGGAAAGCCACTAAAGAATCGCTCATTTCTGATTTAACCGAGCTCTATCATCTCAAAGCAAATATCTTATTTGCGAATATTGAGCGGATCGGCGACACATCGATTGGCTATTTGATCATTATCATTTCAGGCAAATCCAAGCAGTTGGCCGACGGCATTAACTTTTTGAATCGTCACGGCGTCAGAGTCCAGCTGTTACCAGGTAAGAAGGAGGAATCAGATAAAGATGTTAACGCAAGTATTTCCTAATGTTGCTCATATTTGGCCGCAATTTGTTCAGGCAATCTGGGACACCATTTACATGACTTTGTGGTCCTCAGTTATTGCAGGTGTCTTGGGCCTGGTCGTGGGAATTGTTCTCGTGATTACGCAAAAGGGTGGTATCGCTGAAGATTCATACGTTTATGGATTAACCGATAAAATCGTCAATTTGTTGCGATCAATTCCATTTATCATTTTGTTGGCGGTCATGTTTCCAATTACGAATTTTATTGTTCACACAACCGTTGGAACCACTGCGGCATCGGTACCGTTGGTCGTTGGCATTTTTCCATTCTATGCCCGACAGGTTCAAAACGCCTTGCTGGAAATTGATCCCCAGGTGATTGAAGCTGCTCGTTCGATGGGCTCAGGCAATTTTGAAATTATTTTTCGCATTTACTTAAGAGAAGGTTTACCGGATCTTATTCGGGCTTCCATCGTAACCGTGATCAGCTTGATTGGTCTTACCACAATGGCCGGTGCAATTGGTTCCGGCGGTCTTGGGGATATTGCCATCAGTATCGGCTATGCCCGTTATGAAAATGACGTGACAATTGCCGCCATGATCGTGATTTTATTGATGGTCTTTTTCGTCCAGTTCGTCGGTGACTGGCTGGCCAAGAAAACCGTTCACTTATAAAAATCCAATCACAACTAATAAAGGAGAACACAAATGAAAAACAGCAAAGGAATTATCTATACACTTATCGGGCTTGTCGTTATTATCGGAATTGTATTCGGTATCCATACCTTGACCGGAAACAGTGCCAGCTCAAAAAATGCCACCATTACGGTTGGCTCACAAGGGTCTGACTACGACATTTGGAATCACATTGCCGATAGTAAGCAGGCTAAGAAATTAGGCTTGAAGATTAAAGTCAAGCAGATCACTGATGGCGTTCAGCTGAATAATGCCACTGCTCAGGGCAGTGTTGATGTCAACGCGTTCCAATCATATTCATATCTTCAGGCGTTCAACCAGGAACATAAAAAGAACCAGTTGGTAGCGTTAGGGACAACCTATTTGGAGCCTCTCGGAATTTACTCTGACAAGTACAAAAAGATCAGCCAAATTCCAAATGGTGCCACAATTGCCCTTGCCAACAACCCCGCCAACACTGCTCGGGGACTGTTGTTGCTTCAGAGTGCCGGCTTGATTAAGCTGAAGAAAAACTTTCCAGCTTTGGGTAATACCAGCGACATTGTCTCAAATCCAAAGCACTTGAAATTTAAAGAGATTGATGACACCACCGGTCCCCGTATTCTGCATAATCTGGATGCTGTTTTGATTTCCAACACCGTTGCCCTGGAGGGACATCTAAATGTGTTGAAAGATTCGATTTATCATGAAAAGATTAATGTCAGCACCAGAAGCAACATCAATGTGTTGGCCACTGCCAAAAAGAATAAAGACAATAAGAATTACAAAAAACTGGTTAAGCTTTATCACAATCCTGCCATTCAAAAGTACATTAAGGATCAATACGATGGCACTAAGGTTGAGGTCCAGAAGCCATTGTCATATCTGAAGTAAAGAAAAGGCCACAGACAACCCTGTGGCCTTTTTCCATGCCCTTCACATTTAACCTGTCCAACTCAGCGGTTCAATGATATATTCGAGTTAAGTAAATTTAAAACTTGGAGTGATCATTATCGCAACCGTTAAAGTAATTGAAGGACCCACAATCACATCTACCGATCCATCATCGATTCAGTGTCGAAAACATCAGCTGACATGTATTGATGGCGAAGGATATATTGAACGAATTGTTGATGAATCTGATGATGATTTTGAATCAGTTAGACAACATGCGAAGCAGACTGATCAATTGCTGACGTTGAGGCCCGATGAATATTTGCTGCCCGGGTTCATCGACCTGCACGTTCATGCGCCTCAATGGCCAAATGCCGGGGTGGCCTTGGATCGGCCGTTAAATGAATGGCTGGACACGTACACATTTCCACTTGAGTCAAAATATCAGGATGTCGATTTTGCCAAACCGGTTTATGATGACCTGGTTAAGCAGCTGCTTGCCAATGGGACAACCACCGTGCTGTACTTTGGGACTACGCATAATCCGGCAAACCTGGAATTGGCCAAAGCCTGCATCAGGCACAATCAACGTGGGTTTGTTGGCAAAGTTGCCATGGACAATCCTGATCAAACGCCGGAATATTACCGGGATGCATCTGCCAGCCAAGCAGTGGAAGATACCGAAACCTTCATCAAACAAATGATCGAATTAAACAAAACAACATCTCTCAAGCAGACACCAGTGATCACGCCACGGTTTGTACCAAGCTGCACGCCTGAATCTTTGAAAGGGTTGGGCGAGCTGGCTTGGAAGTATGATTTACCAGTCCAGTCACATTGCAGTGAAAGTGATTGGGAAAATGGATACGCATTGGAGCACTACCATAAGCGGGATGCCGAGGTCCTTGATGAATTTGGCTTGCTGACCGACAAATCAGTAATGGCTCATGGGACTTTGTTGAATCAGACCGATTTAAACAGATTTAAGGATCGTGGCGTGGCGATCGCTCATTGTCCGATTTCCAACGTCTACTTCGGTAACGCTGTGCTTCCTGTCAGCAAGCTGTTGAAGCAGAAAGTCAAAGTTGGCCTGGGCACCGACATTTCCGGCGGTTACTCGCCAAGTCTTTATCAAAATATCCGTCAGGCAGTCATGTCGTCACGAATGCTGCACGATGGCGTTAACTCTGAGCTTGATCCTGCCCAACGCGGAACAGCCAACGACCCAATTTCTGCAAAGAACGGCTTTTATCTCGCAACGGTTGGTGGAGCAGAGAGTCTTCATCTAAGGACCGGCCAAATCAAACCCGGTTACTTGGCTGATTTACAGGTGGTTCAAGCACCCATGCCTTCATTTAATGAAGAAACCATGGATCAGATTTTTGAAAAAATTATCTATAATGCTTCAAAAGATGATGTCAAACAGGTCTTTGTCCAGGGTAGATTTGCCAAATAATAAATTGATATGGAGTGATTGAAATGTGCACAAGTGTAACTTTTCTATCTGAAACAGGGGACAACTTTTTGGCTCGGACCATGGATTTTGGCTTTGAACTTAAAGGCCGGCCAGTTGTGATCCCAAGAGATCAGACATTCTCAAGTGATGTTAAAGGCAGCAATTATCACACGACCTATAGTTTTGTCGGAACCGGTCGGAATTTGGATAACTATATCCTGGTTGATGGAGTCAATGAAAAGGGCCTTAGTGCCGCTGCCCTATACTTTAGTGGAGAAGCCCAGTTTGCCAAGCAGGCAGAAGAGGGTAAAACCAATGTTGCTCCTCACGAAGTCTTGAATTGGATCCTTGGAAATGCGGCCAGCTGTGATGATTTAGGCAATCAGCTGACCAAGCTCAACATTGTTGCCGCGCCGGTTAAATTGATGGGGATCAGCGTTCCGCTTCATTGGATTATCACCGATAGATCCGGTGCCTGTTACGTGCTGGAAGTTGTCGCAGATGGGGTTCATTACATCAAGAACCCGGTGGGAGTCATGACCAACAGCCCAGATTTTGGCTGGCACTTGAAGAATTTAAGCAATTATACACAGTTGAAACCGACACCGCATCCGGCTCGTGACTACGATGGCTTTCAGGTCAATTCATTTGGACCGGGGAGTGGGGCATTAGGATTGCCAGGGGATTACACGTCGGTTTCCCGATTTATCAGAACTGTTTTTATGCGTGAGTATACGGATCAGGTTTCCACTGACCAGACTGTTACCCAGATGAGTCATATTTTGAATTCGGTTGAAATCCCCAAGGGTGTCAAGATCAAAAAAGACGGTACCGAGGATTACACTCAGTACCGTGGTTATATGGATACTCAAAATTCAATTTACTATATGCAGCCGTATGATGACCAGACGATTTATCGGGTTGCCTTAACCGAAGACTTGATGAATAAAGACCAGCCAACGGAATTTCCAATTCAAGAAAAGCAACAATTCAAATCTTTCAACTAAGCCACCTGATTTTAACAGGCAAAGAATTGATATGTGGCAGCTTGTTGAATCGGTGACGATTAATATAAATAACACTATCTTGACTGCCGCTGTCTGTATGCACAACTTTTACAGGCACGGCAGCTTTTTGATCGGCAATTCGGACTTCACAGCTGTATTGGCCGGTTTGCGGCAACTGCTGCAGGCGACTTGAAGGATTAACGATTGATAGGCCATTACTTTGCGCGTGGATCAGCTTGCCGGTTGTTTCGTAGGGATGCCCCAACAACTGATTTGCTTCGGCAATTTTTCCCAGGCTTACCAAATGTCTGATTCTGGTCGAACTGATCTTTTGCTGATCACTTGCAAGTTCATGAACGGTGACCGTTTGAACTTTGCCACCGCTGATTTGTGCCAGTGAGTCAATTGTCGTGTTGCCACCTTTGCCAAATGTGTAATCAAAGCCGGCAACCACAATTTTCGCATTGAGGCCGATAACGTACTGCTTAACGAAGGCTTTAGGAGAGAGCGCGGCAAATTGTTTGGTGAAATCAATAACGTATAAAATGTCGGCGTGATTGGATTGAACCAGTTCAATCTTTTGCTTCAGAGTGGTTAGATAGCGGAAATGAGCAGTTTTCCCGTGATTAAAAACTCGGGATGCGTGGCGGTTAAAGGTCATGACAGCCAGATTGTATCCATGCCGTTGAGCAATCTTACGGGCGGTTCCAATTACTTTTTGATGACCTTTATGAACACCGTCAAAGAAGCCCAATGCCAAGACAATTGGTTTAGTTGAAACGGCCGGCTGACGTGTTTTTGAATCTTGATTTAAATAAATAACCTTCATTGCCTGCACCTCTGGTCATCAAAACTATGTAAGTCAAAGGCTGGAAACGTTTATGTTCCCAGCCTTTGATGTTTTTACCATCTGCTACATCACGTTAGTTCGTTTGCAGTTTCTTTTCCTTAGCTTCTTTTAAGAAGTAACTCAAAGGCTTCAAGTCTTGAGCATCATACTTCTTGACGAATTCGGCAACTTTGTCTTTATCCTGCCATGAAGTATCAATGAACATGTGTTGAGTCGTCAATGGCATCTTTTTAGTTAATTTGACGTCGATGACAACCGGCTTGTCAGTCTTCTTAGCGGCTTCCATGGCTTTTTGCATGTCTTCCTTGGTGTGGACAGTGTAAGCAACAGCGCCCATGCCTTGGGTGACTTCAGCCCAGTTGGTGTCAGGCAATTCAACACCTGACAATGGCTGATGTGTATCATCGGTTTGTTCGGCTTCAATAAAGCCAAGCGTTTCGTTGGTGAAGATGATGTTAACAACGTGCAAGTTGTACTTAACCTGAGTCATGACTTCTTCCATCAACATTGCAAAGGCACCGTCACCACTCAAGCTGTAAACATCACGATCAGGGTACTCGAGCTTTGCGGCGATTGAAGCTGGTAAAGCAAAGCCCATCGTTGCGTAAATACCTGAGGTTGCCCACTTTTGATCGTCGTGCATGTTGATTAAACGTTCGAAGTTAATATCAACATTTCCGACATCAACCGCATAGACAGCTTTGTCAGAAGCGGTCTTGTTCAAAACGTCAAAGATTGGTTCTGGACGAACAGGCTTTTCATCGGAATCTTTGAAGCTGTCCTGCCAGTCGTCCCAGTTCTTCTTGTCGGCAATTGCGGCTTCATAGAAATCAGATGGTTGACGGTCTTCGCCAGCTGCCAAGATAGCTTTTAAGGCAGCCTTTGAATCTGCCAACATTGAAACATCGTTGTGACGACGTTTGCCGAGCTTTTCGCTTTCAATATCAATTTGAATAACTTTGGCATGCTTATTAAACAGGAAGACACTGAATGGAACGTTGGTGCCAACCCATAAGATCAAGTCTGTGCTGAAGCCGATTTCCGAACCAGGCTTTGGTGCAACCCGACCGGTTGAGCCGAGATAAGCAGGGTAGTCATCAGGAATAATGCCCTTTGCAAGGAATGATGATACCAATGGCATCTTGAATTTCTCTGAGGCTTCCTTCAATTCTTCAGCGGCATCTTTAGCACCGATTCCGAAGTAAATCATTGGTGATTTAGCTTCTTTAATCAGCTTGACTGCTTCTTGAACGTCTTCAGAACGAGGACTTGGATAGACAGGTGTTTGATGAGACTTGACGTTTGGTTCATAAGTATCATCAATTTGTGCCCATCCGAGATCCTTTGGAATTGTCAAAACGGCAACGCCATGCTTCATGTAGGCTTGACGAATGGCTTCATCGGTCATCCGTGGCAATGCGTCTGCGGTCATGGCAGTTCGGTTCCAGACAGCAACATCATCAAAAATTGGTTCTTCATCCATTGCCTGGAAGAAGTCCATGTTCATGTTTCCGGTTGGAACTTGAGCAACTAACGCAACGACTGGAACGCCATCGCTCTTGGCGTCATAAAGTCCGTTGAGCAGATGAACGGCACCTGGGCCGGCTGAACCGAAGCAGACACCAACTTTACCGGTGAACTTTGCGGTAGCTGCCGCAGCAATCGCACCAGCTTCCTCGTGACGAACTTGAACGTAGTTAATTTTATCGGTTTGATTGTGAATCGCATTCATGGTCGAGTCAAATGAGCCACCTGGCAGGCCGTAGATGTTCTTAACACCCCATTGTTCCAAAACTTTAAGAACAGCATCTGAACCACTAATTTTTTCAACCAGGCAAATTACAAGTTTAATCCGAACAAGCCCGGAATCTTTCAATGGCAGTCTGTTGATGATGTATTTTTAATGGTCGTTGATTAATTAGTTCAAGTGCTGCTAGGATCTCATCAGTCGTTACTTGGCTAAAATTGGTCTTTTTCGGGAAGAACCAGCGTAACCGTCTATTAAAATATTCATTGGAACCTCGCTCCCATGGTGAATATGGATGGCAAAAATAAACTTTGATCTGATAATCCTGTTCTAAGGCCTGATAATTGGCAAACTCTTTACCATGATCAACAGTAATGGATTTTACTTGGGGACCGAAGGCCCCCATAAACTTGCCAAAGGCGGTGTTTAGAGCCTTAGCCGTTCTATTAGGGGCTTTGATGGCCCATAGAAGTCGGGTCTTACGTTCTACGAATGTAACCAGACATGATCGTGACTCACTTCGACTAGAAAGCACCGTATCTACTTCCCAATGACCAAAAGCTAACCGTTGATTAACAGTTGTTGGCCGTTGTTCGATGGAAGTCCCACTTGTAAATTTCCCACGATTTTCGCTCACTCGGTGCTGGCGGACATTCCGATTGGGTAGATCAGTCAATTTGAAGGGGAGCCAGCCACGATTAAGCCAATTATAAATTGACGCAGTGCTCAAGTTATAAGCGGCCGCAATGGTTTCTGGTGACCAGGTTAATCGTAAGTGATTGGTAATTAAAGTCGCTAATGCTGCCGTCAGCATCGAACGACGACCGCAATTCCGCCTTTTGCGATCTGCATCTTGCTGAGCTAATTCTGGATCATAAGGTTTAACCCGGTCCAACTCATAGCTAATCGTAGCTTTGGCGACGCCTAAGGCGTCAGCCATTACTTGGTAAGATTTATTCCCCTCATTGACCAGTTGTGCTAGTGCGCCACGTTGAAAACGTGATAAAGTAGATGTACCCAAAGTAATCACTCCCTATATTGGTTGGAATTAGCTACTACCATTGTAAGTGATTGCTTTGGGCTTTTTAATTTCTGTTCGGATTAATTATAGAATTTGCCACCATAAATAAATAACCCCCTAAAAGTTTATATCTTTTCTTGTTACTAACTTTAGTGTAGTGCCATACTTACAAAATGTAAACGCTTTAATAATAAATTGATGGTCATTTCATAATGATTTATTAAACCCGCAAGATTGGCGTTCTTATTTGAAAGTAAGCGCATACAGAACTATACTGGATTTTAGGAGATGGCAATTATGGATGCAATTAGATACTATACACGAACAGGGAATACCGAAAAGCTTGCCAACTTGTTGGGCAAACAATTGAAACTTGAAGCTAAGTCAATTGAGACGCCAATTAGTCAGCCTGTCGACCGGCTGTATCTTGGCGGTGGCATTTATAATTTGAATGTTGACGAACATTTGAAGGACTTTGCCAGGAACCTGGATCCAAAGATGGTAAAGGAAGTATTCTTATTCGGCACTTCCGGCAGTCTGTTTACTGTTGAGAAGCAATTAACCAAGATTTTCGATAAAAAAGGGATCAAAGTAGAAAAGGACCACTTGTTCCTCCATGGCTTGATGCCTAAGCTGGGAAACATTAATGGTCATCAAAAAGAAGAAATTGATGAGTTTGCCAAGGAGACTGAAACTGAATAGTTTGACTTGGCTCTTTCCTATAAAACAATAAAGGACGATTCCCGCAGTGGGAGTCGTCCTTTATTGTTTAAGAAATCCTTAAGAACTGATTAGTAAATGAATGAGAGGGTTGTTGGTCTGACAAACGAATGAGTCGTTTATCGCCTTTTTATGAACAGGGGCTACTCATAATTTACTAATGAGGCTTTATGACGCTATTCAAATCAAATGACAAGTTTTTTTAGACCCAGTATAATTAAGACGTAATCAAAGATATAAACACTTAAAACTGTTGTAACCGCAACCCCTATAGGAGGCCGATTATTATGGCAAAGCAAACTAAATATCACAGTGCTTATTTTGCTCAAATTTTAAAAGGTTTTACTCTTACTTTGATGACTTTCCTAATTGTTTTAGGAATTAATCTGGTGAATCACGCAGGTCAACAAAGCAACAACCATTTTTCACTATTGCAGCCAGCCAAAGTCGCTGCTGACGATGTCACCGACGTAAAAGAAGTGAAGTATGTTTTGCACGGCGTTGACCTTTACGGTGATCCAATTGATGTCCCATTTAACAACAAAACAATTACGATGCAGTCTACTGAGAAATTATTTGATTCATCTATTGATGCATCGGAATATCTCAAAATGTCCTTTGATAATGGCCGGTACACTTTCCGGGCGTATTACTCTGATCAGAAAACCGAGAGCGGCAAAATGTACTTTAGAGACCAAGACGATCACGAGATGAATTTTAAGCTCGTTTATACTAACTGGCCAAAAAGGCTTGCCGGCACTTCTGTTGTGAATATTTACGTTGTTTATGAAGATCACCAGTCGACCAAACCTAATAAAATTACTTTGACGGCGGATGCACAGAATAAGGAGCCTGATAAAACCAAACGTTTTTACACCGATGTTAATGGGAATGAATTAAAGAAACCACAAATATATAACAATGCGGATGTGCCAAAATATGATCCGGATTTTCCTCTGACAATTGGTAACTATAAGTTCACTGCCTTAGCTATGAGAAAGCCGAATAATGCTGGGACCTATGTTTTTTCAGCCGACAAACTCTTTGCAGGTTTACGAGCTGATGTTCCAATTGGTGACATTACCTACCAACACATTTATCCACTCGAACTCCTAACTTATTATGGAACCGTCTTGTCCAACCTCGATCCTGGATCGACGACCACTTATGTTTATGAAAAGTTCGCCAACAAATTAACAATTCAATATCTGGATGAAAATGGCAAGCCGATTGCTAACCAAAAGGAACAGGAAAAGATGATTCCGCTCAACGAAAATTATTCCGAAACTGCACCAGAAATTTCCGGCTATACGTTAACCAGTGAAAAGACTTTGACTGGTAAGCTGAGCGCTGACACAACGATTACTTTCAAATACAAAAGTAATAAAGTCACTCCGCCAACTCCCAAGCCGGGTCCATCGACTCTTGATGTGAAACCAGACGTAACCCCAAGTACCCCGGAATTTCCAACTCATCCAACCATGCCGGATGGCACCCAGCTGCCAAATTACGCCCAAGTTCAGGGTGGCGCGGTTTATTCACTGAAGAAAGTTTATCTATATAAGAACGCGAATTTCAAACAATCTCAGCGAATTGCTTCATATACCAAGAAACCACGGATTAACCGACCAATGTTTGTCGTCCTGAATTATGCCAAAGACAATCAAGGCCGACTGCGTTACTACGTGAAAGATGTTAACCACCATTCAAAGACGGCTGGTAAGAAGGGCTATATAACTGCTTCATGGAGCTCCGTTCGACCAGTTTACTATCAAAGTAACCATCAACAGATAACCGTCATCAATCCAACTGGTGTCTATGAATACACCAACAAGAATCTCACTGGGAAGGTTAAGAACGTGAAACAAGGAACGACTTTGAAGGTGACGAAGATCATCCGTCACAATTTAACCACCCGTTATCAATTAGCCAACGGCCACTACATTACCGGAAACCGTAAGTTGGTGACGAACGGCAAGACCAAACAACCCCAGAAGATTAAAGTGAAGAAAACGATTTACCGTTACAACAACGTTAACTTCGGCAAACGAACGAAACTAATCAAGAAAGGGACAGTGCTCAAGGTAAAATCTTGGACATACTCCGACCGATATTCTGCAAAGAAACACGGAACGATGCGTTATCAAGTTGCCGGTGGTTATATAACTGCCAACAATAAATACGTTAAAGTTTATTAGGGTCTGTCTGGAAACTATTTAAGCCAAATCAAAATTGAAGCAATGTAAATGGTTTGTAGAAAAACATGCGCTAGTTTATCATATCGCGTCGCAATCCGCCGGTAATTCTTCAATTGATTAAAGTAATTCTCGATCAAATGGCGTTCACAATAGACGTAATAATCACAATCCCACTTGTCTTGGGCATTACTTTTAGGTGGAATCGTATATTGACCGCCTTCAGCTTCAATATACTGGCGCAGTTCCTTAGTCCCATAAGCTTTATCGGCAATCAGATTAACGCCGGCTAAAGCTAATTGTCGCAGTAATGGTTCAGCTGCCCGACTATCATGAACTTGGCCGCCGGTAAGGATAAAACATAATGGATTTCCAAGGCCATCCACCACCGCATGAATTTTAGTGGTTCGACCACCACGGCTTAGACCGATGGCTTGATTCTCAACGTCACAGCGGGCGTTTTTTTAGCGCCCGTGGCCTTTTGATGAGCTCGAATGCTAGTTGAATCGAGGCTGATATTTTCCATATCCGGTTCATCGATCAAATCCTTAAAGATCCGTTCAAACAAGCCGGCATCAACCCAACTACGATAACGACTATAGCTGGTTTTCCATGAACCGTATCGTTCAGGAATATCACGCCAGGTGGCGCCACTTTTTAGCAACCAGAGAACCGCATTAAAAACTTGGCGATTAGGTATTTTAGGTGGGCGTCCGGTTTTATAGGGCGGAAAACGGTCCTCAATCCGGGCCCATTGCTCATCAGTAATTTCATAACGTTTCGGAATTGTCATCGGCGAAAACCTCAATTTGTTTTTTATCAAGATTATACACGATTATTTTGTTTCCAGACAGACCCTATTAAATACCGAGAAGTGTCAGTCTCAAGCAATATTTGAGGCTGGCACTTTTTTGCAGCTGACTGTTTGATCATCATTAACAAATATTTGCATGTGAACAAAACTTTTACATTTCCTTCACGGTAACTTTACAAGGCCGTTTTATGATGTAGCCGTATCATAGAAAAGGGTATTGGAGGAAACAATCTTGAAAAAGCAAATTGCATTGATTGCCGTTACTTTAGGTTTATTTTCCGTTGGGGCACCCGTTGCATCGCATAATTTTTCACCGGTTGCAACTGCAGCTGCCAAGACCACCGAGGTTGTACCCGGTTCACAGATTAAATTGGCTGGCGCGGTAAACGTCCGAGATTTAGGTGGCTACAAAACTGAATCCGGTAAAGTGATTAAGCCGAATATGCTGATTCGTTCCGCAAAGCTGAACACGCTGACTTCAAATGATGAAGCCATTTTGACCAAAGAGCATCATGTAGCTGTTGATGTTGACTTGAGAACCCCCGCTGAAATGAAGGAAGCGCCGGACAAACGAATGAGCGGTGTTAAATACATTGCCAACCCGGTTGTTTCGGATGCTGAATCCAAAGAAAACGATAAGATTGCCAATGGCCAAACTGGGATGATCGATTACTACAAGTACTTCGTTGATTCAACCCAGGGACGCCATGCTTACAAAGTATTATTCCATGAACTCTTAACAGTGCCAAGCAACAAAGCGGTTCGATGGCATTGCAGTGCCGGTAAGGATCGGGCAGGATTCGGCACCGCTTTGATCATGACCGCCCTGGGTGTTAACAAATCAACCATTTATAAAGATTACCTGTTGTCCAATAAATACCGAAAGCAAACCAATGACCAGGCATTGGCCGAACTCCGAAAGAAGGGTGCAAGCAAAGCGACAATTAAAAAGAACTACTACGGTTTGATTGTTGAAAAAGCCTATTTGGATGAAGCTTATAAGGAGGCTGAGACCCATTATGGTTCAATGAAAGGGTTCCTTGAAAAGGGACTTGGCTTAACCCAAGCTGATTTAACCAAACTACAAAATAAATATTTAGAGAAATAGCCCACATGTTTTAACCCCCACCTCACGCAAAAAGCCCATCTTTATCAATTCTGGTAAAGATGGGCTTTTTTCTGTGGCCTGATTAGTTGAGATTCATAAATTGTACCACCGGATTAATTTTTTGTTCCTTAGCCAATTTGGCTGCCGAATTTTCAATCTTGGACCGGCTGTTTTGACCCTTTTTCGTTAAAGCAATCATCATTACTTCTTTGGAAGTATTTGATTGATCCTTTACTTTGCCAATGTAAATATTGGCAATGAGTTTGGCATATTTGTCACTTAGTCCGGTTTGAATCACTTGAAGCTTCTTTGACTGACTATCGGTGCTGGTATTGGTTAAACCGGCACTAGAGGAGTCGGTATCTGTTGAAGAGGTATTTCCCTGAATCGCATCTTTTTCACCAGTTTGCTTGATATAACTTTGAAATTCTTTTGGCGTGATGTAATTACCCTTAGTTAATTGCTTGAGGTTTAATTGATAGTCGCCCAAGTGGTAATCTTTCAAAGATTTGTTGAGATTTTCGATTTCTTGATCATTGAGTCGTCTTCCAATCACTGACAAGTCAATTTGTTTTCCAGATATTGACTGCTTGGCGATGTATTGATCACCCATCTTGGCGTCAATAAACTCCGATAACTCCGTATCAATGTATGATTTATGGACGATTGAATAAGCTGAAATTGAGCTGGGGATGATAATGATGATCGAGATAACCAAGATTAACATTCGCTGCTTAAAAGGGACATTCAACTTTTCGCCGCTTCGAACCCGAAAGAAAATAGTTCCGATAGCGGTTGATAGCGCGATGAAAAAGACGTTGATTAAAAAAAGATAACCGGCACCCAAAATAAATGTCGAATTTAAATGGCTGATTCCATAGCCGACTGTACATAGTGGTGGCATTAAAGCTGTCGCAATTGCAACGCCGGGGACGATGTTGCCGCCATCCTTTTTCGCAGAGCTGATGACACCGGCAAATCCACCGACAATTGCAATCAAGACATCCCAAAGTGTTGGCTCGGTTCTGGCCAGCAGTTGGGCACTGGTTGCGTTTAAAGGTGAGATGAAGAAATAGATTGTCGCTCCCACGACGGCAACGGTCACTTGAATTAAAAGCAGGCGGGTTGACCGGGCGAGAATCTTTGGGTCACGATTCCCCACTCCATAACCAATCCCAACAACTGGTGCCATTAATGGTGATATCAGCATTGCCCCAATGACGATTGGTGGTGAATCGACATTTAAACCAACACAGGCAATAATAATGGCACAGAACAAAATAGCCTGGGTTGACCAGGTAAAGTTGAGCCCCTTCCTGACATTTTGACCTAGGATCCCCGTTGAAAGTTGTTCCATTACAATCATCTCCCTCATGTGATATTCTGGTTTTAGAATATCACACTTGATGATTATTTAAATCTTTGAAGTCCGGGGCAGACACGGACCGATAATTTCCGTATACTGTATGATGTGACTATTTCAAAAAAGAGGATTGACTAGATGACGCCCCAAGAACTTCTAAAAACTAAATTTGGATACGACAGCTTTCGCCCGGGACAGCAGGCTGTTATTGACGACATCATGGCCCATAAGAATGTGTTGACCATTATGCCGACCGGTGGTGGTAAATCACTTTGTTATCAAATTCCGGCAATGCTAGAAGATGGCTTGACACTGGTTGTTTCGCCATTGATTGCATTGATGAAGGATCAGGTGGACGGTTTAAATGAAACTGGTATCCCGGCAACCTTTATCAACAGCAGTCTGGATTTTGACGAAATGGATGAACGGTTTGCCCAAGCTCGCAACGGGGAAGTCAAACTGTTATACGTTTCCCCTGAACGACTGGATTCCGGTGCCTTTTCAAGACTTGCCAGCCTGCCGATTGATTTGGTAGCCGTTGACGAAGCGCATTGTATTTCTCAGTGGGGCCACGATTTTCGGCCAAGCTATTTGGCTTTGACCGAACGACTGCATCAACTACCGACCAAGCCAACAATTGTGGCGTTGACAGCGACCGCTACGCCACAGGTGGCCGATGATATCAAGCAGCGGCTGGACATTCAAGATGAGGTTAAAACCGGTTTTGAACGTGACAACTTGGCATTTAAGGTTGTTAAGGGTCAGGACAGCGACAAATACATTTTGGACTACTTGAAGCTGAACTCCGGTGAGTCCGGCATTATCTATGCCAGCACTCGCAAGAAAGTTGAGCGATTGACCAAATTACTCAAGAAACATAAATTTTCCGTTGCCAAGTATCATGGCGGGATGACCAAAGACCAGCGCCGTAAAAGTCAGGATGACTTTCTGTATGATCGGGCCTTGGTTATGGTTGCCACCAATGCCTTTGGAATGGGGATTGATAAGAGCAACGTGCGCTTTGTGATTCATGACGCCGTTCCCGGCAGCTTGGAAGAATATTATCAGGAAGCCGGTCGTGCCGGCCGGGATGGTCTTCCCAGCGAAGCAATCTTATTATTTAAATTAAAAGATGTTCAAACTCAGCATTTCTTCATTGATCAGTCTGAACGAGACGATGAAAGCAAGCAGCGGGCATACAAAAAGCTCCAGATTATGACGCAGTATGCGAATACCCAGCAGTGTCTGCAGCAGTTTATTCTTGAATATTTTGGTGACGAGGGACCAACTTGTGGTCGCTGCAGTAATTGCCTTGATACCAGAGAATCGCAGGACATTACCGTGGATACACAAAAGGTTTTGTCTTGTGTTTTGAGGATGAAAGAACGATTTGGCAAGAGCCTGGTTGCTCAGGTTCTGACCGGATCCAAGGTTCAAAAGGTGAAGCAGCTTCGATTTAATGAACTTTCAACGTATGGGATTATGAAAGGGATGCATCAAAAAGATGTTGTCGGCTTGATTGATTATTTGACTGCCACTGGTTATTTAGCTGCCAGCGGTGGCCAATTCCCAATCCTCAGAGTGACGACTTTGGGAGCCGATGTTTTACAGGGAAAGGAAAAGGTTTCCCGGAAGATTTCCATTAAGGCTACCAAGGCATTGTCAGAAAATGATGACTTATTTGAAAGCCTTCGTCAGTTAAGACGAGAATTGGCTGAAAAGCAGGGCGTTCCACCATTCGTCATTTTCTCAGATAAGACACTCCATGAGATGAGCGCTGTGATGCCAACCACTGATTCTCAAATGTTGGATGTGAAGGGTGTCGGTGAAAGCAAGCTCGCCAAGTACGGTGAACAGTTCCTGGACGCTATTTCAAATTATCAAGATAATCAAAAAGCAGAAGTCAAAGCATAATTGCGTTTGTGGCAAAGGGTTCCCAGTATCGGACAGTCGATATGGGAACCTTTTTTGGCATATTATTAAAGCTTAATCTCACCAGTGGGTTGACCATTCGTGTTATAAATGAAGTGAAACCAGAGGAGGGGTATTATGGCTGACGATGTGCAAAAGCGGAGCAAAAACTTTTCGATTATTGCTGTCCTGGGGATGTTCTCGTTTCTTACCGCTTTATCGGGATCCAGTACAAACCTGGCAATTCCAAAAATTGCGATTGATATGAATGTTTCCAGTAGTATGGCGACTTGGATTGTTCAAATTGGGTTGATCACGACGGCCATCTTACTGGTCATGTTCGGCCACATTGGCGATATTTTATCCAAAAACGTTGTGTTCCTGGCCGGCGGCATCACCTTTTTAGTCGGCTCGGCAATCACTGGTGGTGCGCCAATTTATGTCATTATTTTATTTGGCCGGGTGATTCAGGCAATTGGATCCGCAATGATTATGGCCAATTCAATGGGAATCGTGACCCAGTATTTTCCTGATAAACGGCGGGCTGAAGCCTTAGCTGTGATTTCGATGTTTATCTCGGTTGGGGCAATCTCCGGTCCAGGAATTGGTGGGCTAATCATTTCATCTTCCAGTTGGCGATGGATATATTGGATTAACGTGCCATTGGGAATCATTATTCTCTGGTTAGGATTTAAATTCTTACCAGTTCCCAAAGCCAGCTGGTCACGAGTTCGTGAAGTAACCAAAGGTGCCAACTGGACCGGTCAAAATTTGTTTACCCTCGGTATTATTATCTTCTTCCTGAGTGGATCGTTCTTTCAAAGTGGTCGTTCTAAATTGTTGACCGGATTGGCTTTCTTCCTGGTTGGTGCAGCCATTACAGTTTATTCGTTTGTTCAAGACGACAAGGCCAACCTGCCGTGGATTGCGCCCGAAGTCATTCACAATCGAGGGTTCATGACTTCTATCACAGCATTGGCGCTGGTCATGTTGGTTAATTCAGTATCAAATATTTTACTGCCATTTTACTTTCAAAGTTATAACGGAATGAGTGCCTTTTACAGTGGGCTGATTATTATGTTGCAATCCGTCACCATGCTGTGCACGACGCCATTTGCCGGCTTCTTGGCCGATCGGATTAATCGGGAGTTAATGACCGTTGTTGGGCTGTTGATCTTGATGATCTCACAAGTTGGGTATGCACTTTTCCCAAATGCCATTAATATGTGGCAGATTATTCCGCCAATTGTGTTAAACGGTGTTGGAATGGCCATCTTCCTCTCACCAAACAATGCCTTGACGATGGGGTTAGTCGATAAAAGGTTGTCGGGAATTGCCGGATCACTCAATTCATTTGCCCGGACGCTGGGAATGACAATTGGCATCAGCTTTGGTTCATCGTTGCTATTCTTCCAGCTGCCCGGTGTTAATCGAATCAGTTCATCAGTTGGAATTCGATTTGTTCACGCATTTGCCAATGTCTTCTGGACGGCAACCATCATCTCTGCCATCGCATTGGTTCTAGTTCTCGTACGTTACTTGGAATCCAAGCGAAAAGCCAATTCAGCCGCGTTAAAAAAGGCTGCTTAAATTAAATATTCACGTACAAAAAAAGTCGTCGGTTTGACGGCTTTTTGTTTGGCAATATTAGGCAATTCTTCGAACAGTCCCGTTGGTTTCTTTGAGCCATCCCGGCGCATTTAAAGTGGAGATGCCAACGCCTCCGGTATCTGATTGATTATGGTCGTGAAGAAATAAATGGTCTCCAAGATAAAGGGCGACATGTGAATTGACTTGGCCTTTTGAGTTCGTGAAGAAGAAAATGTCGCCACGTTTCATATCTTGAAATTTAACCGGTTTTCCCATGGTCACCAACGTGTAGGTTGTGATATTATCCATTCGTCCAAGTCGAATGCCAGCTTTTCCGTAACAGTAACGGATGAATGAAGAGCAGTCAAAATGGTGATTCTTAATGTCACTTAAATTTCGTCCGCCACCATAATCATACTTGGATTTACCAACCAGCTTTAGCCCGGCATTAATGGCAGTTTCAATCTTTGGATTGGTTCCTTTGAACTTGTTTAGATCTCGAAACTTGACGTTTTGAGCGCTGATCCAATATTGATGACCTGCCTGTTTAAAAGCAATGTAGCCAACTCGTCGCATGTTGTTAAGATCACAACGTTTCTGGCCGACAATATTGGCTGACAAATGTCTGGTCTTCGCGGTTCCCAAATAGTTGGCTCCTTTGGTACCAGCGGGAGCGGAGTATAGCTTTGCGTTGGAATGGATGATTTGCAGGTCATAACGATACTTATAACTTTCAAATATTTTATTTGGTGCGACATCTTGTTTGACTTCGGATACAACAGTCGGCGTACTGTCTGGATCGATGACCGATTTGACGAAGATGCCGACAATGATAGCGACTAAAAAGATGGAACCTGTGATGATGAGCAGTTTGCGATGTTTGCGAAACATATTTTTACCCCCCCCAAGTGATAGGTCTATTTCATTACATTATTAGCATAGAATGAATTGCCTGTTCGTTTTCCTGCGGGTTCTTATGGTTTCTTTAGTAAAAATTGGGATTCTTTTGACTTTCTTTAAAAATGAACACTTCTTGACATTTGTTCTCAAAATTGTACAATTAGTGCCAAGTCAAAGTAAAAGTATTTTATACTTTTACTTAAAAGTAATAATTACTTTTATGACAAATAAGAATCTGAAGGAGAAGATTATGAAATCAGAACCGATCAATCGAACAAGTATGTGGAAATTTAAGCTGTCTGCTGCAACAATGACGCTGATTCCGGCTGCCGTTGGAATCAACTATGTGGCCAAAGCACTGGCAGAAGGACTGAAGCTCCCGGTATGGTTGGGATCACTGGGAACCTTTCTGGCAAGTATGCTTGCGGGCCCAGTTGCCGGTGCCGTCAGTGGTTTCATCAACAATGTTATTTATGGATTAACTTTGTCGCCAATTTCAACGGTCTATGCAATTACCAGTATTGGTATCGGAATTGCGGTTGGTATTTTACATGCCAAAGGCTGGTTTTCATCGATTCGCAAAGTCTTTATTTCAGCTATTATAATTGCCATCGTTTCAGCAGTTATTTCTACGCCACTCAACGTTATTTTCTGGGGTGGTCAGACTGGGATTGCCTGGGGTGATTCACTCTTTGCCTTAATGGTCGCCAATCATGCACCAGTATGGCTGGCATCATTTACCGATGAGTTTGTTTTGGATATTCTTGATAAAGTCTGTGTGGCATATCTGGCGTTCTTCATTTATCGTCAGTTGCCGCAACGGATGGTGCGATTCTTTAGGGATGATAAGTAATGACTGATCAAAACATGCTCACGGGGGAGACAGTCGGCAAATCAAAGTGGTATAACGCCATTGATCCCGTGACCAAATTGTTGTTTATTCTTGATATGGCACTGCTGAGTTTTGCCAGTACGAACCTGGTAATCGAAGGTGGACTGATTGCCATGGCGTTGGTATTGCTATTATTTTCAAAAGTCAGTTCCACTACGTTCAAAGCATTGGGATTCAGTTTATTTTTGATCTTTACCATGCTGGTCATTCAAGGGCTGTTCTACAGTCAAAATCAGACAGTCCTATTCTCAATTATTGGCATTCACTTTTACAAGGAAGGCTTGCTGTATGCGACAATTTTGGGTTCCAGGGTCTTGGTGATTATTTTGGCAAGTGGCTTTTTCATGGTCACAACGACAATTTCTGAAAATGCCAAATACTTGGAGCAGTCCGGTCTTTCGTATAAGACGGTCTATGTGCTGATGTCGGTGTGCTATATTTTGCCTGAGATTATGGCCAATATGCGAAAAATTCAGCAGGCCCAACGTGTTCGAGGGACTAACCCACAAAAAACGTTCATTCAAAAGTTGAGATCGGTTCTTCCTGTGTTGATTCCTCTGGTTATTAAGACACTTGACCAGTCGATGACCCGCTCAATTTCATTGCAGTTGCGGGGATTTGATAACCCGAAGCGAAAAGCGTTGAAGGGTAACAATCATTATCGGTTGGCCTCAGTTGGACATTATGGTTTGACGATTATTGCGGTTATTTTGATAGGATGGAAATTATGGACGAAGATAAACGGATTATTCTAAAAGACATCAACGTTCGATACCGTGGTGCCGACGATTTTCAATTGAAACACGTGAATGCCACAGTTACCGCCGGTAAAATCATCGGTATCATTGGGAATAGTCATTCCGGCAAGTCGACGCTTTGTCGAGTATTGGGTGGTGTGATTCCCAATATCATTTCAGCAGAGATTGATGGCACGTGTAACCTGTTGGGATATTCACCCAAAGATGATTGGCAGGCATTCAATGCGAGCACTGGCGTGGTTCTGCAAAATCCAGCAGGCCAATTAAGCGGCTTGGCAGATACGGTTGCCGATGAACTAGCGTTTGATTTGGTCAATCAAGGATTGCCGGCAAGCTTTATCAATAAACGCGTGGCAAATGTTGCTGCCCAAATGGGGTTGACTGCTCAACTCGGTCAATCACCGGAGAGCTTATCCGGTGGGCAAATGCAACGATTAGCCATCGGAACCGCAATTGTGACTCAGCCTAAAATTTTGATCATGGATGATCCAACCAGTGAAATGGATCCGGTTGGTCGAAAACAGTTTTTCGGTTGGTTGGATACCGTTCAAGATACGACGGTGTTCATTGTCAGCAGTGAAATTGACGATTTATGCGAGGTAGCTGATTCAATTTGGATTCTCAAAGATGGTGAGCTGATTGTTCACGGATCACCGGAGAAAGTTTTCAACCATTTATCAGCTCAATGGCGAATTCCTGAACCGACTGCGTATCAGTTGGCTCAACGAATGAACTGGCGATTGGATGACAATCGGTATCCGGTGACTTCTGCAGAGCTAAAGGAGGCATTTGATGCCCAAAATTGAACTTCATCACTTGCAGTTTTCTTATCCAGAAAAGTCATTCAATTTGGCGGTTGAAAACCAAGTATTTGCTGATTCGATGGCCGCCATCGTTGGTCAAAATGGAGCCGGAAAGTCGACAATCTTTAAATTATTGACTGGGCTGTTGAAAGCAACCACCGGTACGATCAAAGTTAACGGAACCGAGTTGGGGGAACTAAAACCGGCTGACCGTTTAAAAACGATTGGAATTACCTTCCAGAATCCTGATGATCAGTTGTTTAATGCGACCGTTAAGCGTGAAGTTGAGTGGAGCTTGTCTCAAATTAGTTCCGATAAGGCCATTAATTCTCAGCGAGCAGATCAGGTGTTGGAGAAGGTTGGCTTGACTGAGAAAGCAGAGGAAAATCCTTACGATCTTTCTTTATCTGAGAGAAAGCTGCTGACGGTTGCCACTGTCTTGGCAGTTGATCCGGCAGTCTACTTGTTTGATGAACCTATGATGTCACTGGATTGGCCCAGCAAACAGATGCTGACTGATATTTTTCATGAATTGTCAGCTGATGGCCATCAAGTCATCACAATTACCCATGATATGGATTGGGTAGCGGCAGAATTTAGTTCTGTAGCGGTCATGGAACATGGACGAATCAAGTTTACGGGTGCGCCAAGAGAATTGTTCGGGGACCGTGATTTGGTTCAAAGGGTCGGCTTATTGCCTCCTAAGATAATGGCGCTGACCCAGATGCTGGGTGATCCCAAGACTTATTTATCACCTGAAGATTATCAAGTTAAACATCAGAATATGTAAAACCACCATTTTAGGCTTCCTGATTAAAGGCATTATGAACGCCAATTGGAAGCAATAAAATGGTGGCTTTTAATTTCTGGCCCAAATTGTATTTCCGAGGAGCTGATTTAGCGGTATGATTAAAGGCATGATTTAATTGAAAAGAGATGGCGATATGCTGACAGAATTCTTAATTGTTTGTCCTTTGGTATTTTTGGCGGGATTTGTGGATGCCATTGGTGGCGGTGGGGGTTTGATTTCATTACCTGCCTATTTGATGGCTGGAATTCCAGCGCATTTTGCCGTTGGAACCAACAAGCTTTCTTCTGCAATGGGGACGACGATTGCCACGTTGGAGTTCGCCCGGAGTGGCTATATTCGGGTCAAACTGGCATTTTTCTCAGTGATTGCCGCAATTATTGGTTCATCATTGGGTGCAAATTTAGCATTACATATTACTGAGTATTATTTTCGGATTATTTTGCTGGTGGTGCTGCCGCTGACGGCTTTGTATTTGCTGTTGAATCGACATGCTCTGAATACGAAATTAGCCGATTCGGCAAAATTGAGCTTGTCACAATTTGTCGCAACTCTGCTGATTTCAGTTTCATTGGGTGTCTGGGATGGCTTTTATGGGCCCGGAACGGGGACATTTCTAATTCTGACTCTGGTTGGGATTGCCCACCTGCCAATCAACTTGGCCGCCGGAAATACCAAGGTGATTAATTTAACCACCAACGTGACGGCTTTAGCTGTATTCTTGATGAACGATAAGGTGATGATCCTATTGGGATTAACAGCCGGCGTGTTTAGCATTGTTGGTAACTTTCTTGGCGCGTCATATTATAAAAAATTTGGTAGTGCTATTGCCCGACCAATCATTATCATTGTTTTGGTGATCTTCTTTATTAAGACTGTGTGGGAATTTCTCGATTGATTTGGTAATCCTGCCAGTATTGCGGTATTATAAAACTACCTTGGCAGGGGCACAGAACCACTTATGCTCAAAAGGCCGACAGCTGCGTTTGCAGTTGTCGGCCTGTTACTGTTATCAATAAATTTAACTTTGAGTTATTTTGTGTTTGAGTTATCTTCTGAAATGGTTGGAGACTCTTGAAGATTTGTAGCATCTTCAGGACTTTGATGAATTTCCGTATTTGCTGTCTCATTTTGGCTTTGTACGGTAGTGTTTTGTGCAGTAGTATTCGTAGAATTATTGATGTTTGAATTATTATTGTTTGAATTATTGCGAAGTTGTCTACGTAACATAATTTGTTGAATTGCACTATTTTCTTGTGAATGTTTGTCATCGTTTATCCAGTTATGGATTTGAAATACGTCAACCAATGCCCAAATCCCTGTTATTAATGCACCAAGGCCAAGAGCCCATATTAATAACCAAAAGATTAATGTCATTGCAATAGCAGAACCTGTTTTACCAAAATAGTAACGGTGTCCGCCCATGAAACCTGTAAACCACCATAGTAAATAAGCAACTACAGCATTTTTAGAATTCTTTTCGACTTCAGAATTAACTAACATTAATTCCTGATCACTTAATTCACTTTTCAAATAGTTAGCATCCATATATATCCTCCAGATAGTCATAAATTAGTCCTTTAATACTAAAAATTGATAACAGCTAAAATTATACCTTTTTTGTTAAGCTTAAACAATGAATCCTAATGATATTTTTACTAATATCTAATAGTAAGTAACTATGCGGCCGTAAGAAAAAAGAGCTAACAGTTTTTGTTAGCTCCATAAGTGATTTGTTATTTAATCATCGTCATCCATTATGACGGTATCGTTTAATTCCTTAGCCTGATAGAAATCAGGGAAGACGTGCGCTGTCTTGATTCCCCAGTAATAAAAGACGAGGGATGCAAGTGAAATGACAACGAAGTCCCATGGATAATGGATCCAGTTGATTCCGTTGAATTGTTCACTTCCGAGATAAGACATTGCGGAGATGAATATCAAATAAACAATCATCCACATACTGGAATAGAACGCTTTTCGGGTATCAACGTAACCGGCCCGATACTCATAATAGAAGTAAAATGGCAAACCAATTAGGATAACCAGAATCACTTCGATAGTTGTTGGCCACATTGCCCAATAAATGGCCAAAGAGGCTAGAACAAATGAGAGGGGTGCCATCCATCCAAGATTCTTTAACTTCACCGGACGCTTGAAGTTAGGCGCCATTTTACGGAAGGCAACGGCGGTGACTGGCCCAGTTAGGTAGGCAATCAGTGTTGAAGTGGAAATGACGGTTGCCAATGTTGACCATGATCTGAAAATTGAAACCATCAGCATGCTTAATACCAGGTTGACGATCATTGCCACCCGTGGGATCCCGTACTTTTGGTTGATTTTACCAATAAAGCTTGGAATATGCTGATTGCTTTCCATGGCGTAAAGTGCCCGACCAGTTGAGGCGGCAAATGAAACACCGGTTCCAACCGGGGAAACGAAGGCGTCCATATACAACATCACAGAAAGCCAGCGGATACCCAACATAATTGCCAAGTCAGCAAATGGTGAGTTGAAGTCAAATCCACTCCAGCCGGTTGCGGCAAGGGTGGCTGGCTTCATGGCAGTAATGTAGGTACTTTGAAGCAAAATGTAAATGACACCACTTATCAGAAGTGAAATGAAGATTCCCCGGCCAATGTTTTTCCGAGACTTTTTAATTTCACTCCCCATATTAATCACAGTCTGGAACGCGTTAAACGAGAAAATGATTCCGGCTGCAGATGTGGCGGCAAAAATAGGTGCTGATCCGTATGGCATAAATTCATGAATGGAATGGCCATAATTTTGCGGGTAGAACCCGGAAACTGTCAGCATGATAATTGTAAGGGCAGGAACCCCAATTTTTAAAATTGAAATTAAACTGGTAAAGCTGGTCAATAGCTTGACCGACCAGAAGTTTAACAGTGTGAACACTAAGATGAACATGAATACGATCATCAGACCTGATGTTGTAATCGTGCCACCCTTTAAGAATGAATGGGTCCAGTTAGCCCAAGCCCATGGCCAGGAACTCATGTACTGAACCGCTGCGACTGCTTCAATGGGAATTAACGTAATTAATGAAATCCAGTTAGCCCAAGAAGCGATGAATCCCAGAAGCGGACCGTGGGAATACTGAGCATAACGGCTCATTCCACCAGCTTCTGGAAACATAGCGCCAATTTCGACGTAGTCATAAGCAATGGCGGCAATAACAATCCCACCAATTACCCAAGAAATGATTGCTGCGGGACCAGCAATTTTTGTGGCTTCCCATGAACCGAAAAGCCAGCCGGAGCCAATTAATGATCCCAGTGTCAGCATTACGAGTTGAAAAAGTCCAATCTTTGTTGTGTTTTTTGAATCCATGTATACCTCCTGTTAGCAATGACAACTAGTTTAACAAAGATAGAAATGATTGCAAATGAATGAAAACCCGGTACACCGGGCTATGGTTGTCAGAACAGGGGGTTGCGGGAATTTAATGGATTTTGGATGTGCAATGATCGGACAGAAAAAAAGACATCCGCTTGGGGATGTCTTTAATATTTTCTAGTAATTATCACCTGACGCAGGTGCAACGTCGCCAGTGTTGCTAGTGGGACTATTTTGGGGTTGAGCTGTTGCATTAGCAGTTTGAGCAGCTTGATATCCCGCATTGAAATTGGCAACATCAGTCTTTGTAAATGTACTATCGTTTCCAGCTTGAACACTTGCACCCATATCAGCAGCTTTAAACATTGCCTTCAATGGGGTGTCGCCATCTTTAATAGTATTTTGAACACCGTTTTGAGCGGCTTGATATCCTGCTCTAAAATTGTCAGCATCATTGGAGGTTACAATAGTCGCTTTCCCATCTGAATCAATTCCACTAGGTTGAACAGACGTATGTTTTTTGTTTGCAGCTAACATTACGTCAAGTGGTGTGATGGCGTAATTCATTGGGTCTGGTGCTACAGGAGTTGGAGTAGAAGTAGAAGTAGAAGTAGGACTAGGAGTTGTAGTGTTAGCGGCCTGATTACTAGTGTTCCCGGTTCCAAAATCTACTTCAGATCGTTTTACATATCCATAATGAGTGCCATCTGGTGTTTCTGATTTAATTAAAAGGGTCTTTCGATTGCTATGCGGGGTGTTCAAAGCAACTGTTACTTTTGCGCCTTTTTTCAGTGGAAAGCCAACCTTACGGTCATATACCCTTTTGCCATTATATCGATGGTGATAAATCCAAGTATCATCCTTCAATGTTCCTTCAGCATATGTACTGAAAGGATTGTTGTAGTCTACCGGTAACTTGCCATCTTCGGTTTTAGTGACAGTTCCATAGCCATCGGTCTTGTAAGGTTCTGGTACGCTACCTGTTGCAGTTCCACTTCCGTTGTTGCTGGAAGTTGCTGATGATGCTTGTGCCCCAGATGAATTGGTAGTTTGTGGTGCTTGGGTAGTAGGAGCAGGGATTGTTGTGCGAGTTGGTTCAGTCACAGTTTTCACTGTGGTCTTTTTAACCAACTTAACACTCTTCTTGTTAATCCAGCCACTGAACTTACCGGCTTTAACAAAGTAATAAATGCTCCCACCTTTGACCTTCATGTGACGAAGAGTCGTCAATGCAAGACTCTTACCATGTGAAATACGGTATTTAATCTTGGCATTCTTAGCCGTTTTAAATGGTTTGTTCCAAATAATTCCCTTGCCATTTTTCAATGCGACCTGTTTGTGTGCCATAGGCTTGTTCCAGAGAACTTTGTGATAACCTCGGTGATGACTTGCAGAAGCGTTTAAGCCGGCTCCTCCAAATACACCAAAGGAAATCAATGATGCGAGTGCAATACGTGAAATTTTCATAAAATATGTCCCTCCCAAAAATATGTTTGCAAGTTTTATGCAACAAAGATGAGTTTATGGGACAAATATTAAAATATGGGGTAAAAACAGTTAGAAACACATTAGAAAAGGATAATAAGTTTAACATAATACGCCTTGTTATGAAAATATGTACCAAAAGCACTCCCAGAATGATAAAATAAAAAAGCAGGAAAAATTCCTGCTTATTATTTGGTCGAGGAATCATTAGGATCTTCTTCCTCAGTTATTTTATTAGACATGCGTTCAACCTGGTTAACAATTGCGATGAAGGAGCTGACCTTCTGATTATATTCCGAATCAATATCTGTCAGTCGTTCTTGGTAATCGTTACGAAGCTTTTTCAAACGATCAAAGTCGGCATTTAACTGATTCAGACGATTCCGAAGCATCTTTAAGTTGGCAACAGATGGTGCCAGGTAATCTGGATTATCTCCCTTGGAATTCAAATAGTCGACATAGTCGAATGTATTCAGATCCAAATCCGGTTCAGAAATAATCGTCGTTCCACCGTCAAGCAACGCTTTATTACCGCTCAAGTTTGTTAAAACCAGTGACTTTCCGGTATCCATATTGACAACTTTAACATAACCATATGAACTCTCGTTTACATCGGGGCTCACTGTGTAACCAAGGTTGAAAATAAGGTGCAAGGCATCATTTTGAGGTGTTGTAAATTGATTTTTCATGAAATTCTTTTGATAAATTTTCAATACTTTCTTGATAGCTGCGTTTGGCCTCAATTTTCGTGGCATATCATCACACTCCCGTCCTCAATATACATTATACTTTGAAGTTCAATAAAAAGGGGATTAAATGAACAAATTGTCCAAAAAATCTCCTTTTTCACTGCTTTGATATTATTCTTCAATCATGATTGCTTTAATTCCTTTACCGGCCAATACTCGGCTTGCGTTATAAGGACCAAGTCCTTTTCGGAATGTAATGTAGACTTTCTTGTTTTTCGGAATCTCGTTGATCCGATCACGTAATTCGGTCAGCGGAATGTTTAAGGTTGGCTTGATTGAACCGGTTGCTGGTTTGCCGGCTTCTCGGATATCCAGGAATACCGCATTCTGCATATCTTCTTTTGGAATATCTGCTAACTTGATCGTCGCGGACTTATTTGTCATCTGATTAATTGCAACGTAGCCGGCAATATTCAACACATCACGGGTTGACGAATATGGTGGTGAATAAGGGATTTCAAGAGATGGCAAATCAAATGCCGACAAATTCCCAGTGATAGCGACGGATAATTCGGCAATCCGTTTATCAATACCGTTTCGACCAACCGCTTGTCCGCCAAGAATTTTACCGGTTTTATCTTCATATATTAGCTTAAAATTGACCCGGTCCGCGTTTGGATAGAAGTATGCTCGGTCAAATGGGGTGATAAACACAGTTTTATAGTTGGTAATCCCGATTTGTTGGAGCATTTGCTCAGTAAATCCGACAAAGCTTGCAGTGAGATCGAAAAATTTCGAAACCCCGGCACCGATGAAGCCTTTGTATTCCAATGGACTCCCATTCAAAATGTCGGCCAGTAAATGTCCCTGCCTATTTGCAGCACTTGAAAGCAAACTTGGAACCGGCTTGCCAGTGATGACACTGGTTGTTTCAATCACGTCCCCGATAGCATAAATGTCGTTGATATTGGTTTTTAGATGCTTATCAACAATAATGTGTTGGTCGGCTGACAGCTTAATCCCAGCTGCCTGCGCAATTTCACTGTTAGGTTTAACTCCGGTGCCCAAGAACAGCATGTCGGTTTTATGGATGGTACCGTCATCGAAGAACAAGGTGTGACCATTATCTTGAACTTCCTTTACGCTCTCGTTGAGGATGACATGGACACCTTGCTTTTTGAGCTCTTGGCCAACAATGTCGGTAATCTCAGGATCAAATGGAGAAGCCACGTGGCCTGATTGTTCGACGATGGTAACATCCATGTTGTTTTCAACGAATGCCTCGGATACTTCGATACCGATTGATCCCGCCCCAAGGACAGTGACGTGCTTTGGGTGTTTGGTATCGAGAAATGATTTAATCTTGTCGGCATCGGTCACAGCCCGTAATACGAAGGCGTTGTCTGCGTCATGGATTCCTGGAATCTCAGGAACTGTTGGACTCGCGCCAGTAGCAATGATCAGTTTGTCGTAATTTTCTGTATAGGTTTCATCTTTCTGCAAATCATGGACTTCAACGGTTTTGGCATCTGAATTAATTTTCGTTACTTCATTGAATAACCGCACATCAATATTATTCTTTTGCTTCAATATCTCCGGGGTTCTTTCAATGACTGCTGAACGATTCTTGATTAAACCACCAAGATAGTAGGGCAGGGCACAGCTGGCAACAGAGATTGCAGCACCCCGTTCTAAAATGATGATTTCAGCATCTTCGTTAATTCGTCGCAGCCTGGTTGCAAAGGAAGGACCACCGGCAATACCACCGATAACAAGTACTTTCATAGTTCAATCTCCTCTCCAAATACAGCGCTTACATATACTAATTTAATCATACATGGTTGGCAGTCAACGTCAATAAAAGGGCCTTTTTGATCACAAAAAAAGCATTCATCTCTGAATGCTCAAATCTCACTAGTCTTTTGGAAATGGAATATACGGTTTGTTTTTAGTGTTGGTACGAATAACCATAACGTCACATTTGGCGTTTCGATCAACGAATGATGAAACAGATCCTTCAAGAACTCGTTGAAGACGACTCATACCGGTTGCACCAATAATAATTAAGTCGGATTTGTGGTCTCTTGGGAATTCCATTGAGATAACGGTCTTGGGATTACCAAAACGAATATGGATTGAAATATCTTCAAGACCAGATTCCTTTTTAATTTTATCAACCAATTTATTGAGGTAGTCGGTGGTATCTTCAACAAGGTTATTGATGACGTCGCCGTCAACCATTCCACCGTAATTGTATCCGTATTGTTGAGTGCTCAAAACATGAAGAACATCGAGATGAGCATCATTATTTTTGGCAAATTGTGCACCTTTAGCCAATGCATCTTCTGATTGATTGGATCCGTCCACTGGAACTAAGATGGTTTTATAATTGGATTCCATAAAGAAACCTCCCACAAATTAATTTAAGTTCATTATATCACTAATTATTCTTCGTCATAACGCCTAAAAACTGAAAAGAAGAAATCGTTTTCGGAAAATTAAGGCTTACTTGGAATAATAAATTCAGCTGTTGCAAGGATATGACCACGCATTGCGTCCTGGAGTTCATTTAACCAGAAGCCATCTTTTAAAGGCAGTTTTTCATCCAACGCAAACATGGATAGGTGATAATTATGAACTTTGTCAGGTGGATTTGGTCCATTATAGTGCCAGGCAGTGGTCTGATCTTGATTGCCAATCAATCCGCCAGCCGTACTGTTACGGCCTTGAATCATTGGAATCCTTAACTGCTGGCTGTTATTTTCAGGAATTTCTTTAACATCAGGGGCAATATTGGCTGCTGTCCAGTGAATCCATGGAAACCCGCTGACTGGAACAGCATCCCAGTCTAATAACGTGAGTGCCAAAGACTTGGCATCTTTTGGAACATTGTTAATTTGAATGGGGAATGACACGATTGGCTCGCCACCAAGCATGTCTGCTTTGCCAGCGTGTCGGCTATATTTGTCTGCTAACAACCCTTTTTTCAGTGGTACTTGAATGTCCATACTCATCCCTCCTCAATTCCATGATATGTCTTTTATTGCAAGAATAAAATAATATGAATGCAATTATTTAATAAATCGCAAAACGTAATACCCTTGTCCGTTTGAAGTAATCGTGTAGTTGACATAACCGGCTTTCAACCATTGCTGCTTGGTAGCATTTGCCCAATTTTTGGCATCTTGAATGGAAGCAAAAGTATGGTTGCTTGAAAATTGATCAGGTGTTTTTTGCGGCTTTGAAGGCTTGCTGCTCTTAACGCTGTTCAACACATCCTGTTCCTGAGATTTAACCGATTTGTTTTGTTCCTGGTTAATCTGCTGTTGGAGTTGTTGGCGTTCTTTAGGAGTCAAACCACCGGCCTGGGCGCTTTGAACCTTGCTGCTGAAAGCCTTGACCCGATTCTTTTCGATCTTATTGGTTAGAGGACCCTTTTGAGCTTTTCCGGTAATTTCTTTTTCGGACTTGTTGATCGTTTTACTGATTGAGCTGTTGGAGCTACTCTGCTTATGGTTATTGGAACTGACCATCCAATTGATACCAAGGGCCAAAGCAATCCCAATCACTAAAATCAGCAGGGCAAACCACCAGCCGCTGTATTGTTTCTTGTGTTGCTGGCGCCTGGTTTCCTCTGAATTGAAGTCATACTTTTTATATTGTGGTTCATCGTCATGCTTATTCAAATTAATACCTCATTTAGATTCTAATATTGCATGTTAATCTAGTTGAATATATTATAACAGATAGCAGAAATCTTGTTTTTTTAAACATTAAAGGATGGCCAATATGAGTAAAGTCGCAATCAAAAAGTTTTCAGAATTAACAACTACAGAATTATTCAACATTTATAAATTAAGAGTCGCTGTTTTTATCGTTGAGCAAAAGTGCTATTACCAAGAGGTCGACGATGACGACTTGATTTCCTATCATTTGATGTTCACTGATGCGGATGGTAATTTGGCAGCCTATGCGAGGATTATTCCCGAAGATAACCGGACAGTTGCCCGGATCGGCCGGGTGGTTGTAAATCCCAATAATCGTGGCGGGGGACTGGGACGCAAGCTGGTTCAGGAAGCTTTGGATCAGATTCCCAAGCTGATGCCGGACGCGACCAAAATTGTTTTGGCAGGCCAGGAATACTTGAACAGTTTCTACAAATCCTTTGGGCTAAAAAATGTCAGTGATGTCTATCTTGAAGACGGCATTCCCCATATTGATATGGAGATGCCAATCAAAGATTAGATTGACAAGCTTCAACGGTATATTATAATTAAAGCAACGAATGAATCTTTAACTCTGGTCCCGTGAGGCTGGTAAGAGGACGATATTAAACGAGCAATGCTCGAATTGGTGTCTACCTTACTATATGCGGGGTGGGCATTTTTTGTGCCTTCAGGAGCTTGAAAGATTCAAATAATTTTGAGGGTGGCAAATATTTATGGCAGATAAGAATGAATTTCATGATGATCGTGCGATTCTTGATATTCACGACATGCCCAAGTTTCTTCCATGGGTTGGATTATCACTGCAGCATATGTTTTCAATGTTTGGTTCCACAGTTATTGTTCCATTATTAGTTGGATTAAGTCCAAGTATTGCGCTGTTCGCATCTGGTGTTGGTACGCTGTTACATATCATGATTACCCAGCGTAAAATTCCAGCATACATGGGATCAAGTTTTGCCTTTATCACACCAATGTTGGCGTTGATGAAGACCACCGGTTATCCTGGAATCGCTCAAGGTGTTATCGGTGTCGGAATTGTGTACATGATTGTGGCCGGTATTATTTGGGGAATTGGATCCAGCTGGGTGGATCATATTTTACCGCCAATTGTTGTTGGGCCAATCGTCATGGTTATCGGACTTTCATTGGCTGGAAGCGCCGCTCAGGATGCCATGATGAAAAATGGTAAATACAGTCTGTTATACTTTGTTATTGCGTTGGCAACATTATTCTTAGCTATTATTTTTAACATGTTATTTAAAGGCTTCATTGGCCTGATTCCGGTTCTTTTGGCCATTGTTTGCGGCTACGTGATTTCAGTATTTTGTGGGATTGTTGATCTCAACGCAATTGCCAGTGCGCCTTGGTTCAAGATTCCAGCATTTGATATTCCTGGAATTGATTATAAATTCCATATCGATTGGGCGGCTATCTTGGCTATCACGCCAATTGCCTTCGTTACGATGACTGAGCACATGGGTCATATTATGGTGCTTGATGAATTGACTGGTCGAGACTTCTTCAAGGATCCCGGCTTGAACCGGACATTAGCCGGTGATGGTGCCGCTTCATTGTTTGCTGGTTTAGTTGGTGCGCCTGCGATGACTAGTTACGGTGAAAATATCGGTGTTATGGCAATTACCAAGATTCACAGTGTTTATGTTCTGATGGGTGCTGCGATGTTTGCTATCTTATTCGCCTTTGTTAACAAGTTGAATGTGTTGATCATGCAGATGCCAATGCCGGTTATTGGCGGAATCAGCTTCCTGTTGTTTGGAACGATTGCCACCGCTGGTATTCAAGTTATGGTTGAAAATAAAGTTGATATGGGATTGAAGCGTAACTTGATGATTGCTTCAACCGTCATGGTCATTGGTGTTGGTAATGCTTATCTTCAACTTGGCAAGTTCCAATTTACCGGTTTGGCTTTCGCTACAATTATCGGAATTGTCTTGAATCTGGTTCTCCCACAAAAGGCTGCCAGTGAACGTGAACATGAACGAAAGTTGGCTGCCAAGGCTGCTGAAGAAGAAAAGCAGCGTTTGCTCCATCAACGTCGTTTGCACAAATAATTAAAATTATGTAGAGTGCCCCTAATTGTCAGGAGGGATAGCGATATGCAACAAGCAGAACAACAGGTTGACTATAAGCATGCAAGTACAGCAACGGACTTCGAAGCTGCCAAAAACGTGTTTATCGAATACTCGAAATCATTGGGATTTGACTTAAGCTTTCAAGATTTCTCTGATGAGTTAAATGATTTGGACACTCGGTATAACAAGCCAAAGGGCGATCTCATATTAGCCTATGTTGATTCACAACTAGCAGGTGCCGTTGCGGTGCATGAATTTGAACCGGAAATTGCTGAAATGAAACGTTTGTACGTTCGAGACGATTTCCGAAAATTGGGAATCGGGCAAGAACTGGTTGCTCGAATTATTGCCAGTGCGGAAGACTTGGGATATAAAGCCATTCGATTAGATACTTTGAAGTCCATGAAAGGGGCTTTGAAGATTTACCATGCCGCTGGTTTTAAGCCGATCGATCCATATCGCTTCAATCCTTTAGATGGGGCAGAGTATTTAGAATTAAAATTTGAGTAACTTCATAATTAAAGAGCTTGAAGATGAGGTGTACCCCAAAAGTTAAAGTAAGTATTTGCTTGTCTTTCCTAGGCGGCACGGAGTCGATATTTTATCGGCGATGTGCCGCTTAGTTTCATTTGAATTCGTTCAGTATTGTAGTAGATTATCCACTTTTTAATAGCCGCTATCAATTCTTCAGCGGAATTGTAGTTGGATAGATTTCCTAACTCAACTTTTAACTTGTTAAAGAAGCTTTCTATACAGGCGTTATCTAAGCAAGTTGCTCGTCGAGACATGCTGGGTGTAATGTGAGCGTTTCTTAGTTTCTTCTGCCATGCTCGATGTCGGTACTGCCAACCTTGGTCCGTATGCAGGAACTGCTTGTATGGTTGGTTTGGTATTAAGTCAATTAGGGAATCCAATGGTTTCATGGCAAATTCAAGATTGGGACTGCCGGCAGTAATGGCAAAGGTTAGAATCTCATTATTGTATAAATCCATTATCGGTTCGAAATACACTCTTTCCTGAGTTTCGGGGATCTTAAATTCAGTGACATCGGAAACCATCTTCTGATTTGGCCGATCGGTTTGAAAACGGCGACGTAACTTATTTTTGACTCTAGTTCCTTCAGGACCTTTAGAGGAATCATATTTGCGGATCTTCTTGCGATAACCTTCCCCTTGGATATCCAACTCCTTCATCAGCCGATAAACACGCTTATGGTTGACCTTAAGGTTAAAATCATTCAGGAGGGCTTGGGTAATTCGTAGAACACCCATATGATGATCCTGACTCCAGATGCGGGAAATCAAGTACCGCAAGTGATAATCTTTGTTTGGCAGCTTGAATTGATGCTTCCAGTAGAAAAAAGTATCTGGTGAAATTGGCAAGACCCGTAAAAGGTCAGCCAGCTTAAATTTGGCCTCGAGTGTGCAGATTACTTGTGCGAGTTCTTTGTTCGTTGCTTCATCGAGGCCAATAATTTTAACGCTTCATTTTTGATTCGCAACTCCAAATTTTCAGCTTCTAATTGCTTAAGACGATTTTCTTCTGGTGAAAGTTTCTTTTTGGTTGACCGCTTCTTAGTCGGTTTCTTACGTTTATTTGTCATTTTGGGTTTCCGTCCTTTTGATATAGACAATAACCCATTTGGCCCCTGATTACGATATATTTCTTTCCATATTTGAATTTGTCTGGCACCAACATATCCAAACTTAGCCGCAACTTGAGTGTATGAGGCATTATTGGCAATTGCCCAATGGGCAACTTCCACTCTAAATTCAGGTGTTACTTGTGGTGGATTCAACAGCACGTCGGGACCATGAGTGCGGTATGCCGCAACCATCATTCTAAAAAGATATGGTGCGATCTGATATTTACTGGAAATGGTCTTAAGACCTCCTTGCCCATCAAAATATTCAATTAATGCACATAGTTTAATTGTCTTTGAAATTTTAGTCATAAAAATACCCCCAAAGCTAAAGTTTTTACTTTAACTTTGGGGGTATAGCTCAAGACAAGATTTGTCTTCAAGCTCTTTTTTGGATTGATATTTAGTTAACTTTGTAAATAAACACTGCTTCTTTTGACGACCGGTTGTTTGAGTAATGCCAGCAGCATCGGAATCACAACCGCAATCATGACCTTCAAGACGACATCTTCAATACCTGCCTGTTCGGCGATATCAAGCAGTGCGCCATGAAGATACATGATGATCATGGTGTGCTTACCAATGGTCGATAAGAACAAGCCGATTGGCAGCTGACTGGACAAGTACGAGATGCCCATGACGCCAAATGAGAAGATCAATGGAATCGCGGCAATCATTAGGATCTTTGGCTCGGAAGTCTGAATCAAATGCGACTTCATTGAGAATTCAAAGTCAAATTGATGATTTAAATACAAGCCAATCAAGAGTAATGATGAGCCAATTAAAAGCGTGATTGGAATGGGTTTTTCAATCCATTTCCAATTTGTGTGGAAGAATAGGTAACCAATGTAAGTGAAGAATGCGGCAATTAAGACGATATCCAGATTCCACGGCATGGTCTGGAAACTGTATAAGTTCATCCAATCAACTTTGTCATAGCAGGTTGATAGAAACAGACCAAGGGTGACAATTGTAAATTGGCCAATCTTGGATTTTACCGTGGAAATCAGTAGTGTCACTGCGGTAATCGACAGCAGGTACACATTTACGAACCAAAATGTGGTGGTGTACAGGTTTAATGTCCTGCCGCCGACCAGCAACCTTGATAAGTGGTTGATCAGGTAATCCCAATCTTTATTGTACAAAAGACTATATAGAAGGATTAAGCCGATTCCAGCGATGAAGTAAATCAGCAGATCCTTATAAATTCGTTTATTAAAGAACTTTTTCCAATGTTCAAGTTTCGTGGCATCGATCGGCTTTAAGAAGAAGCCGCCAACGATGAAGAACAGTGGCATGTGCCACCAGTAAATGATATTGGTTGTATTGCCGCTCGCAAGCGCGTGGCCGAATACTACAGCGATGATACCGTAAGCTTTGGCAATATCGATCCATTCAATTCTCTTTTTCACCATAATTGTGTTCCAATCACCATCCTTTTTGATAAATGCGGTATGTTATTTTTACATTATCAACCTTAAGGCAGGCTTAAATCAAAATTGAAGTCTGTGAATTTGAGGGAATATAGAAAACTGAGGTGGACGGCTAAAACCTGGTATAGGTTGATTCTGGGGCTTGGTCATCCACAAATTCAGGGCTAATATATTTTGACCAAATAGATTTTACCACAATTTATACGGATAAATTATTTTACTTAAGGACTTTAACAAATTGAAACTAAATGTGTGATTCTATGTAAAAAAGCCGGCTGCAAACATGAAGTTTGCTACCGGCTCTTGAGGATTAATCATTAATGTTCTGGAAAGAAACTTTTGGGTCCATGTCCGTGGGGCCCGCCAAATGGTGGCATGCCATAACTATGAGGGCCATGGTGACCGCCGCCAAATCCGTGGTGGTGGAACTTGCCGCCCCAAGGTGATTCTTCGTCACGGGCAGGCAGTTTGTCTTTCAATGAACCGTTTAATTTATCCATCAGTTCACTGAGTTGAGTGAGTTCTTCATCAGATAATCCGGCGAAAATTTCGTTAAGCATATCGTCAGTCGAATCATCGTCAGCAATTGCTTTTTTACCTTCATCAGTAATGGAAACGTTGGTTACGCGTTTATCCTTCTCATCGGGAGTGCGGGTGATCAATCCGCGTTCTTCCAATTTGGATAGCAGTTCAGTCATTGATGATGGTCGAATGTCCATAATTTCAGCTAGTTGGCTTTGAATCAACGTGCCTTCTTTTGCCAAAATAACCAACACCCGATTTTGACCCCTTAAGTGATAAGGACGGGCTTGGTGACGGGCAAATCGCTGGCAGCCATGAATGAAACCAAACAGCTTGGCGAGTAGTTCTCTTTTATTAGTATCTGCCATTTTAATTCTCCTTTGTATTTTACTTAGGTACCTAACAATTAGAAGTATACACGATATTTTTAGGAAGGCAAGAGAAATGTTTCGGTACCTAAGTATCATGCCAAAACCGAAATTATTTTCATGGTGAATTTGTTATTTGGTGTAAATCATTGTGCAAAATGTAAATGCTTGAATTTCAGCACATAAATTTTTACACTGTAGCTAGTTTCAAGTGAATGATGAAAGGAGAAATTATTCCAAAATTTATCTAGTAAAACGTTTACATTTACAATGAAAGGGCTTACAATATGTAACCGTTCAACAAATTATTCCCTGGGGAGGGACACATCTTGAGAGCAAGACATTTAAGTACATTCTTTATTTTCTTCTTTGGTGCATTAGGTGGCCTATTATTTGGATTTGATACTGGTATTATTTCAGGCGCCTCACCATTGATTGAAAGCAATTTTAGTTTAGGAACCGAACAGACTGGTTTTATTGTTTCATCTGTTTTGATTGGTTCATCGGTTGGTGCATTGTCAATCGGTTCATTGTCTGATAAGTTTGGTCGAAAGCGTTTGTTAGTCTTGGCATCCATTCTATTCTTGATTGGATCTGGATTATCAATGTTTGCGATGGGCTTTGTTTCAATGATTATTGCCCGAATTATTTTAGGCTTTGCCGTTGGATCTGCATCAGCATTAACACCAGCTTACCTGGCAGAATTAGCCGACGCACCTCACCGTGGTTCACTTGGAACCATGTTTCAACTGATGATCACTTTGGGAATCCTTTTAGCATATGTTTCAAACTTGGGATTCCTGCATCACAACCTTTTGGGGTTGCGTGACTGGCGTTGGATGCTCGGATCAGCTTTGATTCCAGCACTTCTGTTGTTCATCGGTTCAATCATTCTCCCAGAATCGCCACGTTACCTGGTTGAGAAGGGTAACATTGATGAAGCTCGAGACGTTCTTCACGAATTGCGTAAGAACAATCCTAAAGAAGATCCAGACAAAGAGTTGGCCGACATTCAAATGGTTGCCAATCAGCCTAAAGGCGGCTTAAAAGAGCTGTTCACATTTGCTCGTCCAGCTGTCATTGTTGCGATTCTGTTAATGCTGTTACAGCAATTAGTTGGAATTAACTCAGTCATTTACTTCTTACCACAAGTATTTATCAAAGGATTTGGATTCCCTGAAAGCAACGCCATTTGGATTTCAGTTGGAATTGGAGTTGTCAACTTTGTCTGCACCATATTGGCATACAACATCATGGATAAGTTCAACCGAAAGACCATCCTGTTGTTTGGTTCAATCGTCATGGCACTTTCAATTGGAATCCTCTCAATCTTGAACTTCACTTTACAGGTTCAAGACGCAGCCGTTCCAACAATGATTTTAATCGGTATTTACATCTTTGGATTTGCGGTTTCATGGGGCCCAATTTGCTGGTTGATGATCGGTGAAATTTTCCCATTGAATGTCCGTGGTGTTGGTACGTCAATCGGATCAGCTGCCAACTGGATCGGAAACTTTATCGTTTCTCAATTCTTCTTGGAGTTGCTTCACGTATTCAATAACAACGTTGGTGGACCATTTGCCGTATTTACATTCTTCGCTGTTGTTTCAATCTTCTTCGTCATCTTCATGGTTCCAGAAACCCGTGGAAAGTCACTTGAGGAAATTGAAATGGAAATGCGTCACAAGGCTGCTGAAAAGTCAGCTGAAAAAGCTGCCAAGGAAGCTAGGTAACTGCTGAACCAATTTTAATTAAATAATGAATGAAGGACGCTGTTTCTGTGATTAAAGAGAGGCAGCGTCCTTTTGATTTGCATGAAGATTCCGGTTTGAATTTATTAACATTCGATAAAGATACATCGGTAATCAATAAATACATATTGAATATCGATAAATCGTGCTGTATGATAAATGCAACTTGTTAGGGGAGGTCATTAATGTTGAAAGGGAAAATTCTATTTTTAAAAGCCATTATTCTTGCTGCAGTCGTGATTTTTGTTTCTTTGGGGACGGTGATGCTTTTTCAAGCCTTTGGTGCTCCACGTGATATGCCATACCAACTTTGGATCATGCTTGCGACTATTTGGATTGAAATTGGTTTGGGCTGTTATGTTGCCTTATTACTTAATCGGCTGCTTAACCGAATCCGCCATCAGTACGTTTTTACCGAGCAGACACTGGCAATTGTCCAACGAATTAAAAACCAGGTTTTAATCATTTCGTTTATTAGTTTGGGGATTGCACCGACTATTTTTGCGATGGGCGGACCGGGAATGGCTTGGCTTGCAATCATTATTACCGGCTGCTTTGTGGTTATTCCCTTTGGCATTTATGCCGTTATTGCCATTCTCGTGGAATGTTTGAAGAGTGCGATCGCAATTAAAAATGAGAACAACTTGACGGTTTAGGGAGGACATCATGCCAATTAAAATTAATTTGGATAAAATTCTTTTGGATCGTCAGATGAGCTTAACCGAGTTATCACGGGAAGTTGGCATTACCATGGCCAACCTTTCAATTCTAAAGACGGGCAAAGCAAAGGCAGTTCGCTTTTCGACCTTGGAAGACCTCTGTCGCGTTTTAAATTGTCAGCCTGGCGATCTTATCGAATATGTTCCAGCTAAAGGGGCAGATTCCGAGTCCAGAAAATAATGGATCGGATTTTAAATATCAAAAAAGGCAGCTTCAAGACTAAGTCTCGAGGCTGCCTTTTCCGTTACTTTATTAATCAGTGCAGAGGCGTTTGAGCGCTTCAGCATAAATGTCCATGGCTTTGTACATACTCTTGAGTTCCCAATTTTCATTGACTTGATGCATAAAATCAGGAGTTCCTGGAAGCATTGCACCATAAGCCACACAGTTATGCATGGTTCGGGCAAATGTTGCACCGCCGGAGATTTGTGGCTGCGTATCATCACCGGTTAAGTCTTTGTAGGTTGACATTAAAGTCTTGACCAGGTCACTGTCAGTTGGCACATACAGTGGAGCAACGTAATCAAATGCTTCGTAGTGCAAGTCATAAGGTTCAGCGGCTTTTTTGAGCTTTTCGATCAATTCATCGTGATCAACTGTGACAGGAATGCGCATGTCGACTTGCATCCTTGTCTCATTCTTATCGATTTTGAGACTGGAGATGTTCATGGTCAAGTGACCGGATTGCTGATCTTCAACATCGCCCAACAGGTTGGAACCCGTTGCGTCTTCTTTGAATTTCTTACCGAAGAAGTCGAGGACTTTGTTAGGAAAGACATCATCCAAGGCAATTGCCAAACGCAGTACAGCATTGGTTCCTTGAGGGGCATTCATGGCGTGAACGGCTTTCCCAACAACGGTAATGCCGTCGCTGCCGTGATCTTCATATTTGAACTCGTGTTTATCAAGGGATGCTTTGACTTCGTCCAGCTTTGGCCCATCGTACGGTGCCTTGGCAGGAACGGCGTTAAAGGCATTCTTCAAGTCAATTGAAAGGTCATCCATTCCAGGACCAACCAAATATGACTGTTCCAATCCTTTTTCCGCATAAATCAGTGGGAATTCCGCATCAGGCGCGATCCCGAAATCAATTGGGGATTCCTTCTTGTTATAGACAGCGATTCCCCGCCAAAGGGTTTCTTCGTCTGTACCAAAGATGAACCGGATGCGACAGTTGAATTGATAGCCACGATCGACCAGGGCCTTAACAGCAAACATTGCCGCCATTGATGGCCCTTTGTCGTCTTGAGTACCACGGCCATAAATATAGCCGTCTTTAATTGTTGCTGTGAATGGGTCAGAATCCCAGTCATTTGGATCACCGGCCGGAACGACGTCCATGTGGCCGATAATTCCAAAGATCTTATCACCGGAGCCAATCTCAGCGTAACCATAATGGCCTTCTGGATCTTTAAAAGTCTTAAAGCCATTTTCCTTGGCAATCTTCAAAACTTCAGTCAATGCATCATCAATTCCCTGGCCAAATGGTGTGGTTTTGGAAACGGTGTTTTGATCATAAGCTGAAGGTTTGCTGACTAAGCGTTTTAAACCTTCAACAGCTTCATTTTGTTCCTTTTCAGTGACTAATTTTTCTGACATTTTTGTTGGTGCCTCCTAAGTTGTGAAATTTGTGGTGTTTAGGTTTCATTTTACCTTGTGGAAACGTGTTTCGACGGACCTGACGCGGTTTCTAAGCTGATTTTGATTCAAGCCCAAGCCTGGGCTTAAACCAAAATCAGCTTAGAAACCGCGTCACCCAGTCCTTGTCGCACTCTAAATTATGGCCATTACCCCTAAGAATATTGCTGTAGCCAAGAACAGGTAAACCATCAATTTGAACATGAATTTCCACCAAGTGGTGATGTTGACGTGAGCAATCGTTAATGCCCCCATTACAACTCCTGAAGTTGGGGTAATCAGGTTAACCCAGCCGGATGCACTCTGATATGCAGTGACAACCAAGCTTGGGTCAACGCCGGCAAACTTACCCATTGGTCCAATGATTCCCATTGTTGCGGCTGCAAGGCCGGAAGTTGATGGAATCAGGAAAGACATTGGGATATAGAAGATATATGCCAGGATGATGAAGACAACTGAACCGAGGTTGGACAATCCCATCTCACCCCAGTGGAGGACGGTTGCGGTAATATTTCCATCGTTCATGACAACTTGAATACCACGCGCAACGGCAACAACGATGGCAACGCCCATGAAGTCACTCATTCCAGCTAAGAATGATTCAATAAATGTCGACTCCTTCATATGGAAGACGAACATAACCACGATTGCCATTAAGAAGAAGAGGGTGGTAATCTCGGTGAAGTACCATGAACCAAACGGTACTAGTTTTGAACCAATCAGACTGCCTAAGACAGGGACGCCTTGAATCCATTTGGTAAAGCTGGTAAAGAATGTCCAGCTCTTGTTGATTTGATCCCATGGAATCAAGCCCATGATCATGATTAAGAAGGTCAGGCCAAATACCCAAAGAACTGCTTTTTGACGGCCGGTCATTTTTGAACCGGGTTGATCTTCATGATTTAACGCGAATCGTTTCAAGTCTTCCTCACGTTGTTCGAACACAAGTGACTTGGAAGGATCCTTTTCAATTTTGGCTGCGTAACGGTAAACAAACAGGATACTGATTGCAACCACAATGACGAATAACACGGCCCGGGAAATAATTCCGTCACCGGGTGAAATATGAAGCGTCTGTGAAGCAACACCGGTCGCAAATGGGTTCACCGTTGATGCCAGACAGCCGACTTGAGAACCAACCAGCACGATGGCGACGGCTACCAGTGAATCAAAGCCGACTCCAATCATGACTGGAATTAACAGTGGGTAAAAGGCAATGGTTTCTTCGGCCATGCCGTAAGTTGACCCACCAAGTGCAAACAAAATCATCAGCAGGGGAATCAAAACTTTTTCCTTGCCTTTGTATTTTGAAACAACAGTCGCAATTCCATCATCCAAGGCCTTGGTTTGGTTAACGACACCCAAGAATCCACCAATGACCAGGATGAATAGTGAAACGGATATTGCACCTTCAGTCGTATCATTACCGACCATTCCATAAATTGGGGCGGAGAAGACATCCCAAATTCCTTGTGGATTTGAAGTAACTGCCTTATAAGTGTGGGCAATGATATTGCCGGCCTTATCGGTGTTGTACTGACCCGCGGGAATGATCCAAGTTAAAATAGCTACAAATATGATAATCAGAAATAAGATCGTGTACGCTGAAGGCATCTTAAATCGACGTTTCTTCGGAGTTGATTGTTGATTTTGCATATTGTTCACTTCCTTTTCCTTTACTGACTAGATTTTACAAAAAATCTATAAAGATTCTGTGAAGAAAATTCGAATTATTTATATAAAAATGAAATTATATAAAGGATTCACAATTCAGAACACTTATAGATCACTTGCACGCCCTTATTATAAATAAGGTGATATAAAATTTAAAAAGAAAGCGCTTGTATTTTTCTCATAATGCAAGAAAGGCAACAAAAAAGAGTGGCGGCAAGGAGGAAATCCTTGCTGCCACTCTTATATATTGATTATTAAGCAGTTTGTGTGATGCTTAATTATTCTTCGATATCACTAAAGAAGCCAAGTAATTCTTCTTTGGTTAAATTATCCTTTTCATCACCGGCAATATCGTAGGTGATCTTACCGTTATCCAAGACAATCAGCCGGTTACCATACTTCAACGCATCATCCAAATGGTGGGTGATCATCAGGCATGTAAGGTGATTTCGGGTAATTTGGTCATTCGTGGCGGTCATTAATTCTTGAGAAGTCTGAGGATCAAGCGCTGCTGTATGTTCATCCAAAAGGAGAATCTCAGGGCGCTTGATGGTGGCCATCAAGAAGCTCAGAGCTTGTCTTTGACCACCGGAAAGCTTTCCGGTAGCTGTGTTCAAACGATGCTCCAAGCCGTTATTCATCGTGGAGGTAATTTGTTTGAACTTATCCATGTGAGCTTTCAGATGACGAGGGCCGAAGCCACGGTGCTGACCGCGCTTTTCGGAAAGCAGCAGGTTTTCAGCAACCGTCATCCGTGGGGCAGTTCCCATCTTAGGATCTTGGAATACCCGACTCAAGAAGCGGGTTCGGCGCTCCACCGACATGCTGGTGATGTCACGGCCGTTTAGAAGGATCTGACCATGGCTGACAGGGATGTTGCCGCCGATGACGTTGAATAAAGTAGATTTCCCGGCACCGTTTGATCCCAGAATCGTGATGAAGTCTCCAGGAAAGACGGATAAATTAACGTGGTCCATAATGTTAATCTGCTCAGGGGTTCCCTGATTGACGGTGACGACAATATCATTTAATTGAAATATTGGCTCAGTCATGCTTGGTCATCCCCTTTGCTAAAGTATGGCGGATTCGGAAGCGTTTCTCCAAAACCGGGAACATCATGAACAATGCCAAGACGATGGCTGAAATCAAGTTCAAATCGTTGGCATTGAAGCCCATCTTGAGAACTAACAGAATGACAAATCGGTATAAAATACTTCCAATCGTAACAGCAATCAGTCGTTGATTCATCGTCAGGTCGCCAAAGACGACTTCACCAATAATGATGGAAGCCAAGGCAACAACGATGACACCAATTCCCATGTTAACGTCGGCAAAACCATTATTTTGGGCAACCAACGCACCACCCAAACCAATCAGACCATTGGAAACGCCAAGGCCCATAATCTGCATGGCGTCGGTGCTGATTCCCAGCGAACGCGCCATGTTGGGGTTATCACCAGTGGCGATAAAGGCTTGCCCGAGGTTGGTTTGTAGAAAGTAGACGATGAGGGCCGTCACGATTGCAACCACGACAATTCCCAGAACGACACTGTCAAAGTAAGGCGGTAGTGATTCCAAAAAGTGGTTTTTCAACATTGTCGGTTTGTCGAACAATGAAAGGTTGGCCCGGCCCATGATTCTCAGGTTAACTGAGTAGGCGGCGGTCATAACCAGGATTCCGGCTAACAGCACCGGAATCTTCCCTTTTGTATATAGCAAACCAGTGACTAATCCGGCCAGCATGCCGGCGACAAACGCAATTAAGGTTGCGACAAGTGGGGATGCCCCAGAGTAAATGGCTGCCACACAGGCTGCCGCACCCATGGGAAAGGTTCCTTCAACGGTCATGTCGGGGAAATCAAGGATTCTAAAAGTTAGGAAAAGGCCGATTCCGACAATTCCCCAGGTTAATCCCTGGCCGATGGCTGATACGATAATACTCATTTGATCAATTCTCCTTTTTGTTGGGCTTCCTTCAATAGATTTGCAGGAATCTTGATGCCCAACTTATTAGCTTGTTTTTCATTAATGATTAATTTTCCGTGACGGAAGAACTTGATTGGGGTGCTTGATGGCTTCTTCTTACCCTTCAAAATCTGAGCACTCATTTTACCAGTGGCAACACCCAATTGATACTGGTCGATACCATATGTGGCAACGCCGCCTTCTTTAACCATTGTGTCAACGGCAGGGAAGACTGGAACCTTGGCATTGTTGGCAGCACCAACCAATGTCTGCATTGCCCCGGCAATCGTATTGTCAGTCGGAACGTAAATGGCGTCAACTGAACGAACGGCTTGTTCGGCAACCTGAGTCAAATCGTTGGTGTTGGCAATTGAGTATGCTTTCAAATGAACGTTTTCCTGCTTGCACAATTTAACAAACATCTTATATTGGGCAACGGCTGAATCGTCACTGGAAGTATAAATGATTCCCAATGTCTTCATCTTTGGCATGAATTGCTTGATCATGTTGAGCTGTTCTTTTAATGGTGCCTGGTCGGAAACACCGGTAATGTTTCCACCTGGCTTGGTGTTGTTCTTGACTAAACCGGCACCCTTTGGATCAGTGATGGCACCTAAAATAACCGGTTTGTGGGTAATGGTGTTGGCTAATGCCTGAGCTGACGGGGTGGCAATTCCGATTGAAAGGTCGGCGTCCTCGTTAGCGAACTTTGTGCTCATTGTTTTCAAATTACTTTGATCATTTTGGGCATTTTGAAAATCGATCTTGATGTTTTTGCCAGGCTTGTAGCCTTCCTCTTCAAGTCCGTGGATAATTCCTTTGTGGATGGCATCCAGAGCTGGATGCGACATCAGTTGGAGAATTCCAACGGTTGGCTTGGCTTGCGTCTTTTGTTTCTGCTGGCCTTGGAAAAATGCAAAGCCCAGAATGACGACAAAGATTAATACAACGCCTGAAATTAAATATTTTTTCTTCATAATAGCTGTCTCCCTCAATATAAATAATTTATAAACCCATCATTAACGCGAACAAAAAACGAGTACTCCGGCCAGACCGAAATACTCGTGGTTAGTCGGCCTGCCGGAATCATCTGTACAGACCGTTCGTTTTCCGAAAGATTGCCGGTACAGATGCGTTCATGATCGCATGCTTAAGATCAAGTCGCATCTGTATCGATGTGACTTGTTACCGGCTTTGCCAACTGCGATTAACAAGTGAACTCATGACAATCTTTCCTTTCGTGATAGAATACCTATAATTTTAAATGATTGTGTATCTTTCGTCAACATGTGAGGTTGAATATTATGACAGAAATGCATGCATGATTTAACACGGCCGTAACGTCAGTATGATAACCTATTAGTGAAAGAGGGGGCTCGTTTCATGAAAAAATTTGTTAAACTTCTTGGCTTAATGGCTGCATTCGTTGTCCTGGCAGTCATCGCCAATCCTCAGTCGGCGCAAGCTGCCCACGGGGATTATCGCGTCAAAACATTGAAGACTTACCAGATAAAGACTAATTCAGGATCGGACGTTGCCTTTCACGCGACACCCAAGACCAAAGCAACTCTTTGGGTTAACCAGCAAAGCGTGAATGCAAAAAAGATTAAACCAGCCGTCTTCCATAAAAAGGGGATTAAGATTTCCAAGTATAAGACGACGACCTGGTTCGTTCAGAAGAAAGTCAGAATCTACCATCATTTAAAAAGTGCCAACTATTATTATGTCAATAACCGTTATGGCAGTATTGCTGGATACATACGCACAAATGCTTTAAAGCGTGGATTCAGCCCTTATGGTTACCAGATTACCAGCATCAAATGGTATGGAAAATACGATTCTTTCCACGTTAAAGACAGCTACAAGTCTAAGAACGTCTATATGTGGAATTACAAACACACCAAGAAAGTGGCCAACCTAAAGCATTATCCAGGTGCCAATTATGTTAAGACTGCCAATATTGTGATGCGCCACAATGGCAAGAATTCGAACTACGTTTATCTGGATGGCTCTCCTGATGGGACGTCCAAAAGCATTCATGGATATGTTCCGGCAGCTGCCATTACTGAAGGCTCGAACCCTGATCATACCGGCATGAACTACGTGCCAATCGATCAGTTCGTGAATAACACTGACTTTAGTAAGTACATTCAAACAGGTAAAAACCAAAAGTTGGCGAGAGAAATTGTAAAACTGTTTCCTAATTCACAGCCGGATCTAGGACTGTCAAAAATTGCCGTTTATAATTATGACCATTTCGATGACAGCATGAGCGGCGAATCGGATCCTACCAGCACCAAAGGCTATACTGAAATCAAAGCATTCCCGACCATTCAAAAGTGGTTGTATGCTCATCGAAAGGCATCGAATGCAACCAAGATTACCGGCATTAAAAAGCTGTTGGATAAGGAAGGCTACACTGCCAGCAAGCGGGCTTCACTTTCGGGTTACAAGATTGGGATTCAAATCGTCAACAACATTTCGTTCAACTATCCAGAGCATGATATGTTTGGGCGGAAAAACAGTTATACGTTTATTTTGGGGAAAGTTGATAACTAAATAGTTGAGAAATGAGAAGCCTCCCAGGATTACTTTTAACCTGGGAGGCTTTTATATTACACCTCAAATAATCTATGTGAAAAGCATTCCAATACCAAAGCTGATAAGGCATAATTAAGGAAGATTCTCGTAACAAATACCAGTGCAAAAAAATATTTTGAGGAGTTTATTATTATGAGAGTAAAAGTATATTATATTGGTCTAGATATCGGGACATCATCAATTGGTTGGGTAGTGATGGGGGAAGACGGTAAACCAGTGCGGGTTAAGGGGAAAACTGCAATTGGTGCACGTTTATTTCAAGAAGGACACGTTGCTGCTGATCGGCGTATGTTCAGAACCACTCGTCGTCGATTGAACCGTCGTAAATGGCGATTAAAGTTGTTGGATGAAATTTTTGATCCATACATTACACCTGTGGATTCAACATTTTTTGCCAGATTAAAGCAGTCCAACTTATCACCTAAGGATTCCCGTAAAGAATTTAAAGGTTCCATGCTGTTTCCAGATTTAACGGATAAACAATATCACGAAGACTATCCAACAATTTATCATCTTCGGCGTGCATTGATGACCGAAGATAAAAAGTTTGATATTCGCATGGTTTATTTGGCAATTCACCACATTGTAAAATATCGTGGAAACTTTCTTAATTCAGCAACCGTTGATACGTTTAAAGCGTCAAAAGTTGATTTTAAGAAGTCGTTTAACCAGTTAAACGAACTATATTCAGCAATTAACCCTGAAGATGCATTCCAGGTTGATATGAATAAATCTGATGAAACTGGGAGATTGTTCCTTGATTCATCGATTCGTAAGTTTGATAAGCAAAAGCAAATTTCCAAACTAATACCGGTTGTCGTTGAAGATAAAGAAGCCAAAAAATTAAATGGCAAGATTGCACTTGAAATCACCAAGGCAATCTTGGGGTATAAATCAAAACTTAATGTTGTTACTCAGACGGAACCAGAGGATCCTAAAAAGTGGGCGGTCAAGTTTGATGATGAAGATATTGATTCCAAACTTAACGATATCTTGCCAGAAATGGATGAAAACCAACAATCAATCGTTGAAATTATTCAAGACTTATACTCACAGGTTACTTTAAATCAGATTGTCCCAAACGGTATGTCGTTGTCTGACTCAATGATCAAAAAATACAACGACCATCACGAACATTTAAAACTATACAAGAAGCTGATTGACAATATTTCGGATACTAAGAAAAGATCGGCTTTAAAAACCGCTTATGATAAATATGTAGGTGACGATGGTAAGACCATTGAACAAGATGAATTCTATTCTAATGTTAAGAAGAACTTGGATGATTCCGATCTTTCAAAACAGATTGCTGACTTGATTGAAGCGGAAAAGTTCATGCCAAAACAACGTACGTCTCAAAACGGTGTTATTCCACATCAATTACATCAAAGAGAACTCGATGAAATTATTGAGCATCAGAGTAAGTATTATCCATGGTTTGCTGAGGCAAATCCCAATAAGCATGACTTACACTTAGCCAAATACAAAATCGAAGAATTGGTTGCATTTAGAATTCCTTATTACGTTGGACCAATGATTACACCTGAAGATCAGGAAAAGTCCAGCCAAACTATCTTTGCTTGGATGAAACGTAAAGAACCAGGTCAGATCACGCCATGGAACTTTGATGAAAAAGTTGATCGAATGGAGTCTGCCAACAGGTTCATTAAGCGAATGACGACTAAGGACACTTACTTGATTGGCGAAGATGTATTACCTGATCAAAGCTTATTATATGAGAAGTTTAAAGTGTTGAATGAATTGAATATGGTTCGCGTTAATGACCATCCATTGAAGGTATCTGAAAAGCAAGCGATATACCGTGACTTGTTTGAGAATCAAAAGCGAATTTCAGTTAAAAATTTGCAGAATTACGTTAAGTCAAAATCCGGATTACCGACTGGTCCGAAAATTTCTGGCTTGTCAGATCCTGATCACTTTAATTCATCATTAGGAACCTATAACGACTTTAAAAAGATGTTCGGAGACAAAGTCGATGACCCCGATCTTCAAGATGACTTTGAAAAGATGATAGAATGGTCGACTATTTTTGAAGACAAAAAGATTTTACGAGCAAAACTGGATGAGGTTGCATGGTTGTCAGATACGCAAAAGAATGAGTTCAAAGAAATCCGGTACCAAGGATGGGGACGCCTTTCCAAGAAACTTCTTACAGGTATTGTTGACGGAAATGGTCAACGGATCATTGATGAGTTGTGGAATACCAATAAGAACTTTATGCAGATTCAATCCGATGATTCTTTCGCCAAACGAATTCACGAAGCCAATGCTAATCAGATGAAGGCTACTGATGTAGAAGATGTTTTGGCTGATGCTTATACATCACCACAAAACAAAAAGGCAATTCGGCAGGTTGTTAAAGTAGTTGATGATATCCAAAAGGCAATGGGGGGAGTCGCTCCTAAGTTCATTTCCATTGAATTTACGCGGTCCGAAGATCGTAATCCACGGCGCACAATTTCTCGTCAACGGCAACTTGAAAATACTTTGAAAGATACCGCCCAAGCTCTGGTTAAGTCTATTAATCCGGACATTTTGTCAGAATTGGATAATGCTTCTAAAAGTAAGAAGGGGCTGACCGATCGACTGTATCTGTACTTTACTCAGCTTGGTAAAGATATGTATACAGGCAAGCCAATTAATATTGATGAAATTAGTAATTACGATATTGACCACATCTTCCCACAGGCATTTATTAAGGATGACTCTTTGAATAACCGGGTTTTGGTATCCAAAGCTGGTAACAATGGTAAGTCTGCAAATGTTCCACTCAAATTATTTGGTGCAAAAATGGGCGGATATTGGAAGCAACTGGCTGATGCTGGATTGATTGGGCAGCGCAAGCTAAAGAATTTGCAGACCAACCCTGATACCATAAGTAAATTTGCCATGCATGGATTTATCCGCCGACAATTGGTTGAAACCAGTCAGGTTATTAAGCTGGTTGCCAATATTCTTGGAGATAAGTATCGAAATGACGATACGAAGATTATCGAAATTACGGCGCGGATGAATCATCAGATGCGAGATGAGTTTGGCTTTATCAAGAATCGGGAAATTAACGATTATCATCATGCCTTTGATGCTTATCTAACTGCCTTTTTGGGTCACTATCTCTATCATCGTTACATTAAACTGCGGCCTTACTTTGTCTATGGTGACTTTAAAAAGTTCCGTGAAGACAAGGTTACGATGCGTAACTTTAACTTCCTGCATGATTTGACTGACGATAAGCAAGAAAGAATTGCCGACACTGAAACTGGTGAGGTAATTTGGGATAGGAAACGTTCGATTCAGCAGTTGAGGGATGTTTATCATTATAAATTTATGCTGATATCGCAGGAAGTATTTTCTTTAAATAAGGAAATGTTTAAGCAAAAGCTATTTCCAGCAACGTTGGCAAAAAAATCTAAGCTTATTCAAATAAAGAAGGATAAGCCTGTTGATATTTATGGTGGATACAGCAATAATACTGATGCATATTTAACAGTGGTTAAACTTAAGGGTAGTAAGGAAGACAAGTATAAGATTGTAGGCGTTCCAATGAGGGCACTTGATAATTTAAAACATGCCGAAAAAGAGAGCCCACAATCTTATACAGCAGAACTGAGGAAAGCACTTGAACCGCAATTCACAAAGATTAAGAAAAATCGGAAGACTGGCGAAGTTTCTAAAGTAGTCACAAATTTTGATATTGTTCTTGGACGACTTTTCTATCGCCAAATGGTCATTGATGGTTCCGAAAAATCTCTGATTGCAAGTTCAGTTTATCAATACAATGCAAAACAACTGGTACTTTCTGATCAAGCCATTCGGACTATAAGTGATCAAGAAGGCATTGATGAATTTGAATTGAGTAGCCAATATGATAAAGTTTATGACGAAATCGTTCAAAAAGTTGAAAAGTTATTGCCAATCTTTCAACATCGACATTTCCAGGAAAGATTAAATAATGGAAAATCCTTATTTGTAAATTTACCAGTACACGATGTGTACGAAGGAAACAAATTGGAACAAGTTGGGAAAAAGCATATAATCAACTCAATTCTTGGTGGGATTCATGCAAACGCTGATAGGCCTGACATTGACTTGTTTGGGATTAAAAACTTAGGTCAATTCAGTTCCACAAGTGGCATTAATCTTTCATCGGACGCAATTATCTGTTATCAGTCACCTACAGGCCTGTTTGAGCGACGTGTTGTGTTAAAAGATTTGTAACAAAAAAGGAATCATTCTCCAAATCGAAGAATGATTCCTTTCGCTTATGTAATGCCCATATAATGGGTCAAAAGTTGAAACTCCGCGCAAAGCGCATTGCTTGATTTTAACACAGGATGTTAAATCAATAAGGTCAAACATATTGGGAGCTACCCAACACAAATAATATACCTCAATAAACAAATTGAGGCAAGGGGGAATTTTTAATGGGATGGCGTTCAGTGGTTGTATCTCAACATGCAAAAATGTCATATTCATCAAGAAATATGATTGTTCAGACAATGGATGGAATTAACCAGATACCAATTGAGGATATTGATCTTCTCTTGGTATCAACCACCCAAGCCGTGATTACTACTGCTTTAATTAGTGAATTGGTCAAAGGACAAGTCAAAATTATCTTTACTGATAATGCAAGTGAACCGGTGTGTGAAACCGTTGGGTATTATCCAAATAATCGGGATGTAGATCTGATTAAGAAACAGTTCAATTGGGATGAGAAGCGGCAGCAGGTGCTTGGGACAAAAATTGTGGCTACCAAAATTATCAATCAGATTAATGTGTTAGCGATATACAAGATTGATAATCAGAATCTGATGGATGAACTCGATAAACTCGAAGTTGATGATGTGACTAATCGAGAAGCGGTGGTAGCCAGGAAATATTTTCCACTCTTATTTGATAACAAGTTCAGTCGACGTGACTTTTCACCGATTAACGCTGCTCTTAACTATGGGTATTCAATACTTCTTTCCAACATTAATCGGGAAATCGTTTCGAATGGGTATTTAACCTATCTTGGAATTCATCATCACAGTAACGATAATCAATTTAATCTGGGTTCAGACTTAATGGAACCCTTCAGACCCGTAATCGATTACTGGCTGGCTAATCAAAAGTTTAAGGAGCTCACACCGGATATCAAGTTTGGCTTGGTGGATTTATTAAACTTGGAATTAACATTTAACGGTAAAAATATGTTGTTCCGTAATGTCATTACAGAACATGTTAGAAGTTGTCTTAAATATTTGAGTGGCGAGATTGATGAAATTCAAATAGAGGTGGAACTAAAAAATGAGGTACCGAATAATGCGATTAATGGTAATGTTTGATTTGCCGGTTGAAACCAGTGAGGATCGAAGAAACTATCGAAAGTTCCGAAAGTCACTGATTAACGAAGGCTTTTTGATGATTCAGTACTCCGTTTATGTCCGAGTCTGTGTTAATAAGAAATCTGCTGACTTTATGGAAAAGAGGATTGCCGCACTTGCACCGCCAAATGGATTGATTCAATCATTAATTATGACTGAAAAACAATATAATGATATGCATTTTATTGCAGGAAAACCCAAACAGGATGTCCGTAATTCTTCGGAAAGGACGATTATACTATGAAAATTTCTTATGCAGCGCACAAAGAAATTCAGATAAATGATCAGCATCCTACTGTCATTGCCACTAATAATCCAACGGTTTATCATGATTTGATTGTTGGCCTAGGGGTATTTGATGATAAGGTTAAAATGTATGATGACAGTTTTAATGCTGTAGAAATAAAAGATGCCGTCGATTGGCAGGGCGATGTTGGCTTAAACGGAGGAGTTAGTGAAAAATATAATTCGAATATTCTCAAACAATTGGAAACTGTTCTGACGGATGATCAACGAAAATCAATCACGGATATCAATAACCAGTTGTATACGCTGATTCAACAGTGTCTCTTCATGATTGATTTGCCACTGGAAGTTACCTATGATTGGGATCTTAAAAAGCTGTTTAAGTACTGTAAGATTCACTTTAATTCGCAAACCATGCAGAACCCATATGCTATAATTGAATCAATTATCAAAATCCATTTAGAGTGTGGATTGAAGTCGGCTGTTGGCTTAACTAATGTCGCTCATTATCTTAATCAGCAGCAGATAAATGACTTGTCCAAGCTTGTAAGTTCCACTGGAATCTCGACAATATTAGTAGCGTTCACAGATTTGAAGTCACAGGAGCTTTATACAAATTGTGACTTCTACTACATTGACGAGGACTTTGTTGATTGGCATGCATAACTTATTAAAATCGGATTATAAAAAAGCGGTTTTAGAAGGATGTTAAATCAATAAGGTTAAACCCACTGGACTCCCACTTAGCACTGAAAGCCGCGTTTTAGAAGGATGTTAAATCAATAAGGTTAAACCCCTGATGATCGACCATTTGACGTTCAAAATCGTTTTAGAAGGATGTTAAATCAATAAGGTTAAACCCCTGTGATGTGGTCGTTACTGACCACCATTCGTTTTAGAAGGATGTTAAATCAATAAGGTTAAACCCACAGATCAATATACACGGCGGCGCTTGAAAGTTTTAGAAGGATGTTAAATCAATAAGGTTAAACCCCGATAATTTGCGGATGTTTGAAGCTTGGATGTTTTAGAAGGATGTTAAATCAATAAGGTTAAACCCGTTTACTGATGAGTCTTCGTTTTACTGCCCGTTTTAGAAGGATGTTAAATCAATAAGGTTAAATCCTGACCAATCTCAAGGCTCAGAACGCTTGTGGTTTTAGAAGGATGTGGTTAACCCCTGACGAACAGAGAATTGCCCATATTGCCAGTTTTAGAAGGATGTTAAGTCAATAAGGTTAAACCCATAGCATGTGTTATGTTTGACTATCTTGCTGTTTTAGAAGGATGTTAAATCAATGAGCTTAAGTTTTAGCTCGCTTGGAGGATCTCCCCAGAATTTCGTACGAAATTTTATAAACGATCCACAACAAATAACGAGTTCTTAGATTAGCAGTTAGCTGATCCAAGAACTCGTTTTGTTATCTCTATTTAATCAATTCCTTCGCCAAAGCATATCCCAACTTCTGGGCAGTTTGTGGTGTTGGATGAATTTCGTGATCCTCTAAAGTGACGTCCTTGTTTTCGTTGGTAATGATATGCGGTGCAAATTGGTTGAAGTTAACAACTTTGGCACCCAGAGACTTGTACGCCTTGGCTTCGGCGACTCGTAAGTCGTGGTAAGTGTAGCCATACATGTCACTCATGCTATCGCGGTTCATGCCGTTCAAGTCATAACGAGAGATTGGCAAGATACCGTAAACTTTAGCGGATGGGTTCAACTTCTTAATGACTCGGATATTGTAACGTAAGTGACGAATGACGTTCTTCAAACTCCCGGAATTCGAGTAGCTTGTGTAGTCATTGGTCCCGATATGAACAAAAATCATGTTCATATGCTTAATCGCTGTTTTATGAGCCTTAATCGCTGCCGATAAGTCTTGGGGAACCAAGGTTGTGCCAAGATAAGCATAACGATTACCAACAATTCGACCACTTGGGCAGGCGAAGTTTTCAACCTTGGTATTGGTCCCAAGATATTTAGCCGTCCAATCAGGATACGAGCTGTTTAAGTAGAAGTGATAACCGTCCCAACCGGCAGGAATCGAGTCACCAAAGACCCCAATTCGTTTGCCGGTAAATTTAGTACCAGCCGCTGCCAACTTGATATGGTAGGATTTGGCGGTAATATTTTTAACTTGGGACTTCAAAACCCAGTACGTATGCTTATTATCGCTGTTGGTAACCCGATAAACGACCTTAGCCTTGCCGCCATAAATTAGCTTGGCAGCTTGATTCCGATACCAAGGGGTGTTACCAAATTGTTTGGTGCTGACCGTTTTGGACAAGTGCACGTCAGTATACAGCTTTGCGCCTTTTCTCAACGCGAATGCATGGGGCTTTGCCTGAGTCGTATATGCAACTTGGACGCCTGATTTATTGGCGGTTGGGTGACTATAGACACCGAATGAAATTAATGCCACAACAAACGCTGCGACAAATAGTTTTGTATGTTTGTTAAAGAATTTGATCATTAAATTTTCTCCTCAGAAAACTAAACGTAAGCTTGATAGTTAGGCATTCAACAACCTAATTTATAACGTCTATCATATAATATCTTTTGCTGAGTTTCCAATTATATGTCAAACTAATTCAAAATTTAATAAATTCAAATAAAAGTTAATTTCCATAGCGGAATCTTAAATATGCCGGCCACGCATCATCGGGATTGCCAGTGACATGGTGGTTATTCCAACGATGATCAGGGTCAAAATGGGCACTAAGAATGAGACCACCAAGGCTGCGAGGATGCCACCATAAAGCGGCAGTCTGAACTTGAGTGACGAGGTTGGATCTTTCTGCATTTCAGGGTTGTCTTTGCGGACTTGTCGGTTCATCAGCTGAAATGAGATTGACCACAGCAATAAGATGATGGAATATGTAATTTCGGGCAACATGCTGTTGGAAAATTCCCCAATCCAAGCAGTCGTAAACGGCGTCAATGTCATGAAGAACAGCCAGACACCGTTCCACGCATAAGTTGCCGTGGAAATCACCTTGGCTTTTTGAAATATTTTATAGTGTGAATACCAGACGACATAGATCAAGACAAAACTGACCAGATATGCCAAAAAGACTGACCATAGGCTGGTCAGATCAGACAGCGACGTGATCTTTGGCACCCGCAGTTCCAATACCATGATTGTTGCTGCAATTGCCATAATGGCATCGGTAAAAAGCTCAAGTCGTGGTTTGTTCATAGTAACCACCTCGGCTTTAGTATAGCATCACGGACTCAATCGTTTAAAAATATCGTTTTCCCAAATTCTCTGCAGGAGTATCACGGAGATAGTTAGTGTTGCAGTGACCTTGGGGAATATGGAGGGTGTTATTATGAAAGCTTTATCGTTACATGGTGATTACGCGATGATGATTTTAGCGGGTGAAAAAACCGTTGAGTATCGTTCGTGGAAGACTGATTATCGGGGGAAATTGTTAATTTGTTCTTCAGCAATGAAAATTCGGGGGACCATGCCAGGTTACGCCACCTGCGTCATTGATTTAGTAGACATCAAGAAAGCCGGTCCACGAGACTATGAATGGCAGCTTGGCAAGATTTACGACATTGAGCCATTCCCAGTCAAAGGTAAATTGCATTTGTATGACGTTCCGGATGATAAAATTGTTTACCATCCTGAAGTCGATGATGATCATCACCCCACTCAGGAACAATGGGATGAATACCAGAAGAAATATATAGATCCATACATTTATTAATTTAACAGACTACTAAAAATGAGGTATCCACACGTGATCACGTGGTTACCTCATTTGAATTTTAGTTTAGGCCAGTGCTGTGATTAAGAAGATGCCACCGTCAAACAGGTAGTGCATCGCAAATGAAGGCCAGATTGATTTGGTTCGAATATAGATTCCGGTCAAGAAGAACCGTTCGCCCGGCAGCACAAGCAATAACTGTGCCAGGTTCCAATTATACGTATGATAGTGAAGCAAGCCAAAGATGAACAGTGACAGGAAATAGGCAATTCCCAGTGCGACTTTTCGATTCCGGCCAAAATAATGAAACAGCAGACCGGCAATTGCGAGGAAGACACTGATGCTGAGAATCTCTTCGCCCATCAGGTTGAACAGATCAGTTCCAAGGACTATCTGGAGGGTTTTGATCTTGTCACCGGAGTTCGAGATATTGCTGGCAACGGCGTTGACGTTTGTTGCAATGTGAAGGTGGTTCAAAACCATGCCAATCACGATGCTGTAAATTGTTTCGAGCACCACCATGACCAGGGCAAAGCCCCAGTCCCGTAACTTGGGAAGCTTGAAAAGAGTTGAGGCAGCACCGTTACTTAAGAAGTAAAAGCCGCCTAAAATAATGGCAAATGGTAACAGGCTGGTGGCGAGAATCAGTCCCCAAACGGTCTTTGGCTGAACATTTGCAGCAAAGGTAATCCAGCCGATGAAGCCGAATGCCACGAAGATGATAATTGCCCACAATTGCCACTGACTAATTTTTTGATCCAGCAGTGGGAATTCCCGCTGCTCATTTTTTCGTTCAAATAATATTTTTTGCATATCACGTTGCCTCTCAAATAAATTTACTTACTTTAGTATACTGTATGGTAACACATTTCAGAATATAAAAGCCCTAAAACCACCACGGGGTTTAAAGGCTTGAATGAATTAGTCGGCGATCTTTTTAGCTAGTGCGTAACCCAGCTTTTGAGCTGTTTCTGCAGTTGGATGGATCTCGTGATCCTGCAGGGTACGATTCTTATTTTGGTCAGTAATAATATTTGGTGCAATTTGCTGGAAGTTAATGACTTTAATGCCTCGGGCACGATAAAGCTTTTGTTCCTCATGACGGAGTTGACCATAGGTATAGCCGTACATGTCCCGCATGCTTTGACGATTTTCACCATTGGCATCGTATCGAGAAATTGGTAGGATACCGTAAATCTGAGCGTGGGGGGGTGATTGCCTGAACGGCTTTCAAGCTCGTGCGCAGATGACGAATGACGTTGGTCAACGAACCTGATCCGGAACCATTCGTGTAGTCGTTGGTACCAATATGAATGAAGATGATGTTCATCTTCTTGATTTGACTCTTACGGGCAGCAACCACGGCCGGCAAGTCTTGAGGAAGGTGTTCCTTTCCCAGATAAGCCCAACGTTTACCAACAATCCGACCGCTTGGGCAGGCTAAATCAATGGTTGTTGTACCTGTACCAAGGTATTTTCCAACCCAGTCAGGATAAGAACTGTGGGAATAAAAGTGGAAACCGTCCCAGCCTGCTGGAATGGAGTCGCCAAGGACACCAATCTTTTGACCGAGGAAGTGGTTTTTAGCCACTTTTAATTTCACGTTATATGATTTTGAATCAATCCCCATCAGTTGAGATTCCAGAACAAAGAACGAGTGGGTCTGATCAGTATTGGTAACCTTGAAGACCTTTCGGGTTTTACCATCTAAAGTCAGATCAACTTCTTCGGTTCGGTACCAAGTCGTCTTTAAATAATGCTTCGGACTGATTGACTTGGTCAGGTGGACATCGGTGTATATTTTGGCATCCTTTTTTAATGCATAGGCATGCGGCAATACTTGAGTTGTGTAGCTGACTTGAACCTTCGATGTGTTCGCGGTGGTCCGGCTGGCGGGCTGACTCTCGATATTGAAGGCAAACGAAGTGATGGCAAACGATGCTAAAAAGACTGCCCCGTAAGCGACATACTTATTAAAAAATTTGAACATTGACTTTCTCCCCAGAACAAAATATTGAACATATAACCCCAAAACAATTTGGATCATATTGAAATCAAATGGTTCTTTTTAAATTCATCGATGAAAATGGCTCTATGGCGCATTTTCGCAATTAACTTTAATATTATACGACAAAACCTCGGTAAAGGTTATAAATTTCTGTAATATGCCTATAAATAATTAGAATACCTGTGTTGAGGCTATGAGAGAGTAAGCTTAATTGAAGATGGAAAGTTTTTCTAATGGTATTTTGGCCAGTCGCAACTTATCATAGTAGATGAGGTGATTTTATGAATTTTAAACAAGTTGTATTTGATGAAGAAAAAGGCATCAAATTAGATATTTATGACGCTGACAGCGACGTTGCCTTACCCGGGATTGTTGTGATTCCCGGCGGTAGTTACAAAACATTTAAAGAACGGGATGCAGCCCGAGTTGCTTTGACATTCTTGACCAAGAGTTATCAAGCATTTGTGGTTGAATATCCGGTTAATGAAAAGAAAAATTATCAAGAAGCCAAAAAGAGCATTGAGATGGCTTTTGACTACATTACAAAGAATGCCAAGGACTTGAACGTTGATACCAATAAGCTCGGTATCATCGGCTTTTCCGCCGGTGGTCAATTGGCAGCTGCTTATTCAAACGAACCTGACACCAAAGCTAAATTTGCCGTGTTAGGCTACCCAGTTTTGACTCAAGCTTTGGATGAAAAGATTGGCATTCAAAGTGAAGATGTTACCAAGCAGGTAACCAAGAACACACCACCAACCTTTATTTTCGGTGCCCGTGGGGATGAATTGGCTCCTTATGTCGACCATATTTATCCGTACACCGATGCTTTGTATAAGGATGGTGTTAACTTTGAAGTTCACCTATTCAGTACCGGTGGCCACGGCTTTAGCTTAGCCAACAAATTTGTTGGGGTTGTCAACCGGGATCGAACCGATGCGCACTTTGCCAAGTGGTTCCCATTATGCTTGGAATGGTTGGCAAGTTTGAAGTAAATTAAATTGATTTAATTTAAAACACAATAGCACCAAGCTACGGGTTTAACCGGGCTTGGTGCTATTTTTGATGGAGATGATTTAATCATCATAACTATTTTCGATTAAGAACCGGCGCGACAGTTCAACCAGGATTGGAGTCATCGGCATTGAAAGCTGGTTCCAATTGCGGTCGACAAATGGTTTGAATTTATTGAGGGCACCTTTGTCCAGCTTCTTAGTATCAGCTAGTAAGTGGCGCAATTCCAACGCAAATTCTTGAAGAGTGACTTTTTCAGAGTGACTTTTTAACGAGCCACTAATAGAAGTCAATTGTGAGAGATAACCGTCAAACTGGGTTGCCTCTGACACGGCTTCTTCATGGGGGAAGTTGATGGCATCATTTTTGCTTTGTTGCTGTTTAAGTTCTTGCAGGTAGGCTTCTCCTTTTGGGGTTAGCCATTTTGTTGCATGATTATCAAATAATTTTACGCCATCTACGAAATCAATATCAAAGGTAGCCGTTAATACCTGTTCATGCTTTTGATCCAACTTTGCCAACTCATTTAAAATCCTTGGGGCTCGATAGTTATTGTTCTTGCCGTAATCAATTAATTTCTGAACGGTCTTTAAATTAACCTGATTGGGCTGAGTCTCCAGGAAGCTTAAAATGAATTCCCGCATCCGATCTTCAAACTCCATAAATAATCGCCATCCTATTCTTATTTCTGTTAGCTATGAAAAAGCTTCATTTGAATATCTTGATCATAATTGCCAAACCCATGGCCAAAAATTGTGCAGCCACCTTTATGTTTTGCATTGTCTTTGATGGCAAAGCGGACGGTAAAGGTTGGCTGTTTCCAATCAATGTCATCAATTGAAACGTCGGTGAACGGTTGACCATCCAGGTAGCTTCCATGATCGGTAACACGAACGACTTTTAATTGACCGTATTGGTTAACGTTATCTGGTACCCAGGCAGGGGTGTATTTTCCACGAATATCGGAGAAATCGCCGGGACTCGTCCATGTCCCAACTTCAACATTATTAATGTAAAAGGTAATGTCAGAAGGCCAAACATTGTTGGAAAATGGGAATTCGGAACCCAGTTCCATGGAGAGATCCAGCATTTCCAGCTTGTCTTTTTCTTCCAGATAGTTGGGAAATTGGTATTCAACGAACCCATCGGTCCACCAGATCATTCCGGCTTTAATGCGGTCTGGACTCATGAAATACTTGGGGTTGTCGACTCTTCCAATGTAGTCGTTTTTACCGGCAAGGCCACAAGAGGGAGTCACGGAATAATCCGTAAACTGGCCAACCGGAACTTGAGTCTGGTATTCCGCAAATGCCGGATAGATTGTTGTTGGAAAATGAACATTAATGTTGTCGACTTTCAGATAAGAAATTTTGCTGTGGCCTTGGCGTTCAAAGCCGATAATTCCAGCATCTGCAAGTTTGTTGAGGTGCATCAGAATGATCGTACTGCTTAACTTTAATTTGTGTGATAACTCCTGGACACTCATTCGTTTAGATGACAGTGCCTGGATGATTTGGATTCTAACTGGGCTTGCCAGCGCCTTATAGACTTCCAGAGAGTCGTTGGAAATATCTAAGTCCAAATTTGTGACCTCCTGTTCAAAGTTTGGTAATTGTTAAATTAGTTATTCTTTAATTCATGGATATTTTAAGCTTTTAAATCAACATAAATGTTGATCGTAAAGCTGAAACCGTTTTCGAAACACCTTTATCTTAGCAAAACTACGATTTTAAGTCAAAAACATTCAAAACATTTACATAATAGCTTGTTGAAAGTACAAACACGAAATATTATAAGTATGTGCATTGGTGATCGAACGGTTACCAAATAATTAAAAGAAAAGAGGATTTTATATGACAGTCTATACGAATCCGCTGATTGTTCAGCGGGCAGACCCATACATTTACAAGCATACGGATGGTTACTACTATTTCACCGCGTCAGTCCCTGCATACAACTTAATTGAAATCCGCCGAGCTAAAACCTTGGAAGGATTAGCTCATGCTGCTCCACGGACAATTTGGCGCAAGCATGAAAGCGGTCCCATGAGCCAACTGATCTGGGCACCGGAAATTCATTATATTGACGGTAAGTGGTTTATCTACTTTGCCGCTGCTGAAACAACCGCTTTAGATAAGAACGGCATGTTCCAACACAGAATGTTCTGTATCGAATGTGATAATCCAGATCCAATGCGTAGTGAGGATGATTGGACAGAACATGGTCAGGTAAAAACCGGCATGGACAGTTTTTCGCTGGATGCAACCTGCTTTGAAGCAAATGACAAACTTTACTACGTTTGGGCACAAAAGGATCCGGCCATTAAGGGCAATTCGAACTTGTACATTGCTGAAATGGAAAATCCATGGACACTCAAAACAAAACCGGTCATGCTTTCAAAGCCTGAATTTGATTGGGAAACCATCGGATTTTGGGTAAATGAAGGACCAGCAGTTATTCACCGTAATGGACGTTTCTTCCTGACATACTCAGCAAGTGCAACCGATGAACACTATGCAATGGGAATGTTAAGTATTCCTGATGACCAGGATCTGTTGGATGCAAGCAATTGGACAAAATCTAAGAAGCCTGTTTTCCAAAGTGATATGGCTACTCATCAATATGGCCCAGGGCATAACTCATTTACGATCGGTGAAGACGGCAAGACCGATATTCTTGTTTACCATTGCCGTGATTATACCGAAATTAAGGGTGATCCATTATACGATCCAAACCGTCATACAAAGGTTCAAGCATTCACTTGGAATGACGATGGGACCCCTAACTTTGGTAAACCAGTTCCTTATAACTATGATTAATAAACTTCAGGATGCATTTAATTATGCAAAATAGTGCAAAAGCACCTAAAAAACAGGAGAGTAAGAATTTCTGGGGATTCCCATTTACCCACTTTACTTACTTCTTCATGTGGCAGATTATCTTCGGTTATTTAACACTTTGGATGGAACAAGTTGGTCATATGAACGGCGCCGAAGCCGGGATTGTGTTCTCAGCTATGTCAGGACTTTCATTATTATTCCAACCAGTATTTGGTATCTGGTCAGATAAATTAGTTTTCAAAAAGAATTTGCTATTTATGATTTCCATCGCTGCTATGTTAATTGGACCATACTTCCAGTGGGTCTTCTTACCATTAATGCACATTAACTCAATGTTAGTTGCCATTATTACAGGTATCTTCCTTTGCTTCATCTTCAACGGAGGTGTTTCAGTTATTGAACAATATGTTCAACGTGCCAGCTTGGCTAACCACTTTGAATATGGTCACTCACGAATGGGTGGCTCATTAGCCGGAATGTGCGCTTCATTCTTAGGTGGTCAATTATTCATTTGGCAACCAAATGCAATTTTCTGGGCATGTTCAATTTCAGCAACCATTTTGACTGGTTTACTGTTGTTCAGTGACAAAATCGATATGGATAACGCTGCAGCTGCTGGTAACACTTCAAACAAGCTTGACATGAAGCAAATCGGTAAAATCTTCAAGATGAAGAACTTCTGGTACCTATCAATCTTCTACATCGGTGCTTCAGCGATTTATGATGTTTTTGATCAACAATTCATTATTTTCTTCAAGACATTCTTTAACACAGCTGCCCAAGGTACACAGGCATACAGCTACATGACCACTGCACAAATTGGATTGGAATTCTTACTTATGATCCCAATGCCATGGATCATTAACAAGATTGGTTCACGAAATGGTTTGATCGCTTATGGCTGTATCTTGGCTGTTCGGATTATCGGTAGTGCCTTATCACCAAGTTTAATCTGGGTTATCGTCCTTCGTCTGTTGGCCGGATTCGAAATGCCTTTGGTACTTGTTTCAATCATGAAATATATTGCCGGAGCTTTCGATATTCGAGTTTATGCTACTGTTTACGCACTGGCTTCAAACTTTGCCAAACAGATTTCAGTCTTCGTCTTTTCAGCATTGGCAGGTAACATGTACGACTCAATTGGTTTCTACCACACATACTTAATTCTTGGTGCAATCGTTGCCGTTGTTACTATCTTCGCTGCATTTACTTTGAAGAAGGAAGACCCTGTTCAAGCAGGTGAAGTTGATAAAGAAGGAAACACTAAAGCTTGATTTAGATAAGCTTTTCAATCAATAAACAATCAAAATGACATCCAATTCAATTGGGTGTCATTTTTCTTTTGAAAGCTGAATTTAGTCCAAGTGATCTCACTTGCGTTTTTTTAATACTTCAAAACATTTTGAAAGGGCATTCATAATTAACTTGATTTTAAATAGGGTACTTTTATAATTTATGTATTGGGACTTTTCCCAGGTTTTCTCTACTAAATTAAGGAGGAATTCATTATCAAATCAAAATTAACCATTGACCGCGATCAAGTCGTTTCAAAAATCGATCCCAGAATATGGGGCTCATTCGCTGAACACCTTGGTCGATCAATTTATGAAGGCATTTATCAACCGGATCATCCAACTGCAGATGAAGACGGCTTTCGAACAGATGTTATTGATGCCGTTAAAAAGCTGAACGTGCCATTGGTCCGCTATCCCGGTGGGAACTTTGTTTCCGCATATAACTGGGAAGATGGTATTGGCCCTAAAGACCAGCGGCCAACCAGACTTGAATTGGCATGGCGAAGCAAAGAGACCAATCAATTTGGCATTCATGAGTTCATGAAGTGGGCAAAGAAGGTTGGTACTGAACCAGATATGGCTGTCAACCTTGGAACTCGGGGTATTGATGCAGCCCGCAACTTGATTGAGTACTGCAACTTCCCTAAAGGCACTTATTGGAGTGACTTGCGTCGTCAAAACGGTGCGGAAAAGCCATTTAATATCAAAGTTTGGTCATTAGGCAATGAAATGGACGGTCCATGGCAGATTGGTCATAAGACCGCTTATGAATATGGCCGGTTGGCTGACGAAACGGCTAAAGCCATGCGCCTGATTGATCCGGATATTGAATTGATTGCATGTGGAAGCTCATCTCACCAAATCAATACCTTTGGTACTTGGGAAGAAACATTGTTGGACCAGGCATATGATAATGTTGATTACTTGTCCTTACACCAGTACTACGATGACTCCGATCATGATTTGGGAGAATTCTTAGGGAAATCCGTTGATTTTGATCACTTCATTACAGACGTTGCCAACATTTGTGATGCCGTTAAAGCGCGTCGCCACAGCAAGAAACAAATTAACCTTTCCATTGACGAGTGGAATGTTTGGTATCATTCCAAGGCAGCAGATGAAAAGCAGGCTCCTTGGCAGGTAGCGCCACATCTGCTTGAAGATCATTACAACTTTATGGACGCCTTGCTGGTCGGCAGCTTGGCAATTACACTCATGAAGCATGCCGATCGAGTTAAGATCGGATGCCTTGCCCAGCTGGTCAATGTCATTGCACCAATCATGACAAATACCGATGGGACGCCTTCTGTCTGGTATCAATCCATTTTCTATCCGTTTATGCAGGCTTCAAACTTTGGTCGGGGAACTGCGTTGAGCGTTAAAGCCGATGTGCCGACATATCAAGCAAAAGATTATGAGGTTCCGTATACCGACTCAGTCGCTACGTATGACGATAACGGGGTACTGACAATCTTTGTTGTGAATAAGTCAAAAGAAAAAGTCGACTTTGAGTCAACAATTCAAAACTTTGATGTTAAAGGATTGAAGGAAGCTACTCAGTTCTGTGGTTATGATTTAATGAAAACAAACGAGGATCAGTCGATGCAAGTTAACTCACTGGATAACGTCACCGTTTCTGATGATAAAGTCAGTGCAGAATTGCAACCACTTTCTTGGGATGTTATTCGAATTAATGTGAATGATGAAATAATAAAGTATAAAAAGTCGGGTACTGAAGAAATTCAGTACCCGACTTTTTATTATTTGTTGCATGACTATTTGGTTACTTTATAAACTCGTTTTCCAACCATCCAGGTTTCTTTGACTCGGACGTTCTTGATGTCATTATGTGGAATCGTGAAAATATCTTGATCCAGCACAACAAAGTCACCGGCATAACCTGGCGCCAGCAAGCCGTTTTGATGAAAACCACCGATTTTTGCCGGCCAGTTGGTATAAGCAAAGACTGCATCAGGCACATTGATGGCTTCCGATGGATTAACGATATCACCGTTGACCGCGGTTCTGGTCACAGCTGCATAGATATTGACAAATGGGCTGTCTGGTTCGGCCCAAGGCGTGCAGGGAGCATCGGAACTCAGGGCAAACTCGGCTTTGGTGGCCATCATTGATTTCACTCGGTAGATTTGCTTGAACTGCTCAGGTGAAAGGTAGCTGCGATAAGATTCGTCTTCTGCAAAGAAGAAAATTGGCTGAGTCACCAAGGCGTAATTCATGGTTGCCGCTTGAATCTGATCAAGCATCCTGTCTGATAGAATTGACGCGTGCTCAATTCGAATCGAAGGCTGGTCGGACAGCCACGGCTTCATATTGTCAGTCGTATCCAGGATCAATTGAATGGCGGCGTCACCCATTGCGTGAATGGCAACCTGTAAGTCATGTTGCTTGGCATATTCGACAGCTTGTTTGAGCTTGGTCGCATTGGTTAAGCTGACGCCTTGCTTGCCGCTGGGATACGGTTGGCTGTTATAAGCCGTTTCGCCGGAAATACTGCCATCCATGAAGACTTTAATCCCGGCAATTCGCAACTGATCGTCATTGGTCGGCTGGAGCCGGTTGTTGCCGGCAACCTCATCATAGACGTAGTAAATTGATGTTTTGGGTTTAAAGCCAGCTTGAACAGAATCCTGATAGAGTTTTAGAGAATCATATGGGCGGATTCGGCCCATCATTTCACCAATGGCAACAATCCCGTTTTTCAGATAATGATCGGAGCTGTTGACCATGTTATCCACGTCGGCTTGGTAACTTTGAGCCGATTTGGCTTTGATGAGCAGCTGGGTGGCGGCGACTTCCTTCATGTAGCCATTGGGCCTACCGTCTGGAAAATGGCCGATAAAGCCGCCCACCGGATCCGGTGTCGTAGCCGTGATGCCCGCCATTTCAAGGGCTTTGGAATTGCCGACAGAGGAGTGACAGTCGGAACGATAGATAAAAATCGGCTGGGTGGTGGAAACCTTATCCAGGTCATCCACAGTCGGTGTTCGATGTTCGGCTAATTTCGTTTCATCAAATCCCCAGCCTTCGATCCAGGTGTTGGGGCCCTGACCAAATGCCGGTGAGTTTCGCAGCGCCTCCTGCATGTCAGCGATACTGTTGACGTTCGGCGGTGTGCAGGCAACCCCGTGAAGGGCATCCGCAATGTATTTGGGATGCGTATGAACGTCAATCAAGCCCGGCAGGACAGTTTGATTCTTCAAATCAATGGCATCGCTGTCGTTGACGTCACTTGTATCGCCAACCCAAACCACTTGACCGTCTTTGATTGTCATGGCCGAAGCAAAAGTGTTGGCATCAGCTCCGGTGAATATTTTTCCGTTAATGAAAGTTGACATAGCAATTCTCCTGTAAGATCGATTTAAGTCTATTATTTAGTCATAATGGTAGCGATTGCAAGCCCTATCTTTGTGGAAATTGAATTCGTAAAAAGCTATCATTAAAGTATTAGCTTTAGTGAAGGAGCAGACTGATGGAATCTTTGGAATCGCACACTTTAAATGCATTTTCGAAAAACATTGAACTGACCGATCATCAAAAGGCGGTCCTCAAACAAATTGATGAGTTCACTCGGACACACCTCAAGGAAGACGGGCACGCGGTGTTTGTTTTGATGGGGGATGCCGGAACCGGGAAAAGTCTGATTTTAAATCAGTTGTTCACCAAATTGGCTCAGGAAGTTGATGATTCATATTTCCTGGTTAATCATCCGGAATTGCTGAAGGTCTATCGGGAACTTGCTGGGCAGACCCCACATATGCTGAAAAAATATTATCAGCGTCCAACCAGCTTCATTAATCAAATGCATAAGCAGGATAAACACGTTAATTTAACAGTCGTTGACGAGGCCCATTTGTTATTGAGCAAGCCTGATCACTACAACAATTATTACGGCCAGAATCAGTTGGAAGATATTATCCAGTTAAGCCGGGTGACGATCGTTGTGTTTGATCCCCACCAGGTATTGCGGACCAAGAGTTTTTGGAACAAAGCCCGCCTGGAAAAGTTGATCGCACCATATCCTCATGATTTGGTACACCTGAAACAACAGTTTCGGATGCAGGCCAGTCCCAAATTGATGGATTGGCTGGATCATTTTATCGATGGTGATGTGATTGGACCGGTTCCCCAAGATATTGGTGATTATGACTTTCAGATATTTGCTGATGCGCAAAAAATGTTTCAAACAATTATCAAGAAGAATAATCAGTATGGCTTGTCACGGATGACCTCAACCAGTGGCTATCCATCAACTTTGGATGGCGGTAAGCATTTGGTTAACGAAGGCAACTTCCATCTGCCCTGGGATCAGTACAATTTCACCAGCACCCCTTGGGCAGAACAGCCACAGACGATTAATGAAGTCGGTAGTATTTATACTGTTCAGGGATTTGATTTGAACTATATTGGCATCATTATCGGCCCGCCATTTTATTTGACCGACGATAACCGGTTGGGGGTTGACCCAAGCAAGGTTACCGACGTTGAGATTTTCAAGCACCGGTCGGATATGACTCCCGAAGACTATGAGGCCAGCAAAGTCGAACTGTTGAGAAATTCGCTGAACGTGTTATTGCGTCGAGGGATTAAGGGAATGTATCTGCATGCCCATGATCCCAAGCTTGAAAGCTATTTGGAACGGATGAACGGCTAATCTTTCGAATTCGGATTGATTGACATATATTTACTATTTCGTTATCCTTTGTTCAAATCATGATTAATTGACAGGAGATTTAAAATGAAGAAAAATAGTATGATTGTTCTTGTGGTGATTGTTGTTTTAGGTGTCCTGGGTGGTGTTTGGTACCACCATAATTACGGTAAAACCTATTATTATGGTCAGGTTAGTGGCCAAATCGAAAGAACCGAAAAGGCCCCTGCAGGCTATCACAACAGATACTATTACAAGATTGACGGTTGGGATAAAGATGGCAACCATAAACAAATGGAAGTCGGTTCCATTGGCGGCCATAAATTTGTAAAGAATCGGTTTATCAAGATTGGCTGGTCACGGGCAAAAAAGGTTACCGGATACGAACAGGTTTCTTATAACCAAATCCCCAAGACAGCAAGAGAAAAGATTACGAATGCAAAATAATTTTGAGATAATAAAGGAGGCAGCCGAGTTGATGGCTGCCTCCTTTAAACTAAGGAATTAAATTATTCATCATGTGAAGCGCAATGCTGTAGCGAATATCTCTGAAATGCATGTAGGCAAATGACAGGCAGCAGCCCAGCAATGAATACATGATCCAAGTCCAATCAAAACTTAATTCATGGGCAAAGCCGAAGATCGCTCCGCTGACAAGAACGGCCAAAATATTATTCAGCCGATTATCGTTATTGAAAAAGTAATTCATAAAGATTCCTCTGAAGATCAGTTCCTCGAAAATCGGTGCCAAAAAACCGGCAAAGAAAATATTTAGTACTGGGTTCTTCATTTGGGCAGCGTTGACCGCCTGCTGGTTGCTTGGCATGGTGAGAATGTGCTTGGCAATTAACCATTGCCAAGCCATTTGGACAAGTGTCATCAAAATAAACAGCCAGATTAACTGGGAGATTCGCTTCGCTGTCGGCTTCTTTCTGCCAATCTTTCTGGGATTGTTTGCCTCGAGCTGTTTGCCGTAGCGCCAACCAATTAGTGACAGTCCACCAGCAATCAGTACTAATGACAAGCCAAGCAGATGACGGGCCGACAAGGGATTCTTAATGTAGTCGCTGGCAATTTCAAACACGGATTCGACGATCAGGTAAACTGCCAGAAATCCCACGAATTTTAGAATCTGGAGTGATTTAGTTGTGAGATACCTGGTTTTGTCCATTTATCTAAACTCGTTAACCTCAATGCGGTTCTTATCGGGATCAAGGATCGTAATCGAGTTAACGTTTCTCCTTACTTCAGTTTTTTGGGTTGGTTCGTCAACAATATCGACAAAATAATTAATCAGGTGCGCTTTGATGTCGGCCATTTTATCTTTAGCGATTAAGCCAAATGAGATTGGATTATCTACTGTATCTTCCTTACGAAAATCCAAAAACATTTTGTTCAAGTCGGCACCCTTATCACCATTTGGTAAATCAACGATTCTAAGATCAAAAACTTCATGGTAAAAGCGTAAGCTGGCTTCTAAATCTGATACGGGGATCGTAATATACTCAATTTCTCTAATATTCATTGTTATTCATCCTTTAAAAGTGATATTTATATTATAACCCTTCAGCCTTTCTTCGCACGATTAGTTCGACTACAATAGGAAACAAGAGTAACGTAACAAAATGTATGTAGTATTCGATTTAATTAAGGAGTGAACTTTTTTGCCATTATTATCCGTATCAAATCTTTCAATGAGCTTTGCCGAGAAAGATCTGTATAAAGATGCCGAATTTACGCTTGAAAAAGGCGAGCACATGGGCGTGGTAGGTCAAAACGGAGTTGGAAAATCAACGCTGATTAAGATCATTACCGGAAGTGAACTGCCTCTTTCTGGAGATATAAAGTGGCAGAAAAACGTCAAAATTGGTTATTTGGATCAGTATGCCGACGTTGATGAGGACATTACCCTCATTGATTTTTTGAGAACGGCATTTGCCGACCTTTATAAAACCAACGACCAGTTGAACGCACTGTATAACAAGTACGCTGAAACCGCCGATGACAAATTGTTGGAACGAGCTGGGAAGCTTCAAGATATTTTGGATTCCAGCGACTTTTATAACATTGATACCCGAATTGAACAGACCATTACCGGCTTGGGCTTGGTTAACATCGGCCGAGATCATTTGGTTGGAAAGATGTCCGGTGGTCAGCGTTCCAAGATTATTTTGGCGAAAATGCTGCTTGCCGATCCTGATGTCATCCTGCTTGATGAGCCTACCAACTATTTGGATACAGCCCAGATTGACTGGCTGGTTGATTATTTGAACGGTTTCTCCGGTTCAGCACTGGTGGTTTCCCATGATTATGATTTCTTGGAAAAGATCACCAACTGTATCATCAACGTTGCCTTTGGTAAGATTACCAAGTACCGTGGCAGCTTCAAGCAGGCCATGAGACAACGTGCCGAACGTGAAGAGTTCCAGCAGCGTGAATATGATAAGCAACAGGTTGAAATTGAAAAGGCCGAGCGCTTTATCCGTAAGAACAAGGCTGGTTCAAAGTCAACGATGGCCAAATCACGAGAGAAAAAGCTGTCGCATATGGAGAAAATTGATCCGCCTTCAACTAATATCAAGGTAAGTTTCAACTTTCCGTATGAAGAAACTGGTTCTCACGAAGCTTTGACGGTTGATCATTTATCGGTTGGATACAATAAGCCATTATTAAAGCCCGTAACCTTCACCATTTCGATGGGTGAGAAATTCGGCTTTGCCGGTTTCAACGGAGTTGGTAAATCAACTTTGATCAAGTCGATTTTAGGCAAGATTCCCGCAAAGGGCGGAACCGCCAAGTTTTCGCCATCGTCTCACATCAGTTACTTCAGTCAGGAACTTGAATGGGATAATAACCGCATGACCCCTATGCAGATTATTTCCGACAAGTTTCCAAAGCTTAATCAACGGACCATCCGGACTAAACTTGCCAAGTGTGGTTTGGATGCGGCCAACGCCATTAAGCCGATTGGCGAGCTTTCCGGTGGTGAGCAGACCAAGGTCAAGTTGGCGATGATGGAATTTACACCAACCAACTTCCTGATCATGGATGAGCCTACCAACCATTTGGACGAAGAAACCAAGGAAGCCTTGAAGCGGGCACTTGACCGTTTCCCCGGCAACCTGATTATCGTCAGCCATGAGTCGAGTTTTTACGACGGCTTGGTTGATAAGGTCTTGAATGTTGAACAATTAAGTTTAAAAGAAAAACCGGTTATCCGGGATGAATCACAAAGATAATCAAATGAGCCCCATGCGGAAATAAACCCGTGCGGGACTTTTTATACCAAAAATAATCCTTGATTTACGCTGTTAACTTATTGTAAAATAAATTTGCACCAACAACTCAAGGCATATTAAGTTTTCCCCTACTGACTGTTCAGTGCCTTGAGTTTGTCTAAGAAAATAAATGCAAACGTTTTCTTTTGGCAATCAACATTAGCTTGTCAGCATGATGAATAACCGACGAGTTCTTAGCACCGAATTTTGGCCAATTAATGTTAATATGAAAGTAACTATTAGTAAGCGTCGGCACGACTTGAGCAGACATGCTGTTGCTGTGAGGGGGAGAAGGATGCTTTCAATTGTTTATTTGGTACTGATGAGTTTATTGGCAGGAATTTTGACCGGGATTGTCGGGATGGCATCTTTGACGCTGTATCCGGTTTTACTGTCGGTTGGCGTTGCCCCAATTACCGCAAACGCGACCATTACGGTTGCTCAGGTTGGTGGTGGATTAGGGACCGTTACCTCATCGTTGCGGGAACTTCACGGTCACTGGAAACAAGCATTTCAGATTGCTGTCTTAAATACCCTTGGTGGGGTGTTTGGGGCAATTATTCTGATCCATAGTTCCAATTCCGGATTTAAAAAAATTGTACCTGTCTTTATCATGGCAGCCGGGATCATGATTTTGACACCGAAGCGGGCTGGCCGTCAGGCGGTTAACACTCGCTTGGTTACTTTTGTGAGCTGGCTCAGTACATTCTTAGTCGGCATTTATGCCGGGTATTTTGGTGCTGCGTCTGGACTCTTGATGATTGCGGTGCTATCCAAAATCGTTCATGAAAACTATGCAATTTATAATTCAATGCGAAATTTCGCATCATTTTGCAACAACATCGTGGCCGCAATCATGTTTATCTGCACGATTCCAATTGATTGGCGAGTCATCATTCCGCTACTGATTGGCTTGTTTACCGGCGGTTATATTGGCCCAATCATCGTGAGATATATTCCATCCACAGTCATTAAGCGGGCAGTGGGGATATTTGCTGTTGTCTTGGCCATTGTGTTGGGGTATCAGGCTTATTTGTAATTATTTATGAAATGATTGAACAGAAAAAAGGTTGACCATAAGTTTTTCACTTATGATCAACCTTTTTATATTGAGAAATCATTTTCAGTTAAGTCTGCCTAAGCGACTTCAGCACTTGGCGTAATCTTTGTTCGATTCAATAGGACTGAACTGGTAACAACTGACAATGAACTTAATGCCATTGCCAGGCCGGCCAATTCAGGACTGAGTGCCAAGCCGATGAAGTAAAAGACACCGGCAGCTACTGGGATTCCCAAGACATTGTATACGAAGGCCCAGAATAAATTGAGCTTGATTCGATTGAACGTCTTTTTGCTCAACTCCAATGCCTTGTAGACATCTCTAAGATCATTTTTAACCAGGACAATGCCACCGGATTCAATGGCAATATCAGTTCCTGATCCCATGGCAATTCCAACATCAGCGGTACTTAAAGCAGGGGCGTCGTTGATACCATCACCGACAAAGGCAACTTTACCGGATTCCTGAAACTTCTTGACCTGTTCTGCTTTGTCTGCGGGTAATACGTCAGCAACCACCTGGTCAATGCCAACCTGATCGGCAACGGCCTGAGCCACCGCATGATTATCACCGGTCAGCATGACGGTCTTCAATCCTTGAGACTTCAAAGCAGAGATGGCGTCTTTTGAAGTTGGCTTTGGCGTATCTTGAATCGCAATTAAGCCAATGATTTCATCACCTTGGCCAACGAAGACAACTGTTTTGGCTTCATGCTGGAGGGTGATCATAGTTGATCTCAGACTAGCACTAACGCTGACATCATTGAGCAATTTATCGTTACCGACAAATGATGTTTCGCCTTCAACAACTGCTTGAATGCCTTTTCCTTCGATGGCTTTGAAATCATGTGAAGGGGTGAGTGAGATTCCGGCATCTTTAGCTTTCTTGATAATCGCAGCTGCCAGGGGATGCTCGGAAGATTGTTCCAAGCTGGCGGCAATTGCCAAGACCTTTTCATTATCACCGACGATATCGGTTACTTGTGGTTTTCCAACGGTAATGGTTCCAGTTTTGTCGAAGATGACGGTTTTAACATCGTTTACGGCTTCCAAGACCTCACCATTTTTGATGAGGATTCCCATCCGGGCACTGCGGCCGGTTCCAACCATCAATGCGGTTGGGGTTGCAAGCCCCAGTGCACATGGGCAGGCAATTACGACGACGGACACTGCAAAAATCAGTGAGCTGGCAACGCTGGCACCAATAAAGACATACCAAATCAAGAAGGTCAAAATGGCAATCATCAATACCAGTGGAACGAAGATTTCTGATACCTTATCCGTTAATCCCTGAATTGGGGCATGACTATTTTGGGCCTTTTTAACCAGCTCAACGATTTGTGACAACATCGTGTTTTTACCAACTTTGCTGGCTTTGAAGGTGAACGTTCCAGTCCCGTTAACCGTGGCACCAACGACTGAATCACCAATCTTTTTCTCAACCGGCATGCTTTCACCAGTAATCATGGATTCGTCGATGGTTGAGGATCCACTGACAATCTGACCATCAACGGCAATCTTCTCACCAGGACGAACCTTAATCTCATCGCCAACGACAATCTGAGAAACCGGCAGCTTCACAACTTTGCCATCACGGATGACTTCAGCATCCTTTGCTTGAAGGTTAACCAATTTTTCAACGGCATTGGATGCATTATTGCGCATCCGCTCTTCGAAGACCTGACCCAATAGGACAAAAGTCGTCACAAAGGCGGCACTTTCAAAGAAGACTGCTTGATGGGTTGCCATTGCATAGATGCTGTAAACGTATGCGGTTGTGGTCCCGATGGCAACCAAGGTGTCCATATTGGAATGGTGCTTTTTAAATGATGACCAGGCACTCTGTAGGAATGGGCCGGCAGCAACGATCATGACGACCGTTGTTAAGGCAAACATGGTCCACTCACCACCCGGCATCATCCAGCCGAAGAGTTTGAGAATCATTTCGAGTAACATTGGTAGGGAAAATACCAATGAAATCCAAAAACGTTTTGTAATACTCATCATTCCACCTCAACTTTTCCACTGAACATGTCCATTCCACAACTGAATGTGAATTGGCCGGATTGATCCGTTGGTACCTGAACGGTCTTGGTAACGTTGAGTGGGAGTTCCTCGGAGAAGCCAAGATCATTTGAATGAACGACATCTAAACAACCCTGGGCGTTGGTTCGCTTAAAATTGATTTCGGCGGGGACGCCTTTCTTTAATTTAACGACTGATGGTTCATAGCCACCGGCAACTGTTACGTTAACTATTTGTTTATTTTCATTCATAATGAATTCCTCCAATTATTTGATAACCAACTTACCGTGGAACATATCCATTCCACATGCCCATTGGTATTCGCCGGGCTTACTTGTGTCGATTTCGACTGACTGCTTTTCATTTTGGGGAAGTGCTTGATTGACGCCAAAGTCTGAAAAGACTACTCGATCCAAACAGGATGATGAATCCTTTCGGGTAAAATTCAGCGTGGCGGGAACCCCTTTTTTCAGGATCACGACTTCGGGTGAGTAACCACCTTTGACCTCAACGTTGACCACTTGACGATCATCTGCGACTTCAGCACTTTCTTCGGCAACTTCATGTTTACCAAAGAACCACCAACCAATAAATCCGATGATTGAAAGTCCGATAATCAATACAATTAATTTCAAAACGACATCTCCATTTCTTCTTTAAGTTTACATGTGTAAACTTTAACTGTGATTATCATATCTCTGAAGTTTACATCTGTCAACTTAAAAAGCAAAAAGATGGGATTCAATCTGGTTAAAGACTAGCTTAATGCCGGTTTTAACGAGGTTGAATCCCAACTATTTATTGTTCAAACGACTATGTGACTATTATTTATTAAACGTACCTGCTTCCACCTGACGAATAAAGGTTGCCAGATGATCATAGTAAACATCCGGATTATCGATCATGTGATGGTGACCGCCTTCTGGAGTTGAAACGAACTTGGCGTTTGGAATCATCTTAGCCATTCGCTTACCGGTTTCGATAGGCATAGTTTCATGTTCACCAAAGGTAACCAGGGTAGGAACCTTGATGTCCTTCAAATGGTCGGTGAAGTTCCATTCAGCTAACTTTCCGGTAACAACGAATTCGTTATCACCTTGGAAGGCACCGTAGATATCGGTGTTGGTAACGTCGATCAAATGTGAAAGCTTTGAAGGTTGTTTACGGTCAATGTAACCTTTGTTCAAAATATCAACGTATGATTGATATTTGTCATTGTCGTAATCGCCTTTGGCTTCGCAGTCCTTCATGTAGGCAACTTGCTCAGGGGTCAAGGCTTTTTCACGAACTTGTTCCAAGTGCTTGGTGTAATCATCGATTCGATCAACCATTGAAGAAATAATAGCACCTTTCAAGTGTTGACCAAATTTGGCAGCGTACTCTTGAACCAGTAATCCACCCCATGATTGGCCAATCAGATAGAAGTTGTCCAAACCGAGCTTTTCACGAACTTCATCCACTTCATTTAAGAAGTAGTCGTAGTTCAAGATATCCTTGCGGTTCTTTGGATCGCTGAAGTCAGGACTGTCTGAATACCATGAACCCAATTGATCGTACATGGTTACCTGAACGTCCAAGCCTTGCTTCTTCAATTGCTTGGCAGCGTCTTCCCAATATTCATGTTCACCGCCGGGTCCACCGTGTAATGCCAACAAATGAATGTCACCGGTTCCTTGGGTATTGGTCCATAAGTGATAGCCATTATCCAAAGTAATGATCTTTGTTCCCTGTTTCATCAAAATCACCTATCCTTATTATTATTTATAAAAAGCATATCACATTTACTGTTGATTATCATCGAAAGGCAGTAGGGGAAGCTTAATTTTTGAGGCACCAAGATCAAATGTATATGAGATGTCCTGGTTACTGCGGATGGTGTAATCCATATCGGTTGCGTAAATGATAATCCCTAATTGATGGCCTTTAAGCAAGCGCCAGAAGGTTGGTTGAAAGGCCATTGTGAAATTATAATACTGGCCAGGCTTTAAATCGTCTGATTTGTAATTATTGGTTCGATTTTGCATGTTCATGTGGCAGTCGGTAAATTTCTTGTACGCGGTAACTTGCTTCTCTGGCAGGAATTCTTTCAAATCATCCTTGCGCCATTGATAACCGGTAATGATCTTTTGGGCCGAAAGAACTTGAGGAACGGCCGTCAGACGTTTTTCATCACCGTAGTCCACCAAAGCGGCACTTAGTAAACCGAGATCGGCACTGCTTGCAGCCAGCAGAGTGATCTTTGCCCGACCATCAACTGTAATATCCCGATCTAACGGTTGTGAAACTAATTTAATCGCGTGCTTGTCTAACTTGGAGTGGTTCTTGGTAAAGAGTGCCTTTTGCCATTTCTTGGTGTTGTCAATGTATTCATTAAACAAATCATCCGGTAACTTGTCGCTGAAGACGTGGTTTTCGTTAAGGTTGGTAAAGCGGCCGTCATTTAGTGAAATGTTATTGACGTCAGCATCACCACCCCAATCCTTGTAAGTCGTCCATGTTTCGGGTTCGGCGTTATCTTGAACCAAAACATCCGGAAGCACTTTGTTGGCTTGGTTATCAACATCCAACAATTTGTTGGTTAGCCAAAGGTTGACCATATCCGTGAAATCAACTGAACGGAAATTGTTCAAATACTCGTGCTGTCCTTGGTGGAGAACTAATTTTTGGGTAATATTTTCATTCTTCAAAGTATTGCGGAGATTGTAAACGTGTGACAGCTTGACGTTCCAGTCATTTAAGCCGTGGACCAACATCAAATCGGCCTTAACATTCACGTCTTTAAGCAGGTTCCGGTTGTCCCAGAAACTGTTGTAACTGCCGGTCTTTCGGTCTTGGCCGCTTGTCAGCTTCTTGAGTTGATCCAGCCAAGTGTCTTTGATTTTTAGATAGTCTGCAGCTGATTGTTCACGGCTGAATGTTAATTCACCCAGAACGTCGGCATCTTCACCTTGGAAGCCGCCGGGAGCAACGACAAGACCGTTTTCACGATAATAATCGTAGTAATTTGAAATGCCGGCTTCAACAACGGCTGTCTTTAATCCTTTAACCCCGGTTAAGGCAGAAGCCGTGGCAAGAGTGGCCAAGTATGAACGGCCGGTCATGCCGACGTTGCCGTTGGACCACCATGCTTCGATACCGATTTGGTCGTTTCGATTGGTAAATGCATGACGATCGCCATGCAGCCATTCGATAATTGAGGTGGCACTCAGTGTTTCATCAGGGGTTCCAGTTGTCCGGACACCATCGGAATCTTTAGTTCCAACACCTGATGAGTAGACAACCGCAAAACCGCGAGCCAGGAAATAGTCGTTTAATGAGTACGTCCATGTCTTAACGAATGACTCTTCGGCTGATTTGCTGGTTTCCTTGACTTCACGGGGAGCTGGAAGGTTGGAGTTATCATAATCGAACTTGATATCGTCGTAGGTCAAATCATTGGGTTCTTTGCGGGTTAATTTTTCTTTATTGACATCATGGGTGAGAGCGTCAGCTTGTTTATCGTTGGTTCCTTGATCATAGGGGCTTTCAGTGAAGACAACCGGGACCTTCATCCCATCTTCGGTATCGGCAGGACGAATGATTTCGGCCTTCAATAGATCACGTTTACCGTCATGATCGGTATCCAGCGGGGCCTCAACGTAAACGACGTCATGAATCAGCTTGCTGGTATCGGAGACCGCTTGAGCTTTGCCGTTAAAAATCAATGGCCGCTTTAAGTCATTCGTTCTGAAAAATTGGTGATAGTAGCCCTGGCCTGCTAAGTAGTCGATTAAAGTTTGACCAAATTTTGTGCGGGTATTAAGTAATTTATACCAGGCGTCAATGACCTGGTTGCGGTCCAGGGTGTCATCAACAATGGCAGTTGGCAGATGGAATTCCTTCATTGCTTTAAATGGATCGGTCAGCTCAAAATCCAAGCCGACTTCAAATCCCAGCAACTGTAGAGCTACATTATAGAAAGCTAATTTGGATACCGAGTCCGATTGGGTGGTGTACTCATAAGCATTGAGCTTGGGAGTTGCCATCAAATTAGACACTTTTTGAATCCGGGTAGCCAAACTTTGTTTTTCAATGAAGAACTTGAGTAATAATTGCCGGTACAACATCACCGGATCGGCCATTTTCTTGGTTCTTGAAGTGAGAAAATGGATATCTGCAAGTTCTTGAACGATCTTTTCGTGACTAGTAGGAACATAAGCAAACTGATTGATTTTCATGTAATAGCCTCCTGAAATGATTGTTATCGCTATTATACATTACTTTGAAGCCGGTGCACCGGTTGTCTTGCGGCGAAATTGTGATGGCGTTTTACCCGTCACTTTCTTAAATACCCTGATGAAGTAATTTAAATCGTTAAATCCGACCATCATGGCAATGTCGGTAATAGATGGCTGACTGCTACTCAGGTACTGCTTAGCTTCCTTAATCCGATGGGTATTGATATATTCGGTTATCGTCAACCCGGCTTCCTGTTTAAATTTTCTGGAAAGATAGGATGGATTAGTCCCGATTGACTCGGCAATTTTATCTAAAACAATGGGATGGCCAAGGTTTAATAAAATATAGTCTGCTGCCCGTTTGATCATCGGCGAAAAGTCGTTGGTGGAAACTTGTTGAACCAACTTACAGTACTCATCCGTCATTGAAACGACCAACGTGTGGAGCCCCTGTAAGTTAACCTGTTTCTCAATCAATAGGGCATATTTTTCGGAAATGTCATTTAGGTAAAGGGGATGCACCCCACCTTTATGGGCGGCAATTCTGCAGATTGTGTTGAACACAAAACAGATATTTTTAGATGATCGAAGTGGTTTATTGGGAATCCGATTTGAAAAAGAATCAAATATTTTAGTCATCGTTTGGCTTAATTGTCTGACGGCGACTTCATTTCCCGATGCAATCGCATTGGTGATCTTTTCTTCATTTAAATAGTTGTTTACAATTTGCTGCTGATGTTCCGTGTCAATGATTTTACCCGCCTTGGGAGTTGGTGGATTATTACTAATGAGTTTAGCTCCCTGCGTTGCTGGAACCAAAGGTTTGGAAAATAAATTCACCAGTAACGTCCCCAGATCATTGATTTGGGTCGATGAAAGCACCGGTAAGCTTTGGTAGAACTGCTCTAATTGACTGCGCTCACTAATGTTATAGCCATTTTCAGCGATAATGTCATTCACCTCATCAATCGTAAATGCAGTTGTCAGAAATGGGCCGAGTATCACAACTGGCTGTTTAATTGCCGAGGTGGGTAGCTTGAGAGTCACGTAGTTGAGTTGTCCCGGGTCGGTGTAGGTAAAGTAGTCCGGATATTGATACTTTTGCGCGTAAGTGAATATTGTCTGCAGCTTTGAAGATTGCTGGAATTCTGGTAACCAATTCTCCTGAATCTTAAACATCGGATGACCACTGGCTTCAAGAACCATGATGTCAATATGGGTTAGAGAATGGATCAAATCAGCAGTTGAACCATAATTGTTCGTTAGCATAAGCAATTCTTCTTTTTGTTAGCGGTTACATAAAAAGTCATTAAAGTGATACAAATGTAAAAATAGGATAAGCATCTATCTTGATTCTAGCCTATAGTAAAGACATTGAAAAGAAATAATTTAAAGATTACTAGCCAAATGGAGGAAATTAAAAATGTTATATCCACTTACAACACCCAGCAGAACATTATTGGACTTATCAGGCCTATGGAAGTTTATGATCGATGAAGAAATTAACCCTATCGATCCGAAAAAGCCATTACCAATTGAAGATGTGATATCAGTTCCAGCATCGTTCAATGACCAAACGGCTTCCAAAAAGATTCGTGAACATAATGGATTTGTTTGGTGTGAAACCAACTTTGATATCGCTAAGCCATTACGAAGCCAAAGGTTGGTTTTGCGATTTGGATCGGCCACTCATGAAGCATGGGTTTATCTAAACGGGAAAGAAATTACCCATCATAAGGGCGGCTTTACACCGTTTGAGGTTGAAATCAACGATTATTTAAAAGATAGTAACAACCGTTTAACTGTTAAATTGAGTAACATTCTTGATTACACGACTTTGCCTGTTGGAAATTATTCAGAAACCAGAGATAAAGATGGGCATATTCAGCGTCACGTTGACGAAAACTTTGATTTCTTCAATTACGCCGGATTACAAAGACCTGTCAAAATTTATTCAACTCCCAAAGATTACATTGGTGACATTACTGTGGTTCCCGATGTTGACTTGGAAAAATCCAACGCGGATATTCATATCAAGGTTGCAACCGAAGGTCATTTTGATGAGGTTAAGGTTACATTGTTGAACCAAGATGGTGTTCAAGTTGCCAGTGGAACCGGTGTTGATCAGACATTACAAATTGTTGATGCCCATTTGTGGCAACCGCTGCATGCTTATCTCTATACTGCAAAAGTTGATGCGATTGAAAATGGAGAAGTCGTTGATACTTACTCGGAAGAATTTGGTGTCAGAAAAATTGAAGTGAAAAATGCCCAATTCTTGATTAATGGCAAGCCATTTTACTTCAAAGGATTTGGTAAGCACGAAGATTCGTATGTCCATGGACGTGGCTTTAATGAACCCGTGAACGTATTGGACATTCACTTGATGAAAGATATGGGGGCAAACTCGTTCCGAACTTCCCATTATCCATATTCAGAAGAAATGATGCGCTTGTGTGACCGAGAAGGAATTGTTGTGATTGACGAAACACCTGCTGTTGGCTTGATGACAAGCTTTGGATTTGATGTTTCAATGCTTGAAAGCGACGACTACCAAGACGATACTTGGACCAAATTAAAGACGGCTGAAGCTCATAGACAGGTCATCAAAGAGATTATCGATCGTGACAAGAATCATGCTTGTGTTGCCATGTGGTCGATTGCCAATGAAGCTGCAACATTTTCCAAGGGTGCTTATGAATACTTCAAACCATTGTTTGATGAAGCGCATGAACTAGATCCCCAAAAGCGTCCATGCACATACACGAGTATCATGATGGCCAATCCAAAAACTGACAATTGCATTTCATTAGTTGATGTTATTGCTTTGAATCGTTATTACGGTTGGTACGTTGGTAATGGCGACCTCGAAACTGCAGAGAGGGCAACACGTGATGAGTTAAAAGAATATTCTGAGAAATTCCCGGATAAACCAATTATGTATACCGAGTATGGTGCCGACACAATTCCAGGACTTCACAGCAACTACGACGAGCCGTTTTCCGAAGAGTTCCAAGAAGATTACTATCGGATGGCAAGCAAAGTCTTTGATGAATTTCCACACTTTGTCGGCGAACAGCTTTGGAACTTTGCTGACTTCCAGACAAAATTCGGTATTCAACGTGTTCAAGGGAACAAGAAGGGAATCTTCACTCGCTCCCGTGAGCCGAAGATGGTTGTGCGCTACTTGAAGAATCGATGGACAAACATTCCCAACTTTGATTATAAAAAGAAATAGTGTGATTATTTGAACCGGAACACGTGATTCCGCGCGGACCGGTTTTTTATTGCAAAAATGGAAGCGCTTAACAAGAACCCTGATAGGTTTAAAGGAGGAACTAACAATGAAATCGGAAAAGTTAAAAATGGGCGAAAAGGTTGCGTATGGGCTTGGTGACTTGGGAAATGGGTTAATGTTTCAATTTGCTCAGCTGTTCTTATTGAAGTTTTATACGGACGTACTGCAAATTCCTGCATATTGGGGAGGCTTAATATTTCTGATTGCCAAATTCTTTGATGCGTTTGTTGACACAAGTGTGGGTGCATTCGTAGATTCTCGAAAGCACATTTCCAAACGCGGTAAATTCCGGCCATACATTCTATATGGATTGCTATTCTTGGGAATTGCCACGGTTGCCTGTTTTATTACGCCAAACTTTAGTGAAACCGGTCGAATTGTTTACGCCTTTGTGACGTATAACATCATGGGATTCTTTTACTCAGTCGTAAATATTCCTTATGGATCTTTAGCAGCAGCTATGACAATGGATTCGGGTGATCGGACTTCATTGGCTGCTGCACGGAATTTGACTGGTCAAATGGCAGCTTTATTAACTGGTGCAGTGGTTATTCCCATGGTAGCAATCTTTGCCACTCCAAAAATTGGGTATATTAGTACTGTTGCGCTTTTTGCCGCAGCTGGGGTGATTTCTCAAATTCTTTGTTATACCGGAACCCACGAGCGGATAATTGATCATACCCCACGTAAGAAGGGGGATGGCGTCAAATCAATCAAAGGTTTACTAACCAATCGGCCTTTCATCATTCTCTCAATTTTTACAATTTTAAGTGTTGGTTCGATGTTCCTCAAAATGGGTATCCAACTTTACTACTTCCAATACGTCTTGGGACAGGTTGGCTTGGTAAGTCTTGTGAGTTTGTTAAGTGCATTGTCAATTATCCCCGCCGTGATCTTTGCAACTCCTTTGGTAAAGAAAATTGGTAAGAAGAACGTTGCCATTTACGCTACGATTGGTTTTATCATTGCGGAACTTGTGAACTTCTTTGTGACCGGCCGTCAAGTTGTTCCATATTTGGTCGTAAACACTATTTCATACATGTTCTTGGGGTTCAGTGGCACAGTTGCCTTTGCATTTGTTAATGACGTGATTGAATATGGACAGCTTCAAACTGGTATTCGTTCCGAAGGTATTATTTATTCCGGGTACAGTTTTGTTCGTAAAATTGCGCAAGGTGTGGCTGGTTTTATTCCAGGCCTAGCACTGACAATGACAGGTTACGTTGCCAACCAGCAGCAATCAGCTTCCACAATTTCAGGAATCAGTGCCGTTTACTTCTTGATTCCCGCAATTGCTAGCGCAATCTCATGTTTGGTATTTTACTTTGGATACGATTTGACCGATGAGAAACATGATGCCATTGTGAAAGAGTTGGAAGAACAAAAAGCTGTCCAGAAAATGGATGAGGAATCAGATAATAGTGAAGGAAATGTGATTCTGGGATCATTGGAAGCAGAGACGACCGATGCAGGTGTCATCAATCATCCACAGGGGTAAACAGAAATAGAAGGTAAAAAACAAAAGGTTCTCAGCGTTCATCGTTTGAGGACCTTTTTTGCACACAGTGTGTTTGGATTATTTTATTTGCAACTTTATATTCCATCTTAGAAACGACACTAAAAGAAAAGCTGGTTTTTATCTCCTCAACAACGAATCAATTGGATCCCTGAATTTATCGTTTTCTAATTAGAACCCGCCTCATTCATATGTTAAGATTAGTGCAACATATAAAAGTCGATTAAGGAAGTTTCTTCAATTATAGAAAGGGTTTTTACATGGCGTTTGTGGGTCAAATTGCGTTAATTTTAATTGCAACATTACTAGCGGCTGCGATCAGTCAACGTTTGGGGATGCCTGCCGTGATTGGTCAATTAATTGCCGGAGTTATTTTGGGACCGGGAATTCTCGGGGTCCTTCACAATACGGAATTAATGCACGCCGGAGCAGAAATCGGCGTGATTATTTTAATGTTTATTGCCGGAATTGAAAGTGACCTTGATCTGTTAAAAAAATATTTCAAGCCGGCCATCAGTGTTGCGGCGATCGGGGTTCTTTCCCCGATGGCAACCTTTTACATCTATGGTGAAATAATGGGCCAGGGTTTTGAACGTTCAATATTCTGGGGCGTTATTTTTGCCGCAACATCCGTTTCAATTAGTGTCGAAGTTCTTCGGGAATTTAAGAAGCTGAACACCAAAGAAGGGGCGACTATCTTGGGAGCCGCGGTGGTTGATGATATTATCGCCGTTGTCCTGCTGAGTATTTTCGTCAGCTCATTTGGCGTTGGTGGCGGAGGTTCCTCTAATTTATTAGTTGCAACCATCTATCAATTGATCTATTTTTTAGTTGTGATCATCTTGGTCAAATGGGTAGTGCCGGTCATTTTACGGGTGGCAGAACGCTTGCCGGTTCACGGATCGGTTGCCATCACGTCATTGGCACTTTGTTTAACAATGGCTTGGTCGGCGGACGCACTGGGATTAAGCTCGGTAGTCGGTGCATTCTTTGCCGGGGTTGCCGTTTCTCAGACTAAATTTCAGTCTGAAATTTCCAGCAGTGTCAGTTCGGTTGGATACACGTTCTTTATTCCAATCTTCTTTGTCAGCATCGGATTGGACATGGAATTTAATAACGTCATTAAAAATTTAGGCTTCATTATTATCATGACGCTCTTGGCGATTGCCACGAAGCTATTTGGTGGTGCGCTTGGTGCTTGGATGACCAAAATGAATTGGAGCAGTGCATTTATCGTCGGTTCCGGAATGGTATCTCGGGGTGAAATGGCATTGATCATCGCCCAGATTGGGTTGTCAGCCAACCTGATGGCCAAGAATCTTTACTCGGAGATTATTATTGTCATTGTCCTGTCAACGATTGTGGCACCGCTGTTACTTAAGAAAACGATGAAGGTATAAAGGGGAGAGTTAATATGGTTACTGAATATGCAAGTGGAGCAGTTGTTTATCAAATTAGAGATGGTAAGATTTGGTATCTGTTATTGCAAAGTGCAACGTCAGACTTCTGGGGGCTGCCTAAAGGTCATGTTGAGCCGAACGAAAATTTGATTCAAACTGCCGTTCGGGAAATTCGGGAAGAAACCAACTTAAAAACTCAAATTGACTCGAATTTTAAGCAAAAAGTTGAATATGATATGAAGAATGGCCACCACAAAGACGTGACTTTCTACGTCAGCCGGGTTGCACCAGAAGTTAAAGTGCGCAAGCAGGACGAAGAAATCAATTCTTTTGGTTGGTTTGATTACGAAGATGCCTACAAAAAGTTGACCTACGATAACTTGCGTCAACTACTCAAAAGTGCCGATGAATACATTCGTGATAAAGAAAATATTGAGGACTAAGCGATGAAAAATCGAGTGTTTGTCATTACGGGAGCAGCCGGCAGCGGCAAGACAACCGTACGTGACTACTTACATGATAAATATAAAATGGCACGGGTAATTACCCATACCACCAGACCGCCGCGGGCTAACGAACGAGACGGAGTCGACTATTATTTCGAAGATGATAAGTCTTTTTTTGACAATCACTTCTTGGAATCAGTCCACTACGCCGGCCATTATTATGGCTCGTCTTATGAAGGCCTTGAAAATGCCTGGGAAAAATCACCGTTCGCTACAATTGTCTTGGACACGGCAGGAGCGATTACATATAAGAAAAAGTTGGGTGATAAGGCTGTCATCATTTTTCTACAGGTCGGAGATACTCATGAACTTCAACGACGCATGCAGGGCCGTGGCGACAATGCGGAAATGGTTGCCAAACGGATCAGCAGCAAGGAATACAATCGTGATTTGGAAATGCCGTATGAATTGCAGGAAAAAGCCTATAAAGTCATCAACCATGATTTGAATCAAACCCGCCGCCGGATTGATGAGATCGTCGAAAAGTATCAGCACTAGACGACCGTTTGGTTGTTGCCGCACGGGGATTATGGTAGTATGCAATAAACAGTAATTATTACTTATTAGAGGTGACCAGTATGCCTGAATCAATTGAACAAGCTACTCAAGTTTTAAAAGAAAATAATTTTAAGATCACAAAACAACGTCGGGCCATGATTGAATTTCTGGTGGGAACTGCAACGCATAAATTCGTAGAAGTGACCAGCATTGATGATTTCATGCGGAAAACATTTCCCAAAATGAGTCACAACACGATTTATCGCAACATTTCCGAATTTGCCAATCTCGGGATTGTTGAACGACAAGTCCAGGGCGATCGGGCTTCCGTTAAGTTCCAGTGTGATTTTCAACACGAGCATCACCATCACTTTATCTGCAGTAACTGTGGCAAGGTGATTGAGCTTAAGGACTGTCCATTAAGCCCTGAAATCACCAACCAGTTAGCCGGCTGCAAAGTTACGGGTCATCTGTTCCAGATCTATGGCCTGTGCCCACAATGTGCCAACTTAATGAATAATTAACGAATTATTTAGAATTCCTTCAGATTATTGTGCGATAATTGAGGCTACAAAATTTTAGTAAGGAAGTTTTTTGAATGGATAATAGAATTCCACCATTAATCACGCCGTTTGCAATTCTGTCCATTTCTTTGGCACTTGGCGCTACCAACGTTGTGGTCAATAATGTGACGTCCACCAATGAAGGAACCCCTAGGACCACTCAAACGACCCATCAAAAGAAAATTTCGGACTCAATTTATGGCAAGAAGAATAAGGACAAAGATAAAGATTCTGATGCCAAAGACAAAGCGGAAAAGGCAAAAGAAGAATCTGAGAAGAAAAAGGCGGCTGAAGAATCATCTGCAGCCAAAGCTTCGTCTGAAAAAGCTGAGAGTGAAAAGAACGCCGATTCATCTAGTGACCAGACAACCGACAACGATACCAATGACAACACCAACACGAATACGGATACAAACAAGTCCACTACAAATGGCGGGACAACCAATAAGGGAACCTCGACCAACAAAGGGACAACGACTGGTGGTGGCACCAATAATACTAATGGTGACACGAATTCCAATTCAAATACCCAGACCAATAGTGACAGCAGTAATACGACGTCTGGCACCAATGATACGACGACTCAAAAAAATAATACCAACACGAATGCCAACGCTGATGCGGATGTCGTTACCGGTAATTCAGGGGAGGGGAGTAACTAATGTTTAGTTTTTTGGACATGGTTAACCACTACCTGGGGTACTTTAATATTAACGTTACCCTTAAAAGCCGAATTTACACGGTCCTTGGATTCTTTGGCGATATCTATTTGTTCTACGTCAGCTTCAGATTCCTGCATAATCAGATGTTCACCAAAGGCATTCTGTTATTGCTGGTGGCCATTATTTTGATGTACTTCACTGTTTGCAACTTCTTCTATTACTTTACGAAGAAACAGCCGTGGTTTGATATTTCACCAAAATTGGCCAAGACACTGCATATTCAGGAGCATTCTCAAGAAACCCAGGTTGATTCAAAAATGGGCACAACGGTGATCCCTGAAACACGTAATGTTCCTACTAATGGATTATTTGACGACCAGCATTTGCTGCCGGCAAAAATCGAAGTCAGCCCCACTCAACAGGCTAACGTTGACCGGCTTGTCGCTCAAATGGAACAACAGCAGCTGTTTCATGCCGACTATAACGGAATGAGCGACCGGAAAATCTTTGAATTGTTGAAGGTTAACGGTAAGCCGGTTTATGCAATTGGCAAGGGTGTCTTACTTCCATACTTCGAAATGAAGCGTCAGGGCGCATCGCTGGTTGTTTACTGTGGCTTAAATCAAGCGGAAACTTATCCGGTCGGTGAAATTAGACGGGTTGGACTTCAATCAGTCAGTTCACTGGATTTAACCCACGTTAAGCTGTATTTGGCATCCGTGACATTGGTTGGCGGCCCGTACAAACAAATTGGCCGTGCCGGTGTTATCGAGGACCCTCAAGATTATAAATTAAGAGCAATGGTTGCTTACAAGAAGATGTAAGTGAAAGGGAATTATCATGAGAATCAACGTTTTGCAGCACACCCCAAATGAAGGACCCGGTTCGATTCAGGATTGGGCTCACGCAAAGGGCCACACAATGTATATTTATCATCCATATCAATTTGGACATTTGCCCACCGTCGAACAGACGGATATGTTAGTTGTTCTCGGAGGACCAATGAGTCCCAACGATGATTTACCGTGGATCCAACAAGAACGGGACTTGATTAAGGAACTGCTTGATAATGGCACACCCATTTTTGGTGCCTGCTTTGGGGCCCAGCAAATTGCAAAAACACTGGGATGCTCAGTGTCCAAAGGCCCCGCTAAAGAAGTCGGCTGGGCACCGGTGTACCGGAAGTCCGAAGTTATTCCCGGTTTGCCGAGTCAGCTGACTGCGTTGCACTGGCACGAAGATATGTTTGAAATGCCAAAAAACGCTGATCTTTTATTTTCCAGTGATAATCTGGCTAACCAGGGTTTTGTTTTAAATCATCAGGTTGTCGGCTTACAGTTTCATTTCGAACCCAAGGAAGACAATGTCCGAGAAATGGTGGTCAACGATTTCCCGTATATTAAAGGCTCGGTTCTTCATCAAACGGCTGATGAGATTTTAGCACGCCAAGTTCCAGCAGAAAATAAGAATGTGATGTTTCAGATTCTTGATTATATTTCAGAAAAATAGCTTTTTAATTGTAAGAGGATGGGACAAAAGTGTATGCTTTTGCCTCATCCTCTTTTTTTGTAATGGCATATTACTTTGCTAAAACATGGATCAATCGGCTGATCCCGGCCATTTAAGAACATAAATTCTGGGATCAAAACGCCTTTTGTCCCACTCTCTTCCTTTTTGCCATTTACATTCTCATTTTTCGCACTCAAAATGAACATTAAATTAAATTTTATGCAACTTAGGGTTTCCTTTTTCATGGTTTGTGAATTATAATTAAGTAATTACCCAAAAATATACATTTATGATGCGTGGGGGCAACAGTTCGCATGGTTGCTTGACTTGGCGATTGGAAGAAAATGTAACATGAGGCCAAACTTTTTGGAACATTTTTTTGACCTATCAAAATTTTTAACATATCATGGATGTAGTAACATTCTTAGGCAATTTTAATAATTAGCCTAAAGCATTGGAGGAAAATGACATGGCAATGATCGAATTTCAAGACGTACAAAAGTATTATGGCGATTTCCATGCATTAAAGGACATCAATTTAAAGATTGAAGCCGGTGAAACGGTTGTTTTAATTGGTCCTTCAGGTTCTGGTAAATCGACATTGATTCGAACGGTTAATGGACTTGAACCCATTCAAAAGGGTAAGTTAATCGTCAACGGGCAGGATTTGGCTAATAAGAAAACGGATGTTAACCGGATCCGTAAGAACGTCGGCATGGTGTTCCAGCATTTTAATTTGTATGCAAATAAGACAGTTCTTGAAAACATTATGTTGGCACCACGAATTGTTTTGAAACGTCCTGAAAAGGAAAATAAAGAGTTGGCAATGCAATTGTTGGATCAGGTTGGTCTTCAAAGCCAAGCTAATAAATTACCTGCTCAATTATCAGGTGGTCAGCAACAGCGTATCGCCATCGCCCGTTCATTGGCCATGAAGCCAAAGTGCCTATTGTTTGATGAGCCAACCAGTGCGTTGGATCCTGAAATGATTGATGATGTTTTGAACGTTATGAAAGAAATTGCGCAAGATTCCGATATGACAATGTTGGTTGTTACCCACGAAATGGGATTTGCCCGTGAAGTTGCCAACCGAGTTATCTTTATGGATGACGGCAGAATTTTGGAAGACGATTCCAGTGAAAAATTCTTTGATGGTGAACCCTCCAATGAGCGTGCACGACAATTCCTTGGAAAAATCATTACACATTAAAAATTTCATTATTTGGAGGTTGCGTCATGAAAAAGATCATATCAAGAATTGGGTTATTGTTAACCCTGCTCTTAATGGTCGTCTCTTTAAGCGCCTGTTCGAGTTCCGCATCCCAGAAAAATGTGTTGCGTGATGACAAACAGACCAAGACGATTACTTGGGGTGTTAAAGCCGATACCAAGCTCTTCGGTTTGATGGATGTACGAGACAATAAGATTAAAGGATTTGAAATTGACCTGGCAAAAGCGATGACCAAGCAAATCCTGGGTAAGGATGGCAAAGCCCGCTTTATTCAAGTTACCAGTCAGACCCGGATGCCGCTGTTGAGAAATGGTAATATCGATGCCATCATGGCAACCATGACCATCACGCCGGAGCGGGCAAAACAAGTTGACTTTTCTCGTTCATACTTTGATGCCGGACAAGCGATCCTTGTTAAGAACGGCAGTCCAATCAAAAACGTTAGAGATTTAAACAAGAATGGCGATGTCGTTCTTGGAGTTGTTGGTTCCAACTCAGTTCAAAATATTAAGAAGTTTGCGCCGAAAGCCAAGGTGCTTCAGTTAACCGATTATTCTCAAGCGTTAACTGCATTGAAGTCTGGTCAGGGTCAAGCGTTAACGACTGATAACGGTATTCTTTATGGTATGTCAATTGAAAACCCAGGTTATTCGGTTGTTGGTGGGACATTCACCAAAGAACCTTATGGAATTGCGGTTGACAAAGGCCAAGGCAAGTTTAGGGATGCCATGAACAACGCGTTGACCAAGGTTGAACAATCCGGCCAGTACAACAAGCTTCTCTACAAATGGTTCCACAAAGTTAAAGGATTTGACTTTAAGGGGGCAGAACGATGATAAGTATTTTTCAAAATTATGGTGGTGCGCTCCTGTATGGCTTGGGTCAAACGCTTCTCTGCAGTATTATTGCATTGATTTTCGCCCTGATCATTGGTTCAGGATTTGCCATTTTGGAAGTTGTGCCTAACAAGTTTTTAAGAATTATCGCTAAAGTTTATATTGAGGTATTCCGAAACATTCCATTGCTGGTTATTACGATGTTCTTCTACGTTGTTATTCCAATGTACGTTGTGGAAATCAGTGGTTTTGTTTCAGGGACAATCGGGTTGATTTTATACTCTTCAGCATTTATCGCCGAAACCGTTCGTTCAGGTATTCAATCAGTTGATCCCGGACAAATGGAAGGCGCTCGTGCCAATGGATTAAGTTTCTGGCAGGCGATGCGTTACATCGTCTTACCGCAAGCATTTAGATACGTTATTCCACCACTGGGCAACCAGTTCATCAACTTGGTTAAGAACTCGTCTGTCTTAGCCTTTGTTGCCGGATTTGATTTGATGTATCAAGGTAACGTCATTGCTTCTGATTCATTGCAAAGTATGAGCACTTACTTGTGTGTCGGTGTTCTATATCTGATTTTGACTTTGCCGTTGAGTTATTACATGCGTTATCTTGAAAAGAAATTGGCATAAAGGAGGAATCGAGATATGTTAACAGTCTTAGGTGCTTATTCATGGATTAACATCAGGTTCCTTCTTGAAGGGGCTTGGGTTACTGTCCTGGTTTCCGTTTGTTCGATTATTCTGAGTTACATATTCGGGATAATTTTAGGAATTATCAGATATGTTCAAATTAAATATTTATCAGCGATCGTTGGCTTTGTGATCGATATTATTCGGAACTTACCATTGATTCTGATTATCTTCTTTACCTACTTTGGGTTGCCAAATATCGGCTTCAAGCCGGATCCAATTTGGGCGTCAGTCATTGCGATGGCCGTCTTTGAGTCGGCGATGGTCGCCGAAATTGTCCGTGCCGGAATTGTTTCAATTCCAGTGGGTCAAATGGAAGGTGCCCGATCAACGGGAATGACTTATTGGCAGGCATTGAGATACATCATTTTGCCTCAAGCGATTAAGAACATGATTCCAGCGATTGTTAGTCAATTTATTTCCTTGGTTAAGGATACATCATTGGCCACAATCATTGTGCTGCCTGATTTGATGAACCACGCGCAAATCATTTATGGGCAAAACACCAACTACACGATTCCAATGTTCCTGGCATTGGCCGTCATGTACTTTATCGTGTGTTACTCACTGTCACTGCTTTCTCAATACCTCGACCACAGACTTGGCACTGCCAAGAAGTCGGGTGAAGTTGAAGAAGTTGTTCAAAGTGTCGAAAGATAGAATCATTGAATAGATAGTTAAAATAAAGAGGTTTGCTTCAGCCATTATTGAAATGGTTGAGGCAAACCTCTTTATTGATTAATTCAGTGTGTTAATCCAATACGTCAATTTGGCGAACATCCAACAAGTCACTCATTTCTTTGATGAACTCGTCAGGATTGGTTTTTCGCTTTAATCTGACTTGCATTTCCAATGAAAATGAGTCCGGCTTATATTCGATAATCCGCATTTTACTGTCTAAACCGCCGATCTCTTTTAGCCTTGCGGGAAGCTCATTCATTTCCGCTAGTTGACCGGTAATGGTGACTTGGAGTCGAATCATTGAACGGTTTGGATAGTGCTTGAGGGCTTTGATTCGGCGGACAATTGTCTGGGTAATTAGAATAATTAAAGTACCGGCAATTCCGATCACATACATATCGGCACCAATTGCCAGGCCGATTGCGGCGGTTGCCCACAAGCCGGCCGCAGTTGTTAATCCATCGATCTTATGATTGCGGGTGATGATAGCACCGGCACCGATGAACCCGATTCCGGTTACAACTTGAGCGGCAATTCGTGAAGGATCGATTGCAATTGTTTTTCGGCCCATTAGGTCAAAGAACCCGTATTTGGAAATGATCATGAATAATGCCGATCCAACCGCAACCAACATGTGGGTTCGAATCCCGGCGGTCTTCAGTCGCACCTTACGTTCATAGCCGACTGCTCCACCACAGATTGCGGACACAAGTAGCCTTAATATCCATTCCAATTGATATAAAACGTATGAGGTCATGGGCATCCTTCCTTTTATTATTACTAAGTTCGATTATAGACCGTCGATTGCCAAAAATAAAAAGATAATTGGCTTAAATCATCTGCACTCTAGGCATCAAAAAAGTTGTCATTTTTAGGACTAATTGGTTGTTAAAAACGGTGTAAACGATTACAATATGCTTGTCAAATGCTTAATCACGCTATGGGTCACTGAAAGGGGTGCATCATTATGGCAAGATTTGATGGAAAAGTAGCAATTTTTACCGGTGGTGGTTCTGGAATCGGTTTGGCAACAACAAAACAGTTTCTATCAGAAGGTGCAAAAGTTGCTGTTGGTGATTTTTCAGATAAAGCACAACAAGTAATTGAAGATTTGAATACTGATGACAACGCCTTATTCGTTAAGACAGACGTGACTCAAGAAGATCAGATTAAAAACCTGATTGAAAAGACTGTTGAGAAGTTCGGCAAATTGGACGTAATGTTTGCTAATGCCGGCATCCTTGACGACGGTGACATCACCGACTTGGATTTGAAGAGATGGCAAAAAACAATCAACATTAACCTGACTGGTGTATATCTGGCTGACAAATACGCCGTAGAACAATTCCTGAAACAAGGAAATGGCGGTGCAATTGTTAATACCGGCTCCATTCACAGTTTAGTTGCAATGCCAAGTATTACCGCGTATGGAGCTGCCAAAGGTGGGGTTAAGATCTTAACTCAAACCTTGGCTGCAACATATGCAAAGCAGGGCATTCGGGTTAACGCCATCGCTCCAGGTTATATTGACACCCCATTACTCAGTGCGGTTAATCCAGAGCTTAAGGCGAAATTGACAAAACTTCACCCACTTGGCCGACTGGGCAAACCGGAAGAAATTGCCAAGGGTGTTGCCTTCCTTGCAAGTGATGATGCTTCCTTTATCGTAGGTGACACCATGGTAATGGACGGTGGGTACACTTCGATTTAGCTCATAAATTGTCAGTTTAAAGTATTGAGGATCAATTGAAATTAGCATTTATTGAATTTAAAAAGGTTCCCATTCAGTTTTTAGATCAGACTGAACGGAAACCTTTTTGATTTGTGAAGATTACTCTCCGGAGTTTTCAGATTTTAACGGCATGCTATAAAAGTGATGGCCACCAATGGTGTACATACTCCCATAGGCAGTGTCGTAGTGAATCGTGTAGCGATAAGGCGTATGCAAGTTGTGGATTGTTAAACGGTATTTGTACGCGCCTGACTTGCGGACTTTCTGATCATTAACGCCTTTAAGATTGTGACTGTAATAAAGATAAGTTTTGGATCCCTTCACCAGGGTATGGTTAATTTTGGCATATGAAATCGGCTTTTGATTATATGCAAAAGTTTCATAATAAGTGGTGATCAAAGGCTGATTTCGATGCTGATAGAACTCGACATAACCATCTGAAGTAAGCCTAAGCGCACTGCTGGATGATTTGTATCTTTTGGCCATATTTGTAAATGATTTGACACCGCCGGTATAAAAGACGCCTTCACCAAGTGCCGGCATAAATGCAGGCTTTTTGACCCGCGGATACCTGGATAGCATGTATGTTTGCCAGAAAACAAGTTGGGTCCAGGGTTTCTTCATGCCAACCCGTTTTTTAAGGGCATAACTCAAACCGGTCTGGCCGTTCACAAAGGCGTTGTGCGTTTTGCTGGCACTATCATTGATAATACTGCCACTCACAATGGTTCCCTTTGGAAGAATGACCTTCGAACCTTTGAATGGGCCGGATTTGGTGTTTTGGTTCAATCGGTAATAACGATTAATATTGTTTTGAGTTTTTGCATGTTGATTGACCCAGTGAGATGTCAATCTGTGAAGCCCCTTTGTTTGGGCCGAGACGTTGGAAGTTGTTAAGCAGACGCTGCCAAGCAATCCTAGCGCAACCAACATGATTCTTTTCTTCATAATGAATATCCCCCCTCAAAAGTATTGTATATAGTCATTACGTGTAGAATACCACACAACTGCCACCGCAAAAAAAGAGCAGCCCAAGATAGCTGCTCAATCCAATCTTATTATTTAAATCTTCAAATGTCAAATTAAGTTAGAAATTTTAGCTGCTCATCAGTGATTTGATTTACGAATGCCTCAAGTGGTGTTTGATAATTGAGACTTTTTCTGGGAATATGGTTCCGTCGACTAGCAACAGCCTGGACAAATTCATCTGATAGCTGGTCCATGATGAGATCATGGTGCAACCCATCCTTACGAAGTAAGTTGTTGGTGTTTTCATTCAACCCACGTTGATTGGGTGCTCCTACAGCGGCAAAGTAAATATTTAAATCAAACTGGTTAGCAATCGTTCGCCAACCGGCGAACTCCTTACCATTATCAAACGTGATGGACTTAAACAAGTGGCGTGGCAGCTTCGTCAACCAGGCTGCTAAACTACGATTGACGTTTTGTGATGACTTGGTATGTGAATTCAAAACAATTGCGACCTTGGTCTGCCGTTCAACCAGTGTGGTTACGGCACCCTGATGGTTTTTGCCTTGAACCGTGTCGCCTTCTAAATGACCGAATTCTCGTTTAAAATTAGGATAGTCCTGATAACGGGTTTTTAAATCTCTGCCCAATTGCCCAGCTTTTCCTCGTCGTTCAACGTACCCATTAGGGTGACGCTGACCATGCATGGGTAAATCTTTGGCGAACAAGCCAAAAGCATCATGTTTGAAAATGCGATATAGGGTTCGTACGCCGCAGCTAAAAGAACGTTCGTGGCGATTAATAATTGTATCTGGTTGCCACCCCGCTTGAATTTTGGCTTGGATATAAACCAGTTCATCAGGGGCTAGTTGAATGGGCTTACGCCCACAATGTTGTTTGTGCCGTCGATAATGTTGTTGGTAATCAATAAGCGTACCGCCAGCGTCAAGAAAACGATAGATGCGATAAACGGTTTCAGCACTCCGGTGGAGTGCTGGTGCTACTCGGTAAGCCTTTTTATTGAGCTTCCAAAAGGAATAAATTGTAGTGAGTTCGTCTATGGTAAGATGAGTATAGGTCATTTGTGATCAGCCTTTCTTTTGATTTCAACACTCAAAAGTCTATCACAAATGGCTTTTTAAATTTCTAACTTAATTTTACAAACAGGGAATAAATAAACTTTGCTTTCGTATGGCCGAAGGGTTGTCCCTTTGTCATCATCGTAATTGCTAATCAGCAAATCAGAAGCGGTTGCTTGGCTATAATCACGACTAACGGCCTGGGCGGTAAAGTTGCTCAATACCAATAATGTTTTGCCTTGGTAACGGCGACGATAGGCGAATACTTGATCATCACTGGGATCAAGTTCTTCATAACTACCGAACTTAATCAAATCAGACTGATGACGCAGTTGGATCAGCTTTTGATAGTGGTAGAAGACTGACTGCTTATCATCGATTGCTTCTTTGGCGTTAATTTGCTTGTAGTTGGGATTCAATGCAAACCAGGGCTTGACATCGGAGAAGCCGGCATTCAAACTATCATCCCACTGCATTGGCGTTCTTGCATGATCACGGGAACGGCAAGCCATATATTTGAGCATGGTTTTACCATCAATGATTTTTTCTTGATCAACAATCTGATGATAGGAGTTGAGAGCCTCCAGGTCCTCATATTGGTCCAGTCTGGTGTACTTAACGTTGGTCATGCCCAACTCTTCACCTTCATAGACAAATGGGGTTCCCTGCATCATGTGAAGGGTGGTACCCAGCATTTTAGCAGCTCGGACCCGGTACTTTGGATCATCGGTTGCGAACCGTGAAACGGCTCTCGGCTGATCATGGTTGTTCCAATACAGACTATTCCAGCCTTTACCGTCCAAGGCCTTTTGCCACCGTGAGAGGGCCTTTTTCAGTTCGGTTAATTTAACAGGCGTGTCATCCCATTTTCCCAAGCGCGGATCGGGGTTGGGGGATAGGTGGACGTGTTCAAATTGGAAGACCATGTTGAGCTCATGACTATCCAAACCAGTGTACGCGATAGCATCCTCAGGAGTTGACCCGGGCATTTCCCCGACGGTCATAACATCATAGTGTGAGAGGACCTTATCGTTCATCTCATGCAGATAATCGTTTAATTTTGGGCCATCGGCGACTAAATCTTCCACCATTCCATAGGTTGCAGGTTCGGGGGCATCCGGCAATCCGGCGGGTTTGGAAATTAAATTGATAACGTCCATTCTAAAGCCGTCAACGCCTTTATCCAACCAGAAGCGCATGATGTTCCAAACTGACTCTCGTACTTTAGGATTCTCCCAGTTCAAGTCCGGCTGACCCGGCGCAAACAAGTGCAGGTAATATTGGCCCCGTTCAGGGACATACGTCCATGCAGGGCCACCAAAGGCAGCGTGCCAGTTGTTGGGCTCATGGCCGTCGACTGGATCACGCCAGATGTAGTAGTCGGCGTATTGATTATCCTTTGACTGTTTGCTTTCTTGGAACCAGCGATGCTTGTCTGACGTGTGGTTGACGACTAGATCCATCAGGAGTTTCAGTCCGTGAGCGTGGATCTGTTTAAGCATTTCATCAAAGTCAGCCATGGATCCATACGTTGGCAGAACTTTTTCATAATCAGCGATATCATACCCGTTGTCTTTTAAAGGAGAGTCATAGATTGGGTTGAGCCATAATACATCGACGCCCAATTTTTTTAAATAATCCAAACGTTTAACAATCCCGGGAAGGTCGCCGATGCCATCGTGATTGCTGTCTTGAAAGCTCTGTGGATAGATTTGATAAACTACGGCGTTTTGCCACCATTTGTGTGTCATAAATATCGATACCTCCGCTTTACTTCATATAGATTAATCGGATTAGGCAATCGGTTCTGTAAAATCCAGCACCCATTTTTTGATGATTCAACTTGAATTCCAAGTGACTGCCATCCTTATTTCATGGTATCACAAACGTTTGAGTAAAAAATGAAATTTAAGCTCTGTGGTATAATTAATTTTGATGAATTTTCGAAAATAATGCTGGTAAAGGGGTGAATCCATGGCTGCCACAATTAAAGATGTTGCCCGTGTTTCCGGGGTTTCTCCGGCAACTGTATCCCGGGTCTTATCGAATCAAAAAGAGTTTTATTCAGAGAAAACCGCCAAAAAAGTCCGTGCGGCAGTCAAAAAGCTTGGCTACCGACGCAATACAAGTGCGGTTGAATTAGTCACCCAGCGCAGTAAGGTGATTGCCGTTTTGGTAAGCTCGACGCAAACCAACTTTGCCGATCAGATTCTAAAAGGTATTCAGGAACGGGCCAAAGTTCGTGACTTGAGTGTCATGATTATTTTTGCCGGTGAAGGTGACGCTGATATTCAGGCAAAAGCCATTCGAACCGTGATTGAACGATCGGTGATGGGAATCTTGTTGGTTGCCATTGACTTGGATCCGTCAAATGACGAATTGTTGGAGAGCGCCAATATTCCGTTTATTTTCATTTCAATGACGTTAAAGAATGGTAAATTCCCGTTTATTTCGTCTAATGATTTCGATATTGGTTATCAGGCGACAAAATATTTAATCGCCAAGGGACATCGGAAGATTGGCTTTGCCGCAACCGACCTGCACTCATTTGTTGGTAATTTACGTTATGAGGGCTATCGTGATGCGATGCGTGATAACCAGCTCCAATTTGAAGATGACTGGATTTGTGATGGTCATTTTACTTATCAGGATGGCGTTTCGGCAATGAAGCATTATGGCAGCCAAACACCTTTAACCGCTGTGATTGCTTCAAGTGATATAGCAGGCATCGGGATTTTGAATCAGGCAAACAGTTATGGGATGCGAGTTCCGGATCGGCTGGCAATTCTGACCGTCGACGGAACCCAGCTCTGCGATATTGTCCGGCCCAAGTTGTCGAGTGTTACCCAGTCATTTTATGAGATGGGGGCTAAAGGGATGGACATGTTGGTCAGTGAATCCTTTAAAGATTTCTATTCGATGTATACCCCAATTAAAATAGTTGAACGTGAAAGTGTCTAGGAGACGATATAATGAAAGCAATCGTATTACGTCACCCGGGTGGACCGACCGCCTTATCTTATGAAGAAGTACCGATGCCAGAGGTCAAAGATGGCTGGACGTTGCTGAAAGTTAAGGGATTTGGGATTAACCGTTCTGAAATTTTCACTAGAAATGGTTGGTCACCGACAGTTAAGCTGCCCCGCATTTTAGGGATTGAGTGTGTCGGAGAAGTGGTTAAAACCACTGATCCGGATCGCCTGCAGAAAGGTGAAATGGTGATCGCCACAATGGGTGGAATGGGCCGAGACTTTGACGGCAGTTACGCTGAATACGCCTTGTTACCCAACAAGCGGATATTTACTGTTCAGACAAGTCTGGACATTTCCAAATTAGCTGCGGTTCCCGAAACATACGGCACGGCGTTTGGCTCTTTACTGAAGCTCAAGCTGGGGGATGCCCATTCGCTGTTGGTTCGTGGTGCGACCAGTGGTGTCGGGGTTGCTGCTGCAAAGCTGGCCAAGGCAATGGTTCCTTCAATTAAACTAGTTGGTTCAACCCGTCACTTGGAAAAGACTGATGAGTTAAAGTCAGCTGGTTTTGACGAAGTGGTTTTAGATAAAGATAATCGGATCGACACCAACGGTGAAAAATATGACCGCCTGCTTGAACTGGTTGGCCCATTAACGCTGCCCAACTCGATGATGGCGGTTAAAGAAGATGGCATTGCCTGCATCACCGGTGAACTTGGTGGCGTCTGGGACCTGACACATTGGGAACCCATTTATGGTCTGCACGGGGCTTACCTCACAAGCTTCTCATCAGGAGCACTGAACCAATCGACGTTTGATCAGTTGTTTGACCTTATCAAGCGGGGTTCGATTGATGTTGCCCCAACCAAAACCTTTGATTTGAAACATACGGCGGATGCCCAAGCTTATTTGGACAGCCACGACAGCTTTGGTAAAGTGATCGTTTTACCGTAAATAATCGCAAAAAAGGACTGGAACAAAGTTTTTACTTTGTTCCAGTCCTTTTGATTTTAATTAGTTATCTTGTTTCTCTAATGAATTAGCTTTATCAATCGCAGCTTGTTGTTCACGATATTTCTTGGTTTCGTAATAAAATACCGGAATTCCTACAGCAACAAAGACAAATGAGGTCAATACACCAGGCAGATCCGACATGATTTCACTGACAATTACAAACAGTGAACCCCCAATTGCCAAGATTGGCGTAACTGGGAAGAATGGGGTTGAGAATACTCGGTGTTGATTAGGATTGCGTTTTCTTAACAAGAAGACGCCGACAAATGCCATAACGTAGAAGCAGTAAACGGTGAAGATACATAGTTCTGACAAACGATCGGCATTGGAGAAGACAATCATGATGGCAACGATGATTAATTCGGCAACGGTCGAGAAGATTGGGGTATGTGACTTTGGATGTAAGTATGACAAAGTCTTTGAGAATGGCAACTGGCCACGTTTGGCCATTGCGTACATAATCCGTGGGAACGTCATGATTTTACCGTTCATACAGCCGACAATCGAAATAATAATTCCGATACTCAAGATCTTACCACCGACTTCACCAAAGGCTTGGTTGGCAATATAAGGAATGGCACTGGTGCCCAGACGATGAATCTGTTCTGCTGGTACGGAACGGTAAACACCGTAAGAAACAAGAAGGTAAACGACCAACACAGCCAAAATACCAAATGTAATGGCTTGAGGAAGCAGCTTGCGTGGATTTTTAATTTCACCACCCAAGTTGGCAACCAGAATCCATCCATCAAAAGCAAACAACGTTGCCAAAATTGCGACACCGAAGTTTCCGGCTGATTGATGAACGTGAACCAGGCTTTGGCCGAATGCATTTTCGTTTCCGAAGAACAGACCAAAAATGATCAAAGCGGCAACTGGAACCAATTTACAGATAGTCGTAATAATAGCAAACGTTGCACCATATCGATTAGAAAATAAATTAAGAATTCCGACTAAAATGACGGTTACAATTGCCAAAATGGCATTATATTTACTTGGGAAACCAAAGAAATCGGATAATAAGATTGCCAGGTAGGCGCCAAGCGACGCGATCATCGCCGGGCCATAGATGATAATCTGCATCCAGCCGGATAAGAAGCCCCAAAGCTTTCCATAGATTCGCTCCATATAGACATAGAGGCCACCGGTTTCAGGCATTTGAGAGGCAATTTCAGCGATGGTCAATCCGGCGGTAATGGTTAAAATACCACCTGCCAGCCAGGCAAATAAGGCCATTGATGTTGAGCCGGCGTCGTCAAGTACAGCGGACTGGCGAACAAAGACACCGGCACCGATAATCGTTCCAATAACAAGGGCTAACGCTGACCAGAGGCCAAGGTCTCTGTCCAACGTTACTTCTTTTTGTTCTTTCATGGTTATTCTTCCTCTCTTCTCATCTTAAGAATGACTCAAACAAACTGTCAGTCAAAACGTTATTCAACTGGCAGAACATACTTTTCAAATCTTTTGGCATCAGTATCGTTTAATTCCGTTGTGATGAGTGTGCCATCATCGCGGTAATCAGTTTTTTCAATGTTGGTATTTTCGTTTAAGTATGAAACAACGTCGCCGGCGTTAAATGGAATTAGCATTGTCAGCTTTTGATAATTTTTAAAAATCTGTTCTTTGATCATTGTGGTTAATTCATGAAGGGACTTTTCGTCTTTGGCAGACATGATCAAGTTGTCACCTTCACGTGATGGAAATGAAATATCCATTTTATCGGCCTTATTCAATGCGACGATCATTGGAACACCAGTTACGCCGATTTCAGTTAAAGTGTCTTCAGTCGTTTTCATCATCAATTCCTGATGAGGATCTGAGTAATCGACAACCTGAATCAACAGATCTGCGTTGGCAGCTTCTGAAAGGGTTGATTTGAATGCCTGAACCAATTGATGAGGCAATTGACTGACAAATCCGACGGTGTCACTTAATAGGAAACGTTTTTGATCTGGCAGGGTCAATTTTCGAACGGATGTGTCCAAAGTGGCAAACAACATGTTCTTTACCATCACCTGCTTATCTTCGTTTTCACCGAAGAGGTTAATCATGCCGTTCATAACGGTTGATTTACCGGCGTTGGTGTAACCAACCAAAGCAACGGTCGGCATTTCACTGCGGTCACGCTGCTTGCGCTTGGTTTGGTCAGCCTTGGCGGTTTCTTTCAACTCTTGGTTGACGTGGGTAATTCGCTTTTCGAGTGTCCGACGATTTAACTCATATTGAGATTCACCGGCACCACGGTTGGTTGCACCACCGGCACCGCTACTGGTACCGGTTTGCTGATCCAAACGCTGACTGGCACTGGTATGCAGCCGTGGCAGCTGATACTTTAATTTGGCCAATTCAACTTGTAGCTTGGCTTCCCGGGATTGTGCCCGGTTGGCAAAAATCTCTAAAATCAATCCGGTTCGGTCAATGATCCGAGCGTGGGTATTTTTTTCAATATTCCGAATTTGACTGGGTGATAATTCATCGTTTGCGACAACGGTGTCGACACCATCATCAATAATGACCTGAGACAATTCTTCAATCTTGCCTTTACCGAAGTATGTGGCAGGATCGGGCTTGTCCAATTTCTGTACCAAAGTTTCAACAACTTTCATATTGTTGGCTTCAGCCAAGTTATTCAATTCGGTCATTGAATAATCAAAACTGCTGGAACCTCGATTGAGCCCAATTGTGACAACAGGTGTTAAAGTTTCTTGTAAATCCATGCGGTGCCTCCTAATAAATTATGTGTTCAAGTATAACACACAAATGTAAATAAATCGTAGACAAAGTGGGTAGATTTGATAGGTTAAATGATAAATTATGAGAAGAAATTAGAATTTACACAAGTAAATGTTATTTTAGCCTTGATATTAAAGTAAAAAACCAGCTGTTATTGATATAAAATGCCGATATAAAAGAATTTCAATAATAATGAAAATACCATTGATTTTAATCAAAATCTAATTTAGAATAAATCTATTCACATAAATACATAATAACAGAAGGGAAGTTTCATGTTTATGAGAACTAAAGCAATGTTAAAGATCGGTGGGGTTGGACTGCTCACTGCACTTGTATTAGCAGGATGTGGCAGCAAGTCTTCCGATTCAGGTACCAAAAAGCAGACGGCCAATTGGATGGTTGCCGCCAATATCAACACAATGGATGCATCAAAGATGACTGATTTGATTTCCAGTCAACATATTAACGCAACCAACGAAGGACTTTTGAGAATGGCCAAGGACAATTCAGTTGTTCCTGGTGTTGCCAAGAACTATACCGTCTCTAAAGATGGCAAGACTTGGACATTCAATCTCCGTCATTCAAAGTGGAACGACGGTAAGCCGGTTACTGCCAAAGATTTTGTTAACTCATGGCAGCGGACTGTTAACCCAAAGACGGCATCACAATACTCGTACATTTTCAATAACATCGAAAATGCTGAAAAGATTAATGCCGGCAAGATGGCTCTTTCAAAACTTGGTGTTAAAGCTGAGGGGAACTACAAGCTGGTCGTTCATTTGATCAAGCCACAAAGTTACTTCAAATACATGGTTTCTCAAAGTTACTATTTCCCAGAAGAAACTTCGATTGTTAAGAAGTACGGTTCATCATACGGAACCAATGCTCAAAAGAACGGCTATAACGGCCCATTTGTCTTAAAGGGATGGAACGGTACCAACGACAGCTGGAAGTTGGTTAAGAACCCTAAATATTGGAATGCCAAATCGATTAAGCTTGATCAATTAAACATTCAGGCAATTAAGGATCCAAATACCGCATTGAATGGTTATCAAAGCGGTAAGCTGGACTTCACGACATTAAGTGGAACCCAAGTTAAACAATATAAGAATGATAAGAACTACCACGTTTACAAACAGGCTTCAATTTATTACCTGGAAATGAACGAAAAGAAGTTCCCAATGTTTAAGAATAAGAACCTTCGAAAAGCATTCTCACTGGCAATTGATAAGAAACAGCTTGCCAACAAAGTGCTTGCGGATGGTTCACAGGCCCCTAAGGGATTTGTCGCTGATGACATGTCACAACGAAATGGTAAAGACTTTGCCGATGAATCATACGTTAAGGGCGCCGTTGACTACAACCTGGCCGAAGCTAAGAAGTACTGGGCAAAAGGTTTGAAGGAGACTGGCAAGAAGTCAGTCAGCCTGACATTGCTTTCTGACGATACCGACGTTGCCAAGCGGACAACTGAATTTGTTCAAAGTCAATTGACCAAATTACCTGGCGTTAAGATTACCAATCAAAACGTTCCTTACAAGACTCGTTTGGCACGTTCAGCTGCTGGCCAATTTGATTTGGTTATCACCGCATGGAACGCCGATTACCCAGATCCAAGCAACTTCTTGGATATTTTGACTTCCAAGAACGCATACAACAATGGTAAATGGAGCAATGCACAATACGATGCATTGGTTAAGAAGTCTGAAGGCGTAGATGCCGCTAATGAGACGGCTCGTTGGAAGGATATGGTTCAAGCAGAGAAGATCTTGATGAACGATCAAGGAATTGTTCCACTGTATCAACCAGCTATTTCAACATTAATGAAGCCAAAGATTCATGGTGTCCAATTCTTCCCAACCGCACCACAATGGGATTGGAGCAAGATTTCAGTTAAATAATCGGGTGAAAATTTGAACCTGACTCATAAAATCTGGTAGGAAGCGATCCAACGTTTCCTACCAGATTTTTTGTGATATCAAGGCTATTACTGCTACATCGATGTCAGATTCCCTTTATGCAGGATTGACTGCATAATTGTTTGATCCGGAATTTCCTCATATTGTTAGTAAAAGAATGGCTAAAAATGTGAATCGGTTTACCTGAGGTGTGAACTTTCGAAACGATTATGAGCTGTCTTAACATCAAAAATATTTTTACCAATAAATTATTTTGTGAAATGTAAACGTGCAAATGCCATGAATTGCCGGTAATACAACACTCGTATACGCATAAATAAATGCATATACCAATTTAATTATCTTTAAATGAGTTAAATGCTCAGATTGTATTTGCTTTTAATCAAATTTTAATTTAAAATAAGAGCATCACAAATGATATATTTCATAATTCAGAAGGGAAGTATCGCAATATGAAAATTAATTCATTAGCGAAGCTCGGTGGGGTTGCCCTTGTTACTGGCCTTATCCTCGCAGGGTGTGGAAGTAAGTCGTCACAGTCGAAGAAACAAGAAATCAGTTGGATGACACCATCACCAATCGCAACGATGGACACATCAAAAATGACTGATTTGTATTCAGCACAGGTTGCCAATGGTACCAACGAAGGACTCCTTCGAATTGCCAAGGATAACAAAGTTAATCCTGGGGTTGCCAAAAGCTACAGTGTTTCAAAAGATGGATTGACATGGACATTTAATTTACGTCATTCCAAGTGGAGCAATGGTGATCCTGTTACTGCAAAAGATTTTGTCTTTTCATGGCAACGAACCGTTAATCCAAAGACTGCGTCACAATATGCATACATATTTGCCAACGTTAAGAACGCAGACAAGATCAGCAGCGGAAAGATGGCCGTATCCAAGCTTGGTGTGAAGGCTGAAGGAAACTACAAGTTTGTTGTTTCTCTTTCAAAGCCACAAAGTTACTTCAAGTACATGGTTACTCAACCAGAATTCTTCCCACAAAATCCTAAGACCGTTGCTAAATACGGCAGCAGTTTTGCAACCAATGCAACTAAGAACAGTTACAATGGTCCATTTATTTTGAAGGGTTGGAACGGTACCAACGATACTTGGACATTAACCAAGAACAAGAATTATTGGGATGCCAAGAGCGTCAAGGTTAAGGATGTTAAGTTCCAAGCTGTTAAGACACCATCAACTGCTTTGAACAGTTACAACAGTGGCAAGCTTGATTTTACTACTTTGAGTGGAACCTTAGCTGCCAACAACAAGAAGAACAAGGATTACACCGTTTATCCTCAAGCTTCAACTTCATACATGGAATTCAACACCAAGAAGATTCCAGCACTTCGTAATACCAATATCCGTAAAGCCATGGCTTTAGCAATTGATAAGAAGCAAATGGTTAACAAGGTTATGCAAGGTGGAGACATTACACCTAAGGGCTTTGTTCCAGCTGATATGGCTAAACGAAGCGGCAAAGACTTTGCTAATGAAGCATATGTAAAAGCCGGTACCGATTACAACTTGAAGGAAGCTAAAGCCTTATTCGCAAAAGGTATGAAACAAGTTGGTAAGAAGTCATTGAGCTTAACCTTATTGGGTGCCGATGATGATGATACCAAGCGAGCAACTGAATTCGTTCAAAGTCAATTAACCAAGTTGCCTGGCTTGAAGGTTACCAACCAAAACATTCCGTTCAAGTCAAAATTGACTCGTGCACAGAACCAACAATTTGACCTGGTACTTTCTGCATGGATTGCCGATTACCCAGATCCAAGTAACTTCTTGGACTTGATGACATCAGATAACCCACAAAATGATGGTAAATGGTCAAACAAGCAATATGATGCTTTGATGAAGAAATCAGAAACAACCGATGCCAACAATGAATCAGCTCGTTGGAGTGATATGGTTCAAGCTGAAAAGCTTTTGATGAACCAACAAGGATTAGTTCCTCTTTATCAACAAGGTCAAGCAGCTTTGATCAAGCCTTCTGTTAAGGGTGTTCAACCATTCCCAACTTCACCACAATATGATTGGGCAAAGGCTTACGTTAAGTAATTATTAAATGAACAGTTCGATGTATTTGAGGCTGGTTATTGAAATCCGGCCTCTTTTACATTATTATGGGGTTTATGAAAAAACAGTTACAACATAATTAGAAATGAGAGGAACACTTATGGCAAAATACTTGGGAAAACGAATATTTTACATTATTCTGACCTTGTTTATCGTCAGTACAATTACCTTTTTCTTGATGAAATTAATGCCTGGTACTCCATTGACTAACCAAGCCAAATTGACACCGACACAAATTCATCAGATTTATAAGCAGTATGGATTGGATAAGCCGGTGTGGCAACAATACCTGGTCTACCTTGGTGGAATTATCCATGGTAACTTTGGTACTTCATTCCAGTTTAGTAACCAACCAGTTTCATACTTGATTACCAGCCGACTTGGACCATCATTGATTATTGGTGGCCAAGGGATGGTTCTTGGAGTTCTTGCAGGATTGATTGTTGGAGCTGTTGGTGCCATCAGAGCCAACACTTGGGTTGATACTTCAGCTACAATCATTTCAATTCTGTTTATCTCAATTCCTTCATTCGTTTTGGCGGTACTCTTGCAGTACTACCTGGGCTTGAAGTTGAGATTGTTTCCAATCGCTGACTGGGGCGGGTTTATGTATACCGTCCTGCCGACGTTGGCACTGGCCGCGTCACCATTAGCTGAAACCGCTCGATTTATGAGAACGGAAATGGTGGACGTCTTGAGTTCGGATTATATTGAACTTGCCAAAGCCAAAGGTCTTAACAAAGTTGGGATCATTTATCATCACGCATTACGGAATAGTTTAATTCCAGTTGTTACAATTATTGGACCTTTGGCCGTTAACATTATGACCGGTTCAATGGTTGTTGAAAATATCTTCTCAATTCCTGGTATTGGTGAACAATTTGTTAAGTCAATTTTGACTAACGATTATCCAACTATCATGGGACTGACAATTGTCTATAGTGCAATGCTTTGTGTTGTGTTGTTAATTACCGATATCGTTTATGGATTAATTGATCCACGAATCAGAATTAATAAGTAGGAGGGAGAATAATAATGGCAGACAATGCAAAACAAACTTCAGCTGCTGATTTCACACCGATTGCCGGTGCGGATCGGGCCAAGCTGGACGACGAAAAAATCGCAACGCCATCTTTAACTTTCTTACAAGACTCGTGGCGTCGATTGAGAAAAAATAAAGCAGCGATGATCGCACTGATTATCCTGATCATCTTATTCATCCTGGCATTTGGTTCAGGATTCTTCGAAACACATAATCCTAATGCTACCAATCCGAACCTGGCTAACTTGCCTCCTAAGATTCCTGGTATTGACATTAATGGGTTTAATGGAACAATCGAACAGTCTGGTTCACGAATTAATGCGTATGCCCAGGCAAACGCCGGAAATCATTTCTATATTCTAGGAACTGATTATCTTGGCCGTGACTTGTTCTCAAGAATTTTATATGGTACTCGAATTTCACTTGAAATTGCTTTGATTGCCAGTTTCTTCGATTTGGCATTCGGAGTTGTTTACGGAATTACTTCAGGCTGGATTGGCGGCCGGGTTGATACTTTGATGCAACGAATCATTGAAATCATGTTGTCAATTCCTAACCTGGTTGTCATGGTTCTGCTGATCCTGGTCTTGAAACCAGGTATGACCGCAATCATCCTTTCAATTGCGATTACCAGTTGGATTAACATGGCCCGGCTGGTCCGAGCGCAAACGCTGGAGCTCAAGAACCAGGAATTTGTCCTGGCGGCTCGAACGTTGGGAGAAAGTTCTTGGAAGATTGCCTTCAAGCATTTGTTACCAAACTTGAGTAGTGTGATTATCATTAACTTGATGTTCACCATTCCAACGGCGATCTTCTTCGAAGCCTTCCTTTCATACATTGGTATTGGTATCAGTGCGCCACAGGCATCACTTGGTACTTTAATCAATGATGGACAGAAGAACTTCCAATTCCTGCCATATCAAATGTGGTATCCAGCGATTGTTCTTTCAGTATTAATGATTGCATTTAATATCTTGGGTGATGGACTTCGTGATGCCCTTGATCCAAAGAGTAGAGAGTAGGTGTTTTGAGATGGAAAACGATAAAGATGTTCTTGAGGTAAGAAATCTCAAAATCAACTTCAATACTTATGCAGGTACTGTTAAAGCGATTAGAGATGTCAGCTTTGACCTGAGAAAAGGAGAAACCCTTGCGATTGTTGGGGAATCCGGTTCAGGAAAAACTGTTACTACAAGAAGTATTATGGGGCTAAATTCACCCAACGCTGTCATTGACAGTGGAACGATTATGTTTAAAGGCCAAGACTTATTAAAGAAGTCACGTAAGCAAATGGATAAGATCCGTGGTAGAGATATTGCAGAAATCTTCCAGGACCCAATGACTTCCCTTGACCCAACTATGAAGATCGGTAAGCAAATTGCCGAACCACTCATTATTCATAAAGGTATGAAACGTGAAAAAGCTTATGCCCAAGCCTTGGAAATGATGAAGTTAGTTGGAATTGAAAATGCTGAACAGCGGATTAACAACTATCCTCACCAATTTTCAGGTGGTATGAGACAGCGGATCGTGATTGCGATTGCTTTGGTTAACTATCCTGAAATCCTGATTGCTGATGAGCCAACAACTGCTTTGGATGTAACCATCCAAGCACAGATTTTGGACTTGATGAAGGAATTACAGGCTAAGACCAACACTTCGATCATATTTATTACCCATGATTTGGGTGTTGTTGCCGGAATGGCTGATCGGGTTGCTGTTATGTATGCCGGTAAGATTGTTGAATATGGAACGGTTGATGAAATCTTCTATAATCCAAAGCACCCATATACTTGGGGACTTTTGAACTCAATGCCGACAATGGATACCAGTGGTACAGAGTTACCTTCAATTCCTGGTACACCTCCAGATTTATTGGAACCACCAGTTGGGGATGCTTTTGCAGCCCGAAACAAATATGCCCTTAAAATTGATACTGAAAAGCAGCCACCATTCTTCAAGGTATCGGATACGCATTATGCTGCTACCTGGTTATTGGATCCAAGAGCGCCAAAAGTGACGCCACCAGAACCAATTATCGAACGTCAAAAGCACTATGCTAAACTTGTTCATCAAGAAATTGATAAGAGCAAGGGCAAACATGTTGAAGAACAGGAGGAACAACTGTGATCGATTATTCAGACGAAAATAAAATATTGCAAGTTGAACACCTGAAGCAGTACTTCAACATTGGTAAACCAAACGAAGTTAAAGCTGTCGATGACATTACCTTTGATGTCTATCGTGGTGAAACCTTTGGCTTGGTTGGTGAATCCGGATCCGGTAAAACAACGACCGGTCGGGCAATCATCCATCTGTATGAACCAACTGCAGGAAAGATCATTTTTGATGGTCAGGATGTTTCAAAGCTCGATTCTAAAAAGCAACAACAGACCTTCCGACGAAACATGCAGATGATTTTCCAAGATCCTTATGCATCATTAAACCCTCGAATGAAGGTTAAAGATATTGTTGCTGAAGGGATTGACATTAATCATTTGGCAAAAGATGATGCGGACCGTTCTAAACAGGTTGAAGATTTATTGGAAACTGTTGGTTTGAACAAAGACCATTCCAGCCGTTATCCACATGAGTTCTCAGGTGGTCAGCGACAACGAATCGGAATTGCCAGAGCGTTAGCGGTTCAACCACAATTTATTATTGCCGATGAACCAATCTCAGCTTTGGATGTTTCCATTCAGGCCCAAGTGGTTAACTTGTTGAAAAAGCTGCAGCGTGAACGAAACTTAACGTATCTGTTCATTGCCCATGACCTTTCAATGGTTAAGTACATTAGTGACCGAATTGGGGTTATGCATTATGGAAGAATGTTGGAAATCGCCAGCTCAGATGAGATTTATGCTCACCCGCTGCACGATTACACAGCAAGCTTACTGTCTGCGGTCCCAGTTCCAGATCCTGAGTACGAGCGGGCTCGTGTGCAGATTCCATACGATGCCAGTCAAGAATTTGACGGCAAGGAACGTTCACTGGTTGAAATCGTTCCACATCATTGGGTACGTGCCAGTGAAGACGAAATTCCAATGTATAAGAAACGCGCACAAGAGGATTCAAGGTTAAAGAAGTAGTGTGCGGAACCAAGCGTTTAGAGACTGAAATCTAACAAGGGCCAACCGAAAATCGAGTTTGATTTTTGGTTGGCCCTTGTTAGATGCAAGTCTCTGCTTGGTGGAGCACGATTCGGCTAGGTAGAAGGGGAGCCACCGAAAATCGAGTTTGATTTTTGCTTGACGCCTTTTAGATGCAAGTCCTTGCTTGGTGGAGCACGATTCGGCTAGGTAAAAGGGGAGCTCCAACCGAAAATCGAGTTTGATTTTTGGTTGGCCCTTGTTAGATGCAAGTTTCTGCTTGGTGGACCAAGATGCAAACCAACCATTCATTAAGTAATCCTAAAGAACACCCTCAATTTAGAGAGTGTTCTTTATTTTTAAACTTGGTTTAAGCCACCTTGGATAACATATAGTTATTCAATGAATGAAAGGCGGCATGTATTATGTCAACACTACTAGATGATACTAAAATGATTAAAAACGTTGTTTCTGCTCAACTTGCTAAAGTATTTTATCCATTTATTATGATTAAAACCGAAGATGGCCAATACTGGCAGCTTAATTTGTCCAATAAAGAAAAGCACGATCCATTATTCTGGGAATCAATGAAGCTGATTATGCGGTCAAAGATTTGGATTCCGGTTGGCCGTAAATATCATCAGACACTTGATGATGGTTGGCAGGTTCCAAGACAGGAAGCCTGAATGGTCTGAATTAGATTGCCTTAAAGTCCACTCCGAGCTCGGGGAGCGGTTAACCAGGATGCAAAGGTCCTATGACAAACTTAAAAACAAAGTTGGTCAAAAACTAAAAAACACATTGAATCGAGAAGGGGAATGAGAAGCTCTCCCAATCAATTCAATGTGTTTTTTTGGTTCTTCGTCAACTGTTGTTGGTGAACAAAATATTGGAGTTCTAATCACTTGGTGATTAGGGCTCTTTTTGTATGAACTCGAAAAGCGAACAGCACTCTTAGCCGGAATCTGAAGAAGTTTCGGTAACCAAATCCAGTGCGCTTAATGACTTTAATCTTGTTGTTTGAACCTTCTAAGGGCCCGTTGGTGTAGTGGTGGGTGAAAGTGTTGCCAATTTCATCATGATGAGCCGCCAAGGTTTGGAGGGCTGCCAACATCTCTTCCGAGCACCCCTGCAGGTGGTGAAAGGCTTGATTATAGTTGGGCCAGTCGCGGTTTTTGATGGTTTCACGTAACCAATTCATCACGTCGTAAGTTTGCTTGAGCTCGGGATCAATGTCCAGTAAAGCATCAACCACATCCGTGGCAGTTGCCGGATAAGGGAAGTTTGTCCACTTGCGGAAAGCCTCGTAGTTAAGGTGATTGGCCGGCGTTAATAATAGTTTCCAATAGCGTTTCAAGGCGTGATACTGGCGCGAGGAAGTGGCCAGGGTTTTCATGAGACGCACTCGCGTCTTGTTAAAAGCCCGGTTTAAAGCGTTAACTAAGTGAAAAGGATCAATAACAACGATGGCGTTCGGGAAGATCTGCCCAACCAATTTGGGATAGGTATAGTTCATATCGGTGACGATAATTTTCACATTTTCTCGTGCGGCTTGGTCATAATGCTGGAAATACTTTTGAAGCTGATAGATGGTTCTAAAGGGCAATAGGTCAATTAATTCGTGGGTTTCGGCGTCCATAAATTCAAAGCTCATCGCGTCGGTGGCACTCTTAGTGCTTTTAACTTCGTCCATGAGGAGAACTTTGGGTAAGTAGTGCCAGTTGGTTTTAAAGTCCCGTTCAGCCCGTAAGAGCTGCCGACCAACGAATGAATCCGAAGTGGACAATTCATTGGCAATGTGTTTGAGGCTCACTGGTTCCGTTAACTTCTCTAAACATTGTTTCCGGGTTGTATTTGAAATCGTGCAGTGCTTCGGCACTGCACTCGTCTGCGCCAGGAAGTTGGTATGACAAGCCTTACAGTGAAAGTTTCGCCGATTGAGGCATAGGATAACCGTGCTGCCCAATGTTTTAGCGAATCTAATGGTGGTCCTTCGCCAACCATAGCCAATGATCTGGTGATCATTAATAACCCCACAGTTGCGGCAAGCCTTGGGGGAATAGTTCAGCAACCCGTTTAATCGGATCACCCCATCATCACCTATTTTGCCATTCTCAATTTTTAAGTGTTTATCATCTATTCCTAACAACATTTTCGTAGTATCATTTGACATAGGGCATTTCCTTCTTTCTCTAAAATCTTCGTGGTTGTTGGTTTTGATGAACGGACAGGAAATGTCCGCTTTTTTATTCTAATGAAAAACAAAAAATCTGTCATCAGTAATAGATAAAAATCTATTACCAACAACAGATATTGTAGAGCCGTTTTTTTAGTTTCTATTTATTAAGAGTTTATTGATAAATCGTTATCCATTGTAGCCGCTTGAGACAACCGACCAGTCGCCGGTTGTTGCATCCATTTGTTCCAAGGCGCCGCTCGAAGTAACCCTGAAGCTGGCAACTTGTGGATTGGTTCCGGAATCGACGCCGCTCTTCTTGAAGGCTGCTGCATTATGGTTCTCCAATACGTTCACGTACATCTGCCCATTCTTCATTTGTGGCATGTAAGTGAAATCGGTGGATTCAACGTTCATGTTTGGATACTTGGCTTTTACATAAGGCCAAATCCAATTAACAACCTGTTGATCGGTTAAATGACTGGTAGTCGTATTTGCCGTTGATCCACTAACTGCAGCGGAACCAGATTGAGAAGTTACGGCTGACGATTCTGATGCTGACGTTGTTGGGCTGGTAGCCGATTGTGACATTGTCAAAGACGATGAAGTTAAGCCGTCGACTTTGATTTCATTGTTGCCCATGACTGAAATGCTGTAAACAACTGGCGTTTCATTGCTGTCATATGATTTCAAGACGTAGTTGTCACCATCTTGTTTGTATGAAACGTTGATTGTCTTATTGGCCGTCTCAGAGTTGTAAAGCCGGTGATTGGTGTCGTATTCATTAACGAAACTGCTGGTAGCAGTCGATGTAATGTTTAGAAATTGCTTGGTAAATGGCAACTTCTGAGCATCATTACCGGAATTATTTGTAAAGTCGGTTGCCCAAGTTCCTTGAACCGCTTGAGGTGCACCAGTTTGCCACTGGCCGGAAACCTTTGCGTCCGCAAGCACAAAGTTATTATTGACGTTGTGATAGGCGGCATTCACGGTGTAAGCCTGATGGCCGCCGTTAATCCAATTGAACTTCATATTGTATGATTTGTTCTTGTTGCTGACCATTGAAAAGTTATAAACATCATTTTGGCCGGTTGATTTCAATGATTTAATTTGGCTGTTATCAATGGTGCCGTCATCTTGCGAGGTTAATTTCCAGTACCATTGGCCGCCTTTTTTATAAAATTGGGAATATAGCTGATCACCATTGGAACTTTGCGAATCGTCAGGCACTTTGGCCTTGGCGGGTGATAATAGATTGTTTAATTTAGTTGAGCTGCTGGGTGCAGTCGAGGCATCCTCTTTGTCAGCCTGCTTATGGCCACAGCCCGCCAGTAAGAGAACTCCTGTCAGACTGATACCGATTAAAGGTAGAATTTTCTTCATGTTGTGAACCCCCTGTCGCCTTCATTATACCAGAGCTTGGCAGTATCACGCGTTCACATTTTCTTCAAATTTGTCAGATATAATCAAATAAATTAGGTGTGGAGGTGATCGCGTGCTGGACAAATTATTCAAACAACATCCTTACGTGGCCGCATGGGGAACTCTTGAGCTTATGTACCTTGTCAGCCTCGTTGTATGGGCCGTGCTGAGTTCCGGCAATTTTAGCAATGTATTTGTTGCAGGATTTCTCATTCCAAGTGTCATTTGTTCCGCCATTATCTGGACTGGTTGGAAACGGAAGCATTAATTCTTTCTTGAATCCAGTTCAACATGGGGTATATACTTTTTAATGTTTTGAAGGGATATTTAATCCAAATTGGAGTGGACAGAATGAATTTAAAGCAGCATCAAGAATGGCTGGTTGATTTTTATAAAAGACGGGATTGGTATCAATACTCTTCCTTCATCCGGCTGAACTTTTTAACTGAAGAAGTGGGTGAACTGTCACGGGCAATCCGGGCAATTGAAATTGGTCGCGATCACCCCGGGGAACATGAAACAGCCGCTGAGCGTGAATATAATCTTCACGAGGAGTTAGCCGATGTAATGGATCAGGTTCTGATTCTATGTGATAAGTACGATGTCGATCCTGATAGTTTGATGGCATTCAGTGAAAAGAAATTGAAAAAGCGATTTAATGAAAAATAAGCCGTGGGCAGAGATTCCTGCTCACGACTTTTTGGTTATAAATCTTCACTGACATTGTTAAAATATTCAACCGAATAATGACTGCCATCCCAATTAACCTTGGTCACGCTGCCGTTCTTAGTGGAAACGTCGACCGGAATATCACTCCACTTGGCAACCACGTTTCGAATCAGCGTTCCATGAGTAGCCAACAGAATTTTGTCGCCATCATTGGCTTTGGCAACCACATCGTCAATTGCTGGTTTAAGCCGTTTCCAGAACGTTTCGCCACTTTCGGCATCCTTGTACGGATCCGCAGCGGCAATGATGTCCTCGGCCTTACTGATACCAAATTTGGCAATCAGGCCATGAAAAGAATCAATGCCCATGGGGCCGGCAATCGTATGCCAGGTTTTCACGTCATCTTCACCTTCATAGTAACCAAAGTTCAATTCACGAAAAGCGGCTACTGGAATCGGCTGCTTTATTTTAGATGGATTTTCTTTTAAAATTAATGCACCGGTTTTCATTGCTCGGGAGGTATCACTGCTGTATGCGGCATCAAATGGAATTGTCTTTAGGCGCTTGCCTGCATCAATTGCGTCTTCGATTCCCTTGTCAGTTAATGGGGAGTCAATGACACCTTGAATCCGATGGTATTTGTTAAGAAATGTCTGGCCGTGTCGAACAAAATAAAGTGAAATCGTCATAAGTGTTCCTCCTAAGTATACAGGTATTTAAAACAACTAAATTATATCATACTATATCAGATAACATTCAGGTATACCAATCACAAATTCAAGCGATGGGTGAGTAACCTTGGAAGCCAAAAGATAATGTTTTTTGAATTGATAACGGTTTTATGCTAAACTGTTAAGTCAAGTTATAGGGGGTAAATAATGGCTGATAATATCAAAGCACAAGAACAACATCACTTGGACCACGTTATTAAAGAGATTCATATTTCACAAAAAGACCTTGAACAAAAGATCAAGGCAACTAAACGTGATGTAAAAGATATTAATCGTAACTTCAGTAACGATGTCCGTCTCAAAACTGAGACCTATAGCGGAATGATGGAAACTGCCATGTCGATTCGGCAGCAACAGCAGATGCTTTCTGAACGTGAAAATCGCCAGGAACACGCCGCCCGGGAACTTGGGACTCTCAACAAGCTTGAGAAGAACCCTTATTTCGCGCGGATTGACTTCCGTGAAGGTGACGAAAAACGTGATGAAACCATCTATATTGGGATGGCTTCGTTTACCGACCAGCCTGACCACTACCTGATTTATGACTGGCGGGCACCAATCTCAAGTATTTACTATAACGGTGGCATCGGCGACGTCAGTTATATGACCCCGGATGGTGAACAAACCGTTGATGTGAAGTTAAAGCGTCAATTCCAAATTGAAAATTCAAAAATTAAGACCGTGTTTGACACCGAAGAAGTTGTTGGTGATCAAATGCTGTTGGATGCCTTAAGCAATCGCTCCGATACCAAGATGAAGAGTATCGTCACGACCATTCAAAAGGAACAGAACCAGATTATCCGGGATACCAGTTCTGAACTGCTGTTTGTCCAAGGATCAGCCGGTTCCGGAAAAACGGCTGCGGTCCTTCAACGGGTTGCTTTCCTGTTGTATCAATATCGTGGCAACCTGCATTCAGGCCAGATTATTTTGTTCTCGCCCAACCAGTTGTTCAATGACTACATCAATCAGGTTCTTCCTGAATTGGGTGAACAAAACATGGTCCAGATGACTTTTTATCAGTACAGCTCTCACAGACTGCCAAGTGTTCAAGTGGAAACTTTGTCAGAACGCTTCACTGAACAGTTGGATAAACAGGCTCAAAAGCTCAACGATATCAAGGGGAGCCTGGATTACTTCAAGGCGGTCAGTGCATACGCCAACCATTTGAATAAAGAAGACATGCGCTTTGGAAATCTGATGTTCAATGGCCAAGTACTGATTCCAAAAGAAAAAATTGAAGAAATCTATTACGGCTTTAATGAAAATTACAACCTGCGTAACCGACTGGATTATACGAAAGAGGAATTGATGAAAATCCTCAATCGCAAGATTCATGTCGAAATGAAGAAAAAATGGGTTGAAGAAGCCGTTCAAAACTTATCACGGGAAGAAATTCAGCAATTCCACAAAGAGGGCGAAGAAGAGATCCTGAATTCGGATAAAGAATTCAAGTTCCTTGCCCGTCGAATTGTGATTAAATCATTTAGAAAAGTTCAGCGTCAGATTCAACGGAACCACTGGTTGAGTATCAATAATCAATTCATTCACATGTTGCGGGCCATTCCAAAGATTATCAAGTTGAGCAAATTTGATATCACCGACGAGGCCTGGTCGGAAGAGATTAAGGCAACCATTGGCCGTTTGAAGAAGGGGCGTCTATCATTGGCAGATGCTTCGTCATACATTTACCTGTATGATTTAATGACCGGTAAACGTGGTGACAAAGACATCCGCTATCTCTTTATTGATGAAGTTCAAGATTACTCGGCTTTCCAACTGGCTTTTCTGAAGTTCAGCTTCCCACGAGCTCGATTTACATTGCTGGGCGATTTAAACCAAGCAATCTTTACTCATGAAAACAGCCGCAAGCTGTTGGGCGAGTTGGGCAGCATGTTCCCTGAAGATAAGACCCGGGTTGTTCAGTTAACCAAGTCTTATCGTTCAACCGAACAGATTACCAACTTTACCAAGAATCTGCTTACCAATGGTGAAAACATCATTCCGTTTAACCGTCAGGGCGATTTGCCCCATATTTACGTGAATAATGGGATGGATGAAGCTGTTGAACAAGTTAAAAAGCAGTCTGATCTCAATTTGGCTGACCACGAGACCACTGCGATCATTGGCAAAACCCTCAAGGAATGTAAAGAATTAAGCGGTAAATTATCCGAAGTGGGCGTTAAATCCACTTTGATCCGCACCGAAAACCAACGTTTGGTAAAAGGTGTCATCGTGGTACCATCTTATCTCGCCAAAGGATTGGAATTTGACAGCGTCATTATGTGGGATGCTTCGAAAGATTGTTATCCTGATGAAAGCGACCGTCAGCTTGTGTACACGATTTGTACCCGGGCAATGCATCGATTGACCGTGGTTGCGATCAAGAACTTGTCACCAATTTTTGATACGGTACCCAAGGACGAATATTTACTTAACTAATAAATGATCGGATCGTAATGGTCCGATCTTTTTGTAATCAAATTGTGAATCCGCTTTAACACGGATTTTATTCTAAATGTTATACTGGTTGGGTTAAGTAAAGTTAATCGGAGAAAAAGCATGGATGATTTAATAAACTATTATTCATTCACTAAAGATGAGTGGAAACATTTTAATAATGACAATGAAATTGATTTACCCCTGACTTCCAACGAATTGGGGCATATTAAAGCCTTTAATGATCAAATTTCATTACAGGATGTGGCGGACATTTACAAGCCATTGGTGCATATGATTCGTCTGCAAAAAAACAATTTTGATAAGTGGCAGACCACCAAGGCCCGATTCTTACGGAAGCGGGTTCGAACGGTGCCATTTATTATCGGGATTTCCGGTAGTGTGGCTGTTGGTAAATCAACGACTGCCCGTGTGTTGGAAGAATTACTTTCCAATTACTTCACGGGTGAGTCAATCAAGCTGATTACGACCGATGGATTTTTATATTCCAATGCGGAATTAAAAAAGCGGGGAATCTATGACAAGAAAGGATTTCCCGAAAGTTATGATATGCGGAAACTGATTGCCTTTTTAAATGAGGTTAAGTCGGGTGTTCCGGTCACAAAATCACCGGTCTATTCGCATCAGAGCTATGATATTATTCCAAATCGATTTGATTTGGTCGATCGGCCGGATGTTTTGATTGTTGAAGGGATCAACACGTTGCAGCTTCCAAGCAACGAACAGATTTATGTTAGTGATTTTACTGACTTTTCAATTTATATGGATGCCGATACCCAATTAATTGAGAAGTGGTACCTGGAACGGTTTGGCCGATTGATGGACACCGCCTTTCAGGATCCCGATAATTATTATTATGATTACGCCCAAGGCGATCGGGAAGAAGCTTTTGCCATAGCCCGCAAGGTTTGGGATACAATTGATCTTCCCAACCTTCGAGCAAATATCCTGCCAACTCGTTCCCGAGCTGATATGATAATGCATAAGACGGACAATCATTTGATCGATCGATTGTACCTGAGAAAATATTAATGTACGGATTTTCAGAATAATGTTGACCAAACATAGGTGAATCGTTTATTATTTATGTAAGAACTTTGAAAGGGTGTATGATTTGGCAAACGTTGACTTATCAAGCTTCGATAAGATTTTAGTGCTGGATTTCGGTAGTCAGTATAACCAACTGATTACAAGGCGAATCCGTGATTTAGGCGTATATTCAGAACTTAAATCACACGCATTGTCCGCAAAACAGATCAAAGACATGAACCCCAAAGGAATTATTTTCTCTGGTGGTCCAAATAGTGTGTACGAAGATGGCGCTTTGAAGGTTGATCCAGACATCTTTAAGCTGGGAATTCCAATTCTTGGAATTTGTTATGGAATGCAGATTATGGCATATACCCTTAATGGGGAAGTGGAGAAGGCTGATGACTCGGAATACGGTCATGCAGATATTCAAATCACTTCAGACGATGCCGTTTTGTTTAAAGGTTTGCCAAGAGAGCAGCCGGTATGGATGAGTCACGGGGATCTGGTTAATGAAGTACCAGCCGGATTTACTTCTGTGGCAACCAGCCGTAACTGTCCGATCTCTGCTATGCAGGATACTGACCGTAATTTCTACGGAATCCAATTCCATGCTGAAGTTCGAAATACTAAGTATGGTAACGAAATTTTGAAGAATTTTGCTTTCAATGTCTGCCACGCAGAAGCAAACTGGTCAATGGATGACTTCATTGACTTGCAGATTGAACATATCAGAAAAGAAGTTGGCGACAAGAAGGTCCTCTTGGGACTTTCCGGTGGTGTCGACTCCAGTGTTGTTGGTGTCCTTTTGCATAAAGCAATTGGTAAACAGCTGACAAGTATCTTTGTTGACCACGGTTTGTTGCGTAAGAACGAAGCCGATGAAGTCATGGATAGTCTGGTTGGCAAGTTTGGCTTGAACATCATCAAAGTTGATGCTCAAGACCGTTTCTTAACCAAGCTGAAAGGCGTTTCCGATCCTGAAAAGAAGCGGAAGATCATTGGTAACGAGTTTATTCAAGTGTTCAACGATGAAGCAAAGAAGCTTCATGGAATTGACTTTCTTGCCCAGGGAACCCTGTATACCGATGTTGTTGAAAGTGGGACTGATACCGCTCAAACAATCAAGTCTCACCATAACGTTGGTGGATTGCCAAAAGACATGAAGTTTAAATTAATCGAGCCTTTGAACACCTTGTTCAAAGATGAAGCTCGGGCAATTGGTGAAAAGTTGGGAATGCCTGATAACCTTGTTTGGCGTCAGCCATTCCCAGGACCAGGACTTGGTATTCGAGTTCTTGGTGAAGTTACTCCAGAAAAGTTGCGAATTGTTCGTGACAGTGACTGGGTTCTTCGAGATGAAATCAAAAAGGCCGGCTTGGACCGCGACATTTGGCAATACTTCACTGTCCTACCAGGATTTAGAAGTGTTGGTGTAATGGGCGATGGCCGAACTTATGATTACACGATCGCCATTCGTGGTGTTAACTCCGTTGATGGTATGACGGCTGACTTTGCCCGAATCCCTTGGGATGTTCTTCAGAATATTTCCACTCGGATCGTAAACGAAGTTGATGGAATCAACCGAGTAGTGTATGACATTACGAGCAAGCCACCTGCAACTATCGAATGGGAATAAGCTTTTAGCTTATCTCATATTTCAAAATGTTATTAATAAGGAACAGCAATTTGGAATTTCCAAATTGCTGCTCCTTTTCTTTTGGTTACTGATTTAACATGGCAACTCCAGCTGCCAGATATGTTGCAAATAACAACCATGCCAGGTAAGGAACCAATACCCAGCCGGCAATTTGACTCAGCGGCATCATCCGTCGGATTAAGTCGGCAACGATAATATCCATGACCGCAATCAGAATAAAGCCAATTGTGAACATGTCACCTGTAAAGAAGACAATCGTCCAAATGAAGTTTAATAATAGCTGACCCAAAAATAAATAAACGTTTATCTGGTTGTTTTGGCGATCGTTCCAAATGATGTAGCCGGCGATTCCAATGAGTAGATAAAGGATTGGCCAAACAATTCCGAATACGACCCCGGATGGTGAAAACGGCGGTAATGTGAGTGAATTGTACATTGCCCGAATATTACCTGACAAAAGTGCGGATCCCATGCCGATGATTTCCACCAAGACGATCCAAAAGGCCACTTCGAACCAATTAATTGTTGATTTGATAGACACGATAAAATCTCCCTTGTTATCAAAAAATACATCTAAAGTGTTAGCAAACTGATTACATGATGGTAATCCTGCTTGCAACTCTATACTAACGCTAAATCAACGGGGCGGTGATTTGGCGACTGAATTTTGACTTTTTTAAAGACGGATCAGAAATCCTTCGTATGTAACTATTAAGAAGAGAAATTGATTGTAGGAGAGTTGTAAACCATGAAAAAATGTAAAAATATTGTCAGATATCCGGCCGTCTTTGATCCTGATCGGCAAAATGGGAACGTTAAGGTGACTTTTCCGGATGTTAAAGCTATCGCCGTTGTGGGAGAGGACGTTGATTGTGCGGCAAAAACTGCCAGCACGGAACTTGGAAAGGTCTTGATTAAGCAGGGGATTCTGCCGCACATTACCCCAGTTTCCGACATTGAATTAATTGATGATCAGTATGTTGTTGAGATTTCTGTGGATCTGGATGAAGCCAAACGGCAAATTAAAAACTTGACGGTTCGAAAGAACACCACGATTCCAGCTGATTTGGATAGAAAGGCCAGGGAAGCTGGAATCAATTTCAGTGCCGTCTTAACCGAAGCTTTACGGAAGAAGTTGGGTGAGTTATAAGAAATCTGAGCCACGAAAGCGTCAATATATTTTGATTCAATTTAGAAGCCCATACAAACAAGCGGATTTTGATGTTAGAATATAACTCATACATAATGAGTGAGGTGCAGAATGAATTTAATTTCAAAATATTGGCAGCAACTTAACATCAAAGCGACTGAGTTAATCGGGGTGGCTGTAGGGGCATTCATTTATTCAATGACGTACCAATACCTGCTTTTGCCATCCCATCTTGGTGAAGGCGGTGCAATGGGAATTACTGCATTGCTATACTATGCCTTTGGCGTTCCATCCTATCTCTCCAACTTACTTATTAACGTTGTACTGATTGCCATTGGTTATAAGCTGTTCGAAAAGAAGACGACTTACCTGACAATTTGGGCAATTGCCTGGATGACGGTTTTCCTAAAAATACCGGTCTTCTATCATTACCATACGACACAGGTGATCGTTCCGACACTTCTCGCAGGTGCGTTGACAGGAATTTCGATTGGATTGATTTTTCGATACAATGGGACAATTGCCGGAGATACCATCATCGGGAAAATTTTGAATTATTTCTTTGGCATCTCAGTTGGTACCGGGAGCTTGATTTTCGATTTGTTTATTGTATTCCCGTTTATTATGCTGATTGGTTTTACCAACACGGTTTTGACAGTCATTTATCTGTACGTTTATTCAATCTTCACCAACCAGTTCTTGGCAAATATCGGCGCAAAGAAAGCGGTATTGGTAGTTTCACCGAAGTATCGGCAGATTGCGGTGACAATTTCAAACGAACTGAATCAGGAAATGACCATTTTTAACGGAACCGGATATTATAGTGATGCCGATCAGCACATGCTGTACATGATCGCAAGTCCACGACGAGTGACCAAGTTGGTCCCGATTATTGAAAAAGAGGATAAGAATGCATTGATTGTGGTTGAAAACATTCGCAGTGCCCGTGGTTTGGATATGCGAAGGATTCTTTAACTGGGATCGTGATGAACCTTTTAATACGCACAAACAGGCAGGTAAAATCAATGACTGATTTTACCTGCCTGTTTTTTATTTATAATTTCAAAAAATATTAAGCAAATGAAGTAGCGACACTACCAACCACGATTAAGACAATTCCGGCGATCGTATATAGCATCTCGCGGTGACTCTTCTTTTCATGTAGGATCAGGATTCCGCCAAATGTGGCAATAATGACACTCAACTGTGTCCAGATAAATGCAGAGGTATTTCCGTTTGCCTGAGCTGAGTAAATGTAAGAAAGAGCTGCAATCCCCCAGAGCAAGCCGGCGGTAATATTCAAGTATTGTTCACGCTGTTTGAATGATTGGCGATCAGTGAACAGGCCGTAGATAACGGCACCAATCAGGATTCCCATCATTTCTGGCAAAAAGATGGATGTTCCGCTTTGGGCTTTAATAATTGGAATGTTTGGAAATGATGAATAGATCTAGTAACCAACAGTCGTTGCAAGCAGGAACAGAGCGTCTTTCAAAGTGATCTTACCTGACTTCTCGTCACTGACGGAAGTCATTAAGGCACCACCGATTACAATAATCAGGGCAATAATCCCGATAATCTTTGAATTGGTCCCCTGCCAATCGCCAAATATCAGAACACCCAGAATTGAGTTACCAACCAATTGAAAGACGGTTGATAGTGGGTAGGTGTTTGAAACACCGATTCGTTTGAATGAAATAAATTGGCCAATTTGACCGATTGTCCATAAAGCGCCACAGACCATCGCAAATACAAACGCGGTCCAGTTCACAACGGGGCGGTTAATCAAAAAGACAATTCAGCCAATAATCGTTGTTCCGGCACCAATTCCAAAAATTTGGTTAGACGGTGATCCCCCAACTTTTCCAGTAATGAGGGGCATTAAGCCCCAACCAAGAGCAGGAAGCAATGCAATAATTAAATTCATAATCAATATTCTCCTTTTTAGGTAAAGCAATTATGTTATTTGTGATCCTACTTATAATACCCCTTATGAAATAAATTTTCTATACAAACGGTTACATTGTTTAAAAAAACATAAAAAATAAGAGAAACCATCATTTTGGTCTCTCTTTTGTAAATAACTTTCACACTCTTAATGTCGATTATTATAATTTGCCACCTGAGCTTGCTGATACAACATATAAACGCCATAAATTGCTGCAGCTATCAGGCCAACGATCAGGAGCTTGGAGAAAATTAGAATTCCTAGTAAAAGGAAAACCAGCCAAGCTGACATTTTGATAAATAGCCAACTGATTTTGAAAACCAGTGATGCAAAAATGATGAGTAAGATTAGTCCCGTGATCATGGCGGTCATCCCTTTCATATTAACCGAGTTGATTTCTACATTTAATTTATCACATCTTTGCCAAGATGCAATAGAAGATTTCTTTTAATTTCACTTGTGGCTGCGATGCATTTGTTCGTATTGACCGCGCATCCTTAGCGGCAAAATATTCGTGACGACAACTGCCAGAATGATGAGGCAAACCCCAATGATTTGGGCGACCGTAACCGATTCGCTTAACAGAATAAATGCAAACACAACTGAGGACGGCAATTCCAAAGACGAAATAATCGGTCCAATTCCCAACGATAGATGGGGCATGAAGAATGAAAAGCAGGTGAGGGGCAGCAGCATGGCGAAAAATGCCGTAATGCCACCCCATTGAAGGCCGGTCATCAGATGATTGGTCGGGAGAATGGTCGGAACCCATATGACCAGGATGACAATTAGGGCACCGCCACTCATGAGTTGAGCTTTGGTGAGGGGATGCAGATTTTCCCCAATGTTTCCGGTGAATTGAATGGTTAAGGCATATGCCAGCGCAGATAAGAAGCTGAGCCCCATTCCTTTCCATGAAACATTTTGCTGAAGGGGAAAGAGCCCGGTTGCCAATACGGTGCCGAGCAAGATGGTGATGACACTGATCGTTTGGGTAATGGTGGGAAGCTTACGGTGAAGCAAACAGGAAAGGGCAATTGACAGCCAAACCGACTGCATCATCATGACCGCGGCGATGGCAACCGGAACGTACGATAAAGACAACAAATAAAATGTGTTGGTAAAGCCCATCGAAGTGCCGAGGCGATTACCAGCCATTTCAGCTTTTTGTCTGGAACGTTACGAAACTGTGGGCTTAAGCAGAAGCGTCCCAAGGTGAAAATGATAAATGCAATCGAAAATGTCATTGTTAAGAGCAGTCCATCAGTTACGTGATCGGCACGGGCCATTTTAAAAAGTGAGCCGGGGATCCCATAGCTGATAGCACCAAGCGCAACAAATAACGGTGCATAATGTTTCAAGAAATCGTCTCCCAACTAAATAAACCATGAACATTTCAAATTCATGGTTCACCAGGTTAATTTTTGGTGTTGTTAAGGGTTTTGAAATTGTGTTTCAAAGTTGGCCAAACCAACCGGTCAGCGGTTTGAATGATCAAGCCGTTACAAAGAATTGAGAAAATGGTTCCGATATTGACTGCGTATAAATTCTTAGTGACCGCAAATGAAATGGCCATTGCGACGATGGGTGGCACAAAGTCGACTAATTGTGCAGCCACCGCACTTTTCTTCAGGTACATAAACTGGAGGATATTTGTGGTATCGTCATTTGGATGCATCAGAATGTTTGCCCGCTGATACAGTGAAATTGCTGTACAGAAGAAGACAATTCCCAAGCATGACAAGATGGCTCTGACAACAATTGGCAGCCCGCCAATTCCCACCGCGGTAAAGAAGTTGGCAAAGATATTAACAAAATAGCTGAAGAAGCAAACGTAACAAATCTCGCCGACAAACCGCGGCCAGTCCCAATAACGGATTAAGAATTGATTGGTGACGGTATTTAGGAAGCCGATGATAAATAAAATAATGCCGACATTTACTCCAAGCCAGTGACTATAATTAACAGCCGAGGCGGTCCAGACAGCACTCCCATGTTGGCTGAAATTGTCAATGCGTTTCCAAAAGCGTTCAAAAGAAGGCCGGAGATCAAGCCGGTCCAACGCTGAGCTTGTGTATTTTGAATGATAATCCCCCCAGCGGCAACATTTACTTGCTTAAAAATAAAATGTCAGCATCTGATTGGCTGACATAGTACACAAACAAGCTGCCTTCGTATCAATAATTCTCATCAATTTAAAGTATACAGACTATCAATATGCCAATCAAGATACAGGCAAATGGACGGATATTTTACCCACGATCTTTCTCATAGTCGTATAATATAATTAATCAAATTCTCAAGGAGGCAACTCATGGCAGAACAAATCACGCATTTTTATGATAAATTTCAACCAAGTCATTACAGTATTTATTTGGATATTAATCGGGAAAGCAAACAATTTTCCGGAACCTCTACCATTACCGGTGAGGCTAAAACGCAGTCAATCTCCATTCATCAAAAATTTTTGAATATTGAATCGGTGACTGCTGACGGATCAGATGTTTCATTTACGACCGACGATGATAATGAAGCAATTAGTATCGATCTGCCTAAGACCGGTGAGGTTACTTTGGCAATTAAGTTCAATGCCAAATTAACTGATACCATGATGGGCATTTATCCTTCATATTATGAAGTTGATGGGGTTAAGAAGCAGATTATTGGGACGCAATTTGAAACCACTGCGGCCCGCCAAGCCTTCCCATGTGTTGATGAACCTGAAGCCAAGGCTACTTTTGACCTGGCAATCAAATTTGACGAGCACGACGGCGAAACCATTATCAGTAACATGCCTGAAATTAAGACTGAAAATGGCGTTCATTACTTCGATACAACCTTGAGAATGTCCACATACCTGATTGCCTTTGGCTTCGGCGAGCTTCAAAGCAAACAGACAACAACCAAGAGCGGGGTCAAAGTTGGCGTATTCGCAACCAAAGCCCACAAGGCCGACGAACTCGACTTTGCCTTGGACATTGCCAAACGCTCAATCGAATTTTACGAGGACTTCTATCAGACACCATACCCACTGCCACATTCATGGCAGTTGGCCCTTCCTGACTTCTCTGCAGGCGCTATGGAAAACTGGGGTCTGGTTACCTACCGTGAAGCTTACCTATTGTTAGACCCAAAGAATACGTCATTTGAAATGAAACAATTGGTTGCAACTGTGATTGCCCATGAGCTTGCCCATCAATGGTTTGGTGATCTCGTCACGATGAAGTGGTGGGATGATCTGTGGTTAAACGAAAGTTTTGCCAACATGATGGAGTACGTTGCGATTGATGCCATCGAACCTGATTGGCATATTTGGGAAGTCTTCCAGACCTCTGATGTGCCATCAGCACTTCAACGGGATGCCACTGACGGTGTTCAGTCCGTCCACGTGAATGTTGAAAATCCGGCCGAAATTGATTCATTATTTGATCCAGCAATTGTTTATGCCAAAGGTGCCAGAATGCTGTTCATGGCACGGGCACTTGTTGGTGACGATGCTTTAAGAAAAGGTCTCAAGAATTACTTTGCCGCTCATAAATTCCATAATGCCACCGGTGATGATCTCTGGTCAGCCTTGGGTGATGCATCCGGGATGGATGTTGGTGCAATCATGAAGACTTGGCTTGACCAACCCGGTTATCCAGTTATCACTGCCAAGTTGACGGATGGCAAACTTACCTTAACCCAGAATCAATTCTTCATTGGCCAGGGTAAGGATGCCGACCGTAAATGGTCAATTCCGTTGAATAGTAACTACGATGAAGTTCCAACTCTGATGACCGACAAATCAATTACCATTGATCATTATGACCAGCTTCGTGCTTCACACGGAGAACCATTCTTGCTAAATGTCGGCAACAACTCGCACTTTATTATTCAATACGACGTTGATTTAATGAAAGATATTTTGGAGAATGTTGATCAATTGGACGATATTTCTCAACTTCAAATTATTCAGGATCTCAGATTGTTGGCAGACGGCCGCAAGACTTCTTATGCCTACCTGGCACCATTACTGCCACAATTTGCAGACAGCCATTCCAACATTGTCAATGCTGCCCTTTATCGGGTTGCCAACAACTTGAAAAAGTTTGTTGCCCCTAAGTCGGCTGAAGAAAAGACACTCAAACAGTTCTTCAATAAATTAAGTGCCGGTCAGCTCGCTCGATTGGGATTTGCGCCTAAAGACGGGGAGTCAAACGACGATCAGTTAACCCGCCCATACATTTTAAGTGCGGCGTTGTATGCTGAAAATGCCGATGCGATGGCTTCTGCTCACTCCTTATTTAAAGAAAATGAGCAACAACTGGGAAGCCTTTCAGCTGATATTCGGGTTTTTGTTCTTCGAAATGAAGTCAAGAACTTTGGCAGTGAAGAATTATTTGATAATCTTTTGGAAGATTACCGACAAACTTCTGATGCCAGCTACAAGCAGGATATTCGTGCAGCCCTTACCGTTACCACGGATCCAAAGCTGATTGCCAAGTTGATTGGTAAGTTTGAAGATGCCAATACAATCAAGCCCCAAGACCTTCGTGCCTGGTACCGTGGCGTGTTGGCCAATGATGATGGTCAACAGGCTGCCTGGGATTGGATTCGCAATGACTGGCAGTGGCTTGAAGATACGGTCGGCGGTGATATGGAATTTGCTACTTATATTACGGTTACGGCTGGAATCTTCCATACAGGCAAACGTTTGGATGAATTCAAAGCCTTCTTCGAACCGAAGATCCCAACTCCTGGATTAACTCGGGAAATCAAGATGGATATTAGTATTATTGATAGTCGGGTTCAATTAGTTCAAGCTGAAAAAGACGATGTTAACAAAGCTATCGCCAAAGCTGTAAAATAACGATATCGATTGATTGAAAAAAAGTCTCGTTGAGTAAACGAGGCTTTTTTTATCGAAAATTGTTAATCGACGAAGCATTCCAATTTATTCATTAATGGTTGTAAAGCCTATGTTTTAGGAGTAATGTTACACATTTATAATATTACTGAAAAGAAGTAATGGTAGTCGCTCGGTAAAGCCATTTCAAGCTGTAATATATTAAAACGGCCCAAGCAGACTGCTTGTACTCAAGGTCATTCTGTCATATGTTGGGTAAGTGAATTAACGAAAATGTTTACCCGACTATATTGGGTTAAATAAATAAAAAATGCGGAGTGGTTTTGAATGAGTTTATTAAATAAAAAGGTACGGATTATTATCCTTTCGGTTCTGACAGTTATTTTGTCAGTTTCGTTTTTGGGAAGTGCAAAGGCATCAGCTGCAACAACTGTTATTCCTGATATTTCCGAATGGCAGGGCAAGCTGACTGCATCCAAAGTTTCTAATTTGAAGAGTCAGGTTTCTTTCATCATTAATCGTCGCCAGTATGGTGCCAACTATCAAGATAAGTACGCAACAAACAATACGAATCTTTACACCAAGTACGGCATTCCATTTGGTGAGTATGATTACGCAACCTTTACCAGTGCTGCAAGTGCCAAACATGAAGCCAACGTCTTTTACCAACATTCAAATAAGAACGCTAAATTCTACGTCCTTGATTACGAAGAAAATGACGTGACATCCGGATCAACCAACTCCGCAGTTAAAGCTTGGTACAACCAAATGCGTTCATTAACCGGTAAAAAATTGATTTTCTATTCTTACCAATCATTTGCAACTGCTCACGCCAACACCGCTCGAAAGAGTTTTGACGCTCAGTGGATCGCAAACTACTCATCCAAGCCAACAATTCAAACCGACTTGTGGCAGTATACCAACAAGAAATACGTTCCAGCTTTAAAAGAATCTGTTGATGCCAGCACCATTTTGAACTCAAGCAAACCAATTACTTGGTGGATCGGTGGTGCCCAATCAGCTGATACTTCAACTCCAACGTACTTTACAAGTGCAGTTACCAGCGTAACGACAACCAAGAAGATTTATTTATATGATTCGACAAGCTTCAAGAAATCTCACCGGGTTGTAACTGTTCAACCAGGAACCAAGGTTTCAGTAAGCGGCCTTCAAAAACGGTCGACCGGATCATATTACTTTGAAACTGCTGATGGTCGATACTTAACCGCCAACAAGAATTATGTGCAATAATATGAGCAAACATTTGGAGGTAAATCATGAAACTCTATAAATTAGGTGGCGTCCTATTACTGAGCCTGATCCTCGTCGGCTGTGGTAACGGTAATTCCAACAAGCAAAGTTCGAATAACGAATCTAAAACCGATATGCAAAACAGTAGCAGCTCATCAAACAGCTCAAGTTCATCCACTGAACAAAGCTCCGCAAGCCAACAGAGTGCAACTGCTACATCAGGTGCCAATAATTCTCAAGCAGACAGTCAGTCATATGATTTTGCATCATTGACCAAAGATTTATCAGCCAAATTGGCAGATACTTTGTTACCGCAAAATTCTGGCCTCGGTGAGACAAGTCAAAACGTTCATATCCGATATAACGGAAATTCTTCCAACAGCACTGTTTACTACAGTACCGGAAGCAATCCGTTGGCACTGAATGATGCCAGCATTAAAGGCGAAACGCCATATGCTGTTTTATCAAAGCGGACTTATTCCTCTGCTTCGCAAGCTCAAGGTCAACTTGATTACACGGCAGCCTCAGAAGTTAAAGGATTGCCTAAAGTAAACCTCGGTCATTCGATTGTTGGTCATACGCAGTCGGGTGCCGGCCAGCAGTACATTACTTGGAACGAAGGTAACTGGTCAATCAGTGTTCATGGAAGTCCAGTTAACAATACCACTCCAAAGAAGTTGGCGGTTTCAAGTGTCACGATGTTTAACAGTTATTCACTTCCTGCTCCAAATACCCAAGGAGTTGTGAAATTCAACGTTGGCAGTTCATCACAAGTCATTACTTGGCAAGACGGCAGCGTTGTTTACCGATTAAAAGCAAATGATCCAGCGGTTGCTATTCGGATGGCAGCCAGCATGAAATAATGATATTCAAAAGAGCTGAAGTGAAAACTTCGGCTTTTTTTATTGTCCCTGTTTGTAAAATTAAGTTAGAAATTTAAAAAGCCATTTGTGATAGACTTTTGAGTGTTGAAATCAAAAGAAAGGCTGATCACAAATGACCTATACTCATCTTACCATAGACGAACTCACTACAATTTATTCCTTTTGGAAGCTCAATAAAAAGGCTTACCGAGTAGCACCAGCACTCCACCGGAGTGCTGAAACCGTTTATCGCATCTATCGTTTTCTTGACGCTGGTGGTACGCTTATTGATTACCAACAACATTATCGACGGCACAAACAACATTGTGGGCGTAAGCCCATTCAACTAGCCCCTGATGAACTGGTTTATATCCAAGCCAAAATTCAAGCGGGGTGGCAACCAGATACAATTATTAATCGCCACGAACGTTCTTTTAGCTGCGGCGTACGAACCCTATATCGCATTTTCAAACATGATGCTTTTGGCTTGTTCGCCAAAGATTTACCCATGCATGGTCAGCGTCACCCTAATGGGTACGTTGAACGACGAGGAAAAGCTGGGCAATTGGGCAGAGATTTAAAAACCCGTTATCAGGACTATCCTAATTTTAAACGAGAATTCGGTCATTTAGAAGGCGACACGGTTCAAGGCAAAAACCATCAGGGTGCCGTAACCACACTGGTTGAACGGCAGACCAAGGTCGCAATTGTTTTGAATTCACATACCAAGTCATCACAAAACGTCAATCGTAGTTTAGCAGCCTGGTTGACGAAGCTGCCACGCCACTTGTTTAAGTCCATCACGTTTGATAATGGTAAGGAGTTCGCCGGTTGGCGAACGATTGCTAACCAGTTTGATTTAAATATTTACTTTGCCGCTGTAGGAGCACCCAATCAACGTGGGTTGAATGAAAACACCAACAACTTACTTCGTAAGGATGGGTTGCACCATGATCTCATCATGGACCAGCTATCAGATGAATTTGTCCAGGCTGTTGCTAGTCGACGGAACCATATTCCCAGAAAAAGTCTCAATTATCAAACACCACTTGAGGCATTCGTAAATCAAATCACTGATGAGCAGCTAAAATTTCTAACTTAATTTGACATTTGAAGTGTCATTAATAATCGTCATTGCGTGGCGTCCTTTGCTGGCATAGAATAAAAGAATAGTCATTAAGAATAGAGGAATTAGGATGCCTGTTGAATTTGAGTATGCCAAATTAAGTGAATTACCCAAAATTGTCGAAATTTATAACGAAATTATTCCCAGTCGACTTGCGACTGCCGATCTGGAACCCGTTTCTGTTGAATCCCGTGAAGGGTGGTTTGAAGCCTTTAATCACGATACTCGGCCACTTTGGGTCATGAAAATTGATGGTCAAATTGCTGGCTGGGTTGGGCTGGAGTCGTTTTATGGCCGGCCGGCTTATCATTGGACAGCGGAAATCAGTATTTACATTGATGCCGATTTCCGTCATCAAGGCTTGGGACAACAAGCCCTTGATTTTGTGATTGGTGAGTTACCCCGGCTGGGACTGGACGCGTTGGTTGCTTTTATTTTCAGTCATAATCTGCCAAGTCAAAAACTCTTTAAACATAACGGATTTGAAACTTGGGGCCATTTGCCGGATGTAGCAGATATGGATGGGCAACGCAGAAGCTTGGATATTTTAGGAAAACATTTTAATTAATTGATATGTAAAAGGTGATCAGAACAGCATTCTGGTCACTTTTTTTGGTTTTAAAAGCGTCAACGACGTGCAATAACTTGCAAAAGATAAGTTACAGTTGTAAACTTAATGTTGTTGAGAGCTACAAATGTAAATTTAAAAAATTAAAAATGAGGTTAATAAAATGATAGACGCAAAGCACGTAACCATCACCGATTCAGAATGGGAAGTTATGAGAGCAATTTGGACAATGGGCCAGACAACCAGCCGTGAGTTGATTGACACAATGAATCAATTGGAAGGCTGGTCGGACTCGACCACCAAGACCCTACTGCACCGCCTGATTAAGAAAGGGGCAGTTGAGCAGACTGGTGCAAGCCGGCCATTTACTTTTAAGCCAGTGGTTGGTGAAAAAGAATCAATGTCGGCTGCCGCAGATGATCTGTTTGACCATATGTGTGCGATGAGGGCAGGATCAACGATTGCCCAAGTGATCAAAACCCGTGAGCTTTCGAAAAGTGATATTGCAGAATTACAAAAGATTTTGGCAGAAAAAGCCAAAGATGCCCCGGAGATGGTTCACTGTAACTGTCTTCCCGGGAAGATGACATGTGAGGAGGATAGCTGAGATGGCAAGTAACAAAGATAATATGAATATGAATCATGACATGAGTGGCATGGATCATTCAAAGATGGATCATTCAAAAATGACGATGGATCATTCCAAGATGTCGATGAATGATGGCAATATGAAAATGGATCACAGCCATATGGATATGAGTCACGAAGGTCACGATGACATGTCTGGAATGGACATGGGCGGTGACATGATGATGCATGGCGGCCAAATGATGCACATGGGTAACCTGAAGCAGAAATTTTGGATTTCTGTTGTTCTCGCTATCCCCGTGTTACTTTTAGCGCCAATTATGGGACTCAACGTTTCAGTTCTCAATTTTAATGCGCCGATATTTGAAGGAATCGCGATTCTCCTTTTTGATACCGCACTTTACTTCTATGGCGGTTCACCATTCTTAAAGGGTGCCTGGGCTGAGGTTAAAAGCAAAGAACCCGCTATGATGACATTGGTCACCCTTGGTATTTCCGTTTCATACTTTTACAGTATTTACGCATTCATTGCCAATAATGTGTTAGCCACATCAACCCACGTGATGGATTTCTCGTTTGAACTGGCAACCTTGATTCTGATCATGTTGTTGGGACACTGGATTGAAATGAACGCTGTGATGGGCGCGGGGGATGCGGTTGAAAAAATGGCCGCTCTCTTACCTAAGACAGCTCATTTGGTTACTGATAATGGTGAAACCAAAGATGTTCAAGTATCTGATTTGCAGGTTGGTCAATCATTTCAGGTTCGTGCAGGTGAAAGTATTCCTGCCGATGGAACCATCACGAATGGTCAATCAACTGTTAATGAAGCATTAGTAACTGGTGAATCTGCTGCCGTTACCAAGAATCCCGGTGACAAGGTCATTGGTGGTGCGACAAACAATAACGGAACATTAACCGTTCAAATTACCGGTACCGGTGAATCAGGATATTTGTCACAAGTTATGAAGATGGTTTCTGAAGCTCAACAGTCAAAGTCTAAAGCTGAAGGTCTGGCGGATCTCGTTGCCAAGTATCTTTTCTACGCAGCATTGTCAATTGGGATCATCGCCTTCTTCGCATGGCTGCCGCAAGGCTTTTCAGTTGGGGTTACCCGGATGGTCACGGTATTTGTGATTGCTTGTCCTCATGCATTGGGGCTCGCGGTTCCATTGGTAATCGCCCGTTCAACTGCAATCGGGGCTCAAAATGGTCTGTTGGTTCGAAATCGTCAGGCAATTGAAGCAAGTCAGCATGTCAGTCATGTGTTGCTGGACAAAACCGGTACTCTGACTGAAGGCAAATTTACCGTGAATGCCGTCGTCCCAACTATTGGAAATGACGAACAAACATTGTTAAGTAAATTAGCTGCTCTCGAGAGTAACTCGACTCATCCACTTGCACAGGCGATTCTTTCAGCTGCAGAAGCAAAAGGCATCTTTGTTAAGGCCGCCGAGAACTCTCAAAATATCCCCGGTGTTGGCATTTCCGGAGATATTGACGGTCAAAATTACACGATTGTCAATGGAAACTATTTGACCAAAAATGGGATTTCATTTGACAACGCCACTGCTGATCAGTGGGCCGCCAAAGGCAACTCTGTCAGCTTCCTTCTTCAAGGCAAACAGGTTTTGGGAATGGTTGCTGAAGGTGATACCATCAAGTCCGGTGCCAAAGATTTGATCAACGGATTAAAGAAACGTGGGATTACCCCGGTTATGCTGACTGGTGATAACCAGAAAGCAGCCGAACATGTTGCCAAGCTACTTGGCTTAGACGAATTTCATGCTGGTCTGCTGCCCAACGACAAGCAAAAGATTGTCTCTGAGTCCCAGGCTAAGGGCAATCACGTCATCATGGTTGGTGACGGTGTCAACGACGCTCCAAGTTTGGCAGAAGCCAATATTGGTGTTGCCATTGGTGCCGGAACTGATGTCGCAATCGATTCCGCTGATGTCATCTTGGTTAAATCAGAACCAAGTGATATTCTCCACTTCCTTGACTTAGCTAAAATTACCAACCGTAAAATGGTTCAAAACCTCTGGTGGGGAGCCGGATATAACATCATTGCCATCCCATTGGCAGCCGGTGTTCTGGCATTCGCTGGACTTATCTTGGACCCAGCCGTTGGAGCGGTTGTCATGGCAATGTCGACAGTTATCGTTGCGATTAACGCAATGGGATTGACAGCTGATAAAATTAAAAATGATTAAGCTTAAAATGTGATAACCAAAAAATGAGGCCGAAACAAAAGTGTATGCTTTTGCTTCAGCCTCTTTTTTGGAATGTCATATTATTTTGCTAAAACGCCGTTTGTCCCACTCTCTATTTTTGAGCGACAACCAACGATTTGATTGCTTCACGTTTGGCCATGGCCTGGTAGGCATCATCAATTTCATCGAGCGTAAAGCGCTTGGTAAAGACCTTGCCTGGGTGAATATCGCCATCCAAGACCGCCTTTAGCAGAACTGATTTGTCATAGGTGGTTACAGAAGCGGGACCACCGGCAATTGCCAGGTTACTGTAAAATGAGTTCGTTAAATCGGTCTTTTTTGTATGAGGCAGGCCAACTCGGCCGACGGTTGCACCTGGACGGGCAACTTTCATTGCGGTATCGGTTGATAATTCAGAGCCAACACACTCAAGAACAGCATCGGCGCCGGCGCCGTTGGTTAAAGCCATAACCTTAGCGACGGCTTCGTCACCACGTTCAGGGACAATATCGGTTGCCCCAAATTCGGTTGCCAGCTTTTGACGGTCCTCATGGCGGCTCATTGCAATGATTCGGCTTGCGCCACGCATCTGTGAGGCGATTACACCGCAAAGGCCGACAGCACCGTCACCGACAACGACGACTGTATCACCGGGCTTAACGTTGGCGACACGGGCAGCATGATAGCCGGTTGCCATGACGTCTGCGAGAGTCAGTAACGAATTTAACATGCCGTCACTATAGTCTTCAGGTTTGCCTGGAATCTTAACCAGTGACCACTCGGCATGCTGGTAACGAACGTATTCGGCTTGATAACCAGCACTAAAGTTGTCGCTATGACTCTGACAGCTTCCTTCGTAACCGGCACGGCAGGCAGCACAATGACCGCAGCCGTGGGTAAATGGTGCGATTACAAAGTCTCCCGGCTTGACAGTTGTAATATTTTTACCGACTTGGTCGACAATTGCGATTGCTTCGTGGCCGGTATTCTCAGAATTCGGCTCCTTATCTTCTAAATCACGATAAGCCCATAAGTCTGATCCACAGACACAAGCTCGAACAATGTGTAAAATTGCGTCATCATCAGCTTGAATGGTTGGCTTGTCAATGTTTTGAATTTCAACTTTGCCAGGTTTTACAAAAATGGTTGATTTCATGTCATAATCTCCTCATAAATTTATTTACAAGGTTATTGTAAACCTTAAAGTCGACTTGAAGGCAAGCCTGGATAGACTATTTTTCGGCTTCAGAAAGCCGTTCCTGGAGTCTAATATCGTATTGGCGCATCACTGGAATCAGCAGGACAAAGATGCCGCAAATGACCGTCCCAATGCCGGCAATGATAAAGAGTGTTTCAACTCCCAGCGAATCGGCAAGTGGCCCCGCAAAAATCAAGCCAAGGGGGCCGGTCAGACTCAGAATTGAATTTAAGACGCCCAAAATCCGTCCCAGCTGCTTGGCGGGATAACTTTGTTGGATCATGGCCATTAACAGGGTATTAAAGAGTGGACTGGCAACCCCTTCGATCACGTTTAAAATTGCGAACCAGATGAACCCGGTTTGATTACCGGGAAGAAGGCCGCTGATGCCAGTTGGAACGCCAACCAGGAAAAGTGAGAAGATGACCGGCTTCATTCGATCCGCCCAGTTTCCCCAGATGCCGATAATCGCCCCGCCGGCAAGCATGCCACTGGAGTATAGGACTTCAATGAATCCCGCTTGGCCGACGGTTCCCTGAAAATATTTCATAGTCATGAGCGGATACATGCTTGAAGCGGGCATAATGAGCAGCATGAAGACGGCACCGGTTATGGTGATGTACCAGAGCCCCTTGTTGCCCATGAGCTGCTGGAGGCCTAATTTTGTGTTATGGAGCATGTGCAGGGCAGCGTCGATTTTTTCATTATTGGGAATCTGAACCCAAATCAAAAAGCTGATGCCAAGAATTGCCCCGAGAACGTCCAGTAAAATCAGGTATTGCATGGGGATAATTGCAAACAAGAAAGCTCCTAACGCAGGCGCAATCACCATGTTGGCTGACTGAACCATTCCCAGCTGACCGTTGACTCTGGTTAATTCTGCATCTGGAACCATCGTCGGCATAACCGATTGAATGGTTGGCATCTGAAATGTTTGCGCAATTGATCGCATTAGTAACGATACAAAAATCAGCCAGACTGGAAAGACGTGAAAGACGCCGCCAGAGACTGACAGGATAATGGCGAAGATTGCGGCCACAATATCCGGCACGATCAACAAGGCTTTTTTTTTCCACCGGTCTACCAGCGGGCCGACAAATGGACTCAGCAAGGCCATCGGCAGCATGCCCAAAATTGTGGCAATGCTCAAGATGGTTGCAGAGCCGGTCTCTTTAGTCAGGTACCAGATGATGGCATATTGAACAATCATACTGGTGATTCCCGTCAAAAACTGGCTGGTTAAAAACAAATATATATTACGGCGCCAATGTGCTTCGTTAACTTTCATGGCGAATACCTCGTGACTTTCTGGAATGATTGTTATCAACATTTTACCTTATTCGTCATAAAAGCGGGGAAATACCGTCAAAGTTCCTGACTTTGATTGATGGTTGTGATAAGCTCATTGAAGACAAAGAATGTATATTAAAGGAGATATAAAATGACTTTACCTCAATTAGATTTAGATAACGCTAAAGGACCCAAGGCTACCATTAAGACCAACCACGGCGACATTGTGGTTCAATTATTCCCTGAACAAGCTCCCAAGACGGTTGAAAACTTCATTGCTTTGGCCGAAAAGGGCTACTACAATGGCGTCATTTTCCACCGGGTCATTCCTGATTTCATGATTCAAGGTGGCGATCCAACCGGAACCGGGATGGGTGGCGAAAGCAGCTTTGGCGGCAACTTTGCCGATGAATTCTCACCTGAACTGTTCAACATCAACGGGGCCTTATCAATGGCTAATGCCGGTCCAGATACCAATGGCAGTCAGTTCTTCATTGTCAGCAACGAACACGTTGATGACGGCATGATTTCTCAGATGAAGACTGCCGGTTATCCAGAAGAAATTATTGAAGCATACAAGAACGGCGGCACACCATGGCTCGACTTCAGACACACTGTCTTTGGCCAAGTCATCTCTGGTATGGACGTTGTTAAAGAAATCAGCCAAGTTGCCAAGAACGCCCAAGACAAGCCTAAAGAAGACGTTGTCATGGAAAAGGTTGAAATCAGTAAATAATTGAAGCATCTATCAAAATCCACAGCTGGACCAGAAATTTTCTGGCCCAGCTTTTTTGTGCAATTAAACAATCAATAATCCACAGTCACCGACTCATTCGCGGTACGATGGTCTTGTAGAAATCAGAAACTTGTGATTAAGGCGGTGAAATTATGGTTAAATTTGATCAAACATATCGAAAAGAAGTTAATATTACTCAGCCATATATTCAAGGCGAAACTGAAGACGAAGTTCGCAGGAAGTATCACTTGGATAAAGTGGTTAAATTGGGGTCTAATGAAAACCCATATGCGCCGTACTATCATTCAAAGAACGCAATGATTCACAGTATCAGTACCTTGAATCGATATCCTGAAGATGACTTTGTTAACATGAAGAAGCTTCTGGCTGACGAAACCGGATTGAAGCCGGAAAACGTTGCTTTGGGAAGTGGCGCCGGCAATATCATTGAAACCATCTCCAAGATGTTTATCAACGAAGGCGATGAAGTTCTCATTGCCAAGCAGTCGTACCGGTTGTATCGTGAGGTTTCCAAATTAATGGGTGCCAAAGTGATTGAAATTCCGTTGACTGCCGACTATCAGTTTGACCTGGATCAGTTTGAGCAAAAATAACCGATAAAACCAAGCTGATTTGGCTTTGCAATCCCAATAACCCAACCGGAACGATTACCGATGCGTCAAAGCTTGAAGCATTCATGGATAAGGTCCCTGATAACGTTTGGGTCGTTGTGGATGAAGCGTATGCTCAATTTGCCGATCATCTGAGCTTGGCCAACTTTATTCGGTATATTGGTAAAAAACGGGTGATGGTGGTTCGGACATTTTCCAAGTTTTATGGTTTGGCTGGTGCCCGACTGGGATACGTATTGTCCGACCCTGAGGCCATTCAGGCGTACGACACTGTGACGGAGCCATTCAACACTAACCGGACGGCAATTGCCGGGGCTGCCGCCGCAATGCAATTTGATAAAGCCGAAATTGATAAAACCCGGAAAAAGATTTTAGGTGATCGTGAAGGCTTGGTTGAATCGTTGGGGTTACTGGGGTTCACGGTTGCGCCTTCCCAAGCCAACTTTGTGTTTGCAAAGCTGCCGGACGGTGCGCCCGATGCAACTCAAGTCGTCGATGATTTGATGAAGCAGGGGGTTATCATCCGTGACTGCACGCCATGGGGGTATCCTCATCATATCCGGGTGACAGTTGGCACACACAAAGAATTAGAATTCTTCTTGTCCAAATTAACGGCCGTATTATCACATTAAGGATTGAAACCGACTGTCCGCATGATTGTTGGTTAGGATGTCGTCAAACAATTAAATGGATCACAAAAAAGCAATCATTCCTTGGCGGGATGATTGCTTTTATATTGATGTTATTCGATTTTAAATGTCTAGCTGACAATGTCTAATGGGCCGTGATCGTCTACATGATTGTCATGAACGTGTTGCAATCTGCCGTTTACAAGGTAATCCATGTGATCGCCATGGGGAACTTCTTGATGGCCGCAATAGTCATCATGAATTTCACCTTCAACAGGATGTTCACCATCGGGATTTTGATCTGAAACTTCGATTTTACATTCATCCCAGTGATCTTCATGTTTATGGTGTAAGTGACCGTTGGCTTCTACAAAATCAATATGATCGTGATGCAAAACCTTGGTGTGGCCGCAGTGCAAACTATGAACATGGTTAGTGTCAACTTCAGCTTTTAAATCTGTCATTGGTATTCCTCCTTTGGGAACTCCTTAAGCGTCTGTACAGTTATTATATAAACATATGCAAATATGGCCGTCAAGAATCATGACTTTCTTTTTTAAGGCCGGCACATAAGCAAAGTGAGCGCTTCCTGTAAAGCCGGATTTGATGGCCTTTTTATCGTCGTCCGAGAAACATTCGACTGTTCAATCAGTTTTAATAAATTTCCAAAATAGACTGGACGAAAGAGGAGTGGTTATGTATAATAAACAGTAACCATTACCATTTACTTTGATAAGACTTCATGTCAATATATTTTCAAACAAAATAATGACTTCCGAATCTTGCCTCAACAGCAGTGAATGTATCATCACCCTTATCAAAGTGTCTGCCTACAAACTAACAACAAATGGCTGGTTGTCATCACTTCATGTGCCCGCAAATTTATTTGCGGGAATATGAAGTGATTTTTATTTGGCGTCACTGGCGCTGGCGACTCAAACCATTATTTTCACTATAAAAGAACGTGAAATACTTATGTTTTTACGAGCTAAGGGGTTATCTATCCGGGCTGTTGCGTTACGGCTGGGGCGAAATCCAAGCACTATTTCACGGGAGTTAAAACGTTGTGCAGGTAATTATTCCCCAAGCAAAGCAGATAATGACTATCATCAAAAGCGGCAGAATTGTCACAAGAAGCGACTATTAGACAGCCATCCACAATTACGTCGTCAAATTGTTCATTACATCTTAGATCTGCACTGGTCACCAGAGCAGATTACCGCTCGCTTTAATAAGGAACATCAATGGTGTGTTAGCTACAACACAATTTACCGTCATATCTATCAACACAATTTAGGTGAGAAGTACTCCTCACGTGGTGATACCGGTATTCAGCGCCATCTCAGACATAAACATCGGACTCGGCATTCAAAGAATACTAGACGACATCGAGAAGTACAGACCGACTATATCTCGATCCATGAGCGCCCTGGTTTTATCAACCAGCGTCAACGTATAGGTGACTGGGAAATTGATACTGTGATTGGTCGAACGGGTCACTCCATCCTTTTAACGGTTGTCGATCGGCTTAGTCGGCTTACGCTTATCAAAAAGGTTGTGCAAAAGGACTCGCAGGAGATAAATAAAGGCTTAGTTGAACTGTTAGGGGACATTCCTAAAGAATTTGTTCATTCTATTACACCAGATCATGGGACCGAATTTCTTCATCTTGATGAAATCAGCGAAAGGTTAGGTGTTACTGTCTATTGGCCCGATCCATATTCGCCTGAACAGCGTGGAACAAATGAGAATACAAATGGATTAATCCGGGAATATTTTCCCAAGCGAACAGATATTGATAATTATACAGAACAGGACGTTGAACACTGCCAAAAGCAGTTAAATCAACGTCCTCGCAAAGTGTTAAACTATGAAACCCCATATGAAGTATTTTTTGACAAACCGTTGCACTTAGTTTGACAATTCGCCAGATACAAAAAAGGACCTCAGCGAGTGAGATCCTTCGATTTTAATTATTTTTGAATTTGTTTCAAAACATTTTTAACAGCCTGTGCTTGAAATTCCGCCTGAGCCTGCTTCGTAACCTTGGCACGATCAGCAGCTGACATCGTCGGATCTTTCTTCATAGCAGCCATTACTTGTTTGGTAATGAATGCTTTTGCCTGAACCTTAAGTTTTGATTGGTAAGACTTGCTTGCCATGACTTTCTTTAAGGCCTTGGCTTGTTTAACAGACAGCACTTGAACTGAGTGATTGACATAAAAAATGTTTTGGCGTTTAACAAACTTGTGATTTTCACCAGCAATTCCAAACCAGAACTTGGCAGCGTCATTCTTGTATTCCCAACGGGTTGTGTTGGTTACAAGATGAGTCGAGCCGTTAACTTTGACCACTTTGTTGGTGGTGTCAGTCGTTTGGGTATGGGATTTTTTCTTTGAATCATGTTGCTTTTGGTAGATGTAGACTTGATGCTTATTTGCGGTACCAATTGGTTGATACAAAAGCATCTGCATTTGTTTGTTGCCAACTGGGTAAATTTGAGTTGTGGTTGTCGTGGTAACCTGCTTCATTCCGTAATGGTCACGGTCATTTTTAATGATGAAAACCATTGATACGATTGCCAACAGCAGTGACAGCGCAGTTAATGTGTAACTTGTCGGCTTGTTGGAAATGTAGATGAAGAAGATAAATGAGAGAACCACGCCAATACCAAGTGTTAAAACAATCATTAGTCTTCATCTCCTTTTTTAGTATAGTCGCTTGAGTGACCACGGTTTTTCAAGAAGAAGGCGGTAATCAAGGCTAAGATACAGAAGAGTAGTGAAATGGCAAATGCGGCATGATAACCGGTTAAGGTGGCGTTGATCATGTGATCACGGTAGCCCAACGGATTGGTTGTCAGCATTGATTTGCCGGGCTGATTGCTCTTGGTAACGTTGGTCAAAATACTGATTAAGACCGCAGTTCCAATTGATGAAGCAATCTGTCGCTGGGTATTGTTAACAGCGGTTCCGTGACTAATCAAATTGATTGGCAACGAGTTCATACCAACGGTGGTTGCAGGCATCATTGTCATTGAAATCCCAAACATCCGGATTGCATAGAAGACAACAATGTACAAAGTTGAGGTGCTCTTGGTAATAAAGATGAATGGAATTGAACCAAGTGTTAAGAGGAACATTCCAATGATTGAAAGGCGTTTGGCACCATACCGGTCAACAGCTCGACCAGTAATGGGACTCATAATTCCCATCATCAAAGCACCTGCCAACAGGGTTAATCCGGAATGGAATGCTGACATTCCTTTAACGATCTGCAGGTACAATGGAATAACCATTTCAACTCCAACCATGGCCATCATGGTGACGGAACTAAGGACAGCTGAAATTGTAAATGGAAATGAACGGTAAACTCGGAATTCCAAGAATGGTGTCTTCATGGTTAATTGTCGCCAAATGAACAGTGTAATGAAGATCACACCAACAATTAACGTTGAAATAACTGTGGTGCTGCCCCAGCCATCTTCACCAACAGAAGAGAAGCCGTAAAGCAAACTTCCAAATCCGATGGTCGACATTGCGATTGATAATATGTCGATGCCGGTCTTCTTGGTATCCAAGACGCTTTTAACGAACCAGAAGCTGGCAAGAATAACCAGGAACATTAATGGGATGATCATTCCGAAAAGATCACGCCAGGTCCAGTTATCAATAACCCATCCTGAAAGGGTTGGGCCAAGGGCAGGCACCAGTCCGATAACAATTCCGGCAAGCCCCATGGCGGTTCCACGCTTTGCGGGTGGAAAGATTGACAGCATAATTGTCTGAAGGAGTGGCATGGTAACACCAACACCCAGTGCTTGAATTAAACGGCCAATCAACAGAACGGCGAAGCTGGGAGCGATATAACAAACAATCGTTCCGGCAAAAAAGACCATCATGGCAGCAATATACAGCCACTTTGAATTAAATCTTGTGCTCAGCCAGGCACTAACAGGAATCATAATTCCGTTAACCATCATGAATCCAGTCGTTAACCACTGAACAGTCGATGTATTGACATCGAATGCTTTCATAATAGTAGGAAATGCGGTTGAAAGAATTGTCTGATTAAGAACCGTGCAGAATGTTCCAATCAGAATAACGATAATCATTAAGCCGCGGTTATATGGTTTCCCGTTTTTATCTAATGTGTTACCCACGATTTACTACCTTCTTTATTGTAAAATTTTGATTTTATCTAAAAATCGAACAGGGACTAATATAAGATTATTCGACGTCATTATCAAGCATCTTGACAAACATATTTAAAAATATATACTTAATGTTAATAAATGTCTCACCGGTATTAGACAATTTAATAATTGCAATGCCGATATCAAGGCAATGGAAGCAATTACAAATATTTGTCATTTGGAAATGAGGGATCATTGTGGACAAGGAGTTCCAGCACAAGCTGGCTCAAATCATGAAAAATAACGATTGGCATCTTGGAATCGGTGACGTTGCTACCGCGACCGGGGTTTCTCAAACCAAACTTCGTTATTGGGAAAGTAAGGGCTATATCGAAAGCATTCAGGGAAAAGGGCAGAACCGAAAATTTACCTATAGTATGCTGATGAAGGTTTATCAGATGAAGCTGTTGTTAGATCAGGGATATACCCTTTCAGTGGCTGCGCAGAAGGCCGAGTCTAAGAGTCATGAATTAAAATTATTGAAACAGGTTTTATTTGACCGATTTGAAGGAATGGCCACAATCGATGGTCAGCCCGCAGTTAACCTGGGGTACTTGGACGACAATGATAAGAAGTCAATCCTTTATGCGGTTGTTAGTAAAGAAGGAACCAAGTTTAAAGTTGTTCCAGCCGAAAATAAAATTTAAGAAATTTGAAGAAATTAACGCTTGCTTTTTGTACCCCTATAAGCGTTACACTATGTAGTGTTATTAAAAATGATGGAGGAGAATTCATGTTAGAGAAGATCACTTACAAAGAATTGCTTAGCCACGCATTTGATATTCCAGTTTCAGCCACATACTGGGATGGCAAGACTGAAAATTATGGCGATGGCGAGCCGCAAGTTAAAATTGATATTAAAAAAGAGATTCCATTAAAGAAAATGACTTCACAACCAACTTTGGTGTTGGCAGAAGCCTATATGAACGGTGATATTGAAATTGAAGGCAGCATTGAAGATTTGGTTGCCTCCGCATTCAGAGCCGACCACAGCTTTTTGACCAACAATCCATTTTTGAAGCATTTACCAAAGGTATCTCATTCCGAAAAGGCTAGTGAGAGCGATATTCAAAAGCATTATGATATCGGTAATGATTTTTATAGATTGTGGCTTGATAAGAGTATGACTTATTCATGTGCTTATTTTGAACATGATGACGATACTTTGGAACAGGCTCAAATTAATAAAGACCGTCATATTCTACACAAGCTTAATCCAGTACCCGGCAACTCATTGCTTGATATTGGAAGTGGCTGGGGAACTCTATTGTTCATGGCTGCCGAAGAATTCGGCTTAAAAGCAACAGGAATCACTTTGAGCCAGGAACAATACGATTACACCATGCAGCAAATCAAGGAACGTCATCTTGAAGACAAGGTTAATGTTTTGTTGGAAGACTACCGTGAAGTCAAAGGTCAATTTGATTACGTCACTTCAGTCGGAATGTTCGAACATGTCGGCAAGGAAAACCTTGGATTGTACTTCCAAAAGGTTCATGATTTCATGAAGCCTGAAGGTCGTGCATTAATTCATGGGATTACCGGCCAACATCAAGGTGCCGGAGTTGATCCATTCTTGAACAAGTACATTTTCCATGGTGGATACATTCCAAACGTTGCCGAAAACATGACTCATATCATGGATGCCGGGATGCAGATGAGCGATTTAGAGCCTCTGCGCCGTCATTATCAAAAGACGTTGGAGATTTGGTACGATAACTACACCAAGGTTATCGATCAAGTGAAGGAAAAGTATGGGGTCCCATTCTCCAGAATGTGGGGCATGTACCTACAAGCCTGTGCTGCTTCATTTGAAGCCGGAAATATTGATGTTATGCAATATCTTTTGACCAATTCACCAAGTGGAACTGGTCTGCCAATGACTCGCCAATACGTTTACAAAGCCAAGGGCGAATAATTTAGATAATAGTAAAGGGAAACGCAATTTTGTGTTTCCCTTTTTTATACTGTGTGGCCGATGCGTTTAAGATAATCTGCAAATGGTTCTTTACCGGTATCTTGACCGGATTCCTTTGCTTCATACCAAGCGATCTTATCGTCTAAAATTTGCAGATGATGTTGGACCTGCCGGTATTTTGTCATGAAATCCGCCTTTGTATCTTTCAACAAATCTAGTCGATTGGGGATGGTGGCATCTCCCTGGGCTCGCCAGGTAACGTACTTTTTGAGATCATTGATGCTCATGCCGGTACCTTTGAGGTGGAGCAGAAATTTAACCCACTTAATATCTTGCTCAGTAAAGTAGCGGCGTCCGTTAGCGGTTCGCTGCGCTTTTAGCAGTCCCTGATTTTCATAATATCGGATCGTCGGGGCCGATAGCCCGACCAGTGTGGCAAACTCCCCAATTTCGTATGTCGGTTCTTTAGTTTTAGTTGGCATGATATTCCTCCAATTGAAAGTCTTGTTTGACTTAAAGTTAACTTTAAGTTGTATTGTACTATTTGTAAAGTCAATAGACAACTTAAGGAGGATATGATGAATAAAAATCAAGATGTAAAAAATGGCGTGATATTTCCCATTGGTTCGAAGAATGATACTTATGCCAAGTATTTTGTCGGCCAAAGTTATTTGCAGGGATTGGTAAACGATCCTACAGTCAACGTTGGTGTCAGCAACGTTACTTTTGAACCCGGATGTCGCAACAACTGGCATATTCACCACAACGGTTATCAAATTTTACTGGTAACCGGAGGTGCTGGCTGGTATCAAGAAGACGGCAAGCCGGCACAGTATTTGGTACCGGGTGACGTTGTCGTTACGCACGATGGTGTTAAACATTGGCACGGCGCTACCAAAGACAGCTGGTTCTCCCATATTGCAATCACGGCGGGAACACCAGAGTGGCTTGAACCGGTATCTGATACGGAATACGATCAATTGGAGGTCAAATAACAATGGCAAAAAAACAAACAGCAGGTCGGGACGCCTTGGGCGATTTTGCACCCAAGTTTGCCGAACTGAATGATGATGTCTTATTCGGAGAAGTTTGGTCAAGACAATCTAAGCTTTCTGCACGGGATCGCAGTATGATCACTTGTGCGAGCTTGATGTCACAAGGCCTATTCCCACAACTTGAAGCCCATATGAAGATGGCCAAGGCAAATGGGGTGACCAAAGATGAAATGGTTGAAATAATTACCCAGTTGGCGTTCTATGCTGGGTGGCCAAAGGCTTGGTCAGCATTTGGAATTGCAAAGAAGATTTTTAAATCCTAACGATAAACATAAAAAGTAAAGCAGCCGGATGTATACCAACTGCTTTATTTATAAAAAGACTAATTAATTACAAGTATCAATGATGTATGAAAATGCCAATACTTGGGTATTCCTGTCAAAAAATGCCAACTAGTTTAGAATCATTATTGAAAACTGTTAAAATTTATCGTACACTTGAGTTGGTTAAAAAATGACTGACATAGGAGGATGCAAATATGAATTTCATTGGTAAAGAAATTGATGATTTTAAGGTAAACGCATTTCAAGACGGGGATGTTAAGCAGGTAACCAAGAAAGATTTGTTGGGACACTGGTCAATCGTCTTCTTTTACCCAGCTGACTTTTCATTTGTTTGTCCAACTGAATTAGGTGACTTGGCAGATAACTACGCTGATTTTAAAAAGGCCGGCGCTGAAATCTACTCAGTTTCCGAAGATACTGAATTTGTTCACCAAGCATGGCATGAAAAGAGTAAAGAAGTTGGTAAGGTTGAATATCCAATGATTGCCGACCCAGCCGGCAAACTGGCACGTTTCTTTGGTGTCTTGGATGAAGAAGCAGGTCAAGCTTACCGTGGTGTATTCATCATCGATCCTGAAGGAAAGGTTCGTTCATACACCATCAATGATATGGGTATTGGCCGTAACGCCAAGGAAGTCCTTCGAACCCTTGAAGCTGCAGAATTTGTTGCTGAACATGGCGATCAAGTTTGCCCAGCTAACTGGAAGCCTGGAGAAAAGACTTTGAAGCCAGGAACCCAACTTGTTGGTAAGATTTAGATAAATATGCGTTTGATAAAGTAAAATAGCGGGTCAATGACATTTTTGTCGTTGACCTGCTATTTTTGATTAATCCTTTAAACGATTTCGCATGTCATCTCGAAGCAACCGCAAGTTTTTGATAAACGAATCGACATCGTCTCCCAACACTTGGCGAAGATCATTTTCATTATGATCATAGAAGGCTCGAATTCGTTTTGCAAAATGGCGCGCCTTTGGGGTTAAAAGAATCATCTTGTATCGGCTGTCGTGGTTGGATGGGGATCTGACGATGAGGTCTTTTTTCTCCATCAATTGAAGCAGGGTTGTTGCCGATGATTTTTGAATATTAAATTCACGCTCAACATCTGTTTGATAGAGCTCACGACTTTCTTCATCACGATAAATAAAGTCAATGATACTCATTTGAACTTGAGTGATACCCATCTTTTTTGCTTCACGGTCCGAGTAACGTTGAAGATCGTTATTTAAATTTTTTAACATGATACCAATCTGATCAGCCATATGCACCTCGTAATTCCATTTCGAACTAATTTCGTTCTTGATCATTCTATCGAACTTTTCCTAAATTGTAAACGATTTTATAGTTGATTTTATATTCTAAAGGTGTTAAATTAGTAAACAGTTCGAATTAGAACTATTAATTTTTGGAGGAATTTATGACACGTAAAATATCAACTAAACTTTATTTATCAATTGTTGCAACCGGTTTGATGGCATTCTGTGGGGTGCTGATTGAGACTGCAATGAATGTAACATTTCCAACTCTTATGACACAGTTTAACGTCGACACAGCAACCATTCAGTGGTTAACCACGGGTTACCTGCTGGTTGTCTCGATTATCGTTCCAATCTCTGGAGTGTTGAAGCGCCGCTTTACCACCATGCAGCTGTTTCTTACCGCCAGTGCGTTCTTTATTGTCGGGTTACTCATCTGTACCTTGGCTAATCGGTTTGACGTTTTGTTAATTGGCCGGATTATTCAAGGCCTAGGTACTGGAATTGCTCTTCCCTTGATGTTTAATATTATTTTGGAACAGGCACCATTGGACAAAATTGGTCTGTTAATGGGGATTGGAACCTTGGTTACGGCCATTGCCCCAGCCCTTGGGCCAACATACGGAGGATTGTTAATTGGCCTTAACTGGCACGCAATCTTTGGCATTCTTTTGGCCATCATGGTGATTGCTTTATTCTTGGGGATCTTCTCGATTACCCAAGTTTCAAAAACCGTAAAGGTTCGATTGGATTTCCCTTCATGGATTGCCATTGCGATCTTCTTTGCCGGTGCAATCTTAGGACTTAACAACATCGAAGCATCACTTACCACCGCTTCAATTTATGGCTTAATTGGCATTATTGGCCTGATCGGGTTTATTGTCCGCTCAAAGCACATTGATGATCCAATTATCAGATTAAACGTCTTTAAAAATAAATCTTTCGATTTACACGTTGTTAGTTTTGTTGTTTTCCAAATTATGAACGTTGGGGTTGCCTTTGTTTTACCAAATTATTTACAGATTGTGGCCCACACATCTTCATTGACTGCCGGATTGTTATTACTTCCCGGAGCAGCCTTGGGAGCCATTTTGGCACCAGTTAGTGGGACAATTTATGATCGTTTGGGACCAACCAAGCCCATTACCATCGCATTAGTATTTCAAACAATGGGACTCATCGTTCTGTTGGTGGAAGCATTATCTGCCAGCCCAGTATCACAGCTGATTGGTTATATTCTGATGATGCTTGGAACCGGATTTGGAATGTCGACCATTATCACAAATGGTTTGGCACAGATCCCCAAAGCTGAAAATGTCGATGGTAACGCCGTCTTTAACACCCTTCAGCAGTTTGCCGGAGCATTTGGAACCGCGGTTATCTCAATGGTTGTGGCATTGGCTCAGGTTAAAACCGATTATGTTCACACCACGGCTGTTGGAGCCCAGCATGCGTTCATCGTGCTAATGGTCTTAGAAGTTGTTAACATTATTTGTATTTTTACGGGATTGCATTTTGACAAATCTCGGAATCAAGATCAAGATGCCTCAAATTAAGTTGGCTTCTTGTGAATAATCAAAAAGATGTCCATTCCAGTGAGGAATGGGCATCTTTTTTTCTTGAATTCACATTAGTAAAATGAAGGCTTATCAAAGTTGGTGTTCGGTTCATTGACACCAATACTCTTGCGGGCAAACTTTCGTGAATCGTCATTTAAGATATCGATTATCAGTTGTGCAACAGCTTGACGGGTGACTTCTGTGCCGCCAAATGGTTCGCCACTTTGAGTGATTTCATAATTGGTGTTTCCATCCTTGTCGTAGAGCCATGCCAGGCGAAGCAGGGTGTAAGTCAAATCGGAATCCTCGATGGCTTTGGCAGTTTTCTTTCGTTTGGTAATGGAGCTTTCAATCATGCTGGTATTCCATTGACCCAAGGCACCTTTGACCTCGTCTTCGATGCCTAATACTGTGGCACCGATGAATTGACGGACGTGGTTAGCATCCATTGCTGCAATGATATTGTTAACGGATGTCAGATCCCGCATTTCGTTGAGGTAGACCGCATCGACACCATCCATTGCCTGATTGAGGGTGTCTTTATCGTTGAAGTCACCATTGATGATGGTTTCGCGTTTGGGGTCGGTCACCTTAATCCGATTATTGGCATTTCGAGCGTATAGTTTTAAATTAAAATCAGTTTGCTTTAAGAGCTGTGGAATTAAGAAACTGGAAATCTGTCCAGCAGCACCAAGAATTAATACAGTTTTCAAAAAAATTCCTCCCTTAAAAGATTTGCATACGCCTTTACTATAACGCAAATCACGTTTTGAGTAACGGTGAGCAATCTTTTTTGGGAGGAATCATTTAAATAATTATTGATCTAAATCTTGTAAAGCTTTTTGAGCTGCAACGTTCATGATGTTCCATGGACGGTCAAATCCTGGTTGGAAGAAGAAGTCGGCGTAAGCCAAGTCTTCCAAAGTCATTTTTCCTTGGATGGCTAAGCTGACTGCGTTGATGTTTGCAGTGACATCACGCTTTGACATGATCTGGGCACCCAAGATTCGATGAGTATCGGGATCAAAAGTCAGCTTGAAGTATACTTTTTCGTTACCGGCTTCATCAGGAACAAATGGTGGCTGAGTCGTATCAGTGACAAATACGGATTGACTCTTGACGCCGTTTGCGTCTGATGTGCCTTCCTTGATACCGGTTGAAGCGAAGTGGTAGTCATAGACTGACAATGCGGATGAACCGGAAACTGCCGGCATCTTCATGTCATGGCCCAAGACGTTTTTAGCGGCAATTCGGCCTTGACGACGGGCGTTGGTAGCCAAGGCAATCTGCAATTCCTTGCCGGTTGGGGCAAATGGCACCTTGGTGCTGTCACCAACCGCATAGATATCAGGCTGGCTGGTTTCCAAATGGTCGTTGACTTTGACTAACCCTTTTTCGGTTAGATCAAGGGTATCTTTGAGCCAGCCGGTGTTTGCCCGAATCCCGGCAGTTTCAATAACCAAATCAGCAGGGTATTCGGCTTGATCGGTTTTAACAACGCTGACTTTGCCATCTTTGCCTTCAAATTCCTTAACGCCCTGGCCGGTTGCAAGGTAAATGTTGTGATCTTTCATTGTGTCTGACAAAATATCGGTGAATTCCTGGTCCAGATATAATTGCAGTGGGCGGGGAAGAATGTCGATTAAGGTTACGTGCTTGCCAGCCTTGGAAAAGACTTCAGCTGCTTCAATTCCAATGTATCCGGCACCGATAACAGCGACATTTTGGACATCGGGATCAACGGTTTTGGCCTTTAATTTGATTGCCCAGTCACGGCCACGCATTGCATAGATGTTTGCCAGATCATTTCCTGGAACCGGAATGTTCGCGGGAACGGCTCCAGCAGACAAAATCAATTTATCGTATTTTTCTTCGCGAGTTGAATCATCGTCCAGATTATGGACAGTGACAGTATGTGCCTTTGGGTCGATGGATGTGACTTCTTGGTGAACAAATACGTTCACTCCCTTGGCACGCATGCCCTTGGCAGTTGCATAGCGAACAGAGTTGACATTTTTGACAACTCCTTCGAGATATAATTGCATTCCACAAGACAGGAATGAAACGAAATCTCCTTTTTCATACCATTGGATTTCAGTATCAGGTTTTTCGGCTAATATTCCTCTAACGGCTTCAAATCCACCATGAGATGAACCTACAACAATAACTTTCATCAATGATTCCGCCTTTCGTAAATATTCATTAACAAGTCATTCACTTGTTAAATAAAGCGTAACATATCCCAACCGAAAATGGTACTAATAAGTTAGAATGATTATAATGTACTTTTTATTAATCTCACGAAGATGGTTAAACATGGGCTTTCACACTTCAAAATCTGTTCAGTATAAATATTTAGAATCATTTTAACTTAATTGTCATTAGCTTGATTACCAAAACAATTTTGCAAAGAAAAAGCACCCTGAATTCAGGATGCTTGAACAACTTATTTCAACAAATATTTTAGTGTAACTGTTCCAGCTGCTTTAGCTGCAATTAACAGGCATTTTTCATTCATCATGAAATCTGGACTATGGTGAGGGTGATTCTTGCCGTCCGCAGTCATGCAGCCGACGTAGAAAAAGATACTTGGCTTCTTTTGTGCGAAATACGCAAAGTCTTCCGATGGGTCTTGGGCACCAAAGTCGGTGATCTCCGGGATGTTGGCTTCTTTCAGCGTGTTGATGACCTGCTTGCTGAAACTGGGGTCGTTGTACAAAACAGGATAGTTGTCGTCGTAATCCAAGTCGGCAGTTACCCCAAACGTGACCTCAATTCCGTGGACAATCTGTTCAATTTGCTCGCGGATTTTCTTTCTGGTACTTTCTTTCATTACCCGAACGTCGCCTTTTAAGGTGACCGATTCTTTGATAGCGTTAAACGATCCGGCACCGTCAAACGAACCAATCGTTACGCTGCCGGTATCAAACGGATCGAGCCTTCTTGAGACAACGGTTTGAAGGGTGGTGACAAAATAACTTCCGGCAACGATGGCATCGTTGGATAGATGAGGCATAGAAGCATGACCGCCTTTACCAGTGAATTTCACTGTAAAATCTGAGCGGCCGGTTTGACTTTCGCCATAGTGGTAGCCGATGGCACCTGTGGGCATTGATGACATTACATGAATGCCGACAACGTTATCAACATCATCAAGGGCACCATCTTGAATCATTGATTTGGCACCACCGGGAGAAACTTCTTCAGCCGGTTGATGGATAATTCGAATCGACCCTTTGAGTTGATCTTTCATATTAATCAGATTTTTAGCCAAGACCATCATGTAAGCAGTGTGACCGTCGTGCCCACAGGCATGCATGACACCTGGGTTCTGTGATTTGAACGGCAAATCATTATCTTCTTGGATGGCCAACGCGTCAAAGTCGGCTCTCAATGCCAGCTTGGGACCCGGCTTGCCACTGTCGATATCAACTAAGATGCCATAGCCGTCACCGCAGTCCCGAACCTGGCAGTCCATATCCTGGTAGTAATTTTTGATGTATTTTGACGTTTCTTTTTCGTGGAAGGATACTTCTGGATGCTCATGGAGATGACGCCTGATCTTGATCATTTCAGGTTCATCTTTTTGTAAATGCTGCATGAGTTCATTTATCAAATCCAAATAAAAGACCTCCTAATTATTTTTCCGCCTTTGCAGACTATGAATCAAAAATGGCTTCATTTTGTAGAACAGTACTTCGGCCACCACAAACCCGACCGCCAGGGCGATCGCAATCGTTAACGCATTAAACATGTACCGGCCGGTTCGAATTTCATTACCCAGGGTAAAACTGCGCATCCCCAAATACATAATGCCACCGGGGACCAATGATACCAGGCTGGGAACGTAGATAATATTGACGGGAACCCGGAACATAACAGCGGAAATATTTCCCAGGATTCCGATAACAATGGCTGCTGTGAAGTTGGGCAGAATCAGACCGTTATCCACTTGGAGGACCAAATAATAGGCAACCCAAGCAAGTGATCCGGTAATCCCGGCTGGTAAAAGTGAACGGCGGGGGACATTGGTCACCAATCCAAAGCCGACTGTTGATAGGAAGCTGACGACTAACTCAATCAATACTCTCATAAGCGGCCTCCAATCAAATTGAAAATCATTGCTGAAAGGGATGCGCCAAGGACGACCCCGGCTCCGATTGATCCGGCAATGATAATTGCATCGACTGCCCGGACAACTCCAGAAATGGTATTGCGGTCAATAATTTCTCGAAAGGAGTTGGTAATCGCGACGCCGGGAACCAAAGGCATCAGGGCACTGACAATGATATTACCGGCGCTGGTGGCAATTCCAAGGGACTGCAGGACTGCGGCAAGAAAGCCAACTGTAAATCCGCCCAGGCCAGCAGCCACATACGGTGTTTTGATTCGGGGACTGGATAAAGCAGCGGCCAGGTAACCAAAAATTCCAACGAAAAAGGCTAGTCCCAAATCAGCCCAGGTTGCTTTAAACAACAGCATTGGTGCAACCGAAACCAGCGCGGCACCAAAGATTTTCTGAGGCCAGGTGAAGTCGATGACTTTTTTATCGATTTGATTGATGGTCTTCTTGAGCTCATTGAAATCGATTTGACCATTTACAAATTTACGTGACATTGTATTGATTTCATCGACCTTCTCCAAGTTAAAATCACCCAGACGGACTTTGACCAGGTGCGTTTTGGTCTGGTTTTTGACGCCGACAAACAAAGCGGTAATCGTGGCATGGCAGGTTATTTCATAATGAGCTGCCCGGCCGATGTATTCGACGGTTCCTTCGACTCTTGAAGTTTCGGCACCGCTTGTGAGAAGAATTTTGCCGACTTTGCCGCACACGGAAATCAGTTCATCTTCGGATATTGATTGGTCCATATTTTCACCCCTAGATTATTCTATAAAGTCTATTATAAGCTCATATAATTTTAATCATGCGAAAAATATTTTCTGAAAATCTGTTGACAAGGGCTTGCTGAGATGATAAAGTTACAGCAATTATTAAAAACACTTGAGACGTTGAAGAGAAGAGTAACGTTAATGCATTCCTAAAGAGAGCTTCGTTTGGTGAGAGAAGTGGTTTGCAGCGGCGTGAAGATGAGCTCTGAGTCAGGATCCGGTCACAAGGCTAGGATTCCCGGTCGCTACCGATACATAGCGGGGTATTTTTATGAGTACCTGTCGAGGTCGTTGTTGTGAGATGACGGCAAATCAGGGTGGCATCGCGAAGCTTTCGTCCCGTAGTTTATAACTACGTGGACGGAAGCTTTTTTTATTTATTTTAAGGAGATGATTTGGATGACGGCAAATGCAATTAACGGGTTTTTGAATGCAGAACAAAAGTGGGTCAACCACGAAGTAACTAATCCTCTATCAATCTTGGTGTTGAATCTGATGCCAACCCGGCATAGTACGGAGAGACAATTTTTGAACAGATTCAGTGAAATTTCTTCTGATGCAGAACTCACGTTTATGTATCCGCGTTCACATCATTTCCGAGGAACTTCGCGTGCTGATATCGAACGGGATTATGTTTGTCTGGACCAGATTCGTGATGCCCACTATGATGGCTTGATCATTACGGGAGCACCCGTCGAAACATTGGCATTCAGTGAAGTTGATTATTGGGATGAAATTCAGACAATCATCGATTGGTCAAGGGACCACGTCACTGAATGCCTATATGAATGTTGGGCTGCTCAAGCCTGTTTGTTCAATGATTTTGGTATTCGAAAACACCTGTTGTTGAGTAAACTATTTGGCATTTTTGAGGCAGACAACATTAAAGCCGGATCTGAAATTACCGAAGGCTTCGGTGGTCAGCAGGCATTGAAGATGCCGCAATCTCGCCACACGGGCATTGTCTTGGATGAAGACCATCTTCCGGAAGAATTGTCGGTTGATGCTTCATCCACCCAGACAGGACCAATTATTTTGTCAGCAGCGGGGCTTCACAGCACTTATATCACCGGCCATCCGGAATACGCAGAAGGTACCCTGGCATTGGAATATTATCGGGACCTTTATGAACAGATGCCAATTCGATTGCCGAAACATTACTTCATTGATCAGGATTCCGGTACCGTTGATTATTCTTGGAAAGACAGTAGCATTCAGATTTATGACAACTGGACGAAAATTATCGCAAATAAGAAAGTGGGCTTATCAATATGACAGAAGAAAATAACAACTTACATTTCGAAACCCTTCAAGTACACGCTGGCCAAACCGTAGATGAAACCGGATCACGTGCAGTTCCCATTTACCAAACAACCTCATACGTTTTTGACAGTCCTGAGCAGGCTGCCGGTCGATTTGGATTAACGGATCCCGGAAACATTTATACCCGGCTCACCAACCCAACGACAGATATTGTCGACAAGCGGGTCGCTGCATTGGAAAATGGAACGGCCGGGGTGACTTTGGCAACCGGGTCGGCAGCAATTACCGCAGCCATCCTCAACGTTGCCGGTAAAGGGAACGAAATTGTTTCAGCCAGCACCCTGTATGGCGGCACCTTCAACTTACTGAATGTGACCCTGCCAAAGTTAGGAATTAAGACCCACTTTGTGGATCCGGATGATCCGGCCAACTTTGAGAAGCCAATCAATGACCACACCAAAGCGCTGTATATTGAAAGCATCGGCAATCCCGGCATCAATCTGATTGACTTTGAAGCAGTTGCTAAGATTGCCCACAAGCACGGAATCATTTTAATTGTGGATAATACCTTTGGTACGCCATACCTCGTCCGACCACTGGACCATGGAGCCGATGTTGTGCTCCATTCAGCCACCAAGTTTATTGGCGGTCACGGAACGACAATGGGTGGCGTGATTGTTGAAAATGGCAAGTTTGACTGGAAAGCCAGCGGCCGATACCCTGGATTTACCGAGCCGAATGCCCAGTACAATGGACTGGTGTTTGGTGATCTTGGTGGTGCGGCATTCACAACCAAGGTTCGGGCAGAATCACTGCGGGACCTGGGCGCCACGATCAGCCCGTTTAATTCATTCCTCCTGCTTCAGGGACTGGAATCATTGTCGCTGCGGGTTGAACGGCATGTTGAAAATACCCAGAAGATTGTTAAATTCCTGCACAATCACCCCAAGGTTGCCTGGATTAACTATCCCGGTTTGGAAGACAGTCCATATCACGACCTGGCCGAGAAGTATTTCCCGAAAGGGGTCGGCTCAATCTTCACACTTGGACTAAAGGGTGGCGAAAAGGCCGGCAAACAGCTGATTCAAAATCTCAAGTTATTCTCACTGTTGGCAAATGTCGCTGATGCCAAGTCGTTGATCATCCATCCTGCATCCACCACTCATGCTCAATTAAACGAGGAAGAGTTGAAAGAAGCCGGAATCACACCGGACTTGATCCGGGTGTCTGTCGGTGTTGAAAATGCTGACGATCTGATTGCAGATTTGAGTCAGGCACTTGATAAGATTCCTGACGAAGTGGAAGAAGCAGTCGGTTAAAACAGATAATGATTTATAACATAGAAGGATTAATTGCGGTTTGGCCGTGATTATTCCTTTTTTATTGTCTATAACCTGAAATTCAGGGTGAGGTTCATTAACTGATAAACAGTGATCATGAAGATTCAACCGAATGAATATTTAGCTAACAAATAATAAATTATTATGCATGAATAGAAGTGTGAATAAATTTCATTTGTCAGGCTAATATACATGAATTTAGCCGTATAAATGAATAAATATTGATAATAAAATAAAAACATGAATAATACTTAAAAAACGTTGCATTTTCCTGCATGACGTTGTAAGATGTTTTCATTCATTAATATTCCTTTAATTGAATATTTAGAAAATGTGAGGCGATTGATTTGCAAGTAGCTTTAGTTGGAATAACCGGGTACGCGGGAATGGTATTATATCAGCTTTTACGCCAACACCCAGCGGTAGATGAAATTCATCTATACGATCACAAGTTAATACAAAATGAGAAACTTTCTGAAATGGTGCCGGCTTTTTATTCGGATGACACGGCGGTTCAACCATATGATCCAGATGCCATCATGGCCGACAATCAGTTGGTATTCTTTGCGACATCGGCAGGGGTGACATCAAAGTTGAGTCAGCCGTATATCAAAGCCGATTTCCCAGTAATTGATTTATCCGGTGATTTGCGGCTAAACGACGAAGCACAGTATCAACGCTGGTATCACAAACCTTCAGCACCAGCCCAAGCATTGAATCAAGCCTATTACGGATTGGCAGATTTCCACTCCGCTCATGGCCAGAATTACGTGGCAAATCCCGGGTGTTACGCAACGGCAACGTTGTTGGGGTTGGCACCCCTGGTGAAGTTGGATTTGATTGATCCTGATTCAATTATCGTGGATGCCAAATCCGGAACTTCCGGTGCAGGTAAAAAGCCGGCGCAATCAACTCATTTCACCCAGGCAAATGACAACTTGCAAATATACAAGCCCAACCAACACCAGCACATTCCAGAAATCATGTTGGAACTTCAACGTTGGAATGGGGATGTTAAGGCGATTGAATTTATGACAACGCTGATTCCCATCACCCGTGGAATTATGAGTACCATCTACGCCAAGGTAAAACCTGGCGTTGACGCGGCTAAAATCGATGAAGCGTACCACCAAATTTATGACGACAAATTATTCGTTCATTATTCAGGTGAACATTTACCTGATATCAAACAAGTCGTGGGGACCAACAACTGCCACATCGGCGTCGTTTATAATCCGACAACCCACACGGTAATGGCCGATAGTGTCATTGATAATTTATTAAAAGGAGCGGCCGGTCAGGCTGTTCAAAACTTTAACCAGATGTTTAACTACCAAGAATCGAGTGGTCTGGAATTACAGACATTCCTACCATAACTAAGGAGAGATTGCGATGCAGATGACAAGTGAAGATTTAATTGAAGTAAGTACTTTTACATGGCCCAAAGGATTTTATGCCGACTCAACCCACGCGGGACTCAAGCAGGATTCCGATGACATGGGTTGGATCTATTCGGAAGCCCCTGCGGATGCAGCCGGTGTGTACACGACCAACCAGTTTCAAGCTGCCCCAACCAAGCTGACCAAGCAAACCATTAACCTTGCCCATCAGCTGCAGGCCGTTGTAATGAACAGCGGTAACGCAAATTCCTGCAACGGAAACCAAGGGGAAGGCGATGCGCTGATGATGCAAAAGATGACGGCGGATCGACTGCAGATTCAACCTGAACTGGTTGGGATTGCTTCAACCGGTGTGATCGGTGAGCCCTTACCGATGGCGAAAATAAAGGATGGCATTTCGCATCTCAAATTAACAAAGAACAGTGGGTTGACCAAAGCAATTTTAACCACTGATACCCACGCCAAGACAATCACTGTGAAGTGTATGGTTGATGGTCATGAAGTGACGACAACCGGCTTTTGCAAGGGTTCCGGGATGATTCACCCGAATATGGCGACAATGCTGGGATTTGTGACGACAGATGCCGCCATTGAAGGCAACCATCTTCAGGAACTACTGAGTTCCACGGTTGATGAAACCTTCAATCAAATTACGGTGGATGGCGATACCTCTACCAACGATATGGTCGTTGTCATGGCCAATGGAGCTGCCGGTAACCAGCCTTTACAAGAAGATAGTCAGGATTACCCAACCTTCGTGATGGCCTTCAAGAAAGTCCTGGCCCATTTGGCACAGGAAATTGCCGGTGACGGTGAAGGAGCATCCAAACTGGTTGAGGTCAATGTAACCGGCGCCGACAGTCATTTGGAAGGACAACAAGTTGCCAAAGCAATTGTTGGCTCCAACCTGGTTAAGGCAATGATCTTTGGCAAAGATGGCAACTGGGGCAGAATTATGCAGGCAATTGGTCAGACAACCGCTCACGTCGATGTGAATGGCGTCAGTGTTAGTATCAATGGCCTCCAATTGGTTAAGAACAGCTTGGGAACCGGGATTGATGACGATAAAGTCACTAAAACTCTCGAGCAAAAGAAGGTCACGATTGATGTTGACTTGAATGTGGGAGAATTTTCCGGAACCGCGTGGGGCTGTGATCTCACTTATAAATATGTCCAGATTAACGCATCATATCGAAGCTAGGAGGTGAAGGACCATGAGTCAAATCATTGTCGTCAAAATTGGCGGAAACGCCACAAACAACCTTTCAGAAGCCTTCTTTCAGCAATTACACAGCTGGCATGATCAAGGCAAACAAATTCTGATTGTCCACGGCGGTGGCCCACAAATTTCTGAATGGAGTCAGCAGTTGAATTTGCCTGTGAACAAAATTAATGGGATTCGGGTTACCGACCAACAAACGCTTAAGGTTACCCAAGCTGTCTTGCTGGGACTGGTTCAGCCAACGCTCTGCCGGCATTTGGCTGCCCATGGCCTCCCAGTGGTAGGCATGAATGCATCTGGACAGGATGTGGTAACGGGGGCGTATTTAGACCAGCCTGTGTATGGCGAGGTTGGAAAAATCACCGCCATCAATCACCCTTACGTAAACCAAGTCCTGTCTCAGGGCATCGGCGTTTGTGCACCGCTAGCCGTTACCAGTTCTGGAAATTATTTAAATGTTAATGGGGACGTGGCAGCAGCGGGGATTGCCCGGCTGCTTGGCGCAGAAAAGTTGTATTTGGTCACCGACGTTCCTGGCGTGATGGTCAATAGTCGGGTAATCGGCCAATTGAGTCTGAAAAAGGCCAATCAACTATTTGAAGCAGAGCTTATTAAGTCCGGCATGGTACCCAAGATCAGGGCCGCCTTCGACGCTCTCAAACACGGTGTAAAAGAAGTTGAAATCACAAATCAGCTGCAGCATACCGGTACCCATTTATCGGTTAACCAGCTCGCAATCTAAAGGAGATCAAAATGATGAAACATATCTTTCCAACCTATGCCCAATACCCGATGGAAATTGTCTCGGGTCATGACTGGCATTTAGTCGATAATCAACAGAAATCATATTTGGATTTTACCAGTGGCATTGGCGTCTGCAGCTTCGGTTACAGCAACGACAAGATTGAACACAGTGTCTTAAATCAGTTGGGAAAAATTTGGCACACTTCCAATTTGTATCCCAGCCAGCTGCAGGATGACGTTGCCAATGCACTGTGTCCTGAAGGGATGTTGGCCTTTTTCTGCAATTCCGGAACCGAAGCCAATGAAGCAGCTTTCAAGTTGGCCAGAAAAGCAACCGGAAAGGGCAAAGTCCTGGCATTCAACAATGGCTTTCATGGCCGAACCTATGGATCCATGTCGTTAACCGGGAACCCTGATATTCAGGCCGGCTTTAAGCCGCTGGTACCGGAAGTTCAGTTTGCCGATTACAACGATCCAGACGCGTTGTCGGCTATTACCGATGATTTGGCAGCGGTCATTCTTGAGGTGATTCAAGGCGAAGGCGGCGTTGTCGACGGCAATGGTGACTGGCTCAAGCAAGTGGCTGCAAAATGTCATGAGCAGGGTGTTTTACTGATTATTGACGAGGTTCAGACAGGAATTGGCCGAACCGGTAAAAAATTTGCCTTTCAGAACTTTGATTTGGATCCGGATATTATCACATGTGCCAAAGCCCTTGGTAACGGCCTCCCGATTGGGGCAATGCTGGGTAAAAAGTCATTGGCATCGGCATTTGGCCCCGGCTCTCACGGAACAACTTTTGGTGGCAATAAAATCGCCTTATCATCAGCCAAAGCTGTCCTTGAGCAGTTGACACCCGACTTCTTAAAGGGGGTTCAAAAGAAGTCCAAGGCAGTATTTGATGCACTTGGAAAGAAAGTCCTACCATTATCAGCTGTCGATAGCATCAGTGGGCTTGGATTGATGATTGGAATTCACTTAAATGATTCAGTCAAGGTTGCGGACGTTATTTCTCACCTTCAGCAAAATGGTCTGCTGACCTTATCGGCTAAGCACAACACTTTGCGTTTGCTGCCACCGTTGGTAATGAGCGAAGCGGACCTGTTAAAGGGAATTGACTTGATTACTGATACATTGGCCAACGTTGATGCGACCGTTGAATCATCATTAATTTAAAATGTGAAATTGGAATGATTTTTTCTCATATTGCCTTTACATTCCCTGGGATAACCGGTATCTTTAAGATACTTCTTTTCTTTGAAAGGGATGGTTGGGGTGAAACCAATTGTTTCGACGTTAAAATGCCTTTGGTATTGGCTGACGGGCGGAATTGCGCTGTTATTGATTTATTTTTATGATGGGGCGATTTCCATTCCCGAAATTTCTAAGACCAGCGATTATCACTTGGTATGGCGGCTCTCTTCACTTGATTGGTATTTTCTGGTTTGTTTGATCATGATTTTACCAATCGCCAGAGCCCAGATGAAAAAGCTCTACCAAAAGGATTCAACGGAATTTGAAACATACAAAGACAAAGCTTTAAGACTTCATCATTCGGATGCTCAGGCCAATCATAAGGGCCGTTCCTGGTCTGCTAATGGTGTTACTGCCAATCCTTGGGAGTATCAGTATTCTCAAACCCAGTCCTACAAAGGAGCGGCAGACTTTGCCTATACAGTTGTTAAGAATCTCATTTTGAACATATTGATTATTATTTTTGGCCCGATCTTTTTGATCTATGCCATTTATAAGAAATTACGGCATAACAAAAGCCTGTAACTCGGTTTTGACTGAAGTTACAGGCTTTTGTTGTGTCATATTATATTGGCGAAACTTGTGATTGGAGAGCTGAATTACTTAATTGAGTGGTTCGGTTGTCTTCATCAATTCTGCAGGCCACAAGGCTAACAGGTGACCATAACCTTGTTGGTCAAATGCCAGACATTCCCATTCGCGTTTTGACTGGAACACAGAATAGTTGATGTCTTCTGGAGTGGCAGTCCCTGATTCCAGCTTGGAAATCGGGATCGAAGTTAAAACATCATCAGAGACAATGTAAATTCGATTGTTGACGTTGTTGAATGCGACACCTTGGTTGGGCGAACCACCACGAGTCTTCAGCTTTTCCGGAACAGCCGCAAACTTCACGCTGTTCTCATCGAGTCGGCCATAGAAGAACATGTAGCCCATGCCATTCTTTCGGCCCCAATAGGCGTTACCGTTGTTATCAAATACCAGTGTATGGAGCTGAAGGTTGCCTTTGGTTCCCTGGTACATCTTGAAATTATATTGACGAATCGGCTCCATAGTATTTGGATCCATTTCCATGACGGTATTATTCTCGTCACGGTTTCTGAGATCGGTTAGGGTATTATCTTCAACCAAATATAAATGCTTGTTTTGAGGGTTGAAGGTTAACGTTTGACCATGACCGATATCAACTTGAGGACTGAGTTGCGCGGTGTTGGCGATCTCGATGTTTTTGAATAATTCGGGATTCTTTGCTTTTATTTTGTTAATGTCGGCCTGATTACTATCGACTTCTTTTTGAAGGGAGGCAGCTTTCTTTTGGTCGGCAGCAGCTTTCTTGGCGTTTGTTTTCAATGCTTTTGCAAGACGAGCCTTTGATGTACCGTTGGCCTTTTGGTATTTGGCTTTGGTTGTCCGCTTGGCATTCGCCAAACCATTGATGTTTGATTTGACCTCATCCAATTTGTTGTTTAGTGATTTGACGCTCTTAAAGGAACTCTTCATGGATTCATAGTAGTTCTCATATTGTTCGTTGTGTTGAGCACCTTCATCCGTGTATGGGTTGAAGTAGTTGAACGCTGTCCACAATGCCATTGGATCGTTTTCCAATCCAAGCTGTTTGAGTTTGTTGGTATCAAATTTGATGATGACTCCCAGGTTGGTGTCACTTCCGTTGGACTCGACGAAGTAGACATTCCCGGAGTTGTCCAGCGCGACACTTTGAAAGTTTCCGTGTTGGTAGTCGGTAACATTAAAGCCATCTGGCAGGAACCATTGGGTTTTAAATGAATTGGCGGTAGTAGTGGTGGCTGCGGTTGTTGCAAACGTGTCACCTTGGTTATCCATTGACGGGTCGATCGTTCCCTGGTTATATTTCCGATCCATGTTTCCCACTGGCGATGTGTTATCAATCGTCTTCAGGTCATCGGAATCGTAATTGGTTAAGACATTTCCCAAATTAACTTGCGGAATTGATTTGACGGCACCGGGGACATCGATAATATCGGCTTTGGCGCTTCCCGACGTGGCAACAAATCCGGCAGCTGTGAAGGCCAGGGCAACTGCAACAATAGCTTTTAACGGTTTCTTCATTACTTATCTCATCCTTTTCTTGAATTAATTGCGTTTGAGATTATTGGGCGTCAAACGTGTAATAAACGTTGATTGAAGAATCATTGGTATTTTGTTTGGCTGATTTTGCGTGATACGTAATTGTCTGCCAGTTAATTGACACAGCTCCGCTGCCATCTTTCGTGAATACTGGATATTTTGGTGACTGGAGGGTTGACCAGCTGCTGTTTTGCAGGCCACTCTTGACAGCACTCAGGTCTGCTTTATTTAACGCAGCGGTCTGACCGGAATCAACGTATTGCATTTCGGCTGCCGACTTGAAATCAGCATTAATTTTGTTGATCGAATCCGCACTGTATTTGCCCAGTGCCTGTTTAAAGTTCGTAAGATTAGTTGAAGACAGCCCGGCAATATCTGCGGCACTTAACTTACTGTAAGTTGATTTGTTGCTGTTACCGCCGACATCTGGGAACTCCCAGCTTTCATCCACGTATTGGAGGCCGGTTGGAACCAGCTGTTGCGCGTTTGCACTATTTGATGAAGAACTGGCGGCGTATAAAGCAAAGTTGTTTGAGTCAGCAGCTTTGCCGACGTTAACCGTGATTGATCCACCAAATTTTGCTTGGGCCAATGCGGATTCCTGATCGTCTGAAAGGTGCTCGTTGTTTAAGATATAACCGGTACCGGACAAGGAGGAAGCTGCCAATGCATTGATTTCGACAATGTCACTGTCACCCAGTGTCCATTTGCCATTGGTTTCAGTTCCCAACGTGCTGCCCTTCTTGGCTGGGTCATCGGCATCAGTGTTGACGTAATCAATTGATTTAATGACTTTTCCGGAAGAAGGATCGGTGAAGTTGATTCGAACGGCGTTGTCGGCAATCGTGGTTGTATCGTTATCAGCTTTCAAATAAACGGAACTGCCAAACTTTGTTTTAGCCAGATCGGCAAGTTGAGCGTCGGATAAGCTATCCAGCTTGTAGCCGGATTTCTTAAGAGCCGTTGAAATGTCTGATTGAATGGCTTTTTCATCGGCTGGGTCAAGGGATGCACTGCCACCGTCAGTTGATCCAAGGGTTTGACCAACCTGGGCATTTTGATTTGTATAGTCGACTGTGTCAACCACGGCGTTTTCGTCATTAACGATGTTGATGCGGACCGAGTTGCCGGGAATTGGGTCGGCAGCCTTCACGGTAAGCGATGCTTTGTGGCCAAATTTGGCTTGTGCAAGGAAGCCTGCCTGGTTGCTGGATAAAGTATCCAAAGCGTAACCGGTCCCTTGGAGAGCCTGTCTGACGGCCACTTGGATGTTGGCCAAATCGTCATCACCAATTGTCCAGGATGAGCCGTAAGGGACACCGAGTGGTTGGTTATACTTTGCGTTTGCACTCGTGTAATTGATGTATCGAATTAAATTGCCCTTTGAATCAACCAGGTCAATTCGCAGCGAACTATCCGGAATAGGTGATTCTGCCTCGCACAGACCTTTGTATAGAATCCAGCCGTTGGCAGCCGAATCATCTGAATTAATGGCACTGATATGAACCCAAGTATCATTTTCACGGGTTCGTGTTCCAATACCGTCAATCTTGAATGTCGTGTTGGCGTATTTCACTGAGTCGCCAATCTGTTTGCCGGATTGATAGGTCGTATTTAATGGATTTTTATATGTAACGGTCTTGCCGTCATTTTGAAATCCGGGAGCGGCAATCTTAAAGGTATAATTGCTTAAGCTTGATGGTACGTTTCCCTGATCAAAAGTGGTGAAGGGCTCAATCCCACCGCTGAATTTACCGGCTTTTTTGCCGCCATAGATCCAGCCACGGTACTTGCCGTCAAATGAAGTGACCTTATAATAAACCGAACCGCTCTTAGTCGTTGCTTGACGATAAGCAGCAAAGTTATTGCTCGAGAATTTCGAATTGGCCAAATCAGTTAAGACCGCCTTGCTGGCCACAACTCTGGCACCTTTACTAATTTTGGGCTTTGAATAAAGCGCGGATGATCCGGTAAAAGTGATGCTTCGACTGGCGGGGTTCGTGGTTAACTTGCGATTTGAAACAATTTTACTGACGGTGCCGGCATGTGCAGGTTGGATCGAAACACAGCTGACTCCAAGAATTCCCAACGCAACCGCTGAGATAAAAACGGAACTTTTTAACTTAACATTCATTAATTTCATCTCCATGAATTCTATTGATATATTACCCTGCGAATTCATAGTATCGTGAAATAGGCGTTTTGAAATGGAAATGGTTAAACCTTTACTCAGGATTTACAAGACATTTACATTGCCCCGTATTTGGCAAAAAAAGTCCGACGCATTATAACGCCGGACTTTTAGAGTAATAATGGTCTATTTATTTGTTAGACAAACTTAACGGCAGTTCCGTAAGCTGCAACGGACTGCATGTCGCCACCAATGGATCCGGAATCAAATCGCATCATGACAACCGCGTCGGCACCCATTTTTTGAGCGTTTTCTTTCAAACGGTCAACTGAGGTGTTTCTGGCTTCATCCAACATTTTGGTGTAATCCTTGATTTCACCACCGACAATGTTTTTTAAGCCGGCACCGATGTTTCTAACCACGTTTTTGGATTGGGTGGTTAAGCCAAAGACTTCACCGATAACTTCGTAGTCTTTTCCGGGAATATGTTCAGTGGTTGTAACAATAAAATGATTTTCAGCCATAATTGATTCCTCCAATTTGTTTAGTAGATCTGCCATTAGTATATCTTAAATTGTCGATAGAACAACAGATAAAAGAAAACCCGCCGGAAAAAAGTCAGACGGGATGCACTTGTGAGACGCTAATGTGGTTTAGAAAAGATCGTCATCACTATGCAGTAAACATTATAACGTGTGTCAGATGGATTTACAAAGAAAAATGTAACCGCTATTACTTGGCAGTTTCAGCTGTCTTTGCTTCCTTTTCCTGAGCAGCTTGTGCCAGGATATTCAGGTAATTGAATGGTCGATCAAATTGTGGCTGGAACAGCATATCAACCATTGCTAAATCGTCGATTGTGTTGTTGTTTTGGATACATACAGAAAGGGTGTTGGCTGATTGAGAGACATCGTAGGTGCTTAACAGTGAACCGCCGAGAATTCTGCGTGAATCAGGATCATAAACAAGTGACATTAAGACAGGATCAGTGGTTGGCATGAACTCAGGACGGTAGTTGTCCTTTACGATCACTTCATGAGCATTCACGTTTTGAGCTTTTGCGGCAGCCATTGTAAGACCGGTTGAAACGATTGTCTTATCGTAAAGCTTCAAGCCGGATGATGACTGGGTTCCCATGTATTTAACAGTTGGCTTTTCAATGTTTTTACCAACCAGAACCCCTTGACGAACGGCGTTGGTTGCCAGTGGAATATATGCCAAGCTTCGGGTTGGGTTGTAGTGAACAGCAACACTGTCACCGGCACCGTAAATATCAGGATCGGAAGTTTGCATGTATTCATTGGTAATCAAGGCACCGTTTTCAGTCATGGCTAATTTGCCTTTGAATAGGCCGGTGTTAGGACGGAAGCCGACACACATGACAACCAAGTCGGTTTCGTATGATCCCTTGGTCGTCTTGACGGTCACAGTATCGTCACCGGAAATTTCAGTGACTTGTTGATCTAAACCGAGGGTTACGCCATGGTCAGTGAAGTCTTTTTCAACAATGTCCGTAAACTGCTTGTCAAAATATTTACTCATGATGCGGTCGGCACCATCCAGTAAAGTAACTTCATGTCCCTTTGTGTTGTATGCTTCAGCCAATTCGGCACCAATGTAGCCGGCACCAACGATTGTAATGCGCTTTTTCTTTGGAGCGGTTTTAAACAATTCCTGGGCATGGTTCCAGTTTTTGCATAGGTAAACGTTCTTGTTGTCGATACCTTTGATAGGTGGGATAACTGGCCATGAACCGGTGGTTACGACTAATTTGTCATAAGTGTCTTGGAATTGTTTGTTGCTTTCAAGATCAGTCACGTCGATTGTTTTTTTAGCTGGGTCAACGTTGGTAACTTCATGCTTCATTTGAACGTTGGCACCTAATTTTTTAAGTTCATCTGGGCTTGAATAGAACAAGCCTTGTGGATCCTTTACATGTCCCCCGAGATATAAAGCAATTCCACATGAAAGAAACGAAATATTATCATTCTTTTCGTAAACGGTCACCTCAGCGTCTGGGTGTTCTGTTAAAATAGTTTTAATAGCAAAGGTTCCTGCGTGGGTACAACCAATAACTGCAACTTTCATATTAACTTCTCCTTGTTTTATAAAAGATTCACAAGCATTTGCTTGTACTTACATATTACAAGTTGTGCAAGCGTTGTTAAGCCCTTGACAAACGCATTTTAACTGTATGAGATAACGCTCACATGGCCAAATTGCCGTCATGTTGGGATTTGCGACGTGGACAAAGTAGTTGTGCACAACATAAAAATATTTTTTGGAGGACATTTTGAAATTTTCCTGGAAAGTAACCAATCACGATCCAAAAACGTTAAAGAAGTTTTTAAATACCAAGGGTATCAGTCACCGGATGTACAAAACCATCAAAACCGGTGGGGGATATTTTGCTGTGGGCAGGCATAAGGTGGATGGCGCAGTCAACCTTCAAGACGGCGACCAGGTACAAGTCAGTCTGCCACCTGAAGCCAGTGATCCCAATGTTGCCGTCAGCGATGGCCCGCTGAACATTATTTATGAGGATGATAATTGGCTGGTGGTCAACAAACAAGCTGGCCTGACGGTTGTACCAGGACCAGCAAACCGCACCGACACACTGGTTAATCGTGTGAAGGGACGCCTGGTTCAAGAAGGTGCTGAAAATTTAGTTCCCCATATTATTACCCGGTTGGATCGGTTCACCAGCGGCATTGTCTTGATTGCCAAACACCGACTGGCAAACAGCTTGGCCAACGAGATGTTGGCAGATAAAACCCTTCATAAGAGATACCAGGCTGTGGTGAGTGGGGATGGCCTCCCGGATCACGATTTGATCGATAAGCCAATTGCTAAAGATCCTGACGGTTATGGACAAATCATTAGTGCGGATGGCAAGCCGGCTCAAACGGAGTACACCGTCATGCGTCGCTTAAAAGACCGAACCTTGGTGGATGTCATTCTTCACACCGGCCGGACGCATCAAATCCGGGTTCACTTTGCTTCGATTGGCCATCCGCTTCTTGGCGATGAGTTATATCATGGACCGATGAATTTGGGAATTAATCGCCAGGCACTTCACGCCTCGAAACTAGATTTTGAGGATCCATTTTCAAACAGGGGGTTAAGCTTCCAATCCCAATTGCCACAAGACATTTCGGCCATTTTAGATTAAAGAAATACTCATATTGTGCACAAATGAACATTGATAGATCAATGATTAGATAACTTATACAAATGATAAATTAGAATTTGATGAAAGCGAGTCCAATTCCGTTGTCTTTTCGCTATCTTCTGGTATAGTATGGGTATCAACTTAAGGAGGAGACTAGATATGTCTACCAATGGTGAATCGGATCAGACGATTCAAAAAATTATTGCTGAGATGGAAACTAATTTGTCTGTATTATCATGGATGAAGGGCGCAGAAGAAGACGAGGAGACTAAAGAGCATATTCGTGCTTTAAAGGCTGCTTTGTTGAAAGCAAAATCAGATTTAATTAAGGCATAATGTTATAAGCTTTGGTTAGGCTCTAGTTTTAACGACTACTAAATGATTTTAAACGAGTATCTTACTGATATAATAATCGGTGAGATACTTTTTTTGATTTGGAAAAAGATAATTTAAAATAAGTACAATAAAAACTTTGGGGAGGACTGAAACGATGCCAGAAGCCAAAACAGCAATCTGTTTTATCGATCATCGGGAACATATGCAAATTGACGGCCGCTATCTTAGGGACTTGGAGCCTGCAACAAGAAATTTGATTAAGGGTGATTTTCCGACCGCGAAGGTCACTGACTTTATTTGTGATCATGATTTATTAAAGTACCAATTAATGAGAGTTGATGGAATGGTTAATTCCGATGTTAAGCAGACTAAGAAGATTAACCGCCGATTAACCAAGGCGATGCAAAGTGATGATTATGATATCGTCGATGTGAATGAAAACCTGGCCAAGAGTTTAACGTTTGGTCAACGAGTCTCCGATGCCGTTGCCCGTTTTGGTGGTAGTTGGGGATTCATCGGCGTCTTCGTATTTGTCTTGGTTGCCTGGATGTTTATTAACACGATTCACTTTTTGGGGATGAACTTTGACCCCTATCCATTTATTTTGCTAAACCTGGCATTGAGTTGTATTGCCGCGGTTCAAGCACCCATCATTATGATGAGTCAAAACCGGGCTGCCGATCGTGACCGGATGAGTTCTGAAAACGACTATCATGTTAACCAGAAATCTGAACATGAGTTGCGAATCTTACATGCCAAGTTGGATAATCTCGCGCAAAACCAATTGCCACACTCATTGGAAATTCAAAAATTGGAAATTGAGATTCTTGGCCAAATCCGCACGGAACTTGATATGATTCAACGCAACCAATTGGGAAATCCGAAAAGTAATTTAAATGAAAATGATCAGCAGGATAATGAAAACAGTTCTGAAAATCATGACTAGCTGAGCGGTTAATTTTGACATCAAATGAAAACTTCAGTAATATATGACTTAACACACTAAAGATTGTTCATTTATTAGGAGGATTTCTTTGATAACCGTTAGAGAAGCACAGCAGGATGACGCCGGCCAGATAGCCCCGTTGATTGATATTATTTTTGATGAAATGGAACTTGATGAATTAGAAGACGTTCCCGAACCTGGATTAGACAAGGTCATCACGAAGGCTTACCAGACAGACACGTATCTGTCCAGTAAGGCATCTACCGTGGTGGCCGAGGCCAATGGCCAAGTTGTTGGGGTTGTGTTTGGATATCCCAGCGAAAACGAGGACGATATCAACAAGGTTCTGATTAATTTATCGAAAAAGAGTGCTGATTTTAAAGAGCCATATATTCCTGATTCCGAAACCAATACCGATGAATGGTATTTGGATTCGATTGCCGTTGATCCTAATTGGCAGGGTCACGGAATTGGCAGCAAGTTATTGGCTGCTGTTCCAAGAATGGCATTGAATGACGGAAAATCAGTGATCGGCTTAAACGTTGATTTCGAAAATCCTGACGCAAAGAAATTATATGAACGCAAAGGTTTCAAAACTGTTGGAACCCAGATGATTGGGGACCATATGTATGATCATATGCAAAAGGCTGCCAAACAGCATAGCCTTTTATACGTATAAGAATCCGAAGAGCTGGCATTTTAATGCCAGCTCTTTTTTGTCATATATAGTTGACATCATTTGGCAGGAGTTTTATATTATTAATGACATATATATGTGACACAAAATCAAAGGAGGCCAACTAATGTGAACAGAGTCAGGGAATTTCGAAAGAATCGGGGGCTCTCCCAGTTTACTTTGGCTGAGAAGATCGGCGTTGCCAGACAGACCATTAATTTGATCGAGAATGGCAAGTATAATCCCTCCCTCAAGCTGTGTATTAGTTTGGCTGAGGAATTGGGAACAGACTTGAATACACTATTTTGGAAGGTGGATGACACTCAATGAAAGAAAGCATTTTGATTAAGATCATGCGTTACTTCTTCAGCATTCGGGGTGTTCTGGATGAGCATAACATCAGGGAAGTTAACAAGGTGGCAACCAGCGCATTCATGTATTTATGGATTTATACAGGACTCGCTAATGCAGCTTTGCTCATGGTTTCTGAGCAGTATTTGACACACTCCACTTTAATTGGGTTTCTGTTTGTTAATCTGATCATTGCTTTTGGTGGTGTGAGCCTTTACGTGACGCGAAAAGTTTCAAAACTGAAATTGAATTACCGAGAGGTTTCAGTTAATGAATATCCCAAGGCTGTTCATCAAGCAGTCATTCATGGGGCATGGTTTGGAGTTATTTATGGGATGTTTAGCTATTTTATGCTGGCTAGATTTGATGGGCCTTTTTCACTCTTCTCAATTTTGGCTACCCTGGTTGTCATCGTAATCGGTTGGACGTCGGATACTCAAAAAGAAATTGGTCATATTGTTAAAGTCGAATAAAGAATTGAAAAGGTGGGTCATTCATGAAAGTTAAAGAAAGCGTTGGAACGAAAATTATTAAACACCGGTTTGGCATTCACGGACCACTGGATGAATACAAGCGGACGGAAATTGGTCGGATTGCGACTAATGCCTATATGATTTTGGCTGGGTATATGCTGCTTTCCAGTATTGCAGCAGCGCTGGTTGCGAATAGTAACCCTGGAAAAGCATTAGTATGGCTCATAATGGGCAATGTAGTGATGGTTGGATTTGTGATTAATATTTATTTATTGATCGCCACAAATCGGGCTCACATTGTTGATAAAGAGATTCGCGCAAGTAGTCGAAAGCAAGCAATTAAAAAAGCATTCATCAGAGGAATTGAACTAGGAATCTATGTTGGGATCTACATGTTTTTTGTGAAAATTGTTCTGGATTGGTTTTTTGATGGAACAAATCCAGTTCAAAACATGCAGAGTGCAAATACAATATGGAAAGGTGTCGAATCTGGCTTGCTCTTTGGCATCTTAGCGTGTGCTTATGATATTTTTACCACTAAAGTTTATAAAGAATAACAGGGATTTTTTAAACGGCATCGCAGTCCGACTTGCACAAATCCGGCAGGACAAGTAAGATTGTTTTTGCATGATTTTCTCGAAATTAATTCTGCAAAAAGGGGATTCATATGGAAGACAATATTAAGCTTGGCAATCCGGTATTTGATAAGATGATGTTTGTGCTGGATAAACCAGTTAACGAAAAGAATCACCGGGACTATCGTTTTGATAACGAAGAACTGGTTGAAATCAGTGATGGAATTTGGGCAATGCCAGCCTACATGAAAGACGATGATGATTTCAGTATGTTCTTCATCATTACTGAAATTGATGACGGCAACACCGTGTTGGCATTTTCTACCGGCGAGAAGAAGGGTGAACAATTTTCTTTGAGTAACCCGATTATTACCGGTGAGGCTCTTAACATGCTGGTCAAGCACGACAAGAACCGGGCAGCCTCAATCCTGCATTTCCTGGATCAAATTTCAAAGGCCGATGAAGGTAATTGGCGGATGGTTGAATAATAGCGGTTGCTTTTTTGAACTGAGCTGTTAAACTAACATTTGATTTAAATTTAATGACTATTCAGGAGCAGAACTATGAAATTAACGTTGAATGAAACGGCCGCCAAATTTAATGTCAGTCCCACCGAGATTGACGCATACGTTCAGAACGGTTTGGTACCAAGCAGGACTGTTGGAACGATTGTGGCTGATTTTGATGAAACTGATATGTATTGGGTGGACATGGTTCACTGTTTTATCGAAAATGGTTCATCAATTGACGATGTTAAACAGCTGATTAAACATTGTAAGATATAGTACAAAGTTATTGTTAAACAAAGAATTGAATGATATTCTAAACACGAGGGGTATTGGCGCTCTTTAAGTAATTAATTAGATGATCGTTTGTATAACTGTTAGATTGCACAAGTAATATGACAAAAGAGTTCCAACGTGCGAATAAAAGCACTTTGAGTATTCGGTTATAAACCGGATCAGTATTCGAGTATGAACGAAGTGATATTTGATTAAAACCATAGAGTCGCCGATTCCCCTTAGGAAAGGTCAGTGCAATTGCGCTGGCCTTTTTCCTTTGGCAAAATTTGGATTAATTGAGTTAAACCTTTGCTGATTAGGGAGGATAATGATATATTATCCGTGATGTAACTGTGGAATAAGAGGGGTGTTTTAAATGGCAAAAGTATTGGTTGTGATTGCCCGGCCCAAAAGCCCGAAGTCACGGACACTAAAAGTTCTAAATGCATTCATGGATGAGTATGTTAAAAAACATCCTAACGATGAAATTGATAAATTGGATTTGTATCAGGATGATTTCCCTGAAATTGATGGTGACCTGCTTTCCGCTTGGGACATGCTTGAGGCTGGTAAACCATTTGACACATTGACCAAGGTTCAACAAACTGATGTCACTGAATTTAACGGAGCAACTGATCAGTTTTTGGCAAGTAATAAGGTGGTCATTGCCAATCCACTGGTTAATTTGATGATTCCAACCAAATTAAAAGCTTGGATTGATGCCGTGACCGTTGCCGGCAAAACCTTTAAGTATACTGAAAAGGGCGCCATTCCACTGACCTCAGGCAAAAAGGTGATTCATATTCAGGCTGCCGGTGGGAAGTATAACAACCAGGATTTTGGAACTCAGTACGTTCACCAAGTTTTAAACTTTATTGGTGTTCAGTCCATTCAAAAGATAAATGTTGAAGGGATGGATCATTTTCTGATCAGGCAGCCCAAATTATGAAAGATGCTGAAAGTGAAGCCATCAAAGTGGCAGATGAGTTTTAACTGACTGATTGGAATCCGTTTATTTTCCGGACAGCCCTGTTTTTTGGTAGGGGGTTATCCGGATTTTCTGGTATCCCTAAAACAATTGTTCACTCCTTATGGAAATATTCACCAACTAATGCAATAATAATATTAGATTGGAGTGACTGATTGATGGATGAACAAAATCATGATCACGAAGAATTAGCGGGTTCTAAATTCTTTTGGGTAACCGTATTAAACATCTTGATCACAATTGCTGAATTCATTGGTGGAGCGCTGTCTGGAAGTCTTTCTTTGATTTCAGACGGTTTTCATAATGCGGGGGATTCAGTTTCAATTGTTTTCAGTTATGCAGCGAGCAGAATCAGTAAGCGACGTCAGGATAGCCGAAATACCTTCGGTTATAAGCGAGCTGAAATAATTGCGGCATTTTTAAATTCGATTGCACTTGCACTTATTTGTATATTCTTGATTTTTGAAGCTTTAAAACGGATTACAAACCCTCAACCGATTAATGGTAACCTGATGTTGACCATTGCGGTGATTGGGCTGGTTGCCAATCTCTTATCGGCCTTTTTGTTAAATTCAGGCTCTAAGAATAATTTGAACATGAAGGCAACCTACCTGCACATATTGAGTGATGCGTTATCTTCAATTGCCATTATCTTTGGTGGAATTTTGATTGATTTATATAATTGGACATTGGCCGATCCGATCGTGACGGTTATTGTTGCCGTTTATATCTTCTTCGAGTCAATTCCAATTATCCGGCAAACTTTCAGAATTTTGATGCAGGGTGCACCAAATCTGAATTACGAAGAAATTAAGCATGACTTGCTTCAAATTGACGGTGTCTTTAGTGTTCACCATGTCCATGCATGGTCAATTGATGAACACAACATCATTTTTTCAGCGCATGTTAACATGCATGATATGAAGATAAGTGAAGCCCAGCCGATTTATTCGGAGATTAGTAAAGTATTAAAAGATAAGTACCATATGTGTCACGTCACGATTCAAGCGGAAACGACCCGTGGCGAACACGAAGATATTATTTATGATCGTGGAAATGACATTCCGTAAAATATAGGAGATTTAGAGCTTAATGACCCCAATGAAAGAGGACTATTTAAAGATTATATTTGAACTTGGCGGTTCCGATGATCTGGTCAGCAACAAGCAAATTGCGATCAGTTTGAATATCGCTGCCGGTTCAGTTACTGAAATGGTTAACAAGTTGGTCGAAGAAAAGCTGGTAACCCATGAACCTTATTCTGGTGTGCAATTGACCAAGAAGGGCAAGAAGTATGCCGAAGAACTGGTTCGGAAACATCGAATTTGGGAAACTTTCCTAGCTAACACTTTGCACTATGATATTTCTGATGTCCATGACGAAGCCGAATTGCTTGAACATGTTACCTCTGACAAGATGATTGATCACTTGGACGACTTTTTGGGCAATCCTAAACGCTGCCCTCATGGCGGAGTCATTCCGGATCGTAACGGGAACTATCATCCCGACAAGGACAAGCTCCTGACTGATGCCAAAGATGGTGAAGAAGTTGTTGTTAATCGGTTTATTGATAACCATGATTTGTTGACACTGTTGGGCGATATTAAGCTTGATATTGGCGACAAGCTCAAGATTATTTCTCACGATCCATTTGAAGGTTCGGTTACTGTTAAGAATTTGACAGATAAGAAGAAATTAGTCATTGGTTTTAAGACGGCCCACTATGTGTTCGTGAGGTGACAGGGATGGCGGATAACGCAACTCGACAAGAGAATTATGACCATTTAGTCTTAAATACTTGTGTCCTTGCGGGGCGGATTATGATTGAATCCGGATCTGAAATGTCACGGGTAAACGATACAATTATGCGGATTGCTCAAAACGCCGGCTTGAAAGATGCCCAAGTGTACGCAACTTTGACCGGGATTATCATGTCCGGTGGGGTTAAGGAAGTCGGCGCCGAAGTCGGCTCGATTGATAAACGGGCTTTTGATATGGAAAAAGTGGCCAAGGTCAATGAATTGTCACGGGAATATGCCGCTAAAAAGATCGACATTTATCAATTCCGGGATGATTTGATCCACATTAATGACTTGGTGGCAACTTTTCCACTCTGGCTGCAAACGGTCGGTGCTGGTCTTGTAAGCGGCACTTTGGTTGTTGTCTTCCAGAACAATCTACCCGACTTCTGGGTGACTTTTATTGTTGGGATGTTTGGCTGGCTGGTTTATTACTTCCTGAACATTTATATTCAAATTCGTTTTTTAAGCGAGTTTTTGGCCGCTGTGGTTGTTGGGGCTTTGGCATTAATTGCCGTTAAGAACGGTATTGGTGTGAAAGCAGATGATATTATTATTGGTGGCATGATGCCTCTGGTTCCTGGAATTCCGTTGACAAACGCGGTTCGTGACGCCCTGTCTGGAAATCTGATCAGTGGCCCGGCCAGAGGAATTGAAGCTTTAATCAGTGCCTGTGCACTGGGCTTTGGCGTGGCAATTGCGCTGCACTTTTTTTGAGGGATGCTTATGAACCTGTTTATTATTAAATGTATTTGTGTATATTTTTCGGGAATTGGCTTCGGGTTGATTGTCAATCTGCCGCACCGCGCCTTAAACGTAGCCGGAATCACGGCTACTCTGAGTTGGTTGGTGTATTACGTTATTATCAACACCTGGGGTGGTTTGGGTGCGCCGAACTTCTTTGGCGGCCTGACAATTGGCTTGGTTTCAGTGGTCGTTGCGCATATTAAGAAAATGCCCAGCATTTTGTTTGACGTGCCGGGATTGGTACCACTGGTTCCCGGAGGTCAGGCGTACAACACCATTAAGAACTTTGCCCTGGGCGATTACCGCGTGGCATTTAATTATTTGTCAGAAGTGGTTTGGATCGCCGGCTCAATCGCATTGGGCTTCATTGTTGCCGAATTGATTAATAAAATTCGGATCAAAATTAAATATGTATCACGAGGATGGGATAAATAGCCCATCCTTTTTCTTTGCCGTTTTTTGATCAATCTTGTTGACATCAAAACAAAAAGGCGTATTATTTGTCTTGGATAATATTATACGACGTATAATACTATGGAGGTGGCAATATGGCAATCCAAATAAGTTCAGAGTTACTTGACGGCTGTGTTCTTGGTATTTTAAATGACAAGGACTACTACGGCTACGCGTTAACTCAGAAAGTTCAAGAGTCGATATCCGTATCGGAGTCGACTATGTACCCGGTTTTGCGAAGGTTGAAAAAGAGTGATTTATTAACCACCTATGATGAGCCATATCAAGGTCGCAATCGACGGTATTACAAGATTACGGCTGAAGGTCAAAGACAATTTGGCATTATTCAGCATGAGTGGCAGGAATTTAAAAATGGAATTGATAAAATGTTAGGAGATGGTCAGGATGAATGATTACATTGAAGAATTTCGATCGTTATTGGGACAGCTGAGTCAGGATGAGCGTGACGAAGCAGTTGATTTCTACACTGAGTATCTTCAAGATGGCGGCTATGATTCTTATGATGCATGTGTCAGAGAGTTGGGAACCCCTCATCAATTAGCCAGAAAGGTGTTGGCTGATTACTCGATTAGGACCCTTAATGAACCGCAAGGGAATGGCACCCGTCAGCAACGTCCCAAAAATGACGTCAAAACGATTTGGCTGATTATCCTGGCAGTTATTTCGACTCCAGTGACAATTCCACTGGCAATGGGAATTATTGGCTTGTCAATTGGGGTATTCTTTGGTGCTTTGGGAATCCTCGTTGGTTTGATTGCGTTGCTTGTGAGTGTCGTATTTGGTGGTATCGGTGGTTTGGTTGTCGGACTCGGGGTCATTTGGAGTGACCCTTGGCTGGGAATGCTCTACATCGGTATTGGACTGATGATTGTCGGCATTCTCGTGATGCTGTCGCCGGTATTCTCAGTTGCCTTTAACGGCATCATTCGTGGCGTGACGAATTTCTCCCGTTGGGCATATCAAAAGATGGTACCAAAGAACCGCGCTGAAAAACACGGAAGGGGGCCGAGAAAATGAAAAAATCTGTGATTGTTGGATTATTGATTACCATCATTGGAACCGTTATGATGGCGGTTGCCTTGGGCCATACGGGATTCAAAACGATTGTCTGGGATGACGGCTTTAAAGTCGTCGACGATCAGACTGGATCCGTGAAGATGACCAAGAAGACGTTGAAGAGCTCGGTCAATCAGATTAAATTTGCTACGCGAAGTCGTGTTGTCATTCAAACCGGGGATGTCAAGAAGCCAACAGTTTCTTCCTCAAAGTTCAATGAAGTCAAACAAAGCGGCCGATCAATCAATATCATCGGCAAGGGCCATCCTCGGACCCAAATTGTCGGCTTTAGTATGAGTGGTTATAGTGGCGGCACCGGTGATGTTGTGATCACGGTTCCCAAGGATCAACAGCTGGAAAAAGTTGTTGGTCATGACAAAAACGGTGTTTCAATATCCGGTATCACCGTCAACAAGCTGAAGCTAAGCGGCGATGGTGATATCCAGATACAAAATGTTCATTCTCAAGAACCAATTACTTTGAAGAACACCGACGATACAACATTGAAGAATGTGACAGCGCCAGGAATAAACCAGACAAGTGATGGCGGTGATCTAACTTATCAGAATGCCGACTTTTCAAATGGTGCTACGTCGATTTCATCTGATGGTGGTGATGTTTCCCTTGATTCAACCAAGTTGAAAGATGTTGTCATTAACAGTGATGGCGGTGATATTCATTTAAACCGTAATTCTGTTGTTGGATCCGTCATTGCCGATGCGGACGGCGGGGATATTAATGCATTGATTTCCAACCGTAAAGAAGTTCAAATCAGCGCTTCCGCTGACGATGGCGACGTTTCAATATTTGGCAGTTTGAGGAACTCATGGCGACTGTCTCAGCATAAAAATATCACGTACCGTTTATCATCTGATGGCGGGGACATTTCCGTTAAGTAAGATACGATTTATAAAAGAATCCAAAAAAAGTTCGTAAAGCCGGATTTCCGCTGACTTTACGAACTTTTTTGATACAGTACTGAAACTTGAAAGTATGAAGACAGACTGATCCCTTGGTATCACATGGCATATTTTAATTAATTTAACCATTTAGCTTGCTGTTAACAGCGAAACTAACCGTTTCGGCAAAAATGTGAAGAACTGATTCATCATCTGAATAATTTGGGCTCTTCTTGCATAAACTTCATGATTAATAATCGTTTTTAACGAATTTAGAAGCCATACCAGTGCTTGAGACAACTCAATATCTGGCATGGCTTCGTTCATTATAAAGAATAAATCCCCAATGGTGCGATCATCCTGATTTTGCCGTTCCTGCCAAGCTAATAGGTCATAAGTCATCATGACAATTGCTAAATGGCCACAAAGCCCGTCATAATTTTGAACTTGTGATTTGTCGAGCCGCAAGTATTGCTTGGCAACTTTAAAGTAATTCTCAATTTGCCATCTTCGGGCGTATAGTTGAATGATCTCTTGTGGCTGAAGGCCTAACTGAGTCGTTGCCAGTACTAGGTAGTCATCTTGACGGGCCCGATTAGCCACAAATACCAAGCGAAGCTTGAATTTTTGGTTCCCGACGTGCGCTTCGACAAAGCAGCTGTATTGATAAGCTTGCTTGGGTTGATATTTTGAGGCCTGCAGTCGCTTGTATAATGCTTTAACTGAATATTGCCGTCCGCGATATTGATAGTAAATTTTGCTGGACCGTTTAAGCATGCCCACGCCGTTTAATCCCAACTTGGTTAATTCATAGAACATTTTTGGTGAGCTATACCAGCTATCAAATAACACATAGTCAGCTAGAACGCCATTTGCGAGGGCTTGCTTGACAAGTTGCAATGAAACGAGGTTCATTTTTTGCTGTGCTTGGCGACGTCTCCGGCCAGCAATTGTTCGTTGATCGGTTGTTTTAGCTGATTTTCCAAGGACGTTTTGTGGCTTCTTGGAAGACATTAATGCAAAGTTGATCGGTAAGAATGTATTGGCGTCACTCCAACCCAAAGTTAAAGCCCGGTATCCCTTAATATATAACTGTTTGTCATGGTCAAAGACTCGCGCTAGTAATTCGGTTTGGGTGGCGTACTCACGGGAAAAGAGTGTATCGTCAATGATCAATGCTAACCGCCGCCGGCGGTCAATAAACGGTCGTAAATGCTTGATTAAATGACTCCCAACTTGACAAATCAAGCGTTGCCAATTGATCCGGCCATCGTTCAAATTATTTCTGACGGTGCGACTGGTAAAGTTAGGTGTTTCATGGGCTCGATAAAGCGAGCGTCCCAGGAACTTTGTCGTGAGCAGCCATTCAATGACCTTCATCAAGCTGATTTCTGAATGCCGGCGATAATTCACCAACTTGGTGAGTTTAGATAGACCAATGAGGGAAGTAAATTGATGAACAATATTGTGAAGCTCGTTTTCTGTATTTTTTTGTCTTATAATATTCATGACGTAAGTCTCCTTTGTATCTTGGTTTTGGTCGACTAAAGTATACAACGCAGGAGAGCTTGCGTTTATTTTTTGCCAAAAAAGCCAATAACCACACGCCTTTGGCGTGATTATTAGCTTTCATGTTTCAGATAAATAATATTAAGCTTGGTGACCGCCAAGCAGACCGGCTCTTTCAATGGCGGTCCCACCTTTAGTCTTGGATGACGCCCGGACTAAAGCTTTGTAACCATATTTTTTTCGAATAATATCAATGGTGTGTTCCAACTTTTCTCTATCAATGGTGGTTTCGGGATCTTCAAATAAGCTGAAGTGAGTTGTCCGTTTTTGGGAAATTCGATTGCACCTGACGCCAACATTACGGATTGCACTGCCATCCCATTTTGTTTCCAGCAGATAATTGACGGCGTTGGTAATGCTTTGGGTCGAATCGGTGGGCTCAATATGCATTTGGGCAGAGAAATGGGTTAGACCCTGTTTGTCGATATTGGCCATTCCGATATAAATACTGACGACTTCTGCGACGACATTGTTTTTACGTAGTCGGGTCGCAACTTGATCGGCAATCTCGTCAAGAACGGTTTTGAGATCTACCAATTCGGTATAATCACGCATTAAGACCTGTGAGTTGCCGTAACCTTTATTATCAGACCGGGGAAGATACTTTTTTTCCAGGGTGGAATAGTCGATTCCCCAGGCATGGTAATAAAGCTGTTCACCCATAACGCCAAACTTTTGCTTTAATTTTTTGATATCGGCGTGGGCCAGTTCTTTGATCGAATAGATGCCCATATAGTTTAGTTTTGCTGCGGTGTGGCCGCCGATCCCCCACATATCGGCAAGACTTGGAATCTTCCAAATGGTTTCCGGAACGTCTTCGTAATGCCATTCCGCAATCCAAGGAGCTTTTTTCTTGGCAGCATTGTCCAGAGCCAATTTAGCCAAAAGTGGATTTTGACCGATGCCGACAGTAGTGACAATTCCGGTCTCTTTAAACACTTTTGCCTGAATCATTTTGGCAATTTGGACGTTGGAGCCGAATAGCTTGTGACTGTGACTGACGTCGATAAAACTTTCATCGATTGAGTAGGGGAACCAATGCTTATCATCGGTAAACTGTCGATAAATAAGATTGATTTTGTAATTAAGCTGAACGTAATCGGCCATGTGGGGCTCGACCATCTCGATGTCCATGTCGTCATTAATTTCAAAGCGCCGAGTGCCGAGCTTGACGCCGTAGTTCTGTTTGGTAAAGGGACTGGCAGCCAAAATAAGCCCACCGGCAGATTCTTCACGACTCATAACGGCGATTTTGGCGGAAAGGGGATGCTCACCGCGTTTAATTGCTTCGGTGGAAGCATAAAAAGACTTGCAGTCAATGCACATCACGTCGTGAACGGGTAAGATTTGTGGATTATCAAGAGGTGTTTTCATGAAGGATCACCTGCGATATTTATGGAGTAACTATATAATACGAACATTTGTTCGGAGTGTCAAGAAGAAATAGAGTGTGACAAGCAACGGGTGGTGCGGTGTGTAAGGGAAAGAAAATAGAAATCCCGATTCTGGATTTAAATTTTCTTTTCCTTACACGTTAGCACCAGTTGTGTCAGAGCACGTTTGGAAATAGAGTGTGACGAGCGCCAGTTGTGTCAGAGCACGTTTGAGAATAGAGTGTGACAAGCAACGGGGGTTGCCAACAAATCTTTGACCACAAAAAAAGCACCACCCCAGAGTTTTCCGCCTCCAGGAGTGGCACTTCAATTTCATTTTTATCAATTATCATTCATCTGATCAATGTTTCCGAAAATAATGGGTTTCCAATTTAAATGGGTAAATTAATCACCTGCAACTTTCAGGAATACGGCGCCGAGGCCTTTATCAAAAGTGGCTTTCCAGTTACCGTTGCTGAGAGATTCCGGCAGTAGGAAAGTGCCGCTTGAAACGCGTTGGCCTGCTTGAAGCGGCATGCCTTGTGATTCAAGCCTTTCGACCAGCCAGTGAAGTGATTTTAAGGGGTTACCCAACACTTCTGATGAAGCGCCATCTTTTAGTTTCTTACCATCACGGAATAGTTCACATTTAACTTTTGATAAATCATCAACGTTGTCAAACAGCAGGTCGGCGTCTTTTTCATCACCGTACACGACATAGCCACCAACAGCGGCATCCGACATGACCATATATTTTGACAGGCTTGGGAACCAATCGCTGAAACGTGAATCGGGAACCTCAACTGCTGGGGCAACTTTTGTCTTATGCATCAGATCTTCCAGGGAGTCTTTACTGCTTAAATCTTCCTTGGCCGTGAAAAGCATTTCGACTTCTGCCAGGGGTTCCATTAATTCACCACGATGAAGGGTCACCGGTGATTGGAGAAAATGACTCTTTACCTGAGCGCCATATAGTGGCGAATCAGAATCAAACATATCTTGAGTCTGCTTGCTGGTAAGAGAAACTTTATATCCACCAACATCTTCCTGTTTAAGATCGGTTAACCGCCGTTGAACCCGGTAAGCAGACTGCTCATCTTTGACGACACCATCAAAATCGGATTCCTTTAGTGGTTTATGAGTTTCGTATGCGTTAAATAATTTACTTGCCAATTCATTTTCTTTAGTTGTTAAATCCATCGTTACTTGTTCATCCATAAGCGATTCCTCCAAATATTTTATTTAGGATCCCCGCCGTTATGTACGGTGAGGACCAATCTGTGACGTGAAATAAACTATGTGTTGTTATGCCGATAGTACCGAGTTGATTAAAACTATGTGTTGAATCATGCAAAATCTGAATCTGACCAGGATTGTCATTGGAGCTGCTAATCACCGATTCCATAAGTCCTCACCACCTTAAAATGTTAATTAAATTCAAATAAAAAAGCGCCCTTCCAACTACCCACAAATGGATAGTTAAAAGGACGCTCATGCGCGGTACCACCTTAATTTGTAATTCTATTACTAGAATTACCTCACACGTACAGCTTTCGCGATACGCTGACACAATAATGGGTGCACCCAATGTAATCTACTCAATCTTTGATCACATAGCTCGGAGATGATAATCGTCTAATGTTGCAAATTGCTTCACACCAACCAGCAACTCTCTTATTGCAAGCACAAGATGACTTTTCTCTTCATCGCATTTTAATTTGAATTTAATGATTGTCATTAAATTACACCCTGTTGTTTAAATTGTCAACAGAAATTTTAAAATATTATTCTTTGTATGGATTTTCTCGAATGACTCTTGCTGGACTACCGGCAATAATCAGGTTGTCTCCAAATGATTTGGTGACTGTTGAATTGGCACCGACAATCACGTTGTTGCCAAGGGTTACGCCGGGAAGAATCACCGATCCCCCGCCAACCCAGACATCATTACCCAACGTTACCGGCTTGCCCATTCCGACAAAGTTTGCCCGCTTCTTGGGATCAAGGGGATGATAGGCGGCGTAAATTTGAACGTGGGGCGCCAACATGCAGTGATTACCGATCGTTACCGGTGCAATATCCAAGATGACGTTATCATAGTTGCAGATAAAATTGTCACCAACGTGAATATTGTAGCCAAAGTCACAGCGAAAGTTGGGCTGAACCCATGGATCTTTACCCACGGAGCCAAATAATTTACGGACCAGGGCATCCTTTTCCGCACTGGCAGTATCATCAAGCTCGTTCATCATTTTGCATAAACGACGGGCCTTGGTTTCGTCACTTGTTAATTCGGGGTCCATTACCAAATATGGATCACCGGCTAAAAATTTTTCTTTTTCAGTTGCCATATGAATATCCATCCTTTATTGTAAATTAACTCATATTATATCATTATTGGTCATTGCAAATGATTGAATCCGGCTACTTGTTGAGATAAAGAATAATTGAAATTGCTGATACCGGCAATTTCGGGTATGATAAGTGAAATATAGTTAAAGAAAATGACTCTCAGAACGTGAAAGGACGCAAACAATGAAAGCAGTTATTACAGTTATCGGACACGATCAAATCGGAATTGTCGCCAAGGTTTCACAACGGCTGGCAACTTTGAAAGTAAACATCACGGACATTTCGCAAACACTGATGCACGGCGACTTTACGATGATGCTGATGGGCGAATGGGATACTGACGATGTGAAGTTTGACGTCGTTAAACAGGGATTGTTGGATCTGGCCAAAGAAACCGGTCTGTCAATCAATATTCAACGTCAGGAATTATTTGATGCGATTCAAAAGCTGTAGGAGGTCGTCAAAATGGAAACCAAACAAATTTTAGATACCATTCAGATGATTTCTGAAGAAAAGCTGGATATTCGAACAATTACCATGGGAATTTCACTTTTCGACTGTATTGATAGTGATGGGGAAAAGGCTCGTCAAAAAATTTATGATAAATTGACAACCAGTGCCAAAGATCTGGTTCGGGTAGCCGACCAAATTGAATCCGAGTATGGCATTCCAATTGTCAATAAGCGAATCTCTGTTACCCCAATTTCAATGATTGCCGCAGCCTGTCATGATGACAATTACGTTGCCTATGCTCAGACCATGGAAAAAGCTGCTGAAGTCCTTGGAGTTGACCTCATTGGTGGCTTTTCCGCGTTGGTCCAAAAGGGCTACCAATCCGGTGACCACAAGTTGATTGAATCATTACCCGAAGCGCTTAGTGAAACCAAACGGGTTTGCGGGTCGGTCAACGTTGGCTCAACTTGTGCCGGGATTAACATGGATGCCGTCAAACAGATGGGTCAAGTTGTCAAAGAACTGTCTGAGATTGATCCGGTCAGTTGTATGAGCTTAGTGGTTTTTGCCAATGCGGTGGAAGATAATCCATTTATGGCTGGTGCGTTTCATGGCGTGGGCGAAGCTGACAAAGTTATTAACGTTGGAATTAGTGGCCCCGGAGTTGTTAAGCGGGCACTTGAGCAGGTCAAGGGTCAACCGATTGACACAGTTTCCGAAACAATTAAAAAGACGGCGTTTAAAGTGACCAGAATGGGCCAGTTCGTTGGCAACGTCGCCGCTAAAGCTTTGAATGTGCCCTTTGGAATTGTTGATCTTTCGTTGGCACCAACACCAAGTCAAGGTGATTCGGTAGCGGAAATTCTGGAAGAAATTGGTCTGCAAAGTGTTGGTGCTCCCGGTACGACTGCAGCTCTGGCACTGTTGAATGATGCCGTTAAAAAGGGTGGAGTTATGGCTTGCGAACACGTTGGTGGATTGTCCGGCGCATTTATCCCGGTTTCTGAAGACAGTGGGATGATTAAGGCTGTTGAACACGGCAATTTGAACTTGGAAAAGTTGGAAGCCATGACAGCAGTTTGCTCCGTTGGCTTGGATATGGTTGCCGTTCGAGGTGACACACCAGCAGAAACCATCAGTGGAATGATTGCCGATGAAGCAGCCATTGGTGTGATTAACAACAAGACAACGGCGGTCCGGGTTATTCCGGCTAAAGGTAAAAAAGTTGGCGAACAAATCGACTTTGGCGGTATCTTTGGGTCTGCTCCGGTGATGCCGGTCAATACAAACAGTCCTGCCAAATTCGTTTCTCGAGGTGGAAGGATTCCAGCGCCAATCCATTCATTTAAAAATTAAATTGACGATTAACACTTGTTAAGACGATACTAAAAAAAGGCGGTGATCCAAATCCTGATTGTGGATTTGAATAACTGTCCTTTTTCGTTGGGAATCGTTAGATGACAAGCAGAAACGATACTGCGCAATCCAACTTTGTTAAATCATTCTATAAATCTTTTTCAACCACCACACAAGGCACTCCGTCTTCATAAAACACGTCGGATGTGATCTGATATCCCAGGCGCTTATAAAAGTTAACGGCAGTCATTTCACTGTGAATTAAGGAGTGGGTAAAGCCCATCTTCTTCGCTTTATCCTCCAACGCACTGACGACCTTGCGGCCATACCCGTGTCCTCGAAATTGTTTTAAAGTTGCGACTTGGCCCACTTTTAAGGTGTGGTCATCATAGGTTTCAAAACGACAAGTTGCAGCCGGCACTTTGCCGTCAAAAAGAACTGCATAAACCATGTTATCTGAATCTTTGTCGTCAAATTCATCCGTAAAAGCAATTCCTCGTTCCAATACAAAGACTGACATTCGGATGTAAGCGGCGGCTGCCCGAGCGGGTTTGGAACTTTCCACAATTAATTTCATTATCTTCTCCTGTTAAAATAATCACTAAATTCGCTTAATAACTCTTAATTAATTATCAAATTAATGGTACCATAAAAGCCTATGATTCTTAATTATGAGAAAAAGCTGAAGATTTAGTTAAGTCTCTGTAAGTTGAACGCTTTTGCTAGATTGAATGGTGAAAAGTTCGTAAAATATGGATGTAGAAAGTTATAAAGGGGGTTGGCATTACCGATGTCACGTAAAGAGAAGTACGCTAAGAAGTCAAAAAAGAGGTTATTACCACGGATCTTAATTGGAATCGTGTTAATCTTTTTTGGCGGATTCATTGGCTCACACTTCTATTTTCAAAATCATTTTAAATTTACAAGAATTAATGACGTTGATGTTTCCGGCCTGACGGTTGCTCAAGCAACTAAGAAATTAAACACATCGCACATTGATGAAGATGGCAATTATTTAGTCGTTCGGGATTCCAAGATTAACGTGAATTCCAAGGATGTTCAGAAATTATTTAAGCACCGTAGTTCAATGAGTGCCATGACTTCCGCAAAATTGAGCGCCAAATCAGATGTTTCAACTAAACAGTTGAATTATCGTTTGAAGACTTTGTTACCAAAGTTTGAAAATCGGATTGATCAAATCAATACCGGTCGAAAGCAGACTGTTGATTCAAAGGTCATTTTGAAGGATGGTAAGATTGTTGTTAAGCCTGGCCAAAAGGGGAGCACCCTGGATAAAGCCAAAATGGTTCAATCATTTAAGAAACAGGCTCATTCCAGCTTATTGATTTCCGTTAAGATGAGTAAGGATGCTTACGTCAAGCCAAACAGTTCACAAATTGCCAAGCAAAAGAAACAGTTGGCAAAAGTTTTGGACAATACAGTTACACTGAATACGTATAACAAGACTTATAAATTTGTTGCCAAACGTTGGGTTGCCAATGGTTATCCAACTGCCAGCGGTCATTACAAATTTGATTCAGCTAAAGTTAAGAAGTGGGTTGCCAACTTCTCCAAGAAAGTGGATACCCTCGGAAAATCAGTTTGGATTACAACTCACCAAGGCAAGAAGGTTCGGGTCCATGCCGGTGGAACCTATGGATGGAAGGTTAACCAAAAGGCTTTGACTCGAAACATTGTTAAGTATCTTGGCCATTCCAGCTCGGTTACAATGAATTTGCGTCACTATGCAGTTGGTACCGGTTATGGTATTAAAGGATCCGGTAAGACTTATGTGGCTGTCGATTTACAACGGCTTCATGAGTATGTTTACAAGAATGGTAAGCTGATGGCTAATATTCCGATTATGTCCGGAACTATAACCGGCGGCAATCGAACTCCTCAAGGCGCCTTTTACATTATGTATAAGCAGCGTCATGCAACATTGAGAGGTAAGAACAGCGATGGTTCGAAGTATGCATCTCCAGTTAGCTACTGGGAGCCTTTGACGAATTCAGGGGTTGGGATGCATGATTCTCCATGGCAGCCTGCTTCGGTTTATGGAAACCCTAGCGCTCGGTCACAGTACCATTCACATGGATGCTTAAATAACCCACCTTCAAGAATGGATGAGGTTTGGAAGAACACTCATACATTGGAACCAGTATTTATTTATTACTAAAATTAAAGACGTTTGAATATAAAGCCGACTGTTTGCGATTTCCAGTAAACGGCCGGCTTTTTTGACGGTTATGGTAAGATAAAGGCACTTATCCAAAATGAGGTGAATCGTTGTGCATATCTATAAACAAATTGATTTTATGAATAATCGGAATTTGGTTTACGCTTTAAATGTAGCTGCCGTTATTGCCTTCATAATCTTTCTGTGGCTGTTTGGAGCAATTGCCGGGTCAGTTACCTTCAACTTTGATAAGACCTACTTTATTTGGCTTATCGTGGCCTTATTAGTGGTCTTCACTGTCCATGAGGTGATTCATGGATTCTTATATAAGTTGTTCGACCATCATGCGAAGATTAAGATTGGCTTCAAAAACGGGATTGTGTATGTTAATAGTCCAAAATCGTTGTATACCAAACGACAATTTGCCTGGATTGCTGCGACCCCATTTGTGGCGCTTTCATTAATTCTGATTGCAATGTACCTGATAAATTGGCTTCCGGGAGACCTCTTTTTGGGGATTGCTGCCTTGCAGGGTGCCGGAAGTGTTGCTGATTTTTATGTGTTGTATCGCGTCATTACCGCGCCGAAGTACTATTACGTTAGCGATACTGAAAATGGTATTAATATTTATTCTCAAAACTGAGTATAGTGGACAAAAATAAGGATGAAGGCATTGATCATTGCCCTCATCCTTTATTTTATTTTGAATTAGTCACTCACTAATATTTTGATTCCCAGGTACAGATTATAAATAAATATCCCTAAATCGACCAAAGCAACCAGGCCGATTAGTGCAATAAACAAGAATCCGGTATATTCGGCCTGTTTTGAGACCATTCCCATGACACCAACAACTAATAGTGTCAAAAGTGTCAGAACAACCGGAATCAGGTGCAGGACGAAGGCCTGTCGGGCAGTATCATGCATATCATCGTCATTATGATCGGTAACCAGCCAAACAATGAACGGGAAGATGAATGGTGCAAACATGATTGAGAGATATGAGAGTGCGTTAACAATTTTATTTTTTGACATAAGTGCCCCTTGAACTATTTCGAGTATGATTTGTAAACCGGAGAGCGAAAGAGGTCAACGTAAGCTTTTCCACCGGAGTAGTCTCGAAGAACTTTGATTCGTTGCTTTTCAACTGTCCGGTGGGTAATCCGCCAACCTTTGTCACTTTGGTATGCTTTCTTAGCATAAGCATTAAAGGTATATCGGCTGGTGCCTTTAATTTTAGCGACAGCTAATTTTCGATAGCCTTTCCAGCTTGATTTAAACAGGGTGTGCTTTTTGCCTTTATATTTTTGAGTAACCGAATACTTATTGACTTGTGTCAGGCAAAATTTCCCATTAACGTAGGAATACCAGTTGCCCCGCCAGCTGGTGGGGGTGGTGGTTCGGATCTTGCCAACTTTATAGTAAGTATCAGCGGCATGAACAGGTTGCGTATTTGAAACAATGGTGATGGTCAAACTCGCTGCAGCGGCTGCAGCAATTTTAAGTAAGGTATTCATTTAAAATCTCCTAAAAGGATACTAGCCAAACATGGGTTGTTTGACGACTACGTAACTAAGATTTCCAGGTTATATTCATGAACTATAACTTATGGCACATGGGGTTGTCAAATATTCAGCTGTCATGGAACTGCTCAAAATAGCGGTGGATAGGTGATCGCATGCGTTTATTCAAGTTGAAGAGAAACAAAAAAGGACCACAAACATTTTGTTTGTGGTCCTTTGACATCTGGATATGATTAATCTTTATTTTTAGTTCGACGAATTGGATGATCTTTTTCCTGTTGTTCAACAGATTTATCATACATCTTGTCTTTGACGTAAGGGTAAGTCCATTTAACCATTGCTGACATGATAATTGGTAATGTCAGAACAAGAATAATCAAACCAACGATTACCGTCATGGCAACCTGAATCAGTGTCAAAACATTTGATGGAATCAATGCGGCAAATGTTCCACCAAGGATGATGGCAGCTGAGATAACCACGGTTCCAATGATTGTGGCCGAATTCAAAATTCGACGACGGACATCTGGAATTGCGGCCGCGTCACCACGATACCTCATCATTAGGAAGATACTGTAATCGACTCCCAATGCGACCAGCATGATAAAGCTGAAGAATGGGGTGTTCCAAGTAAGCATGTCCTGGAACAGCAGATATCCTGACAACCACTTGGTGATTTGAAGAGCACCAAGGTAGGTGACAATCAAAGTACCGATAATGGTAATTGCCTGAACAAGGGATCGGGTTACGATCATTAAGGCTAAGCCAATTCCGACCAGCATAATGACAACGGTTCTGAAGAAGTCACCGTTAGCAATCTTTTGCAGGTCAGACGTTTGTGAACTTTGACCGCCAATTGCAACCTTGGCATTCTTTAAGCTCGTTCCCTTCATCTTGGCATTTACATCACGCGTAATGGTTCGAATGCGTTTTGCAGATTTTGTACTACTTGGATCTGAATTTAAGATGACAGTGATTTTGGTAACCTTACGATTCTTTGACATGAACGCATCAAGTGATGGGGTAAATGACGAACTCTTGATACTTGCTGCAGGCATGTAGAAGGTGTTGCCCATGTAAGATTTTTGCATTTCCTTGAGATATTGGTTAACAGTGTTTGTTCCGTTGGCAACTTGATCCAAACCGGAATTAGCAGATGTTAAGCCGGTTTGTAATTCCTGCATTTGGCTCTGCAGTTCCTTCATTTTAGAACTCAAAGTCTGAACGCCGGAATTAACTTGAGAACTGCCACTAGCAACGGTTTGAGCACCTGAAACCAATGAAGCGCTGTTGGAATTCAAACGGCTTGCACCACTGCTGATGCGGTTAAGACCGCTGGAGAATGGTGAGACCTGTGAATTCAAGCGACCAAGTCCGGAAGACAATTGGCTTGAACCTGATTGCAAAGCACGCATCCGAGCTCGGAGGGCTTTAAGCTTGGCGGTTTGACTCCTGACTTGGGAAATTCCCGTGTTAAGTCGTTGACTGCCGGAAGCTAGCCGACCGACACCGGATTGAAGTTGAGAGGTGCTGGAACTTAATTGTTGTGAACCACTTGCCAGGCTGCTGACACCAGCGGTGTAGGAAGTGACTCCCTGACTCAGCTGTTGGGCACCTGACTCAAGTTTACTTGCACCATCGGCAAGCTTTTCAACTTGAGCGATACTATCTGAAGTATTTGAACTGGCCAGCTTTTCGTTGGCACTCTTTAATCCTTTTTGAACTTTCTTGATTCCTTGGTTGGCTTCATTCAAGCCGGTTGTTAAACTTTCCAGTTGACTGCGTAAGTACAAGGAATCAATCTTGGTTCCACCCGGACGGGTAACTGAGGCAACGCTCTTAACGCCGGGTTCTGAATTCAAATAACCGGTTAATTGATCAATCTCAGCTAAATGTTCCTGAGTGTTCATTGGTTTTTTGTTTTGAATGTAAACCGTTGTTGGACCGGACATTCCGGCAGGGTAGTGATCTTGAATCACGTTATACCCGGCTTTTGATTGAACAGAGTTTGGTAATTCATCAGCGTTATTGAAGTTCAGCTTTTGAGTGCCGACAAGTAAAAGTGGTAATGCGGCAATAATCAAAATACCAACCATAATAAAACTGTGTGAGAGAGTGAATTTTGAAAGGAAGTTCCACAAGAAGCTGCGGTCATGAGCATCGAGATTCTTGCTTGGCCAAAATAGACGTTTACCAAGGGTGGACATGAAGAACATATTTAATGTCAATAAGACCATCAATAAGATGGCAACACCAACGGCAACGGCGACTCCTGAACGATAGAAGGAGAATTTAGCCAGAGACAGTGCAGCAAATCCGATTAAGACGGATGAACCACTGTATAAGATCGTTCTGCCGGCATGCCGTTGAGCAGTCCTGGCAGCCGTCGTGGCAGCTTCACCCTTTTTAATTTCTTCCTTAAATCTGTCATAAAGCAATATATTGTAATCGGTCCCGATTCCAAACAGAACCACCACAAGAAAGACTTGGGTAAAGTTGGAAATTGGGAAATTCCAACGTTCAGCCAAATTCATGACTAAATCAAGCGATAATAGATAGGAAACACCAACCGTTAATAATGAAATGACTGGAATTAAGAAGGATCGGAAAACGATAATCAGGACAATGAAAATAAAGATTGCCGCAATAATTTCAGTCTTTTGAAGTCCTTGTTCAGTGACAGTTGAGAAGTCTTCGTTCAAAATGTCACTACCAGTGACATAGGTTCTCAACCCGGGAGTTTTGATCTTATTTAAGATCTTGTCCGTTTGGCCCCGAACCTTATCCTTCTTTGGCACTGTAATCATCACCATCTGAGTGGTGTTATCTTTGGATTGCAGTTGCTGCTTGGCTGCTTCATTATCACTTGGAGCAGTTACAGAAGTGATATGTAATTCCGGATCATTTTTGATGGAATTAGTTGCATCTTGGATCTGAAGGGTTTGCTCGTCACTGAGTTTGCCGTGTTTGTTGTTAAACACCGCAATCAATGTCCGGACATTCTTGCCCCCCTCATATTTCTTTTCGATTGTATTCGCTACTTCACTTTGAACCGAAGAGGGAAGCTGGACAGCCCCCTTTTCGTGGACTAATTGGGAAATATTTGGAAGTGTAAACAGTGCAACCAATATTAATCCAATCCAAATGATCAGCGATAACATATGTTTTTCTTTGAACTTCTGCATTAAATTTCTTCCTTTCATTATCTAGTGATTGATATTATTCTCTTGTTTAAATTTAGACACTTGTATAAGCAACAATAAGATGATAAACTCAGCGTGGATATGACGCAAGGGACAGTTTGTTGCGTTAGTTCAAAATTAGACAAAATTCAATAATTGCAAAATCTGAGGCCTAAAAATGAAATATGATTTAACTAAAAAACCAACGCGTGGGGCACAACGAACCTTGGGATTATTTTCCAATACAATGTTCGAACTTCTTTCGGAAGAACCTTTCGAAAAAATCAGTGTCAATAAAATTTGTGATATCAGTAATTTTCCAAGAGCCACTTTTTATAATTATTTTGATGATAAGTTCGACCTGGTTGATTATTGCTGGTATGTAATTGCACAAGACATTGAAGTTGATAAAGTCACTAAGGTAAAATCCAATCAATCTCTGATTGTATACTTCGATCGCTTATACGACGTTTTTAAAAGCAATCAGCACTTATTGGATAACATTCTTCAGTACAATGATTTTTCCGGTCAATTGGTTAACAGCTTTATTAATTACTTTAAAGACAAGATGCAGGAAATATTGTCCAAGACCATTGATTATTCGAAAACCGGCCTGCCAGTTGAACTGATTGCCGATCATTGTAGTGAGACAGTCATTCTGGTGCTGAAATGGATCTTTTTAAAACATCATGATGCAAATAAACAGCTTGCCCATGAATATTTACAGAAACTGCTAAACCTCGATCAATTCATTTAGTAAACTTCGAGGCCAACAGTTCAATGTCTATATATTAACATGATCTCAGATCGGATGAACCGACCTTTCATGAAAAAACTGGGCGAAGCAACATCTATTATATCAAATTTACTGTTCATTTGTGAGTCAACTTGGAATGTGTTACCATGCTATTTAAACATCTAAATAGATGTTTGAAACATTCCATTTGATAAGGAAGTGACAGAATGGTACTAACTGGAGATGAAGCAGCTGCAACAAAGCAGGAGCTGCAGGGTAACTTCGATTTATCAGGAATTACTTTGCAAATGGCAGCAGTTGATTTAAAATCCACACCGGAACATATTCAAGATGTAATGAATTTAAAAAATTGTAGAATTGAAGAGCCTTGGGTGCTTCGAAACTACTTAATTAAAATAATTTTGTTTCAAGAAAAAGAACCTTACTCATTCTCTAAATTGATGGGCGATCCAAAACGATTCAGCTTCTTGAACGATCAGTTTATTGATCGTGGCAAGTTGGCTTAATTGACGGATCTTCAATTTCAAGAAAATAATCAAGAATATCAAATAGGTTAGGTTAGGGGGCAAAATGCAAAATAATTGCATTTTACCCCCTATTTTTGAAGGTGAATATTTTGAATGTTGAGCATTTTCGTCCAAACCCGGATGGCCCAGATGGGTTGCCCATCCAAGTCCAGCCGGCTTTATATAAAGCGTTCGATAAGGGGCAGTATGGTAACTATGATCTTGCCAATCGGCCAACCGATATGAAAATCAATTACATTGTCATTCATAATACTGAAACCAGCTATGAAGAGGCAATTCGGTTGTTTTCAACGCCGACGGCCACATCTGCAAACTACGTTGTCAGGTCCGTGGATGGGGCCGTCTCTGAAATGGTCCGGCCGCAAAATGTCGCTTGGCATGCCGGCAACTGGTACATAAATGCCCATTCAATCGGCATTGAGCATGAGGGTTATGCCAAGGATGGCCGAACTTGGTTTACTGAAAATATGTATCAAACGTCTGCCAACTTGGTCAAATATCTGGCGGCCAAGTACGATATTCCTTTGGATCGTCAGCATATCATCGGCCATGATAATGTGCCGGGGTTAACGCCAGCGGCACAAAAGGGGATGCACTGGGATCCGGGAACCTATTGGGACTGGCAGCATTATTTTGACCTGTTGGGAGCGGATTTAAAGCAAAATACCGGTGACGGCAGTTCAAGAATCATCACCATTACTCCCGACCCGAAAGCCAACCTCTTGCCGCAATGTGGCGAAAAAGTGACCGATAACGGCACTGAGTTACCCATCACCGGTTCCAACTTTGTTTACCTATATAAAGGACCTGCTTTTTCCGCCGGTCTTATCTCGGACAAAGACTTTTCTTCGAGACAAACCGGAACCTTTGAAGCTGATGACTGGAGTGATAAGGCAACCTATGGCCAACAGTTTTGTAAGCTTGGCGAAGAGGGCGACTGGACTGAAATTGACTATGGCGGTCAAAGTGCCTGGTTTTATAATCCTGGAGGAGCTAATTCAACCGATTCGAAAGGTCAACTTGTAAAATCTGTTGGATCAAAGGACGTCCCCATATATGGCTGTGCCTATCCGGACAATCAAATTCTGGAGAAAAACCAAGTATCAGGTGTCACGCCAACCACAATCTATCAAATTAAACCTGGACGGAAATATGTATATGGCGGAACCGTCAGGGGAGATTATTTCAACTCACACTTTGATTCGGCTGGAGATGGGAATGTTATTCAAGGGACAGAGGAATACTATCAGATTCAGTTTAATCACCGAATTGCTTTCATAAAAGCCGCAGATGCAGAGCTAAATTCAAGAACATCAATATCGTGAGTCCACCGTAAATTAGCGATGAACTCATTTTTGCTGCTCAAGTGTCATGAAATATGACATAGATAACTAGCCTAATTGCTTGTCCGAGCTTTAATTAGAGAAACGTATCATCTGCATGTCAGGTATTGGTATATGTCTAAGTATCCCGTTATTTTCAATTAACCATTGACATTTATAAAAATGGGTATATATTAATAAACGTAAACCGATGTTATAAAACATTACATGAAATGAGGGATTGAGAATGAGAATTGAAAAAGATTGTATCGGAGAAATGTTTGTACCGGATAATGTGTTGTACGGAATCCATTCACTACGGGCAAAGCACAACTTTCCGATCACTGATGAACGGGTAGATCACGCCATTATTCAAAGCTACTTACAAATTAAGAAGGCTGCCGCCCTTGCAAACGAAAAAGCAGGGACGCTGGACAAACAAAAAAGCGCCTTAATCATCTCTGCCTGCAATCAATTGTTATTCTCAAATGACTACAGTGCCTTTATCGTTCCTGCAATTCAGGGCGGGGCTGGGACTTCAACCAACATGAACGTGAATGAGGTGGTTGCCCAGTTGGCTATGCGGATAAGTGCCCAAGGCGGCAAGTCGGCCACAGAAATTAAGCCAAATGATGATGTGAACCAGTCACAGTCAACTAATGATACATATCCAACTGCTGGGAAAATGGCAATGCTAAAACGTTTGTCACCATTACTGACATCAATTCAAAAACTAGTTGACACTTTGTCTGATAAGGCCGAAGAATATCAATCTGCTATTAAAGTTGGTCGAACCCAGCTTCAAGATGCTGTTCCAACAACATTTGGCAAAACATTTTCAGCATATGCTTCCATGTTCAAACGAGATTTGGCTAGATTGAAGCATGCCGAAAAAGTCTTGTCACAAGTCAACCTTGGCGGGACTGCCATTGGAACCGGCATTAATGCAACCGAAGAATACGAAGCGGTCGTTGTTCCGGCGCTTAATCAATATTCCCATCTTTCATTACATCAGGCTGGTAACTTGATCGATGCCACTCAAAATAGTGATGCATTCGTGACAATTTCCGGTGCGATGAAGTCTTTGGCAGCTGATTTATCCAAATTCAGTAATGACCTTCGTCTTTTATCCAGCGGTCCTCAAGCCGGCCTCAACGAAATTGAATTGCCAAAGAAAGCCGCCGGTTCATCCATTATGCCTGGGAAGGTTAACCCGATTATTCCCGAGGTTGTTAACCAGGTTGCCTTTGAGACAATTGGCAACGATGTGACAGTTACCATGGCAGCTGAAAGCGGTCAGCTTGAATTGAACGCCTTTGAGCCGATCATGTTCAAAAGTATTTTAACCAGTGAGCAGCATTTGGCTCGGGCCATTGATACATTGGTTGACAATTGTGTCAGCGGAATTACCGTTAACACGGATTACTGCCGTGATGAGGTTGAACATTCTTCAATCGCCGCCACTGTTCTTTCACCACTGTTGGGTTATGAAAAGACAACCGCCCTTATTAAAGAGGCCCTTGCCACTAAGCAATCGGCTAAAGAAATTGTTAAACAAAAGGAACTCCTTCCCGATGCTTTGGTTGATAATCTATTTTCACCGGAAGTTTTAACCAATGTCAGCAAGGTTAAGGATGAACAATCCGTTGCCGGTTCAACTTTAAATTAATGATTTGTCATGGAAGTCAGCCCACAAAAGGCTGGCTTTTTTGCTTTCATGCATTTTCGGGAAAAGCCCCACTATTTTAAATAGCGATATAATTGAGTTGTCTAGACAACAGTTTGGGGTGATGCTTGTATGCAAAAAAATAAGTCAACGCTGATTGACGACTATGCCAAAGCGGATCCGACTCAGTTAATGGATCAATTTCACACTGGCAATGAAGGACTCTCGCAGGCAGAGGCTCAAAAGCGCTTGGAAAAGTATGGGGAGAACACGATTCGGCAAGCCAAACGGCAATCTGAGTTACTTGTATTTCTGGAAAATTTTACCTCACTCATGGCCATCTTACTTTGGGTGTCAGGTGTGATTGCAATATTTGCCGGGATGCTTGAACTTGGAATTGCCATTTGGGCAGTTAACGTGATTAACGGCTGTTTCTCATATTGGCAACAGCACGCTGCTCAAAAAGCGACCGATTCATTAAAAAAGATGCTGCCATCTTATGTTAAAGTTCATCGTGACGGTAAATCCCAGCAGATTAAAGTTGAACAGCTGGTACCGGGCGATGTGTTTGATATTCAGGCAGGTGATTCAGTTCCTGCCGATGCGCGGGTGTTTAACACTTCCAACCTGCAAGTTGATGAATCTTCTTTAACGGGTGAATCGGTGCCGGTTGAAAAAGTTGATGCCTATAAACATGGTGATGGTGAATTTGCCCAACAAAATATTATTTTTGCCGGGACCATTTGTACCAGTGGAACGGCATCAGCGATTGCACTGGCAACCGGGATGGATACCGAGTTCGGCCGGATTGCAAAGTTGACTGAATCTCAGAAGAAGACCATGTATCCGTTGGAGCGCGAGTTAAATCATTTGACCCGTCAATTAACGATCATTGCGCTTTTGATCGGAATTGCATTTTTCGTGTTGGCCATATTCTTTGTGAAGTATCCGGTAACCAAGTCATTTATCTTTTCGTTGGGGATGATTGTGGCCTTTATTCCTGAAGGCCTTTTACCAACGGTCACGCTGTCATTAGCCCAGGGAACGCAGCGGATGGCTAAGAAGCATGCTTTATTGAAGAATTTAAGCAGTGTTGAAACGCTTGGTCAAACAACGGTCATTTGTTCAGATAAGACCGGTACTTTGACTCAGAATCAAATGACAATCAATCATTTGTGGCTCTTGGGAAAACAATACGATGTGACTGGAACCGGTTATGTAACCAATGGCAAAATTCAGGTAAATGGGCAGGATGTTGATGTCGCCAATGAGCCTGATCTCAATAAATTACTGATAAATGCCACCATTAATAATGATACCGAAGTAAAAGAAGGCAAAGCAGGCGAGAAGTCCAAGATTTTGGGCACGCCTACTGAAGCTGGATTGGTGATTCTTTCTCGAAAAGCCGGGATCGATGCCAAAGCAGAACAAAAGCAGTTTCCACGTCTGAAAGAATTGCCGTTTGATTCCGGCCGAAAGCTCATGTCAGTCGTCACCAAAGATTCGGATGGCCAATTTGTCATTGATACCAAAGGTGCGTTGGGCAGTGAGTTGACTATTTGTGACCGAATTCTTGAAAATGGTCAAATCCGTTCGATCACTGATGACGACCGCGCAAAGATTGTACAAGCTAACGAGGATTATTCAAAGCAGGGGTTAAGAACCCTGGCCTTTTCGTATCGAATTGTGGATGATACTGATCCGCTGGCCCATCAATCAGTTGGCAACTTTACCACTGAGAATGCCGAAAAGCATATGGTCTTTGTCGGCCTTGCGATGATGTCTGATCCGCCACGTCCGGAAATCTTTGATGCGGTTAAGAACTGCAAACGGGCCAATATCCGGATCATTATGGTCACCGGCGACAGTCCGGTAACTGCTAAGAGTGTTGCCACCAAAATTGGCATTACATCTGATAAAGTCAGGGTGATTTCCGGTGATGAGTTGGATAAAATGTCTGATGCCGAACTTCAAGAAGCAGTGAAGCATGAAGTGATTTTTGCCCGGGTTGCTCCTGAGCATAAGTTCAGAATTGTTTCAATGTGCCAGAAGAATGGTGAAGTCGTCGCTTCAACCGGTGACGGCGTTAACGATGCCCCTGCGCTCAAACGGGCCGATATTGGTATTGCCATGGGTGTTACTGGAACCGACGTTGCCAAGGACGCAGCTGATATGATTTTGACCGATGACAACTTTGCTTCTATTGTGAGTGCAATTGAAGAGGGGCGGACCGTTTACAGTAATTTACAAAAGTTCTTACTATATATTTTGACGAGTAACGTTCCTGAAGCTGCACCATCAGTGATCTTTCTGCTGACCCGTGGATTGGTCCCATTGCCATTAACTGTTATGCAAATTTTGACGGTTGATTTGGGAACTGATTTGCTGCCTGCTTTGGGCCTTGGAACTGAAAAAACCGAACCAGGGATTATGGATCAGCCACCACGTCCCTTGAACAGTCACTTGCTGAATAAGTCGATTATTTGGAAAGCCTTTGGTTGGTATGGCTTAATTGCTTCCGTTATTTCAACATGTGCCTACTTCTTCGTCAACCACGTTAACGGCTGGCCAAACATTCCATTGGCACCGTCAGGACAGGTTTACGCTGAAGCCACTACGATCACTTTGGGAGCAATTGTCTTTTCACAAATTGCCGCAGCAATGAACTGTCGAACCCAAATTTCTTCAGTATTTTCGATCGGTTTGTTTAGCAACCATCGAATCCTATTGGGAATTGGTGTTGAAATCGTCTTAATTGCCTTGCTGATGTATGTGCCATTTCTTCAAGGCGTCTTTAATACAGGACCGTTGAATGTTTCAGAATGGATCTTTCTCTTCTGTATTCCAGTGCCGCTGTTCTTGATTGAAGAATTCCGAAAGCTGATTGTTCGAAAAATCAAAGCTCATCGGCAACACGCCTAAAAAAGATCAATATAGTCATCCAGCTCATTATGAACTGGATGGCTTTTTATTGTTGCAAATGCAACAAAAACATTGTAAGATATTTGTAAATATGAACAATGAGGAGGTCAAATGGGTGACAGAAATTTTAAAACCAATTGGGGTCATCGCTCGTGCGCTGGACTCGATTGCCAACGTTGAATTTAAAAAGTTCGATTTAACAAAAGGCCAATACCTCTATTTGGTGAGGGTGGGTGAAAACCCCGGGATCATCCAGGAACATGTGGCTGAAATGATAAAAGTTGACCGAACGACGGCAGCCCGATCAGTTCAAAAATTGGAAACAAAAGGGCTGATTACCCGGCTGCCGGATGAAAAGAACAAGAAAATCAAACGATTGTACTTGAGTGACCAAGGCAAAAAAGTGTTTCCCATTATTGAACGAGAAAATGTTTATTCAAATCAAATTGCGTTGGAATCTTTATCCGAGGACCAGGCGACTGAGTTGGAACGATTGCTGAAGATTGTGAGTCAAAATATTGATAAGAATTGGCATTACGTGAAGAAAGGCAATCAGCGACATTATTAGGAGGAGATTGTGACAACGATTATTACTAAATGTACAATTTCAGATTTGCCGGAACTGCAGAAGATCAGCGGGGAAACATTTGCTGACACGTTTGGACCATTCAATTCTCCAGAGAATGTGAAAAAGTATATTCAAAAGTCATACAGCGAAGAACAGTTAACCAACGAATTGACAGACCCCCAATCCCAATTTTTCTTCATCAAAGTTAATAATCGGTCTGCCGGCTATCTCAAAGTCAACGTGGGGGATGTCCAGACTGAGAACATGGGATCGGATGGTTTGGAAATTCAGCGGATTTATATTCGCTCACAATACAAGCATCAAGGCTTGGGTAGTCAATTGCTGAGAAAAGGAATTGGAATTGCCAGAGAACTACATAAGTCCTTTGTGTGGCTTGGTGTCTGGGAAAATAATCACGATGCACTAAAGTTCTATCAAAAGTTTGGCTTTAATCAGTATTCTGATCACATATTTACGCTCGGTGGTAGTGAGCAGCGAGATTTAATTATGAAAAAAATGATTAACTAAAGGAGTTATCAACGATGAAAAAGTTTATTTTAGATCCTAAGACCATAGAATTATTTCCCGATATTCAAATTGATGTTTTGCTCTTGGAGGGAATTGACAATCATGTCAACGAGAAGGACGACCCATACTTCCAAAAGCTTTTGGATGAAGGAACAGGCGCTGCCGAACAATTTATTACTGTCGAACCTTTCCGGGATAATCCGGTGGTTGCAGAGTGGCGTGAAGCGTTTCGTAAATTTAAGACTAAGAAGGGTGCCCGTTCAACGGTTGAAGCACTGCTCAAACGGGTGAGCCATGGTAAAACATTCTCACCAATCAGCCCGTTAGTTGATATTTATAATAGTCAGTCATTAAAGTATGGCGTTTCAGTTGGTGGTGAAAATGTCGACGCCATCGCTGGTGACATGCATTTGGGAGAAGCGAAAGGCGGTGAGTCGTTTCTTCCGTATGGTGAAGATGAAGATATGCCGGCTCTTCCAGGTGAAATCTGTTACATGGATGATAAAGGCGCAATATGCCGTTGCTTTAATTGGCGTGAAAGCCAACGAACAGAGCTCACTGAAGATACGACCCACGCAATTATTGATATTGAGTCCATTAACAAAGCCCAAGCAGAAAGATCAGAAATTGCCATTAAAGAAATTCAGCGGCTGTGCAAAGACTATTTCAAAGTAGACGGTAAGCTGCTTCAATTAACGGCTGACAATCCAGAAATTGTCATGGCAAATTAATTTGGCAGTCAAAAAAAGCGATTGGAAAAAATTCCAATCGCTTTTACTATTTACTGTATTTATCTGCAATGTTATAAGTAACTTTGCCTTGATTGACTTTTAGAAGGACCTTTTTGGGATTGTGCTTATCAACGACTTTAAACTTGGCGTTAATTTGATCGGCATAAATTCCACTAAAAGCTTTTGAACGATTTTGGGCCCGCTTAACCAAATAATTCCATTGAGCTGGTTTGCCGGCTTTCAAATTCTTCATTGCTTTGCTGGATTGATCAATCTTAACGATGACGCCTTTTTTCTTATCGGCTTTAACCGATGGCTTGTCACCGTATGGGGTATGATCTTGAGCATTAAAAAAGTACTGGGTTAGCTCGCGGGCCACTTTGTTATGACCGGGTCCATCTTGCAGGGAAAATAGGCTGCCGAACCAAAGAATGACGATTGCAGAAACGACTAAGGTCACAAATTTGCCAACCGGCTTTTGGTACCATTTTAGTAGTTTTCTTGCATCTTTATTTTGAACCTCATCATCCTCAAGCCAAGGCTGCTTTGCCCCACAATACGGGCAAAAGTTTGAGTAAGCCGGGATTGTCTTCCCGCACATTACACATTTTTTGGTTGTCTCTTGTGCCATTCTAACTGCTCCTCCAATATGAACCGTGTTTAGCATACCTACCAATTATAGCAAAAAAACACTGGTGCGGAACAGTTATTCTAATGATTTATCATGAACGGGGTAAATGTTTGTCGACAAATTCTTTGATGGGCAATCTAAAGTCAAGATAATACTTCTCGAGGTCGGCTCTGGACCAGTTCCACCAGGCAATTTTTTCCATATCGGCTTTAATTTCGTCAGGGAAGCGGTCCTTAATTGGTTTTGCCGGAATTCCACCAACAATGGTGTATGGGGCAACGTCTTTGGTTACCACAGCACCAGAGCCAATCACGGCTCCATCACCAACGGTCACACCGGCTTGAATGATGACACCGTGACCAATCCAAACATCATTTCCAATGGTGGTGCGCAGGTGGGTCCGATTTTCCAAAAAGTCTTTATCCGGGTGATCGAAGCCGTATGCGCCACCGTTATAAGCAAAAATATGTTGGGCTGGGCGATCATAAGGATGATTGGTGGGCCCAATTCGGATCATCGCTGCCATGCTGATAAATTTTTTCAGGTCACTATTTTGAATGAAGCAGTATTGACCAGTATAGGTATAATCACCAATCGAACTATTATCGATTAAATTACTGCTTCCTATTTCCACCCATTCCCCGAATGTAGTATTCTTGGTTTGAGTCATTTTTCCAATTGTTGGTTTATCTTTTGACAACTTTACAAAATCAATATGCATACGACCAACTTCTTTCCCTAAGTTAATTTTCAAAGACTATTATAATATGTTTTCAGAACATTTAGTTAAAAGGAGCTTACAAATGTATGAAGTAAAGACGATTGATCGGTTTGACCTGACCGATTTTGCCGGGGATGTATTTCGAACCTCCAATACCGATACCCCGGATGCAATTCTAGTAAGAAGTTCTAAGGTTGATGACAGTCTGATTTCCAAACGGCTGCTCTTAATTGCCCGTTCCGGGACCGGAACCAATACGATTAACGTTGACGCCGCCACCGCAAATGGAACAGCGGTCTTTAACACGCCTGGTGTTAATGCCAATGCGGTTAAGGAATTGATCATTCAAAATTTGTTTCGCTGTTTGCGGCCTTTAAATGGTGCTGTTGAGATGATGAAGCAACTCAAAGTTGCCCCGGGTGAAGACCTGCAGGAAGCGGCTGAAGCCAAACGTGGCGACTTTATTGGTGAGGAACTTTATGGTCGAACGCTGGGAATCCTGGGATTAGGCACCATTGGCCAGCGACTGGCGGATGCCTGTTATCATATGGGGATGCAGATTGTCGGCTATAATCGAAGCTTTAAGAATTTACGGCACGTCCAACAGCTGGAGACCATTGACGAAGTATTGGAACAAGCTGATTTTGTGGTGGTCCTGCTGCCTCTAACCGATGCTACCAGGCATTTATTGACCACAAAGCACTTTGAACTAATGAAAGATACAGCTTACCTGCTGAACTTTGGGCGCGGGGAGATTGTTGACAATCAAGCAGTGGTATCTGCACTTAATCATAATGAGCTGGCTGGCTATGTCTGTGACTTTCCTAAGACTGAGCTTCAAGATCACCCCAAAATTACCCTACTGCCTCATTTAGGTGGCAACACAATTGAGGCATTGACTCATTCTGCCAATCTGATCTTACAAAACTTACTGGACTTTTTGGAATATGGCACGGTGAGAGCTTCAGTCAACTTTCCACGAGTTGATTTGCCATTCATGAGTAATCAACGGTTAACCTTCTTTTTCCATGCCCGGGATAATTTCTGGGTGGATATTGCCAACGTTATGAGTCAGTATGACTTACCCGTCCAGGAAATGATGGGGAATACCATGAACGGTTATGGATATACAATTGTGAATACGGATTTGGCAAAAATTTCCAAAGAGAAGACCGCCAATATTCTTAGTGAACTCAATCAGGTTGAGGGAATGATCCGAGTTCGGCTGCTAAACAACCCAACTCAGGGTGAATGGCTATAAACTTTTAGTAAGTGATTCACAATCTTCAATATTTTTTTGAAATTGCGAGAGTGAAAGCCAGAGTATGGGTCTCGTGATTTTTATCGTTTATTTCAGAAAAAAATAAAATGCAAACATTGAAATTTATTTACACTCGCCTATAATAAGCATTGTAAGCGGTTGTTATTTGAAAAGGGCAAATGATTAATTCACATATTAGTACTTCTGTAAGCGCTGAATAATCATTTGCTTTTCTGTTGTTTGCAATTGCTCATTAATTAACAAATAAATAATTTGGAGATGTGATTATGCGAATTAAAGCAGCTGTTGTTAACAAAAAAGGCGGAGACTTTGAAATCAAAGATGACGTCGAATTAGCAGATATGCAGGCAGACGATTTACAAGTTCATATGGTTGCCACCGGTATTTGCCATTCTGATGAAGCTTTGCGTAAAGGTACCGCTGAAATTGGTTACCCAATCGTTCTTGGTCACGAAGGATCAGGAATTGTTGAAAAGGTTGGTCCTGAAGTTAAGGACTTCAACCCCGGTGATCATGTTGTCCTTTCATTCTATGGATGTGGCAACTGTATCAACTGTTTAAAGGGTATTCCTACCCAATGCTTAAATTACGCAGCAAACAACTTGTCAGGTGTTCGTCCTGACGGCAGTGCCCACTTTACAGAAAATGGTCACAAGGTTGCTGATATGTTTGACCAATCATCATTCACCACGACAACCGTTGTCCGCGAACGTAACGCCGTTAAAGTTCCAAAGGATTTGGACTTACGTCAACTTGGACCTCTTGGCTGTGGATATGTAACCGGTAGTGGAACAGTCTTCAACACATTGAAGCCTGAACCAGGTTCAACCATTGCCGTATTCGGTACTGGTGCTGTTGGTTTGGCTGCTATGATGGCCGGCCGAATTTCCGGATGCACCAAAGTCATTGCCGTTGATATCGTTCCTGACCGTTTGAAGTTGGCCAAGGAATTAGGTGCAACGGATGCTATTAATAGTAAAGATGAAGATCCTGTTAAAGCAATTCAAGACTTAACTGATGGTCATGGTGTTGATTACTCTGTTGATACAACTGGTGTTAAAGCTGTTATGGAAGATTCCATCAAAGCTTTGGCACAAGGCGGAACAACCGCAACCATTGCCGTTACTGACCAACATGTTGACTTGGATACTTGGAACGACCTATGTGTCAGCGATCGTAAAGTCGTTGGTGTTAACATGGGTGACTCAATTCCTCAAGTCGACATTCCTCGTTTGATCAGATTCTACAAGCTCGGCATGTTTGATTTTGATAAGACTGAAAAGTTCTACAAATTTGATCAAATTAACCAAGCAAATGCAGATTCTGTCAGTGGTAAGACAATCAAGCCTGTATTGATCATTGATGAGGATTATAAGCCGGGCAAGTAAGAGAGTGTGAGTTGGGGCGTTTAATGACTGGATGCTAAGTCTCCTCAATTCAAAATCGAGTTTGATTTTGAATTGAGGTGCTTAGCAGGAAGTCATTGCCCAAGGAACACGTTTCGGCAAAGTAAAAGCGAAACATTCAAAAATTAACACAAAAAATTAAAATATTTGTTCCTGCCACATGGCGTTCAATTACACTGTTGCCGACAGGTATCTTGAAAGGGAGCAAAATATTATGGCACAAAATGCTGTTGCATTAAAGCACTACCAAATGTATATCAATGGAAAGTTTATGGATTCAAAATCAGGTAATGAAATTACGGTTCTCAATCCATCAACTGGTGAAAAGATTTCAACAGTTCCAGCTGCAACTCGTGAGGAAGCCAGAGAAGCAATCGACGCCGCATATGAAGCTGAAAAATCATGGAAGAAAGTTCCAGCCGCAACTCGTGGTCAATATCTTCACGATGTTGCTACTGAAGTTCGTAACGAAAAAGATCACTTGGTTGAAATGCTTCAAGAGGAGCAAGGTAAGATCAAGTCATTAGCTACCACTGAAATTATGTTCTCAGCTGACTACTTTGACTACATGGCAAGTGCTGCTCGAACATATGAAGGTGAAATTCTTCAATCAGACAACAAGAACGAAAACATCATGATTGCCAAGCAACCAATTGGTGTTGCTGCCGGAATCTTACCATGGAACTTCCCATTCTTCTTAATTGCCCGTAAAATGGGTCCAGCTTTGGTAACTGGCAACACCATCGTTATGAAGCCATCATCAGACACCCCTAACTTGGGTCTTGAGTTTGCTAAGATCTGTGAAAAAGTTGGTATTCCAAAGGGTGTTGTTAACATTATCTCAGGCCGTGGCTCAGTTGTTGGTGATGAACTTACCAAGAACAAGAAGGTCGGCATTATCAGTTTGACCGGTTCTGTTGATTCTGGTAAGCGAGTAATGGCAGGAGCTGCTACTCATATGGCTAAGGTATCACTTGAATTAGGTGGTAAAGCACCAGCTATTGTATGCAAGGATGCTGATATCGATTTGGCCGTTCAATCAATCATTGACTCACGTGTTGATAACAATGGTCAACTTTGCAACAACTGTGAACGGGTATACGTTCAAGAAGATGTCGCAGATGAATTCATCAAGAAGTTATCTGACAAGATGTCAAAGATCACTGTCGGCAACGTTATGAAAGATGAAAACGTCGGCATGGGTCCATTGATCAACCAAGCAGCTTTGGATAAGGTTGCCGGAATGGTTGACCGGGCAGTTGAAGCTGGCGGCAAGATCACAGCCGGTGGTCACAAGTTGAACATCGAAAACGGATTCTACTACGAACCAACTGTTATCACTAATGTCAAACAAGATTCAGAAATCGTTCAAGACGAAATCTTTGGCCCAGTACTTCCAGTATTGACCTTCAAGACTTTGGACGATGCCATTGAAATGGCAAATGATTCAGACTTCGGTTTGACTTCATCAATCTTCACCGAGAACTTGGACAACGCAATGCGTGCTGCCAACGAACTTGAAGATGGTGAAACTTACATCAACCGATTCAACTTTGAAGCTATGAATGGTTCACACTCAGGCTGGAAAGAATCAGGTATCGGTGGCGATGATGGTCGTCACGGTATTGAAGAATTCTTGAATACCCACGTAATCTACCTGCAAGGACATCCAGAAAAGGCCCAAGGATAGAATAGAGTGCGACTAGGCACGGGTGATCCCGTAGCCTAACTGAAAAAATTCCTTAAGGAACGGTCCTTGTTCCTTGAGGAATTTTTTTGGTTAGGTGCAGGGATCAGTGCCGCCGAAGCACGTTTAGGATAGGTGCAGGGAACAAGTGCCACCGAAGCACGTTTAGCAGAATATGCCGGACACGAGTAACCCACAGCATAAATTAATAAGCCAACAATGAACAGATTTTGTTCATCGTTGGCTTCTTTGTGTGTTGGGTATTTTGATCAAAAATTGTTCCTTCATTGAAACAAATAAAACAGTCCACTAACGCCAATCAATACGAAGACGCAGGTTTGAATCATTTTGATATTCATGTGAACGGTGATTCGATTAGCAATCATTGTCCCAATAACGCCGCCGACAACCCCAAATAAAATCAATGGGATATCGTTGACACCCAAAATACCATTATAGAAACGGACACTGGTGATATATAACTGATCCATTAAAAAGAAGGTCTGGATGCAGGCTAAATATTCTTCCTTGGTTTTTGCCAATGAGAGAAAGTACAGTGCCATTAGTGGGCCGCCAATTCCAAAGAGGCCATTGAAAAAGCCGGAAACAACCATAAAAATAATTGCTATGTAAATTGGGTAATGCTTTTTTGAGTCGGATTTAACAAATAAAAAATAGAGTGACAAAGCAACCAGTAAACCGCCTAACATGGCTTTTAACAGGTGGACGTCAATTAGATTAACCAGCTTGAGTGCCATGAAGGCTACGCTGGCATAGACCAGAAACGGCCATATAATTCGCTTGAATTTAACACTGTGACGATATCGCCAAGCAAACATAATATTAGCGACTGACATAATTAAGGATGCAACTCCCGCACTTTGGGGAATTGGCAAAATGGTTGGCAGAAACACCATCAAGACGATGGCGGAACCAAATCCGGTAACCCCTTGGACAATTCCGGCAAGAATTGCAGGAAGTAAGACAAAGACAAAGTTTGTCATGCCAAGGCTCCTTTCTCATAACTGAATTAAATATTGGATAAACGTTTGTGTGCCTGTTTGTGAATCTTTGGCGTTGAAGAGTGCTTTGTGTACAGTCTTCGGGACATAAACAGGGCGATGATCAGAAATACCAGACACATGGTAAAGCCTGCCTGGATACCCATTTGCTGATTGTGGGTGTGACCAATAAACAGGTGGCTGGTAATGTTAATGGTTGCGACAATGATGGCTGTCCCAAACGAAGCGGCAATTTGGCGCAGGGTGTTAAAAGCAGCCACTCCGTCAGCGATCATATCATTGGGTAAAAACGACAGTGCCTGAGTTTGAATTGGGATCAGAATTAATACCAAACCTAATTGACGAATTGTCTGACCAACCGTCAGCATTCCCACTGAAGCATTGACGTCAATGAACGCCTGCATCATAGTACCAAAGCAGTCAATCAAGATTCCGGTTGTGACAATAATTCGAACCGGATAACGATCAAACAGCCGACCGCTGACTGGGGACATGAACCCGGTTAACATGGCTCCTAGAAGTAAAGCCAGACCGGAAATGATGGGACTTTGACCCATAATGGTTTGAATCAACAGGGGCAACAAAATGGTATTTCCATACATTGTGGAAACAATGAGTGAATTAACGATCGTCGCGGTTGTAAACTGAGAGTTTTTAAAAACTGCCAGGTTGACGAAGGGATGATCGGAATCCTTTTGAGTGAAGACAAAGATTCCAATCAGTATGACACCAATGATAAATGGCAGCCAGACGGTCATTGATTCAATGGAGTACTGACTGACATTTGAAAAGCTCCAGAGCAATCCCAATAGTCCCAAGCTGATGGTGATCAGCCCTTCAACGTTAAACGCTGGTTCCTGATTGGTTGGAACTTTTGGCAACAGGCTCATCGCCAAGATTAAGTCAACGACGATAAATGGAATGACTAGAATAAACAGGTAGCGCCATGAAAAGAAGTCCAAAATAACCCCAGACAAAGTCGGTCCAATGATTGGCGAGAAGTTAAATGCCAAGCCGACAATTCCCATCACCGCACCTTTTTTTCCTGGTTCGGCATATCGAATTGCAAGGGTATTTACCAACGGCATCATCATGCCAGAACCAATGGCTTGGATCATTCGGGCAATAATCAAAATAAAGAAGTTTGGCGCAATGGCACCGACCACCGTTCCCAGCAGGAAGACGCCGGTAAATGCAATAAAGAGTGAGCGAAAAGTAAACTTTTTGGTAAAGTAGGCACTTACTGGAATCATGATGGCATTCACCAACATATAGCCGTTACTGATCCATTGAACGGTAGCCGAAGGGACGTTGAACACTTTCATAAAAGTTGGCAGTGCAACGTTCATGAGAGTTGAGCAGAGGATCCCGAAGAAAGCTCCGAACACCATGATAAATAAGGCATATTTAATTTTTTTAGACATGAACAGCACTTCCGATTATGTATTTTTTAAAATTAGCACTCTAAATAGTGTAATTTTAAAAAGGGTGAATTGCAATAGGTTTATAGCTGACTGGTAATCATTCATTAAGAAATAAAATGGGGATGGCCTTTCCAGAGGACGAGGAGATTATTGGCGTAATCTTATCAGATAATTTTTGGGTACAAAATGAGGCTGGAACAAAAATGTTCCAGCCTCTGTTCTTAATAATCTTTTTATGCTCGTTTAGAAACCCGATAAAAGTAGGGTGAAAATGGCGTGTCCTTGGCAATATTCCGGCCATTATAATAGATGTGTACATAACTGTGACCGACACGCTTAAATGTAAAACGGGCTACTTCTGGCAATTCGCTTATTTCATTTGTTCCAACAATCATGTAAGCATTTGAACCAACGTATTTCCATTTGGTATTCGTAATGTACCATCCGGTTGATTGAGTCAAATGAGCCCTAACGCTGGTTTTCTTTACTTGTGCAGATTCATAACTGTACCATTTCTTTATCCCAAAACGTTTACCGATATTAATTGTTTTATCTTTCCAATCACCGCGAAGTGCCGCTGGGGTTCCATGATGCCAAGTTGCAGCTTGAGTTGTTGTGGCAGCTCCCAGAAATCCCAGTGAGACAATTGTGGCTGCCAACAGTTGGGTTCCTTTATTCATGATTGTCATCTCCAATTAACTTGCCTGTTCAAATTTATGAACTAATTGAATGACCATGCTTGGCTCGCTGCCGGGAAGCGCACGATAAACCACATAATCTCCCGGAATTAAATCAACGGATTCCAGTTGGGCTGACTTGGCGACACTAAAACCGGCAACTTCATAGTAGGCGTGGCCGTCGACCTTTTCATCAGTCAAAGTGACATTTACCGAGTTGAATGGGGCCACGTCCAATGATGCTCGGCGAAGTGCCAGATACTGGTAGTTGATCAGGTCAACCATAATTGTAATTTCGTTGTTGGTGCAGGGGACACTAATGGTTTGTTTCAAATTAGCTTACTTCCTTCTTTGAGTTTCGCATGGCGAATATCGTTTACATTGATTGTAACCATCTGATCGGTTTGAAGATAGATAAAATTATCATTCGCACCAATTACAATACCACTTATATTATAAACGTTTAAGTAGCCATCATCATTTAATTGAAGCGTAATTTGTTTGGAATTTTGCCAACTGTCCTGTAAGATACGGTCGATAACTTCCGGTTCCTGTTCCGGCAGCCGATGAGTCGGGACCTCCTCGACTTTTTTGTCAGCCATATCCTGGTTGTGGTCACTTAAAAAGTAACCCAGCCACTTCATCATACCGCGGTCGTTATAAAGCCATTGATCTCGTGGAACGTCTCGAATCATGTTAAACACCCCCATACGTTTAATATACGAACATATGTTCTAATCGTCAAGGGGAACACGCTTGAAAAATAAATCCCAAAGCTGAAATGACTGTCAGCTTTGGGATTAACGAATGTTACAATTTTAAATTCGAATTTGCTTCTCATCTGTCGAAATCGGGAAGCCCTTCTTAAACGCGGTTCGTAAGAAGTTCAGTAATGGTGGGGTGACTTTTAATTCATCGACGTCACGTAATGAGAAGGTATAACGGATGGCTTTCTCATCACCAGCCGCAACTTTTTGAACCCACTTTGGTTCACGGATTAACTCCCGACCAATAGCAGCGAACTGAACCCCGGCGTCGATTAATTTCTCGACTTGGGCAGGGGATGCCAAGTGACCGACGACCATTAATGGCAAATCATCAGCCAGGACTTCTTGAATCTTTTGGAAGAGCGGTTGCTTGTCGTCATGGTCAACGATTGATCCTTGCCAAGCGTCGGCTAAAGAAATGTGCAGGTAATCAATTGGCTTTTTGTTTAATTCTTTAACTAAGGCCGACGTGTCGCTCATCCTGATACCGGGTTCTTCGATTTCTTCCGGTGAAATTCGATACCCCAAAATGAATGAAGGGTTATCAGAGTGCTTAATAACGTCTGCACAGGCATCAACGACGGCCAAGGGGAAATGCATCCGCTTCTCCAGGGAACCGCCCCAGTCGTCAGTTCTGCGGTTGGAGTGGGGACTGAAGAATTGTTGGATCAAGTAGGTGTTGGCACCATGAAGCTCCACGCCGTCAAAGCCGGCACTAATTGCTAATTGGGTGGCGTTGGCAAAATCTTTAATGGTTTGCTCAACTTCTTCACCAGAAAGGGCACGGGGTGTTTCGGCTCCCCAACGTTCGGGAGCAACTGCACTTGCGGACACTGTTTGGTGGCCACGAAGAACACGTGAATTGCTCATGCGACCGGCACTAAAGATCTGAAGAATTGCTTTAGTGTGGTTGATTTTGATGGCATTGGCCAAGCGTGATAAGCCCGGCAGCATTTTTTCGTGGGCAACGCTGAGTTCACCTTCAAAGCCTTTGCCTAAATCATTCACATTGGCACAGCCGGTGATGATCATACCGGGACCGCCAGCCCGCATGCGGAAGTAGTCGATTTCGTCATTGGTAATTGAGCCGTCTTCAAAGCTGGACATCTCGGTCATAGGGGACATGGCAATCCGATTTTTAATTGTGACACCATTTCGTAATTTTGCTGGTTGTAAGAAATTATAGTTAGTCATGGGAAACCTCCAATGAGTTTAATTTTAACAATGTATTACCTTTATTATAAAAGAAAATTTGGATTGTGTTTGGAAATGGTCATTTATATTATTCCGTAATCGTGTTAATGAACATTGCATTTAATTATCAAGGCATGATAAGGTAATAAAAAATTCAGTCATTTAACAAGTGAATCTTTAAAGGCTTGGCAATATAATTTGCACCTTTTTATTTGGAATTAAAGGAGGATATTAAATGCCATACAGCAGGCTGGATATTGAACTAAGCGATAAAAAGTCTGAGGTCAGTTTACAAGCAGCGCTTTATCAAATAAATGTCGTTTTGGACAATATTGTTGATGAAATGAAAGCCATTAATCCCCAATACAATCGGCCCTCGCTGTTTATTGAATGCCTCGGATTAACTAAGGACGAACATGAACAGATTTGTGACTATTTTAAAAATCATCGTGATGGCTTTGATGCAAGTAAAAGCTGGCTTACTAATTGGATACAGCAGAATGTGTACGAGATGCCAGAAGAATATGTGAAAAGAATGGTCGATTCTTATCAAGATTGGTACGAAATTAACGATGAGGAGGTTTGTTATATGCCCAATAATTGGCAGGATATTCATTTAACGGATAAAAAAAGTGAAGCTGCTTTACATGCGGTGTTATTCCAAATGAACAGCGTTATGGTTGATATTATTGCTGAAATTCAGTCTAAAAATCCGACTTTTAAATTGCCGTTTCAATGGGAAATCGGATTGACTCAAGATCAAAGCAGTTTGATTCTGCAGCATTTCGTATTTAATAGGGATGAAAAACTCACTGATAGTATAAATTGGCTGACAAATTGGTTGGCCGACAATGGTTTTTCGGTTTCACAAGAACAAGTTAATAAAATAGTGAATAATATCCGAAGATCTGTAAAGTTAATGTGATTGATACTTTTTCTATAAAAGCGGTTACAATAGAGATGGAGTCAAAATTGGAGGAATATTAAATGGAAACATTAAAAATGATTCAATCTCGTAAAGCCATTCGGAAATATTCAGGTCAAATTAGCGATGATCAGCTACACGAAATTTTGGTAGCCGCAAATGCTGGTCCAGTTGGCATGGGACGTTATGACGATTATCGTCTGACGGTGATTCAAGATCCACAAGTTTTATCCAAGTTGAACGGTATTTATGAAGCCCCAACGGTGATCGTTGTTTCAATTAAAGAAGACAGCGCATCGGATGAAGTTTCAACAGGTGCCATCGTCCACAACATGGAACTGGCTGCAGAAGATCAGGGACTAGGAGCTAATTACAATATGGCCAGCTTGGAATCAATTCCAAGTGATGTGATTCCTGATGGATTCAAGCCTGCGTTTGCATTAACCCTTGGCCAGACGGATGAAAAATTTACACCACGAGAGATTCCGTTAGACCGGATTAAGACAAATATGGTTAAGTGATTTAGATAATAAAATGGATTAACTTCTCAACTTGGGTTGGGAGGTTAATCCATTTTTTGTGTTCAATATGTTATTTAGTTTGTTAGGAAGTGAAGAGACTTTCTTTACTGCTCCCTTCGGCTTCCAAAACGTGTTCACCAAGCCAGCCTTCTCCGCTTAGTCCAATAACAAACTTCAACGCAGAACCAGCGTTAAAGCTTGTTATTACACTAATGCTCGAAAGCTAACCGGCTTGCTTCACACTCTCCTACAATTCTCCGCCCTTTTCAAACGTTGGTACCATCTTTTCAGCTCTCATCAATACCAGCTGATGAAGAAGGTCCTTGACGTTTTCGGTAATCGTATTGGCAATCTTTTCATTAACTTGATTATGCCAGTCGGTGACTTTATCTGCGGAAATATTCTTAAATTCGGCATCGGCTGTTGCGACCGCTGCTCTGCCATTGGCAAAGCCAAACTTGCGGCTTTCTGATACAGCAAACATTGCTTCCAGGTCATGTTCTGCAAAGAACGGATCGGCCAACATTGCGACCAACTTGTTTAACCAGTAGAAACTTTCAGTGGTTGTTCGAAGTGGGGTGTTCTTGAAGTTGTCCGGTGTGTCTGTGCAGTTGGCAAAGAATGGCACTGGAGCGTTGAACTCGTTAACACCTTCTGCCAACCAGTGGATTGCGGCGTGTTCAGCAGGGAAGCCGGGACGAATTTGGAGAATGTGCATTTCCTGGTTCCGGTTCATGCCGATTGGACGGTAACGAAGACGGGATTCCTCAGTACCGGTTTTACCATAAGGATCAAAATCAGTTCCCTGGTAATGGCTGCTTAAGAAGAAAGCAATGTCTTCAACAGAAATTAAATGATCGGCAACCCGAGTGAATGGCATTGTGCGACTTTCTGGATCCTGTTCAATTTCTGGGTTGAACATCTTTTGGCCATACCAAACACGAGGAGTGTTGTAATAGTGATCGGCTTGGGTGTCTTCACCGAAGATATCTCTGAAGTTAAAGCCTTTGCGACCTTTATTTAAATGGTTTTTCTCGGCAAATTCTTTCAAGTCATCTGAATACATGTAGTGTTCAGGATCATTAAAATCAATTTCTTGAATACCGGTTTGGTTAGGGGCAACCGCATACGAATCATCAGGAATTCGTTCAGCAGCCCAGTGGTGGCCACCAACTGTTTCAAAGTACCAAACTTCGTCGGAATCTGAAAAGGCAATTCCGTTACTTTCGCATGTCCCATATTTGGTAACGAACGCACCAAGGCGCTTAACACCTTCACGAGCGCTGTGAATATAGGGAAGGGTGACTGTCAACATTGCTTCCTCACCAATTCCATCGGGAACTAAAGGATCGAGTCCCAACATGGTTGTATTGGTAAATTCGGTTTCAGTTGAACTCATGGCAACATTATCAGTGTTGATTCCTGATTCACCCCAGACACCATCGCTGACATCTGCATTGGGTGTTGCGCTGTATCGTAAAGGATTATCGGGTAGTTTTACTTGAAATTTGTTAAAAGTCGATATGTACTCCCGAGGTTGATCCTCGGGCATAACAGCTACAAATCGTTTAGCATTAATTCCGCCCCCGGCGTCTTCGTTTCGAGCGATCATGGTCGAACCATCAACAGTTGCGTCTTTTCCAGCTAAAAATGCTGTACAGCTGGATACATTATGAAAATTATTCAAATAAATTCATTCCTTTAATTTTTGTAGGCCGTACCACTTTGAGGGACGGGATTAAAACTGAATTGCAATTAGTAAGCTAAGCTAACAATCTTACTGCTGCTCTTTGTGAAGTCCAAAGCTTGACCATATACCCAGTACTTTTGAACCTTGGCTTTTTTAGCAGTCTTCTTGCTGGTGTACTTGGAAATTCGGTACCAGTTGAATTGAGTTCCTTGGATACCGTATAAATCAATCTTTACAACTGAGCCTTTCTTCAATCCGGCTTTCTTCCAAGAAGTGGTCTTAATGTGCTTGAAGTTACTGTTTTGAGCGTGATTGGTTAATTTGAAGTTTTTGTAGTTGCTACCAATCTTGGCAGTAGCATTAATCTTGTGATAAGTCATTTTACCAACCATTGGTTTTGAAGCGGCGCTAGCAGTTGGGGTTTGTGATGCGGCAACAAATCCACCAAAGCTAAGTGCTGCAACAGCGAGCATAAATGTCTTCTTAATCATGAAAATTATCTCCCTTGATATTTTATAATAATGTAAGTGATATAACCTACGTGTTAAGTATAAAACGAAATACATAAAAATCACAGAATATCTATCTCAGAACTTATCAATTCTTGTGATCATCAGACTGGTCACGTGGATGACGTTCAGTGTGGTGTGAAGTATTATTGGCTAACTGTCCGGCATTATTTTGTGCATGATTCTTAAAATCATACTGGGTCTTGGTATCTTTTAAGAATTGCTGCCATTGCTTGCGGCGCAACTGACGGATTTCATCAATATCCAAGTGGCTGGTGCCGGCTGATTCGTTTTCCGGATTGATGGCCCTGTCCAACCATGAATGGTGGCCGGCTTGTTCCGAAGCTTCCTGACTAGGTGTGGATGAATCCGGGCTGGTAGATGACAGACCATTTTCAACCAACTTTTGGAATTTCCGCAATTCTCCGGTCGGCAGCTGTAAATACTGTTCCCGTTGATTTGCTGTCAGCTGAGCGGCATCGTACATTTGTTGGCGGTCGTTACTGCTGAATACCATGTAGACAAGTGGGTATGGCAGGAAAAACCACAGAACAATTTGTGGGAAGAAGTAACCGAGGACGATCAATACCACGTTAAACAGGGAAAAGTAGATATTGTGTTTACCGTAGATTTTGGTGTAAATTTCCCGCATTTGAGACTTGTTGGTGTATTGAAAATTAGTGACTGCTCGCGCCAAAATCCGAAAGCACAGGCTCACAATTGCCACTAAAATTCCATATGCCACGACTGTAATGCTGGTGGTGTTACTGGCCATCATGTTAGTTGCCAACGGGGTGAGGGATAACGGAATCAGATATAAAAAGTCGTATAACATAATTCTGTAGCTCATATCGTCAATTTCATTAAATAAAGTTGCGTGTTGATACCAATTATTAGCAACGAACGCAAAACTGATAATATAAACACCAATTTCTTTTGCTAATGTCAAATAATCACTGATATTATCCTTTAAAACTGGTGTCAAATCCAAAACCATGATCGTCAGTATAATTGCGATGACAGCGTCGCTGAAGGCATCTAACCGCGCTTTCAATTTTTTCATGTTAAATTCTCCCGATAAATTGATTGATTAGAAATAATGATCTTTCTTCAGCCAACAAAAAAGGTGAGAAAGTCAAAATCGGTTTTCTCACCTTGCTTGCAATTAATTTGTAATTATCCCAGGAACTTTCTTAAAATAGCTTGACGGCTGATTAAGGTCGTCTTGGTTTCCTTGTCAGAAATCTTAACTAAATCAGAAGCTAATTGGGCATGCTTTTCCTGCTCTGGTGTTTGAGGACCGGCTTTGATATCAAATAATTTTTCAATTGCTTCAATATCTTCGTCGACTGCCTTCCAAGCTGGATTCTTTGCTTGGAGTGCTTCCAAAGCATCTTTACTGAAGTATTGCGCAACGTGAGCATAATCATGCTTGATGTTTGGATAATACTTCAACAGGGTGTTTAATTCTTTTTCGCTTAATTTATTTAAGATGCGGCCGGTTCCAAGAAATTCTGGCGGAACTCCGACTGAGTAGAGCGCACCGGTAAATGTGATGGCACGTGGCATCTTGTAACCATCGACGTCTCTTGAGTAACCGATGATTCCAACGTGTTGGTGACGATCTCGGCGCTTAGGGAATGCATCGAAGACTGGTTGTAAGTCGTTGATAAGTGGATCCAATGTTTCGTGGTATTCTGCAGCGGCTTTCTTGGCGATATCCAAAAGCATCTCCTGATCATCATGGTTGATGATTTCGAATTTGCTCTTTTGAAGGCCTTCGCGAAGTTTGATGATGGCTGGTTCAACAACATCCAATGGGTAATCGTAACGGAATGCTGATTGGATGGTGGCAGTCTTCAAACCAGGGAACTCTTCAAGATAACGGTCAATCATCATTGGTGACAACCCGCCACGGAAGATGGTGCTTCCAGTTCCGGCGATTGGGTAGATTGGCATGCCGGTTTCCTGTTCGAATTCAGCCAAGCCGGTCAATGCCAACTTGTTTCCGATGATACTGTTCAAGAAACCATTTGAAAGGGCGGAATCTGATCCGGCAAGGAACACACGCATGTAGTGTAATTCGCGGCCAAAGTGGTCTTTGTACATTTCAAGATACTTTTTCAAAATTTGTGGGGCATGTAATTGTGATTCAAAACCTTCAAACAATGGAATCATTTGAAGGGTGTCTGAATCTTTATGCCCAGTGTTAAATTCAGTTGACTTGTAGTGAGAGAGGCTGGCAAATTTGTCTTCCATTGAAATCAGCTGGTCGGCTGATTGGGTCATTGGCAAAATTGCTTCAAATAATGGACGTTCCTTGAAGCCGAGATCATAAGCAAAATCCTCAGCGGACAAGATAGTGGTCATTGCCTGCATCAAGCTGTAACCTTTTTCTTCCCAAATATTGGGGAGACGGAAAGTCAGAAACTTGTCTTTGCCAAGGGGATGCTTTTGGAAATATTCGTAGTGCTCGGAATATAAACGGTCGATAACTGAAGCATCGGCGTGTTTACCTTCCCAGTCCCACATGTATTCGTCGGCACCAAGCTTGGAAAAGTTTTGGTAGGCTTCATCAATTTCACGAAATGCGGAAACAGATGGGCTATCGTTGTGCTTAAAGAACGGAACTCCTGCGTTATCTGGATGTTGGGTACCCATAATACTAGGGATTTTTCTATCCATAAAAGAATGCCTCCTGAGATTTAGTAAATTTCATTTAGAATGATTATACATTAAAACGAGTAAAACTGAAAATAATATTAACAAATTGGTCAAATTCATAAAACAGTTAAATATCCGAATATTCATGAATAATTTAATCAGTTAATTAGTTATTTCAACTAAATATTACAGCTTATTGTGAAATTTTACCAGTTATTTCAGTGAGATGTAGAACATTCGCCAAATAAAAAACGCCATTATTCGTTGTGAACTGGCGTTTAAAACTTAGTCAAAACTTGTGGCTGTTTCTGCTGTGTAGTTACCACTACTCTTTAATAATTTGGAAACTGGGCAGCGATTTTCAGCTTCCTGGGCAAGCTTGTCAGCTGTTTCAAAATCAACGCCCTTAATCAGGATCTTCGCGTGAACCAAGAATTGATATTCGGCACGGTCACCGATGAAGGCGACATCAACGTGGACTTCGGCAGTATGAGGAAGGCCATTTTCCCGTTCAATGGCCTGCAGGGTTGCCTCTAAACACGTTGCCAAAGACATCCCCAGCAGTTGTTCCGGGTTGGTACCTGGTCTTGAATTAAGTGGATTACTGGTTTCAACTTTTATTCCGTCGGGAACATAAGCGTGACCATTCAGGCCTTCATCATTAACGGCTTCGGTTTGGTACAGCGGTTTTTCCCATCTTTCATCTTTTGGCATTTTAAAACCTCCCAAGTTTTCTTACCAATATTATAAGCGCTTACAACAAAATCTCAATCAAGTTTGTTTATAAAAATGAAAGTGGGGATGAACTGATTCAAAAAAAGAAGACCAGACACAGTTTTGATGTGTCAGATCTTCAATTATTGGCATTCTTGTGATAATCAATTATTCGTTATAGTCCATTCTGATAATGACCGGATCCTTGGTTAGAAAATCGCCGACTCCGGCAAGAAACTTCTTGAAATGAGGGGTTTCATTGTGAAATTCAACTGCATCGGCATCTTTCCAATGTTCAATGATTTCATAGTCGGTATCGCTGTGCAATTTTTTGAAATGATTGTAACTGACGTTACCGGCTTCGCCTCGTGAACCGTTCACGAGCTCATCGATAAAGGCTTCATAATCCTTTTGCATTCCTGGTTTAACTGATAATTCAACGTTAATAACTTTCATTTTTCCAGCCTCCTCTAAAATAGTCGGTCATGTACACCCCTAGTATATCGAAGTTTTGAACTTATTGTTTAATTTATCATCTGTGAATGTCAGATCATAGGCTGAACCTTTTCGACCAACAGCGTAAAGCAGATATTTCCCTGATAGGGGGCCCTGACCAACGATTGTTTGGCCATTTGGGGTCCCGAGGGCGTCAATGACTGATTGGTAAGTAGTTCCGAGGTGGAGGCCCTTAATCTTGGCTTTTGGAATGGTTTTGATATTTCCTTTAGAAGTCGGAAAGTAGGACTTTCCAACTGCTAAATGATTGAGAAATTGGACTTTGACTTTTGAAACGGGGAAGGACGACGAAACGTCTTTCCATATGTACTGAGTGGTTTTCTTGCTGACGCCCTTCACGAAAACCCGACTGACATGCTCCGGATTGCCGAACAGCTTGATGACCTGTTGTTGTGAAGAGCCGTCGGTACCATCGTTGATATTACCGATGTTGATTCGATTAAAATTGGCCAGGTTGATTCCTTCAACGGCTCGGTCATGTTTGAATTGAGCGGGGGTTTGCTGAATGGCGTAATGGTCTTTGGCTGATTTCTTGGTGGTGTTGGAATGGGTACAGCCTGCCAGTAGAAGTGTCCCGATGCATGCAACTGTGAATGTAGCGGCTTTTTTCATAGAATCCCTCCTTTTAGCTGAGCTAAATTCGGTTAAATAGGTGTTTATGAATTTTAGACTTAAATATATACTTATTTACTATATTAGGATTTTAATAAATAGCAACACTTTTATCAAATTGATTGGCAATAAATTGTGGCAATTACTGGTTTGAGGTCATCCGGTCAGATAAAAGTTGGCATAAAAAAAGCCTGGACCATCAATATTTCTACTGGTGGTCCAGGCTTTTGGTAATCTTTAATTCGTTGATGATGCATCTTTCTTGCCCAGAATTAAGGCGAACACACTTGCATGCCCGTACCCGCCATCTTGAATAACGGCACCATATTTGTCAGGAATATTATTGACGATATAAATGCCTAGTTTATATCCTGATAACGATGCCCGCTTGGATGCTGGATAGCCAGCCTTCACAAGTTCTTTTTTCAAGCCGGCAAGTTTTGTCGCATTGCTAGCGGTTTTGTGTTTATACAGATAATTGTTGACTGATTTGAGTGAAATAATATCGCTATAACCCTTTGTTGAAACAGGCTCCTTATCTTCATACCATAGGACCCCTTCATCATCAGCAGCGTAGTTATACGCAGCAATCTTTGATAAGCCAAGATCAACAGGCGTGTTGGGGAACAATTTTACGATCTGTCTGGCGAGTTTTTGATAATGACCGGTTTGGATATAGTGCAGATAGTTGGAACTGTTTGAGAATTCGTTGGGATAAACAATACTTTGACCAGCATAGTCATGATTTGTGCCTTCGGTTACGTTGCCTGAATAAACATAGCCGCTGACATATTTTCCATTGCCTCTCAAATAGCCGCCAAGATAATAATATTGAGTGTCGACACCATGATGACGAACAGTTGCGACGTGAGAGCAACCCCAGGTCATTCCAGGGTAGTCTTTAAGATTTAATCGCTTTTTAGTGTGAGTCCAGTCCCACATATAAACATTCTGGGATTTGTTTTTGATGTAAAAATCACCGCGATTTTTGACACCATATTTTTTAGAAATAATTTGGTATCCATAAGGGCTAAAACCTTTTTGAAGGGCGCTTGTTTTGACATAGCCTTGTTTACCCGCGGTGAGGTTGCGAACCCAGTAATACGTTCCTTGCTTCAATTTGTGATAAACTCGGACTTTTTGCTGAACGAACCAGGTTGTTGAACGATACTTGGATAATTTGTAGAGTTTCTTTTGAAAATTTTTGAGGTTGAATACCTTGTCTTCAGATCCACCAAAGTATTTGCTATATACATATGCTTTAGTATTGGGCTTTGCATGATAGGCATTGGCAGCACCATCATCGGTCTGGTAGGTTTTTAACACTTTAATTCGGTAACCGTTATGAGCGGCTTGAACCGGGCTGATTTGCGTGATCAGTCCTATTAATACGGCAGCCATCAGCATACCGAAAATTTGAATTAATTTTTTCATTTAGCGATTTCCCCCAATGTGGTTATGATTTAAATATTCACTCAACAGTCTATCTTTAATTCCAATTGAGAGTCAAATATTCTTCATTCAAGGAAGATTATTCACCAATTGTTTCACATTTTCGAATATAATGAACCCATAAAGCTGAAAAGAAAGAAGGGGAAAAGATTGGCAAATCAACCGCTTGTTTTTGATTATCAAGCTGCCAAAGGTAAACCTGAAAATATCCGCCATCCCGAAGGATACTGTCCATTTTGCGATGTTGCCCACCTGACCAATATTCTTGCTCAAGATGATGATCGAATTTGGCTGGTGAACAAATTTAGAACACTGGAAGATACATTTCAAACTGTTGTGATCGAATCCAGCGACCATTTAGGCGGACCCTCCACTTATTCAGTCGAGCAGAATCGAAAAGTGTTTGAGTTTGCGTTTAAATGTTGGCATCAGATGATTGTTTCCAATAAATATCAAAGTACCATTATGTACAAAAGCTTTGGCCCGTTGTCCGGTGGCAGTTTACGGCATCCGCATTTTCAAATCGTTGGGCTTAACAATTACGACGTGTATGAGAATATCAAGCCAAGTAATTTTGTTGGTGTGGAGATTGTGAAAGATGATGATGTCGCAATCACAATTTCAACTCATCCGATTATTGGATTTGTTGAAATTAACATCGCCATCGATGGGGTTGCCCAAATTGGTCGTTTGGCAGACGCAGTTCAAGTGATTGTGAAGTATCTGTTGAATGATTATATGGGTGGCAGGTTGACGTCTTACAACCTGTTCTTTTATCAAATGGCAGGGAAGTTTTATTGTAAAGTTGTTCCCCGATATGCGACCTCACCGTATTTTGTCGGCTATAAGATTTCACAGGTTCAAAATGCAGCCCGACTGGATAAGATTGCCACTGATATTCGGGAACGGTTATAAATCAGACGAAAAAGGAACGGCATGTGCCGTTCCTTTTTATGTCAAAATCGTTGGTTGTTCAACTTCATCAAATTGCCTGAGTAAAAAAGCACACCTTATATCATTAAGGCGTACCATACGAGAGATTGCTGATGATCGACAATAAGCCGCCAAACAGCGTGAAAATCAAACTGAGAATTGCCAAGGCAATGAAAAGGTGGCGCCATTTGAACGGGGCGGTTTCGCCACGGGCGTTTTTATAGATGAGATAAAATGCGCCAATCACGATCACAAAAATGGCCGCGGTTAAAATGATCCAGATAATAGCTAGAGTGATGTCCATGTTATGCCTCCAAAAATGATGTACTTGTAAAGATAGCATTAGTATCCGCCGATGGCAACTATGCAATTAATATTATGTTTATCTTAAGGCGATTACAATCCCTTAAGATTTAAGTTTCACTTAACCGATCCTTTCTAGAATGAAGTTAGTTGTTGGAAAAGCACGTCAGCTCTTTAGAAAGAAAGGTGGGAAATAATGGTTAAATGGCTTCCGTATTTATTAAATATTACAGGTGTGTTGGTTTGGCTGAAAATGCAATCGGGGAATTTGCGACGGTTAACGTGGTGTCAGCTGTTTACAATTGCATCGGCAATTATCTATGTGTTGGTCGTCAGCTATCTCACGTTGGCGCCAACGTCATACGCGTTTGTTGGCCCTCAGCACGTATCACCAATGATGATTGGTACGGCGCCAATTAACCTGATCCCGTTTTGGAGTACCACGGCGGATTTTTATCAAAATGTGGTTATGATGCTGCCGATGGGTATCTATTTGGGGCTGTTGCTGCCTAAATTTTCGTTTCGCAAGGTGCTGGTAACCGGAGTTGGTGTCAGTGTCACAATTGAATTTCTCCAATTGATTCTTGATTTAAGCGTCGGCTTGTCGAGATGGGTGGATATCAATGATGTCTTGACGAATACCTTCGGCGTATTAGTGGGTTGGCTGGTGTTAAAGATTTTATCCCATACCATCCTCAAAAATCTTCTTAAACGTTTTTCCGTTCTAACCTATCCAGGACAAAAGGGTAAATGATTGCCCTTTCACTCAGCAGGCCCTAAAATATACTTACTAAAAGTTAATAGGGGATGTTATGATGGCAAAGTTAAATCAGGCAATGAAAGATATGATTGCCGGAGAATTATCGTATATTTCAACCGTTGATGCAGATGGTAATCCGGATGTTGGCCCAAAGATTTCAATGCGGGTTTTGGATGATGAACATTTAATCTATAATGAAATGACCGGCGGGCAGACCCAAGCCAACATTAACAATAACGGAAAAGCAATTGTTGCCGTTTCTAATGCCAAGGCACTGAAAGGCTTCCGTTTTGGCGGGACTGCCAAGATTTACACCGATGGTGATTTCTATGATCAAGCCGCAAAATGGGCAGCTGGAAAGTTTCCAGTTCCTAAGGGTGCTGGCGTAATCACGATCGACAAGATTTGGACATTGGATCCAGGCCCTAAAGCAGGAAAGTTATTTGAAGAATAAACTTTTGAGTAAAGCACCGTCCATCATATTTTGGTGGCGGTGTTTTTTGTGTTTTATGCTTGGTAGCTAATGTCTTCTGAAAAAGTGATTCCATTAGAAACGGCGTCATATGATTTTGCATCGTCTGACTCGTCTGTCAAGATTTTGATTGAGGTTGGTTTTAGGGTGGTTGTTGATTTTCCCAACAAGATCAACGCATATTCAACTCTTTTAGCGTTTGGGGAGATCTCATCGGTGGAACCAGTGTCACTCATTGAATCATCGTCATAATTTGTCTGATATCCATTTGCATAAACAACTTGTTTAATTCCCCCAAACTCGATTGCGCGATTCGAATTATTCTTTACAACATATTCAATTTTAATTCGACTATAGTCATTAGGAATGTTGTCTTTACTAAATGTATCATTGGCTTCTTGAAGCTGATCTTGTGTATTTGCATGTATTTTATCAACCTCAGCATGTTTGAATTTGATCGATAATGGTCCATCCTTTAAAGTTTCGTTTGGTTTGACTCCCAGTCCAATCAATGTTGCTTTTCCAATAATCGGACTATTTTTCCATTGACCAACTTTTGATGGGTGGATTAATGAATCTGACGGGATTTCATTTGGATCCTTTTTCTTTGCAGCAGTTTTTTTCTTATTTACTTTCGAACTCGTAGCGGGTCGCATGACAACTGTTGTTCGAGCGCTGTTTAATAAGGCAATACAGGTAACCAGGCCAACTCCTAAAACAATAATTGCCCAAACCATCCAATTCTTGTACCAAAGTTGCTTCGAATTTTCACGAGCAAGGGAATGTGGGGCTGCTTCTGCGTTATTTGAATCAGCTTTCGGTGGTTGAGTATTTGCATTACCGCTGAGAGCAGACTGTTTGCTACCGCAATAAGGGCAGAACTGCGCAGCAGCAGGAATCTCCTTGCCACAGCCTATACAAAATTTTGTGTCTTCGTTCATAATGATCCTCCAAGAAATATTTACGGCTTTTATTGTCATCGGTTGTGGACAAAAAATGACCCAGGAACATGGCGAAGATGCTCCTGAGTACTAAAAATGCTGGATTGTATTTTGACGAGCTTTTTAACTATACATAAACAATGGGGACCACGTCAATCATTTTTTTGGACACCGTATGATGGCAAAGGCCTATCGTTGTATCCCAGTAAGGAAATCCTTCAAGGAAGGGGTTTAAAACGATAGGAAAGGAGGACTTGAGATGTTTCCAAGTCCTCTTTTTATAGGTCATGATCAACTCGGTGGTGAGAGCGAAAAAATATATTTAAAGTTATGAGTTGACTATTTTTGTTGAATTGATTTTGTTGAAAATTTAAAGCTGCTGGGCACTGCTTTGTCGGAATGACCGATCTTGCTGCCATCTAATTTGAAGACCAGATATGGGACCGGTCCCGTCGCTTTAACATGCTTACCAATCATCATTAACTGAGATTGGGCAAAGCTTTGAACATGATTGCCCACGGCCGTCTTTTGAGCAGTTGTTAAACTTTGAAAATGATTGTTGACCTTAACAAGATATCCATTGTCGATATCGTATGATATTGCCTTAATGTACAACGACCATTTATACGACTTTTTACCTTGACGAGCATCCTGTTGATCCTGGATCAGGGCATGGGACATTGTGTCGTTGTAAGCAGTCTGTTGTTTGGTAGATAGCTTTGGATTTTCGGCGGTTTGCTTTGCTGAAGATGTTGAAACGGCACTCGCTGTTACCTTAGCGATGGTTTTATGGGAGTGGCTTGTTGAATCATTCATGCAGCCGCTAAGAAGTAATCCGGATAATATTGTCATGATTAAAGCACTTGATTTATGCATAAAATTCCTCCAACGTGAAAAATTGAATACAGTTGAATTTTAGCACAAGTGTGGTTCCATGAAAGAGCCGAGAAATAAAAGAATCCAGCCATTAGTTGGTGGCCGGATTCCTTGAGTTGTTCTCATTTATTTGATGCTGTATGTTTGAACACCGATTTTTTGATTGGTGCCATACTTGACAGCATGAATTTTAATTGGTGATTTTGTATCATATAAGTTCCATGCCAACGAGCCCTTTACCGATTGATTTTTCTTGATAACAGCTTTGTTGCTGGCAGCCAGCTTTTCATCGGGAAGGGGAGCAGCGGTTAACTTTTCCTTTGACTTCGCTGGTTGATATGCATGAAGCACCGAGGAAGCAGCCACTGGGGTGATCTTTTTGCCACTGGTATTTTTGATGGGATACCAAACGGCAAATATTGGCTTTTTACCAAACTCATTACCGGTTTCACCAGCTGGAATAACAGTGGTTTTGGTAATTTTTAGTTGGAAGTTTTTAACCTTAAGGGAATTTTTGCTGAAGCTTTGATTGTTGGAAGAATTCTTATGGCCCAGCGCACCACAACCCGCAAGCGAAATAGCCGCGATGAATGTCATAACAAACATAATTGCTTTTTTCATTTTCCAGTCTCCAATACTTTTACATTTATAAAATCTCATATTATTAATATTTTACGTGATTATGGTTAAAAAGTAACTCAAAAATTGTTGAGTCGGTTGATTAATTGTTGCCAACACCGTTCCATAGAAAAAGCAGAGCTAACGCGTAGCTCTGCTTATATCTAAAAAATTCGATTATTTTTGAATAGGTTTAGCTAAAACAATTCCAGGATACTCATCAACTTTTTCTTGATGGTGTTTATCATAATAGAATATTCCAATTTGATAATCACTCAATGATTCACGCTTCGTCTGGCCATAGCCAGCTTTATCCAAGGCTGTTTTGACCAATTTTAATCGTTGGCTATCAGACACATTATTTTTATAAAATGCGCGATCAAAATATTTATTTACCGAGTTTAACACAATTACGTCAGTGAATGATGGAAGTGATTTAATACCCGTGGTGGAGTCAGTTTGAACAGGGAATGAAGCCCATTCATAACTTAGTTTCCAAGACAATTTTGTGTTTGGAAATAGTTTTAAGACTTTTTTAGAAAATTTCTGGGATGGGGACTCATTAATATATTCAACATATTCCTGGTTATTGGAAAAGTTTCCCAGTGGCAGATTGTTCCAGGCTTTATAATTCGTATTATAACCTGGACGAAGATATCCGCGCCAAACAATGCCCTTTCGAGTGTAATCGTTCTTCGGCGTCCAGCCACTGATACCATAGTATATCGAGAGCTTACCATTATGTTTGTAAGTGTAAGTATGATTGCGATGCCAATTAGTGTTTGGATAGTTGTTTAACTGAAGAATTCGCTTAGTATGCTTACTGTTCCACATATAGACTTTTTTATGTTTGTATTGAGACTTAACTTGGAAATAGGCTGGTGAAGATTGCCATTGCGTTTTGACACGCTGATAGCCGGCAGCGTGAGTCGTGGGCATTGACATTGTCATACCAATTCCCAAAGTTGTGCCTGCGGTGATCATTAACAAAAGTGATTTGAATTTCATTTAATATTTTCCCCTAATAATCATGAATTAGAATTATTTAATGCTTGAAGTTCCGATATGATTTGCATGAGTTTGGCATGATAGATGTCCGAACGTAATGCAGTATTTTGCTGGCTGAACCAATATTGCTTGGCAGGTGCAACATAATTTTCGGGTACTTGATATTTGTCGGCAATTTGCTGGAATAGAGCCGGATTATCAGCGGCCTGCTGGATTCGGTAGAGGGGTTCTTCCTGGATAATTTTGACAACTTGTGGTCGAATCTCTTCCGGTAGCTTTGGCTGAACAATTTTAACAACCGTATTTTTGATTGGTTTGTCCAAAATCGTGTTGGTTTGCCGTTGGGCATCAGTCAGTTCATGTACTTGGTGGCCAACGTATAAAAAGCCGAACAAAAGAATCACTAGAATACTCAAAAAGACAATTAATTTAGTGTGTTTTGATTTTTTCTGTTCTTTCTTGGTTTGCTTCCGCTCTAGCCGTGATGGTGTCTGATTACTCATGATAGTGCCCCCTCGAACTTATTTACGTGTCGAGTATAACATTTATGATTTTAAGTCTAGGGATGAATGATTTCCGATCAGGAATTTTAAATATTTCTTTAGATAAAAAAATGGCAAGCAGCTTCGACCTTCTGAACGCTTGCGCGCCGATCATTACTTACTCACCTTGGTTTGGCACCGAGAAGTATTATAGCATGGAGACATTTAAAAGTCCAAGTTAAAATCAACTCGGCTGAATTCCCTTTAAGTAGGGGGGTCAGTGCTTTGAAATTCTAACGATAATAAACTTTGGAGAAATGTTTTTCAGCATAATGTGGGGTAATAATGCGTTCTTTTAATTTATAATGTGTTGCTCTTAATTTAACGTAATTCCATTTGTGCGAGTACACATATTCCACACCGCGTAATAAGTAGGTATAACGTCCATAACGTTTATAACTGACTCGATTCATTGAAAATGGATCGCCCAAGCCGAAAGCTGTATACGTTCTTCGGGTCATCTGAACGCCTTGCTTGAATTTAAAACGATATTTTCCTGATCCGGCATGCATGGTCCGATTGTAAGTTCCTCTGAGAATCTTCGGTGTGCCATAGTGCCATGAGGCTGCTTTGCTTTGTGTTTGCGAAACCGCCATGATACTAAAGGCAGAAACAAAGGTAAGTGCATATTTGGTTATTTTTTCCATGAGTAATTGTCCCTTCAAATATGAATAATTTTTGACCATTTCAATTCTACTCCAACTGTGTTTATTAAGAAATTGATTCTGGACAAAAAAGTCGGTCACAACAATGTGTTCAAACATTGTCATGACCGACTTTGAATATTCAATGGAGTCGGCGGGAGTTGAACCCGCGTCCGAGCATATCGCCACCCAGATATCTACGTTCATAGATCTATTATTTAAATTTCACTTGCTGAAACGCCATAAATCAAGGCACCCACAGCAGGCTAACCTGATTAGTCTCTTCAGTCCGCTTCAGGTGGGAGTAAACTGCGTGAGCCCATTAAATTTAAGACCCAGATCTAACCCATGGGCGAAGTTAGGAGGATCTACGTTAAGCGCTTATTAGGCAGCTAAAGCGTAAGAATTGTTATTATTTTTTGCAGTTATAATAAACTGGGCGGTTTTACGTGGCGCTGCACGAAACGCAATCCGGACTCAACCTATACCCGTCGAATCCATAACGACCCCGATACAACTAATATCTTATCATAAACAGACAAAACTTAGAAGTAATCCAACTTAAAGCAGGCCAAAATGTTTTAAGCCATTCACGATGCCGTGTTCAGTGTTCTTAGTTGTGATGTATTCTGCGTATTTCTTAACGTTTGGCAAACCATTTTCCATGACAACGGGATGATCCACAAAGTCCAGCATAGGGATGTCGTTATTGCCGTCACCGAATGCATAGGTTGGGATGCCTTGTAATTTGGCATTGGCAATCAATTGTTGGATACCCGTTTTCTTTGAACTGCCTTTGTGGACAACGTCCATGCTAAATGGCGTATTTCTAAAGAAGGTCAGGGTATCTGCAAAACGATCAATATAGCGGTCATCCGGGCCCTTGGTATTAATGAGCATCATGACGACTTCCTGTTTTTCAATGAAGTCATCAACCCCCAGGTTGGGCATTCGTGAGTTGATAAAGTTGTAGTTCCCGCGGACAATGTCATTAATGAAATTAATCCTGGCACCGGTGCTGTTCATGACAGTGGTGGCTTCATTGTTCGATTTGGCGAAGGCCACGAAGTCTTTAACGACTTTTTTGTCAATTAATGCCTTGTAAACTGGTTTGCCTTCAAAGATGACATAGCTGCCGTTTGCGGAAACCACAGTATCAATCCCTGTTTTGCGCATTGTATTGGGAATTTCAAAAAGGTTTCGGCCAGTTGAAATAACTGGCAGGACGCTATTTTCTTTCAATTGATGCATTGCGTCAGCCACATCCTGGTCAACGCGGGTTTGTTCGTTATATAAAGTATGGTCAAGGTCAAAAAATGCAATTCCTTTATACATAAGTGAGCCATCCTTTTCATGATTGAATTTATAAACATATACACCACCATCATAACAATATTGCGACTTTTCAAGCAAGTTTCTTCAATTATTGTTAAAATAGATTACATATGGGGTGATTTGATTGGAAAAAACAACCATTGCGAATGAAAAAACCAGCCGATTTTTCGTCAGGTTGAGAAGAATTCCCGGCGAACATTGGTATTTGGCTGATGGCAGTGAAAAAAATGTCAATCCAAAAAGTAAACTCAAGGTTCCTGATAGCATCAAAGCTCAGGACTTCTTAATTGATGAAATTAGTTTTTTTAATAAATTAGTCTGGTATCACTTCACTTGTGGAGATTTACAAGGCTGGCTGCCGAAACGCAACATTCGTAAAACTTTTAGAAGATTGGATGTTGATCCAATTAAGCAGGCCACTCAGTCCGACATTGATAATCAATGCACGGCTATTTTAATGTTGCTTGAAAGCTCCGGCATTCAGCTGAGTGTCGATGATCTGAAGGCAGATGTTGAAAAGTGGAACGCGGGATCCGGATCGCTGATGGAATTAAGTGACTTAATCATTTCAAAGACGCATTCAATTCGTGATTTGAACGGCGCTAATTTCAGAAAACTGGATAAGCAATTATTACGCCGACGACCAATTTTGGTAAAGGTTGCGGGAATGGATAATTTAAAATCAAGCTTAATTTTACTGACTGGTTTCAACCGAAAAACATACTATTATAATGATCCATGGACTGGTAAATTAGAATCGATTTCACAACAGCACTTAAGGAAACATTGGAAACGCGGAAATTTAGAAGCAATCAGTTATTGAAGGCGGGTTAAAAAATGAAATTGCTAATGATTGAAGACAATAAATCTGTATCTGAAATGATGCAAATGTTTTTCCAGAAGGAAGGGTGGGATGTCACCTTTGCTTATGACGGAATTGAAGCTGTGGATAAGTTTAATGAAAGCCCTGATAGCTGGGATATGATTACTCTCGACTTGAACCTGCCCAAGAAAGATGGAATGGAAGTGGCCAAAGAAATTCGGGCCAAGTCACAAACCGTCCCCATTATTATGTTAACTGCCCGTGATTCAGACAGTGATCAGGTTTTGGGATTTGAAATGGGTGCCGACGATTACGTTACCAAGCCGTTTTCACCAATTACTTTGGTTGCCCGGATTAAGGCGCTTCAACGGCGGGCTCATACTGAAAGCGAAGGCGATGAGAAGCCTACTGATGAGGAAACCAAGGGGACGTTTGATATTGAAACGGATCACTTCAAGTTAAACACCAGCACCCGCGAGGCTTACTTGGATGACAAGCGGATTTCTGATCTGACACCCAAAGAGTTTGATTTATTGAAGACCTTGGCCCAAAAGCCACGTCAGGTATTTTCTCGTGAACAGCTGTTGGAAACGGTTTGGAACTATGAATATTATGGTGATGAACGAACCGTTGACGCTCACGTTAAAAAGCTCCGTCAAAAAATTGAAAGAGTTGGCCCTCAAGTGATTCAGACTGTTTGGGGTGTTGGATACAAATTCGATGATAGTGAAGTGGATAATAAAAAATGAAAATGATTTATCAGCAATTATTGGCATTCTTTTTAGTGATTGCTTGTACAATTTTGTTACTTGGTTTTTCATTTGGGCGAATGTCGAAAACATTCGTTTATGACACCACTTGGCATAATTTAGAAAAGTATTCCGATAGTCTTATTCAACAATCATTGACCATTAGCTCAAAGAACAAGGCGAAAGTCACCTTTGATGAAGAAAAGCTGAAAAATTCTGAAGCCTTATTGGAAAACCAGGCTGTTCATTTCACGGTGTTTAGTCCAAAAGACCAAGTCATTTATCCAAACAACGGCGTTGCGCCAAGAATTACCAAGAATGATTGGCAGCATCTTCGAAGAAATCAAATTGTTCGAAAAGTGAATAACAAAAATTTCAAACTTCGTAACGGGAAGACCCGTCCTGCGATGATTGAAGTACTGAAACCTTATTATTATAAGAAAAAGTTAGTGGCGGCCGTCACGGTTGGAGCGTTCATTTCGGATGTGAATTCCAATGTTAAGCGAATCAACCGCGACCTGCTGAAGGCACTTTTTGTTGCATTGTTCATTTCAATGTTTGTCAGTTTCTTCATTGCCAGACGACTTAATCGCCGGATCAGCAAGCTTCGAAGTGCTGCCAACCAGGTTTCAAATGGGAACTATAAAATTCGTTTGAAACCAGGTGCCAAAGACGAGATTGGGGAACTGATTATTGACTTTAACCATATGACGCGGTCGCTCCAGCAGGCAAACAATGAGATTCAGCGCCAAGAGGAACGACGTCAAGAGTTTCTGGCCAATGCTGCTCATGAAATGCGGACGCCATTAACGACAATTTCCGGAATTCTTGAGGGGATCAAGTACGACGTCATTCCGCAGGAGTCCAGGGCAAAAAGTATTGATCTGATGAGCAGTGAAACCCAAAGATTGATTCGATTGGTCAACGAGAATTTGGATTACGAAAAGATTCGTTCGAACTCCATTCAGTTGGATAAGCGTCATTTCAATGCTGCCAAGGTTCTTGAAAACGTGATTGATCAACTTAACAGTAAGGCGGAGGAATCCGGCGACACACTGGTCTTGAATGCACCTAAGGACCTGTCAATCTTTGCTGACTATGACCGTTTCGTCCAGATTGTCTTTAATATTGTGACCAATGCGATCCAATTTACAAACAAAGGAACCATTACTGTGACTGGTGAACGTGGTTATAACGAAACTATTGTTAAAGTAGCCGACACAGGTATTGGGATGTCCGAGGATCAGCAGAAAAACATTTTTGAACGTTATTATAAGGCCGATGCGTCTCGGCGTGCCGGTAAGTATGGCGAATCTGGATTAGGACTTGCCATTGTCCATCAATTAATTAAAGCCCATGGTGGGAAAATTTCAGTATCTTCCAAGTTGGGAAAGGGGACCACGTTTACGGTTATCATTCCCGATGCGACAGCTGCTGAAAAGGCTCAACAAAAAAACTAAACTAAACAAAAAAAGTCATCATCTTCTCCAACTTGAGTTATCTCAAAGTTGAGGAAGATGATGACTTTTTTCATTATTAGTCTTTTGATTCTTGCTTGGCGTGGTCTTCGTAGGCTTTTTTACCTTTTTCAGTGAGTCCGTTAATTTCGTTTCTTTCTGTTTCAATATAACCGGCATCAACCAATGGTTTGGGGTTTCCACCAATGACGTTGTCACAATAATCAACAAAGTGGGTAACTGGTGTGCCTGATGATACTCGACCGGTTGCAATTGCTTTTAAAATTTCATAATCCGTTGCTGTTAATTCCATCATGAAGCCTCCTAGATTTTCTGAATTAATAATACCACCATGTTGACTAATCACCTTTGATTTTGTTTGAAAAACGAAATGTCAGGTGATTATATCGTTTACGGTTCAATGAGAAAAATATTTTTTTGACTATTTATGGGACAGAAACTGATAGATTTACGAAATTTAGACTTGATCTGAACATCCTTGAGCAGAAAAGGGGGATTTTTAATTTTGAAAATGTTGAGGGTATAACAAAAGCCGCTAAACACTGATGTATCAATGCTTAGCGGCTCTTGATTGTTCAATTATCACCCGCACGGGGCTCGAACCCGTAACTCCGCCTTGAGAGGGCGACGTCTTAAACCAGTTTGACCAGCGGGCAATGCTATCAAACTCACTAGACTAGTTTATCTAAATCAGACCTGTTTGTCAACAAGGGAAATTTAAATATAAAGTTGACAAAAGCAATAAAAATCTTTAATATATTTAGTTGTGATATTCATTGGGTATTCGCCAAATGGTAAGGCAACGGACTCTGAATCCGTAATTTACTGGTTCGACCCCAGTATACCCAATTATTCTTTTTAAAGTCGATTTTGTAGGTAGCCCAAGTCTGATGAGACTGGGCTTTTTTGTTTTTGGATTATCTGTCAGTGTCCCCAATTTAGCAAAAAAGTAAGCTAAAATTTTATGTGTTGAGTTCAATTCGCGTTGCTGTTAAATAAAAAAAATCACCCGAAACTATTAAAAATTCAAATATTCAGCTAATTCCTTGGCTGAATCATGTTGTTCCCTTGGCCTGTAGGTGTGTAAATATCCGTAGTGGTTATAATTGAAGCGTGGCCGAGTTGTCCTCGAACTTCTTTAGGAGTTGATCCAGAGGGTTGCATAGGTGTAGGGGAAAGCATGGACGGTAACTTTTTTGGATCGTAGTTATCGATAAAATTTTCGACGCATAACTGTGGCTTGACTTTGGTTGGTACGTTTCGTTATTTTTACTGGAGAAAACTAAATTGTCACCAATGTGGTAGTTCGTAGCATAGAAGCAAAATTGGCCGCCATGAGTTCGATTGAATACCGAATTCACAACGACCAGTTGTGGGCTTAAAAGTTTTTAACTATCTCCAATTATCGGGGTTAACTTCAAAATGATTATTGAAGCATCCCTTTTGCAAGTGGATGGGCTGAATAAGCTTTTTGGGTTAGATGGTGAAACCCAACATTTACTTTTGTCCTTTTAGGAAGCTTGCCAAAGAAGTTCCAATCAATATTGTAGAATGCAGCATATTTTTTACCGTTGATTCGATATGTACTGCGTTTCATATTCATTGTTCCATTCGCACCGGTCCAAGATGCCCCGTACCATCCGTGAGTTCCTTTTTTTAACTGGCGAATTTACAATTGAAATGCAACACAAAGTAAAAAAATAAACCCATACCGGGTAGAATCTGTTTAACGACCAAATCAAACAATTCGAGGTATCCGGTATGAGCTATAAACATCTTACTATAAAAGAACGTGAAATACTTATGTTTTTACGAGCTAAGGGGTTATCTATCCGGGCTGTTGCGTTACGGCTGGGGCGAAATCCAAGCACTATTTCACGGGAGTTAAAACGTTGTGCAGGTAATTATTCCCCAAGCAAAGCAGATAATGACTATCATCAAAAGCGGCAGAATTGTCACAAGAAGCGACTATTAGACAGCCATCCACAATTACGTCGTCAAATTGTTCATTACATCTTAGATCTGCACTGGTCACCAGAGCAGATTACCGCTCGCTTTAATAAGGAACATCAATGGTGTGTTAGCTACAACACAATTTACCGTCATATCTATCAACACAATTTAGGTGAGAAGTACTCCTCACGTGGTGATACCGGTATTCAGCGCCATCTCAGACATAAACATCGGACTCGGCATTCAAAGAATACTAGACGACATCGAGAAGTACAGACCGACTATATCTCGATCCATGAGCGCCCTGGTTTTATCAACCAGCGTCAACGTATAGGTGACTGGGAAATTGATACTGTGATTGGTCGAACGGGTCACTCCATCCTTTTAACGGTTGTCGATCGGCTTAGTCGGCTTACGCTTATCAAAAAGGTTGTGCAAAAGGACTCGCAGGAGATAAATAAAGGCTTAGTTGAACTGTTAGGGGCCATTCCTAAAGAATTTGTTCATTCTATTACACCAGATCATGGGACCGAATTTCTTCATCTTGATGAAATCAGCGAAAGGTTAGGTGTTACTGTCTATTGGCCCGATCCATATTCGCCTGAACAGCGTGGAACAAATGAGAATACAAATGGATTAATCCGGGAATATTTTCCCAAGCGAACAGATATTGATAATTATACAGAACAGGACGTTGAACACTGCCAAAAGCAGTTAAATCAACGTCCTCGCAAAGTGTTAAACTATGAAACCCCATATGAAGTATTTTTTGACAAACCGTTGCACTTAGTTTGACAATTCAAGTCTTATAAAAGATGATTGACTTATTATACCGTCTCTTAAAAGTTGCCTGAGGAACTCCAATGTGTCTTCCCGAATTATTCGTGTTATCTAACCAATCTGTTACATTAAATAGCACCGTTGTGAAAGGTAACTCAAACTTACCTCAGACTTAGTCATAACATAAAAGATACTATCGGTATTCATATACTTCCGCACATCCGAGTTCATCATTGAGTCTCTCCTTTTCAACTTTCCAACTTAGTTGGCCCTTAGAGCTTTCCAAGTTAAATACATCTATTGATACTTTAAAAATAACTTTTTAAAATCGGGAACTCCTAAACCAGTAGCCTGGTTATACACTTTCCCAGGCTCTCCAGTATAATAGTTATTACAATTATTAGTTGTTCCATTCAATGACTTAAATACCGAATTGCCATATTTAGCTAATTGATAAATCTGAGGATTCCAGAATCCCATCTTTTTATGGCCAGGAGAACTATCAATTAAGGCAGCAATTCCCGCAAATTGTGGAGCAACAATGCTTGTTCCACCAGAAATGCCCCATGAATCTTTTCCATCTTGCTGGTAAACTTGATATCCCATCATATTTGCCGATATATCAGGATAATTTCGACCATAGTCTTTTCCACTAAGAAGCGGTGGCGTGCCATTTATTGGTAGCAAACTATAAGAAAAGTATTGCCGCGCATGAAATGTATTAATCCCAGGAATACCGATTTGATAACTGGGTGTACGATAAAAGTGAGCAAAGCCGCCACCACTGCCGCCTATCATTTCTCTAGCAATAGCAAGTATATGTTTTCTTTTTGGTAATTAGACCAAATATTTGTAGCAAATCCCCATGCAGTTTCTGGGCCTCGATATCTAAACATATACCCATTTTCCTTTATAGTGAAAGAGCGAACTGTTGCTCCCACACTTGTTACAAAGGGGTTCGTGGCTAATGGATCTTGTCCTGTGTTTTGATAATCCAATAATGCATGATTTTTATACGTAGATCTCAACTCTCCGTGAATTCCAAAGTCACCTGCTGCAGTAAAATTAGAGTCCCCCTCTAGAGCACCCTGAGCTAAAACTAAATTAAGTAGGTAGCGATAATGTGGCGTGACCAATCGGTGACGTGCTAAATAAGCTATCTGGTTTCCAAGACCCCAACTACTAGTTGTTACTGATATTTTTGGATCATCAAAGGCTGTCAGATAAGCATTGAGAAAATTCATAATATTAGGGTATGGTTCTGGAACAAAAAAGATTTTAACTTTTGCACGTTTGGCAATTGCACCAGCAATTTCTGCATCTTGTGTTGCTTCTAAATCATCTTTTCCAGCTGGAGTTTTTTCAAATCGATTTGAAAAAACTTCTCTTATTTTTAATCTCTTTTGACTAGTACTTGCTCCTTCATGTTGCCAAAAATGTATCACATTTTTCTTCTTAGCAGCTCCAAAAGCGATGATACCTATTTCCGTTCCTCTACCAGTTAATCCCTTACGATATAGATATTCTCCATCATAATGTCTCATAATTTTTTTAACATCTGATTTGCCTCTATTCGATTTTTCTCCTTTCATTTCTGAATTATTAAAAGAATCGCTAAATACATTATGATAGTTGTAATCCGTGATCCCAATTATCGTTAAAACAGTTCTCGACAATTCTTTCGGTATATAGTTTTTTCTTGTCCCAAAACGAACAGGGTTATTGTGATAAATAGCCTTCTGAAGTCTAATATTAAAAACCTTATCGATAGACCTTACCCGACCACTAACTTTAAGTACCATACGATTTTTAAACCAAGAGCATTTTAAATGGTGTTGATTTAAATAATGGTTCCATTTAATTAATATTCTCAATGGCTGACCATAATATGTTCCAATTTTGTTTGCTGTTAGGTAGTGCTTGAATTGTAAACTACCCGGAGTATTAACTGATGTAGCCTGGTGTAAAAATTTACCAGGCTGTTTCGGATTTAAGATAATATCAAAGTTTTTATATTCATTTCCTTTTATCCAACTTGGATGGATAATTTTCGGAGTCGTTAAGGCCTCATACGACTGAATGTTTGACTTATAGGAAGCTGCCTTAGCTTTATTACCATTAAATGGGCAGGGTAATATCAACCCAATCAAAAATGCTATATTTACCAGACTACTTATTAAATATCCCTTACGCATAAGATCCTCCTATATATAACTTTATAGTTTCTGTTCACTCACAAATCCTTTATATTCTGGCAATTTTGTCGATAGTTCTTTATGAGTTCCACAAGTAAGTATTCGATGGTTACCAACGTAATGAATTATGTCTGAATATACAATTGTTGATAGGCAATCCGTAAATAAGATAACTGTTCTGCCTTTTACTAGGGTCTGTCTGGAAACTATTTAAGCCAAATCAAAATTGAAGCAATGTAAATGGTTTGTAGAAAAACATGCACTAGTTTATCATATCGCGTCGCAATCCGCCGGTAATTCTTCAATTGATTAAAGTAATTCTCGATCAAATGGCGTTCACAATAGACGTAATAATCACAATCCCACTTGTCTTGGGCATTACTTTTAGGTGGAATCGTATATTGACCGCCTTCAGCTTCAATATACTGGCGCAGTTCCTTAGTCCCATAAGCTTTATCGGCAATCAGATTAACGCCGGCTAAAGCTAATTGTCGCAGTAATGGTTCAGCTGCCCGACTATCATGAACTTGGCCGCCGGTAAGGATAAAACATAATGGATTTCCAAGGCCATCCACCACCGCATGAATTTTAGTGGTTCGACCACCACGGCTTAGACCGATGGCTTGATTCTCAACGTCACAGCGGGCGTTTTTTTAGCGCCCGTGGCCTTTTGATGAGCTCGAATGCTAGTTGAATCGAGGCTGATATTTTCCATATCCGGTTCATCGATCAAATCCTTAAAGATCCGTTCAAACAAGCCGGCATCAACCCAACTACGATAACGACTATAGCTGGTTTTCCATGAACCGTATCGTTCAGGAATATCACGCCAGGTGGCGCCACTTTTTAGCAACCAGAGAACCGCATTAAAAACTTGGCGATTAGGTATTTTAGGTGGGCGTCCGGTTTTATAGGGCGGAAAACGGTCCTCAATCCGGGCCCATTGCTCATCAGTAATTTCATAACGTTTCGGAATTGTCATCGGCGAAAACCTCAATTTGTTTTTTATCAAGATTATACACGATTATTTTGTTTCCAGACAGACCCTAATCATTCCAGTGACGTTAATATATTTTTTCGGAATCGGAATCCAAGCTTGAAGTAATTTCATCTAGAATAATAATTGGTGTCTCTTTTAAATATGTTCTAGCAATTTGTTGTGTCTGACGTTGTTCACCGGATAATTTAACGTCTTGTTCACCAACAATAGTTCAAATTCTTTTTGGCATTAAACTAATATTGCATGGCACATTAGCAAATCTAAAGCATGGTTAATGTCGTATCATCTGTATCTACTCCAAACCATAAATTATCCTTTATAGAGTAGGATAAGATACTATTTTATTGATTAACAATACTAAATAATATACGTTAGCTATGTAACGTGTATTTGTAAGCAGATGCTTTTCCAAGCAATAGTTCTCCTTTATCAATTGGATAAAGCCTGGTCAGAATGTAATAGTGATTGTTTTTTCAGCTTCTGAAGGTTCACCAATTGTAATTTCTTATGTTCTCGAAGCATAAACCAACATTTTTCAAAGCTTCATATTGTTCATAAGTAAAATAAACATTCTTTAAAATTACGGAATTGTATTCTTGCTTGCCAGAAATCACTAAACCACTCTTATCTTCAATTGGAAAAGTAAACCAAAAAGGAGACTAGGTTCCAAGAGTCATTGAGCACAAGGAGTAAATAGAATCACTTACAGAAGATGCTAAAGCCACTCTTGCATATATGGCTTCGACTACTGTGCTTCAATTCCAATCTTTGTGGATCATCTTTATCAGTAAATTGCTGTTATAAATCCAGAACTGGATTATTCACGGTTCTCATCTCATTATTAATTGAACTAAATTCAGGCTATCACCATAATTATCGGATTCAAGGTGTTTTACAACTTTTTTACAATACAAAGATTATCATGGATCAATTTGCTTTAGTTAAACAAACATTGGATATTTGATCTGATTAATAATCACAAAAAAATGTTCATTTCTATGTTTAATCGGACTATTTTGAGTAAAAAAATGACATTTCATCCGCACTTTTGGGGTTCACTTCACTTGCACACAAGACAACTTTTGTGGCATCAAAAGACGTTTTGAAGTTTGTTAAAGAGATGGGATATGATACTACATTGGATTGAAACTAATTTTCGTGATTAAGGATTCTAATACTTTTGAGTTAGGAGAGTTAAATTTGCCCGTTGATGAAGTGATGACTTATGTTTTAAACAAATACCATGTCCGTCCTGAATATCTTTGGAAAAAGTATCCCAGCTATGCGGTCCTTCGGCATGTGGATAATCGGAAATGGTTTGGCTTGGTCATGCAGGTTAGGAAGCAACAACTCGGCCTTGAAGGCAGCGGCTCTGAAGCAATCATGGATATTAAGCTTGATCCAAAGGAAGTCGAGTTCCGCCAGGGGACACCAGGATTCCTGTCAGCCTATCATATGAATAAAAATCACTGGTTGGCGATGAGGTTGGAACAATTAGATTTCAAACAAATTACCGATTTAATTGATGAAAGTTACCAGTTAACAAAATAAAAACGACTGTGAAATTTATTCGCAGTCGTTTTTGTGTATTATTTTGATTCATAATAGTTATCTGCTTTGGCCTTTAACTGGTTCGTTTGAAGCTGATCCAGATTTAATTTTGTCAAAGTATTTTTTGTAAATGTACTCTTAATGATCTTTCGCTTCTTGTTATTGCCCAAGTCCCGGTTAAAGGTAATGTTGAATGTGTCATACTGTTGATATTTGGAATTCTTGATTGCTTTCAAAACGGCGATTGTCGTCAGTCGAAATGATTCAACTGTATCCCGCTTGTCAGTGACTTCAACATTGAAGATTCTTGGGCTCGTCACAATTTTGCTCTGATGTTCAAATAAGAGGCTGTGAGTGGTGCTCAAAGTGTGCTTGACTGAATCCTCAGTGGATTTAGTCGGCTTCTTGCTGGTTTTCTTGGTTGTCTTTTCAGTTCTTTCAGCCTGCTCGGCATTGCCCTTTTTAATGACTTCCTTGCCCTTGGGCGAATTAAAGAACAATGTTCCAAAGACGACCAGTAAAACGAGCGAGATGAGGGCATATTTGCCATATGGATACTTGCCGTGTTTGCCAGTGACTTTAAAATACACAAACATCGCAAAAAAGATCACCATTGCATAAGACGAAAGCTTGGTGATGACATCGAATAATGTGCTAATCAAAAGTTGTTCTCCTTTATGTTGACCGTTTATTCAAAAGACAGATCAACTAAGTATTTGTGCTTATCAATCAGGTGTGAGGTTGTGATCCACAACTCATGATAATTGGCGTCTTTAACTTGCGTCATATCATGGAAATAGTCGAGTAGGTCACCGTACATCGTCATGAAATCCGATGACATTCGGTTAACTTCCAACTTTTGTTTTGGAAAATAAATTTCCGGATTGCCTAATTTGACGGTGTCATCCAGGTACATTTCGACAACGTTATCGTAGGTGGACGGCTTAGTCAGCACTTTGTCAGGATGGGCCTTAATGTATGAAAGTACATGATAAATTGTGTCTGAATTACTTGCCACTTGCTTTTCCTCCTATCCTTGCAGTTCTACGTATCTTATTGTAACAAATATGAAACGTCTCGGGAGAAATTTTTGGATTGGCCAAACGTGATGGAATCTTTAATCATTCCGCTATTAGCGGTACAATAAACACAATTAATTTTCATCACGAAAGGAAATCGTCAATGGATTATCCAGATACTGTCGCAAAAATTCACCAATTTGTTCAGCTGGGAATTGTGCCGGGGGTTAGTTATGCAATCGTAGACGATGACGGCATTCAGGCTGATGTTTTTGGTCAGCAGGAACTGGTGCCCGACAAATTGCCACTTCACAGTGGGGAACTGTACGACCTTGCGTCTTTGACCAAGGTTGTTGGAACAACCAACCTGATTTTAAAGCTACTTGTATTAGGCAAAATCTCTTTAAACGACTCTTTTAGTAAATATTTTCCGGAATGGCAGTCCCCACAAGTGACGGTGCGCCATTTATTGACCCATACATCGGATATCGTTGGGTATATTCCCAATCGCAATCAGCTGCCTAAATCAGAATTGATGCCCGCACTACTCAATTTGAAGAGTGGGCCAGACATTGGCAGGGTGGTTCACTATCAGGATTATAATTACATCTTTTTGGGATGGATTGCTTCCAAGGTGATGGGCGAGCCTGTTCAACAATTGATCAGTGAAATGGTCTTAAAACCGCTTGAACTTAAACACGCCACGTTCGTACCGGATCAAATCAACAACGTCGTTCCAACAGAACTGATCCCTGGCAAGGGTCTGATTCATGGTACAGTTCATGATCCCAAAGCCAGAATTTTAGGTGCAGATTGTGGTTCAGCCGGATTGTTTGCGACATTGGATGATTTAGTCCATTTCTCAAGATGGCTGTTGGGCGATATTCAATACCCCGACTTTCTGCCTGATGAATGGTTGGATCAACTGTTTGTCGACCAGACTCCAGGCCGCATGAAGAATCGTTCGTTTGGCTGGATCCTTCGTCACTTTGACGACCATCCATATATTCTTCACACCGGCTACACTGGAACATTGATTGTGGTTGATCGTGTAACCCACAAGGCACTGGTATTCTTATCCAATCGGGTTCACCCGAACGCCACTAATAAACTATTTTTCCCATACCGAAGTGAATTGATCCGAACGTTTGTGAAAGAAAATGTTCGTCCAAAAGACTAATTGTATGTATCAAAAAGGAGTCACAACAATCGTTGTGGCTCCTTTTAATTTAAAATGTCGGACCAACTTTAAGGGCTGCTTGAGATGCCAAGTCAGCGTCTGGATATTTTCTCTTAAGCGCATTCATTAAAACATGTTTGGCAATGTCGTTGTTTCTGGCAAGGATTGGACCGTGAAAATAGGTGCAGTAGACATTTTTATGAATTGCACCCTCGGTTTTATCTTGACCGTTGTTTCCATGGCCTTCAAGAACTTTTCCAAGTGGTCGTTCACCGTCACCCAGGAAGGTGATTCCCTGATGATTTTCAAATCCATGGTACTTTTCACCGGTTTCTTCATTTTCGATAACCACATTGCCGATGAAACGGTGATCCTTTTGCTTGTCGGTGTAATGGTTTAACGCACCGATTCCCATTAATTTTTCACCATTGGCACCGATGTAGTAATGGCCCAACAGCTGATAGCCGCCACAGATTGCAACAACTGAACCGTTGTCTTCGATAAAGTCGGTTAAAGCTTGTTTCTTAGACTGAATATCTTTTGAAATAATGGATTGTTCAAAGTCCTGACCACCGCCAAACACAATAATATCGTATTTGTCCGGGTCAAAGTTTTGATCCAAGCTGATGACTTCGGAATTTAACTCAACCCCCATTTTGGAGGCCAAGTATTTCAATACTAAAATGTTGCCCAAGTCACCGTAAGTGTTCATCAAATCACCGTAAAGGTGACACACATTTAAAGAATATGCCATTATCCCATGCCTCCCTTGATGAAACCTTTTGCAGCAAAAACTTTTCTTAAGTGTAGCATAGCCGTGTAAGTTGCGAGGATATAAACCTTTTTTGTGGGTGTTTTTGGAATCATTTCAACGACTTTGTCCAAGTCCGGTTCAACCAAATGTTTCTTCGGGTCAACGCCAGCAACCTGCAGACGGTAGGTAATATCTTTGTATCGTTCGCCACCGGTGATGAATTGTTTGATATTCATCTTTGGCAGGCGTTCAAAGTCGCCGTCCCAAATCCAGCTGGTATCAATTCCGTCAGCATAATTGGCATTCAGTAAACCAATAAACGTAAAGGGATCCCTGTCGGTTGAAATCATATCGATTACTTGATTAAGGCCAACCGGATTTTTAACGAGAATCAGCGTGACCAACTTACCGTTAACATTGATCTCTTCTTGACGTCCAAAGATGCGTTCACCTTTTTCGAATGCCTTCTTTGCCTGAGCAGGGGAAACACCCATGAAACGGCCAACAGAATAAGCAGCCAAAGCGTTATAAATGTTGTAGACACCACCAATCCCGATTTTGATCGGTTCGCCATCAATTTCAAATGAGGATGACTTTGGTGTCAGGTTGGTAATCTTATTCAATTCAAAATTGAGCTTTGGCCGTTCGAAGCCACAGTTGGGGCAGAAATACTTGCCCAAGTTGGAATAACTGATAAAGCGATAGTGCAAAACGTGTTGACACTGTGGACATAGGACACCATCAGTGTTTGGTGTTGCTTTGATGTCGCTATCCTTTTGATTATTAAATCCATAATAAACAATCGGATTTGGAAGTTGCTTTGAATGGAAGATTGGGGCATCACCATTGGCAATGATTGTTGCATTGGGTGCCAATGCGACACCATTCAAAATCTTGTTGTATGTGGTATAGATTTCACCATAGCGATCCATTTGGTCCCGGAAGATGTTGGTAAATACAAATGCTTTTGGTTTGATGTATTTTGTTACCATAATAACGTTTGCTTCATCAACTTCCAAAACAGCCAATGGCCGCTTACCCTTCGATTTTGGCGCATGAAGGAAAGTGGTGATGATTCCCTGTTCCATGTTTGAGCCGGTCGGGTTGGTTAAAATATTATCGTATTTTTCTTTTAAAACCTGAACGGTCAATGCGGTGGTCAAAGTCTTTCCGTTGGTTCCGGTAATGACAATGACATCATAATCCCGGCCAAGTGTTGCAAGAATATCCGGATCGAGCCGTTTGGTGATCTTTCCGGGAAGCGAACTGCCGCCCTTGAAGAAAGTGTGTAGGAACCAGTAAGAGGACTTACCGGCTACAGTTGCAATTGAGCTTTTTAATGACATAAGTTTTACTCCCTTAAATGAAGTACATAATGATACTAATCAAACATTAAGTTTAGCATATGCCAAACCGTTTGAACATACATAAGCCTCCACCTTAAAGCTTCGATAAAAAATTCAATTTGGAATAATGAGGGTCTGCGATAATTTTCTCATTATTATCGATTTTCAGATGTTTTTCTGTATAATGGAAGGGAAGCTCTAAAGGAAAAAGGTGGATATTTTGGCTCAACTATTTTATCGATATGGTGCAATGAATAGCGGCAAAACAATCGAAATTATCAAAGTTGCTCATAATTATGAAGAGCAAAATAAAAGTGTTATCATTATGACCAGTGCTTTAGACACCCGTGAGAAGCAGGGAATGATCGAATCTCGAATTGGTTTGGAACGTAAAGCCGAACCGATTCATGAAGACACCAACGTGTTTGATTTGGTTCAGGAACTCAATCCCCATGCCAGTTGTATTTTAATTGACGAGGCCCAGTTCCTAAAGAAAAAGCATGTTATGGAACTTGCCAAGATCGTTGATGAGCTGAACGTTCCAGTGATGGCATTTGGATTGAAGAACGATTTTCAAAACAATCTGTTTGAAGGATCCGAATACTTATTGTTGTACGCAGATAAGATAGAAGAAATGAAAACCATTTGTTGGTTCTGCGGTAAAAAGGCCATTATGAACTTGCGATTCCACGATGGCAAGCCGGTATATGAAGGCGAACAAATCCAGATGGGTGGTAATGAATCCTATTATCCCGTCTGCAGAAAACATTATTATAATCCACCTATCAAGTAACAAAGTGAGGAATATTAAATGGACGAAATTTTCGACAAATTACAGTCAGTCGTCGACCGTTATGATGAACTGAACGAATTAATTAGTGATCCAGAAGTGATTGCAGATACGCAAAAGTTCATGAAGCTCTCTAAAGAAGAGGCTGATTTACGAGATACGGTTGCGGCTTTTAAAAAGTATCAAAAAGTTAACAAGCAGCTTGATGACGATAAAGAAATGCTCCGCGAAAAAATTGATGACTCTGATCTTGAGACCATGGTTAAAGATGAGATTTCCAGTTTAACTGAACAAAAAGAAAAGTTGGAAGATCAAATGAAAGTGATGTTGCTTCCTAAAGATCCCAACGACGAGAAAAACATTATTATGGAAATTCATGGGGCTGCCGGTGGTGACGAAGGAAGCTTGTTTGCTGCTGATTTATTCAGCATGTATTCCAAGTATGCTGAACGTCAGGGCTGGAAAGTCCAGATCATCGATAAGAATGAAACCGAAGTTGGTGGATTTAAGGAAATCGTCCTGATGATTACCGGGGACAAGGTCTATTCAAAGCTGAAGTACGAAAATGGGGCTCACCGTGTTCAACGGGTACCCGTTACCGAATCTGCCGGCCGAGTTCACACTTCAACTGCGACAGTTGGTGTCATGCCTGAAGAAGAAGATGTCGACATTGATATTGATCCAAAAGATATCAGAGTGGATGTTTACCGGTCATCTGGTGCCGGTGGTCAGCATATTAACAAGACTTCATCAGCTGTCCGAATGACTCATTTGCCAACTGGAATCGTTGTGGCAATGCAGGATGAACGTTCACAGCAGCAAAACCGTCAAAAAGCCATGAAGATTTTAAAGGCTCGGGTTTACGACTACTATGCACAACAAGAACAGGACCAGTACAACGCTGAACGAAAGTCGGCTATTGGTACCGGTGACCGTTCTGAACGAATTCGAACTTACAATTATCCACAAAACCGAGTAACCGATCATCGAATTGGTTTGACGTTGAATAAATTGGATCGGATTATGAATGGTGAGCTTGATGAGATCATTGACGCACTGATTGTTTCTGATCAGGCCAAAAAGCTTGAGAATTTAACCAATGAAGAATGAGAATAATAAAGTGACCTACTTTGAAGCCCGGAAGTGGGCTTCTTTTCGTATCAAGGATTCCTCAGAACTGGATATGTACGATATTGATTTTTTGTTGGAGAAACTGTTTAATCTTTCTTCAACCGATCTTCTGATTAACTATCAATCTCAGATGCCCGGAAAGCAGTGGGAACGATTTCAAGAAGCTGTTGAGCAGCTGATTTCTGGTGTCCCACCACAATATATTGTCGGCAAAGCTGATTTCTACGGTTTGACGTTGAAAGTAACTCCGGATGTCCTAATTCCCCGTGTTGAAACCGAAGAATTAGTCGATTGGGTATTGGCAGATAATTCCGATCAGCCAATGAATGTTTTGGACATTGGAACGGGTAGTGGGGCAATTGCGATTGCCGTGAAGAAGAATCGTCCTCACTGGCAAGTGACAGCAAGTGACATTTCCCCGGAAGCAATTGAAGTGGCAAAACAAAATGCCAAGTTGAATCATACTGACATTGAGTTTGTTATCAGTGATGTGTTTGCCAAGATTCCGCAGTCATTTGATCTGATCGTGTCGAATCCACCCTATATTGCCAAGGATGAACAGCCCTATATGGATAAGAGCGTCATTGATAATGAACCGAATTTGGCTTTGTATGCTGAAGACGAGGGACTTGCCATTTACAAGCAAATTGCCGGCGGGGTGGAACATCACTTGAATCCGCATGGCAAATTGTATTTAGAGATTGGTTTTCGGCAGCAGGCAGCTGTCAGCAACATTTTTGCACAGACAATGCCAGGCGCCGTTGTTGTTCCCAAACATGACGTAGCTGGCAATCAACGAATGATCCAAGTAAAGAAATGAAGGCTATATAATATGGAAACTTTAGTGTTAAAAGCAAATCAATTGGGAAAGGCTGCTGAGTTTATCCGCCAGGGTGAATTGGTCGCTTTTCCTACTGAAACCGTTTATGGATTGGGTGCGGATGCCACCAACGAGTCCGCAGTTAAAAAAGTTTATGCGGCAAAGGGACGTCCAAGCGACAACCCTTTGATTGTGACAGTGTCTGACGTGGCCATGGCTGAGAAATATACTCAGCCGTTTTCTGATGAAGCCAAGGCACTCATGAGAAAGTTTTGGCCCGGGTCTTTAACGATGATTTTTAAGTTGAAGCCCAACGCGCTCTCAAAAACTGTTACGGGTGGATTGGACACCGCAGCGTTTCGATTTCCTAACAACAAGACGACCTTGGATTTAATATCCAAGGCAGGAGTCCCAATCGTCGGTCCTTCCGCAAATACTTCCGGTAAACCGAGTCCCACAACGGCGCAACACGTTTATCATGATTTAAATGGTAAGATTGCGGCGATTGTGGACGACGGGCCCACAACGGTTGGGGTTGAGTCAACGATTCTTGACATGTCAGTGGCAACTCCGTCCATTTTGCGTCCCGGAGCGGTTACCAAAGAAGATATTGAAGCCATTATTCACCGACCGGTTATTGATGAGCTTCATCACGTTGGCGCCAAGCAGACACCAAAAGCACCTGGTATGAAGTACAAGCATTATGCACCAAACGCTCAGGTTTATATTGTTGATCCCGATGACGATTGGCATGACGTCGCCGACTGGATTTCAAAGCATTCAGAGCCGATTGGTGTCATGGCATTTGACGATGTCATTCACTCAATCAACTGGCCTGATAATGCCGATGTTATTTCACTTGGTAAAGATGCCAAAACTGCTGCTCACGATCTTTTTGCCGAATTACGTGATTTTGATAACCACCCTGCATATAAAATTATTTTTACTCAGGGAATTACTCCGACGGGAATTGGAGAGGCTTACATGAATAGATTGAACAAATCCGCTGGGCAAATGCATTTCAAGCAGTTATAATTTATTTGTACCAAATAAATTAGTGAGGTGTTGCAGTTGAACTACGATTATAAACAGCAGGATCCAGAACTTTGGGATGCCATTGCCAACGAAGAGAACCGTCAGGAACATAATATCGAACTGATTGCGTCTGAAAATATCGTATCAAACGCTGTTCGTGCCGCTCAGGGTTCCGTGCTTACCAACAAGTACGCTGAAGGATACCCTGGCCGCAGATATTATGGCGGCTGTGAGTACATTGATGTCGTTGAACAATTGGCGATTGATCGTGCCAAAGAATTATTTGGTGCCGAATATGCCAATGTGCAGCCTCACTCAGGCTCACAGGCGAACCAAGAGGTTTACGCAGCTTTGCTTAAGCCTGGTGATCGAATCTTAGGGATGGGATTGGATGCCGGTGGTCATTTGAGTCATGGTGCCAAAGTCAGTTTTTCTGGTAAGCTGTATGATTCATTTTCATATGGTCTTGACCCAAAGACTCAGTTAATTGATTACGATGAAGTCAATCGAATCGCCCAAATTGTTCATCCTAAGCTGATTATTGCGGGAGCTTCTGCATACAGCCGAATTATCGACTGGCAGAAATTCCGTGATATTGCCGACTCAGTGGGTGCTTATTTGATGGTTGATATGGCTCACATCGCCGGATTGGTAGCAGTTGGACTTCATCCAAGTCCTGTTCCAGTTGCCGATGTTGTCACAACGACTACCCACAAGACTTTGCGGGGACCACGTGGGGGATTGATTCTGGCAAAAGAAAAATATGCCAAAAAGATCAATTCCGCAGTCTTCCCAGGCAGTCAAGGTGGTCCTTTGGAACACGTTATCGCCGGAAAAGCCGCTGCGTTCTATGAAGATTTGCAACCTGCATTCAAGCAATACGGTGAGCAGATTATCAAGAATGCCAAAGCAATGGCGGAAGTATTCCAGAACTCAAAGACAGTTTCAGTCTTAACTGGGGGAACTGATAATCATTTGATGACTCTCAATCTCACTAAGACTTCACTGAATGGAAAAGATTTACAGAATGTCTTGGATTCCGTTCACATTACCACCAACAAAGAGTCAATTCCTAATGACCCTCTGCCACCTTCAAAGACCAGCGGATTGCGTCTTGGCACTCCAGCCATCACAACTCGCGGATTCAAAGAAGACGACGCAAGAGCTGTTGCCAATTTGATCTTGCAGGTAATCGATAATCCAACTGATGAAAATAACTTAAAAGATGTTTCTGCTAAAGTTGAACAGCTGACTGAAGAACATCCAATTAATAATTAATAATTTAAAGGCTTGAAACTATTTAGGTTTCAAGCCTTTTTGTGTGATTTTACATGTCATATATGTGATACAATTATTTCGGAATACAAAAAGGAGTTGGAAGATAATGGGTAAGTTTCAAGTTATGGATCATCCGTTGATTCAACACAAGCTGTCATTGATTAGAGATAAGAATTGTGGGACAAAAGAATTTCGGGAGATCGTTAACGAAATTGCCACTTTAATGGCATTTGAAGTTTCTCGTGATATGCCTTTGGAAGATGTTGATATCGAAACACCTGAAGGAATTGCACATGCAAAACAGATTTCTGGAAAGAAAGTTGCAATTGTTCCCATTTTGCGTGCCGGAATTGGAATGGTTGACGGAATTTTGGATTTGATTCCAGCAGCCAAAGTTGGCCATATTGGAATGTATCGTGATGAAAAGACTTTGGAACCTCACGAATACTTTGTAAAGTTGCCTTCAGATATCGATCAACGTCAAATCTTCGTTGTTGATCCAATGCTTGCAACTGGTGGTTCATCAATCATGGCGATTGATGCTTTGAAGAAGCGTGGCGCATCAAACATCAAGTTTGTTTGTTTGGTTGCCGCACCAGAAGGTGTTAAAGCACTTCAAAAAGCTCATCCAGATGTTGATATTTATGCCGCTGCACTTGATGAAAAATTAAATGACAAGGGTTATATTGTACCTGGACTCGGTGACGCTGGAGACCGTTTGTTTGGTACGAAATAACCAAATAAAGCTGGAGCAAAACGTCTGTTTTGCGCTCAGCTTTATTTTTTAATTAAAAAATTGTGTGCAAAATTTTTAAGGCTGTTGGTGTCAAATTGGGTGTGTGGAAAATGTTTTCATTAGCATGTGTTTTTGGTTATGCAGTAACACTTTATTTCACATTATCCCGATTGGACAGTTGTCCAATATAGCCTTGAATGCTACGGCTCATAGGAAGTTACCATGTTAATATTGCTTTGAATTTTGCCATGATTGGTGGTATGATTTCAATTGTATTTGAACACTGTAATGTGTTCAGTACCATCGCAATGTTTCACTTTGGTATTAATGTCTTCTGGACCAAAACCAGATTGATTTGCATGCGAGATTACATCGAGGAAAGAGGTGAGATTTTGTGGGAGATTCTGCTGCTTCTACTTTTGAATTCTTAGGACTGACTTTTAACGTTGGTAATATGATTTCAATATCACTAGCCTGCGTTGTCGTTTTAGTCCTTGTATATGCGTTGTCGAGGCATCTAACTTTGAAGCCGGGCAAAGCACAGAATGTTTTAGAATATGCGGTAGACTTTACTAATGGTATTGTCCGAAGCTCAATTTCCGGAGAAACAAGTAGAACCTTAGGATTATGGGGTTTTACATTGTTTATGTTCATCATAATTGCAAACTTGCAAGGACTTTTCTTGCACATTGATATTTCTGGTGTAACATATGTCAAAAGTCCAACTTCTGATCCGGTTATTACGATGACTTTGGCTCTTATGACTTTGACGCTGGCTCAATTCTTGGGCATTCGCAAATTAGGCTATAAGGGGCACTTTGAGAATTATCTGAAACCATTCGTATTTTTCCTACCAATCAATTTGTTTGAGGAGTTCACTAATTTCTTAACGTTAGGTTTGCGACTATTTGGTAACATCCTTTCAGGTGAAATGCTTCTTGGAATAATTCTTGGTATGTCACATGGTGGAGCGGTAATGTGGATTGTTTCATTCATCCTTGAGCTTGCATGGACAGGCTTCTCAGTCTTTATTGGATGTATTCAAGCTTATGTTTTTGTAACGTTATCATCGGTATATATTTCACGAAAGCTCGAGCTTGAAGATTAGCAAAAATATTTTGGATAATATTAAGGAGGATTTTTAATTATGGGAGCAATTGCTGCAGGTATTGCAATGGCCGGTGCCGCTATCGGTGGAGCTGTTGGTGATGGTATTTTAATTTCAAAGATGTTGGAAGGTATGGCTCGTCAGCCAGAATTATCCGGACAACTTCGTAGTAACATGTTCATTGGTGTTGGTTTGGTTGAAGCTATGCCTATCATCGCCTTCGTTGTTGCTTTGCTAGTTATGAACAAGTAATTACTAGTTTAGTTAAATATACAAAGAAGGAGGTGCCGATTGATGTTTTCATATTCAGTAGTTGGAGCTCAGCTTTATGTTGGTGATATGCTTTTCGTGATGATCACATTCCTTGTTTTAATGTGGTTGATCAAGATCGTTGCATGGAAGCCAGTCACTAAGATGATGCAAGACCGTTCAGATAAAATTGTTAATGATATTGATTCTGCAAAGGAATCACGGACTAAGGCAGCTGAACTTGCACAAAAACGTCAGGCTGAATTAGATAAAACCCGTGATGACGCAAGCGGTATTATTAACAATGCCAAACAGAATGGACAAAGACAACGTGAACAAATCGTTGAAGATGCTAGAAGTGAAGTATCTAATCTTAAGAGTTCTGCTGAAAAGGATATTGAACAACAACGACAAGAAGCTTTGGCTAATTCTCGAAAAGATGTGGCAAGTCTTTCTATTGAAATTGCATCTAAGATCATTTCAAAAGAATTGAACGAAGATGATCAAAAAGGACTTGTTGATTCTTATATTGAAGGGTTGGGTAAGCAGAAATGACATTAGATGATATTAGCGCTTCAAAAAAATATGCAAAAGCCATGTTTGAAGTTCTAAGCGATTCTGATGAGCTTGAAACTGGTTACGCTGATTTGCTTGAATTACGTAAGATTTTTGCTGCTAATCCGAAGTTGATTGATATTCTAAATGATATGCGAGTTTCTGATGACGAGAAAAAGTCATTACTGGCTCCTATCACCAAAAATGCATCAGATTTTATTAATAATTTTCTTAAAGTAGTTGCCAGCTACGGACGTTTTCCACAGATCCTAGACATTATTGATCAGTTCCAGAAATTCTATGAAGACGATAAGAAGATTGTCAGAGCGCAGGTTGTATCTGCAACACCGCTTGATGATGATCAGCTTGATCGGCTGGCAAAAGCTTTTGAAAAACGAGTTGGTGCGGTAAAAGCCATTTTTGACACGAAAGTCGATAAGTCATTGATCGGTGGCATTGTCATTCGATCCTCAGATGTCATTATTGATGGTAGTGTTCAAACTCGAATTAATAAAGTCAAAGAATTATTGTTGAATTAACGATATCTATTTAAAGAGGTGAAACTTATGAGCATTAAAGCTGAGGAAATCAGTGCTCTTATTAAGCAACAATTACAAGGCTATAAGAACGAGCTCGACGTTCAAGAAACAGGTATCGTTACATATGTTGGTGATGGTATTGCTCGTGCTCATGGTCTCGAAAATGCGTTGTCTGGAGAGTTGCTCGACTTCGGTCACGGCATTTACGGAATGGTACAAAACCTTGAAGCCAATGATGTTGGTATCATGATTTTAGGTGACGACACAGGTATTCGTGAAGGTGATTCTGTAAAAAGAACCGGCCGAATTATGGAAGTTCCCGTTGGGGACGATATGATTGGACGAGTTGTTAATTCACTCGGTGAACCAATCGATGGAAAAGGACCTATTAAGGCCGACGATCACAGGGCGATTGAACATAAAGCGCCAGGTGTTATGGATCGGCAGTCAGTTTCAGAACCATTACAAACTGGTATTAAAGCGATCGATTCTTTGATTCCAATTGGTAGAGGTCAGCGTGAGTTGATCATTGGAGACCGTAAAACTGGTAAGACTTCAATTGCCATTGATACGATCTTGAACCAAAAGGGTCAGAATATGAAATGTATTTACGTTGCAATTGGACAGAAACAATCAACTGTTCGGACTGCCGTAAGTACACTTGAAAAGTATGGTGCTATGGATTATACGACTGTTATTTCAGCCGGACCTTCCGAACCAGCATCATTACTTTACATCGCACCTTATGCCGGCGCTACAATGGGTGAGTACTTCATGCATAAAGGTCAACATGTTTTGATTGTCTACGATGACTTATCAAAGCAAGCTGATGCTTACCGTGAATTATCACTTATTCTTCGTCGTCCTCCAGGCCGTGAAGCTTATCCTGGTGATATTTTCTATACCCACTCACGTTTGTTGGAACGTGCTGCTAAATTGAGTGACAAGTTGGGTGGCGGTTCAATGACTGCTCTTCCAATTGTTGAAACTCAAGCAGGGGATGTTTCAGCTTATATTCCAACCAACGTTATTTCCATTACCGATGGACAGATCTTCTTGGATGCCGATAGTTTCTATTCTGGTGTTCGTCCAGCCGTTGATGCTGGTACTTCTGTTTCTCGTGTTGGTGGTGATGCGCAGGTTAAGGCTATGAAGAAAGTTTCTGGTACCTTACGTCTTGACTTGGCTTCATATCATGAATTGGAATCATTTGCTCAATTTGGTTCTGACCTTGATGAAGCAACCCAAGCCAAGTTAAATCGTGGTGCCCGAACCGTTGAAGTTTTGAAGCAACCACTTCATTCTCCAATTCCTGTTGAAAAGCAGGTTGTTATTCTTTATTGCTTGACCCACGGATTCTTGGATAAAGTTGCAATTGACGATATTTTGAGATATCAAACAGAGATCTTTGATTTCTTCGATCAAAATCACAAAGATTTGTTGGATGAAATTACTAAGACTGGTCAATTGCCTGACACAGGTAAACTGGACGCTGCAATTAAAGAATTTGAACAAACTTTCCAACCAAGCAAGCAAAATGATCAACAATCAAATGATGATCAATCAGCTGCTTCAAATGACTAGTTTTAAGGAGGGTGAGATTACATGGGTGCTTCGCTGAACGATGTTAAACATCGGATTACTTCTACCAAGAAGACGCGACAAATTACCAATGCCATGGAAATGGTTTCTCAGGCAAAACTGAACCAAATCCAAAAGCATACGGTTAGTTATGCGGAATATGCAAGCCAAATCAAATCTGTTGTATTGCATTTAGCCCAATCTCACATTTTAGATGGGCTAAACAAATCCTCAGGTCATTCAGCTGATAAAGATCAGTCTAAGACTAAGAGAAGCGCATATTTAATTATCACCTCCGATCGTGGGATGGTTGGTAGTTATAATAGCAACGTTATCCGTGAAACTAACGAATTTATTGAAAAGCATTCCGGTTCGAATGATTTCCAAATTCTGGCTGTTGGTGGAACTGGATCAGATTTTTATAAGAAGCGTGGCGATAACGTTTCTTATGAATATCGTGGTGTTAGCGATGTTCCAACATTTAATGAAGTTCGTCAGATTGTCAAGATGGTGACATCAATGTATGACAAAGGTCAATTTGATGAATTGTATGTATGTTACGAACATTTCGTTAACCGCCTTATTTCACGATTCCGAGCTGAAAAAATGCTTCCAATCGATGACGAAGCAATTGCGTCAGCTGCCAGTCAGGACATTGAAGTTAAACCAATGAGTGCCGAATATGATGTTGAGCCTTCTGAAAAAGAAGTGTTGGACGTTGTGTTGCCTCAATATTCTGAAAGCTTGGTTTATGGAGCAATCCTTGATGCCAAGACTTCAGAACATGCTTCAAGTTCTACTGCAATGAAGTCAGCTTCAGATAATGCCGATGATTTAATTTCATCTTTGGAATTGGAGTATAATCGTGCTCGACAAGCTGCAATTACGACTGAAATTACTGAAATCACTGGTGGTCAAGAGGCTCTTAGTCATTAGAAAAGATTTGAATGGAGGAATTAACTAACATGAGTTCTACTGGTAAAGTTATACAAGTTATTGGACCAGTTGTTGATGTTGAATTCTCCTTGAACGATAAATTACCAGAAATTAACACTGCTTTAAATATTCACGTCTCAGATGACAAGATTCTTGTTGTCGAAGTTGCCCTTGATTTAGGTGACGGTGTCGTGCGTACTATTGCGATGGATGGAACCGACGGCCTTCGTCGTGGGATGACAGTAGACAATACTGAAGCATCCATTAGTGTTCCAGTTGGTAAAGATACTCTTGGTCGAGTATTTAACGTTCTTGGAGATCCAATTGATGGCGGCCCAGAATTTGGCCCTGACGCAGAGCGTTGGCCAATTCACCGCGATGCACCAAAGTATGATCAATTGAATCCATCAACCGAAATTCTTGAAACAGGAATTAAAGTTATTGATTTATTGGAACCATACACTCGTGGTGGTAAAGTTGGATTGTTCGGTGGTGCCGGAGTTGGTAAAACCGTTTTGATTCAAGAGTTAATTCATAACATCGCTCAAGGACACAATGGTATTTCTGTGTTTACCGGTGTTGGTGAACGAACCCGTGAAGGTAATGATATGTACTTCGAAATGAAGGGTTCAGGAGTTCTTGAAAAGACTGCCATGGTTTATGGTCAGATGAACGAACCTCCTGGTGCACGTATGCGTGTTGCCCTGACTGGTTTAACAATTGCGGAATACTTCCGTGATCGTGAAGGCCAAGATGTTCTGTTGTTCATTGATAATATCTTCCGATTCACTCAGGCTGGTTCAGAAGTTTCCGCTTTGCTTGGCCGTATTCCATCAGCCGTTGGTTATCAGCCAACATTGGCTACTGAAATGGGTCAGTTGCAGGAACGAATTACTTCTACCAAGAAGGGTGCGATTACATCTATCCAGGCCGTTTATGTGCCTGCCGATGATTATACCGACCCTGCTCCAGCAACAACATTTGCCCATTTGGATGCCACTACCAACTTGGAACGTTCCTTGACTCAACAAGGTATTTATCCTGCCGTTGATCCATTAGCTTCAACATCATCAGCTTTGGATCCAGCAATTGTTGGTGAAGAACATTATAAAGTTGCTACTGAAGTCCAACATGTGCTTCAAAGATATCGTGAACTTCAAGATATCATTTCAATTCTTGGTATGGATGAATTGTCAGACGAGGAAAAGACGATTGTTAACCGTGCTCGTCGTATTCAATTCTTCTTATCTCAAAGCTTCTCAGTTGCTGAACAGTTTACCGGCTTACCTGGTAAATATGTTTCAGTTCAAGATACTGTTAAAGGCTTTAAGGAAATCCTTGAAGGTAAATATGATGATATTCCAGAAGATGCGTTCCGTAACTGTGGACCAATCGAGGATGTTGTCGAAAAAGCCAAGGCAATGAAACAGGAATCAGAAAATGAAAAGCAGAGTGCTGCAAACTAAGGAGGGATTCTAATTGGCTGATAATTCAGTTATTACCGTTAGTATCGTTACTCCCGATGGAAAAGTTTACGAGCATACTGCTAGTATGATAGTTGTTTCAACTCAGTCGGGACAACTAGGAATCATGGCTAATCACGTTCCGATTATTGCAACACTTGACGTTGATGAGACGAGAGTCAAATACGACGACAAGGAAGACGATATTGCTGTCAACGGTGGCTTTATCGAATTCTCTAACAATGTTGCAACAATCGTTGCTGACAGTGCTGAGACTCAAAATGATATTGATATTGCCCGTGCGCAAAAAGCAAAGAAGAACGCGCAACAGAGAATTGCCGATGCCCGTCAACGACAGGATAAAGCAGCTCTTGATCGTGCTCAAGTTGCTCTTCGCCGTGCAATCAACCGTATCAATGTTGCTGGAAAATAATTCATCAAATTATTATTTCAGAATTACATCAAGATACTTCAAAAGCTGTAACCAATCAATGGTTACAGCTTTTTTGATTATCGGTTTTTATTCTTGTATTATTCGTGTAATCAGGTTAATATTTCATTATCGTTGTTTGTGAATGATGTATTTATGTTTCCGTTCTTACCAGTCATTTTCGCTTTTTATTATTATGTTGTAATCAAATATCGTGGTATCATAGCAATGTATACTTACAATTTGTAAAAAGAAACGGAAATGTTAAGACAAGTTCGCGTCTTTATGATATAGTTGTCTTTGAATTGGGGGAGACTCAAATGAATACAATTGGCATTCAAGCGCTGATTACATTGATTACATATCTTTTGTTTATCACGATGGCGTTTTGGACAGTTCAAGAAATCCACATCGAGCGTTATATCCCATTGAGGGCAATGCCGGGGAAATTGTTAATCGTACTTGTTTCCATTGCGATCGGGTATGCATGCAGTTCATTTTTCCTCTCTGTAATATTTAACATTCAAAATTTAATGTATCTAATAAAGTGATGTAGGAGGCGTTCTTGTGGATAAAATTATTGTACATGGTGGTAAGCCGCTTCACGGGACAGTACATATTGATGGGGCTAAAAATGCTGTGTTACCAATCCAAGCCGCAACAATCCTTGCTGGTGAAGGCAAAACAGTTATTTCAAACGTTCCATTGTTGTCTGACGTGTATACAATGAACAAAGTTTTACGATTTTTAAATTTAAAAGTTGATTTTGATGAAGCTCATAACGAAATCACGTTTGATGCTTCAAAAGATATTTCAAGTGAGGCGCCTTTTGAGTATGTTTCCAAGATGCGGGCATCAATCGTTGTCATGGGACCATTATTGGCTAGATTAGGCCATGCCAAGGTTGCTTTACCAGGTGGGTGTGCAATTGGTTCTCGTCCAATTGATCTGCATTTAAAGGGCTTTGAAGCCTTAGGTGCCAAGATTGAACAACACGATGGCTATGTTGAAGCATATGCGCCAGATGGCTTGACGGGTGCCGAAATCTACTTGGACTTCCCAAGTGTTGGGGCTACTCAAAATATCATGATGGCCGCTACTTTGGCAAAGGGTAAGACGGTTATTCAAAATGCCGCTCGTGAACCGGAAATTGTTGATTTGGCGAACGTCTTGAATAAGATGGGTGGCCGAGTTGTCGGTGCCGGAACCGAACAAATTCGTATTGAAGGGGTTCCTGAACTTCACGGAACTGAACATGCGGTTGTTCAAGACCGAATTGAAGCCGGAACATTCATGATTGCTGCTGCGGTTACCCGTGGTAATGTTATGATCGACGGTGCAATTCCTGAACACAACAAACCATTGATTCTTAAAATGCGTGAAATGGGTGTCACAATTAACACCAGTGATGATGGCATTCAGGTTATCGGACATGATAACTTGAAGCCCATTGATGTTAAGACGATGCCACATCCAGGATTTCCAACCGATATGCAGCCTCAAATGACAATTTTGCAGTTAACTGCAAATGGCAGCAGTTCGATGACTGAAACCGTGTTTGAAAATCGTTTTATGCACATGGAAGAACTACGCCGGATGAATGCTAAATACACAATTTCCGGCCGAACTGTTGTAATGGAAGGGCCAACTGATTTTAATGGCGCTGAAGTTGCAGCAACCGATCTCCGTGCAGCTGCATCTCTGGTAATTGCCGGACTGGCTGCCAGTGGGTACACAACCGTCATCAACCTGCAGTATTTGGATCGTGGATACCACGACTTCCATAAAAAGTTGGCAAGTTTAGGTGCTGAAATTAAACGGGTCAATGTTCAAGACGACGCGATTGTCTTGAACGAGTCACTCAAGAATCGTTCATAATTTTTCGGGGTTGGGATCGTTACTTGATCTCAGCCTTTTATTGTTTGGAAGCTTATTAGAAACGCAAACTTTATGTGGTATAATTATTTTTTGAGATTAAAGTTTTTCAGGAGGAAGTACACAGATGGCAAAAGACATTGGAATCGATTTAGGAACTGCCAACGTACTCATTTACGTTGCCGGGAAGGGAATAGTATTAAATGAACCATCAGTTGTTGCAGTAGACACACGGACAGGCAAAGTTTTGGCCGTTGGCTCTGAAGCATATCGAATGGTTGGTAGAACACCAAGTAATATTCGGGCAATCCGTCCATTAAAAGACGGTGTTATTTCAGATTTCGACATAACTGAAGAAATGCTGACTTACTTTATTAACAAGCTGGATGTTAAAGGATTCATGTCCAAGCCTAAGATTATGATCTGTGCGCCTACCAACGTTACTGAGATTGAACGAAATGCAATCATGCAGGCAGCTGAAAAAGCTGGCGGCGGTCAGGTTTATCTTGAAGAAGAGCCTAAAGTTGCTGCCGTTGGAGCTGGAATGGATATTTTCCAGCCACGCGGTAACATGGTGATTGATATGGGTGGTGGTACCAGTGATATTGCCATTATTTCACTTGGCGACATTGTTGCCAGCAAATCAATTCGGGTTGCCGGAGATAAGATGAATACTGAAATTGCCGGTTATATCAAGCAAAAGCACAACTTAATTATCGGTGAACATACTGCCGAAAAAATTAAGATTGAAATTGGAACTGCCAAAAAAGATGATTCAGACGTTAAAACACTGGAAGTTCGTGGTCGAGATGCTGTTTCCGGAATGCCTCGTGCCGTTACAATCGACAGCAACGAAATTGCCGAAGCCATCCATGATACGGTTCAGTTGATCATTAGCGGTGCCAAAGAAGTGTTGGAAGTCATTCCGCCTGAATTAGCATCAGACATTGTTGATCGTGGAATCATGCTGACCGGTGGTGGGGCATTGCTTCGAAACATCGACCAAGTTATTGCCGATGCATTAACAGTCCCAGTGATCATCTCCGAAAACCCTTTGGATAACGTTGCCAAGGGTGCCGGAATTCTTTTGGAACATTATATTAAGAACCCTAAATTGAAAGCCAAAGATCAAAAATAACAGGAGTCAAAGTGAAAAACATTCTGATTAGTCTTGTTCATGGCTACCAACGGTTTATTTCGCCCTTATTTCCGCCTACATGCCGTTATTATCCAACGTGCAGCAGTTATATGATTACTGCGCTAAAGAAGCATGGAGCGTTTAAGGGAGCCATTATGGGCATTGCTCGGATCCTGCGCTGCCACCCATTTGTTAAAGGCGGCTACGATCCCGTTCCCGATCACTTCACTATCTTTAGGAATAAGGATGCAAGAGACGAGTACCGAAAGTCTATGCATCTGAAATGATCTTTGAACAAGGAGAAAATGATGAGTAAAGCAAATAAAAGCATTAATGTCGAAATTAAGGATCGAACGGATTCTAATGGCGACACCATTTCTGAACTGTTCATCGGTAAAAAGATGATTGGTTCAATTAAGCAGTTAAGTGATACAAAGTTTCAAGCTGTTAATACCCATAACGAAGAGTTTCACGTAAAAACTTTTGACGAGGGTGTCACACAGTTAATTAAAGATTTTCATCTTCACCATTAATTTGGCGATTGTGAATGGGGAGGGTCTAATTTGGATACCAGTCGAAGAACCTCTAAGGATGATCAATCCCGGATTGACTGGGGGATTATTTTCTGTGTCTTAATGTTGGCCTTGATTGGGTTGGCGTCAATTTACGTTGCCGCTACCCACGATTCAAGTTCGACCAGTGTTTTGAAACAGGTTGTTTCCCAATTGGTTTGGTATGTGATCGGGATTGTCGCTGTTGTGATTATTATGCAGTTTGATTCCGAGCAGTTATGGAAAGTAGCTCCAATCACCTATTGGTTGGGGATTATACTTCTGGCGAGCGTGCTGGTGTTATATAGTAGAACCTACTATGCCAACACAGGTGCCAAGAGTTGGTTCTCTTTGTTTGGACTGACTTTTCAGCCTTCTGAGGTGATGAAGCCAGCGTATATTTTGATGATGGGCCGGGTGATTGTTCAACACAATGATAATTATCCGATCAGAACTGTTCGAAGCGATTTCCTGTTAATTGGGAAGATGCTTTTATGGACAATTCCGGTTGCCGTGTTGTTAAAATTGCAAAATGACTTTGGAACAATGTTGGTTTTCTTCGCCATTCTAGGTGGACTCATTATTGTTTCAGGGGTTACCTGGCGAATTATTTTACCATCGGTCATTACGATTTTTGGATTGGCCGGTACCGTCCTGGCACTGGTTATTCCCGAATCCGGGCGGCATTTATTGGAAAAGTTTGGATTCCAAGCTTATCAATTTGCCCGTGTTGATACCTGGTTGAATCCATCTGCGGATACTTCCAACCAAGGTTATCAACTATGGCAGAGTATGAAGGCCATCGGATCCGGTGGGATTTTTGGAACCGGATTTAATCAGTCACACGTCTATGTTCCTGTTCGTGAATCCGATATGATTTTCTCAGTTATTGGTGAAAACTTTGGATTTATCGGCAGCTGTATTTTAATATTGTTGTACTTTTTGTTGATTTACCAAATGATTAAGGTTACATTCGATACGAGAAATGTTTTTTATGCATACATTTCAACTGGTGTTATCATGATGATTCTGTTCCATGTTTTTGAAAATGTTGGTATGAGTGTTGGTCTGTTGCCTTTGACCGGTATTCCACTTCCATTTGTGAGTGCCGGAGGTTCAGCATTGATTGGAAATATGATTGGAATCGGATTGATAATGTCCATGCAGTATCATAATAAGAGTTACATGTTTGGAGAAGACAAAGAATTTTCATAATACACAAAAAAGGTGGAATTAATGATGGATACAAAATATTATTGGACTGAAGACCAAAACGGGGAAGTTACAGTTGGTTTGACTGAAGCAGGCAAGAACGAATTAGGTAATATCACATTTGTTTCATTACCTAAAGTTGGCGCCCAACTGACGACCAGCGACACTTTGTTGAATGTTGAAGCTGATAAAGCTGTATCAGATATTCCAAGTCCAGTGGCCGGAAAAGTGGTTGCTGTCAATAATAACGCTGTTAACGATCCTTCAATTTTGAATGGTTCGGACAAAGCTACTTCATGGATTGCCAAAATCCAAAAGTAAAAGCCCTTGACGTTTGATTCTTTTTTAGGTAAACTTGCTAATAGTTTGATGATAGAAAAATGACAAGATGAGTAGATAATTAGAAGTCGTTCAGAGAGCCCCGGTTGGTGAGAAAGGGCCGCAGAAGTTATCGAATATGGTCTTGATAAAAAATGTGTCGGTGAGCGTTTGTAAGCCGATAATGGGTAACGACCATTATTTCGTTGAGTCACAACAGACTCATGAGGTTATTGTTGAGAGACAATAACGAATAAAGGTGGTACCGCGAAGCTTTTCGTCCTTTTATAAGTAAAACATTACTTGTAAAACGTCGAAAAGCTTTTTTTATATTTAAGGGGTGAACAGATTGATTCGATTTAATAATGTGTCCAAGCAGTACAACACTAAAGATGGCGGCTTGACCGCAGTGAACGACGTTAATATTGAAATTAACGACGGCGAAATCTTTGGAATTGTTGGCTATTCCGGTGCTGGTAAAAGTACGCTGGTTCGGATGCTGGACGGACTTGAAGCACCATCTACCGGAGAAATTGATATCAATGGAACTGATGTTGCCAAGCTCCATGGTGGTCAATTACGAAAGCAGCGACAAAAGATTGGCATGATTTTTCAACATTTTAATCTACTGTGGTCACGGACTGTGATTGACAATATTGCTTTACCGTTGGAAATTGCCAAAGTTCCAAAGGCCAAACGTAAACAGCGGGCAGAAGAGTTAATTAAGCTGGTTGGTCTTGAGGGACGTGAACATTCGTATCCATCTGAATTATCCGGTGGTCAAAAGCAACGGGTTGGAATTGCCAGAGCACTGGCCAATGAACCAACAATTCTCATTTCAGATGAGGCAACCAGTGCCCTTGATCCTGATACGACTAACGAAGTTCTTGATTTGTTGTTGAAGATCAATAAGGAAATGAATTTGACAATCTTATTGATTACCCATGAGATGCACGCAATTGCAAAAGTTTGTGAGCGTGTGGCGGTAATGGATAGCGGCCGAGTTGTTGAAACCGGTTCGGTGTTTGAAGTATTCCGTCATCCTAAGCAAGACATTACCAAGAAGTTTGTGAGTGAAGAATTTACGCCACAGCAAAGTGACAATACGATGACCCTTGAAGAACTGGTTAAGAAGTATCCGGATGGCCAAATTATCCGATTGGTCTTCCATGGTCCACAAGCCGAATTACCAATTGTTTCAGATGTGGTTAAGCATTTCCCAGAATTGACCATCAGTATCATTTCCGGAGCGATTCATCAGACGCAGGAAGGTGCCTTGGGTTCGCTTGACCTTCAGTTGGTCGGCGATCAAAGTCAGATTGATCAGGCACTGGAATATCTTAAGACGCTACGGGTTGGAACGGAGGTGATTCACCATGGCTAATACCACTGGATTGAAATCATATTTTCAATTTAAGAATGTTGACTGGGGTTCAATGATGTCAGCAACATGGGAAACGGTATGGATGACCTTGCTGTCGATGGTTGCAATTGTTATTTTAGGAATTATTTTGGGACTCATTTTATATGAGACTCGCAGCAAGTCGGGTGTTGGCTATCGGATCCTTAACTGGATCGTTGGGCTGTTTGTTAACATTTTTCGGTCAATTCCATTCATCATTTTGATCATTCTTCTGTTGCCGATTACCATGAAGTTGGCTGGAACCATTATCGGACCACGGGCGGCGCTGCCATCACTGATCATTTCCGCTGCGCCATTCTATGCGCGGATGGTTGAGTCATATTTCCGTGAAGTTGATTCAGGTGTATTGGAAGCAGCTGAGTCGATGGGGGCAACAACTTGGGAAATCATTACCAAGGTTTTGCTTCCCGAAAGCAAGCCGGCGTTGATTGCCGGTGCGACTGTTACCACTATTTCATTAATTGGTTACACCGCGATGGCCGGAGCCATTGGTGCTGGTGGCCTTGGGAACTTGGCCTATCAGGATGGCTTCCAGGCAAGCAACAACACCGTGACGCTGGTTGCGACCGTTATCATTTGTTTATTTGTGTTTATCGTTCAGTTTGTCGGCGATGTCTTTGTCAAGATCACCGATAAGCGGACACTATAATATTTGGGAGGGTTTCAAATGAAGAAAAAATTATTGAGTTTATTCGCAATTGCCTTTACTGCCTTTTTATTGGTGGGTTGTTCATCATCTTCTAATTCCGGTAAGACAACCACTTTAAAGATTGGTGCTTCTGCTGTTCCTCATGCACAAATTTTGCGCCACGTTGCACCTGAATTGAAAAAGGAAGGCGTTAACCTTAAAATTACCACTTTCCAAGATTACACAATGCCTAACAAAGCTTTAGCCAACGGTGAGTTGGATGCCAACTACTTCCAACACGTTCCTTTCTTAAAGCTTTGGAATAAACAAAACCATGGGACTTTGGTAAACGCTGGTGGCGTTCACTTGGAACCAATTGCTGTCTTCTCAAAGAAAGTTAAGAAGCTCCAAGACCTTAAGAAGGGTGCCACAATTATTGTCAGCAGCAACGTGCCCGACTATGGCCGAATTCTTCAAATCTTTAAGGATGCCGGCTTGATTACCTTAAAGAAGGGCATCGACATTACTTCTGCCAACTTTAGTGACATTGCTTCAAACCCACGTCATTTGAAGTTCAAGCACAGTTATGAACCAAAACTTTTGCCAACTATTTACAAGAACGGCGAAGGTGATGCAGTTGTCATTAATGCCAACTATGCGGTTGGTGCCGGTTTGAACCCAATCAAGCAATCAATTGCGATTGAAAAGCGGGATTCACCATATGTCAACATCATTGCAACCCGTAAAGGTGATCAGAAGAAACCTGCTATCAAGAAATTAGTCAAGGTTCTTCAATCAACTAAGACTCAAAAATGGATTTTACATCACTACAAAGGTGCTGTTCTTCCAGAAAAGAATGTTAAGTAATTAATGTTAATTAGAAGTCGTCCGCTATATACTTGATTTAGTAGCATTTTTACCAAATCACGCATATAGGGGGCGGCTTTTTTTGAAAGAAAAAAATGTATTTCATGTTAATGGCTACTTAGGCTTAATTGCAGCTCTAATTTTGCTTGTTGCCGGTGGCTATCTGTTATGGTCCGGCAGCCAAACAGGGTCAATGGGTTCAATTATATTTGGCGCTGTGATTATCATCTTGGATTTATTGTTTGCCAGTTCATTGACCATCATTCAGCCAAACGAAGCCAAGGTATTGACCTTCTTTGGTCAGTATATTGGAACGATTCGGACTTCAGGACTGTTCATGACAATTCCATTGACCAGCAAACAGACAATTTCATTGCGGGTCCGGAATTTCAACAGTTCGATCATTAAGGTGAATGATTCCAAAGGAAACCCAGTTGAAATTGCTGCGGTCATCGTTTATAAAGTTGTAGATTCTGCCAAAGCAATTTTTAGTGTTGAAGATTATGAACAATTTGTTGAAATTCAAAGTGAGTCAGCTATTCGACACATTGCCAGTGAATATCCATATGATAGTTTTGATGAAGATACTGACAAGCTCACATTGCGGGGGAATGCGACCGAAGTTTCCCTGGCATTGCAAAAAGAACTGCAGGATCGCCTGGATGTTGCCGGTTTACAAATTATTGAAACCCGCTTGACTCATTTGGCATACGCAACGGAAATTGCCAATGCAATGCTTCAACGTCAACAGGCAACCGCTATTTTGTCAGCTCGAAAGATTATTGTCCAAGGTGCGGTTTCAATCTCCGAGGATGCTGTTTCACAGCTGCAAAAAGATTTGGCTGCAGACATTAGTGACGAGCAGCGAATGAAAATGATTAATAATGTTTTGGTTTCCATTATCACTGAGCGGGGAACCCAAAATGTTATTAATACCGATAATTTAGATTAAATTCATTTAAATTGAATCGCTTTAAATCAAAGGTTTGGGATATATCCGTCAGGATGATCCCAAACCTTTTTTGATTATTTGATTGACATCTGGCAGGCCAACATATATAGTTAGTTACACAAGTAATTAACTAACACACGGAGGAACACTCATGACCACTAAAATCGTTGAAACACAGGATTTACACAAAATTTATGATAAAAACAGTGCCAAGCCATATGAAGCCCTTAAAGGGATCAGCTTGTCAGTTGAACAAGGAGAATTTGTTGGGATCATGGGGGCTTCCGGCTCCGGGAAAACAACCTTGCTGAATATTTTGGCAACTTTGGATCAACCAACAAGCGGTTCAGTTGAGATTGATGGTCAAGATGTGACCCATTTGACTTTCAACCAAATGGCAGACTTCCGGTCAAAGAAGCTTGGATTCATTTTCCAGGATTTCAATTTGTTGGAAACATTAACTGCCCGTGAAAATATTGGCTTGCCACTTTCTTTGCAAAATGCAAAGGCCGCTTCAATTCAAACCGCTGTAACTTCGGCTGCAGAAAAGTTGGGAATTGCTGATTTGCTGGACAAATACCCAACTCAGTTATCTGGTGGTCAAAAGCAGCGGGTTGCTGCAGCCAGAGCCCTGGTTTTCAATCCATCAATTATCTTTGGTGATGAACCAACAGGTGCCTTGGACTCAACCAACGCCCGTGAACTTCTGGATACATTGACTCATATCAATCAACAGGGTGTTTCCATCCTGCTTGTGACCCATGATCCATTTTCAGCAAGTTTCTGTAAACGGATTTTGTTCATTAAAGATGGCAAAATTGGTGATGAAATTGATGCCGGCGATAAGAGCCGCAACGATTTTTATCAAGAGATTCTCGAAAAGCTGGGAACGTTTGAACAGTAATCAATCAAAGGAGCTTTATTATGTTATTTAAAATTTCACTATCAGGAATTAAGGCTCGTTGGAAAGATTATCTGGTGCTTTTTTCAGGGATGATCATTACCACCGCCATTTTCTATATGTTTGAGGCAATTTCTACAAATGACAAATTTACAACTGGGAGCCCGGTTGGTCAAAGTGCTAAATTTGTGTTCATCTTTGGTTCAATTTTGTTGGCCATCATTACGTTGGTTTACGTGTTTTACGCAAACAACTTTTTAATGAGTATGCGAAAACATGATTATGGGCTGTTTATGATGTTGGGTGCCAAATCAGGGGTTATCAGCAAACTGATCATTTTAGAAACAATTGCGATTGGTTTTATCTCAACAATTGCTGGAATTGTTGTGGGAATTGGTTTTACGAAAGTTCTCAGCAGCTTTTTGGCAAGTCAGATTCATATGTCGCTAACCGATTTTTCTGCATTCTATATGCCGGCTGTTTGGATGACGATTATCATGTTTCTCGTTCTGTTCATGATTGCCGGATTCTTGAATGCCAGAACGTTTGTTAAAACTTCTGCCCTTCAGCTTTTACGTTCGGGACAACAAAGCGACTGGAAACAGCCCAAAGCGATCCGATTGTGGATTCAAGCTGTCCTGGGTGTGTTGTTACTGGCTGGTGGATACTACGCCATGTACGACATTAGAAAGCTCAAATTGATGGCAGTCGGAATTGGCCTTGTCACAATCGTGCTTGGAACATACTTTGTTTTTAATTCGTTCTTTGTGATGTTACTCCAAGGGCTCCAATATTCGAAAATGAATGCCAAAGGTCTGAACAGCTTCACGCTTGCTCAATTAAAATTCAGAATTCGCGATTATACCAAGATTCTATCTGTGGTTTCACTTTTATTCGCGTTGGCGTTGGGAGCCATTACGGTAGGGACCGGTTTTCAGAGCATGGTGCCAAAATTGGCTCAGGGGAACGGTTACTATTCCGTTGCGCTCACCAATCCGTCTTCCAAATTAAAGTCACTTGTTGGCGACATTAAAGACAAGTCGACGGTTACTTATCAACAAAAAGTTGACCCTAAAGCCAAGCGGGTCTATTACAATGCCGATCAATTACAGGCTCAGCCGTTGAAGTATTCCAAGTTTACTGATCGGGCTGCCCTGAAATCACGGGTTTCCACGGCGACAGTTTCGGATTTGAAAAAGACTGATTCCAATGCCTATCAAGAGCTGTGGAGCCTGCAGTCACCGATAACCAAATCATTCCAAATTAAAATTGTGCATGCCAACACCTTTAATCGCATTAACGTGAAGGCAAATAAATTATTGCTTGTTCGGGCGAATAATGTGGATGCTTCAGCACCAACGTTGACCAAGATTACGAATATTCAGGCAAAGCAGTATGGTTCCAGCGGGACACAGTTGATGGCCGGATCCTTTGTGACGTATCAACTGTTGAAAGGAATCTTTGGAAGCTTGGAATTTATGGGGATCTTTTTAGGAATCGCCTTTCTGGCAATGCTTGCAAGCTGCTTAATGTTTAAGATACTGAGCGGTGCTGCCAGTGACAAGATTCGATTTGACATGTTAAACAAGATTGGAACCCGTCGTTCAACGCTGAAACATTCCATTATTCTTCAGATTTTCGGTTTGTTCACGATTCCGGGAATTCTGGGAATTATCGACGTCGTCTTTGGCCTTCAGATGTTTTCTCGAGGCGGACTGTTGGTGGGCGGTGCCTATCAGACATTTGGCGTTACCACGGCCGGATTCCTGATTCTGTATTTACTTTACTTTATGGTAACGGTCATGATTTATTCACGAATCGTTGTGCCAAAGACAAAGGTGGAAAAATAGATGGAAAACATTATAGAATGGATTGATAATCATGAAATTTGAATTTAACAGTTCCGAACCCATCTACCGCCAAGTGGCAGAACAAATTGAGGACGCAATTGCATCCGGCGGATTTGAAGAGGGCGGCCAGATTCCTTCAACAACTGAAATATCCAAGGAATTCCATATTAATCCGGCAACGGTGCTCAAGGGGATGAACATTGCCGTTTCGAAGAATTTGATTGAGAAACGTCGGGGATTGGGGATGTTTGTTCAAGCCGGAGCCAGAAAGCGGATCCTGTCGGAAAAGCGAAGCGACTTTTTTGATGACTTTGTGGAGAACCTGGTTCGTGAGGCTCAGAATCTCAACATTTCCGAGGATGAATTATTAGCGTTAGTGAAAAGAGGTTACCAGCAATGAGTATCTTGGAAGTTAGTCACATTTCAAAATCTTTCGGGTCAAAGCACGTTTTGTCAGACATTAATTTAACGTTTGAAGAAAATAAAATATACGGACTGCTGGGTCGAAACGGTGCTGGTAAAAGTACTTTGCTGAGTGTTATCACCGATCGTAACTTTGCCAATAATGGTGAGGTTAAGATTGATTCCGAGGACGTGAGGGATAACGACTCAAAATTGGGCATGATGTATTTGATGAGTGAGGTCAATCTTTATTCAAATGGTTCGAAACTCACCCAAATTATCAAAGATTCCGAGTCACTGTATGGTGGCTTTAACCATGAGTTGGCGGATCGTTTGATTAAGGAGTTCGGACTGGATATTAATCAGAAATTCGGCAAATTGTCGACCGGATATAATTCGATCTTTAAATTGATTCTGGCGCTGTGTTTGCCGGTTCAGTTTGTTTTACTGGATGAACCGGTATTGGGACTGGATGCCAATCATCGGGAATTGTTTTATTCCGAACTGATTCAGTCATATTCCGACAATCCACGAACCTTTATCATTTCAACTCATTTAATTGAAGAGGTTGCCAATATCATTAGTGATGTCATCGTTTTGGATCAGGGCCGGGTCATCTTAAACCAACCGGTTGAGGACGTTTTGGCAAAAAACCATTCAGTCGTTGGACCGGAAAAAGACGTTAAGCAATACACAAAAGGCTTGAATGTGATTGGCCACGATATGATCGGAAATATTCGGGCAAATTATGTATACGGTGATTTGGATGACCGGGTGCTTCCCGATACGGTGCAGCTTTCCAACTTTGATCTTCAAAAGCTGTTTATCTTTCTAACGAATCAATACGAGGGGGGCACCGACAATGAAGACAAATAAAGTAACCAAGTTTCTATTCAGAAAACAAATTATTGGTCTTGGAGAAATGTATGTCCTTTTGTTTGCCGCATTCCTGGTGTTGCCGTTCATCTTTTCATTGATCTCAGGTTCACTCAGCGACTATTCTTTAGCCGATCAGATGCGAGGAACTTGGGTAACCGCTGCATTTGGGATTTATATGTTTGCCATTTCCACCGTATCTTACGAAAACTTCAAATTTCTGATTCAAAACGGCGTCTCACGGCCGACATTTTTCAACTCTCAAATCATTGTGAATGGTTTGCTGATTTTAATTGGAAACACCTTTAACCTTGCTTATCAATACTTGGTTCTGATGCCTTTGGTTCATGCCAAAAACACCAATATTTTTATGTCGTCGTACGTCGGCTACTTTCATAATCCGTTTGTCGGCTTTATCTTCAATTACCTGTTTAGCGGCTTGCTGCTGATGGTCGGTGCACTGAGCGGTATGGTGATTGGTAACTTTTTAACCTTATTTTCCAAATTCATTCAAAGAATTATCTTGATTGTGACCCCGATTGTCGGCTATATTACTGTGGCATATACTGCATCCAGAGTGATCCTGGACGACCGTTTTCAAATGACTTGGGTGGCTAACTTCGCCAAATTTATCCTGGGTTATCGATCAACTGGTGCCTACGATCCGTTTCCAATGATTGTCACGATGGTTATCATGTCTGTGGTGATGTTATTAATTGTTCGCTACCTGTTCAGCAAGAAACAGCTAAAACGAGAGTAATTGTATACTATGAGGGTAAACTAAAAATCACATGAAAAGCGATTTGAAATGTGTTCATCTTTAAATATCCGTGATATACTTAAGTTTCTGGAAACTATACGAATTTATAAAGGATGAGAATTCATGGAAAAAAGTAAAAAGCTTCATATTGGCTTGATTTTCGGTGGTAACTCTTCAGAACATGATGTCTCAAAACGTTCGGCTCATAACATTTATGATGCAATGGATAAAGAACGTTATGATGTTAGCTTGTTTTTAATGACCAAGAATGGTTATTTCTTGGATCACGATGCCTCTTCACGGGTATTTGATGGTGAACCTGAAGATCAAGTTGCCAAAGAAGAGTTGGCAAAATTAGACACCAAGAATCCGTTGGCCAGAATTATCAATTTGGCTGAGGAATCTGATATTGATGTTTTCTTCCCAATTATTCATGGTAATCTCGGTGAAGATGGGACCATTCAAGGCTTGCTGCGCTTATTGCACAAACCATACGTTGGAACTGGTATTTTGGGTTCAGCCATGTCATTTGATAAAGATATTACCAAGAAGATTGTCAAATTGGCCGGTGTTCCAATTACCCGTTATGAAGTTGTCACCCCATTAACCGCGGAACAGTATTCATATCAAAGCTTAAGCGATGAGCTTGGTAAGACTTTGTTCATCAAACCCGCCAACCAGGGATCATCAATTGGAATTCATAAGGTTGATAATCAGGAAGAATATTCAGAAGGTTTGCGGGATGCTTTCCGTTATGACAGTAAAGTGCTGGTCGAAGAAGCAATTGAAGGACCGGAAGAACTTGAAATTTCGATTCTCGGTAACGACCATCCGATTGCATCAAAAATTGGGGCTATTAAAGTGCCTGCCAATGATGCTTTTTACACTTACGACAACAAATTTGTTGATGCCAGCCAAGTTGAGTTTGACGTACCAGTGGATATCTCAGAAGAATTGGCTCAACAGATTACCGAAATGGGCTTAACCACTTATCGTGCCCTTGGACTCAAGGGGATGGCCAGAATAGATTATCTGGTATCTCAAGATGGTCACCCATATATGAGTGAAGTTAATACATTGCCTGGATTTACAAATATCAGTTTGTATCCACAACTGTTTGCGGCATCCGGCATTTCATATTCAGAACTGATCGATCGTTTGATTCAGTTGGCAATCAATGAGTTTGAACGTCAATCAAAGATTTTATATGACTTCAAGCCATTGCCACCACGTGATCAAAAGATTAATAAAAATAAATAAAGACAATCAAACTGGGGCAAACATTTGCTACCGGTTTTTTTGCATGTTGGGAAGTTTATCATGGGGAAAAATGAAACAAAGCTATATTACTATCTGACTGGGGTGTTCATTTGTCTAGCCCTGGTTTTGAGAAGATTTTTGAGTACCTACCAGAGTTTCACAATTGTGGTATTTTGCACGCTGGTGATGTTCCTTGGACTAATGGCACTCTTTTACTATGGTCTGACTTCAACTGCTCACAAACGGGTTAACAAGCACCTGAGCCCCATAGTAGCCATTCTGGTTAGCTCCGTGTACTTATTTGGCCTGCTCATTCCACTGGGGTTGTTTGGTTTTTCAAATTTTCTCAAATTTGGGGTTCCGATTTCTGGCGCTCAGTTTACTTGGATTACCGTTAATCGATATGCAATTGCAATCACTGCAATCGTGGTTTATTTTGTTTTCGCATGCTTTGGAATCTGGGCTTCACATTATCTTCTAAATGTTATTCGTTCCAATCAAAACCAGCCACTTCAAGTTCTCAAAAGGACGGTAAAAGCAACGACTCTCAAATCCTTTTCAAGGAAACTGGCGATAGTTTTGAGCATGTTGGTGGGCGTTTGTTTGCTAATTGTTGGTCTGGCCTGGATTAACCAATATGATTCAAATACGGTGATGTTTTTCCTCTCCAAGGGCATGATTGACATTCTTGCTCCGTTCGCAGAGATTGTGATCATCAGCCGGTTGCTTGGAATTGAGTTGGCTTCATTTTCGCCGACGCCTTTATTGACGATGTACGCATTGGGACTGGTTATTTTTGCAGGATTATTTGCTGCTGTTAGTCCAGTTTATGCAAACCCGCCAATGACTAAGCCGACCATCATTGTCCATCGTGGTGTCATTAACCAAAATGCTGTCGGCAACACGATTGCCTCGTTAAAACGGAATAGTCAGTATCATTTTCCATTCATTGAAATGGATATCCAAGAAACCAAAGATCATCAATTTATTTGTGCTCATGACAATGATTTGAGGATTCCGAAGAAGGGCAATGTCGAGATTGATCAGCTCAGTCTTAAGACGATTAAACGATATCATCATGTTGATATGTTCGGGGATTATTTACGAATTGCCAACAAGTTGAAGCAGCCGCTCATTATTGAATTAAAGGTGACTAATCACAGTGATCAACAAATGGGAACCCGGTTTGCCAAACAATTTAAGCCGCAGCTGACTGTTTTGCCGCATCGGGTTCACTCGATTGGTTATCCATTTCTCAGACAGGTTAAACGTCAAATTCCGGGGATGGATATTGGATTGGTCACCATGCTGAATTTTGGCAATATTGGCCATTATCATGTTGACTTCTATACGTTGCAGCATTTAACCGCTAATCCATTCTTAATCTCATCGGTTGGCGAGACAGGCCGACCGGTTTATTCCTGGACCGATGACAGTAAACTATCGATGGTTCGGATGGAAATGTTGGGAACAACCGGGCAGGTCACAGATCAGGCGTTTCGATTGCAGCATCTTCGAGTCAATTACCGGCGGGATCGTTGGATTCTTCTTTTAAATTCTTTGCAGAATTATTTATAACTTATCGTATGTTAATACTAGGAGGTGCAAGTATGGTTAAAAGATGTCCATGGGCCACTAAAAGTCCGGAACTTCTGGTATATCACGATACAATTTGGGGTCGCCCTCAGCATGATCCGCAGGAATTATTTAAGGCGTTGTGTTTGGAAATTATGCAGGCAGGGCTCACGTTTTCAACCGTTTTGAAATTTGAAGAAGGAATGGATACAGTTTTTCATGATTTTTCACCGGATTACTTGGCAAAGTGTGATGAATCTGATGTTGAGCGGTTTTGCAATGATAAGCGGATTATTAGAAATCATTCGAAGGTGGAAGCTATTATTCAGAACGCTAAAATCATTCAACCGGACCCTCAAATGTTGGTAACAGCGACTTGGAACCCGGTTAACAATGTTCAATTGGATCACTTATTGACAGAGTCGCCAAAGCCGGAAAATTATAAAAATTTTGTTGAAAAGTTTGTGAAAAAGTTTAAACAAATGGGCTTAAAACGAGTTGGACCAATTACTGTATATAGTTATTTGCAAGCGGTTGGCGTCGTTAATGATCATTTGATAACTTGTGAATTTCATGAGGGATTATCTGGCTTAAATGAGAAAAAATCTTCTTGATTATTCATTATAAATATAATATGATACTCAAGTCGTATGTTAAGTAGGTTAACTATAGGAGAGTAGTCGTATGGCAATGATGATTACTGGGTCCTTGATCCGGAATGCTAGAAGAGAAAAAGGGTTATCTCAGGTTCAGCTCGCCGAGGGGATTTGCACTCAAGCAACCATCAGTTCCATTGAAAATCAAAATGCGTGTACCAGCTTTGATATTTTGGCCAAACTTTGTCGAAAACTCGATTTAAGAATTACCGATGTTGCAAGAAATTCAAGATACGGTGACAAAGTATTTTCATACATTGAAGATGATATGCGCAATCATCTGTACGCGGATGCAAACAAGCACATTGATCAAATTGACAGCAAGAAATTAGACTCCCGCTGTATGAAGGGGAAATACCACTGTTGTCGCGGCTTTATCGAACTATACATCAATGACGACATTGAAGAAGCAATTTACAACTTCAATCTTCAGCTCACACAGTATTCAACGGACAAATCAACCTTTTATGAGGCATGGTCAAACCTGGGAATCGGGTTGGCCTACCAAAAACTTGGAAAATTATGTCGAGCAGAAAGCTTCATTGATTCCAGTTCCAAAATTCTCTCGAAAGTCAAAAAAGAGGGAAAGCACACCATGATCGCAATTGTTGATTTATATGTGGACATTATTGCTGCGTATGCAGAATTGGGCAAACATCAACGAGCGCTTACTTTAATTCATGAAATTCTCCATGAATTAACTGAGCAGGATTTAATCTATAAAGCAGATGTTTTAGCAGAATTGGAATCCAAGTGTTTATATGCTCAAGGAGAAGTCATTCAGGCAACGATGAAGCAATTCACGGCGATGTTTGTTGCAGAGCTTCGTGGCAACACCGATTTGGCTGACAAGATTCTGAAACGCAATCAGTCCCATATTATCGAGATGGTTAAAAACGAGCTGTCCAAAAATGAGGGTAACCCAACGTTCATCAAGTAATTTAATGTTTAAAAAGCCGATCTTCCACCGGACATCATGTCCAGCAGAAGGTCGGCTTTTTGGGTTCTTCGTCAACTGTTGTTGGTGAACAAAATATTGGAGTTCTAATCACTTGGTGATTAGGGCTCTTTTTGTATGAACTCGAAAAGCGAACAGCACTCTTAGCCGGAATCTGAAGAAGTTTCGGTAACCAAATCCAGTGCGCTTAATGACTTTAATCTTGTTGTTTGAACCTTCTAAGGGCCCGTTGGTGTAGTGGTGGGTGAAAGTGTTGCCAATTTCATCATGATGAGCCGCCAAGGTTTGGAGGGCTGCCAACATCTCTTCCGAGCACCCCTGCAGGTGGTGAAAGGCTTGATTATAGTTGGGCCAGTCGCGGTTTTTGATGGTTTCACGTAACCAATTCATCACGTCGTAAGTTTGCTTGAGCTCGGGATCAATGTCCAGTAAAGCATCAACCACATCCGTGGCAGTTGCCGGATAAGGGAAGTTTGTCCACTTGCGGAAAGCCTCGTAGTTAAGGTGATTGGCCGGCGTTAATAATAGTTTCCAATAGCGTTTCAAGGCGTGATACTGGCGCGAGGAAGTGGCCAGGGTTTTCATGAGACGCACTCGCGTCTTGTTAAAAGCCCGGTTTAAAGCGTTAACTAAGTAAAAAGGATCAATAACAACGATGGCGTTCGGGAAGATCTGCCCAACCAATTTGGGATAGGTATAGTTCATATCGGTGACGATAATTTTCACATTTTCTCGTGCGGCTTGGTCATAATGCTGGAAATACTTTTGAAGCTGATAGATGGTTCTAAAGGGCAATAGGTCAATTAATTCGTGGGTTTCGGCGTCCATAAATTCAAAGCTCATCGCGTCGGTGGCACTCTTAGTGCTTTTAACTTCGTCCATGAGGAGAACTTTGGGTAAGTAGTGCCAGTTGGTTTTAAAGTCCCGTTCAGCCCGTAAGAGCTGCCGACCAACGAATGAATCCGAAGTGGACAATTCATTGGCAATGTGTTTGAGGCTCACTGGTTCCGTTAACTTCTCTAAACATTGTTTCCGGGTTGTATTTGAAATCGTGCAGTGCTTCGGCACTGCACTCGTCTGCGCCAGGAAGTTGGTATGACAAGCCTTACAGTGAAAGTTTCGCCGATTGAGGCATAGGATAACCGTGCTGCCCAATGTTTTAGCGAATCTAATGGTGGTCCTTCGCCAACCATAGCCAATGATCTGGTGATCATTAATAACCCCACAGTTGCGGCAAGCCTTGGGGGAATAGTTCAGCGACCCGTTTAATCGGATCACCCCATCATCACCTATTTTGCCATTCTCAATTTTTAAGTGTTTATCATCTATTCCTAACAACATTTTCGTAGTATCATTTGACATAGGGCATTTCCTTCTTTCTCTAAAATCTTCGTGGTTGTTGGTTTTGATGAACGGACAGGAAATGTCCGCTTTTTTATTCTAATGAAAAACAAAAAATCTGTCATCAGTAATAGATAAAAATCTATTACCAACAACAGATATTGTAGAGCCGCTTTTTGCAAGCGTTCATAAAGTGAATTTGGGAATAAAAAATCCCGGAAACATCGTCACATTTCCGAGATGAAAGATTTGTACTGTTAGAAAGCACATTCAATTATCAAACGTGCTTGCTTGGATTGACTGCAGGTTTGTTGTTTAAATCAGTTCTTACAACTAAGACATCACAAACCGCGGTTCTGGTTACATACTCAGTAACTGAACCAATTAATAGTCGTTCAACGGCATTCAAACCTGTTGCACCAATCATAATTAAGTCGATGTTGAGGTTTTGTGGAATGTCTCTGGCGATGACAGTCTTTGGTGCGCCATATTCAATTGAATAATCAACATCGTTGAGACCCGCCTTTTTTGCATCTTCAATGTATTTATCCAATGTTTCTTTTGCAGTATCAGTTACTTGTTCAACCATTGATGTATCAAAGCTTGAAATATTTTGAAATGCTCGTGTATCAACAACGTGAACTAAGTGAAGAGATGCATTATTACGAATTGCAACTGCGACACCTTTTTTAAAAGCCAATTCCGCCTCATATGATCCATCAACTGGGACCAGAATTTGTTTATATTGTTGTTGTAACATCATGTCCACCCTCATTTCTATCTGTTTAACTCAATTGTACTTTAAATTTGCCAAAATACAAAGAAATAAATATTACCGCTGTTTATGATTGATCACGTTGAGGATTGAGAACTCAACAACGAGCCCATGTGCAGTCATCCACAAAAGGACAACTAAAATGAGAATGTCATTTTGAAGAATCAACGAAACAATCCCCAGGATGGCTAAAAAGATGAACATGATTCCACCGTTTTTGGCCGCACCTTTTAAACGGGGATCACTTTGAACGGATATATTGAACATTTTTTTGTTCAGATGTGATAGTAGGTAGTAGCCGATGTAAAGGGCGATTAACACGGCGACTCCCACCAAAATATTGATTATCATAGTTACACTCCAGTATTATTGATGTCCGGCCGATTTTCTGAGCTTCTCGTACTGTTGTTTAAGCGCAGTTTCGATCCGGCCGTTTTCTTTTGGATGATAGTATTGCGCGTTCTTAATTTTATCAGGCAGATATTGCTGTTTGACCCAGTCGTTTGGAAAATCATGCGGATATTTGTAGGTGACACCGCGACCCAATTTCTTAGCTCCTTTATAATGAGCGTCTTTTAGGTGTAACGGCACATCGCCGTAATTTCCGGAACGAATATCACTTAAAGCGCCATCGATTGCTGTCATTGCCGAATTGGATTTTGGACTCAGGCACAATTCGATAATTGCGTTGGCAAGAGGGATGCGCGCCTCTGGAAGCCCCAATTGGCGGGCGGCATCAACAGCTGCAACGGTCCGCTGACAAGCACTGGGGTTTGCCAGACCAATATCTTCATAGGCGATAACCAGCAGGCGTCTCATAATTGACACTAAATCTCCGGATTCAATTAATCGACCAGCATAGTGAAGAGCTGCATCGGTATCCGAACCACGGATCGATTTTTGAAATGCCGAAATAACGTCGTAATGGGCATCGCCATCTTTATCAGAGTTTAAAGCTTTTCGCTGTAAACATTCTTCAACAATTGCCTGGGTTACCTTAATTCGGCCATTGCTGTCTTTGCCAGTCGATTTAACGGCTAATTCCAAGGCGTTCAAAGAAGAACGCAAATCGCCGTTTGTCGCCGTTGATAAGAAGGCCATCGCAGAATCTGTTATATCAACCGGATAGCTTCCCAACCCTTTGTCTTTGTCATGAAGTGCCCGAATGAGCGCTTTTTTGATATCGTCAGGGGACAGGGGATGAACCTCAAAAATTTGAGTTCTTGACCGGATTGCCGGATTAATGTTGATATATGGATTCTCGGTTGTAGCACCAATCAAAATAATTGAGCCGCTTTCGAGTAATGGCAGAAGAAAATCCTGCTTGGTTTTATCCAATCGGTGGATTTCATCAAGTAATAAAACGACAGTGCCGCTCATCTTTGCTTCTTCGGCAACCACTTGTAAATCCTTCTTTGTATCGGTTGCTGCATTCAGCATCCGGAAGGCATACTTGGTTGAACCAGCGATCGCACTGGCAATACTGGTCTTTCCGGTTCCAGGAGGACCGTAGAGGATCATTGACGAAAGCATCTTGGCACGGACCATTCTTTCAATAATTTTACCCGGACCGACCAGATCCTGTTGTCCGACAATTTCTTCGAGCTTGGTTGGCCGCATCCTATAGGCGAGGGGTTGCTGCATGTTGATCCTCCTTTCTGCTTAATATCATTTAATTTATAAACATCACAAATTATAACATGTTAAACGAGGCCACAAAAAAAGCGCTTTGCCTAAGCAAAACGCCCACTGATTTATGGCTCTACAATATCTGTTGTTGGTAATAGATTTTTATCTATTACTGATGACAGATTTTTTGTTTTTCATTAGAATAAAAAAGCGGACATTTCCTGTCCGTTCATCAAAACCAACAACCACGAAGATTTTAGAGAAAGAAGGAAATGCCCTATGTCAAATGATACTACGAAAATGTTGTTAGGAATAGATGATAAACACTTAAAAATTGAGAATGGCAAAATAGGTGATGATGGGGTGATCCGATTAAACGGGTCGCTGAACTATTCCCCCAAGGCTTGCCGCAACTGTGGGGTTATTAATGATCACCAGATCATTGGCTATGGTTGGCGAAGGACCACCATTAGATTCGCTAAAACATTGGGCAGCACGGTTATCCTATGCCTCAATCGGCGAAACTTTCACTGTAAGGCTTGTCATACCAACTTCCTGGCGCAGACGAGTGCAGTGCCGAAGCACTGCACGATTTCAAATACAACCCGGAAACAATGTTTAGAGAAGTTAACGGAACCAGTGAGCCTCAAACACATTGCCAATGAATTGTCCACTTCGGATTCATTCGTTGGTCGGCAGCTCTTACGGGCTGAACGGGACTTTAAAACCAACTGGCACTACTTACCCAAAGTTCTCCTCATGGACGAAGTTAAAAGCACTAAGAGTGCCACCGACGCGATGAGCTTTGAATTTATGGACGCCGAAACCCACGAATTAATTGACCTATTGCCCTTTAGAACCATCTATCAGCTTCAAAAGTATTTCCAGCATTATGACCAAGCCGCACGAGAAAATGTGAAAATTATCGTCACCGATATGAACTATACCTATCCCAAATTGGTTGGGCAGATCTTCCCGAACGCCATCGTTGTTATTGATCCTTTTCACTTAGTTAACGCTTTAAACCGGGCTTTTAACAAGACGCGAGTGCGTCTCATGAAAACCCTGGCCACTTCCTCGCGCCAGTATCACGCCTTGAAACGCTATTGGAAACTATTATTAACGCCGGCCAATCACCTTAACTACGAGGCTTTCCGCAAGTGGACAAACTTCCCTTATCCGGCAACTGCCACGGATGTGGTTGATGCTTTACTGGACATTGATCCCGAGCTCAAGCAAACTTACGACGTGATGAATTGGTTACGTGAAACCATCAAAAACCGCGACTGGCCCAACTATAATCAAGCCTTTCACCACCTGCAGGGGTGCTCGGAAGAGATGTTGGCAGCCCTCCAAACCTTGGCGGCTCATCATGATGAAATTGGCAACACTTTCACCCACCACTACACCAACGGGCCCTTAGAAGGTTCAAACAACAAGATTAAAGTCATTAAGCGCACTGGATTTGGTTACCGAAACTTCTTCAGATTCCGGCTAAGAGTGCTGTTCGCTTTTCGAGTTCATACAAAAAGAGCCCTAATCACCAAGTGATTAGAACTCCAATATTTTGTTCACCAACAACAGTTGACGAAGAACCTGATTTATTAACCTAACTTGTTGTAGTATTCAACAATAAGTGATTCGTCAATATCAGCGTCAAGTTCTTCACGTTGTGGAAGACGAACTAATGATCCTTCAAGCTTGTCTGCATCGAAGCTGACGTATTGTGGACGACCCACAACGGCTTCAACAGCATCCTTGATAACTTGGAGGTCTTTTGACTTCTCACGAACGGAGATTACTTGACCAGGTTGTACTTCATATGATGGAATATCAACACGTTTGCCATCAACAGTGATGTGACCATGGTTTACTAATTGACGAGCTTGACGACGAGTAGTAGCCAAACCTAAACGGTAAACCATGTTATCCAAACGCTCTTCAAGTAAGATCATGAAGTTAACACCATGTTTACCTTCACGGATTTTACCAGCACGAACGAACAAGTTACTGAATTGACGTTCAGTAAGTCCGTACATGTAACGAAGCTTTTGCTTTTCGTGTAATTGTAAACCATATTCTGAAAGTTTTGAACGACGGCCTTGACCGTGATCACCAGGAGCATAAGGACGACGTGAAAGTTCTTTACCAGTACCTGATAAAGAGATACCCAAACGACGTGAAATTCTCCAACTTGGACCTGTATATCTTGACATAAGTAATCCTCCAATATTTTTTTGGAGTAAAATAAGCCATTGCAGACTTAGTATTCGTGCATGTTGCTTTGCTCTTTCGCTCAAGCAGCCGATTGAGTTACTTGCAGAACCAATTAAATGGCAACAACATGTTGACGAGCTTACCGTCTACTGCTGCGTTATTTTACACAAACACCATTGTATAAAGAATCCTACACTAAGTCAACATGTTTGACGAAGATATCCGCAAACTGGTTAAGATTTTTTTCGTCTTCCTCTGAAAAGCGGTCCAAAATAGGTGAATCAATATCCAATACACCGATTGCTTTGCCATCTTTAAATAATGGAACAACAATTTCAGACTTGGAGTTTGCATCACAGGCAATGTGGCCGGCAAACTGATGAACGTCTGCCACTCGAAGTGAGTGCTTTTCCTTGAGGGCCGTCCCACAGACACCGTCGCCATTCTTAATGTGCATGCAGGCAACATTTCCTTGGAAGGGGCCAAGGATCAGTTCATCTTTATCGGCAACGTAGCGGTAAAAGCCGACCCAATTGATATCTTCCAAACTGATATTTAGCAAGGCTGCGGCATTGGCCATGTTTGAAATCAAATCGGTTTCATTGGTTAGCAGGGCATCGAGTTGTTGATTGACAAGATTTGTAACGTTTTGCATAATTGTTTTCCTCACTTCAAAAATAATATGGTGAAAGCTATCTACTATGATATAATTCAACTTAGAGCACATTAATTGGCTATTCATACATATTAAATTGTTTTGGGCAATTTTACTACAATAATGTACCATTTTATATCTTTATTTCTGAAGGATGGGATCGAATGCTTACTTTGTTGATTGGAATCATTGTATTGGTTGGGGCGGGTTACCTTGGGTTTGTTTTCTATCAAAGACGAACTATCAAGATGGCAACCGATGTTTATGAAAATAAACGGGATTTAAATAAAATTCCGTTGGATGATGAGTTTGCGCTTGCTAAGAAAATGAACTTAACGGGTGAATCTCACAAAAAGTATGATCAATTGTATAACAAGTACCAACAATACAAGAATCAGATGCTGCCAAATATTGATGAGGGGATTTCGGCAGTCAAAGAAGACGGTAAGGGAATTAACTTCCTAAAGACCAGAAACGATTGGGAAAGTGCCAACAAGGCCATTTCCGATGCTGATTCAACGTTGAAGGAAATTCAGGCCGGCTTGGCGCAACTCTATGATTTGAACAAGCAGCACAAGTTGGCCCTTGAAGAGCTTGAAAAGAAATATAAGCGACTTCGAGAAGATATTTTGAATAAGAATCAATCATTTGGTCCCAGCATTGATAATTTGGAAAAAATGCTTTCCGATATTGAAGGAACTTTTGATGAGTTTACTCAGCTAACCAAGAGTGGGGATCCTAACAGTGCCGAAGAAGTATTGAGCGATCTGAATTCTTCAACTGATAAGTTGGAATCATACATGACCAGAATTCCCAAACTCTATCAAATGCTCTCAAAAGAATTTGTTGAGCAGGTGGCAGAAATTGAGTCTGGTTATAAAGAACTGAAAGCAAAACAATATAACTTCCCCAATGATAAGTTTAACGAGAATATTAAAGGGGTTCGTGATCAGCTCAAAGTTAATACCAACAAGCTGAAAACGCTGGAAGTCGACTCGGTTGAAAAAGCAACCAAGAACATCGCCGACCGAATTGATGACATGTACGATGCCATTGATAAAGAATACAAAGCTCGTCCCGAAGTTGAGAAGAACACGAAGGTCATTGGTGAGTACATTGAACACGTTCGTAAGCAAAACAGTGACCTGCAGTTACGGCTTGAAACCCTCAGCAAAGGTTATGTTTTGAACCATCAAGAAATCGAAAACAATCATCAATACGATCAACAAATTTCAACCATTGAAAAGAAATATTCAGATGCCGTTAATGCCATGCAAAATGGGAAGGCCGTCTTTTCCAGCATCAACGCCGATCAAAAGCAGATGATGAAGACTTTGGGACAGATTGAATCCGAACAAAAAGACTTGTTCCAGTCAACTGTCAAAATTCCTCAAGAGGAGCAGGCTGCTCGAAATGCATTGGCCAAGTTTGATTTGGAGATGCGAAACAAGAAACGCCGCATTGATAATCATAATTTGCCGGGATTATCGGACGATTACCAAGATGCATTCTCCGCGTTTATTCGTGAGATTAATCATTTGGACGATGCCATGAATCAACCACAAATTGATGTTGATGACATTTCCAAGCAACTGATTATCATTCAATCTGACATGGATACTTTGGAAGAAAAGACCGATCAGCTGATTGACGACGCAACGTTGGCAGAGCAGACGATTCAATATGCCAATCGGTTTATCGGCAGCGATTCGGAGATTGCTGCTGCCAGCAAGACCGCTCAAATGTATTTTGATCAGAAGTATGATTATGAACAAAGTTTGAGTATTATTTCCAAAGCATTGGAAAAGCAATCATCAGGGATGTTTACCAAAATCAAAGATGATTATTTCAGTGCCAAGAAACGATTAAAACCCGGAAAAGCACAAGAAGATAACCAATAAGTAGATTCATCAGACGAGGCTGAAATCACAAATTTCAGTTTCGCCTTTTGTTTTCCTAATGGTAAGCCCAGGTCCAAATTGCTTGTTACGTAGCGCTGTTGGGTGTATCATCATGGGAGTTATATTTGTTGGAGTCGAACCAATAAATTTAGAGAAGAAGGTTTCAAATGATTTATTTTGATAATAGTGCCACCACAAAAGTATTACCGGAAGTTCTTGACACTTATAATAAAGTGAGTGAGCAGATTTGGGGGAATCCCTCAAGTCTGCATAATTTTGGTGAACAGGCATTTAATTTGCTGGAACAATCCAGAAAGCAGATTGCCGATTTATTGAAAGTTCAACCAGATGAAATTTACTTTACAAGTGGCGGAACCGAAGGCGACAACTGGGTCATTAAAGGCACCGCAATTGAAAAGCGGGCTTTTGGCAAACATTTGATTACGACTTCTGTTGAACACGCAGCTGTCCGTAACTCATTTGAACAGCTGGAGCAACTAGGGTATGAAGTCACATATTTACCTGTCGATGATGAAGGCCGAATCTCAATTGCCGACTTAAAAGCAGCCATCCGTCCGGATACAACTTTAGTTTCAATCATGGCAGTTAATAATGAAATTGGGACTATCCAACCAATTCAGGAAGCTGCTGAGTTGTTAAAGAACTATCCAAAGATTCATTTCCATATTGATGCGGTTCAGGGTCTCGGAAAAGGGATTCAGGATCAAATTTTCAATGACCGAACCGATTTTGCTGCTTTCTCAGGGCATAAATTCCACGCACCTCGAGGGACTGGCTTTATTTACGGTCGCCGCGGCCGTCGAATTGCGCCATTAATGAATGGTGGCGGTCAGGAAAAGAATCAGCGTTCAGGAACCGAAAATCTGCCGGGAATCGCGGCAATGGCCAAAGCAATCCGTTTGGTTCTTGAAAAAGAACCGAGCGCTGTTGAGACTGAACGCCAAATCAAGCAATTGATTATGGATCACATCAGCAAATTTGATAAAGTGACAATTTTCTCTAAGAACGATGACACGTTTGCCCCACACATTCTGTGCTTTGCAATTCAGGGTGTTCGTGGCGAGACCGTTGTTCACGCATTTGAGAAATATGGCATCTATATTTCAACAACCAGTGCCTGCTCATCAAAGGATCACACCGAATCGGGAACCCTTAATGCAATGAAAGTTCCTGAAAATATTGCTACCAGTGCCGTTCGAATTTCACTTGGAGATCACAATACACTTGATGAAGCCAAACAATTCGTAAAAGTATTTGATCAGTTGTATGAAGAATTTGACAAATTAAGTTAGGAGCAACTATGCATTATACAGAAATTATGGTTCGTTATGGCGAGCTGTCCACAAAGGGCAAGAACAAAAAAGATTTTATTAAGCAGCTTGGAAAAAATGTCCGGGCTGTTTTGCACCCATTTCCCAAACTGGAAGTAAAGGCGCAAAGAGATCGGCTTCATGTGGCCTTGAATGGTGAAGATGACACCAAAGTCATTGATACCTTAAAAGGTGTTTTTGGTATCGAAAACTTTTATCCATCTGTTCAACTTGATAAAGACATGGACGTCATCAAAAAGACGGCCTTGGAAATGGTTAAGGAACAGTATCATGACGGCATGACTTTTAAGATCAATACCCGTCGTCAGGATAAGCATTTTGAATATGATACCAATCAAATTAACAATATGTTGGGGGACTACATTCTTGAAAACGTTGACGGCATTACCGTTGATGTTAAGAAACCCGATATCTCAATCCGGGTAGAAATCCGGATGAACGGTGCGTTTCTTTCTTCCGAAAAGATTCACGGTGCCGGCGGCCTTCCCGTTGGAACCGGTGGTCGAGCTACAATGATGCTTTCGGGTGGAATTGATTCACCAGTTGCCACTTATTTGGCAATGAAGCGTGGCGTTAAAATTGACATGATTCATTTTTACAGTCCACCATATACTGGTGAGCAAGCTTTAAATAAGGCTAAGCAGCTGACATCTGTTTTGGGTAAGTATTCAGGCAATATCCAATTTATTCAAGTGCCATTTACCGAAATTCAGGAAACCATCAAAGAAAAGGTTCCTGAAGGGTATTTGATGACTATTCAACGCCGAATGATGCTGAGAATTGCCGCTCAAATCACCAAGAACCGTCATTGTGACGGTGTCTTTACCGGTGAAGCATTGGGACAGGTAGCATCACAGACTTTGGAAAGCATGATGGCAATTAACGATGTCACCACATTGCCGGTTTTACGGCCGTTGGTTTCGATGGATAAGACGGAGATCATCAAGATTTCCGAAAAGATTAACACTTACGACCTTTCAATCCTGCCATTTGAGGATTGCTGTACAATCTTTACACCGCCGGCACCAAAGACGCGTCCAAGTTTGGAAAAATCACGCAAGTTTGAGAAGTATATTGATGTTGAAGGTCTTATGAAAAAAGCCATCGACAATATCAAAATTACCAATATCAAGCCAGGCGAAGAATTCCTGAACCAAGATCAAGATGTCTTTGCCGAATTACTTTAATCTTTTGATACTTGCGCATTTGGCCAGTTTAGGCTACATTATGTATAAAGTAGTTACACCAAGGGAGTGCTTTTATGGAAATCACTATCAATGGTAAAGAAGAGAGTATGTTTGGCAACCCGCCAGAAGTTGGCGAACAATTGCCAAAGTTTAAGCTTGAAGATGCAGATGGCAACAAAGTAAAAACTGCTGATATTATTGGCCGAATTACTTTGCTCTCCACTGTGCCTGATATTGACACGCCGGTTTGTTCTGTTGAAACCCGGAAGTTTAACCAGGAAGCTGACAAGTTTCCCGACGTCCGTTTTTTAACCGTATCCAACAACACGGTTGAACAGCAAAAAAATTGGTGTGCCGCTCAAGGCGTTGCCAATTTGCAGATGCTGTCCGACGAGAACCTGTCATTAGGCTATGCAATGAAGCTTTATTTGCCTAACTTCGGTGCTTTGGCACGGACGATCTTCATTGTTGACGCAACCGGAAAGATCATTTATCGCCAAGTCGTTTCCGAAATTACCAATGAACCGGATTACGATGATGCGTTAAATGCTTTGAAAAAAGTTGCCAAGCGTGTTGACGATTAAGCAAAACTTGGTTAAGATTAAAATTAAATTAAAGCTTCGAGCAAGAGAGTAACCAGTGGTTTGATTTCAGAAAGAAAATCATTGCTGTGAGATTTTTATCAGCTGCTGTGTAAAAGTAACTTGTGAGCTTCTCGTTCGAATTTGAGAGCGGGTCGGTTTATCAGACCGTTACTATGATATTTAAGTGGGGCTTTTATAGCCCAATTTAGGTGGTACCGCGAGCACTTCGTCCTAATTACAGGATGAAGTGTTTTTTTGTTACATAAAATCGTTTTAAACTTTGAAAGGGGCGACGTCATGTCAGACAAGAAACAGGAAATGTCAACGAAATATGATCCAACTGCTGTTGAAAATGGCAGATATAACGAATGGCTTGAAGAAGGGGTATTTAAACCCAGTGGGGATAAAAAAGCAAAGCCGTTTTCAATTGTTTTGCCACCGCCAAATGTTACTGGGAAACTGCATTTAGGTCATGCTTGGGATACAACGCTTCAAGATATGATTATCAGACGGAAGAGAATGCAGGGATATGATACATTATGGCTTCCAGGAATGGATCATGCCGGAATCGCAACTCAAGCCAAAGTTGAGGCTAAACTCCGTAAACAGGGGATTTCCCGTTATGATTTAGGCCGTGAAAAGTTTGTTGAAAAAGTCTGGGAATGGAAAGATGATTTTGCCCGGACAATCAAAGAACAGTGGGCTAAGCTTGGCTTGTCACTTGATTACAGCCGTGAGCGGTTTACCTTGGACAAAGGTTTGTCCAAAGCCGTTCGTCGAGTCTTTGTCAGCCTTTACAACAAGGGCTTGATTTATCGTGGCGAATACATTATCAACTGGGATCCTCAGGCACGAACTGCTTTATCTGATATCGAAGTTATCCATAAAGACGATAAAGGGGCCTTTTATCACGTTAAGTACCCATTTACCGATGGCACCAAGTTTAACGGTAAAGACTACATTGAGATTGCCACTACCCGTCCTGAAACGATGATGGGTGATACTGCCGTTGCCGTTAACCCTTCAGATGAACGATACAAAGATATCGTTGGTAAAAAAGTCTTGGTTCCACTTGCCAATCGTGAAGTGCCAATCATTGCCGATCAATATGTTGATCCTGACTTTGGAACTGGAATGGTGAAAATCACCCCAGCCCATGATCCTAATGACTTTAAAGTTGGTAACCGTCATGATTTGAAGCGGATCAATACCATGAACGAAGATGCTTCAATGAACGAAAATGCCGGTAAATACGAAGGCATGGACCGTTTTGATGCTCGAAAAGCAATGGTTAAGGATCTTCAAGACCAGGGCTTCATGCTCTCAATTGACCCAATTGTCCATTCAGTTGGTCATTCAGAACGGACCGGGGTTCAAGTTGAAGCCCGATTGTCAACTCAGTGGTTTGTTAAGATGAAGCCACTTGCTGAACAGGCAATCAAGAACCAGGATACTGACGACAAAGTTAACTTCTTCCCAGAACGGTTTGAAGGCACTTTTGAACAGTGGATGGACAACGTTCATGATTGGGTTATTTCACGTCAGTTGTGGTGGGGCCACCAAATCCCTGCTTGGTACAACAAGAAGACCGGTGAAACCTATGTCGGCATGGAAGCTCCTAAAGATGCTGAAAATTGGGATCAGGATCCGGATGTTTTGGATACATGGTTTTCATCAGCTCTTTGGCCATTTTCAACGATGGGCTGGCCTGAAGATACTGAAGACTTTAAGCGATACTTCCCAACCGATACCTTGGTAACCGGTTATGATATTATCTTCTTCTGGGTTTCAAGAATGATTTTCCAAAGCTTGGAATTCACTAAGCGACGACCATTTAAAGATGTCTTATTGCATGGATTAATCCGTGATTCACAAGGCCGTAAGATGTCCAAGTCCCTTGGTAACGGAATTGATCCAATGGACGTGATTGACAAATACGGTGCTGATGCACTTCGCTGGTTCCTTTCAATTGGTGGAACCCCAGGCCAAGATCTGAAGTTTAGCTACGACAAGATGGATTCTGCATGGAACTTCATCAACAAGATTTGGAACGCCAGCCGTTATGTTATCATGAATTTGGACGGCATCGACAAGCCTGAATTACCAGACAAGTCTGAGTGGCAATTATCCGACAAATGGATTTTGAGTCGCTTAAACGCTACCGTCAACCACGTTTCCGATTTGTTTGAAAAGTACAACTTTGGTGAAGCTGACCGTTACTTGTACGATTTCATCTGGAATGATTTCTGTGACTGGTATATTGAAATGAGTAAGGAAGCTCTCAACAGTGATGATGAGAAGCTTAAGAAGAATACCCAAAATATCCTGGCATATGTTTTGGATCAAACATTGCGTTTACTTCAACCAATAATGCCATTTGTGACCGAATATATTTGGCAGATGATGCCACATGACGGCAAGTCATTGGTTACTGCCGCATATCCAGTTGATCATAAAGAATTGGATGATCCAACTTCCGAACATCAAATGAAGTCTTTGATTGATTTGATTAAGGCTGTTAGAAATATTCGAAATGAAGCGAATGCGCCACTTTCTTCTCCAATCGATATGTTAATTCAAACGGATAACGCAACTCTCAAAGGTATCTTTGAGTCTAACCGCGAATACATCGATCGTTTCTGCCATACTCAGAAATTGGAAATCGGTAAAGATATTGAGGCCCCTAAGCTTTCAATGTCAGCTGTGATTACGGATGCAACGGTTTTTGTCCCACTTGCTGAATTAGTTGACTTAAAAGACGAATTAGCACGGGTACAAAAGGACGTTGACAAATTCGAATCAGAGGTTGCCCGTTCAGATAAGAAGTTGGCTAACAAACGCTTTGTCGACAACGCACCGGATGCGGTTGTCGAAGAAGAAAAGGAAAAGCAGGCTGATTACCAATCCAAGCTGGAAGCAGCTAAAGAACGACTTTCACAGATTTCAAGTGAGATGTAAAAATGAATTGATTGTGAGCTAATAATTTCAAAAAACGTGGGACAAAATGCAGTTTCCTGATGATTCCAGGAATCCAAGCCGCATTTTACCCACGTTTTTTAAGGAGAAAAAAATGATTAACACTTATGATGAAGCACTTAACTTTATTCATGGCCGGACAAAGTTCAAGAAAATTCCAACTCTGAAGCGTATGCGCCGATTTTTAGATGAGCTGGGGGCACCGGATAAAAAGATTAACGCGATTCACATTGCCGGCACTAATGGTAAGGGATCCACTTTGGCATTTTTGAGAAATATTTTTCAGGCTGAAGGGAAAACGGTTGGTAGTTTTACCTCACCGTTTTTAATCAAATTTAACGAGCGGATCAGTGTTAACGGTGTCGGTATTTCAGATGCCGAAATTCTTCGACTGACACAAGAACTTTACCCAACCATTGCAAAACTGGACGCTGAACTGCCTGAAGGCGGCCCAACGGAATTTGAGATTGTAACCGCAATGATGTTTAAATACTTTTCAGAGGGGCATGCTGACATTGTCCTGATCGAAGTTGGTTTGGGTGGCCTTTACGATTCGACGAATGTTATCATGCCAAAAGTGTCGGTCATTACCTCAATTGGCTGGGATCACATGCATATTTTGGGAGATACCCTGCCAAAGATTGCTTTTCAAAAAGCCGGTATTATTAAGAAGGGGGTTCCTGTAGTTGTTGGTGGTGTTGACCCCGATCCTTTGCAAGTGATTATCCGACAAGCTCAAAAGATGCAGAGCCCGATTCAGATATTGGGCAAGGACTTTGACGTCAAGGATAATGGTGAAAAGAACTGGTCGCAGTATTTTGACTTTTCTTCCGGTGATTTTCATTTAGACCAAGTGCAGACGTCCTTGATTGGCGATTATCAAACGCATAACGCAGCTTTGGCGATTCAAGCATACATTGAGTACGAAAGCCTTCATCAGCGCAAGGCAGACCCTAAAATCGTCAAAAAGGGCATTGAGTCAACTCGTTGGGCCGGCCGATTTGAAAGAGTTTCGTCAAATCCGACAATTGTCTTGGACGGTGCCCACAACATTTCCGCTGTGAACCTAATTGTCCAGACATTGGAGAACGATTTCTCAAAGGGCCATGTTTATATCCTAATGGGGATTTTGGCTGATAAGCAGGCGGATAAGATGGTTGACAAGATTGCCACTGTCCCAAATGCATCGATCGTTCTTACCCAATTTGCGGGTCCTGGCAAACGGGCTGCGGCCAATCCTGAAAAGCTTGAACACAAACTGGAAACCCATCCGAAAAATGTTTCGGCAATTGATGATTGGCATGAAGCCATTACGGAAATCAAGCGGAAACTGACCGCCGACGATATGCTATTAATTACTGGATCGTTATATTTTATATCGGATGTTCGGAAATATTTAAAACAACCTGATCACAATTTAAAATAACTATTAAATCGGCTTACGTTTCACTTGATTTTATTTATTTTTGAACGCGTTATGATATACTTGTTTCGTTAAACAATAATAAATAAATCTAAAAAAATCGAAAAAATAAGTTGATAGACAACGAAGGGATGGATAACGTGTTTGGATTTGGGGAAAAAAACATAGGAATTGATCTTGGTACCGCCAATACGATCGTTTACGTAGAAGGCAAAGGAATTGTTCTTCGTGAACCTTCAGTGGTTGCTAAGAGTACTAAAAGCGGTGAGGTGATTGCCGTTGGAGCCGAGGCTCGGGCCATGATTGGCCGGACACCAGCAAGTATTCAAGCTGTACGACCAATGAAAGACGGTGTTATCGCAGATTACGATACCACTGTTGCAATGATGAAATACTTTATTCAAAAGGCACTTGGCCACTCATCTGGTAAGCCTTATGTAATGGTTTGTGTTCCAACTGGGATTACCGCTGTTGAAAAGCGGGCAGTCATCGATGCAACTCGAGTTGCCGGTGCCCGTGATGCCTATGTTATTGAAGAACCATTTGCAGCTGCCATTGGTGCCGGTCTTCCAGTGATGGATCCAACCGGTAGTATGGTTGTAGATATTGGTGGTGGGACAACTGATGTTGCCACCATCTCTTTGGGTGGAATTGTTTCCAGCCGTTCAGTTCGAATGGCCGGCGACAAGTTGAACGAATCAATCGCCCAATATGTTCGTCAAAAGTATAACCTGTTGATTGGTGAACGGACATCCGAACAGCTGAAAATTGATATTGGCTCAGCATCTGCTGATGCCGCCAAAGAAATTAAAGCAGTTCCTGTTCGTGGCCGTGATTTGGTTACCGGTCTGCCAACAACTGTCGAAATCAGTGGTACCGATGTTAATAAAGCTATCAACGAATCAGTGATGGCAATTATCGCAACAATTAAGGAAACGCTTGAAGAAACTTCTCCAGAAATTGCTGCCGATGTGATTGATCATGGGATTGTCTTAACTGGTGGTGGTGCTCTGCTCAGAAACATTACAGACGTCATTGCCGAAGCAACCCAAGTACCTGTTTCAATTGCTTCAGATCCACTGGATTGTGTTGCCATTGGTACTGGAGAATCATTAAAGAGCATCAATGTTATGAAAAAGAAACAATAATCAATTAATTGTTGATTATTGAATAACGAATGGAGGCAATTATGCAAAAATTTTTCTCCAGTCGAAAGCTTGTAATTGTCGTAGTATGTTTGATCGTTAGTTTTGGGTTAATGTCACTATCTGTTGCCATTCGAGACAAACGGAACACACCACCGTTGGTACAACAATTTGGAAACGATATTGTTGGATTTGCCGACCGAATTGTAGCAGCCCCGATGAATGGTATTCATCACGGGTTTGTTTCGACTAAGAATCTTTTGAACACTTACCAGGAAAATGCTCGGCTTAAGTCAAAAGTTGATCAACTGACCCAAACACAGGTTAAGGATCAAGTTTTAACCCGAGAGAACAAACAACTAAAGCGTCAATTAAACGTTGGAAGTACTTTGACCGGATACGAAAAGATTAACGCGGCCGTTATTACTCGGACACCTTCAACATGGGCAAGCCAGATTATTATCAATAAGGGTCAGGCTTCTGGAATTAAGAAGAATATGCCTGTGATTGCAGGTCCCGGATTAATAGGGACAGTTGCTGAGGTTAATAAAACCAATAGTAAAGTTGTATTGATTTCAAATACTGCCGAGAATTCGAACCGTTTTGCGATTCAAGTTCTCGGAGACAACTCAAAAGTTGTTAACGGAATTATCACCTCATACGATTCAGCTACCAACCGAATTGTAATGGGCAATATTACATCCAAGGCCAAGCTGTCTGTTGGCAACCGAGTTACCACAAGTGGACTGGGCGGCGTGATTCCGAAGGGAATTTATGTCGGTAAAGTTTCCAAGGTTGCACAGGATGATTATGGTCTTGCCAAAAAAGTATATATTAAACCAGCTGCTAATCTGAACGACATCGAAGTTGTTTCAGTAGCCGTTAGAGATTGATTGGAGGGACAACTAGGTGAAACGAAAAGTTCCTATTGCAATATATTTTGTTATCGGTCAATTCATTGCGTTCTTTCTTGATGGATCTCTGAGCCAAATTTTATCAGGTGTTCTGTTCAAATATCCCAATTCAATGGTTCCATATTTGACGGTTCTCTGGTTGATCTTGGCAGCGTTCTTTGGCAACGTTAAGAAATTGCATCTCTATACTTGGGCAGCAATTATTGGGTTTATATTTGATATGTACTACACCGGTTTGTTTGGTGTTTATGTTTTTATTTTTCCGTTAGTTGTTTATTTATGTCAAATGGTATACCAAATTTTGCCACCAAACTTCATGAGTGGCTTTTTGGTGTATTTTTTAGGAATCACAGTCTTAGTTAGCCTTGGGTATATGGCCAATGCGTTTATTGGGGAAACCGATTCATCAATTGCACAGTTTTTAGTTAATACATTGGCACCTACACTAGCACTCAATCTGGTTTTGCTGGCAATTGTTTACTTTCCGGTTGAGACACTATATAGGACTCACAGGCAATAAAAAGGAGAGTAGACAATGCACGATGCAGCCGTTTTGAAAGGCACCAAGGATGGTTATGAAATCATCTTAGACGAAAATGCCAATCGTAAAGACATTTTTGCCTCGCTTAGAAAGCTTTTGGATAGTTTAAAGACCCAGACCGCTTCTACAAACCCACAAACAATCGCTTTTGATATTTATACCGGGATGCGATTGTGGCCGGCAGCCGATCGGTCTGAACTCGAAAAGATCTTTTCGGACTATTCATATTTCACTGTTCACAAGATAACCTCCGATGTCATCACCAAGGAAGAGTCTAAGCGAATCCTTGAGCAGTCCAGTGTCCATATCATTGATAAAGTGATTCGCAATGGCCAGGAAGAACACGTTCAAGGTGATGTCCTATTCTTAGGAACCGTTCATGAAGGTGGAAAGTTATTTGTCGGCGGCAATATCTTCGTTCTGGGGAATATCGAAGGGATTGTTCAGGCTGGAGCCCCGGATTTGGAAGATAAAATGATTATTGGGGATGTACATAATGCTCAACAGGTTCGAATTGGTGAGCAGTTTGAAATTCTGGCTGATACAAATCGGGAAATGAACAGCGGCACAGTTATTTATGTGAATGACCTGCACGTTTTGGATTATGGAAAAGTTGAGGATCTTAAACAAATTAATCCCAAGTTTTACAATCAGATAGGAGGAGTCATCAATGGGTAAGGCTTACGTTATAACATCAGGTAAAGGGGGAGTTGGTAAGACAACTTCTTCAGCTAATATCGGAACGGCATTAGCCATGATGGGCAAAAAGGTGTGTCTCTTGGATCTTGATATCGGCCTCCGGAACTTGGATGTTGTGCTGGGACTCGACAATCGGATTATGTATGACATCGTCGATGTTGCCAACGGCCGGGCTAAACTGAGCCAAGCTCTTGTTAAAGATAAGCGTTTTGATGACTTGCTTTACTTGCTTCCAGCTGCCCAAAATACCGATAAAACAGCTTTAAATGAAGATCAGGTCCGAGAAATTGTTGATGATTTAAAACCTGACTTTGATTTTATTTTGATTGATTGCCCAGCTGGAATCGAACAAGGATTTATGAATGCGATTGCTGGTGCCGACAGTGCCATTATCGTTACAACTCCTGAAATTTCCGCTGTTCGGGATGCCGATCGGGTTGTTGGATTGCTTGAACAACATCCTCTACAGGAACAGCCACATTTGATTATCAACCGAATTCGTCAACATATGATGAAGGACGGTTCAGTTATGGATGTCGATGAAATTACCCACCATCTTGGCGTTGAATTATTAGGAATTGTCTTTGATGACGATGCAGTCATTACAACTTCCAACAATGGTGAGCCGGTGGTTCTCCAAGCCGAGAATCCAGCTGGTCAGGGATATCGTGACATTGCCCGCAGACTAGTTGGAGAGTCAGTTCCTTTGATGGAAATTAAGGATGAAGAAAAGCTTTCATTCTGGCAAAAGATCGGTCATTGGTTCCACAAAGGATAAAAGTCCTTGACGGGAAACCAAATTACGATTATTATAAATTTAGGGTCTGTCTGGAAACTATTTAAGCCAAATCAAAATTGAAGCAATGTAAATGGTTTGTAGAAAAACATGCGCTAGTTTATCATATCGCGTCGCAATCCGCCGGTAATTCTTCAATTGATTAAAGTAATTCTCGATCAAATGGCGTTCACAATAGACGTAATAATCACAATCCCACTTGTCTTGGGCATTACTTTTAGGTGGAATCGTATATTGACCGCCTTCAGCTTCAATATACTGGCGCAGTTCCTTAGTCCCATAAGCTTTATCGGCAATCAGATTAACGCCGGCTAAAGCTAATTGTCGCAGTAATGGTTCAGCTGCCCGACTATCATGAACTTGGCCGCCGGTAAGGATAAAACATAATGGATTTCCAAGGCCATCCACCACCGCATGAATTTTAGTGGTTCGACCACCACGGCTTAGACCGATGGCTTGATTCTCAACGTCACAGCGGGCGTTTTTTTAGCGCCCGTGGCCTTTTGATGAGCTCGAATGCTAGTTGAATCGAGGCTGATATTTTCCATATCCGGTTCATCGATCAAATCCTTAAAGATCCGTTCAAACAAGCCGGCATCAACCCAACTACGATAACGACTATAGCTGGTTTTCCATGAACCGTATCGTTCAGGAATATCACGCCAGGTGGCGCCACTTTTTAGCAACCAGAGAACCGCATTAAAAACTTGGCGATTAGGTATTTTAGGTGGGCGTCCGGTTTTATAGGGCGGAAAACGGTCCTCAATCCGGGCCCATTGCTCATCAGTAATTTCATAACGTTTCGGAATTGTCATCGGCGAAAACCTCAATTTGTTTTTTATCAAGATTATACACGATTATTTTGTTTCCAGACAGACCCTAACTTAATTAAAGATTTTAAAGACGTTGATCAGAACCGATCAGCATTTCAAATTACAGAGAGCCCATCAAGGTGGAAGTTGGGTATTTGATTGTTGGTCGTCACATCTGTGAGTCATTTTTCTGAATGTTTAGTAGGAAAAAGCGGTAAGCACGTTATTGCTGAAGTTTAGTATTATTTGATATTAAACCCATTGAGGCTTTTCACATGAGTGGAAGGTAAATCTGAGGTGGAACCGCGAAAAATTCGTCCTCTTAAGTCAATTATGGCTTAAGAGGATTTTTTGTTTTCGTGAAATAATCCTAAACTTCGTAAGGCAGCAAGTGTGAACTTGTTACAAATTGAGGTGGAACCGCGAAAACCATCGTCCTCTTGAGTAAATCGAATACTCAAGGGGATTTTTTTATGGAGGGATGTCAAATGATTCAATATATTCAAGAAATTTTACCAGCACTATTATCTGGAACCAAAATGACTTTATCAATTTTCTTTTGGACTTTGATTTGTTCAATTCCACTGGGAGCTTTGATCGGGTTAGGACTGATTCAGAGGTTCAAGCCGTTAACCTGGCTGTTGAACTTTTACGTATGGATCATGCGTGGAACACCATTATTACTGCAATTAATTTTCGTCTTTTATGGTTTACCAATTATTCATATTGTTTTCCAACGTTATGATGCAGCCTTGTTTGCTTTCATTTTGAATTACACCGCTTATTTCGGGGAAATCTTCAGAGGTGGATTCCAATCAGTTCCCAAAGGACAATTTGAAAGTGCAAAGGTTCTTCGACTCACTTATAGTCAAACAATTCGTAAGATTGTGATCCCACAAGTTTTCAAAATTGTGCTTCCATCAATTGGAAATGAAGTCATCAATTTGGTGAAGGATTCATCATTGGTTTACGTCATTGGATTGGGCGACTTGTTGAGAGCCGGAAATGTTGCAACTGCCAGAGATGTGACGCTGCTGCCATTGATTTTAGTTGGTATCATTTATCTCGCGTTGACGGCGGTTTGCACGATTGTGTTGAAGCTGATTGAAAAACGTGAAAATGTTTGGCGATAGGAGGGGATTAGCATGCTGGAAATTAAAAATTTAACTAAACGGTTTGGCGATCGAACAATTATTGATAATCTGACAATGACGGTCAAAGATAACGAGATCATGGCAATTGTTGGTCCTTCCGGAGCCGGAAAGACAACTTTGCTTCGATGTATCACCGGCCTGGAATCAGTCAATAAAGGTGAGTTCTTCTGGAATGGCAATCAATTTGATCCAACCAATACCACTCAAAAAGACACAATCATCGGAGTTGTTTTCCAGGATTACCAACTGTTTCCTAATTTGACAGTGCTTGGAAATATAACTCTGGCACCAACAATGGTTAAAAAAGAACCAATGGCTGACGTTAAAAAATATGCTCGTGAATTATTAAGCCGGTTGGGACTTGAAGGCAAGGAAAACTTGTATCCTTATCAGCTCTCCGGAGGCCAAAAGCAACGGGTTGCGATCGTTCGTGCATTGGCCATGCAGCCTAAGATCCTTTGTTATGATGAACCAACTTCAGCATTGGATCCAGCGTTGAGAGATGAAGTTGCCCAAATCATTTTGGATCTTAAGAAACAGGAAATGACCCAAATCGTTGTCACTCATGATATGGATTTTGCAAAGAATGTTGCCGATGAAATTCAGCAGGTTAAACAAATTCAGTAGGAGGGGTAAAATGTTGAAATCATTTAAAAGATTATTACTGGTTACCAGTCTCCTTCTGATTACGTTGGGCTTGTCCGGATGTGGGGTTCGATATGTTAGCCGACAAGGTTCACAAGAAAATCCGGATACTTGGTCAACTGTCTCCAAACAGAAAAAAATTGTTGTCGGCTTGGATGACAGCTTTGTTCCGATGGGATTTCAAACTAAGAGCGGTAAAATTGTTGGTTATGATGTTGATGTGGCCAAAGCGGTTTTCAAGCAATATGGGATTAAAGTTGACTTTCAGCCAATTGATTGGTCAATGAATGTGACTGAGTTGCGAAATGGAACCATTGATTTAATTTGGAATGGATTCTCAATTAATCCTCAACGGGCCAAAAAGATTACATTCAGTGAACCTTACCTGATTAATGATCAAGTTTTGGTATCCAAGAAAAACCAGCACATTAAGAGCTTCGCTGATATGAAGGGTAAGGTTGCCGGCGTGCAAAGCGGATCCGCTGGAGCCATGGACATTGATAATCAACCGAAGCTGCTCAAGGATAAGATTAAAGGTCACCAACCAATTCTGTACGATACATTTACCGATGCGTTCATTGATTTGAACGCCAACCGAATTCAGGGATTGCTGATCGATAGTATTTATGCAGGATATTACCTCAAACACCAGCCAAATGAATCCAGTTTTACTTCGACACCAAGTGAATTTCCAAAAGAAGAATATGCCGTTGGAATGCGTAAAGGTGATACTGTTTTAAAGAAAAAGATTGACCAGGGATTAAACCGACTTGCCAAAAACGGTGAGCTCCACAAGATTAATATGAAATGGTTTGGGACTGACCGTGGCAGTCCATTAATGAAAAATGCAAAGTAGTTGACCCATACAAACTTCCAATTATGATTGGGAGTTTTTTGTTTGTCATTAACAGGCAATTGACTTTATCGTTTAATTCTCTATTTTTCCTTATAATTCGCGGTTTGTATTGAGATTTTAATGTTTTTATTTTATTATGAAATTTGTGACTAATTGAGGAGGAAACTCAGTGAAATACGAGATTGCAAAAGGAATTGGCCTAACGACGATTCCAACAACTAAATTTAAAAATAGTAAGATCATCATTAACTTTACGTTTCGGGCTCATCATGAGAACTATGCCAAGCTGGCTTTGTTGGCTGAACTTCTTGAAAACTGTTCCGCAAAGTATGACAGTGAATTACTTGTGTCCCGTCAACTTTCAAAAATGTATGGTGCAAGTTTTGGTGTAACGGTCCTTCGTTATGGAAATCAACATACATTGCAAGTTTCAATAACCTTTCCCAACGATAAATATCTTCCTCCCAAGAGTGAATTGACTTCCGAAATTTTGGATTTTCTGCGGGAAATGATTGAAGACCCATTTGTCGATGGCGACCAGTTTAACCTAGCCTATTTTCGAATTCACCAAAACAACATGGTGAATTATTTGGACTCAATTCAGGATAACAAAGGATTCTTCTCAACCTTGCAACTTCAAAAGTTGTATTATTCAAACGATCAGGATCATGGCAGCTTCTTGATGGGAACTCCCAAAGAAACGAAGGCCATTACCTCTCCAAAGCTGTATGAGTTTTATGGCCAAGTCCTTTCCCAATCAAAGATTTCGATTTTGGTCGGCGGCGATCTTGATGAAAACGTTGTGGTTAACGGATTTAAAAAATTCCGATCATTCGTTGACCGGACACCGGATACTTTTGATTTGAAAGTAGTCCCAGACAACGTTGAAAAGGTTCAACGGGGAACTAAAAATATTGCCGGCTCCCAATCGGTTTTAAGCATTGCTTATCGTTTGCCGATTTATTTTGGGGATGCCCAATACTTTCCAGCCGTCATCTTTAATCAGTTGTTTGGTGGATCAAGCAGATCCTTGCTGTTTACAAATGTCCGTGAAAAAAACAGTATGGCTTACGATATTCACAGCAGTTACAATTCCCTGGTTGGAATGGCCAGTGTTCAAGCCGGAATTGATTACAAGAACGAAGAGCGGGTAACGGAAATGGTCGCAGAGCAGTTAAAACAAATGATTGACGGTCACTATTCCGATGAACTATTGGAAGGCGTCAAACAAGCGCTGATCAATCAGCATCGCTCCGAAGCCGATCATCTCAGCGCCCTTATTGAAAAGCAGTACGTTCAGCAGATCATGGGCTTTAGCCTAAGTGACGCAGACTGGGAGTCTCAAGTTGAGGCAGTCAATCGGGAACAGATTTCCGAAGTTGCCAAGCAGATGTCCTTAAGGGCCGTTTACCAACTTAATAGCAGGGGGCAATCATAATGGAATTAATTGACTATCCCAATTACAACGAGAAATTATATGTTCAAAAACTTGCGAATGGTCTGACGGTTTATCTTCAGCCAAAAGCAGGATTTAACAAAACAACTGCTGTTCTTGGCGTAAATTATGGTTCAATTGACAGTGAATTTATGCTGAATGGTGAAAAGGTTGTTCAACCGGCTGGAATTGCGCACTTCCTCGAGCACAAAATGTTCGACAAAAAAGACTATGACGTCTTTGAGTTGTTCAATAAAACCGGTGCCCGTTCAAACGCATTTACCAGCTTTACCAAAACCAACTATCTGTTCTCAACGGCCGAGTCTGTCAAAGAGAACTTGGATATTTTATTGGACTTTGTCCAGATTCCATATTTTACCCAACAAAAAGTTGAACGTGAAAAAGGGATTATTGATCAAGAAATTAATATGTATAAAAATGATCCGGATAATCAGGCATATTTTGAGACAATTGCCAATTTGTACCCGCATTCTGTTTTGTCCAACGATATTGCAGGGGACGTTCCTTCGGTTGATAAGATCACCCTTGAAGATGTTGAACTTGCATATAACACATTTTATCGTCCCGAAAATATGAGCTTGTTTATCGCAGGCAAATTAGATCCCGATCAGACACTTGAATGGATTGAGGCTAATCAAGCCCGCAAGCAATCACCAGAACCGGTGACTGTCAAAAGACTGATGACATTACCGCAGACTGATTCGGAAGGCATTCATCGTTCAACAATGGATGTATCCAGACCAAAAGTGACTTTGGGACTTCGTGGAAACGATCCGGTTCCAAAGGGTCGTGAAGGACTCAAGTATGAAATTGCAATTTCGGCCATGTTTGACCTGTTTTTGAGTGAAAACTCGATTGAATATGATAAACTGTATCATGATGAAATCATTGATGACTCGTTTTCTTGGGAGTTTGAAAACGAACGCGGCTTTCATTTTGCCGTCATCAGTTGTGATACAACTCAGCCGCTTGAATTAATTAAGCGATTGAAGGAAATCATTTCGACTATTCCCGACAAAATCCACAATTTAACCAGCGAATTTCAGCTGCAAAAAAATGAGTTGTTTGGAAATTATATCGAGATGATGGATTCCGAAGAAACAATTAGTGGTCAATTTGACGGGTTCATAGGTGAACCTGTTACAATATATGATGAAGTTGAGATATTAAAATCAATGACGTTAGATGACGTTGCAGCTGTTGCCACCGACTTTTTGAAGACGGCAACTGTTCAAGAAGGCCTGATTCAAAATCATGAACAGCCAACTGATTGATTTATAATACTTACTTTATGAATTACTTAAATTAATAACCATTTACCTTATGATATACTTTAGATATAAGACAAATAATTCAATGGAGAATGAGTATGAGCGACGAAAAAGATAGTTTAACAATTGGAAAGAAATTACACGATGCCCGAGTTGCAAAGGGCTACACTTTAGATGACCTGCAAAAGAACACCAAGATTCAAAAACGTTATTTGATTGCAATTGAAGACAACGATTTTGATTCTTTACCCGGTGAATTCTATGTCCGGGCCTTTGTCAAACAGTATGCTGATTCAGTTGGTTTGGATGGTAGTGAATTGCTGAGTCAGTTTGATACCAAATTACCAGATACGGAAGATCCCGAGTACGTTGATCGAGTTAATGACGACAATCCAGAGACCCGTTCTGCCCAACGAAAAGTTGAGGAACGAAATGATAAGCTGCGTCGTTATATCCCAATCATTTCAGTGTCCGTAGTGGTCCTGATTATTTTGATTGCCATTTGGGTTGCGGCTGCCAGGAGTACTCGAAACACAGCTAAGACGCAAATTGAAACCAGTAAGGTTTCGGTTTCAGGCAACAAATCCGCCAGTTCCAAATCATCAAGTACCAAGAAGCCTAAGACAACTAAGAAGTCCAGCGGGGTTACTTTCAAGAAGGTCACTGCTTCAGGCAGTAACATTACTTATCAGGTAACCGGGACATCTGGCAAGGTACCTTTGAAGATTGCCGCAACTGGAACTGCCAGCGCATGGACATCCGTTTCTGCGGATGGGACATCATTGTGGCAGGCATCATTGACCAGTGGCAAATCACATACCATTTCTTTGCCAAGCAGCACGAATACCGTTACGATTAATGCCGGAAATGCGGAAGCTACTCAAATCACGGTTGATGGCAAGAAGCTGAAGTTAGCTGCTCCTTTAAACAGTGGTTCAACTCAGGTTCGGGTTATTACCTTACAATTTGGTAAGTCAAGCTCTTCAGCATCAAGCAGCAGTTCAAGTTCTGCAGCTACCAGCTCATCCACAACCCACCGGTACAACAGGAACCTCTTCTACAACCGGTACTAATAGTGGCACCACCGGTACCACAAGTGGAACCGGAACAACTGGTACAAGTACCGATAACAGTAATACCGGCACTACCAATAGTTATTAATCAGCTGGAGGTTAAACATGAATTTACCTAATAAGTTAACAATGTTTAGAATTATTTTGATACCGTTTTTTATCTTAATTCTTGCAGTCCCAATTCTTTCAGGGAGTGTTGTTTGGGCTGGAACAACGATTAGTATGACCAGATTAATTGCCACCATCATTTTTGTTGCTGCATCCTTAACTGATTTTCTGGATGGCCAAATTGCTCGTCGAAAGCACTTGGTTACCAATTTTGGTAAGTTTGCGGATCCACTGGCAGATAAAATGTTGGTCATGACCGCTTTTCTATTTTTAGTTGGCCTTGGCGATGTTCCTGCTTGGGTCGCCGCAATTATCGTTTGTCGTGAACTGGCTGTTACCGGCTTACGTCTGATTGTTGCCGAAAACCAAGGGCAGGTAATTGCTGCTGCATGGCCTGGCAAGATCAAGACGACCACCCAAATGTTGGCCATCATCCTGTTATTCTTAAATAACGTTTTATTCAGTGCAATTAATATCCCAATGGGATTGATTCTGTTATATACTTGCTTGTTCTTTACGATTTATTCAGGAATTGATTATTTCGTCCAAAACCGTTCAGTATTTTCAGATTCATTTTAAACACGACAGTTGCCGGAAGGTTCATGAAAATGAGTCTTTCGGCTTTTGTGTATTTTTTGAGCAGAAAAAGAAAATATTTTGTTGATTGTTCGTAACTAATAATTAGAAGGAGCAGTAAAGATGACTTTAGAACAAACGTTAGTAAATGAACTTTTATCTCGACACATCACGATCACGGCCGCAGAGAGTCTGACAGCTGGAGAATTCCAAAGTACGCTTGGCAACGTTCCGGGAGTCTCAGAAGTTTTTGAAGGAGGATTTGTCACCTATTCGAATAAAGTGAAAGAACAGCTTTTACACATTCCAAGTGATGTGATTGATGAAAACGGGGTTGTCAGCAAGCCAACTGCGATTTGGATGGCCAATCAGGCTCGAAGTATTATGAATAAAGATCTGGCAGTTTCATTTACTGGGGTTGCCGGGCCTGACACTTTGGAGGGAAATCCTGCTGGAACGGTTTGGATAGGGGTTGCCTATGGCACACAACAAACTTATGCAAAGAAATTTCAGTTTAAAGGTGAACGAAACGAGATCCGCCACGCTTCAGTGAATGCGGGGCTTCAGATGGCTTTGGATATGATTCATAAATAATCTTAATCGAACTTTTGTTCGCATTTTTATTGCTTTTTTCGAAAATCATTAGTATAGTTAATTAGTAAACTTTTCCGTTTAGGATAGTGGGAGGAATTTAATGGCTGACCAAAGAAAAGTAGCTTTAGATAAAGCCTTAAAAAACATTGAAAAAGAATTTGGTAAAGGATCAATCATGAGGATGGGTGATAAAGCCGATACTCAGATTTCAACCATTCCATCAGGCTCACTTGCCTTGGATGATGCTTTAGGTGTCGGTGGTTATCCACGAGGAAGAATCGTGGAAATCTATGGGCCTGAAAGTTCAGGTAAGACGACGGTTGCCTTACATGCCGTAGCCGAAGTGCAAAAACGTGGTGGAACAGCCGCTTATATTGATGCTGAAAACGCGCTTGATCCAGTGTACGCAACTCATCTTGGTGTTAATATTGATGATCTGTTGCTTTCACAACCTGATACTGGTGAACAGGGATTACAAATCACCGATGCATTGGTAACCAGTGGTGCAATTGATATCGTTGTCATTGATTCAGTTGCTGCCTTGGTTCCCCGTGCAGAAATTGAAGGTGAAATGGGAGATGCCCATGTTGGTCTGCAAGCACGACTGATGTCACAGGCACTTCGAAAGCTTTCCGGAACAATCAGCAAAACAAAGACAATTGCGATCTTTATTAACCAGATTCGTGAAAAAGTTGGTGTCATGTTTGGTAACCCTGAGACAACTCCAGGTGGCCGAGCATTGAAGTTCTATGCAACAATTCGTCTGGAAATCCGTCGTGCCGAACAAATTAAAGACGGCACAAACATCATTGGTAACCGGGTTCGAATTAAAGTTGTTAAGAACAAGGTTGCGCCGCCATTCAAACGGGCCGAAGTTGATATCATGTACGGAAAGGGAATTTCCCAATCCGGAGAATTGGTTGATATGGCCGTTGATAAGGACATTATTGATAAATCCGGTTCATGGTACTCATATGGTGAGGAACGAATTGGCCAAGGACGTGAGAACGCCAAGACTTATCTGGAAGAGCATAAGGATATGTATGATGAGATCATGAAAAAGGTCAGAACAGCATATGATATTCCTGATGATGCTGATTCAGGTAAGACTGACAGCTCGAAAAAGTCTAGTGCCAAGAAGACCGATAAAAAGACTGATAAGAAGGATTCCAAGAAGGAAACTTCAACGGCTTCTTCAAAAGAAACCAAAGTTGACAGTATCGATTTGGATATTGGTAAATAAATTGGTTATACCAAAATTAATCCTTTTAGAATGGACACCCCGTAACGAGGTGTCCATTTTTTGTTGTGAAAGCATGGTAGGCTAGGCGTTTGTGAAACATTTTGAAACAACTTAATCATCATTTAAGATTGTTGCTATATACAACTATTCGGCTTGACCGTGTAAAGATGATTGACACTAATGAAAACAAACATTAAAATAAGAATTGTGTCAATAATCAAATAACATCTATTAATTGGTTAAAAATAATCATTTTTTGATGATTTGGAGGTGAAAAGCCATGACCATGGCTGGGATAATCCTCGCAATCATCGCTATAATTGTTGTTGGTTTTGTTGGTATTTTAAGCTTTGTAATCGGCAAGTCTGCACAAAAGAAGATCCACGAGAAAAATCTTGACTCCGCTAATGGGTCTGCCAAGAACATTTTGACAGAAGCCAAGAAAAAGGCTGAAACAGTGGTAAAAGAAGCCACTTTATCTGCCCAGGAGAAGAATCACCGTTACCGTTCTTCAGTTGAAAAAGAATTGAAGACTCGGCGTGCGGAAATTCAAAAACAAGAGGATCGCTTACTGCAGCGAGAAGAAGCTTTGGATCGGAAAGACAGCGCTTTTGAACGTCGAGAGAGCTCGTTGAACCGAAAAGAGCAGAAGATTAATCGTGAACAACAGAATTTAGTTACACAACAAGATGAAGCAAACTCACTTATTGCAAAACGCCAAGCCGAAGTTGAAAAAGTTGCTGCTTTAACTCAACCGGAAGCTCGGGACATGATTTTGAAAGAAACTAGCGATACATTGGCTGAAGAAAAGGCTCGAATGGTAAAGGAAAGTTATTACCAGGCCCAAAAAGAAGCTGATGAGAATGCTAAGAATCTCATAATTGAAGCAATTCAGCAAAGTTCAGCGGACGTTGTCTCAGAGACAACCGTATCCGTTGTCAGTCTTCCAAACGAAGATATGAAAGGTCGAATTATTGGTCGTGAAGGCCGTAATATTCGGACTTTTGAAACATTAACTGGAATTGACTTAATTATTGATGACACGCCACAAGCAGTTGTACTGAGCGGCTTTGATCCAATTCGAAGAGAAGTTGCGAAAATGACACTTGAAAAGTTAATTAAGGATGGTCGAATCCATCCAGCACGGATTGAAGAAATGGTTGAAAAGAGCCGTAAAGAGCTTGACGAACGGATCCAAGAAATTGGTGAAGAAACGTTATTTGACCTTGGAATTCATTCTATGAGTCCAGATATGATCAAACTTGTTGGACAACTTAACTTTAAGATTGATCATGGGCAGAATTTGCTTAGTCATTCAATTGAGGTCGCCAAGTTGGCGGGTGCTTTTGCAGCAGAATTAGGTGAGGATGTTACTTTAGCTAAACGCGCAGGATTATTACACGATATCGGAAAAGCTGCGAATAATGGTGTTGAGGGATCACATGTACAAGTTGGTGTTGATTATGCCAAGAAGTATCATGAAAGTCCGGTCGTTATTGACGCTATCAAAGGTTATGAAGAAGGCCATAATCCAGAAACAATTATTTCTGAATTGGTTGCTGTTGCTGAAAAGATTGCGATTTCGCGTCCAGGAGCACACAGTGAATCACTTGAAAGCTTTGTTCACCGACTTGATAGTCTCGAAAAGATCACCGACAGCTTTGACGAAGTTCAAAAGAGTTACGCAATTCAAGCGGGTCGAGAGATTCGTGTGATTGCAAAGCCCGAAGATATAACGGATACACAAGCAATTGTGCTTTCCCGTCAGATTAAACAAAAGATTGAAAATGAAATGAAGTATCCTGGTCACATCAAAGTAACAGTTATCAGGGAAGTTCGTTCAGTCGAATACGCAAGATAAAAGATCAGAGTCTCTGGTCTTTTTTCTTTTATAAATGTTAGAATTATTTTATACAAATTAGAAAGTATCGAGGAAAAAATAAATGCGAATTCTTTTTATCGGAGATGTAGTCGGCGACAAAGGTGTTTCAATGATTGGTGATTACCTGCCTAAACTTAAACAACAGGTTAAGCCGCAAGTCACCATTGTGAATGGTGAAAATGCAACGTCAATGGGCCGGGGAATTACTCAATCGATTTATAAGCAGCTCATGAGCGATGGTGTTGATGTGGTAACACTTGGGAATCATGCTTGGAGCAATAATGAAATCCTTGACTTCATAGATGATGCCAAACGGTTGATCCGTCCGTACAATTTTCCAAGACGAACAACTCCCGGTAAGGGGTACACGATGGTTAATGTCAACGGCAAACAGCTTGCGGTTCTGAACTTTCAAGGACGGGTCTTCATGGATAACCTTGATGATCCGTTTGCCTTGGCTGACGAACTGGTTGATGAAATTCGGAAAACGACTAATTGCATTTTTATGGACTTTCACGCGGAAGCAACCAGTGAAAAATTAGCGATGGCCAGGTACTTGGATGGCCGAATTTCCGCAGTCGTTGGGACGCATACCCATGTTCAAACAAACGATGCCCGGATTTTAGCAGGTAAGACCGCCTTTTTGACTGATGTTGGCATGACCGGACCTGCTGATGGGATGTTGGGGATGCAGCCTGACAGCGTTATTCACCGGTTCCTTAACCAACGGCCTGCCCGTTTCAAAGTAATGGAGACCGGTCGAAGTATTATTTCCGGCTGCTTCATTGATATCGACGATAAAACCGGTCACGCAACCCATATTGAAACGGTGTCAATGACCGATGATCAATTTTAAGTAACATCGTAACAATGCATGATATGCTGAATGATAATTCAGTACGAATTTAAGGGGACTTTCAGTTGGCAAAAAAAGCATTAACTCCAATGATGGTACAGTATCAAAAAATTAAGGATCAGTATCCTGACGCGTTTTTGTTTTACCGCCTGGGCGATTTTTATGAAATGTTCAATGATGATGCGATTAAAGGCTCGCAATTATTGGAATTGACTTTGACAAACCGCAGTCGAAACGCGGATAACCCTGTTCCGATGTGTGGGGTACCGCACAAAGCGGTTCAAAATTATATCGATATTTTAGTTGATCAGGGATATAAGGTCGCAATTTGTGAACAGATGGAAGATCCACGATTAGCAAAGGGAATGGTTAAACGGGAAGTCATCCAACTAGTGACTCCCGGGACGCAGGTTGATGTTGGTAGTGAAAATGCCAAGTCCAATAATTACCTGACCGCTGTCGTTTTTGATCCTGATAATAATGAATACGCGTTTTCATATGCCGATTTATCGACAGGTGAACTTAAGGTTGCCGATTTGACGACACAGGCTGAATTTGTAAACGAGCTGGTTTCTCTGCAAACTAAAGAAATTGTCGTCGACAAAGATTTGCCTCAGACAATTCAGGAAACCATCAAAAAGTTGGGGATTCTAATTTCTCATCAACCTGATTTGCCGGTTAATTCTTCAGTCAGTTATTTGAGCCAAGACGTTGATGATGCACTTATGAAACGTGTCTTGAAACTACTGCTTGATTATATTCAAGCAACTCAGAAACGAAGCCTGCAGCATTTAAAAAAGGCCGTTGTTTACGAGCCGTCAGACTTCTTGGAACTGGATCATAATTCTCAGTACAATTTGGAATTACTCCGGAACATTCGAACCGGCAAGAAAGCTGGAACTTTGTTGTGGCTGCTTGATCAAACCAAAACCGCAATGGGCGGCCGAAAATTAAAACAGTGGATTGAACGGCCACTGGTCAACCGCAATATGATTAACAAACGTCACGATGCCGTTGGTGTTTTATTGGATCACTATTTTGAGCGAAATCAGCTCCAGGATGAATTAATTAAAGTTTATGACCTTGAACGCCTTGCCGGACGAATTGCGTTTGGCAGCGTCAATGGTCGTGATTTAATTCAGTTGAAAACGTCTTTGAAACAGGTTCCAAAAATCAAGTATATTTTGGAACAGATTGCCGATAAAAGTTTTGAAGAAATGTTGAAGAATCTGGTACCCTTGGACGATATTGTCGATGAGATTGATTCGGCGATTGTTGAGGAACCGCCAATTTCCGTCACCGACGGTGGTGTTATTAAAGACGGTTATGATCAGCAACTTGATCAATACCGGGACGCAACCAACAATGGCCAGAAATGGCTTGCCGAATTGGAAGCCAAAGAACGAAAAGTGACCGGCATTAACAACCTTAAAGTTGGTTTTAACCATGTCTTTGGCTACTATATTGAAGTCACCAAAGTTAATTTGGATAAAATTCCAGCCAATCGTTATCAGCGAAAGCAAACTCTGGCCAATGCCGAACGGTTCTCAACCCCTGAATTAAAGGAAAAAGAAGCTTTAATCCTCGAGGCTCAGGAACAGAGTAAAACGTTGGAGTATAAGCTGTTTGTTAAGATCCGTGACGATATTAAAAAATCCATCAAACGGATTCAGGACTTGGCTGATTCAGTTGCCTCAATTGATGTTCTTCAAAGTTTTGCGGCAGTCAGCGAAGAATATCGATTTGTCCGGCCAACGTTGACAACCAAGCACGTGGTGGATGTCAAAGATGGCCGTCACCCAGTGGTTGAGAAAGTGCTTGGCCACCAGCAATATGTCCCCAATGACGTTAATTTGGGTGAAGATACCAGCATCCTGCTGATAACTGGACCCAACATGTCAGGAAAGAGCACATATATGCGTCAGATGGCACTCTGTGTCATCATGAACCAGATGGGATGCTTTGTTCCAGCCAAGAAAGCCAAGCTGCCCGTATTTGATAAAATATTTACCCGAATCGGTGCAGCTGATGACCTGATTTCCGGCCAAAGTACGTTTATGGTCGAAATGAAAGAGGCCAATGATGCAATTGAAAACGCAACTCCCAATAGTTTGATTTTGTTTGATGAAATTGGCCGTGGAACCGCCACTTACGACGGAATGGCTCTGGCTCAAGCAATTATTGAGTATGTCCATAACAATATTGGTGCCAAGACGCTGTTTTCGACCCACTATCATGAATTGACCGTTTTGGATGAATCCCTTAAACGCCTTCAAAATGTCCACGTTGGGGCAACTGAATCCAATGGTGAACTGGTATTTCTGCATAAAATTCAACCAGGTCCAGCCGATAAGTCATATGGAATTCATGTGGCAAAATTAGCCGGGTTGCCAGAAGGCCTGTTACACCGTGCCAACGACATTTTGACTCACCTGGAGCAACAGGCTGAAGAGCAGCATGAAAAGCCTGCAAGGTCCAAAGAAGCTCCTCAGCAGACCGCTGAGCAGCAAACGTCACTGTTCCCACTTGAGCAAATTGATGATAAACAAGCGGAAGTTGTGTCACAATTAAAGAAATTAGATTTGATGTCCAAGACACCAATGCAAATTATGAATCAAGTATACAAATGGCAACAAAAGATAAACGGAGATTAAGGTGATCAATTTGAATGAAATTCATAAACTGCCAACCATTCTTTCAAATCAAATTGCTGCCGGCGAGGTTGTTGAACGGCCGGCATCAGTTGTCAAAGAATTGGTTGAAAATTCAATAGATGCAAACAGTTCCGAAATTGATGTCACTGTTGAAAATTCGGGATTGAAGCTGATCAAGGTGGTTGATGATGGAAACGGAATTGACGCCTCCCAAGTTCAAACGGCTTTCTTACGACATGCTACAAGCAAAATTTCTGAACAGCGGGACCTTTTTCGAGTACGGACACTGGGCTTTCGTGGTGAAGCACTTCCCAGTATCAGTTCAGTTGCCAACGTTCGAATGAAAACATCGACCGGATCTGTCGGCACCGAGGTTAACTATAAGGGTGGCAGGTTGATTGACCAAAAAGCTTCGGAGTCACGAAAAGGGACAACTGTCGAGGTTGCATCACTTTTCTACAACACCCCGGCACGGCTAAAATATCTCAGTTCGCCCAACACCGAACTTGCCAAAATTTCAGATATTGTTAACCGCCTTGCACTGAGTCATCCTGAAATTGCCTTTTCACTTATCAGTAACGGCCGTGAGCTGTTGCGAACATCAGGACGGGATGATCTGCTTCAAGTCCTGGGCGCTATTTATGGTGTGAAGACCGTTTCTAAAATGGCGCCAATCAAAGGCAAAGACTTGGACATTAAGGTCAGCGGCTATGTGAGTCTGCCAGAATTGACCCGGTCAAGTCGAAATTACATTTCACTGATCTTGAACGGTCGGTTTATTCGTAATTTCCCACTTACCAAGGCCGTCATTGCCGGATATGGTTCAAAATTAATGATTGGCCGTTTTCCAATTGCAGTCATTAAAATTGATGCCGATCCTGCATTAATCGACGTGAATGTTCATCCAACCAAGCAGGAAGTTCGGATTAGTGACGAACCAATGATTGGCAAGCTGATTTCTGATGCGATTTACGATATGCTGCGCGATAAACAGCTGATTCCGGATGCCACCAGAGATTTTAAGAAGCCGTTTAACGCGACTCCGAGTCAATTTAACGTTTCTACCGAAGACCAGGAGAAGACCAATCCGCCGTTGTTTGCCGTTGACCCACAGCCAGCGCCTGAATTTAATGATGCCGCCGTCACCCCGGTGGTTGTGAAGTCAAGGGATGACCTTGACAGTCCCCAAGTAAATAAATTTGATGAACTATTACAAAATGAGCCGAGTTCCGTTCCGGTATTTCAAAGCGATGCAACGGCTGTTGTGGATGACACCGACAGCAACTCAGCTCGTCAAAAGCCGGAACAGTCGGAGTTGGTGGTTGAAACCGGCTTTCCACACCTGAACTACATTGGTCAGGTTCACGGAACGTATCTCGTCGCAGAGACTGCCGACAATATGTATCTTGTGGATCAACACGCTGCTCAGGAACGGATTAACTATGAGTTTTATCGCAAGCAAATTGGCGAAGTTTCCGATGATCAGCAAAAGTTATTGGTCCCCATCGTTTTGGATTATTCAACGTCGGACTTTTTGTTGATCAGCGATCATATGGATTTGCTGAATAAACTCGGCATCCATTTAGAGCAGTTTGGCCAGAACAGCTTTATTGTTCGGGAACATCCAATGTGGTTCAAAGCAGGGCAGGAAGAAGACACAATCAAAGAAATGATTGATTGGATTTTGTCTGACCATAAGATTTCAGTTGCCGCCTTTCGTGAAAAAACAGCCATTATGATGAGTTGTAAACGCGCAATCAAAGCCAACCACCATCTTGATGAACTGCAGGCCAAAGCCCTGCTCAAACGATTGCCGGAATGTGAGAACCCATACAACTGTCCTCATGGCCGGCCAACGTTGGTTAAGTTTACCAACGAAGATATTGAAAAGATGTTTAAGCGAATTCAGGATCCTCATCATACCGACGAAGAAATCATTTAGATTTCGTCCCGGTTTCTGACGGGATATGTTACAATTTATTAGGCAAACATACGTTTTAGTGAAGAGGAGAAACCGATGTTCGAATTCTTAGAAGGAACGGTTGTCGATATTACCCCGACCCACATTGTGTTATTGGTGGGTGGTGTTGGGTACTTGATCAACACAGCCGATCCGTATCGATTCAATATTGATGATCAAAAAAAGATTAGAGTTTACATTTATCAGTCAGTGAGTGATACAGCAATTTTGCTGTTTGGATTTGCGACCCCTGAGGATAAGCAAATCTTTGAAAAGTTGATTTCAGTTTCCGGAATCGGTCCCAAGAGTGCGTTGGCCATTTTGGCCGGCAATGACCGTGACGGTTTGATTTCAGCGATTAACAACGAAGATGTTAAGTTTCTGACCAAATTTCCCGGAGTCGGTAAAAAAACCGCTCGCCAGATTATTTTGGATATGCAGGGAAAGCTGGATGACATTTCAGTGACTGCGACTGGCGAAGCTCAATCCGGTCCCCAAAGTGAAAAATCGCCAGAACTTTCAGATGCCTTGTCGGCATTGGAAGCCCTGGGGTATCCTTCCAAACAAATTGACGGGATTCAGTCCGAATTGGCTGCAAAGCCCGGACTGTCGACTGACCAATATTTGAGCTTGGGACTTAAGTTGTTGATGCACTAAGAAATGAGGAGATGATAGATTGGCCAACGAAAAAGATGATCGACTAATTTCTCCGGAAAGTACGGATGCCGATGAAACCAGCATTGAAAAATCGCTTCGTCCCCAACTTCTTAGTGAGTATATTGGACAAGACGACGTTAAAAACGAATTAAAGGTCTATATTAAGGCCGCCAAGCAACGTGAGGAATCATTGGACCATGTTCTGCTATATGGGCCTCCTGGCCTCGGTAAGACCACATTAGCGATGGTGATTGCCAACGAAATGGGTGTTAACATCCGAACGACAAGTGGACCGGCCATCGATAAGCCGGGTGACCTGTTGTCATTGTTAAATGAGCTTCAACCAGGCGATGTTCTGTTCATTGATGAAATTCATCGATTACCAAAAGTGGTTGAAGAAATGCTTTATTCGGCAATGGAAGATTTTTATGTCGACATTATTGTCGGCCAAGGTTCCGGCGCCCACCCAATTCATTTTCCGCTGCCACCGTTTACGCTGATTGGTGCAACGACTCAGGCAGGGATGCTGTCCGCACCTTTGCGGGATCGTTTTGGGATTGTTGAACACATGAACTATTACAAGTCTTCGGACTTGGAAGACATTGTTCGCCGAACCGCCGACATTTTTCAAATTGATATTCAAGAATCCGGCGCTCATGAAATCGCCTTACGATCGCGAGGAACACCTCGGATTGCCAATCGCTTGTTAAAGCGGGTGCGCGACTTTGCCCAAGTTTCCGACAAAGATAGTGTTGATCTGGAAATTGTTCGGTATGCCTTGGCTAAACTGAAAGTCGATGACCTGGGATTAGACGATACCGACATTAAATTATTAAAGACAATGATTAAATATTATGATGGTGGCCCGGTCGGCCTTAATACATTGGCAGCCAATATTGGTGAAGAAACCGATACGATTGCTGAAATGTACGAACCATATCTGCTGCAAATCGGCCTGATTAAGCGAACTGCCCGTGGCCGAGTTGTTACCCCAAGGGGCTATGACCATCTCAATTACCCGATGCCGCACAAGGACGAAAGGAATTAATATTTTGAAAACAAATTATACCCTTGAAGATTTTGACTATAATCTTCCTCATGAATTAATTGCCCAAACACCGATTAAAGATCGTGACGAATCCCGATTGCTGGTTTTGAATAAGGACACCGGCGAGATGCAAGACCGCCATTTTTATAACATTATTGACTATTTGAACCCAGGCGATGCTTTAGTGATGAACGATTCCAAAGTGATGCCTGCCCGCATTTATGGTGTCAAAGAAGACACCGGTGGTCACGTAGAGGTCCTATTGCTTCATAACATTGAAGGCGATCGCTGGGAAACTTTGATGAAGCCAGCGAAAAAAGCCAAGGTCGGAACGGTTATCAACTTTGGTGACGGACAGTTAAAAGCCGTCGTTACCAAGGAATTAGACCATGGTGGCCGTGAAATTGAATTTAAATACGAAGGTATTTTTATTGAAATTCTTGAGCGGCTTGGTGAAACGCCATTACCTCCGTATATCAAAGAAAAGTTGGATGATCCCAATCGTTATCAAACGGTTTATGCCAAAGAAATGGGATCAGCTGCCGCACCAACGGCCGGCCTTCACTGGACCAAGGAATTATTGAAAAAAGTTGAAGATAAGGGTGTTCATTTAGGGTCTGTCTGGAAACAAAATAATCGTGTATAATCTTGATAAAAAACAAATTGAGGTTTTCGCCGATGACAATTCCGAAACGTTATGAAATTACTGATGAGCAATGGGCCCGGATTGAGGACCGTTTTCCGCCCTATAAAACCGGACGCCCACCTAAAATACCTAATCGCCAAGTTTTTAATGCGGTTCTCTGGTTGCTAAAAAGTGGCGCCACCTGGCGTGATATTCCTGAACGATACGGTTCATGGAAAACCAGCTATAGTCGTTATCGTAGTTGGGTTGATGCCGGCTTGTTTGAACGGATCTTTAAGGATTTGATCGATGAACCGGATATGGAAAATATCAGCCTCGATTCAACTAGCATTCGAGCTCATCAAAAGGCCACGGGCGCTAAAAAAACGCCCGCTGTGACGTTGAGAATCAAGCCATCGGTCTAAGCCGTGGTGGTCGAACCACTAAAATTCATGCGGTGGTGGATGGCCTTGGAAATCCATTATGTTTTATCCTTACCGGCGGCCAAGTTCATGATAGTCGGGCAGCTGAACCATTACTGCGACAATTAGCTTTAGCCGGCGTTAATCTGATTGCCGATAAAGCTTATGGGACTAAGGAACTGCGCCAGTATATTGAAGCTGAAGGCGGTCAATATACGATTCCACCTAAAAGTAATGCCCAAGACAAGTGGGATTGTGATTATTACGTCTATTGTGAACGCCATTTGATCGAGAATTACTTTAATCAATTGAAGAATTACCGGCGGATTGCGACGCGATATGATAAACTAGCGCATGTTTTTCTACAAACCATTTACATTGCTTCAATTTTGATTTGGCTTAAATAGTTTCCAGACAGACCCTAGTTTATCTGACCCTTCATGTTGGCCTGGGCACTTTCCGTCCGGTCGATGAAGAAAATATTGAAGATCACAAAATGCACAGCGAATTTTATCGGTTATCCGAGGAGTCTGCCAAGACATTGAATGAAGTTCGTCAAAATGGCGGCAAAATTGTTGCCACTGGGACAACTTCGATTCGAACCTTGGAAACGGTAGGAACTAAATTTGATGGTGAAATTCGCCCTGATTCCGGTTGGACCGACATCTTTATTAAGCCGGGGTATCAGTGGAAGGTTGTGGATTCATTTATTACCAATTTCCATTTGCCAAAATCAACGCTTGTGATGTTGGTGGCATCTTTCACCGGTCGCGACAACATTTTAAACGCCTATCAGCACGCCATTGATGAGAAGTACCGCTTCTTCAGCTTTGGTGATGCGATGTACATTCATTAGGAGGATTCATTATATGCAACCAGCGATTACGTATCGCTTGATTAAAAAAGAAAAGCACACTGGGGCCCGTTTAGGTGAGATTACAACGCCCCACGGAACTTTCCGGACGCCAATGTTTATGCCGGTTGGTACCCAGGCAACGGTTAAAACCCTTGCTCCGGAAGAACTGGATGACATGGGCGCGACAATTATCCTGGCAAACACTTATCACCTCTGGCTGAGACCCGGTGAAGATATTGTTAAAGAAGCCGGCGGACTTCATAAATTCATGAATTGGAATAAGGGGATTCTGACCGACTCTGGTGGATTCCAAGTCTTTTCTCTTGCCAAAAACCGGGATATCACTGAAGAAGGGGTCACCTTCAAAAATGAAATCAACGGTTCAAAGATGTTCTTATCACCGGAAAAAGCCATTCAAATCGAAAATGACCTTGGACCGGATATTATGATGAGTCTGGACGAATGTCCACCATTCTTTGAGTCTTATGATTATGTAAAAAAATCGGTTGAACGAACCAGCCGATGGGCCGAACGTGGTTTGAAAGCTCACAAGAACCCGGATTGGCAGGGACTGTTTGGGATTGTTCAAGGCGCTGGATTTGAAGATTTACGAAAGCAATCTGCTAAAGATTTGGTGAGCCTTGATTTCCCTGGATATTCAATCGGGGGATTATCAGTTGGTGAATCCAAGCAGGAAATGAATCGGATCTTGGAATCCACCAGTCCACTGCTGCCTGAAAACAAGCCCCGCTACCTGATGGGGGTCGGCGCAACTGATTCGTTAATTGACGGTGTTATTCGGGGAATTGACATGTTTGACTGTGTCTTGCCAACCCGAATCGCCAGAAACGGAACGGTCATGACTTCACATGGCCGATTAGTTGTAAAGAACGCCAAGTACGCCCGTGACTTCACTCCTTTGGATGATCAATGCAACTGTTATACCTGTCGCAACTATACGCGGGCTTATATCAGACATTTAGTGAAAACCGATGAAACATTTGGGCTAAGGCTGTGCAGCTACCACAATTTATACTATTTGATTCATTTGATGAAACGTGTCCAGCAGGCAATCATGGATGACAACCTGTTGGATCTGCGCGCTGAAGTGTTTGAACAGTACGGTTATAACAAACCGAACCCGAAAAACTTTTAGCTATAGACTATTCAAGCCTTATTTGGTAAAGTATTCTTATGGAAAGTGTGGGTGAAAAATATTGAATCAATCTTATTACTCAATTTTGATGATTGTTGTCCTGTTTGCGGTTATGTATTTCTTGATGATCCGTCCTCAGAGAAAGCAACAACAAAAGCGTCGTGAACAACTTTCAAAGATCAAGGAAGGTGACCAGGTTATTACCATTGGTCGTCTTCACGGTGTTGTTGACGAAATCAACGAAGCTGAAAAGACTGTTACATTAGATTGTGACGGCATCTACTTGGTGTTTGATTTGAGCGCAATTGCATCAGTTAAGCAGCCTGCTGTTACTGCTCCTGCAGCTGACAACAACGCAGATGCTAACGACAAAGCAGCCGATGACAGCAAAGATGATTCTGCTTCAACCGATAATGATCAGAATGCAACTGAAAATTCTGACTCAGACAAGGGCGAATCAAAGTCTGAAGAAAAATAGTTTAAGTTTGCGGTTGGGAAGATGATTTAATTTCATCCCGACCATTTTTTTGACCCACATAAGAACATACGTTTGATTAAGAGTGATACTGATGAACACACAAGATAGAAATATTATTCATGTTGATATGGATGCATTCTATGCCTCAATTGAAGAGCGCAAGGATCCCAGACTGAAGTCAAAGCCGTTGATTGTGGCAAAAGATCCACGCAAGACTGGCGGCAGAGGTGTGGTTGCAACGGCCAATTATAAAGCCCGAAAATATGGTGTTCACTCAGCAATGAGTGCCATGAAAGCTCTGGAGCTATGTCCAAATGCCGTTTTTCGTTTTTCGGGATTCGATTTATACCGGTCGGTCTCCAATCAGATTCATGAAATTTTTCATGAGTATACCGAGATTATTGAATACGTCGCCTTGGATGAAGCTTATTTAGATGTATCCAATAACAAAAAGCACATTACTGATCCCATTCAGGTTGCCAGGATGATTCAAAACGAAATATGGCAAGCGACTCATCTCACCTGTTCGGTTGGCGTTTCTTATAACAAATTTTTGGCTAAAGAGGCATCTGACTACGCAAAACCGGTGGGAATCACTGTTATTGAAAAGCGGGATGCGCTTGAGTTTCTGGAGAAGCTGCCGATCGAGAAATTTCGGGGAGTCGGCAAAAAGACGGTTCCCAAGATGCATGATTTAAATATTAACAATGGTCAAGACCTGCTTCAATGGTCCCAGATGGATTTAATAAAACACTTTGGTAAGTTTGGGTATGTCCTTTACGAACGGGCCCGTGGTGTCGACAACCGGCCGGTCGAATATCAAAGAGTTCGAAAGTCCATCGGTAAAGAGCGGACATTTGGTCCGGCAATTGATAATCAGACCCAAGTTGATGACGCGCTGCAAAAGATTGCTGCCATGGTGGTCAAAGCGATGGATGATAAAAAGAAGCACGGTAAGACGCTGGTCCTCAAAATTCGATACGCCGACTTTTCCACGTTTACCAAGCGGGCAACCTTTGATAATTACATCAAAAATAATGCCGAGGAATATTTTGGGTTGGCAAATGATTTGTTGATTGATATGCCTGACATTACCAAAGGTGTTCGACTGTTGGGCATTACCATCACCAACCTGGATGATCTCAGTTATGAGAATATTGTTTTACCGCTGTTTAATTAATCGTTTTGGATGTAGCGGTTTATCTTATTCACGAATTAATGTATACTGAAGTGTTCAACAATAAAGTAATGGAGCAATAAATATGGCAATACAAGATCAAATACTTAACGAAATAAAGAAATTTAAAACAATTATTATTCATCGGCATAAGCGACCGGATCCGGATGCAATTGGTTCACAGATGGGGTTGGCTCAGTTAATCAAAGCTTCATTTCCTGACAAAACGGTTCTATGTGCCGGTAAACAATACGACAGTTTTGCCTGGTTGGGAACCACTGACCAAATTGCCGATGACCAGTATAAGGACGCATTGGTCATCGTTGTGGATACTGCAAATCAACCTCGAGTTGATGATGAAAGATATACCACTGGCAAGGAACTTATCAAGATTGATCACCATCCTAATGACGACCAATTTGGTGACATCATGTGGGTTGAACCGGAATCATCAAGTACTTCAGAATTGATTTACGACTTTTTTGATGCCAATAAAGATCAGTTAACTTTACCAGCAGAGGGTGCCCGTTTGCTTTACGCCGGCATTGTCGGTGATACAGGTAGATTTATGTATCCTTCAACATCCTCACATACATTGGAAGTTGCATCCAAATTGGCAACCTATGATTTCTCAACGAGTGAAGTCAATAAGATTGAAGACGAAATTGACATTCCACTTGCCCGGTTGTCGGCATATGTATACGAGAATTTAAATATTTTGGATAGCGGTGCTGCGTACCTGGTACTTTCCAACAAAGTACTCGAGCCATTCAAATTAGGTGATGAATCGACATCTGCTGTTGTGCCACTTCCTGGAAAAATCAAACAGGTTGTCGCTTGGGCAATCTTTGTCGAACAAAAGGACGGTTCATTCCGAATCCGTTTGCGTTCCAAAGGTCCTGAGATTAATGAACTTGCCAAACAATATGGTGGTGGCGGCCACCCACTTGCCAGTGGGGCGGTTGTCGAAGATGAAGACCATATCAAAGATTTTGTTAAAGATTTAAACGATCTTGTTGCTAAAAACAAGTAGGAGAATATATGAGTAATTTTTCAGAATTTAATTTAAAACCTTTTTTACTGGATGCAGTCAAGGAGCTAAATTTCAGCAAACCGACTCCGGTTCAGGAAAAAGTGATTCCCGTCATCATGCAGGGAAGAGACGTGGTTGGCCAGTCAGCAACCGGTAGCGGTAAAACCCACGCGTTTTTGCTGCCAATCTTTAATCAGCTGGATCCGGATAAAGACGAAGTCCAAGCGGTGATTACGACACCCAGTCGTGAGCTGGCATATCAAATTATTGATGCTGCCAAACAAATCGCCAAACATTGCGATCAGCCGATTTCGATTGGTCATTACGTTGGCGGAACCGACAAAGTTCGCCAGGAAAAGAAAATCAAGCATGAGCAACCCCAATTAGTGATTGGAACCCCTGGAAGAATCTGGGATTTGATTCAAAATGGTGGCTTGGATGTTCATACAGCTTCTCAGTTAGTCATTGACGAAGCAGATATGACACTTGATATGGGATTCTTGGACGTTGTCGATCATATTGCTGCCAGCTTTGGTAAACATGTCCAAATGATGGTCTTTTCAGCAACTATTCCACAAAAGATCAATATTTTTCTTAAAAAATGTATGGTTAATCCATTTATTGAAGAAATTCCTGTTTCAACAATTATTAGTCCAACCATTGATAATTGGCTGATTTCAACCAAGGGTCAGGATAAGAACCAGCTTATTTACAAGCTGCTGACAATTGGTGAGCCATATTTGGTGCTCATTTTTGCGAATACCCGGAAGCGGGTTGAAGAATTAACCAACTACTTAAAAGGTCAGGGCTTAAATGTTGCGATGATTCATGGTGGGATGAAGCCACGTGAACGTAAGCAGGTCATGAGAAGAGTCAAGAACCTCGATTTTCAATTTGTGGTTGCAACTGATTTAGCTGCTCGTGGAATTGATATCCAAGGGGTTTCCGATGTCATTAACGATGATATCCCAACCGAGGATTTGGAATTCTTCATTCATCGTGTCGGCCGGACTGGCCGAAACGGAATGTCCGGAACTTCAATTACCCTGTATTCTCCTGATGAGGAAAAAGCAGTTGAAGAACTGGAAGACATGGGCATTCATTTCAAGCCTAAAGCACTTAAAAATGGCGAAATTGTTGACTCGTATGATCGAAATCGACGAAAGACCCACCGAAAGAAGCACGATAAGCTTGATCCAACCATGATTGGTATGATTAAAAAGAAAAAGAAGCATATCAAACCAGGCTACAAACGCCGCATTAAGAACACAATTGCCCGTAAGGATGAGGTGGATCGACGGGTTGCTAAACGTGAAGAAGCCAGATCAAAGCGAAAGCAGCGAAAGAATAGTTCGTCACGTTATAGATAAGTCCGTATTGACACCATATTCACAAAAAAGTATACTTTGAATGTGTTAAGAATATGCTATTCAAATTTATTTTTCAGAGACACTTTGGTTGGTGGAAAAAGTGATTTAAGTTGAATAGTGCTCTCTTAAAATTTTAATTGTAAAACGCAACTCTACGTTATAGAGATCAAGTGGTTAACGATAAACATCGTTGCAATCAGAGTGGTACCGCGTCAATGGGCGTCTCTGTGAGCAACGGTGTTTTAATTTTGTCAAGGGAGAAATTAGTATGAAAGAGTTAAGCAGTAGTCAAGTGCGACAAATGTTCTTAGATTTTTTCCAGGAAAAAGGGCACACAATTGAACCAAGTGCTTCACTAATTCCAGTTGATGACCCAACTTTACTGTGGATCAATTCCGGTGTTGCGACCATGAAAAAATACTTTGACGGGACGGTTGTTCCAAAGAATCCACGGATGACCAGTTCACAGAAAAGTATCCGGACCAACGATATTGAAAACGTTGGTAAAACACCTCGACATCACACTTTGTTTGAAATGTTGGGGAACTTCTCTGTTGGAGATTATTTCAAAAAAGAAGCCATTACCTGGGCGTTTGAATTACTCACCTCTCCAAAGTGGTTTGGATGGGATAAAGATAAACTTTACATGACTGTTTACCCTAAAGATACAGATGCTAAGAAATTTTGGGAGCAAGTCGGTGTTGCGCCCGATCATATTGTCGATATTGAGGATAACTTCTGGGATATCGGCCAAGGTCCATCGGGCCCTGATTCAGAAATTTTCTACGATCGTGGTAAGGACTTTGACAATTTAGCTGATGATGACCCTGAAAATTATCCTGGTGGTGAAAATGACCGCTGGCTTGAAGTATGGAACATCGTGTTCTCACAATTCAACCACACCCCTCAAGATACTTATGAACCACTTCCTCGGAAAAACATTGATACTGGAATGGGACTTGAACGGGTTGTATCAATCTTTCAGCATGCCCGGACTAATTTCGAAACCGACTTGTTCCTGCCAATGATTCACGAGACTGAGAAATTAAGTGACAACAAGAAGTATGAAGCCAACAAACGTGATAATGAGGCATTTAGAATTATTGCCGATCATTCACGGGCAATCACCGTTGCCATTGGTGATGGTGCTTTACCATCAAACGTCGGTCGGGGATATGTTATCCGTCGATTGATCCGTCGTGCGATCGTGAACGGCCAACGTCTTGGGATTAACGAAGCTTTCTTATACAAGTTAGTGCCAGTTGTTGGTGAAACCCTGAAGTCTTATTATCCTGATGTCCTTAAGCAAAAAGATTACATTGCCAAAGTTGTTCGTTCTGAAGAAGATCGTTTCAACGAAACATTGGCCGATGGTCTGAAGCTGTTTCGTCAGGTTGTTAAAGACGCAAAAGCCAATCACCAAACTGTGATCGATGGTCCAACAGCATTTAAACTCTATGATACTTACGGCTTCCCAGTTGAATTAACTCAAGAAGAAGCCAGTGACGCTGGCTTGACGGTTGACAAGGCTGGATTTAAAGCTGAAATGCAAAAGCAAAAGGATCGTGCTCGAAAAGCTCGAAGCGGCGCCAAGTCAATGGGTGTTCAACGCGATTTGTTAATTGAAATTAAAGATCACAGTGAATATGTTGGTTATGACACCTTGGATGTTGATAACGCCAAGCTGGTAGCGATCGTTGAAAACGAAAAATTGGTTGACACCTCCAAAGGTGGAACCGTCGAAGCAATTTTTGACAAGACACCGTTCTACGCTGAGATGGGTGGCCAAGTTGCTGATCGGGGAATCGTCCTTGATGAACAGGGTGATAAAGTTGCCGATGTTGTCGACGTCCAACACGCACCAAATGGTCAAAACCTGCATACTTTGAAGACACAAGAACCCCTTGAAAAGGGTAAAACATATCATTTGGTCGTTGACAAATTATTCCACAGCCGGGTTGAAAAGAACCATACTGCCACTCATTTGCTTGACCAATCACTTAGAAATGTCTTGGGTGGTCATACCCAACAAGCTGGTTCATTGGTTGAACCAAATTACCTGCGCTTTGACTTTAACCACTTTGGCCAAGTAACCGATGCCGATCTGCAAAAGGTTGAGGACATGGTCAATCGGCAAATCTTTAATGAAATTGACGTTAAAACCATCGTTACCGATCCAAAGACTGGTAAGAAGATGGGCGCAATTGCCTTATTCAGTGAAAAATATGGCGACAAGGTTCGAGTTGTCAGCGTTGGTGATTTCTCAGTTGAATTTTGTGGTGGAACCCACGTTACCAACACCAGAGATATTGGCTTGTTCAAGATTGTTTCCGAATCAGGTGTTGGCGCCGGGGTTCGTCGAATTGAAGCGGTCACTGGAAAAGACGCTTTCAAGATGTTAAATGATCATGAAAAAGAACTAAAGCAGATTGCCAGCGATATGAAAGTGACTCAAATTAAAGATACGCCTAAGCGGGTAAGTCAATTACAAGCTGAAATCAAAGACTTACAGCAAAAGCAACAATCTTTGGAAGCCAAATTGGCTGGTCAACAAGCCCAAGATGTTTTTGCTGACAAAAAGACTGCCGGTAAGTATACAATTATTACAGGGGTCATTAAGGATGCCGGAATGGATCAGCTGCGTCAATTAGCTGATACTTGGCGTTCCAAGAAGTTGTCCGATGTCTTGGTACTTGGAACCGGCAGCGGTGAAAAAGCCAACCTGGTTGTTGCCGTGACAGATGATAAGATTAAGTCAGGTATTAAAGCTGGTGACTTAATTAAGTCGATCGCCGGTAATATTAAAGGTGGCGGTGGCGGCCGTCCAAACATGGCCCAAGCCGGTGGTAAAGATCCTGCCGGACTTGATAAGGCAATGAGTGCTGCCGTTGATTGGTTAACCAATAAGTAATTATTACACCACGGTTACATGTCCGTTACATTGGCATAGTTGATTGTAGTTTCAGTTATAATCAGTTAAAATTAATACAAATGACCTTATGTCATAGAGGTGAATCGTATGAGTTCTTTAGATAAAACCATGTTTTTTAATTTTAATGAAGATCAGCCAAAGGACGTTCGTGAAACATTATTGACTGTTTATGCAGCTCTCGAGGAAAAGGGCTATAACCCATATAACCAAATTGTTGGTTATTTGATTTCCGGAGATCCTGCATACATTCCACGTAATCTTGATGCCCGGAATCTTATCCGCAGACATGAACGTGATGAAATAATTGAAGAATTAGTTCGTTTCTACTTGGATAATCATCCAACTGATAATCATTCAAAAGAAACTAAAAAGGGTGAAAAATGAGATTAATGGGTTTAGATGTCGGCTCAAAAACCGTCGGAGTTGCTGTTAGCGACTTGTTAGGCTGGACCTCACAAGGGGTCGAAATAATTCAGATTGACGAGGACAACAAGGAATTTGGCTTAGACAGAGTTGCCGAGTTGGTCAAAAAATATCAGGTCGATGGTTTTGTTGTCGGGCTTCCGAAGAACATGAATAATACTTTGGGACCCCGGGTTGATGCTTCCGAACAGTATGGCAAACGACTTGAAGACAAGTTTCACTTGCCTGTCGATTATGAAGATGAACGACTGACAACTGTCGAAGCACAGCGAATGTTGACTGAAGAAGCAGATATTTCCAGAGCAAAGCGGAAAAAAGTGATTGATAAACTGGCCGCTGGTTTGATACTTCAGAATTATTTGGATCGTAAAGGTAAATTAACTAAAATATAGCGAGGTAAACAATTATGGCAGATCAAGAACCAGTACAACAACAAATTACATTAGTCGATGAAAACGGCGACGAAACATTATACGATGTATTATTTACTTTCAAGTCAGAAGACTTTGATCGTTCATACATTTTGATTTATCCGGATGGCAAGGGTGAAGACGAAGAAGTCGAAATCCAAGCATACGCATTGCCCAAGGGTGACGATCCAAGCGATCCCCAAGGCGGCGAACTCCAAGCTATCGAAACTGATAAGGAATGGGATATGATCGAATCAGTTTTGAATACTTTCTTGGGTAAAGATGGCGACGATCAGGATGATGACAGCAAAGATCAAAAGTAATTAACAGATTGTCATTATGATGAAAGGATTGAGGCGAAGCAGTTGTTTAGTCTCAGTCCTTTTTAATTGAAATAAATTAGGATGTGATGTAATGTCAAATAACGAAAAACAACGCTTTAAAGCAACCATTGGCGGTAAGGATTATGTCCTGATCGGTAAAGGAACTACGGAACACATGCAGGCAGTAACTGATCTGCTTAACGAACAGTTAAAGCAGCTCCATGAAGCAATGCCCAGTTCCACTGAAGAGCAGCGGGCAATATTAATTGCGTTTAACGCCATTTCCAAACAGTTTGAAATCGAAGAAAAGGTCAACAATAAAGAGGCTCATTAAATGGTTTTTATCATTGGAATCATATTGATTTTAATATTTGGCTTTCTGCACGGTCTGTCGAAAGGATTTGTGGCGGAAGTACTCAGTTTAATCGGCTTTGTCTTGGCAACTTTTGTCAGTATTATCGGCACATCGCCAATTGCAGATGTCATCAACAACGCCATTTTTCAAGGAAGTGATAATGAAACTGCCCAAGTCATTGTGAAATGGGTTATATTTGTTTTGTTATTTGGGATTGTTTGGCGCATTGTCCGCGGCTTAAGCAATTTGTTATCGCCATTAACAAGGCTGCCAATTATTCATCAGTTGAATTCACTGCTTGGTGGAGCTGCCGACTTCATCATCAAATATTTGTTTATTTTTATTGTATTGAATTTCTTGTTGATCCTTCCGAGTCAAAGTATTCAGGACCAATACCAGCAATCTCCGGTTTCTCAATGGATTGTTAAGAAAACGCCGATTCTCTCAGATAAAATGATTCAGATTTGGAATCAGCATTCTAGTGAGGTTAATGTATGAACGAAAAAGTTTTAGAAACATTAGAATATGGCAAAATTAAAGAACAGTTGGCTAAATACCTGACAACTGATCGGGGACGAGAAATTGTTCACAACCTGAGACCCAGTTCGTCATTTGAAGCCGTTAATCAACGGCTTGAGCAAACTTCTGATGGTGCGGACATTGTTCGGCTTAAAGGTGAGATCCCAATTCCCAAATTAACTGAAATCTCTCCTTACATGAAGCGACTGAGAATTGAAAATGCCTCACTCAGCGGGACTGAACTTTCTCACATCACCAAGCTTCTACGGGTGGTTCAGGTTGTAACCGAATTCTTTCATGATTTGGAAGATGAAGAGGTTCATTTGAAGTCGGTGCCGGCAATCATTAATCGATTGACCTTGATGCCCGAAGTAACCAAACGAATGGTGGCATCTGTTGACGATGACGGCCGGATATTAGACGGCGCGTCATCTGAATTACGCTCAATTCGACGGACAATTGTTGCGACTCAAAGTAACATCCGATCCAAAATGGGCAAATTCATTAAAGGATCTGATGCCAAATACTTGTCAGAACCGATTATTACCGTTCGTGACGGCCGGTTTGTTCTGCCAATCAAATCAGAGTACAAGCAACGGTTTGGCGGGATTATTCATGACCAAAGTGCTTCCGGTCAAACACTGTATGTTGAGCCAAGCAACGTGGTTGAAATGAACAACCAGTTGAGACGAGACCAATTGGCCGAGCGGGCTGAAGTCCGCCGAATCTTGGGTGAACTGACAGACCTGATCCGACCACATCGGGATGAGCTGCTTGCGAATATGGATTTGGTTGGCCAATTGGACTTTGTGAACGCCAAGGCAAAATTTGTTCATGCCACTGGCAGTGTCCTTCCCAAAGTTTCCAAAGAGAATATTATTAATTTGCGAAAGGCCCGCCATCCTTTAATTCCCAAGGATAAAGTGGTTGCCAATGATATTGAGATTGGCGATAAGTACAACACCATTATTGTGACCGGACCCAATACCGGTGGTAAAACAATTACGATCAAAACGGTCGGCCTGCTTCAGTTAATGGGACAGTCCGGTCTGTTCATTACGGCCAATGAAGATTCCCAAATTGGGGTTTTCGATAATGTATTCGCCGATATCGGTGATGAACAATCCATCGAAGCCAATTTGAGTACATTTTCGTCACATATGGACAACATCATCACTATTCTCAAACAAATTAGTTCCAAGAGCCTGGTCCTTTTAGATGAGCTGGGTGCCGGAACTGATCCTAAAGAAGGGGCAGCCCTGGCGATGGCAATTATTGATGCCTTCCACAAAGTTGGCTGTGAATTGATTGCCACCACCCACTATCCCGAATTAAAAGCCTTTGCATACAACCGTCCGGGAATCATTAATGCTTCCATGGAATTTGATGTTGATACCCTTCGGCCGACATACCGATTCCTACTTGGAATTCCCGGTCAAAGTAATGCGTTGAACATCGCCAGCAAATTGGGGATGTCAAAGGACATTATTGACCAGGCACGGTCATTTACCGACACGGAGAACCAAGACATCAACAACATGATTGAAGAGCTTACAACGCAAACTAAGCGGGCTCACGATGAAGCTGACGAACTTGGTGGTCAATTAAAAGACGCTACCAAGCTTCATAATGAATTACAGGATAAATTTACAAAGTATGAAAATCAAAAAGACCGCCTAACTGAGCAAGCCAAAGAAAAGGCCAATCAAGTGGTTGAAGAAGCAAAGAAAAAAGCCGACCAAATTATCGACGATCTGCATAAAAAACAAGCTCAAATTGGCAAGGTTGCCGTCAAGGAAAACGAGTTGATTGATGCCAAAGGGGCTTTGAACAAGCTGGAAACAGCTCCCAACCTGACGAAGAACAAAGTCTTGAAGAAAGAAAAAGCCAAGCATGATTTTCATCCTGGAGACGACGTGTTGGTTAAATCTTATGGCCAACAGGGGACGTTACTCCGAAAAGATAAAAATCATACCTGGGATGTTCAAATTGGGATTTTGAAGATGCAAATCGAAGAATCCGATCTTGAAAAATCCAAGCCAGCCAAACAGGATAAGAGTCAGTATCAAGCCCATGTTTCCAGAACCCATTCGGCCGGTATGTCACCAACACTGGATCTCCGTGGCCATCGCTACGAAGAAGCAATGACGGAAGTTGATCGTTACATTGATTCAGCTCTGCTTGCCGGTTATCCTTCAGTCACGATTATTCATGGTAAAGGAACCGGGGCTTTGCGAAAAGGGGTTACCGAGTATTTGAAGCGTAATCCACGGGTTAAAAGCTTTGGCTATTCGGCACCAAATGCCGGTGGCGACGGCTCAACCGTCGTTAAATTAAAATGAGAATGATTGTGTGCAACTTGTTTGCTTTTTGCTAAAAAATTGTTAGTATTAAACTATTAAAGGATTGGAGTGTTTTTAATATGCTTAAAGAAACTACAGATCAAACTTTTGAAAAAGATACTGCCGAAGGTGTTACTTTGACCGATGTTTGGGCAACCTGGTGTGGTCCTTGCCGTATGCAGACGCCTGTTATTGAAGAGTTGGCAGAAGAAATGGACAACGTTAAGTTCACTAAGATGGATGCTGATAAGAATCCTAAGACCCTGGCCAAATTTGGGATCATGAGCATTCCAACTTTGTTGGTTAAAAAAGATGGTAAAGTGGTTGATACCATTGTTGGATATCATCCAAAAGCTCAAGTGAAGAAAGTTTTGGATCAGTACGCTGGATAAATCACATCAATGATTTGATTTTAAACGGTCGTTTACGAGCTTTACCGTTCTGCGGTGGCTCGTTTTTTTGTGGCCGCGAAAAGACAATAAAACCCCACCACAAAATCCGTGGTGGGGCATCTGGAACGTTATTTTGTTTCGTTTTCTGATTTGGCATCCTCATCCGGTTCCACAATTTGGAAAATTGAGGAAGCTTCCTGACCGTCATTTGGCTTGTCAGGACTCAAATAAGTGCTCAGTAAGACAAAGCCTTTGTTGACATTGGCTTTTTCAAGCTCTGCTTCGGCCTGCTGATTCAGGATGTACTGACAGCTCTGGGCAATAAATCCGGATTCCAAATAAAAGTCGGGATCATCGTAAGCCTTCAATCTCTGGGCAACAATTTCTCCGCCAAGCTGCCAATTAATTTGGTTGCCTGACCGTTTAAGAAGCTTAAGGTCCCCAAATTTGAATTGCTTGAAGAAAGTTTCCAAATCTTCATAAGTTGCCAAGCGATGGTTTCTTGCCAAATGCTTGCCAGCCCAATACGAAATTTCGTGGGAGTCTTTGCCTAAAATCTCAGGGATCAGTGAATCACGAATCAATTCCTGTCCCAGAAGGCTTTTCATCGTGTCATTATTCATAAAACTTTTGTATACTTCGTTATCCATTTTTTAATCTCCATCAATGCAAAATGTAATAAATTAATTATACAATATAATCATTAATCTTGTTTTAAGTTGAACATAAGATTCGTTTGCAAGATAATAATGTTATTGAAACAAGGGAAGAAGGAATTCTGTTGGATAATCGGCCAATTGGCGTTATGGACTCGGGGGTCGGCGGACTTACCGTCTTAAAAGAAATTACTAAAATCCTCCCAAATGAATCGTACATCTTTATTGGGGATCAGGCCAATTTACCATACGGGCAAAAGAGTTCTGAAACTGTTAAAAAATTAACTAAACGAATTGCGGATTATATGGTTGAGCAAAACGTTAAAATGTTTGTGATTGCTTGCAACACCGCAACTGCAGCTGCGTATGAATATTTAAAAAAGATTCTGCCGATTCCGGTCATTGGGGTAATTGAACCTGGTGCTGAAATGGCAGTTGAGGCATCAAAGTCAGATCAAATTGGGGTGATTGCCACAAATGGTACCGTTCGATCGGGAGATTATGAACGATTGATCAAGGCCCACAATCCCAATGCGGTCGTCTCCTCATTGGGCTGTCCCGAATTTGTCACCATGGTTGAGCAGGGCTTGGCCGGAACGGTGGAGGCTCAAGTTGCCGTTAATAATCGACTGGCATGGTTCATGGATAAACCAATTGATACCTTGGTTATGGGATGCACCCATTTTCCGATTTTACGTCAAGAAATTAAAAACGTTGTTGGAAATGACGTGACCCTCGTGGATCCGGGAATTGCGACCGCTCAACAAGTGTTGGCATATTTGAAATCCCATCAGGCTTTGACAGATAATCAGAGTCATTCCGAACGAAAATTTTATACAACCGGTAACCCGGTTGATTTTTCAAAGATTGCCGATAAGCTGCTTGGAACACCTATTTCTGCAGTTCAGTTAGACATTTAAAGGAGTTTGATAACATGAAAAGACCTGATTCAATTGTGATTGCGTCACAGAACGTGCATAAAGTCATTGAGTTTGAAGACGCGTTTAAAAACACTGGCGTTACGATCAAATCACTGAAACATTTCGACAATGTCCCTAAGATTGACGAAACTGGGACCACATTTGAGGAAAATGCCACATTGAAAGCAACTGGCATTATGAATTTTACCCATCAGGCAGTGATTGCTGATGATTCCGGGTTGGTTGTCAACGCATTAAATGGCCAACCGGGAGTTCACTCTGCTCGTTACGCAGGGGATCACGATGATGATGCCAATAACAATAAATTACTTAAGGAAATGCAAAATAAGCAGGATCGGTCTGCCTATTTTGAATCTGTCTTGGTATATTTAACTCCAGAGGGTGACAGAGTTGTCTCCTCAGGAAGAATCGACGGCCAAATTTTAAGAGCCCGTCGTGGTAATGATAATTTTGGCTATGATCCGTTATTTTATGTTCCGGCTCAGCAAAAGACGCTTGCCGAAATGACGACTCATGATAAAAATATGATTAGTCATCGTGGTAATGCCATTCGAAACTTATTGAGTCAATTATTGGAGCTGTGGGATTAATGAAAATCGTTGCGGTAAGTGATAGTCACGGGGATCGAAAAAATTGTCCAACAATTGGTTGATCGCTATGACGGCAAAGTAGACGGCATCTTTCATTGTGGAGATTCCGAATTATCAATTGATGATCCATTGGTTGCCAAACTTCACATTGTTCAAGGCAATATGGATTTAGCTGCTTTTCCTGATCATGACGTTGAAACAATTGACGGCCAAACAATATTAGTTACCCATGGTCATCATCAAAATGTCAACGGTGGTTTGTTGAACCTCGAATTATATGCTTGCAGTTTGGCTGCCAACGTGGTTTTGTTTGGCCATACTCACCAGGTGGGCACGACTTTTGACGATGGCATGCTGTTTGTCAATCCGGGAAGTATTTCTCAGCCTCGAGGGGAGTTCGCAGTCATTGGTGGAACTTACGCAATCATTGAATCGGATCAGCATCAATATACGGTTCAGTTTTACAATCGTGATTTTCAACCAGTGAAAAAATTAGCTCGACGTTTTACCTACTAGCAGAAAAGGAGTCTACTTTTACATGATCGATAAACCGATTGAAACTGTCATGAGAGAAAGCAAGCGGAATATTTTGATTCCCGCCGACCTGGTTGCGACCGTTAATCAGGATAATAATCTCCAACATGTTTTTATGGTTCTGACAAAGGTTAAATACGCCAAGATTCCGGTTCTGGATAATGATAATCATTTCAAAGGACTGGTTTCTTTACCAATGATCACAGAACTGATGCTTCAAGATACTGGAATCACCAGTCGGCCATTGGAATCGGTTAAAGTTAAACAAATAATGCAAAAAGATGTGCCAACCATTTATGAGCGGGACAATCTGGAGGCAATTATGCGTTACCTCGTTGATGAGAACTTTCTGGTGTTTGTTGATTCGGACAATCACTTTAAGGGAATTATTACCCGTCGTGAGCTTTTCAAAGAAATTAATTTTCTTGCGCATAATTTCAATAAACACTACATTGCATTGCCGGTTTATAACCATAAATCGACCAGTGAAACTAAAAAGGCGAAAGTTCAAGGAACAAAAGGGATTATTAATAGATAAAGCTTTTAATCAAAAACGGATGTGACAATGATTGCCACATCCGTTTTTACATATAAAATAATATTCAAAATCATGAATGAGCCTGTCCGGAAACCAGCGTTGGACTTGATGGAAGTTCGATTCCAGCACGATTAATCTCGGCAAGATAAAATGCCAAAAAGTTGTGGGAAACTTCGTATTGGCTGCCATTTTTAGTTGTAATGTTGACTTGGATAACCAACTTGCCATTCGGCAGGCTGATGGTCCCTAAAATCTTGGGTTTGCCAACAATATCGGGGTAGTTGGGAACCTCTTTATCATTGACTTTTCGAATAATTTCGGTCACTTTTTCGACGGGGGTTTGCGGGAAGATTCCAACTTGAATCATGGCCGTCATGTTATTTCTGGACATGTTGGCAATTGTGGTAATTGTCCGGTTGGGGATGAAGTTTAACGTTCCGTCATCGCCGACCACTTGGGTTGTTCGAATCCCAACAGCAGTTACCGTTCCTTTGATTGTGCCAATTTGAACATATTCACCGACTTCAATTTCCTTTTCCAATAGGATAAAGAAGCCACTCACAATGTCGGTCACAAATCCCTGGGCGCCAAGACCGATCGCTAAACTGAAGATTCCGGCAGATGCCACCAGCGTCCCAACAGGAACCCCGATTGTTGACAGGATGGAGTAGATCCAGAAGAACCATAAGCAATAGTTCAAAATATTGATCGTCAACGTGTGGAACGTTTTAATTCGCTTTTCAGCAACCGTATTTTGGTATTTCATCCGGTAACGTTTGAAAAAGTGGTTGATGACGCCTTTACCAATCCGCTTAAAGACTAAAAAGAGGATGGTAAACAGGATTAACAGGACCACCTTTTCCAAGATCGTCATTGCCAAGCGGTCCCAATCGACCATATGAAAATATTTTTGCCAGTTGATTCCTAAAGTTATCAAATTCAAGTTATTTATCATCGCGATTCCTCACTTTGTATATACCATTATCTTAGCAAATTGGGTGGGTAAAAGAAACCATTCCCCGTTCATTTTCATTGTCAAACCATTGTTGGAATGCTATTCTTAAGTAAATGTTGCACAAGGAGGAAGAATGATGACAGCTGGACAAATCGCCGGCCTGATCGCCGCAATTGCATTTTTGCTTTTGGTAATCTTTATCGGACTATTTTTACTAAAGGTAAGCAGAACTATCTCAGAAGTAAATTCAACAATTAGGACAATGACCAGTAACGTAGATGTCATTGCCAAGCAAACTGATAAAATTATGTCAACTTCCAATGATTTGGTTAAAGATGTTGACGAAAAGTTGAATATTGTGACACCCGTATTCCAAGCTGCAGCTGATTTAGGTGAAAGTGTTTCAAGCTTAAACAGCGCAACCCAAAATCTGACCAAGCGAGTAAAGAACACTGGGAAGAAGGGTGTTTCCGGAGGTCTTGCCGGAAAATTTGGCAAGGGTGCGTGGAACATGTACCGCAACCGACACAATTCACAAAAGACCACGAAGTAATGATTTGAAAGGATGATTATAATGGGTAAAAAATTAGCGTTAGGTTTATTTGCCGGTGCATTAGGGGCCGGTTTGTATGCAGCATATCAAAAGTTGGATGAAGCAAAGAAAGCCGAAATCAAGCGGAATGCACGGGATAAGGCCGATGAGTTACGTGATCGGGCAGTTGACTACGCATTCTACGCCAACGACGCTGTGAGCGATTTGAAAGACGTCATTCATGATGAAATGGAAAACACCAAGGGCACTGTTAGTGATGCCAAATCTCAATTTGCCGATAAAGCAAAGGGATTTACATCAAAGCAGTCTGATGATGATGTTGATGATCAGGATGATCAAGACGATATCGTTGTTGATGCCAAGGATGCTTTCCAAGACAGTGGCATTCCAAGTTCTGCCGATGATCTTGATCCACAGCCACATAAAGATGACGACAGTCAAAATGAAATTCCGATCACTGATGACAGTGATGACAATAAATAAAAAAGGCAACCGTTACGGTTGCTTTTTTATTTTGCCTTATTGTTCAATATATCGTAATTCTTTGGTTGTGTGCGTGAATGGCTCACAGCCATTTTCTGTAATGTGAACACAATCTTCAATTCGAACTCCGGCAACGTTTGGAATATAAATTCCAGGTTCAATTGAGAAGCACATGCCTGGCTGGAGCTCCATCTTGTTTCCGGCCATAATGGATGGAAATTCATGTTCACTCATGCCCATTCCATGACCAAGTCGGTGAATGAAGTATTCGCCATAGCCGGCTTTTGAAATGACGTCTCGAGCAACTTTATCAAGCTCCTCTGCGGTGACGCCGGGCTTGGCAGCAGCTTGAGCAGACAACTGAGCTTCCAGACAAACCTTGTAGATATCCATCGATTTTTCATCAGGTTTACCCACGGCAATTGTTCTTGAAGCATCACTAATGTAGCCATCCCAGACAGTCCCCAAATCAAACAGAACAAGCTGGTTGTTTTGAACCTTGTTTTCACTGGTTGCGCCATGCGGTTCAGCTGCGTGCGCACCTGCTTGAACCAATGAAGGGAAACTTAATTCCATGATGCCGTTTTGCATCAAAGCGTACTGCAGGTCAGCAGCAATTTGATCTTCGGTTTTACCAACTTTGACGGCTTCGAAGCCTTTTTGTAAGGCAAAATCATCCCATTTTCCGGCAATCTTTAATTTTTCAATTTCGTCATCAGACTTGATTAAGCGCATTTGTTCAACAAATGGTGTTAAATTAGCTGAAAAGTCCGCATTTGGAAATACTTGTTGTAAAGCTTCCAAACGAGTAACTGACAGCTGATTTTTCTCAATTGCAAAATGAGTGTCAGCTGTATTGCGTTCGTGGACGCGATCGGCAATCATGACCCATGGATCTTCATGGTCCAGGTAGCCGTAAACCGGAGAAGTCCATCCAGTATCCTTGATAGCTTCCGTTTCCAACGCAGGGCCAAAAATGAAGGGCTCGTGGTCTTTAAAAATAACCATCATGAGCACTCGTTCAACTGGATCGCTGTAAAAAGTGGTGAGGTACTGAATTGTCTTAGGATCGGTTACCAAAGCAATGTCTTGGCCATTTTCAGCCAGCCAGTTTTGGATTTTTTCTATCTTATTCATGGAATCACTCCTTATTATTTAAAAACAGTATATCATATCAAATTATTTTGAATTTATTTACGATTATCGCCGTAAAGTTCCGTTTTCACTTGAATTTTCAGCAATCTTAGTTTATGATTTAACTGAAAACGTTTTCAATTTGCTGAAAACCTTTTTATTTGGTATATTAGATGATGTTTTGAAAATCGATGAAAACATATTCTAACGAGAAAGAAAGGGCTATCTTTATGGACAAACAAACAATCACAATTTATGATGTTGCCAGAGAAGCTAGTGTCTCGATGGCAACCGTTTCTCGAGTAGTCAATGGAAATGCCAATGTAAAGCCGGCAACTCGGAAAAAAGTTCTGGATGTTATTGAAAAACTGGATTACAGACCTAACGCTGTTGCCAGAGGTTTGGCAAGTAAGAAAACGACAACTGTCGGTGTAATCGTTCCTGATGTGACCAACATGTACTTTGCTTCATTGGCACGTGGAATTGATGATGTTGCTACAATGTACAAGTACAATATTATCTTGACCAACTCTGATTCAAATGGTGAAAAAGAAGTTAATGTTCTTAACACTTTGCTGTCAAAACAAGTGGACGGCATTATTTTCATGGGTAATGAGATTACCGATAAACTCCGAGAAGAGTTTAAACGGACCAAGACCCCAATCGTTTTTGCCGGTTCAGTTGATGAGCAGAACATCTATGCCCGAGTTAATATCGACTATACCGCCGCTGTTCAAGAAGAGGTTAAGAACCTGATTGATCGCGGTAACAAGCGGGTTGCATTTGTATGTGGACCTTTGGAACAAGCCATTAATGGTCAGTTCCGCCTGAAGGGTTACAAACAGGCCTTGAAGAGTGCGGGAATTCCTTATGACGACAAGCTGGTCTTCGAAACGGATGATACATACAAGACCGGAACTTTGCTTCAACCTGCACTGATGTCAGTTAACGCCACTGCAGCAATGGTAACTGATGATGAATTGGCAGCTGGAATTATGAATGGGATGTCGGATGCCGGCGTAAAGGTGCCTGACGACTTTGAAATTATTACCAGTAATGATACGAAGTTGACCGAAATGGTTCGACCAAAGATGTCATCCATTACTCAGCCTTTGTATGATATTGGTGCCGTTGCAATGCGTCTGCTTACCAAGTTGATGCATAACGAGCCAGTTGATGAAAAGGACGTTTTGTTGCCTTATGGTTTGATGAAGCGCGAATCAACTAAATAAAAAGCCTCATTAGAATGATGATGAGTGATCCCAGACAGGGACACTCATTTTGTCTACTCAATATTTTTTAGGAATCAGACAGATAATGGCTATGCTTTCTTGAAACAGGTGGTCGTATCTGGTAAAATGTTGTCGTATGTTTATAATCAGCTAATAAATTTTAGAAAAGAGGAGTTATTATGTCAGGACATTCAAAATGGCATAACATTCAAGGGCGTAAAAACGCTCAGGATGCTAAACGTGGAAAGATCTTCCAAAAAATATCACGTGACTTGTATCAAGCCGCTAAAAAAGGTGATCCTGATCCAGAAAATAATCCTCAATTACGTCTAGTGATGGAAAAAGCACGGGCTGCCAACATGCCTAAGGACAACGTTCAACGTGCAATCGATAAGGCCTCAGGTATTGGTGGAGCCAAATTCGAAGAAATTACTTATGAGGGTTATGGTCCTGGTGGTACAGCCATCATGGTTTCAGCTTTGACGGATAACAAGAACCGAACTGCTGCTGCAATTCGTTCAGCATTTACTCATCATGGTGGAACTCTTGGAACCAGCGGATCAGTATCATATATGTTTGATCGTAAAGGCTACATTGTTATTCTTCGTGATGGTCTCGATACCGATGAAGATACAATGTTGATGGACGCACTTGACGCAGGTGCCGATGACATGAAGACCAGTGATGACGCATACGAAATCTTCACTGACCCTAAGTCAATGGACACAGTTCGTGATGCTTTGCAAAAGAAGGGTTACGATACTGATACTGCTGAAGTTCGTTTGTTCCCTGAGAACACAACCGATGTTCCCGAAGACAAAATTCCTCAATACACCGGCTTAATTGACGAACTTGAAGAAAATGACGATGTTCAAGACGTTTATGAAGCAGCTAAATTACCAGAGGAATAAATTAATAATCCTTTAAGTGAGATGACTAATCTTTTGATTAGTCATCTTTTTTTGTCTAAAAAAATAAAAGACCAGTTTCCCTTCGTATGTAATATGCGTGAGGTGAAATTAATGGAAATGAGTCAACATGTCAATCTGCTTTTAACCGACGCTGTTAATAAACGGGCAAGTGATATTTACTTTTTGCCCGATAATGATGGGTATTTGGTAAAAATCCGAAATCAACACCAAGTAACCACTTGGAAACGGCTAAGTTATCTGCAGGCAAGGCGAATGATGAATTATTGCAAATACATTGCCGATATGGCATTAAGCGAACAACGGCGGCCGCAAATTGGATCGATGGATTGGTCGCGTGGGGATGAACGATACTTTTTAAGACTTTCTTCCGTGGGAAATTTTAATGGATTGGAATCACTGGTCATCCGGATTATTTACCACTTGGATGATGTTCAGACCGCCTTTTTTAATGAAGGCCAGATTCAGTTCATTTCTGAAATGAGTCGTAAACGGGGATTGATCGTTTTTTCAGGTTTAACCGGTTCAGGGAAGACCACGACCATTTACAATTTGGTCAAACAGCTGGTGACAGACCAGTTTGTGATGACCATCGAAGATCCAATTGAAATTAAAGAACCCCGTTTTCTGCAGTTACAGGTCAATCATGATGCGGGGATGGATTACACTGACCTGATTAAGGTGGGGTTGCGTCATCGGCCGGACGTCTTTATTGTCGGTGAAATTCGCGATTCAATGACCGCTTCAGCTGCAATTAAGGCCGCACTGAGCGGACATTTGGTATATACAACAGTTCATGCTCAAGATCCGTTGGGAGTCATTGAAAGGCTCAAGCAGCTTGGAATCAGTGACGCTTTTATTTCTCAAGCCCTGACGGGAATTGCCTATCAACGCTTAATTCCAACCGTTGATGGTGGCCAAAGAGCCATGCTGATGGCGCATGAATTGTTCGAACTTGAAAATCTTAAATCTTATGACTGGAGTGAATGGCAGGATGGATTATCAACAGCTGTTGAAAACAAGCTGGTTACACCCGAAACTGCAAAACGATTCGAACTCGGTTAAAAAATGGCCGGTCCAAATTCAGGCAGCTTTTTTTGATTCATTGGCAAACCTATTGTCGATCGGATTTTCCTTAACTGAAGCATTGAAGTTTATCGCCGAAACTGATCATCAGTTGGCCCGCGGAGTTGGAAGAATCATTGCTTCTCTGAAAAGTGGAAATGATTTTTCTGAAGGCGTTCGGCCATTGATTGAAACCCAAGCGTATCATCAGTTGCTGATTGCTGAAAAGCACGGTCAACTAAGCGAGATTTTAAATGAGTTGGCAAAGTTTGACCGGCTGCGATTAAAGCAATTAAAGAAGATTAAGGCGATGCTGATCTATCCGTTATTTCTCTGTTGTATTCTAGGCGTCCTTATTTTGATGATTCGACTATACGTTTTTCCACAGATTCGCGAGCTTATGCCGAATGTCGGCGCGGACTATCAATCGACTGGGTATCTCAGGATTCTCAAATGGCTGCCGGTGCCAGTTGTCGTCAGTTTAATCGGCGCCGTTATTTGCTGGAGCCGAAAAGATGCAATTACTCAAGCTCAAATGATTGTGAAGCTTCCATTTGTCGGCAAACTTGTCAGAAAGTACATTGCCTACTATTTGGCCAGTAATTTGGCGACGCTATTGAAAAATGGGCTCAGTGTTCAGGAAATTTATGCGATATTATCCGAATTTAAATCGGGTTCTCTGATTCATTTGCTCGGAGAAAAACTTCACACAACGTTACTTGAAGGCCGATCGTTCAAAGGCCTGGTGGATCGACATAATTTTATTCCAAATGAAATCGTTAAATTCATGAGCTCCGGCAATACGATTCCAGAAATGGCCAATTCAATGACGGCCTATTCGCGGCTAATGTTTGACGAGATGATTCTTGCGACCGACAAGATGATCGGATTCATTCAGCCGGCAATGTTTATCGTCATTGGCATTACGATTGTTTCAACCTATTTTCAACTGTTAATACCAATTTATAACTCAGTGAAGGGAATGTATTGAAATGAAAAAACAGGTTAAAAAGATGCGAAGTGGTTTTACATTAATTGAAATGACAATTGTCCTATTTATTATCTCGTTGCTGATTCTCATTATTATTCCAAATCTTTCAAATCAAAGAAAGCATGCGCAATCGGTTCATTCTTCGGCAATGACTGAAGTTGTCCAAGCCCAAATCGATGCCTACTTCAGTCAACATCCAATGGCCAAGACCGTGAGCTTTCCGGAGTTGGCAAAGGGCGGCTATTTGACGGCCAAACAGATTAAGCAGGCTAAAGATGAAGGATTAAAAATTAGTCATAATGAAGTTAAAAAGTAGAACCGGGTTTACTGTTGTTGAACTAATTGTCTATTTGGGTGTGGTCATCGGTGTGTTGATGATTAATCTTATGCTGATCAAAGTTGTCCAGTCTGGAAATGCCAGCGAAACAATTTTTTGGCACTCTTTTCAAAGCACCTGGACTCGGATGACTTTAAATGCCAAGGCCAATGACATTTCATATCGCATTGTCATTCAGGACGAGAAAATTATTTTCGCACCCTCGTATCTGAAACCGACAACCGATGAAAACCATAAAGTAGAAATCCTTAAAATTCCAAACACCATGCATGTCAGTCGTGTTAGAAATCTTTATGCTTATCAGGACGGTTTTTCGGCGCCAACAACGGTTATCTGGTTGGATCAAAACAACCGGGTGAAATATTATCAGAAAGTTCAGATGGGATGGAGTGGTTATCACGTTGAGAAAAACTAAAGTACCGGCTTTTACAATCGTTGATTCATTGATCGGCCTAACCATTATCTGCACGTTTAGTTTGTTTTATATTCAAGCGATTCACCAAATGAATCAAAAGATCGACGCCAGTGAACAGGTGATGATTTCTGAGAGGGCAAGATATGAAGCTGAAATCATGGAAAAATGATCATCGAAGCAAGCCCGGCTATCTGTTGATTGAAGGACTGGTCAGCGTTGTTATCAGCGTCTTGGCAATTTGCATGATTACGGTGATGATTTCCTGTACCCGAAATGTAAACAGCCAGAATGTCATTCACTTTCATTCGTACTTAAGTCTGCTGGAATCGGATCGATATGAATTTGAAATTCAAAAATGTGATTTTAACCGGTGCCTTTTATATAGTCGAACAAATCATAAACCGTACAAAGTTGAGCAGTATCAAGATATGATTCGATTAACCGGTTCATACAAGGGCCACATGCCGTTGCTGCCCAATATCCGCCAAGTGAGATGGTGCAAAGACAGGGGGTGTTTGCGGACTGATGTCACATTTGAAAATGGTCAGAAGTGTTCATCGTATTCAAAAATACCGTTCAAAAAACGATAAATATAAAAATGGCTCATTAACAGTGGTGGCTGTTATTTTTGTCGGTGTTTTGTTGTCCTGCTTAATTTTTCAGCTTGCAGCATACAAGCAAGAGCTGGGATCGATTCAGCAAATCACTGAGCAGGAACGAATGATGCGTCAACGAGTGGTTCAGGCAAAGCACCACAAACATGTTCATTTCAAACGCACAAGTGGTCACGAATAGTGGCTGCTTTTTGTTTTAAAATGACAATCTAACTTGAATTATTAACAACTTATCTGGTAGTATTTAATAGTGTTCAACTATTGGATAAAGGAGTTGAGAGTTCTGGCTGAAGGAAAGATCGAACAGCTTTTTAGCATCTTGGACAGTTCATCTGAGCTAATTCAAAAAGCTGAAGATCAATCGTATTTGGATTCGTTAATCGATACACTCTCATTTATGCAGAGTGATGATAACGATTTTGAAGGATTGACTTCAGCTGATGCAAAAAAGCTGACTAATATTTATGCAGACTTTGATGCCGATCAATATACTGCCGAAACGATTCGTAAAGGAATTCAGATGGCATTTTTAAAGGCCATTAGAATTGATAAGATTCAAGCAAATTATCAAATAACTCCGGACACAATTGCGAATGTTATTGGTTACATCATTTCCGGAATTTTCCACAGCAAAAAGGAATTAACCATTCTTGATCCGGCTATGGGAACCGCAAATCTTTTAACGGCGATTTACCACCAACTTGAGACAAGTATTGGGGTTACCCCAACAATTTCCGGAATTGAAAATGACGATGCGATGTTTGAATTGGCAGCCGATTCCGTTGAACTGCAAAAAATTCATGCGGAGCTGTTCCATGAGGACGCCATTCAAAATGTTTTGGCACCCGTTGTCGATGCAGTCGTGAGTGACTTACCGATCGGCTATTATCCGATTGACGCAAATGCAAAAGGATTCGAGACCCATTCCGAATCCGGACATTCCTATGTTCATCATTTGCTGATTGAGTTTGGCATGAAGCACGTTAAAAAAGGCGGCTTTGGATTCTTTCTGGTACCAAGTGAGCTGTTTCAGACGACTGAAGCCAAACAGTTGCTTAAATGGATGCAGGGAAAAGTTTATTTGCAGGGATTACTGAATTTGCCGAAGGAACTGTTCCAAAACAGTGCCGCTCAAAAGGCCATTTTAATTCTGCAAAATTCCGGCAATGGTGCCAAACAGGTTGATCCGGTTATGTTGGGAGAATTTCCATCATTTAAGGATCAACAAGCCTTTACCAAGTTCCTAACCGAAATTGATGATTGGGAACAAGAGGATTTATTATAAAATTGTTTATCTAGTATTTTAAAAAAACAGAGGAGCATTACTTATTATGGGAAAATCAATTGCAATTAACGCTGGTAGTTCTACTTTGAAGTACAAATTGTTCCAAATGCCCGAAGAAAAGGTTCTTTCAAGCGGTGCTATTGATAGAATTGGTTTGGGTGCATCAGAAGTTTCTATCAAGTACGGCGACGGTAAAAAGTTCAAAGATACTGAAGATATTGACAACCACGAACAAGCTATTCAACTTGTTCTTGATAAACTGTTAAGCCTGGATATCATTAAGGACTACAACGAAATTACCGGTGTTGGTCACCGAATCGTTGCCGGAGGTGAACTCTTTCCTGATTCAGTTGTCATCGATGATGATGTTATCAAGAAGATTGAATCATTAACTGAGTTTGCACCACTTCATGAACCTGCTGCATTACTTGGAATCAAGGCGTTCAAGAAGATTCTCCCTAACACGATTAGTGTCGCTGTATTTGATACTTCATTCCATACCACACTTCCTGAAGTCAACTACATGTACAGTTTGCCTTACGAATATTACCAAAAGTATCAAGTTCGTAAGTATGGTGCTCACGGAACCAGCTACCGTTATGTTTCTGCTCGGGCAGCTGCTTTATTGGGCAAACCATTAAAAGACTTGAAGTTAATTGTTCTTCATTTGGGTGCCGGTGCTTCAATCGACGCGATTAAAGACGGCAAGTCATTTGATACTTCAATGGGCTTCTCACCAGTTGCCGGAATTACAATGGCAACTCGTTCTGGTGATGTTGATCCTTCAGCATTACAATATGTCATGCAAAAGGCCGGCATTAAAGACATGGATGAAATGGTTGATATTTTGAACCATAAGTCAGGTCTTGTCGGTGTATCTGGTGTTTCTGCAGATATGCGTGAAATTGAAGGCGTTATGAAGACCAACCACCGAGCAATGCTTGCCCGTGAAATCTTCAAGAATCGAATCATTCGTTACATTGGTAGTTACATTGCCGAAATGGGTGGCATTGATGCTTTGGTATTTACCGCCGGAATTGGTGAAAATGATATTATGATTCGTCAGGAAGTTACTGACAAGTTGGGTTACTTTGGTATTAAGGTTGATCCTGAAAAGAATAATATTCGCGGCGAAGAACGTGATTTATCCGCTGCCGGTTCAACTGTTAAGACATTGTTGATTCCAACCAATGAGGAATTAATGATCGTTCGAGACATTGAAAGATTACGTAAGGACCAAAAGTAATTTCTGATCGATAATCTATAACACAATCAACGGCCGTGATAACAAATCACGGCCATTGTTTTAGAATCATGACAATGAGATTAAATAGAAATGGAGGCACAGTGTGGAAAAACAAGAAGACGACAATCAACTGTCCCGGGGCCTCAAAAATCGACATGTTCAATTAATTGCACTTGGTGGAACAATTGGAACTGGATTGTTTCTGGGTGCCGGCCAATCAATTCATTTGGCTGGACCCTCGATTATATTGGCATATGGAATTGCCGGCTTAGCGTGTTTTCTGCTGATGAGAGCACTTGGTGAATTGTTAGTGTCCGATGTAGAAAGTAATTCATTTGTGTTTTTCATTAAAAAATATTTAGGTGAAAAAATGGGCTTTGTGATCGGCTGGACTTATTGGATGTGTTGGATCGCAATTGCCATGGCAGAAGTGACTGCCTCGGGATTATACGTCCAGTTTTGGTTTCCAAACATCCCAATCTGGCTAACGGGGCTAGTCCTGCTATTGATTTTGTTCATCATTAACATTGTGGCTGTATCGGCGTTTGGGGAGACTGAATTTTGGCTGGCAATTATTAAAATCGTCGCCATCGTTGCCCTGATTTTGATTGGAATTGTCCTGGTTGCAATTCACTACAAGACGCCATATGGTCATGCGTCACTTATGAACGTTGTTGACGGTGGTTTCTTCGCCACCGGAGCAAAAGGGTTTGTTTTATCATTTCAAATGGTCCTCTTTAGTTTTGCCGGAATTGAAATGATCGGGATGACTGCCTCTGAAACCCAGGATCCCTTGGTGACAATTCCAAAGAGTATCAATGAAGTCCCAACCCGGGTGCTCTTGTTTTATATCGGTTCATTGCTTGCCTTAATGAGTATTTTCCCATGGCAGCATGTATCGCCAACTTCAAGCCCCTTTGTTCAGGTGTTTGCCGGTGTTGGAATTCGATCGGCCGCGGTGATTATCAACTTTGTGGTTTTAACCGCTGCTATCTCAGCATGTAACAGTTCACTGTTTACAACGGGGAGAATGTTGTTTTCCCTGACGTATAACGGTAAATCGAAATTCAGTCAGAAAGTTGGCTCACTATCTCGGAGACAGATTCCCTTTAACGCAATTCTGTTTTCAACAGCCGTGATTGCGGTGATTGTTTTGCTGAGTATTATGATGCCTGGGGATGTCTTCTCATTTATTTCCAGTGTTGCAACGACTTGTTTCCTGTTTGTGTGGGGAATGATTGTGTTGGCTCATTTGAAATATCGAAGAAGCATCCAAAAGGCTGGCAGGGAGAAAAAGCTGAAATTTAAGATGCCACTTTTCCCGTTGACTGACTACTTTGTTTTGATCTTTATGGTCTTTGTCGCATTCGTCTTAACACTTAAAACTGATACTTTGATTGCGCTGGTAGGGTCGGTTATCTGGCTGATTGGGTTATTTGTATTTAAAAGCCTGACCGATAAAGTTAAAGACATAGAAGAAGAATGATCAATTGCCAGGGCGTTATTGTCCTGGCTTTCTTATTGGTTTGAGAATACTTTCTAATTACTAAATTTGTCTTGGGTGGTATCATTAATGATATAACTTATGTACGAAAGAAGACCTGTTCATGCAATTTTTTACTGCTGACACGCATTTTTTTCATGAACGCTTGCTGGGAATGAGCGAATTTGCTCCACGGCCATTTTTAACAGTGGAGGACATGAACGAAACCATTATTAAAAATTGGAATCGCCGAGTTGGTGAAAACGATGTCGTCTATCATCTGGGGGATATTGCAATTTTGCATACCCGACCAGAAAAAGTTGCTTTGGAAAAAATCTTTGAGGTATTGGATCAATTAAATGGCCGCCTGGTTTTAATCAAAGGCAACCATGATTCACGGGCTTTATTCAAATATTTGGAAAAGCATAATCACCCCGTTGGCAATCATCAGAAATTTGAATTTCACGATGTCGGCGTCCTGATTAAAATGAATCATCGTCAGTATTATATGACCCACTACCCAATGATGATGGGAATTGTCAAACAGATTATCAATTTACACGGCCACATTCATCACTATGCGGTCCCAATCAAGGAGAACATCAATGTTGGTGTTGATACTCCGGAAACTGATTATCTTAAGAAAAAGCCACCTTTTGGAACCCCATTTTCTCAAGCTGAAATTGAAGAAATGGTTGAAGGAAAGGCCACGGATTTCGCAAAACGACATTAATTAAACGGATTGGATGGTTTGATGACTGAGAAATTAACAATATTACACACCAATGATTTACATTCTCATTTTGAAAATTGGCCGCGTATTCGAAAATTTATTACCGATCGACGAGCAGAGTTGGAAAAACAGCCCAATTCTTCTGTGATCACAGTCGATTTGGGGGATGCGGTTGACCGCGTTCACCCCTTAACCGAGGTCACAAATGGGAAGGCGAACGTTGAACTGCTTAACCAGGTTCACTATGACGCGGTTACAATTGGGAACAATGAAGGCCTGACAAATAGTCATGAACAGTTGGATGAGCTGTATGACGATGCCAACTTTGATGTTATTTTGGGTAACATTTTGGATAATACGACAAAACTGCTGCCTAAATGGTCAAAGCCAAGCAAAATTATCACAACGCCTCAAAAGACTCGCGTCCTGTTGATTGGGCTGACGGCGCCATATCTATTGACGTATCCGATCCTTGGATGGCAGCCCCTGAAGCCTGAAAATGTTTTGCCAAAAATCTTAGCTGATAATGAAGGTAAGTACGATGTTTGTGTGCTGCTTTCTCATCTCGGCTTGCCGACAGACCGCATACTGGCCAGAAAGTTTCCGAAACTGGACGTCATTATCGGTGCCCACACCCATCATTTGTTGGTTCACGGTGAAAAAATTAATAATTCCTTATTGGCCGCCGCAGAAAAATGGGGACACTATATCGGTGAGATTACTTTGGAGCTTAATGATTCCCACCAGATTGTTTCCAGCAAGGCAGAAGTTGTCAAAACATCGACGCTACCGGTTGAGCCGGGGGATGATGCCGAAATTAAAGAATATGAAGAACACGGTGAAAAGCTGCTGGCTCGCAATAAGCTGGCCCGGATTAAGACGCCGATGACAACCAATTTAGTTGGTCATTCCCGGTTGGTAAATGAGGGCTTGCATGCGATAATGGAAAAGGCTGGCACAAAAGCTGGTATTTTGAGTTCCGGTTTATTTTTAACCGATTTACCAGCCGGAATTGTCGACCGCAATCAGCTGCATCAAATGCTCCCACATGCCATGCACGTTATGCGGGTCACATTGGATGGATATAACCTTTGGCGGCTGATTAAAGAAATGGAAAAGAATAAGAACTTCTTGACCAAGTTCCCACAAAAAGGAATGGGCTTTCGTGGAAAGTACTTCGGCCAGCTGCATTTTGAAGGGCTGAGGTTTGATCAGGATGCCGGCCAACTATTCTTCCATGAAGAATTGGTTTCACCTGCCAAAACTTATCAGGTTGCAATGCCTGACCACTATCTTTTCATTCCATTCTTTCCAACATTAAGTATTATTGGCCATAATGAAATTTTGTATGATGAAAATTTACGGGATGTTTTTGGTGATTACCTCGCCAAACATTACCCATTAACACAGTGAAAGGAGGGCTATTGTGGATAGAAAAACTTTAGACGATTTGGTTGCGGAACAGGATGCCAAGCGTAAACCGCTGGCACGCATTACCAAAGTTTCAGAAACCGAGTTCTTGATCAATGATCATAAATATGAGTTGGATACCGACCATACTGATGGTTTTGATTTTAACGAGTTTGTTCGCCGTTACAATCCAGCTCTTAGCCAATATGATTACATCATTGGTGACTGGGGATATGGTAAGTTGCGCCTACGAGGATTCTTTAATGATGATCGAACTGAAACATCTGGTCCGTTCATCTCTTCACTGAACGATTATATTCTGGAAGATGTCAACTTTGGGGCTGCTTACTTTGTCATCCATAACTTGGAGGCACGGCCGGTTATTCGAAAATCTCGGAATAATCGCAGCAATCACCGTTCGAATCGAAAGCGAAACTCGCACAATCGATCCAATCATCGTAATCGTCGAAACCATGCTTTTGAAGAGAAAAAGGTTAGTTCTCACAGGCCGTCCATCGAAAAGCGCAAGCACATGGTGGTCAAAGCCGAAGAAAAGTCCGAAAAACACCATTTCATTATTCGTGAGAGTAAAAATTAATTAGAAGGATTGACTTGATGAAAAAATATAAAGGATATTTCATCGATCTTGATGGAACAGTTTATGCCGGCAAAAAACGGATCCCGGCTGCCAAGCGGTTCATCGAACGGCTGCAGCAGGCGGAAATCCCATTTTTGTTTGTAACCAACAATTCCACTCAGCTGCCACGTGACGTGGTAAAAAATCTTGCTGATAATCATGACATCCATGTAAAACCTGAAAACGTTTATACATCGGGAATGGCGACTGTCGATTTCATGAATGAACATAAGCATGTTGAGTCACCATCGGTTTATATTGTTGGTGAAATCGGCTTGAAGCAAGTGATTCTCGCAAATCATTATCGCTTGGATGCTGACCATCCTGACTACGTTGTGGTGGGACTTGATTCCGACTTAACCTACGAGAAGCTCTCAGAGGCCGTATTAGCCGTTCGAAGCGGTTCAACGTTTATTGGTACCAATCCGGATACAAACATTCCCAAAGAGCGCGGAATGATGCCTGGTGCCGGTTCCGTCGTGAAGTTTGTTGAATATGCGACTCAAACCGAGCCAATCATGATTGGCAAACCCAAGGCGCGGATTATTGACAGTGCGATTAAGAAAATTGGTTTGGAAAAAAGTGATGTTTTGATGGTTGGCGATAACTACAACACCGATATTAAGGCAGGGATTAATGCTGACGTCGATACACTGCTGGTTTATACCGGATTATCAACCAAGGAGCAGGTGGCTAAGGAAACGATACAACCAACTTACCAAATTGATTCCCTGGATGATTGGCGGCTTTAAGATTGAAATTACTTGGGAAACAAAGTATGTATGGCGTTATGATATTTCTGGCCTGCCTGGCGTTGGCAATCTTTTTGACGGTTAACAGTATTTGGCTGTTTGATATCAATATTCACGCGTTGAAATTGACGAAAGCCACTGGATTGCGACCTTCGCAAATGCATCAGGACTATGTCAGAATCATTCAGTACCTGCAGCTGCCGTGGGTCTCGTCATTGAAATTTCATTTCTTTGCCAGCTCAGATAAGGGGCTCCAACATTTTCGCGACGTTAAAAGCCTGATTATGCTGAATAACGTTGTGGGCATTGTGTTGGTGCCTGTCAGTGGTTATCTGCTTCATCAACTAAATAAAAAATCACTAACTTGGCTGTTGATCACACCGATTAAGGTGATCGTGACAGTTTCGTTAGTGATTGTCGCATTAATGTTCGTTAATTTTGAACAGGTCTTTATCGCGTTTCATGAGATTCTGTTTAGAAATCAGGATTGGATTTTTGATCCAAGCTCGGATCCCGTTATCAATATGCTGCCGGACACATTCTTTTTGGAATGTTTCCTGCTGTTCTTCGGGTTCTTTTTCGGGGCCCTTGGAATCATTTACTGGATGAGCCGAAAGTCCCTGCGAAAGACGTGAAGCTAAATTTACGCTGGGTCTTTCATCAAAATCCAGAGAATTAGGTAAGCAATGATCCCCGGGAAAAATGGGGTGAATGCCAAGATGACAAAGATAACCCGTGCCAGGGTTGGATTCCATTGAAAGTGTTCAGAGAGGCCGCCGATGACACCGGCAAATACTTTGTTGGTTGCTGAACGATGGATATTAATCTTCAAAATAATCATCTCCAAATGTTTTAATTTATATTTAAACTTACTATAACTAATTCGCATTTGCATTGCAATTATGCTATATTATTATGTTGTACAAAGGAAATAACTAGGAGAATTTTAATGTTAACTATTAATGTAAATGGAAATTTAGGGAACCAAGAAGTTGTCCTATCTGACAATTCAGTTGGAACGTTAACAGGTGCCAGAGTATTTGGTTCCGCAATGAGTGGCAACCAAGTCGTTCAATGGACATTTATCTCTACCGGACATCAACACGAAGGCTTTGTATACGCCGGTGAACTGATGGAAGGTTTAGTTATTCAGTCAATGAATGGTAATGATGTTTACCAAATTCATTTCACGAATAAATAATCATTAACAATAAGCTGCATACATAATGAGACTGGATATTGATTTCAAATATTCAGTCTCATTCTTTCTTAAAGGAGATTATTATGAAAATTGGAATTGACAAGATTGGCTTTTTTACTTCAAATTATTATTTGGATATGGTTGATTTGGCCAACGCCCGAGGAGAAGATCCGAATAAATATCTGATCGGAATCGGCCAAAAACAACAAGCGGTCATTCCACCAACCCAAGACGTTGTGACGATGGCGGCGAATGCGGCGGAGAAAATATTAACTGATGAAGACAAGCAGTCAATTGACATGGTCGTGTTCGGTACTGAAACCGGTGTCGACAATTCCAAATCAGCAGCTATTTACGTGCAGTCGCTGCTTGGCATTTCCAGCAGTGCCCGTTCGTTTGAAATCAAACAGGCTTGTTATGGTGGAACGGCAGGCGTCCAGATGGCAGCTGATCACATCGCCATGCACCCGGACAGTAAGGTATTGGTGTTGGCAGCCGACATTGCCAGATATGGGATTAAAACGCCGGGTGAAGTGACCCAGGGTGGTGGTGCAATCGCAATGTTGCTCAGCGTTGATCCTAGAATTCTGGTTTTGGATAACCAAAGCGCCTTTCATTCTGAAAATATTATGGACTTTTGGCGCCCATTTTATAAACGGGAGGCCATTGTCGACGGTCATTATTCGACAGATATTTACATTGATTTCTTCAATAAGACTTTCAAAGATTACTGTGATAAATTTGGCCGTTCTTTGACCGATTTTTCAGCATTGGTCTATCACTTGCCATTTACAAAGATGGGGTTAAAAGCCTTGAGAACAGTCGTTGATGACAGTCCGCATTCACAAAAATTATTAAAAGCTTTTGATCAATCCAAGCAGTACAATGCCCATGTCGGGAATTTATATACCGGTTCGCTTTATCTAAGCTTATTGTCACTTTTATCAAATTCCACCGATCTGCATGCGAATGACAGAATTGGGCTCTTCAGCTATGGTTCGGGTGCCCAGGGCGAGTTTTATAGCGCTACAATTGCTGAAACAATGGATTCACGCCGATTAGCCAGCCAAGTTGATAGCGTCTTATCTGATCGGATCAAACTTTCAGTTCCGGAATATGAAAAAATGTATGCTGATGGTTTGCCAATTAACGGTGGCAATGTTACATTTGATGCTGCCAATGATCACAGCCGGTTCGTGTTGCTCGGTAGAAAGGCTGATCAGCTGGTTTATAAAGATCAGCAGGCATAAAAAAAGTTTGACCAACAAATCTGCTGGTCAAACATTCAGTAAACATATTATGAAATATCACTTCTGTAAAGACTGACAACTTTCCCCAGAATACTAACTTTGGTTAATATAATAGGTGCCATGGTATCATTTTCCGGTTGGAGTCGGTAATGATCGCTTTCTTTGAAGAACCGTTTACAGGTTGCTTCGTTTTCATCGGTCATTGCGATGACGATATCGCCATTGTCGGCACTTGACTGTTTTCGGACAACAACGTAGTCACCATCAAGGATCCCGGCGTTGATCATACTTTCACCACGAATTTGCAGCATGAACAGTGGTTGATCACTGTGTGCCAATGCAGGTGGCAGTGGGAAGTAGTCAGTTGCTTCCTGAACAGCCAGGATCGGCTCACCAGCGGTAACAGTTCCCAGGACGGGAATTTGTTTCTGTTGTGGCTGCATGCCCAAGACATCCAGTCCGCTTTCAGTAACTTCCAGTGCCCGTGGCTTTGAGGGATCTTTAACAATGTATCCCTTCCGCTCGAGGCGGGAAATATGACCATGTACGGTGGATGTTGAGGACAGATGAACAGCTTCACCAATTTCTCGAACCGTTGGTGGATATCCTTGTTCATTTACTCTTTCCCAGATGTAATGTAATATTTGATATTGTTTACTTTGGGGATCATTCGTCTTTTTTGACATTTTAGACACCTCATAAGTCCTTGTTTAATGACTTTATCGTATCATAACCCGGTTAACTTTTCAAACACACGTTCGCATTATTTTGAATAAATGCGTTATAATAAAAATTATTGGAGGGATTTCAATGAACGAACAGGAAAAGAAAGAATTGCAATCTAAAATTGGCGATGATGTCTTTAAAGAGCTCATCCCAAGAATCAATGAATTGGCCCACAAAGCCAAAGCTGAGGGTTTAACCGAAGTTGAGAAGCTGGAACAAGCCAAATTACGTAAAAAATATGTTGCCCATTTCCGTGAAAACTTTAAAAAGCAAATTGAAATGATGAAGGTTTATGACAAAGAGGGGAATGAAGTTACCCCTGCAAAGGTCAAGGAAGTTCAACGCCACAAGGGACTTCGGGATGACTAATCAACCGGATTTGTGCGCTTAACAGGGCTATTTATCGATTAGCCCTTTAATTCTATTCAATTATTGTGTAGAATTACTTAGTGATATCATAAAGGAGGCCTTGTCTTGGCAACTTGGATTTGGATTTTAATTGTTGTTTTGGCCTTGATCTTAGGCTTGGTTGGTGGTTTTTACGGTGCTCGTAAGTATATGGAAAAGTACCTGAAAGAAAACCCACCATTCAACGAAGATCAACTGCGTCAACTCATGCTACAAATGGGTCAAAAACCTTCACAAAAGAAATTGAACCAAATGATGCATTCTATGCAAAACCAAAGTGGTAAGAACTAGAATGTTTTCAAAATAAAAAGTCCTAACAAGTAATTGTTAAGGCTTTTTATTTTGAAATTATTTATTCTTTTTTGAGACATCCACGTACTTAAAGTCGGGATTAACCGCATAATCCAATGCGTCAAAAGCACTTTGCATTTCGGTTTCAATCTGTTTTTGAAAATCATCGGTCAGCTTTTGTTTTCGATCAATTTTAATTGGTTCACCGAACGCAACGGTTACCCGTTTTCTTGTGAAAAGCTGTTTGAAGGTGAGTGGCCCCTGATAAACTGCGGGAACCAACGGAACGCCTGACAGCTGCGCAATTAATGCCGCACCGCTCTTGAGTTGACTGGAATGACGGGTTCCCGACGGAAAGAGAATCAATGATAGATCTTGTTTCCGTAAGATTCTGACAGGCTTTTTGATGGCCGATGGGCCGGGGTTGTTACGGTCTACCGAAAAAGCATTTGCATGTAATAAAATCCAACGCAAGATTGGATTCTGAAACAATTCTTTTTTGGCCATGAAACTGAATTTTTTTGGACTTCCTGCCAGTGCAAAATAAATTGGGTCAAACCATGTTCGATGGGGACCAACTAAGATATAATTACCTTTTGGAAGTCGTTCCTTATGTTCATAACGGGCATTGCCGTTGATGATGAACACTAAGATTCGGACAAGGACTCTCATGAATGAGTAAAACAATTCATTTCCTTCTTTCTTATCTGATAGAATTATATTAACTTAAAATAGAAGGTTTTGGCAAACTTAATTACGAAGGAACATAGCGATATGCAAGTAAAGTTACATGGCGATGAAAGAATCGACCAATTATATAGTAAAGGGATTCAAATAATTCAAAGTAAAGAGGTTTTCTCCTTTTCACTTGATGCGGTGCTCCTCGCTGATTTTGTTCAAACAACGGGGCACAAGACAAAACAAGTCGTTGACATGTGTGCGGGCAATGGGGCGGTTGGCCTGTTTTTAAGTGAAAAGACGGCAGCTCACATTACCATGATCGAAATTCAGCCCAGGCTCGCAGACATGGCTCAACGAAGCATTGAACTGAATGGGTTGGGTTCCCAAATCGACGTGGTCAATGACGATCTGAAAAACGCATCCAAATATGTTAAAAAGGATTCAGTTGATATTGTCGCCTGCAATCCACCATATTTTGTCAATTATGAAACCAGTGAAAAGAACCCAAACAAATATCTTGCAATTGCCAGGCACGAAATCATGACGAATTTGGATGAAATTGTCAATTCCGCAGCCGGCTTGTTGAAAATGAATGCCAAACTTTTCATGGTTTACCGGCCTGACCGGCTGACTGATCTGTTTGTGGCGTTAAGGACGCACCGGCTGGAGCCGAAACGACTAAAGTTTGTCAGACCCCGATTGGGTGAAAACGCCAATATGGTCTTGGTTGAGGCAATCAAGGACGGCAAGCCAAATGGGTTGAAAGCCGAACGTGATATTATCACGTATGATGGCAATGAATACACTGATGAAGTAAAGAAGATGCTTTATGGAACAGACAAATAGGTATTATATGTATGTTTTATTATGCGAAGACGATACGCTTTATACAGGATTCTCAACGGATGTTGAAAGACGGTTTCACCAGCATGTGAAAGGGCTGGGTGCAAAATATACCCGTTCCCACGTTCCTGTGAAAATATTATTCAAGCAGGAATATACCACCAAACACGATGCACTGAGCGCGGAATACGCATTTAAGCAGCTTACCAGAGCACAAAAGATCCATCGCCTGGCAGAAAAGGGCGTTAAAATGGAGTGAATTGTTGAACAAACTACGAAAAGTAGTGAAAATTATTATCAAAAAGTGTTACAATTTAGGTATTCTGTTAGGAGGTAATATTCGTGAAAATTATTGCATATGGCATTCGTGACGATGAGAAACCTTATTTAGATAAGTGGAGTGAAGAAAATCCCGACGTTGAAGTTGCTTCAACCGGTGAATTACTTGATGAATCAACTGTTGATCAAGCAAAAGGTGCTGATGGTGTTGTTACCTATCAACAAAAGCCTTACACTGCCGCTGTTTTGGATAAGTTAGGCAGCTTTGGTATCAAGTTCCTTTCACTTCGTAATGTTGGTGTTGATAACATTGACGTCGACGCTGCAAAGCGTAACGGAATTCAAGTTACCAATGTTCCCGCATATTCTCCAGAAGCAATTGCTGAATTTACTGTAACTCAATTAATGAGATTACTTCGTCGGACCAACACATTCGACCGTAAACAAGCAAATGGTGACCTTCGTTGGGCTCCAGACATTGCTGATGAATTGAACCAAATGACTGTTGGTGTCTTTGCAACCGGCCGTATCGGACGTGCTGCAATGCGCATTTACAAAGGCTTTGGTGCTAAAGTTATTGCTTATGATATTTATCATAATCCAGAACTTGAAAAGGAAGGCGTCTATGTTGATACACCTGAAGAACTTTATGCTCAATCAGATGTTATTTCATTACACGCACCTGCAACCAAAGAAAACGAACATATGATTAATGACAAGACCATCGCTCAAATGAAAGATGGTGTCTTCCTTCTTAATCCAGCTCGTGGTGCCCTTGTTGACACTGATGCTTTGATTCGTGGTCTTGATTCAGGCAAGATCGGTGGAGCTGCAATTGATACTTATGAAGATGAAGTTGGTATTTTCAACACTGACTTTGGCAGCTTTGACAAGATCCCTGACGAAAGACTTAAAGGATTGATGAAGCGTGAAAACGTTTTGGTCAGCCCACATATTGCCTTCTACACAAAACGTGCCGTTCGTAACATGGTTTACTTTGCAATGGATGCAAACAAATCATTAATTAAGACCGGTAAATCAGATAAGTTGGTAAAACTTTAAAACAATATTTTCTGAATACTAAAAGAGGACTCAACTGATTATTTCAGTTGAGTCCTCTTTGTTGTTGTATCAATTAGTTAATCAACCTGAGCTGCCAAATCCATCAACAGATCTCTTAATTCATCCGGGGTGGTGACAGTTTGATCAGGAATGATTTGCGGATCGGCAATCGGACTTTGATGGCTGTTGTACCAAACTGTTTCCCAACCGGCTTTCTTGGCAGGAACAATATCTTCAAAGTAGGAACTGCCGACGTACATCATCTCGTTACCACGTAAGTTGAATTTCCGATTCATTAAAGTAAAAATTAATGGATCAGGTTTCTTGGCCTTGGCATCCTCTGATGTAATAATTTGTTCACGGCTAAACCAGTGATGCAATTTTAATTTCATAATTTTTGCCAACTGGACATCGTTACTGCCGTTCGTGATAATTCCCAACTTGAACTTGGTTGTGAGGGTATTAAAAACGGTTGTCAGTCCATCAAAAAGGTGAATCGAATTGCTGGCAGACATGAAGGCATTTGTAAATGCACTTGCAGTTTCCTGTGTTAAACCAGGGAGGTCGAACTTTTTAAATGTATGATGTAATGAGTGAAAGTCAATCTCTTCTTTGGATAACTTCAGATCGGAGTCGGAGTTTGATTCAACAACGGCCAACTGCCGCTGCTGGGTGAAGTTGGAGAAGATTTCATTCATTAGTTCTTCACTGATATTTAAATTAAATATTTCGTCGAAAGCTTGAGTAAATGACGGCTTTATATCGTACAAAGTATCGTCGACATCGAAAACGATGGCTTTAATCATGTATATATTCCTCCTCGCCACGAAATAACATTCTAACATGGATTCTCAAAATTTAACAATTTTGACAAAAATAATCCGAAAAAAGACATTTGTGCTTGCGCTTCCGGTGCTTTTCTTATATACTTTTATAGGTGTTTTAAATACACACCTAACGTGATGCAATGAGAGTTGCCAGGGATGGTTCTCAAAGCAGATGATCGTTGGGGAGGACAAAAAACAATACGGAGGCTATATCATGGCTGTTATTTCTATGAAACAATTACTGGAAGCCGGAGTACATTTCGGTCACCAAACTCGTCGTTGGAACCCAAAGATGAAGCAATATATCTTTACTGAACGTAATGGTATTTACATCATTGACTTGCAAAAGACTGTTAAGTTGATCGATGTTGCCTACAACTTCATGAAAGAAGAAGCTGCTAAAGGCGCTGTTGTCTTGTTCGTTGGTACTAAGAAGCAGGCTCAGGATTCAATCGCTGAAGAAGCAACCCGTGCCGGCCAATACTACGTCAACAACCGTTGGCTTGGTGGTACTTTAACCAACTGGGAAACTATTCAATCACGTGTTAAGCGTTTGAAGGATCTTAAGAAGATGTCAACTGATGGCACTTTTGAAATTCTTCCTAAGAAGGAAGTTTCACTTTTGATCAAGCAGGAACAAAAGTTGGAACGATTCTTGGGTGGTATTGAAGATATGCCTAAGATTCCTGATGTTATGTTTATCGTTGACCCTCGTAAAGAGCAAATTGCTGTTCACGAAGCAATGAAGTTAAACATTCCGATCGTTGCTATGGTTGATACCAACACTGACCCAGATCAAATCGATGTTGTTATCCCATCAAACGATGATGCTATTCGTGCCGTTCGTTTGATCACTTCAAAGATGGCTGACGCTATCATCGAAGGCCGTCAGGGTGAAGATGATGTCAACGAAAAGACATTTGAAGGCAAAGATGGCGACAAGAAAGCCAAAAAAGAAGATTCAATTGAAGATATTGCAAACGCCGTTAAAGGCAGCAAAGATTCTAAAAAATAAATATTAGCACTTAGGCTGACTCTATCGCTTTGGACCAATTTGGCCTTGGTGTAGAGTCAGTTTTTATTCACAATTAAAGGGAGGCCACTAAGATGGCAAAAATTTCAGCATCTCAAGTTATGGATTTACGTAAGAAGACCGGTGTCGGCATGATGGACGCTAAGAAGGCGCTTGTTGCTACCGAAGGTGATTTTGACAAGGCGATTGAAGTATTGCGTGAAAAAGGGGTTGCCAAAGCTGAAAAGAAGAGCGACCACGTTGCTGCTAATGGTTTAACCACTATTGCTATTAAAGGTAATACTGCAGCAATTGTTGAAATCAACTCAGAAACCGACTTTGTTGCTTCAAGTGACCCATTCAAGCAACTTGTTAAACGCGTTAGTGATGCAATCGTTACTAACAAACCTGCCGACGTTGATGCTGCTCAAGCATTGAAGACTGACAAAGGCACTGTTAAGGATGACTTGATTGAAACAACTCAAGTTACCGGTGAAAAAGTTACTTTACGTCGTTTTGCCGTTATTGAAAAGAATGACGACGAAGTATTTGGTTCATACCTCCATAATGGTGGTTTGATTGGTTCTCTTGTTCAATTAAAGGGTGCCGATGAGGAAACTGCAAAGGATATCGCAATGCACGTTGCAGCTACTAATCCTGAATACTTGAACAAAGCCGAAGTTCCTGCCGATCGTTTGGCACATGAAAAAGAAGTTTTGACTCAAGAAGCTCTTAACGAAGGTAAACCAGAAAAGATTGTTGAAAAGATGGTTGAAGGTCGTTTGCACAAGTTCTTGGCAGAAATTTGCCTTGAAGATCAAGACTTTGTTAAAGACCCAGACGTTACTGTTTCCAAGTACGTTGCTTCAAAGGGTGGTTCAATCGTCAAGTTCGTCCGTTACGAAGTTGGTGAAGGAATCGAAAAGAAGCAGGAAAGCTTTGAAGACGAAGTTCGTGATCAATTAAAGTAGTTTAATTGAGGGCCAGAACAAGACAATCCGTTTTGTTCCGGTCTTCTTTTGTGATTGCATTTGGATTATAAGAAATTTTGTCGATTCTCCTTAAAAGTTGTTACCTCAATTGTCAAATCAAGTGCAACACTAAGAATCTATTCTTAGAAGTGGTCTAGTTGCTAAGCTAGTTCAGGCATTAGATCGGCTGGGCAGCGATAGTTCAATGACCGCCGTAGCCGGTTGTTTAAGGTATCTTGAGCCAGCTGAATGTCAATGAGTGAGGCCGAAGCCAAGGATCTGCCCTTCGGGAAGAACTCGCGCAAAAGGCCGTTAGTGTTCTCATTGGTTCCACGTTCCCATGGTGAATAAGGATGGGCAAAGTAGATGTCAGTTCCCTTGACTTGACTCAAGCTTGAGAACTCAGCACCATTATCAAAAGTAATGGTTTTAAAGTGCTCGGTTCCATAGTCATATAAGGTATTCTGGAGGGCTTTCAAGCAAGTGTCGGCATGATAATTGGGAAGTTTAACGATGATCTCTAAGCGACTAACACGTTCAGTCAAAGTCATTAATGCTGGCTCAGATTCAACCCGTTTGCCTTTGACCAAGTCACCTTCCCAGTGTCCAAGCTCTTGACGCGCTTGAACCATGGCGGGACGCTCTTCGATTGAATGGCCCAGATTTTTCTTATTGATTCGATGATGCTTTGCCCCGGGGCATTTAATCCGGCGACGTAGTTTAGCTGGTAGGTCTGAATTGCGGATAGCTAAACGCTGGTCATCAATATACCGGTACACCGTCGGTGTTGAGGGGCAGACAAGCCTTGGGTGATCAGTCTTGAATTGGTGGACAAAAGTATCCACACTATGCATCCTGGGACGCGCTTTTAAAGCTGTCACCAAAGCATTACAGAAGGTTTGACAATGATCAAAGAGTCCACGATAACAGCTATTTAGTCGGTGCTTACGATAAATTGCTTCACCAGTTTCTGCCAGATATGACTGTTCAAAGATATGAGTACTAGCGTTAATCTGTGTCGTTGTCCCACGTTTTAATTCACGTGAAATCGTGCTGGGATTACGATGAAGGGCCTGGGCAATCCGGCGGATAGACCAATCTAAGTCCCTTAGGGATTCAATTCGACCACGTTCAGCTAAATTGAGTTGGTGATACTGATTAGATATGATATTCTTAATTCGGGTCATGAAGATACCTCTTTCTTGTTTGTGGTGAATTAAGAATAGGTCTTCATGGCCTTTTTGACTAGTCTGAATAAAGAACTGGTCTAGTAGAGCAGGTGTTGCACTTCAATTTTAAATCGAGGCTTAAAAGTTGTTAAGAATATTTGATAAGAATTCTTCAATATCCTTGTTTTCTTGTTGATTGCAATGGGAATATGCTAAAATTGTAGTAATGATTAACTATGGGAGGCACTTGGATGTCTAAAGTAAAGTACAATCGAATTATTTTAAAATTAAGTGGAGAAGCATTAGCCGGTGATCGAGGCTTTGGTATCAATCCACCTGTAATTAAGGACGTCGCCCAAGAAATTAAGGATATTTTTAAACTGGGTGTGCAGATCGGAATCGTCGTTGGCGGTGGTAATATGTGGCGTGGTGAAGCCGGTGCCGAAATGGGCATGGAACGTGCGCAAGCCGACTACATTGGAATGCTCGGAACGACAATGAATGGTCTTGCCCTTCAGGACAACCTTGAACATTTGGGAGTTCCCACAAGAGTTCAAACATCTATTGAAATGCGTCAGATTGCTGAACCTTACATTCGACGAAAGGCAGTTCGCCATCTTGAAAAGGGACGAGTTGTGATCTTTGCCGCCGGAACCGGTAATCCATATTTCTCAACTGACACGACAGCCGCATTACGGGCTGCTGAAATCGGTGCCGATGCAATTTTGATGGCTAAAAATGGTGTTGATGGCATTTATTCATCAGATCCACGAACCCACAAAGATGCAGTTAAATTTGATACACTTTCATATATGGATATTTTGGAAAAGGGCTTGAAAGTTATGGATTCCACAGCAAGTTCATTGTCAATGGATAACCATATTCCATTGGTTGTCTTTAACTTGAACAAGCCTGGAAACATTCGCAAAGTCGTTACTGGTGAGAATATCGGAACAACTGTGAAGGAGAAATAATTTATGGCAGATGCACAATCAGTTTTAAGTGAAGCAAAAGAAAAAATGAAGAACACTCGTGAAGTGCTGGAACATGATATGGGCAGTATCCGTGCCGGTCATGCAAACGCCAGTTTACTGACCGATGTGAAGGTTGATTATTATGGTGCTCCAACACCATTAAACCAGATTGCTTCAATCAGTATTCCTGAAGCTCGAGTTATTTTAATTACCCCTTACGACAAGAGTTCTCTTAAGGACATTGAAAAAGCAATTTACGAGGCAGATCTTGGCATTAGCCCAGCTAATGCAGGAACTGCCATTCGTTTGGCCGTTCCTGCATTGACTGAGGACCGTCGTAAAGAAATTGCCAAGCAGGTTAAAGCAACCGGTGAAAAGAGTAAGGTTGCCATTCGAAATGTTCGTCGAGAAGCAATGGACACGCTTAAGCGAAGCAATAAGAACGAAGATATTACCGACGATGAATTGCATCGTTATGAGGATCAAGTTCAAAAATTAACTGATGATTCTATTAAAGGTGTCGATGGAATTGTATCCGATAAAGAAAAAGAAGTTATGAATGGTTAGAAAGAGGGACAATATCATGGCAGACAATAATAACAATAACAATAATGCAGATAATGATGAAGTTGCAGTTGTACCAGGTACTGACGAATTTGGAAAGATGTTATTCAAGCTCAATAAACCGGTAACCGAAGATAATTTGGGTGTATTGGATTATAACGGCGGCCACTTACAACCCGTTCAAGATGGATTGTATGCAATGCCTGCTTATGTAACTGACGGCTTTAACTTATTCTTTATTGTGTCTCAATTGGTTGAAAATGATTGGGTTATTGCATTTTCAAAAGCAACCATTGAAAACGATAATGAAATTACTGATTTGTCTGAACCATTAACAACTGGTAAGGGACTGAATCTATTGGGCCAAAAGAGTCCGGAAGACGCCAACAAATTATTGAAGTACTTTAACACATTAGCCGAAGCCAAACGTGGTGAATGGCGAATGGTTGAACGTCCTAATGGTGAGTCTGACTAGTAATCAATTTCATTTTATGGCTGGAAAAAACATTTGTTTTGTTCCAGCCATTTGGTGTTTAATGATATTTTGGTATGCGCAGAGTATCAGATGATGATATCTGGCGTTCGGTTGTTCCAAAATCTTTATTTAAGGAGTGTACAATGTTTAAGAACACACAAGACAATCAACGGTTGGAAGATGAGCTGGATAAAAATAACATTCCGGATCATGTTGCAATCATTATGGACGGAAATGGCCGTTGGGCACAGAAACGTCATTTGCCCAGAATTGCCGGACACAAGCGTGGAATGGAGACGGTTAAGACCATTACCAAAGTCGCCAGCGATTTAGGCGTCAAAGTCTTAACCCTTTATGCGTTTTCAACCGAAAATTGGAAACGGCCGCACGATGAAGTCAGCTATTTAATGGGATTACCTGTGAAGTTCTTTAACGATTTTGTACCAGACTTGATTAAAAACAATGTGCAAGTTAAAGTCATGGGATTGATCGATCAATTGCCTGCTCAGACGCAAAAAGCCGTTAACGATGCCATTAAGGACACCTCCCAATGCACAGGAATGGTTCTAAACTTCGCGTTAAATTATGGTAGTCGTTTGGACATCAGGATGGCAGTTCAAAAAATTAGTCAACAGGTTGCCGATGGGCAACTCGACGTGGATAAGATTGATGACCAAACAATCTCTGACAATTTGATGACTGGTTTTCTGGGTGATCTTTCAGATCCGGACCTTTTGATTCGAACCTCCGGTGAAGAACGAATTTCCAATTTCTTGTTGTGGCAGATTGCTTATAGTGAATTGGTATTCACCGATGTTTTATGGCCTGATTTTGACAAGTCTGTTTTTCAGAAAATGATTTTAGAGTATCAGCATCGCGACCGCCGATTTGGCGGGATTAAAACTAGTAAATAGGGGAGAAACAAATTGAGACAACGTGTAATAACAGCTATTGTGGCACTATTAATATTCATTCCAATCATTATCATGGGAGGAATTTGGATTGATATTGCGGCTTTAGCTCTTGGAATTGTGGCAATTTCAGAAATTCTGGTTATGAAAAAGAAGTTATTAATTTCGCCAGAATCAATCATTGCTTATCTAGGAGTCTGTGCGCTAATTCTCCCTACCAAATGGACCAGTTTTTTACCAGGGCATCTTACTCAAAACTTTGTGTTCTTCATTTTTGTTTTGCTGCTGTTACTTCAAACGGTTTTCAGCAGGAACTTGTTTACATTCGATGATGCTGGTGTTATCACATTGGGAATGCTGTACGTTGGAATGGGATTTCATTATTTCATCGCTGCACGAGGCCTCGGATTAACTGTTCTGCTGTACGCACTGTTTATTGTTTGGGTGACTGATAGTGGTGCCTATATCTTTGGTCGGATGTTGGGCAAACATAAGCTGGCGCCGAGAATTAGCCCCAACAAGACTTGGGAGGGATCCATTTGCGGTTCACTGGCAGCCACAATCTTATGTACGATTTTTGTTGCCTTTTACCCAATCGCTGGGCATTCACTTTTGCAAATGTTCATATTTACCATTATTCTCTCTATAGCTGGTCAATTTGGCGATTTGATTGAATCGGCCTTGAAACGTTATTACGGCGTTAAAGATTCCGGCAAAATTCTCCCTGGACACGGTGGAATTTTAGACCGATTCGACAGTTTACTCTTTGTTTTGCCAATGCTTCATTTGGTCGGCGTTATTTAGTTTTTAGGAGGAAAGAGTCACTTGATAACTACAATTATTGTTTTCATCATCGTTTTTGGTATTCTTGTGATCTTTCATGAGTTTGGCCATTATATTACTGCTAAACACTCGGGCATCTTAGTCCGGGAGTTTTCGGTTGGAATGGGACCCAAAGTTTTTTATTACCGAAAAAATAGTACCACCTTTACTTTGCGGCTGCTGCCACTTGGCGGATATGTCCGGATGGCAGGCGAGGCCGACGACGGTGAAGATGAATTAAAGCCCGGTACGCCGGTAACACTTCAGTTAAATGATCAGGGCGTTGTTACCTCGATTAATACCAGCAACAAGCATTCTCTGTTCCAAGGGATTCCGTTAACCGTTACCGATACCGATCTGGATGACAATTTGTCTATCAAAGGATATGAAAACGGTGATGAGTCACAAGTTAAGTCATTTCCGGTAGACCATGACGCAACAATTGTTGAAAAGGATGGAACTGAGCTGCAGATTGCACCACGGGACGTTCAATTCCAGTCGGCATCATTACCACATAGAATGTTAACCAATGTTGCCGGGGTGTTTAATAACCTGATTTTGGCAATCTTGGTATATACAATATTAGGATTTGTTCAAGGAGGCGTTGCCTCCAACACCAACAAGGTGAATGTATTGCCATCCGACTCTGTTGCTAAAACAGCTGGTGTTAAGTCCGGTGACCGAATTGTTGAAGTTGACGGTCATAAAATTACCGACTGGCAGGATTTGACCGTTCAAATCAGATCCAAAGCCAATAAGAACATTTCGGTGAAGGTTGATCGTGATGGACAAGATAAGACGCTGTCTATGAAACCAAAGGCCCAAACGTCTGGTGGCCAAACATCAGGATTTATTGGCATTACACAAACCATGGACAAAAGTTTTAAAGCCAAAATTCTTTCCGGTTTTACCATGACATGGTCGGTTGCCAAACAGTTATTTGCGGCGCTTTGGAGTATGGTGAGTGGTCACTTTAGTCTGAATGATTTGGGTGGTCCGGTTGCCATCTTTGCCACAACGTCACAAGCAGCCAAGATGGGTCTGGCCGGCGTGTTGAATTTCTTGGCATTCCTGTCACTTAACCTGGCAATCATTAATTTGATTCCAATTCCAGGCCTTGATGGTGGTAAATTGATTTTGAATATTTTGGAAGCCATCCGAAGAAAGCCGGTTTCTCAAACAACCGAAACGATTGTGACATTGATTGGCTTTGCATTTTTGATGCTGCTGATGATTTTAGTTACCTGGAATGATATTGAGAGATACTTTTTACATTAATTAAGTAAATTTTGAAGGAGAACCTGACAAATGAAGCAATCACAGATGTTGATCCCTACGTTGAAAGAAACCCCTAAAGGCGCTGAAGCCCTTAGTCACAAAATGTTGGTTAGAGGCGGCTATATTCGCCAAGTCTCAGCTGGTATGTACGCATATCTGCCACTGGCTTTTCGTGTTTTAAATAAGATCGAAGCCATTATCAGACAGGAAATGGTCAAAACATCAGCTCACGAAATGCTGATGCCTGATATTTTGCCTGCTGATCTTTGGAAAGAATCGGGTCGTTATGATACATATGGTCCCGAATTGTTTAAATTTAAAAATCGTCATGATACTGATTTCATTTTGGGACCAACGCATGAAGAAACTTTTACTGCTTTGATTCGTGATTCAATTAAATCATATAAGCAATTGCCACTTGTCTTGTACCAAATTCAAAACAAGTATCGAGATGAAAACCGTCCTCGCTATGGATTGTTGCGAAGCCGTGAATTTATCATGAAAGATGCTTATTCATTCGCAACTAATGAAGACGATTTGGATACCACGTATAAAGCAATGGAACAAGCATATCGGAATATTTTTGATCGAATTGGTTTAAAGTACCGGGTCATCATTGGTAATGGTGGCGCAATGGGAGGTTCTGATTCAAAAGAATTCTCCGCAATGGCTGCTGTCGGTGAGGATACAATTGTTTATTCCGACAAGAGTGATTACTTTGCAAACTTGGAAATGGCAAAATCAAAGGTTTCTGACCAACCCTCTGATGAGGCTGAGAAGGAACTTAAGAAAGTTGAAACACCAAATGCCAAGACAATTGCTGAAGTTGCTGATTTCTTGAAAGTTCCTGAAACTCAAACAATCAAGTCAATGTTGTACATTGCCGACAAGAAGCCGGTTATGGTCCTTGTTCGTGGAGATTATGACGTCAATGACGTTAAGCTCAAGAATTTCTTGGGTGCCGATTTCCTTGATATGGCAACTGACGACGAAGCAAAGAAATACTTAGGCGCTGATTTTGGATCCCTTGGTCCAGTTGGTGTTGGTGAGGACGTTAGAATTGTTGCCGACCAACGAGTTGCCAATATGAAGAATGGCGTTGTTGGTGCTGATAAAGATGGTTACCATTACGTCAATGTTAATTCAGGCAGAGATTTCAGAATTGACGATGTAGATGATTTTGTTGTTGTCAAAGAGGGAGAAGTGTCTCCTGATGGCAAGGGAACCTTGAAATTCACTCGTGGAATTGAAATTGCCCATATCTTTAAGCTGGGAACCCGTTATTCCAAGAGTTTAAAGGCAAATGTCCTTGATGAAAACGGTCGTGCCGTTCCAGTTATCATGGGTTCATATGGAATTGGAGTCAGTCGTTTGTTGTCAGCCATTTCTGAGCAAAATGCCGATGAAAATGGTTTGGTTTGGCCAAAAGCCGTTGCCCCATTTGACGTTCATATTATTCCGGTAAATGCCAAGAAAGCTGTTCAAATGGATTTGGCAACTCAAATTGAAACAACTTTAACCAACGATGGCCTCCAAGTCTTGGTAGACGATCGTAAAGAACGTGCCGGAGTTAAATTTGCCGACTCTGATTTAATGGGAATTCCATTGAGAGTAACGATCGGTAAAAAGGCTGAAGACGGAATTGTTGAAATCAAAGTTCGTCGAACTGGTGAAACAGTTGAAACTAAAGTTGATGAAGTAAGTGCAACAATAAAAAAGATGTTGAAGAATCTTGACTAATGATGTCGTAACTAATTAATATAGACGTATGTTTTCGTCGCTTCTAAACTGGTTGGACCAAAACTTGGGTTTTGCGTCCAGCCAGTTGTTGTAAAAACGTTATTTTTAAAAGAGGTACTGTAATGAGTTTGGATCGAAGCCAATTATTTGAAAAGCTGCTTCAACAGCTTCAATGGACACAGGCAAAGGAGTTGCCTTATTTTCAAGGTGCCAAAATTGACCGCTTGGAAGTTCATAAGCAAAGTCAGCGATGGCAATTTGATATTTCACTTCCTCGAATTTTGCCATTTGAAGTGTTTAAAGATTTTAATGCCCGGCTGGAGTCTGCTTTCAAAGAGATTGCCGATGTTTCTTTAAATATCACGGCTGACAACAATACATTCACCGAGCAATTGCTCCGCCAGTATTGGCAATGGGTTGTTCCCAACAGTGGGGTAACTTCTCCTCTGATGAAGGAACTCTGTGCGGATAAATATCCGTCCATCGTCGACTCACGGGTGGAATTTATTGCTGAAAATGATATCGTTAAAGATTTTATGACCAACACTGCTTTAGGCCCAATTGAAGACACATTTCAACGGGCAGGATTTCCGAACTTTACAATCCACACAATTGTTGATGAAAGCTCATCACAGCAAAATATTCAAGCATTAAAAAAGAAAAACGAAGCCGCCAACGCCCAGTTGGTTAAGAAGGCCAACGAAGCCATCAAAGAAAATGCCAAAGCCCACCCGAAGAGGGGAAACGGTGGCGGTAAATCCACGATTGGCCGTCGAATAAAAGACGATCTGCCAGTTATGAAAATGGAAGAGATCGTTGAAGAAGAGCGATCGGTTGTGGTTTCCGGATACGTCTTTAACAAAGAGATTCGTTCACTGCGTTCCGGCCGCCAGTTATTAATGTTGAAAATTACCGATTATACTTCATCCATTCAGGTTAAGAAGTTCTCCAACAAGGGTGAAGAGGCCTTATTTGAGGGTGTCAATGAAGGCGACTGGGTTAAAGTCCGCGGAAGTGTTCAAGAGGATAACTATTCTCATGAATTAACTTTGAATGCATACGACATTAATCCGATTAAAAAAGTTAGCCGAAAAGATACCGCACCTGAAGACAAAAAGCGAGTTGAGCTTCATCTTCACACAACGATGAGTCAGATGGATGCCACCAATAATATCGCTGATTTTGCCAAGCAGGCAAAAAGTTTCGGCCAAAAAGCATTGGCCATTACTGATCATGCAGGTGTTCAAGGCTTCCCCGATGCGTTTCATGCCGGCGAAAAGAATGATATCAAGATGCTTTATGGTGTTGAAATCAATCTTGTGGATGATGGGGTGCCGATTACTTATAACGACAAACATATTCCTTTAAAGGATGCAACGTACGTTGTCTTTGATACTGAAACAACCGGTTTGTCTGCGATTTACGATCGAGTCATCGAACTTTCTGCCGTTAAAATGCAGAACAGCAATGTCATTGACCAATTTGAGGAATTCATTGACCCCGGTTTTCATTTGTCAGACCGAACAACCAATCTGACTTCTATCACCGATGAAATGGTTCATGGTTCCAAATCCGAGGAAGAGGTCTTTAAGCTATTCCGTGAATTTTGTGGCGATGCGATCGTTGTTGGTCATAATGTCACCTTTGATATGGGATTCATGAACACTGGTTATGTTCGTCACGGTATGCACGAGATGCAAAATCCAATTATTGATACTTTGACGCTTGCCCGGTTCCTTTATCCCAACTTGAGAGGGTATCGGTTGAACACCCTTGCCAAGAAATTTGATGTCAGCTTGGAACATCACCATAGAGCGATTTATGATGCTGAAACCACTGGACATTTGAATTATTTATTCTTGAAGGATGCCGAAGATCGTTATGGGATTGTCTATCATGATGAACTTAATGATCACATGACAGATAACGATGCTTATCGGCACGCTCGGCCATCTCATGCCATTTTATTGGCGAAGACCCAGGCCGGCCTTAAAAACATGTTTAAGATCGTTTCATTATCCAACGTTGACTATTTCTATCGGGTCCCACGGGTTCCACGAACCCAGCTGGAAAAGTTCCGTGACGGAATTATCGTTGGTTCGGCTTGCTCCTCTGGTGAAGTTTTCACTGCGATGATGCAAAAAGGAATGGATGAAGCTCGCCAAAAAGCGCGCTTCTATGATTATCTGGAAGTTCAGCCCAAGCGTGCTTATGCACCGTTAATTGAGTCTGGCTTGATTGCCGATAATGAAAATCTGGAAAAAATCATAACGAACATGGTTAAACTTGGTGATGAATTGAAAAAGCCCGTTGTTGCGACGGGGGACGTTCATTACCTCAATCCTCAGGATTATATTTATCGTAAAATTTTAATTAATTCCCAAGGTGGTGCCAATCCACTTAACCGGCAGGAACTACCTGATTTACATTTCCTGACAACTGATGAAATGCTGGGAGACTTCGAATTCCTTGGCAAAGAAAAGGCTGAAGAAATTGTTGTTACCAACACCAACAAGATTGCCGATGAAATTGACGACGTTCATCCTTTGAAGGATAAACTCTACACACCACGGATGGAAGGTGCCGAGGATGAAATTAAGACTCGGACAATGAACACCGCCCATGCCTGGTATGGTGATCCGCTGCCAAAGATTGTTTCCGACCGTTTGGCGACGGAGTTAAAGAGTATTATCGGTAACGGATTCTCAGTTATTTATTTAATTGCCCAACGGCTGGTTGCCAAAAGTAACAAAGATGGGTATTTGGTAGGTTCTCGTGGTTCTGTTGGTTCAAGTCTGGTTGCAACTCTGACCGGAATTACCGAAGTTAATCCATTACCGCCACACTATCGCTGTCCTAAGTGTCAGCACACCGAATTCTTTACCAAAGGTGAATACAGCTCCGGCTATGATTTACCTCATAAGAAGTGTCCGGAATGTGGCACAAAGATGATTGGTGATGGCCATAATATCCCATTTGAAACTTTCTTGGGATTCACTGGTAATAAAGTGCCTGATATTGATTTGAACTTCTCTGGTGATTATCAGCCAATCGCCCATAACTACACGAAGGTTTTGTTTGGTGAAAAGAACGTATTCAGAGCCGGAACAATTGGCACCGTTGCCGACAAGACCGCTTACGGGTACGTTAAGGCCTATGAACGAGATAAGGGGCAAGTATACCGTCAAGCAGAAGAAGACCGTCTGGCAAAGGGTGCGACAGGTGTTAAGCGGACAACCGGCCAACATCCTGCCGGAATTATTGTTGTGCCAGATTATATGGACATCTATGATTTCACACCCATTCAATATCCTGCTGACGATCAGGACGCTGCTTGGAAGACAACCCACTTTGACTTCCATTCGATCCATGATAATATTTTAAAAATTGATATTCTGGGTCATGATGATCCAACCATGATCCGGATGCTGCAAGATTTATCAGGCATTAACCCAAAGACCATTCCAATGGATGATCCGGGTGTCATGTCGATTTTCTCCAGTCCTAAAGTATTGGGTGTTACCGAAGATCAGATTCAATCAAAGACTGGAACCCTTGGGGTACCTGAATTTGGTACCAGATTTGTCCGGGGGATGCTTGAACAGACTCATCCAAGTAATTATTCAGAACTGCTTCAGATTTCCGGATTGTCACATGGAACCGACGTGTGGATGGGAAATGCCGATGAGTTGATTAAAAATGGGACGGCAACAATTGCCAACGTTATCGGATGTCGTGATAACATCATGACCGATTTGATCAATTGGGGTCTTGATTCCGAACTGTCCTTCCAGATTATGGAAAGTGTTCGTCATGGCCGAGGGATTCCCGACGACTGGCAGGCTGAAATGAAGAAAGCTAAGATTCCGGACTGGTATATTCAATCATGTCTTAAAATCAAGTACATGTTCCCTAGAGCCCATGCGGCTGCTTATATCTTAATGGCCCTTCGAATTGCCTACTTCAAGGTTTATTTCCCAATGGTTTATTACGCTTCTTACTTCTCCGTCCGTGCTGACGACTTTGATATCGTTTCAATGTGTCGCGGCAAAGAAGCTGTTAAAAATGCCATGCGGGCAATTAATGATAAAGGAATGGAAGCATCTACCAAGGAGAAAAACCTGTTAACGGTTTTGGAACTCGCCAACGAAATGCTGGAGCGTGGCTTCAAATTCCAGATGGTTGATTTGAATAAGTCTGATGCCAGTCAATGGCTGATTGATGGTGACACCCTGATTGCACCGTTTAATTCCGTTCCCGGACTTGGACTGAACGTTGCCAAGCAGATTGTTGCAGCTCGTGAGGATAAGCCATTTATTTCAAAAGAAGATTTGGCCAAACGTGGAAAAGTATCCAAGACTTTGATCGACTTTATGACCGAGAACAAGGTTCTGGAAGGGCTGCCCGACGAGAACCAATTAAGCTTGTTTGATATGATGTAATGAGTCTCTGACTTTCGATGAAAAGGTTGTTGAGACTTATCACGGTTGTAATATATTAAGCAATATGGTATAGTTAATTTACTAAATAACTTGTAAGGGAGTGAGCAGAGATGCTCGCTCTTTTTAATGGAAAATTTTAGGAGGCCTATCTTTGAGCAATGTTGTTGAAACGGTCAGACAAGTTGTTGCACCAATTTTAGAAAAACATTCGTTTTACTTATTCGATGTCGAATTTGTAAAGGAAAATAAAAGCTGGTATTTACGGGTATATATTGATAAAAAAGGTGGCATTACCATCGATGACTGTGTTTTAGTCAGTGATGAGTTGAGTGAAAAGCTCGATGCCATGGAGCCTGATCCAATTCCGCAAGCCTACTTTTTGGAAGTTTCATCTCCAGGTGCCGAACGGCCACTTAGAAATGATGAAGAACTTAAACAGGCAGTCGGTGAATATATTCATGTTTCACTCTATAAAAATTTAAATGGCAACAAAACTTTTGAAGGAACATTGAAATCATTGGACGACGATGTGTTAACCCTCCAAAATGATAAGTGGGGTAAGCATGATACGTTGGAAATACCGCGAAATTTGATTGCCAAATCACGGCTCGCAATTCAATTTTAGTAAAGGAGACACAATAATGAGTAAAGAACTTTTAGGGGCGTTATCCGCTCTTGAAGAAGAAAAGGGCATTAAAAAAGAAGTTGTAATCGAAGCCCTGGAAGCTGCATTAGTTTCAGCTTACAAGCGAAATTACGGTCAAGCCCAAAACGTCGAAGTTTCATTTGATGACAAAAAAGGCGAGATGCACGTTTATTCCGTTAAAACCGTTGTCGACGATGTCACCGATGATCAACTTCAAGTATCATTGGACCAGGCACTTGAAATCAACAAAGGTTACGAATTGGGCGATGAAATTAAGTTTGAAGTAACCCCCAAGAACTTTGGTCGGATTGCTGCCCAAACTGCTAAACAAGTTATTATGCAGCGGGTTCGGGAAGCTGAACGGGAAAATGTTTTCGATGAATACTCCAAGTATGAGGATGAATTGGTAACTGGTACCGTTGAGCGTCAGGATACCCGATTTGTTTACATCAACTTAGGCAAAGTGGAAGCTGTTATGGGTTCCAAGGATCAAATGCCGAATGAAGTTTATCGACCACAAGACCGAATCAAAGTCTACGTTACCAAGGTTGAAAATGCGACTAAGGGGCCACAGGTCTTCGTTAGCCGGACAGCTCCGGGGATGCTCAAACGATTATTTGAACAAGAAGTTCCAGAGATTTATGATGGTACTGTAGAAATTGTTTCAATCGCCAGAGAAGCCGGCGATCGGGCCAAGGTTGCGGTTCGTTCCAACAACTCCGACATCGATCCCGTCGGTACGGCAGTTGGTCCAAGAGGTCAACGAGTTCAGACGATTGTTAACGAACTTCATGGCGAAAACATGGACATCGTGGAATGGGATGAAGACGACGCAGCATACATTGCCAACTCACTTAATCCTGCCGAAGTAATTGACGTTATCTTCGACGATGATAACGATCGTGCATGTACAGTCATTGTTCCTGATTATCAGCTGTCATTGGCAATTGGTAAGAAGGGTCAAAACGCTCGTTTGGCTGCAAAATTGACCGGTTTTAAGATTGATATTAAATCAGAAACCGAAGCAAAAGAATTTCTGGCCAATAAAAAGGCAGCTTCAGAGACTGACGATGACAGTGCCGATTCTTCAGACACCGAAAGTCAAGCTGATGATTCCGCAGAAAATGTTGATGACTCGGCAACTGACGAACAACAAGATGTTAAGCCGGATACTCCGGACACTGATGATTCGGATGAGAATGCTAACGACTAATTTTTAGGAGGCGGTTTTTTGAAAAAAAGAAAAATTCCAATGCGTAAAGATATCGTTACTGGTGAAATGGCACCCAAAAAAGAGTTAGTTAGAATTGTCCGTGATTCAGACGGCAATGTGTCGATTGATGAAACCGGTAAAAAATCAGGTCGGGGCGCATACATTTCAATTAATGTTGAAATTGCAAAAAAAGCAAAAGCCGAACACACTTTTGAAAAAGTGTTCTCAACAACTTTGGATGACAACTTTTACGATGATTTAATTGCCTATGTTGATCATAAGCAAGCCCGAAAAGAGTTGTTCGAAGATGGACAATGATCAAGCTATTCTGAATTTCTTAGGTTTAGCCCGCAGAGCCAGCAAAATTGTTTCAGGACAAGACATGATCTTGTCAGAAATTCGAAGCGGTAAGATCTTCTTCCTGTTTATTGCAACGGATACTGGTAAAGCAACTCAAAAAAAGTTTAATGATAAGTCGAATTACTATCATATTCCCGTAAATACCAGTTACACTAAAGCAGTGCTTAGTGATGCAATTGGAATGAAACGAACCATTATCGGGATTTCCGATCGGGGTATGGCAAAAAAATTGGTTGAATTAACCGATAATAATAAAGGAGAGTGATTATATGGGGAAAAAGCGAATTTATGAATTAGCTAAAGAACTAAATGTCTCCAGTAAGCAAATCGTTGACCGTGGTAATAAAAAGGGCTTCGATATCAAAAATCACATGTCAACAGTAGACGCAAATCAAGAGCGTCAAATCAGAGCGATGTTTAGTAAGGGTGGCAAATCTGCAAGTCAGACGAATGGCCACAGTAATGCCAGCCAGCATGCTGCCGCAAAGCCAAGTCACAATGCAGGTGGAAACACACCTCATACAACTAGTTCAAACCATGCTGAACATACGACTGCAAATCATTCTCAGAGTCGCCCAGCTGCTCATTCAAATAACAGCAGCAACAGCAATCACTCTGAAAATCATAATAGCCAGAACAATCATTCAGCAAATCACAGTAATACCAATCACACGAATTCCGCTCACAATACCAACTCAACAAATCAACGGAATCATTCTAATAACAATCATTCGAATAATTTCAATCATTCAGGAAATTCGAATCAATCAAATAATAACCATAACAGTTCAAACAATGAACACCATAATAATCACTCTTCGAATAACGCTTCTTCACGTCCAGCTGCAAGTCACTCAACAAGCAGCAATTCATCAAGTAATCATTCGAATAACAACTCCAACCGTTTTTCAAACCACAACACGGGAAGCGGTCGTTTTGGCGGCAGCTTAAACCGGAATAATAATCGTGGTGGTTCAAGAAAAGCCAATAAGAAGCGTAACAAGAAGCAACGTAAGCAAAAGAATCAACGATTACGTGAAGTAGAGCATCATGGTGCACCTGAACGTAAGAATCGTCCATTACCAAAGGTTCTTGAGTATGAAGATGGCATGAATGCACAAGAGTTGGGAAAGCTGCTTCACAGAGAGCCTGCTGAAATTGTTAAGAAGTTATTTATGTTGGGTGTCATGGTTAACCAAAACCAATCACTTGATAAAGATACGATTGAAATTTTAGCTGCCGATTACGGTATTGAAGCAAAAGAAAAAGTCCATGAAGATCTTTCAAACTTGGATAAGATTTTTGAAAAAGAAATGAAGAATACCGATCATTTGGTATCCCGGCCACCAGTTGTGACGATCATGGGACACGTTGACCATGGTAAGACAACCTTGCTTGATCATTTGCGTCACTCACACATTACTGCCGGTGAAGCAGGTGGAATTACTCAAGCAATTGGTGCTTATCAAGTTCGTCATGGTGACAAAGTCATTACCTTCTTGGACACTCCTGGACATGCGGCCTTTACTGAGATGCGTGCCCGTGGTGCCAACATTACCGACATTACCATTTTGGTTGTTGCCGCTGATGATGGTGTCATGCCACAAACCATTGAAGCAATTAACCATGCGAAAGCTGCCAAGACACCAATCATTGTTGCGATCAACAAGATTGATAAACCGGATGCCAATCCACAGCATGTTACCGACCAATTGATGCAATATGGCTTGGTTCCTGAAAAACTTGGTGGTGACACAATCTTCGTTAATATTTCTGCCAAATTCGGTAAGAATATTGATGAATTACTTGATATGATCGCTTTGGAAGCTGAAGTCATGGAATTGAAGGCTGATCCAGATCAACCTGCTGCAGGTTCTGTTATTGAAGCCCGTTTGGATCAAGGTAAAGGCCCAGTTGCCACTTTGTTGGTTCAACAAGGAACCTTACACGTTGGTGACCCAATCGTTGCCGGCCATACATTTGGTCGAGTGCGGACAATGACTAACGAGCGTGGGCGTGAGTTGAAGAAAGCAACGCCTTCGATGCCTGTTTCAATTACCGGTTTGAATGAAGTCCCAGAAGCCGGTGATCGTTACGTCGTCTTCGACGATGAAAAGACTGCCCGTTCAGTTGGTGAAGAACGTGCCAAGGAAGCTCAAGTTGAAGAACGTCGTAAGACAACCAGAGTAACCTTGGACAGCTTGTTCGATTCGCTTAAAGAAGGCGAAATGAAGGAAGTTGACATTGTTATCAAGGCCGACGTTCAAGGTTCAGTTGAAGCTTTGGCAAATAGTCTTCAAAAGATTGAAGTTAAGGGCGTTAAAGTAAGCATCATTCATTCTGGCGTTGGTGCCATTAATGAAAGTGATGTTGCCTTAGCTGAAGCAAGTAACGCCATTATTATTGGTTTCAATGTTCGACCAACACCACAAGCCAAATCACAAGCTGATTCTGATCATGTTGATATTCGTCTTCACCAAGTTATTTATAACGCAATTGATGAAGTTGAATCAGCCATGAAAGGAATGCTTGCACCAACTTATACCGAAGAAGTTACCGGTCAAGTTGAAGTCCGTGATATCTTCAAGGCTTCCAAAGTTGGAACAATTGCTGGTGGAATGGTTGTTGACGGTGTCGTCAAGAAGAATAGTAAAGTTCGTTTAATTCGTGACGGTGTGGTTGTTTACACTGGTGAATTGAACAGTTTGAAACGCTTCAAAGACGATGTTGACGAAGTTAAGCAGGGATTTGAATTAGGCTTGACCATCAAAGACTATAATGATATTAAAGTTGGCGATGTCATCGAGGCATACGTTATGAAACAAGTGCCTGTCAAGTAATTTGGAGGTGTTTCTATGGCTCATTATCGTGTAGGCCGATTGGAACAGGAAATTCAAAAAGAAGTGAACGATATTCTGTTAAAGCGTGTCCGTGATCCTCGAGTTCAAGGCGTTACTTTAACGGGTGTTGAAGTCACTGGTGATCTTCAGCAAGCCACTATCTACTACAGTATTTTGTCCGATAAAAAAGAGGATGAAGAGACAACTGCTAAAGGATTGGAAAAGGCTTCCGGCTTAATCCGTGGCGAGCTTGGCCATCGTCTTAGCATCTATAAGACACCAGAGATTAAATTTGAATTGGATTCATCCGTTCAATATGGAGATAAAATTGATCGGTTAATTAATAAGCTTAAACAAAGTGGTGAATAGCCACCTCAACTGCTCATGCCTTTATGGCTGAGCAGTTTTTTTGTGATATAATTTTTATACATGAAAAAACTAGGAGAATTCGAATGGATGGAGTAATTGCGTTATACAAAGAGCGTGGCATGACTAGTCACGACTGCATCAGTAAGTTAAGAAAAATTTTGCATACCAAGAAGGTTGGGCATACCGGAACGTTGGATCCAAATGTGGACGGGGTTCTGCCAATTTGTATTGGCCAAGCAACCAAAATCAGTGAGCTGCTAATGCATTCCGGAAAAGTTTACCGTGGCGCGATCACGTTGGGAATGGCTTATGACAGCGAGGATTTAGATGGCAAGTTAATCGAACAGGTGCCGATCCAAAAGCCAGTTACGAATGAGGAGATTGATCAAGCACTGGCTAAGCTTACGGGGGATATTATGCAAACCCCACCAATGTATTCGGCAGTTAAGGTTAATGGCCACAAATTGTATGAGTACGCGCGAAAAGGCATGACGATTGAGCGGGAACCACACCCGATTCACATTGATTACTTCAAACAAATTAAACCAACAACTTATGATGAAAATGCCAAAACCCAGACCGTTTATTTCGAAGTCGGCTGTTCAAAAGGCACTTATGTCCGAACGTTGGCGGTTGATTTTGGGAAAATACTGGGACTGCCTTCTGTGATGTCTGATTTAACCAGAATCCAAAGTGGTGGTTTTAATATTTCTCAGACTTCAAAATTATCTGAGGTTCAAGCAGCTGTTGATGCAGGAAACGTTAGCGCAGTTCTTCATCCGTTATCCGAAGCATTGGCTGAATATCCCGTCTATCAACTGGATGACAGCCGTTGGACGATTGTGTCTCACGGGGGCTTTTTAGACAAGTCGATTTGCCCGAATAATGATCCGGTTGTCAGACTTGATTATCAGCAAAATGTGAAGGCTTTATATAAATTAGATAAATCGATCGGCCAGTACCGGCCGTTTCGAATGTTCTTAGCTTAAAAATTGGGGTGTTAGTAATGAAAATATCAAGGTTACATTATCCATTGGCCGACGAATTTAAAGTTGACGGCTCGACAGTCGTTGCAATGGGATTTTTCGATGGCTTTCATAAGGGTCATCAGGCAGTATTACAGCGAGCAAAGGATGAGGCTGAAAAACGTGGTGCCAAGTTGGCTGTTTTAACTTACGATCATCATCCGGCAATTGTGTATCGGAAAATGTCACCGCATGAGCAGCGATACTTAACTTTAAACGATTATAAAATGAAGTTGTTTAAAGATTTTGGTGTCGACCAGGTCTTTTTGGTTAATTATTCTTATGATTTTCAGAGCCAAACGCCTGAACAATTTGTGAACAACTTTTTGAAGCGTTTCAACGCTGTGGCAGTGGTAGCAGGATTTGACCACACATACGGCGATAAGAAAGTTGCCACGATGGCGAACTTTCCAAAGTACGTAAAAGGCGCCTTTGATGTGATTACCGTTCCGGCAGTTGATATTAATGGCAAAAAGGTCAGTTCTACCCGAATCCGGATCGAACTTGACTCGGGTGATGTTGACAGTGTGACTGAATTGCTTGGCCGGCCATTCCAGACTCGTGGGGTGATTGTTCACGGTGAGGAGCGTGGCCGTCTTTTAGGGTATCCGACAGCCAACGTCAAGCATTCTGAGTACCAGTGGCTACCAGCGATTGGAATTTACGTTGTAACCGTTGAGATTGCCGGAAAACGCTATTTGGGGATGGCATCTATTGGAAAGAATGTGACTTTCTCAGATGTTCACCCAATGACGGTTGAAATTAATTTGATGGACTTTGACCACAACATTTATGGAGAAGTCGTCAACGTTAACTGGCTGTCATTCTTAAGAAATGAAATCAAATTCCAGACACCCGAAGATTTAATCGATCAGCTTGATAAAGATAAACAAGCCACTCGAGAATACTTGGAGCAGCATCCTGACGTCATCGATTAGCACTATTAGCACTCAATGCAAATTAATGCTAAAATAAGGCTATATTCCCTTGACTTATAAAGGATGGTTTGTTAAATTATAAATGTGCCTTAGCACTCGGGTATATTGAGTGCTAAAAAGAGGTGATTTGGGTGCTAACGGATAGGCAAAAAAATATTCTTCAAATAATCATTCGTGATTACACAAGAACAGGGATGCCAGTTGGTTCCAAGGCATTGGCTGAGGAGTTTCCGACCCACGTTAGTTCCGCGACGGTCAGAAATGACATGGCTGCACTTGAATCAAAGGGCTTAATCAATAAAACCCACTTTTCATCAGGAAGGGTTCCGTCAATTGAAGGTTATCGTTATTACCTCGATAACCTTGTTCAACCGGACCCGCTTGATGAGGGGGCGGAAGATTTAATTAAAACGTCTTTTAACAATGAATTCGATCGAATTGATGAGATCGTTCAGGAATCAGCGAAAGTTTTATCTGATTTGACCAACTACATGGCTTTAACGTTTAATCCCGAATCAGGGGATAACGTTAAGCTTGGCGGTTTCCGGCTGGTTAAGCTGGATGACCGACAGGTAATGGCAATTATTGTTACCAATACCGGTCATGTTATTGATAAGATTTTCCGGTTGGCAAATGTTTCATCCGAACAACTTGAAACCATCGTCAACATTATCAACACGGAGTTGGTTGGCAAGCCTTTGAAGGAAGTCATGGACAAGTTGAAACTTGATATTCCAATGCTCATGACGAAATATATTCAAAGTCCAGAGGGATTCTTGAAGATCTTTGGCGATATGCTGACCGAAGCCGGTCGGGATAAAGTTCATGTTGACGGTCAACTGAATTTATTGAAATTCGCTGAACGTCAAAATATTGATCGTTTAAAGCCGCTTTACCATTTGCTTGGCACCGAGGATTCGGTTTCAAAGATTATTGATCCGAACTCCAAAGATGTTCAGGTCCGGATTGGCGGAGAGCTTCGTAACGATTTGTTGAAAGATTATAGTATTATCACAGGAACTTATGACTTAAAAGAGTATGGCCACGGTGTGATTGCTGTCATTGGACCGACCAGGATGCCTTACTCAAAAGTTATTGGAATAGTCGGGGCTTTAAGAGAAGAATTAACCAAGAAGCTGCTGGGCTATTACGATGATGATAACGATTAATTTAAGGAGGCGATTGTTTGGCAGACAGTAAAGATGATTCAACTAAGAAGAATCAAAACGGGCCAACTCAGGAGAAATCGGCTCAAGCTGGCAAAGCTGAGAAACAAACAGCTAAGCATGGCAAAGACGCTGATAAGACCCAAAGCCGAGATTCTGATGATACTAAAAAGTTAAAACAAACAGTTGTTGAACTGCAAAAGAAGCTTGACGCAATGGAAAACAAATTCCTTCGGGCTGAAGCCGATATGCGAAATATCGAAACCCATGCCAAGAAAGAACAAGCAGACCTGATCAAGTATGACGGTCAACAATTGGCACATGATATTCTGCCGATTGCGGATAACCTGCAGCGAGCACTAAAAGTTGATGTCACTGATGAAGGCGGCAAGCAGCTTAAGCAGGGTGTTTCAATGGTTTATAAGCATTTCAACAAAGCCTTGTCTGATAACGGGGTTGAAGTGATTGATGCATTAAATAAACCATTTGATCCAAAATTTCATCAAGCAGTTCAGACTTCGCCAGCCGATGATGATCATCCGGCTGACACTGTTGTTCAGGTTCTTCAAGACGGCTATCGTTTGAAGGACCGGGTTCTTCGACCAGCAATGGTTGTTGTAGCAAAATAAAACTTTAAAAGAAAAAGAGGATTATCTATGGCAAGTAATAAAATTATTGGTATTGATTTAGGAACTACTAATTCCGCCGTTGCCGTTCTTGAAGGCAGCGAGCCTAAAATTATTCCAAACCCAGAAGGTGCCCGTACGACACCATCAGTTGTTGCATTTAAAGATGGTAAGCCACAGGTTGGTGAAGTTGCCAAGCGACAAGAAATCACCAACCCAAACACCGTTCGCTCAATTAAGAGTCACATGGGTGAAAAAGGTTACACAGTTGATATCGATGGTAAGAAGTACACTCCTCAACAAATTTCTGCGATGATTCTTCAATACATCAAGGATTTTGCCGAAGATTATTTGGGTGACAAGGTTGAAAATGCCGTTATCACTGTTCCTGCTTACTTTAACGATGCTCAACGTCAAGCAACTAAAGATGCTGGTAAAATTGCCGGCTTAACTGTTAAGCGAATTATCAACGAACCAACTGCCGCTGCTCTGGCATATGGTTTGGATAAACAAGATAAAGATGAAAAGATCCTGGTTTACGATTTAGGTGGTGGTACTTTCGATGTTTCCGTCCTTGAATTAGGTGACGGTGTCTTCCAAGTATTATCAACTAATGGTGATACTCATCTTGGTGGTGATGACTTTGACCAACGAATCATTGACTGGTTGGTTGAAGGATTCAAGAAGGACAATGGCGTTGATTTGTCAAAAGACAAGATGGCATTACAACGTTTGAAGGATGCTGCTGAAAAAGCTAAGAAGGATCTTTCAGGTGTGACTGAATCAGAAATCAGTTTGCCATTTATTTCCGCTGGTGAAAATGGTCCTTTGCATTTGCAAACAACTTTGACTCGTGCCAAATTCAACGAATTGACTTCTGACTTGGTTGCCAAGACCAAGGTTCCATTTGACAATGCTTTGAAGGATGCCAAGTTGAGCACTTCAGACATTGACCAAGTTATCTTAAACGGTGGTTCAACTCGTATTCCTGCTGTTCAAAAAGCTGTAAAGTCATGGACTGGTAAGGATTCAAACCACTCAATTAACCCTGATGAAGCCGTTGCTTTAGGTGCCGCTGTTCAAGGTGGTGTTATTACCGGTGATGTTAAGGATGTTGTTTTGCTTGATGTTACTCCATTGTCACTTGGTATTGAAACCATGGGTGGTGTCTTCACTAAGTTAATCGACCGTAACACAACGATTCCAACCAGCAAGTCACAAGTATTCTCAACTGCTGCCGATAATCAACCAGCCGTTGATATCCACGTTCTCCAAGGTGAACGTCCAATGGCTGCCGATGATAAGACATTAGGTCAATTCCAGCTGACTGACATTCCAGCTGCTCCTCGTGGGGTTCCTCAGATCGAAGTTAAATTTGATATTGACAAGAACGGAATTGTTAACGTTTCTGCCAAGGATAAGGGAACTGGCAAAGAGCAAAAGATTACCATCAAAGATTCATCAGGTCTTTCAGATGATGAAATCAAGAAGATGATGAACGAAGCCAAGGAAAACGAAGAAGCTGATAAGAAGCGTAAGGAATCAGCTGATTTGAACAACGAAGTTGACCAATTGATCTTCCAGACTGATAAGACTCTTAAAGATGTTAAGGGCAAAGTATCAGACGACGAAATCAAGAAGGCTGAAGATGCTCGTGACGCTCTTAAGAAAGCCAAGGAAGATAACAACGTTGACGACATGAAGTCAAAGAAGGATGCTTTGAACAAGATTGTTCAAGACTTGGCTGTCAAATTGTATCAACAAAAAGCACCTAAAGACGGTGGCGCTGCTGGCCAAGCTGGCCCACAAGCCGGTTCAGCTGACAACAAAGGCACTGGCAAGGGTGACGATGGTACTGTTGACGGTGACTTCCACGAAGTTCACGATGATGATAAAAAGTAATTTGTAAGCTAATATTTTTGATGAGAAGTCAAGGCCGGCTGGCTTTGGCTTTTTGTTAAAATATGGTATATTATCATGGTTAAAGACTTGAATGAGGATGGGAGTTTCTAATGGCAGAAAAAGATTATTATGATATTCTTGGAGTTTCCAAAGACGCCAGCGATGACGAAATCAAACACGCCTATCGTAAGCTTTCAAAAAAGTGGCATCCAGACATTAATAAGGCTCCTAATGCTGAAGCAAAATTTAAAGAGATTAACGAAGCATACGAAACACTGAGTGATCCACAAAAGCGGGCCAACTATGATCAATATGGCTCAGCTGATGGTGCTGGTGCCGGATTTGGCGGTGGCGGCCAAGGCGGATTCAGTAACTTTGGTGGCGGTGCCGGCGGTGGATTTGGCTTTGATGATATATTCAGCCAATTCTTCGGCGGCGGTCAGCAAAGATCTGATCCTTCCGCACCACAACAAGGCCGTGACCTGCAATACCAGATGACGCTGGAATTTAAAGAAGCCATCTTTGGTAAAAAGACGGTTATTAAATATAACCGTGAAGCTCAATGTAAGACCTGTGGCGGTACTGGTGCCAAGCCCGGTACTTCACCCGTTACCTGTTCCCGATGTGGAGGTCGTGGCTATGTAACCACCGAGACCAATACACCGCTTGGCAGAATGCAGTCACGTCAGGTATGTCCTGTATGTCACGGAACCGGTAAAGAAATTAAAGAGAAGTGCCCAACTTGTGGCGGTAGTGGTAAAACTGACGAGCGTCATGAACTTGAAGTCAATGTCCCAGCCGGTATTGACGATGGTCAACAGATGAGACTTCAAGGCCAAGGTGAAGCCGGTGAAAATGGCGGCCCTTATGGTGACTTGTATATTGTCTTCCGGGTAAAGCCAAGCAAAGACTTTACGCGTGATGGTGCGACAATTTACGTCAACCAGCCGATCACATTTGCCCGAGCAGCACTTGGCGGCAAAATTAAAGTCAAGACTGTTCATGGTGATGTCGAACTTAAAGTTCCTGCCGGTACTCAAACCGGCACCACTTTCCGTTTGAAAGGTAAGGGTGCTCCAAGACTGCGTGGCAACGGCAATGGTGACGAACGGGTTACCGTTACGGTTGTGACACCAAAGTCGCTCAATAAGAATCAGAAGATTGCTTTGGAAGCATTTGCCAAGGCAAGTGGCGACAATATCGCCGGTAAGGGCGGCAGTAATTTTTTTGACAAGATGAAAGATGCATTTGATAAATAAAATGATGGTCAATCATTTTTAAAGGGTCAGTTGGCGTGTTCAGCGCCGCTGGACTCTTTTTTTAGCTTATCGATCGGTCACGATTCTTGTTTAACTTTGGATAAACACAAATGGCTGTTATAATTGTAAACAGTTAAACAAATGAAAGTGAGAACACAACATGGATTTAGACAAAATGAAGGATCATCAAAAATATATTCGAAACTTTTCCATCGTTGCTCACATCGACCATGGGAAGTCGACCTTAGCTGATCGAATTCTTGAAATGACGGATACGGTTGCCAAACGTGACATGAAAGATCAATTGTTGGATAACATGGATCTTGAGCGTGAACGAGGCATTACCATTAAACTGAATGCCGTTGAACTCACATACCATGCTAAAGATGGTCATGACTATGAGTTCCATTTAATCGATACCCCGGGGCACGTGGACTTCTCTTATGAAGTTTCGCGAAGCCTTGCTGCCTGTGAGGGTGCGGTACTGGTTGTCGATGCTGCACAGGGAGTCGAAGCCCAAACTTTGGCCAACGTTTATCTCGCGATTGACGATAATTTGGAAATTGTGCCGGTAATCAATAAAATTGATTTGCCATCTGCAGAACCCGAGAAGGTTCGGAGTGAAATTGAAAATGTGATTGGACTGGATGCGTCTGATGCCGTTTTGGCAAGTGCCAAGAAGGGAATCGGGGTTCCAGAACTCCTTGAACAAATCGTTCATAAGATTCCAGCTCCCGATGGGGATGTCAAAGCACCTTTAAAGGCACTGGTATTTGACTCCGTCTACGATGATTATCGCGGGGTTGTCCTCAGTGTTCGGTTGTTTGAAGGAACCGTTCAGCCTGGTGACAAGATTCGAATGATGAACAGTGGTAGTGAGTATGAAGTGACCGAAGTGGGTGTCAATTCACCTAAACCGGTTAAAAGAGACTACCTCATGTCCGGAGATGTTGGTTATATTACTGCCAGCATTAAAGATATCACCCAGACCCGTGTTGGTGATACGGTTACCAACGCTCTTGACCCAGCAGATGAAGCATTGCCCGGATATCGTGAAATGAACCCGATGGTGTATGCCGGATTATACCCGACTGATAACGCCAAGTTTGATGATTTACGTGAAGCTTTGGAAAAACTGAAGTTAAATGATGCCGCATTGGAATTTGAACCCGAAATTTCCAAGGCCTTGGGCTTCGGTTTCCGTTGTGGTTTTCTTGGACTACTCCACATGGATGTTGTTCAGGAACGACTCGAGCGGGAATTTAACCTTGAGTTGATCACGACCGCACCATCAGTTACTTACGAAGTTAAATTGACCGATGGGGAAGACAAGACCGTTGAAAACCCATCAGAAATGCCGGATGTTTCATCCATTAAGCAGATTTCCGAACCATACGTTAAAGCCACTATCATGGTTCCAAACGATTATGTTGGACCGGTGATGGAGCTTTGCCAGCGTAGACGTGGTGAATTTGACACGATGGAGTATCTCGATGAGTACCGAGTTAACGTGATTTATCATATGCCGTTGTCAGAAATCATTTTTGACTTCTTTGATAAATTAAAGTCAAGTACCAAAGGATACGCTTCACTTGATTACGATTTGGAAGATTATAAGCCAAGTGACCTGGTTAAAATTGATATTTTATTAAATGGTGAAAAAGTCGATGCGTTGAGTTTCATTTCTCACCGTCAATTTGCTGCATCCCGAGCACGAGACATTGTCGGAAAATTAAAGAACATTATTCCCCGGCAAAACTTTGAAATTCCGGTTCAAGCGGCAATTGGTGCCAAAATTATTGCCCGAACCAATATCAAGGCATACCGAAAGGATGTTACCGCCAAGTTGTATGGTGGTGATCGAACCCGTCGGATGAAGTTGCTTGAAAAGCAAAAAGCCGGTAAGAAGCGGATGAAGGCAGTGGGGAAGGTTGATATCCCTCAGGAAGCTTTCATGGCCGTTCTTCAAACTGACGAGGAAGAAAAAGGCGACAAATAAATTTGCAAATAAAAATCCCATTACTGGATGTTATTCATCCAAGTAATGGGATTTTTGAAATCGTTTATTTTACTTCGGCTTCCAACTGATTGGGGTTTGGAGCCAATTGATTGTAAATTGTTTCAAGATGTTCCAGTTCAAGCTTATTGCCGATAACGTCATTGAACATTTGCTCAACCGCAGCGGTCATTGCTTTTTCATCTGGTTGGGCATCGGGAGATTCAACTTTTGCTTGTTGAATTTCATATAATTCTTGAAGAAGATTGATTAGGCGATGACGAAAATGCGATAATTGAATTGATGTTGGAAAGTCGTCATTTTCGTGTTTGACGTGGTAGTCAAAGTATCGTTCCAGTTTCTCAACCGTATTTAGTGACAGACGGTCAATGGATCTGGTATGATTCCTTAATCTGATGATGATTGACGAGTTAACCCCCGTTAACTTCTGTATTTGATAGGCACTATCATGACTGTCGATAACTGCCTGAATTTTTTCTCTAGTATTCATATGCATTTCCCCCAAATGATAAAAAAATGATGATAAAATTCAGTATTTAATTTTAATTTTCCTGTCACAGTTACCATATGACAATTGACACACACTTGTCAAACTAATACACTTTGGGAGAAATGAAATTATCCAATCCGCAGTTCAGTGACCAATTTGGTATCAATAATTGGATTGCCGTCTTTTCCCTGATGGCTAACAACCCGGTTAATCATGCCATTGTCGATCACATATTCATCAAAGAATTTTTTGGTTGGCACTTCGAGAAGACTTCGATCGTGAGATTGCTCAAAAGCAACCTGATCCAACAACAGATTCTTGGGGGTTGCTGAAAAAATATTATAAATTGCCTTGAGGGCAACTTCCCCAGATTTTAAGATTGTGGGGTCCAGATAACTTCTCAGGAATAATTGGTGACCTTCAAAAATCGTATCGCTGGAGTTTGACTCCAGCACTGCCCGGTAGCGAATTTCAAGTGTATCGGGACGGATTTTGTTGATGAATCGAATTCGGAATAATTCCATAATTGTCAACTCCTTTCCTACATCATATGCTAAACTTGTTAAGTAAAGCAACCTCGAAGTATGAGAAACAGTTTGCGTTTTCTATCACATTCAATTATTATATATATTAATTCGTCATTTATTCGATTCGAAAAATTAAAATTTAATAAGCTGGGAGGTGTTATTATTCTAAGTCGAACGAAACAGTATTTAAGAAAAAATGGGTATTTTTATAAAAAGGAATATATTCGCCCCTTGCTTACCCCGGACAACATCTACATTTTTAGATTTGGCCGCGACCGCTTGGATAACCGGCTTATTATTCGGTACAGTCATAAGTGGACTGGAAGACAACGCATTAACGAAATAGATTTACGTCTTCATAAGCAAAAGCATCCCCGGATTTTTGAAAATGAATCTGAATTATTGAATTACTTGGAAGACCATCTGCTGAAACACGAAGCTAAAGTACGTGCCAGAGAGGCAGAAAAAAAGCGTGAAGGAAAAAAGCATGCCGCAAACGGCGTGTCAAAATGATACGGACTCTCACAGAAAGCTGGTTTTTGCCTATTTGGGCTGAAACCAGCTTTCCGTCTAAAATGACCAATTAAGCCGGATTTTTGACTGTAAATTAAAGGAGAAAGCAATGGATTGGACAGAATTATCAATCATGACAACCAGTGAGGCAGTGGAAGCTGTTTCCAATATTTTAATGGAACATGGCGCATCTGGCGTCTCAATTGAAGATGCAAAGGATTTTGAAAAATTAAAGCCCGGTAGATATGGTGATCACGGTGAAATTGTTGATCCAGCCGACCTGACTCATATTACGCAGGGAGCGGTTGTGTCAGCGTACTATCCAAATAATCAGCATATTGACCAAGAGGCCGAAGAAATTGCCCATAAGGTTCGAAATCTGTCCCAATTCGGGCTAAATCCTGGTCCGGCCGAAGTCAACATTACGTCGGTCGTCAACCAGGATTGGCAGACGGCTTGGGAAAAATACTATCATCCCGTTTCAATTTCCAGATTTATGACGATTGTGCCAAGCTGGGAAGACTATCAACCTAAATCAGATCAGGAAAAGATTCTTCGCTTGGATCCCGGAATGGCATTTGGAACCGGAACTCATCCAACAACTCGATTATCCCTTCAAGCATTGGAAATCGTGATGCAGGGCGGGGAGTCGATCCTAGATGTCGGTACCGGCTCGGGTGTTTTGAGTATTGCGGCCAAATTGATGGGCGCCGGAAAAATTCACGCGTTTGACGTCGACGATATTGCGGTCAGGTCAGCCGAAAAGAATATTCAGCTCAATCCGGCAGCCAAAGATATTCAAGTTTCCGCAAACGATCTTCTTAAAGGGATTCATGAACAAGTCGATATTGTTGTTGCCAATATTTTGGCAGAAATTATCGTGCCACTGGTGCCCCAGGCATGGCAGAATTTAAAGCCCCAAGGTTATTTTCTGACCTCCGGGATCATCAAAGATAAATTTGAAACGGTTCGAGATTCAATGACCCAGCAGGGATTCCTGATCATCGAAACGTTAAGAATGAAAGACTGGTATGGCATTATCGCGCAAAAGCCAAAGGATGAGGATTAACGATGCAGCACTATTTCTTAAACAAAAGTTTGACCACCGGCCAATCCGTTCAGCTGCCAAAAGAGATTGCCCATCATTTGGGGAAAGTCTTGCGGGCTGAGGTGGGTGACCAATTTGAACTGGTTTCAAGCGAGCATCAAGTCTTTGAAGCCAAAATAAGTGAGCTTGACGGCAATCAAATCACCGCAGTGGTGACTGAACAAACGAATAAAGATGTTGAGCTGCCTGTCAACGTGACGATCGTCAGTGGGCTGTCAAAGGGTAACAAGCCTGAGTGGATTGTCCAAAAGGCGACGGAACTGGGTGTCTCAAAAGTCATTTTTATGCCAATGAACTGGTCAATTGTTAAGTGGGATCAAAAAGCATCGAAAAAAATTAACCGACTGAACGAGGTCGCGTTAAGTGCTGCCGAACAATCCCATCGAAATGTGGTTCCTGAAGTTGCCTATTTGAATGGGCTTAAAGCATTGACCCAAATGAATTTCGATACCAAGCTGGTTGCCTATGAAGAGTCTGCCAAAGTCGGTGAAGAAGCGAATTTGGTTAAAGCTGTCAGGCAGACTTCACCAGGCCAATCGATTGTGGCAGTCTTTGGCCCTGAGGGTGGCATTAGTGAATCTGAAATTTCACTTTTAAAAGAAAATGGATTTGTTTTGGCCGGCCTTGGTCCCCGAATCATGCGTACCGAAACCGCTCCGTTATATTTTTTGAGCGCGGTTTCTGTCTTGACCGAACTGATCTAGTTAGCTGAATGACGTTGACAACAATGATATTATTATGATAAAGATTAATTGATGAACGCCTCCGGGCAGATGAGAGAAGAGTTGGTAGAATGGCAACGAAAATTTGGACTCCAGACGATGTAATCGAAAAAGTTTCCGAGTACATGAATAAAGAACATGTCGATGAGGTTAAAAAAGCATATAAATTTGCAAAAATTGCCCATCAATACCAGAAACGTCAATCGGGCGAACCCTACATTACGCATCCAACCCAAGTGGCTGGTATTTTAGCTGACCTGCATATGGACCCTGAGACGGTTTCAGCCGGTTTTCTGCATGATGTAGTAGAAGATACCGGGGCCACTTTAAGCGACATCCAAGAGCTTTTTGGCCACGATATCGCGCTGATTGTCGACGGGGTTACCAAGCTGTCTAAAATTAAATACAAATCAAGCGAAGAACGGCTGGCTGAAAACCACCGAAAGTTATTGCTTGCAATGTGTAAAGATATCCGGGTCATGATCGTTAAGCTGGCTGACCGGCTGCATAACATGCGGACGCTTAAGTCACTGCGTCCCGATAAGCAGCGCCGCATTGCCAGTGAAACCTTGGAAATCTATGCACCCATTGCCGACCGTTTAGGTATTGGAACTATCAAGTGGGAACTTGAGGACATTTCATTACGTTACCTCAACCCACAGCAATATTATCGAATTGTTCATTTGATGAACTCACGACGAGATCAACGGGTGGATTATATCGATAAGGCGATTAAGGAAGTTAAGCAGGCAATTTCTGCACTGGGAATTAAGGCTGAAATTTATGGCCGTCCCAAGCACATTTATTCTGTTTACCGGAAAATGGTTGAAAAGCATAAGCAGTTCAGCCAAATCTATGATCTATTGGCCATTCGGGTAATTGTGGATTCAATTAAGGACTGTTACGCGGTTTTAGGTGCCATTCATTCCGAATGGAAGCCAATGCCCGGACGGTTCAAAGATTATATTGCAATGCCTAAGGCCAACATGTATCAATCGTTGCATACAACCGTTATCGGCCCTGAAGGCAAGCCGCTGGAAGTGCAGATTCGAACGGAAGAAATGCACCGAGTTGCTGAATTTGGTATTGCTGCTCACTGGGCATACAAGGAAGGCATTACCAGCGCGGTTAAAAGTTCTCAGGATAACAATAAGCTGAACTGGTTTAAACAAATTATCGAGCTTCAAGAAGATACCGATGACGCCGCCGACTTTATGGACAGTGTCAAAGGGGAACTATTTGGCGATCACGTCTATGTCTTTACTCCCAAGGGGGATGTTTACGAACTTCCCAAGGGTGCCGGCCCACTTGATATGGCTTATATGATTCATACCGAAGTTGGAAACCACACCACCGGTGCGCGGGTAAACGGCAAAATTGTGCCCCTGGATCATCAGTTAAAGACCGGTGATATTGTCGATATTATTACTGCCACCGGTTCTGCCGGTCCCAGTCGTGATTGGCTTAAGTTGGTTCATACCCGGCGAGCAAGAAATAAAATTAAGCAGTACTTCCGACAAGAAGATCGGACTAAGAACATTGAAGAGGGAAAGAATCTGATTTCACGAAAACTTCGTGAAGCTGGATTTGAGCCCAACCGGATCATGATTCCGGATAAACTTGAAAAAGCAGCCAATAACATGCATTATCAACACGCTGACGATCTATTGGCAGCGGTTGGTTTTGGTGACGTGCAGCCAACCGGGGTTATTAACCGATTGACCGAAGACGCCCGTGCCCAGCTTAAAAAGGAACGTCAGGATAAGGCCGAAAAGGAAGTCCTTGAAGGCCATCAGACAATTTCCGAAGATACGGAGACTGCCAAGAAGCAAAAGAAGCGCAAGTCTTCCAACGGAATTGTCATTGAAGGTGTCGACAATTTGTTGGTTCGCTTGAGTCACTGCTGCACACCTGTGCCGGGTGACAAGATTGTTGGTTACATTACCAAAGGCCGTGGGGTTTCTATTCATCGGGTTGACTGTCCAAACATTCGAACTGCCGAAGAAAACGGTGAACGTTTGATTGAAGTCGCTTGGGCTGACAATCCGGAAGAACGAGCTATGTACGATGCCAGTCTTTCCGTTCAGGGATACAATCGATCGGGATTATTGACCAACGTTTTGACCGCTGTTAATTCAGCTACCAAGACGGTGTCATCTGTTAACGGTCAGGTTGATAACAATAAGATGGCCACAATTTCACTGGTCGTTGGCGTCCGCAACCTTGAACAGTTGGAACGGGTAATTGGTGCTATTAAAAACGTTCACGATGTTTATTTGGTTGAACGAAAATTCAGATAGGAGTTTAGCTGGATGAGAGTCGTATTACAAAGAGTGAAAGAAGCATCCGTCAGTATCGATGGTCAGGTTCATGGCAAAATTGGCAAAGGATTCGTTTTGCTGGTTGGGGTAAGTGATAGCGATGGTGACGAAGAAGTTGCCTATTTAACCCATAAAATCAGTAAGTTAAGGGTCTTTGAAGACGATAATGGCAAATTGAATTTGGATATTAATGCCGTTAACGGCGCAATCTTATCCATCTCCCAGTTCACTTTGTATGCAGATACCAAGAAGGGCAATCGGCCAAGTTTTACCAAAGCCGGTGAGCCGGAACACGCAGACAAAGTTTATGAGCAGTTGAATGAAAGTTTGCGACAGACTGGACTGGATGTTCAAACCGGTGTATTTGGTGCCGACATGCTGGTCAATATTCAAAATGATGGTCCGGTTACCATTCTTTTTGACACAGATAACAAATGATTTAGATAAAAATAAAAGTCGAATCGTGAAGATTCGGCTTTTTTAAGGAGTGCACAATGATTAATCAATTATTTTGGGATTTTGATGGAACGCTTTTTGATACGTATCCAAAGATGGTGGAAGCATTTATGCAGGCATTGCGTGATTTAGGGGTTGATGATGTGGAAATTGACCAGAATCAAATCTATGTCACAATGCGTCAACATGACGTTGGAACAGCGATCAGAAAGTTTTCGGCCTTTTATGGGATTGACGAAAAAAAGCTCCGTAAGCTTAACAAAACGTATCAGACAAAAATGATTGAAACGGCCTTACCATTTCCGGGGGCTAAAGAAGTCCTTGATTTAGCAACCTCGATGGACGGTCGGAACTTTTTACTCACCCATCGTGACGATCAGGCTAAAACCATGCTCAAGAAGTTTGATTTACTGGATTACTTTAGTGATTTTGTCACTTCTGATCAAAACTTTCCGCGAAAGCCCCAGCCTGATTCAATTAATTGGTTGATTAAAACCAACAATGTTGATAGAAAAAAAGCGATTATGATTGGTGACCGCAAGCTTGATGTCGCTGCGGGACACAATGCAAATATCGCTTCGTGTTTGTTTGATCCGGATGGAACCATTGTTGATTCCGGGAACCCTGAAATTCGGGTAACCGAGATTAACGAACTGGTTCCTTGGCTGACCAATAAATAATTTAATTGTGATTTTTAAAATAGTTTGCAATTCCGTTGACAACATCGGTTGCAAGCTTTTTTTGATAGGCTGGACTTTTAATTTGCTTGAAGTCTTTACTGGTGTTGATGTAACCGCCTTCAATCAGAATGGCCGGAACTGAATTGTCTCTGATTACCAGGAAATTGCCAAATTCAGTTCCCCGAGACGGTACTGGTAAGTTGGTCATCTTTTTGTTAACCGATTCAGCCAACTGTTTTGAATCACCATCGTGATAGAAGTAGCAGGTGTATCCGGAGGCAACGTTATTTTCATCCGACGAATCAAAATGAAAACTGACAAAGATGTTGGCTGACGCCGAGTTGGCGACTTCCGGTCGGGCAGCTAACGGCACTGTTTTATCGGAACTCCGCGTCATCACAACCCGGGCGCCCCTTGCCTGAAGTTTTCGTTCAACACGTTTGGCAACCTGTAAAGTAAACTTTTTTTCGGGCTGGCCGGACATCGAAAGGGCACCGGTATCTGAACCGCCGTGGCCGGGATCCAGTACGATTGTCGCCTCCGACAGGCGGGTGACGTTTTGCACGTTGCTGTTTTGAACCAACCAAGCTGCGACCCAGCCGGTTGTCTTGTGTTTGTAGATCACTTTAATCCAGTTGCTCTTTTTACTGATGACCTGAAGGCGTTGGCCCTGCTTAACTTTTGCCCTAACGGAGTAGGTCACGGAAGGGCCGCTTCGAATATTTAATTGATTAACCTTTACGGTCACTGAATTGGCTTCCAACGAAAGAATCAATATCACAAAAGTGATGATGATTGCCAGGGTTGCCACGATCCAGCTTTTATTTTCCCAAATTCTTTTCAAAGTCTATTCCCTCACTCAAATAATAATATTATAGTTGAAAACGCTAAAAGAGGCTAGTGGGATTAGAAATCATGTCGATGTTCTCTTGACATTTCAGTGAGGTTACGCTAATCTTAAAGACAGTTAAACATTCAACCGATAAAAAGAACTATCGTTATGGTTGGCTTCCAGAGAGCATTCATTTGGTGAAAGAGTGCGTCAATTATTTCGAAGTGACACTTTTTGCTAATAATGGTTAATAGCGAAATGCTATTCGTGCGAGCGTTATCCTTGAGAAATAATTAAGGTGGTACCGTGCGCATTGCACCCTTGTCTTCGGACAGGGGTCTTTTTTTTCGGAAATAAAAGTGGGAGGAAACAATTATGAGATATCAACGACCAAAAGGAACGGCTGATATTTTACCAGGCGAAGCTCAAAAGTGGAATTACGTCGAAGAGACTGCCCGGATGCTGTTTAACGATTATCGTTATCAAGAGATTCGGACACCAATGTTTGAAAACTTTGATGTCTTTTCCAGAACGTCTGGTGATACTTCCGACGTTGTAACAAAAGAAATGTATGATTTTAAAGATAAAGGTGACCGACACATGAGCCTTCGTCCTGAAGGGACTGCAGGGGTTGTTCGAGCCTTCGTTGAAAACAAATTGTATGGTCCGGAACATCCACGTCCAGTTAAAGTCTTTTACATGGGTTCGATGTTCCGATATGAACGACCACAATCAGGCCGTCAGCGTGAATTTCATCAAATCGGTGTCGAAGCTTTTGGAAGTGACGAACCCGAATTAGATGTTGAAGTCATCGCTATGGGGATGGATTTGCTGCAGCAATTTGGTTTATCCAACCTGCGGCTTGAAATCAACACCCTTGGGGATCAAGAATCCCGGGATGCTTATCGTCAAGCTTTAATCGATTATCTTGATCCACACTTTGATGAGTTGAGTGATGATTCAAAAGTTCGGCTTCACAAGAATCCACTCCGAGTGCTTGATAGTAAAGATAAACGCGATAAGGAAATCGTTAAAGATGCACCTTCAATTTTGGATTATCTTGACGAAAAATCCCAAAAACATTTTGATCGTGTTAAGAGCTTACTCAAAGCTTTGAATATTCCTTACGTCATCGATCCGGATATGGTTCGGGGACTGGATTACTACAACCACACAATCTTTGAAATTATGGTGGATTCAAAGGCCCTTGGCGACGGATACACAACTATCTGTGCCGGCGGCCGTTACAATGGCTTGGTTGAGCAGCTTGGCGGACCTGAAATGCCCGGAATTGGTTTTGGCCTTGGCATGGAGCGTTTGATGGTATTGATGGAGGCCCAGGGCGTTAAGTTCCCAGTCCTTGATCAACTGGATGCTTATGTTGTTGGAATTGGTGAACAAACCAGCGTCTTGACCCTTCAAATTGTTCAGGCATTGCGTGCCGACGGCTTTGCTGTTGATCGGGATTATCTTGATCGGAAACCCAAAGCGCAGTTTAAGACGGCTAATAAGTTGAACGCTCAATACACAATTACCGTTGGTGAGAGTGAGTTGGAGAATAAGACAGCCAATGTTAAACAGATGCGTACAGGTAAAGAAGTTACCGTTTCACTTGCTTCAATTTTCAAGGACTTTGATGATATCATTGCCAAATATTTTACAGATGATGAGGAGATTGATTAGACATGAAGAGAACCACTTATGCTGGCCTTGTTGATGAAAAGCTCATCGGCAAGGAAGTCGTGTTAAAAGGTTGGGTCCAAAAGCGTCGAGATCTTGGAGGCTTGATTTTTATCGAACTGCGAGACCGTGAAGGAATCGTTCAGTTGGTATTTAGTGAGGAATTTGGCCAGGATGCATTGGCTGTTGCCGATAAGCTTCGTAGCGAATTCGTTGTTGAAGCCAAGGGTAAGGTTGTTGCCCGTGATCCTAAAGAAATTAACCCGAAGATGAAGACCGGTAAGATCGAAGTTGATATTACCTCAGCCAAAATTTTGGCAACTGCCAAAACACCGCCATTTTATATTCAAGACGGCATTAACGTTTCAGAAGATTTGAAGCTGAAATATCGTTACCTGGATCTTCGTCGTCCCGAAATGCAAAAAAACATTTTGCTGAGAAACCGGATTATTCAATCAATCCACAGCTTCTTTGATAAAAATGGTTTCATTGACATTGAAACCCCAACTTTGACCAAGTCAACTCCTGAAGGTGCCCGTGATTACCTGGTTCCTTCACGTGTATATCCTGGTTCATTCTACGCATTGCCACAATCACCACAACAATTTAAACAATTGCTGATGGGTGCCGGATTTGATAAATATTACCAAATCGCCCGTTGTTATCGTGATGAGGATTTACGTGGTGATCGTCAACCTGAATTTACCCAAATTGATATGGAAATGTCATTTGCCGATCAGGAAGAAATTGAAGATGTTACTGAAGGCTTCATTGCCAAAGTTATGAAAGATGCAATGGGAATCGATGTTAAGCTGCCATTCAAGCGAATGGATTGGGATGAATCAATGGCCCGCTTTGGTACCGATCAGCCCGACGTCCGATTTGGAATGGAACTCAAGGATCTTTCAGATATTATGAAAGATGTTGATTTCAAAGTCTTCTCTGGTGCCGTTAAAGATGGCGGCCAAGTTAAGGCAATTGCCGTCCCTGGTGGTGCTGAAAAGTATTCACGTAAAGATCTCGACAAGTTTGCCGAATACGTTGAACGATTTGGCGCTAAAGGTTTGGCATGGTTTAAGGTCACTGATGACGGCTTTAACGGTCCAATTGCCAAATTCTTCAAGGATCCTGACTTGCGTGAAAAGATTTTAGCAAAGGCCGAAGCAAAGCCTGGTGACTTGTTATTGTTCGCTGCTGATAACAGCCGGGTTGTTGCCAACACATTGGCATATCTCCGTGTTGAAATTGCCAAGGAACAGGACATGATTGACGAATCCAAGTTTGCTTTCTTATGGATTGTCAACTGGCCATTGTTTGAATGGGATGTTGATTTAAAGCGTTACGTTGCTGCTCACCATCCATTCACCATGCCTAATGAAAACGATGTTCACTACTTGATGAACGAGGGTGAAGATCCACATAAGGCATACGCTCAAAGTTATGACATTATTTTGAATGGTCTTGAACTTGGTGGTGGATCAATTCGTATCCATACCAGAGCCCTTCAAGAAAAGATGTTCGAAGCACTTGGCTTTACCAAAGAGAGCGCCGAAGCTCAGTTTGGTTACTTCCTGAATGCCTTGGATTATGGTTTTCCACCTCATGGTGGTCTGGCAATTGGTTTGGATCGTTTCGTCCGTTTGCTTGCCAACACTGAAAACATTCGTGACGTGATTGCCTTCCCTAAGAACTCGAAGGCTGTTGAACCATTGACCAGTGCACCACAACCTGTTGCTACTAAACAGCTTGAAGATCTTGGTTTGTTTGTTGCCAAGCCTGATGACAAAAAGTAGACAACAGTTTTTAAACTAAATTAATTTCTTAAAATCCTGTAATCTATTCATTGATTACAGGATTTTTAATGTTATTTTTGTCATTTACGTTTATCATTAAGCATGGACTTCAAATCGTATTCGAAGGGGTTTTATTTTATGGATGATGTTTCCAAATTAATGCGTAGGCATACCTACGTAACCAAAATTTCAACTTCATTTTTCTATGCAATTTTAGTTTCTATCGCGGTTAATTTTTTCTGGACACCTGGACATATCTATTCGTCCGGTGTCACTGGATTTGCCCAGTTGCTGAATACCATTTCCACCCGGGCATTCCCGTTTACAATTTCAACTGGACTTGCACTCTTTCTGCTTAATTTGCCATTATTTTTGTTGTCATGGCGCGCAATCGGCCATGAATTCACCATTTTCACCATTGTCACGGTTTTTCTTTCCAGTTTTATGATTCAGTTGTTAAAGCCGATTCCACTGACGCATGATCCAATTATTTGTGCGATCTTTGGTGGGGCCGTTAATGGTTTTGGAACTGGCTTGGCATTGAGAAATGGTATTTCAACCGGTGGCCTTGATATTTTAGGGATTGTTATCCGGCATCGAACCGGAAATTCCATCGGAACCATTAATATTGCCTTTAATTCGTTGATTATTCTTTCGGCGGGGATTATGTATGGCTGGCCTTATGCGTTTTATTCAGTCTTGAGTTTGATTGTCAACGCCCGGGTCATGGATATGACATATACTCGGCAACAGCGAATGCAGGTGATGATTATTACAAATCGGCCCAACACAGTGATTGATAGTGTTCAAAATCATTTGCGACGGGGAATCACAATTGTTCATAACGCCGAAGGGGCTTATCGCCATGATGCAAAGACCATTTTGTTTACCGTCATTTCACGTTATGAAATGGGGGAACTTGAAGAGGCACTGCTGGAATCTGATCCGAATGCATTCGCAAGCATATCGGATTCGGTCAAAATTCTTGGCCGATTTTATGAGCCGAAGCCTTAGCTGATGTTTCTAAAGATTTCCTAAGAAATTAGTTCTCCAGAAGGATTATGTTATAATATTTTTTGTGTGTGATCACAAATTACTGAAATACGGTGAAAATTTTGAAAGTTGTCTATTTATGGCTGATCAAGCTATTTTCAATGATGAATGTTTGGCGGTCTAAAAATAAAATTGTTTATGTGATGAGTTTCAGCGATAATGTTGATTTTATTAAGCAACTGGCGCAGAAACTGCCACATAAATATAAATTATATGTGTTATACCGCTCCAATACAGAAGCGGCTGCTACTGATTTGGCAGCTTTTGGCATTAATACACGATCATTTAGCGATGGGTTAAAATTTGTCTTGAGCGACGTGTCATTGCTGATGTCGGCCAAGCTGATTATTTGTGACAACTATTATGCTTTTTTAGGTGGTTTGATCAAACTGCCATCGACAAAGATCGTTCAAATTTGGCACGCTGATGGTGCGATTAAGAAGTTCGGCTGGCAAGATCCAACGACTGAACAGCGGAGCTCTTCTGATAAGAAACGATTTCAAAAGGTCTATGACCACTTTGATGAGTATATTGTTGCCTCCAAAGCGATGGGCCAAGTGTTTGTTAACAGTTATCACGAAGACTTCGACAAAATTCAGTTGCTGGGTTATCCACGATCTGATCAATATTTGAGTCAGGATTGGCAACAGAAAGCTCGGGAAAGAATTTATCGTTCTGCTCCCGAATTAAAGAATCGCCGGGTTATCCTGTATGCGCCAACTTATCGTGCCCATCAGGACTTTAAGCTGCCCAAGGGGCTTGGCAGTGCCTTGGTTGCGGATCCGAATGCTGTGGTTGTAATCAAATTGCATCCTGTGTTGAGAGACCGCGAAGTGTCAATGAGACGGATTGGCAATCCCAAAATCAAGTTTTATCATGAACTTGAAACCAGTGATTTACTGGCAGTTGCCGACACGCTTGTAACTGATTATTCTTCCGTTGCATTTGACTTCAGCTTATTGCCGAATGCCAAATCGATGATTTTCTTTATGTTTGATATTGACAGTTACAAGAAGGATCCGGGAATTCAAGATGATTTTCTCGACTGGCTACCGGTAGAGCCGGTTTATAAGGTCGAGCAGCTCAGAAAACAAATTGCCGAATCAAAAGCTGTTAACTTTGAAAAGTTTAATCAACACTGGAATACGTATAATGATGGCCATGCGACTGCACGAGTCATTGATCGTTACGTCAAATTCTTAGAGTCTAATTAAGGAGTGCCTTACATTGAAAGAAGTCAGTACTTTAATAAAAGAACAATTTCTAAATATTGGAATTATTTTTCGAATTTCAAAATACGAAGATAAAGCTGAATACCAAAGTCATTATCTCGGATTAATTTGGGAATATTTATACCCATTGATTCAAATCGGAATTTATTGGCTGGTGTTTGGTATTGGATTAAAGCACGGAAACTCCACCCACGGGATTGATTACCTGGTTTGGATGGTTATCGGGATCACGCCTTGGTTCTTTATGAACCGTGCGACTCTTGATGCTTCCAAGAGTATCTACCAACGTGTCGGGATGGTTTCCAAGATGAAATTTCCCGTTAGTGTGCTGCCAACCATTAAGATTGTCAGTAACTTAAGTGCTTTTTGGACAATGCTGGTCTTCTCAATCGTCATTGGTTTTCTCTACGGAGTGACACCATCGATTTACTGGATTCAATGGATCTACTACTTCATTTGCATGATCGCTTGGCTGATTGCGTTTGGAATCTTCAATTCGACAATCTCTGTTTTGGTTCGGGATTATCGAATCCTGCTCCAATCGTTGATGCGGATGCTGTTTTATATGTCCGGGGTATTGTTTAACTTCCAGACTGATGCCTTTCCGGCACCATTCGTTCATATCTTGCAGTTAAACCCATTCTTCTATGTTGTTTCAGGATTCCGTGATGGGATGCTTGGGACCGCATGGTTCTGGCAAAAGCCAACTTTGACCCTTGTCTTTTGGGGAATGATCCTGTTCTTCTTATTGGTTGGTTCTCATTTGCACTATAAATTCAGATCAAGATTTGTTGATTTAATCTAGCTTTGAGGGTGAGTTTTTGAAACGTTCAATGATCAATTTTATTAAACTTATAGCCCGCATAATACTCATCGTGATGAACGATGGGTTTATTTGTATGCCGGTTAAAAAAGAGACCGTTTTGTTTGAAAGTTTTAACGGCAAGGATGTCAGTGACAACCCACTTGCTATATACAAACAACTGCTGTCGGATGATCCTGGTGCTCGCAATCGCTGCTATTTCAGCGTAAAGCCGAGTGAGTATCGAAAATTATCAGAATTATATCCTGACATTCAATTTGTTAAACGCTTTACGCCAGGGTGGGTAAAATACATTGCCCGAGCAGACTTTTGGGTGATGAATTCCCGAATGCCAAAGTGGTGGAAGAAAAACTCACAGACCACGTTTATTCAAACCTGGCATGGGACGCCCTTAAAGAAACTGGGTGTTGATATTGCCAACGTCGAAATTCCCGGTAGTACGACAGCTGAATACCATCAGGAATTTGTGGATGAAGCTGCTCGTTGGGATTATTTAATCGCACCCAACCAGTACTCTCATGACATTTTCAAGTCGGCTTTTAAATACGCTGGCCGTTTTTTGGATATTGGTTACCCACGAAATGATGTTCTATATTCTGAAAATACACCAGAAAAGATTGCCACTATTAAGCAAAAGCTGTTTGGTTTTCAACCTAAACAAGTTGTGATGTATGCACCAACTTGGCGCGATGACAGCTTTTCTGAAAAGGGACAGTATAAGTTTAACCTGCCATTTGATTTGAACGAATTCTTTAAGCGGGTTTCTCCGGATACGATGTTGGTCATTCGGCCGCATTACCTGGTTAAGGACAGGATTGATATTTCTGGATATGAAGATCGGGTTCGAATTTTTGCCGATGTTGATATTAATCAGTTGTATTTGATTACCGACTTATTGATTACCGATTATTCCTCAGTGATGTTTGACTTCGCCAATCTGGAACGGCCAATGCTTTTCTATCCCTACGATTTGATTCATTATCGAGATCAACTGAGAGGATTTTACTTTGATTATAATCAGGATAATCTCCCCGGACCGATGGCTCAAAGCACTGATGAATTTTATCAGGATTTAAAGGATTATACTGACCACGGAAGCTTTACTGACTTTAGTACCAATCTTGAGGCATTCAACAGGAAGTTCTGCTCATGGGAAAACGGTCAGGCCTCTGAGAAGGTTAGTCAACTGATTTTACAGGGAGGAAAACGAAATGAGTGATGATACATTTTTAATTGGTTCTCATGTCAGTATGAACGGCAAGGACATGTTTCTGGGTTCGGCCAAAGAAGCTGCCTCATATGGTGAGAATGTTTTTATGGTTTACACGGGAGCTCCTCAAAATACCGTTCGAAAACCGATTGAAAAATTAAATGCTGATGCGGGTAAGCGGTTTATGGCCGACAACGGCTTAAAAGAAGTCGTTGTTCACGCGCCCTATATTATTAATCTTGGCAACACTTTGAAGCCGCAAAACTTTACGTTTGGCGTTCAATTTCTTCAACAGGAAATCAAACGTGCTGAAGCAATTGGCGCTAAAGAAATCGTTTTGCATCCGGGTGCTCATGTGGGTGCCGGACCTGAAAAGGCAATTAATCAAATTGCCAAAGGGCTTAACGAAGTCATTTCTGATGACCAGCATGCCCAAATTGCCTTGGAAACGATGGCAGGCAAGGGGACGGAAGTTGGTGTCACTTTCGAACAGTTGGCTGAGATTATCGATAAGGTTCAAAATAATGACAAATTAGCCGTTACCTTTGATACTTGTCATACCAGCGATGCCGGTTATGATATCAAGAATGATTTTGACGGTGTATTAAACGAGTTCGATCACATCATTGGGCTGGATCGACTTAAGGTCATTCACTTAAACGATTCCAAAAATGAGCAGGGTAGCCACAAAGATCGTCATCAAATCATTGGTTTGGGGACAATCGGGTTTGACGCCCTCAATTATGTTGCTCATCATGACCAACTAAAAAGCGTTCCCAAAATAATGGAAACGCCAGTTTTGAAGGATCCCGACAACAAAAAGATTAAGTGGAATCCTCACGGTTATGAAGTTGCGATGCTTAAAAAGCAGAAATTTAATCCCGACATTATTGAAGATATGAAGGCAGGCAAGCCATATTGATACCGGCTGCTTGTTAATCTTCAAATTCTGTTGTATTCAAATTTAAACTTTCCAAAATGATGGTAGCTGTCTCTTCGATTGACTTGTTTGCGACATTAATTGTCAAACAACCAATCTTACGATACAGCTTTTTTGCGTATTCCAATTCAGTCTTGATATGCTTTGGATCAGAATAAGGCGTATCAGGATTCATGCCGTATGAAATCATTCGCTGCTTACGGATCTTGCTGAGCTTTTCGGGTGTGTTTAACAAGCCGAACATCTTATCCTTGTCGATATCGTGAATTTCGTCCGGAAGATGCAATTCAGGGCCGATTGGCAGGTTGGCAACCTTTTGGTTTTGATTTGCCAAGTATAATGATAATGGCGTTTTAGACGTTCTTGAAACACCAAGCAACACAATGTCGGCCTCTTGAAGTCCCTTTGGATTTTTACCGTCATCATTTTCGACGGCAAATTCAATTGCGGAGATTCGCTCGAAATAATTTTGATTTAAATCATGAATTAATCCGGGAACGTGGGCCGGCTGCTGACCCGTCAATTGACTCAGCATGTTCATTGGTGATTGAACACAGTCAAAGTCCGAAAGGCCGTTTTCCTTGCAGAAGCTTTGAACCATTTTGCTGAGATCGGTATTGACCAACGTATGGAAAATCATCGCATGCTGATTTAAGGCAATCTTTAAAATTCCCCTTAAAATCGAATCAGTTTGGATAAATGGGAAGCGCCGGATCTCGCCTTTAATGTCTGGAAACTGTGACAGGGCGGTTTGCGCAACTGTCTGAGCCGTTGCACCGCTTGAATCTGATATAATAAAAACGTTTTGAGTTTGCATGATAAATAACCCCTAAAATTATATTTACTAACTAAATATTAACATGAAGTATCATTTTTATCTTAAATCATTGACGATATATCGATTAATATGTATAATTTACTTCGAACCGTTTTAGAAAACACTTAATGTGTTGATTAAACAGTTACATTTAAGCTCGGAGGGAGGGAATTTCATATGGCAAAGACAGTCGTTCGTAAAAACGAGTCTCTTGATGATGCTCTTCGACGCTTCAAACGTACAGTTTCTAAAAGCGGTACATTACAGGAATATCGTAAACGAGAGTTTTATGAAAAACCAAGTGTTAAGCGTAAATTAAAGTCTGAAGCAGCACGTAAGCGTAACAATAAGAAGAAACGTCGTTATTAATCAATAGCGATTATAGAGGTCGGAGCTAATGTTTATTAGTCTCTGATCTTTTTTAATGTTAAAATTTAAGTATTAACTGAAAAGAGGTTACTTTGATGAGTGTATATGATAAATTGCTTTCTGACATGAAAGATGCCATGAAGGCTCGTGACAAAGTCCGACTTGGTGTAATTCGCGGAATCAAGGCCCAAATTATGAACGCCAAAGTAGCAGATGGAAACCATGATTTAAACGAAGACCAAATCAATGACATTATCACAAAAGAAATTAAGCAGCAAAAAGAATCATTGGAAGAATTTAAAAAAGCCGACCGCCAGGATCTCGTAAAAGACCAGGAAGCCAAGTTGAAGATTGCTGAAGAATATGCGCCAAAACAACTCTCAGAAGATGAAGTTGAAAAGATTGTCAATGACACAATTTCACAAATTGGTGCAGAATCAATGGCTGACTTTGGTAAAGTAATGGGTGCTATTATGCCTAAAGTTAAAGGCAAGGCTGACGGCAGCGTTATTAACAAATTAGTTAAGAAACAGCTACAAAGCTAGAATTCTGTTAGGATACTGCCAACTTTGTGGTAGTATCTGAATAAATATGACAATGAAAAGGAGCTCACTTACTTGGCTGATACTCAACAAGTTACAAGAGAGTTTATTGTATCCGACCCAAACGAATTATTGCAGATTGTCGGTGCTCAAGATGAGTACATTACAATCATCGAAGAGGGAATGGATGTCTCCATCAATGTCTTTGGCAATTCGCTGAGAGTAACTGGTCAGGATGAACCTGTCAGCATTACGCTGCATATTTTGGAGAATATTCTCTCGTTAATTCAAAAGGGAATTAATATTAACAGCAGTGACTTCATTAGTGCGATGAATATGGCTCAAAATGGCACGCTGGAGTACTTTAAAGACCTTTACAATGAAGTCCCTATAAAAGATGCAAAAGGCAAGGCTGTGCGTGTAAAGACCTTTGGACAGCGACAGTATATTCAGGCAATTAAACACCATGACGTTGCTTTTGGAATTGGTCCTGCCGGAACCGGTAAGACTTATTTGGCAGTTGTCATGGCGATCGCTGCTCTCAAGAAGGGAACCGTCGACAAGATTGTTTTGACCCGACCTGCTGTTGAAGCAGGTGAGAGCCTGGGCTTTTTGCCGGGTGACCTGAAAGAAAAAGTTGATCCATATTTGAGACCAATTTACGATGCTCTTCATTCAATTTTGGGTGCAGAACACACTGAACGGCTTATGGATCGCGGAACAATTGAAATTGCCCCATTGGCCTATATGCGTGGCCGAACACTTGATAATGCGTTTGTGATTTTGGATGAAGCTCAAAACACGACAAACATGCAGATGAAGATGTTCCTGACCCGACTTGGATTTGGATCTAAAATGATTGTCAATGGTGATATTTCACAAATTGATTTGCCAAAACATTCTGCCAGTGGATTGGTAACCGCTCAAAAGATTTTAAAGAACATTGATCAAATTGAGTTTGTGACCTTTACGGCTAAAGATGTTGTTCGTCACCCAGTTGTTGCAAAAATTATTACTGCGTACGAAAAAAGTGGCCATTAACTTTACAAAAGACTTGAGGGAATAACTTAATGGATTTAGAAATATATGATAAAACTGAAAAAGGGGTCCCTGAAAAGGATCAAAAGTTGATCCGCGACGTTCTTGATTTTGCCGGATCTTACATTCATTTGGCTGACAATACTGAGATGTCGGTCACCCTTGTGAATAACGATGAAATTCATCAAATCAATAAAAAATACCGGGGTGTTGACCGGGCTACTGATGTTATCAGCTTCGCAATCGAAGATGATAGTGACGATGCAGACGATTTTCCAATTGTCATGGATGAGTCTTTAAAAGAGGCCATTCCTGAAAACATTGGCGATATTTTTGTTTCTGTCGACAAGGTGGCTGAACAAGCGGATTACCTCGGTCATTCGTTTGAACGCGAACTGGGATTTCTCTGTGTTCACGGATTCTTACACCTAAACGGCTACGATCATATGAAGAAAGCTGACGCGGACGTGATGTTTCCGCTTCAAAAAGAGATTTTAAATGCTTATGGACTCAAAAGATAAACAAAAACCACAATTGGATAAGAACAAATCATTTCTTCAATCAGTCGGTCATGCGCTTGACGGTATTAAGCGACTTCTTTTAGAAGAGCGCAATTTCCGGATCGACTTAATTGTCGCAATTGTTGTCTTAACATTTGCAATCGTTATGAAGATCAGTATCAACGAATGGCTATGGCTGTTTGCCGCATTTTTCTCTGTCATTGGTTCCGAAGTCCTAAATACGGTTATTGAAAATGTTGTTGACTTGATTGTTGGCCATCATTTTGACTTCTTGGCCAAGCGTGCGAAGGATGTGGCTGCCGGTGGTGTCCTACTGTCGGCACTTTTTGCTGTTATCATCGGCATGTTGATTTTTGTTCCCAGATTCATGACGTTATTGAAATAAGAGGGGTAAAAAATGGATAATCCAGATTTTCATTCAGGCTTTGTTGCCATTGTCGGCAGACCAAACGTTGGTAAGTCAACTTTCTTAAATAGAGTGATCGGCCAAAAGATTGCGATCATGAGTGACAAACCACAAACAACCAGAAATAAGATTCAAGGTGTCTATACAACCAAGGATGCCCAAATTGTCTTCATCGATACACCCGGAATTCATAAACCACAAAATAAACTGGGTGATTTCATGATGGATTCTGCGCTGTCTGCTTTAAAAGAAGTTGACGCGGTCTTATTCATGGTTAACGCCACAGAACATCGTGGTGCCGGTGACAACTTTATCATTGACCAGCTCAAGAATGTCGACAAGCCAATCTATCTGTTGATTAATAAGATTGATGAAATTTCACCAGATGATATTATGCCGATCATTGAGCAATATAAGAATGCACTGCCGTTTAAAGATGTTTATCCAATTTCGGCACTTCAAGGCAACAACGTTCCCGAATTAGTTGATACTTTGATTAAAGAATTGCCAAATGGTCCCCAATATTATCCTGCTGATGAGGTAACCGATCACCCTGAGCGGTTCGTCATCTCAGAATTAATTCGTGAAAAAGTATTGGAATTAACCCGTCAGGAAATTCCCCATTCAACCGCAGTGGTTGTCGAAAGTATCAAGACTGAAAAGAGTCTTTTGAGAATTCGGGCAACAATTATTGTTGAACGTGACGGCCAAAAGGGAATTGTCATTGGCAAGGGTGGATCGATGCTCAAAAAGATCGGAACACTTGCCAGAAAAGATATTGAAAACATGATGGGCAACAAGGTCTTCTTGGAACTCTGGGTTAAGGTTGAGCCTCATTGGCGTGATAAAGCCAACTTGTTAAATTCATATGGTTACCGTAAAGATAATTATTAGAGGTGAGTGATTTTGTCAAATGGTCAGCGAACGGATTTTAACGGTATTTTGCTATATACAAAAGCCTATCGGGAACACGACCTGCTGATAAAATTTCTGACCAAGGAGTTCGGCAAAAAGATGTTTCTGGTAAGGGGTGCCAAACGGCCAAAGTTCAAAATGCGGGCGGCAGTTTTACCGTTTACATACGGCCTTTATGGTGGTGACATCAAAGACTCCGGCCTTTCTTATATCATGAACGATAAGCATTTGGAACATTTCCAAAACATTAGTGAAGATATCACTAAAAATGCTTATGCAACCTACATTATGTCGCTGATTGATATGGCGTATCCGGATGGGGAGGCAATTCCCGGTTGGTATGACAAATTATTGACGGGTTTGCATCTCATTGATGAAGGATTTGATGAACAAATCATTACCAACATTTTTGAGGTTCAGCTGCTTAATGCATACGGGGTTGCGCCCGACTGGGTCGACTGTGTCATTTGCCATCGAACCGACCTGCCGTTTGATTATTCCGAAGCCTATGGTGGGTTATTGTGCAGTAACCACTGGAATAAAGACCCGTACCGGATGCATTTAGATGCCCGGACGATTTACTACCTGCGTTTATTTTCTGTGGTAGATCTTAAAAAGCTGACCCATATCAAAGTCAATGACCAAACCAAAAAGTCGTTGCGGGAAGTGCTTGACCAGATTTATTTGCGAAGCGTTGGGGTCGTCCCAAAGAGCAAGCATTTTATCGATCAGCTTGGTAAATTTAAGTTGTAATGCATAACAGCGTTGACAATTATTTTAATGTCAACTATGATTATTTTTGAAATGAATAATTCAACGATGACAAAAGAAATTGTCTAATGGATTTTTAAAACGAGATCAGGATAGTGTGAGCTGATTAAAATTTATTGGACGAATGGCGCTTTTCGAGTTGAACAATTAAGTGCTGGTAGCAATACCAGAAGTAGGGTGGAACCGCGATTTCATCGTCCCTATGTTGAGTGGCTTAGTCTATAAGTCGTTGAACATAGGGACTTTTTTCATGTTTTTAACTAATTAGGAGGAACTTTTATGACTGAAAAATTATCAGTTCAAGAGATTATACTGCGCCTGCAAAAGTATTGGGCAGCCCAGGGATGTATGTTAATGCAGGCCTATGACACTGAAAAAGGTGCCGGAACCATGAGTCCTTACACTTTCTTAAGAGCTATCGGGCCAGAACCTTGGAACGCTGCGTACGTTGAACCATCACGCCGTCCTGCTGATGGTCGATACGGAGAAAACCCTAACCGGTTGTATCAACATCACCAGTTCCAAGTGATCATGAAGCCTTCTCCCGAAAATGTTCAAGATTTATATTTAAATAGTTTAAAGGAATTAGGTATCAATCCTTTGGAACATGATATCCGGTTCGTTGAAGATAACTGGGAAAACCCATCAATGGGCTGTGCCGGTGTTGGTTGGGAAGTTTGGCTGGATGGAATGGAAATCACCCAGTTTACTTATTTCCAAATCGTCGGTGGTCTTGAGATGAATCCAGTTGCTTCTGAAATCACTTATGGACTTGAACGCTTGTCATCATACGTTCAAGACGTCAACTCCGTTTTTGATCTTAACTGGTCAGACGATGTTAAATACGGTGATATCTTTAAAGAACCCGAATATGAACATTCAAAATACAGTTTCGAAGTTTCCGATCAGGAAATGCTGCTGAATCTGTTCAATGATTACGAACGTGAAGCTAAACGTTTGTTGGCTCAAGATTTGGTTCACCCGGCATATGATTACATTCTTAAGTGCAGTCACACCTTTAACTTACTGGATGCCAGAGGAGCCGTTTCAGTTACCGAACGAGCAGGATACCTTTCAAGAATCCGTAACTTGGCCCGTTCAGTTGCCAAAGAATTTGTTGAAGCACGTAAACGCCTTGGCTTCCCATTAATCAAAGACAAAAAGAAACGCCAAGAACTATTAAAAGACGATAAGGAGGAGAAGAAATAATGGCTAATAATTTCTTATTGGAAATTGGTTTGGAAGAAATTCCTGCCCACGTTGTAACACCAAGTATTAATCAACTTAAGAAGCGGGCCAGTGATTTCTTGAAGGATCAACGAATTTCATTTGCTGATATTAAAACTTTCAGTACTCCACGTCGTTTGGCTTTGTACATCACTGGTTTGGCCGACAAGCAGCCGGACATTGACAAATCGGTTAAGGGACCAGCCAAGAAGATCGCCAAAGATTCTGACGGCAACTGGACCAAAGCTGCAATCGGATTTTCACGAGGCCAGGGAGCAACTCCTGACGACATTACCTTCAAGGATGTTAAAGGAACCGAATACGTCTTCGTTGAAAAGCATATTGCCGGAAAGTCACTTAAAGAAATTTTGCCTGGTATGAAGGACGTTATTACTTCAATGACATTTCCAACCATGATGAAGTGGGGAACCTACTCATTTGAGTATGTTCGTCCAATCAAATGGCTTGTGGCATTGCTCAACGATGAAGTCATTCCATTCAAGATTTTGGACGTCAATACCGACCGAATCACTTCCGGTCATCGTTTCTTAGGTAAAGATATTGCATTAGCCAACGCTGATGAGTATGAAGAAAAATTAACCGAACAGTTCGTTATTGCCGATGCTGCCAAGCGAAAAGAATTAATTACCAAGCAAATTAATAAGATTGCTGCCGACAATAATTGGAAGATCAATCTTGATCCAAACCTGCTTGAAGAAGTTAACAACCTGGTTGAATGGCCAACCGCATTCTTCGGTAACTTTGATGAAAAATACCTGACAATTCCCGATGAAGTTTTGATTACTTCAATGAGAGATCATCAACGATTCTTCTACGTCACTGATCAAGATCGCAAATTATTACCACACTTTATTTCCGTTCGAAACGGAAACGACTATGACATTCAAAACGTGGTTGCCGGGAACGAAAAAGTTTTGACCGCCCGACTTGATGATGCCATGTTCTTCTATCAAGAAGACCAAAAGAAGTCGATTGCCGATGATGTTGAACGACTTAAAAAAGTCAGCTTCCATGACAAGATTTCAACGATGTACGAAAAGATGCAGCGGGTTCAAGTAATGTCTGCTTACCTTGGCAAGCTGGCCGGACTTTCCGAACAGGAACTCAAGGATCTTAAGCGGGCTGCTTCAATCTATAAATTTGATTTGGTCACCGGAATGGTTGGCGAATTTGCTGAACTTCAAGGAGTAATGGGAAACAAATACGCCTTGTTAAAGGGTGAAGACCAAGCCGTTGCCACCGCGATTTCCGAACACTACATGCCAATTTCTGCTAATGGTGAGTTGCCTAAGACCAACGTTGGTTCAATCTTGGCAATTGCCGATAAATTGGACAGCATTTTGACATTCTTTGCTGCAGGGATGATTCCAAGCGGTTCAAATGACCCATACGCTTTGCGTCGTCAGGCCACCGGAGTTGTTCGAATTGTTGCCGATAAGAATTTGAACTTTGATCTGGATGACACCCTTGATAAGCTGATTGATTTGGAAGAACAGTCAAAAGTTGCACCAAAACTTGATATGAAGAGCCAAGTTGCTGCCGTCAGCTCATTTACAAAAGACCGGATCAAGCAGTACTTGGATGATTTGGGTGTTCGTTACGATATTGCGGATGCCGTTACTTCAGGATCACATACCAACATCCTGTTCAACATTGCTAGTGCCAAGACTTTGCAAGATCATAAAGACGATGACAACTTCAAAGACATCATTGAATCACTTACCCGTGTTCAACGAATTTCCAAGAAGGGTTCATTTAAGCCTGATGATCTGAATGTTGACCCCGACTTGTTTGAAAACGACTCCGAGAAGGCCTTGTATGAAGCTGTTTCTACTGCTTCAAAAGACTTTACTAGTCAAACAGCAGAGGAAGACTTCGATCGGTTGTCTCAGTTGAAAGATAAGATCAACGATTACTTCGATGCAACAATGGTTATGGCAAAAGATGACAAATTGAAGAATAATCACCTTCGTCAATTAACGATTATTGCCAACATGATTATGTACCTTGGTGATCTTGATAAGTTGGTTGTTAAAGGATAATTTTAAAGTGTCAATGTTTGTACAAACTTGACATTTATGATAATATTTAAATACGTATCGCCAGTAAAACAAGTCGCACTTTTGGTGCGGCTTTTTACAGGTATTGACGCTGTTTTAAAAGATGGGAGGCGAAGTATGGTGAAAATCCCAGAAGATGTGATTGAAGAAATTAGGTCACAGGTTAACATTGTTGACGTTGTTTCCCAGTTTGTTCAGTTAAAACAATCCGGAAAGAATTTATTTGGCCTTTGTCCGTTTCACGAGGAGCGGACCCCATCTTTTTCTGTATCTGAAGATAAACAGATTTTCCACTGTTTCAGTTGTGGAAGAGGCGGGAATGTCTTTAAATTCTTGATGGAGCTTCAAAACATTTCGTTTCCAGAGGCCGTTAAAAAAGTTGCCGAGATGAAAAATATTTCGGTTGATGACAAGTATTTCCGTGGGAGCGGCAATTCTCAGTCCGCAGCCGAAAATTCTCAGCAAAAACAGTTAATTGACCTTCATGAGCAAAGTGTCAAGCTGTATAATCATATTTTGACAAATACCAAGATGGGAGAACCAGCCCTTAACTATCTCCACAAGCGGGGAGTTACCGATGATACCATTGCGGTTTATCAGTTGGGTTATGCACCTGCACAACGTTTATTGAAACCATTTTTCGATGAACGGAAGGTGGACTTTCAGTTACTTCGCAAATCCGGTTTATTTTCAGAGGATCAGGACGGTAACTTGAGAGACCGATTTGTTGATCGGGTGATGTACCCAATTCGCAACGGATCGGGGCAAACCATTGCCTTTTCAGGCCGTTTGTTAACGACTGATTCGGATATGCCAAAGTATTTGAACAGTCCTGAAACAGAGATTTTTAACAAACGTAAGGTTCTTTTCAACCTGGATCTTGCCAGACCGAACATTCGCAGCAAGGATCCGGCAATTTTATTTGAAGGATTTATGGATGTGATCACTGCCTATCAGGCAGGTATCAAATCAGGAATTGCTTCAATGGGAACCAGCTTAACCGAACAACAGATTTATGACATCAAACGGATCACTCATGAAGTTGTGATTTCGTATGATGGCGATACACCAGGTCAAAAAGCAATCAAGCGGGCAATTGATGCCTTCAATGAGCAAAAAAGTCAGATTGAAATGAAAATTATTTCAATTCCCGGTGGGATGGATCCTGATGAGTTCATTCGGAACAAGGGTGCTGATGATTTCAAACAGTTGATTATTCATGCTCAGGCACCAATTGAATTTGAACTGAGCTTTCTTAAGAAGCAGTACAATTTAGATTCTGAAGTTGATCAAACCAATTACATTGCTGAAGCTTTAAAACTGATTAGTCGTGTGGATTCCAGCATTTCACGGGATCTCTACTTGAATCGCTTGGCTCAAGAGTTTGGCGTGGACAAGTCGCTGCTGCAACAGCAGTTGGCACCACTCCTTGCCCGGCCGAACACTCAGGCATCTGAACAGCAGCATGCTTATCACAAGCCGGCTCAGACGGTTAAACAGCAAAAGCATTACTCACTGGTTGAGAAAGCCGAAATGCAGTTGATGAACCGGATGCTGCATTACCATGATATTTGGTTAAAGGTAAGTAATGTATCAGGATTCTCATTTGTTGATGAACAGTATCAAATGTTGTACCTTTTAGCTGAGGGCTATTTCACTAAATTTGATGATTATAATGTGGCCACTTTCAGTAATCTGATTTCAGAAGATTCCCTGCAAAGTCTATTAGTTGATATCGACATGCTCGAACTTCCTGATAATCCAACCGATGCTGAAATTGACAGTTATTTAAACATTTTAATGCATCGAGCGCCCGTAGAAGAAAAATTAAAGAAAAAGCGTGCGGAACTTAAGCAGGCAACCAAGATCGGCGATGTTGACAAACAGCGCGCGTTAACAATCGAGATTGTCAAGCTTGAACAACAGAAGAGAATGAAGCAACAAGTATAATTCCAGGAGGCTTTTTGATGGCTAACAAAAAAACAGATAAGGTAACAGAAGCAAAGACCACGACAGCTAAGAAGACAACTGCAGCTAAAAAGACGACGGCTAAAAAGACTACGGCCAAGAAGACCACAGCCAAAAAAACAACTGCAGCCAAGGCAAAATCTACCAGAGCCAAGTCAAGCAAGGCCAAAACGACCAAAGCTGCCAAGAAAGCAGACAAGCCTTACAAAAAAGAATTTAACGCAATTGTCAAGAAAAATAAGCCAATCGGTCATATCACCTATGATGAATTGGCAGAGAAGATTCAAAAGCCATATTCTCTGACTGACAAAGATATGGAAAACTTGTTGGAAAGCATTGAAGATTCTGGAATCAGTGTTGTTGATGAAAAAGGTGATCCGGATCCACGAGCAATTGGTGCTGCCAAGAAGGTTACCAAGAAGGAACTTTCCGATGTTTCTGCTCCAACCGGTGTTAAGATTAACGACCCAGTCCGGATGTATTTGAAGGAAATTGGTCGGGTTTCATTGCTGAGTGCCGATCAGGAAATTTCATTGGCCAAGCGAATTGAAGCCGGTGATGAAGAAGCCAAGCAGGAACTTGCCGAAGCCAACTTACGACTGGTTGTTTCCATCGCCAAGCGTTATGTTGGTCGTGGGATGCAGTTCTTGGACTTGATTCAAGAAGGAAATATGGGCTTGATGAAGGCCGTTGAAAAGTTTGATTACCGGAAAGGCTTTAAGTTTTCAACTTATGCCACATGGTGGATCCGACAGGCCATCACCCGTGCCATTGCTGACCAGGCTCGGACCATCCGAATCCCTGTTCACATGGTTGAAACGATCAATAAGTTGATTCGGATTCAACGTCAATTGCTTCAAGATTTAGGCCGTGAGCCGCTTCCTGAAGAAATTGGTGCTGAAATGGATATGCCAACTGAAAAGGTTCGTGAGATTCTTAAAATTGCTCAAGAACCTGTTTCGCTTGAAACACCAATTGGTGAAGAGGACGACTCACATCTTGGGGACTTTATTGAAGATCAGGATGCAACGTCACCAGCTGATCATGCTGCCTATGAATTACTGAAAGAGCAGCTTGAAAGTGTCTTGGATACGTTGACTGACCGTGAGGAAAACGTTTTGCGTTTACGATTCGGTCTTGATGATGGTCGCACCCGAACCCTTGAAGAAGTTGGTAAAGTCTTCGGTGTTACCCGTGAACGGATTCGTCAAATCGAAGCCAAGGCTTTGAGAAAATTGCGTCATCCTTCACGTAGTAAGCAGCTTAAAGATTTCTTGGATTAATAAAAAAGGTTCACTCAAAAGAGGTTGGAGCATTCATTGTTCCAGCCTCTTTTTTACGGCTTGTTTTTGGGATTCTTCAAAACTAAATGTCAAATCTGTTATTTTTCATTTGAATAATTTATAATGAATTTATACACAAACTTAGGAGCTTATTATGAATAGCACTCATTTATCGAAACGTTTGCAGACCGTTAGTGATCACGTTGAACCAGGCAGTCGGTTGGCTGATATCGGTTCAGACCACGCCTATTTGCCGATTCATCTGGCTAAGAACCACACCATCGAATACGGTGTTGTTGGTGAAATTGCTAAAGGTCCGCTTTCAAACGCCATATCAGAAATCAAAAAAGATCGTCTTCTGGATGTTTTGCATCCCAGACTTGCGGATGGATTAGCGGCCATCGAACCCGGCGACAATGTCAATGCAATTACCATTGCCGGAATGGGTGGTAACTTAATTACCCACATCCTTGAAGCCGGCAAAGAGAAGCTTTCAGGCCAGGAAAAATTGATTCTTCAACCCAACGTTGGCGAACCAGTTGTTAGACATTGGCTGATGACCAACGGCTACCGAATCTTTGCTGAACAAATTCTTGAAGAAGATGGGCATATTTATGAAATTATTACGGCAAAAAAAGCACCCCAGCCGGTTCACTATACGGATTTGGAGCTAAAGTTCGGCCCTTTTTTGATGAAAGAAAAGTCACCGGTATTTGTTGAAAAGTGGCAGGAAGAAATTGAATTGTTAAAACGGGTGATTGAAAATATGCATCAAGCCGTTCACGAAGATACTACAAAAATTCAATCCATTCAAAAAGAAATCGATACAATTAATGAGGTGATACAGGTTGAAAGTTAAAGAATTAGTTGACCGTTTTGAACAGTTTGCACCGAAAAAGCTTGCAATGGAAAAAGATCCAGTCGGGTTACAAATTGGGTCATTGAACAGCGAAGTTCACAAGGTTATGACGACTTTGGATGTTCGACCGGAAGTCGTTGATGAAGCGATTGAAAACGGCGTTGATTTTATCTTTGCCCATCATCCGGTCATGTTCCATCCGGCAAGAAACTTGGATTTGGACAATCCGCAAAACGCCATGTATGCCAACATCATTGCGCATCATATCACGGTTTATGCGGCTCACACCAATTTAGATTCTGCCGATGGCGGGATGAACGATTGGTTGGCCGAAACGTTAAGGCTTAACAATTTATCCGGCATGGTGCCGGCTTATGACGAATCGGTTTTTCGTTTGACCGTTCAAGTCCCAAAAGTATATGCAACTGCCGTCCGCATGTCATTAGTTGATGCGGGTGCGCAAGCCAGCGCTGATCAGTATAGTGGCTATACGTACGCAATTGACGGCACCGTTTATTATGTTCCCAAAGCGGGTGCGGATCCGACCATGGGAGCAGCCGGTGAACCAAATGAAATTGAAGATTCCAGACTGGAATTTGAAGTGCCGGAAAAGAATTTGCATCACGTATTGAAGACACTGATCGATGTTCATCCACTGGACCATCCACTGTATAACCTGATTCGGCTTGAAGATAAAAAGCATCACTTCACCATGGGCCGAATCGGCGATCTGGATCATCAGATGTCGGTGAAAGAATTTGCTTTGTATTGCAAACAGGTTTTCCACGTTTCCGGACTGAGAGTGATTGCCAATGACTTGAACAAGCCGTTGAAACGGATTGCCATTTTAGGCGGCGACGGGGGCAAGTTCTTCCACTTGGCGCAACAAAAGGGTGCCGATGCTTACGTGACCGGGGATGTGTATTATCATACCGGTCATGATATGTTGGCCGCTGATTTTCCAGTTATCGATCCCGGTCACCATATTGAAAGTATCTGTATTCCCAAGTTGGCAGCATTGTTCAAACAGTGGTCCGAGGAAAACGGTTGGAATCTGGATGTCTACCAATCCACCATCAATACAGATCCATTCACATTTATGTAAAAAATAAGGAGATAATCACTATGGCTAAGTATTCTGAATTAATTCCCAATTTTTTGAAATTTGTTAAGGTCAATACCCGTTCTGATGCCAATTCTACGACAATTCCATCTTCAGACAGAGAGACTAAATTTTTGAACAGCCTCAAGGACTTGCTGAGTGATATGGGATTGGAAAATGTGCATACCAATAAGCAAAGTGCCTATGTTTTTGCCACTTTACCTGCCAATACAGATAAAAAAGTTCCAGCAGTCGGATTTATTTCCCACATTGATACGGCTGACTTTAATTCTGAAAACATTCAACCGAAGATTGTTGAAAACTATGACGGCCATTCCGTTATCAAGCTGGATGACAACGGTGAATACACTTTGGACCCAAAGGTATTTCCAAGCCTCAAAAAATATGCCGGTCAAACTCTGATTACGACCGATGGTTCAACCCTTTTAGGTGCTGACGACAAAGCTGGAGTATCCGAAATCATTTCAGCGGTTAAATATCTTCAGGAGCACCCAGACATCAAACACGGTGACATTAAAGTTGCCTTTGGACCCGACGAGGAAATTGGAACCGGTGCCGATCACTTTGACGTTAAAGACTTTGGGGCCGATGTGGCATATACCGTTGATGGTGGGCCACTTGGCGACTTGAACTATGAAACGTTCAATGCTGCCGACGCCAAGGTATCCATCAAAGGAACCGATGTTCATCCTGCAGAAGCCAAAGGCATTATGGTTAATGCCATCCAAGTTGGAATGGATTTCCATGCTCAGCTGCCTGATTTCGATCGTCCTGAGAAGACGCAAGACCGGGAAGGATTCTTCCATCTCTACGACTTTCAAGGAACGGTTGATCACACCGACATGGGATATATTATTCGTGACCACGACAGAGATCGATTTGAAGCTCGAAAACGATTATTTAAGGGAATTGCTAACCAAATGAATAGTGATTTTGGTGAAGATCGGGTTAAAGTCACCATCAAGGATCAGTATTACAACATGGGCGAAATTATCAAAAAGGATCCAACTCCCGTTAAGATTGCCGAACAAGCCATGGAAAATGTGGATGCTAAGCCACATGTCTTCCCAGTTCGAGGTGGAACTGACGGTTCGAAGATTTCTTACATGGGATTGCCAACCCCAAACATCTTTGCCGGTGGTGAGAACATGCATGGACGCTTTGAATATGTTTCAGAAGAGACGATGGAAAAAGCGGTCGATGTTGTTCTGGAAATTGCAAAATTATACGCTGAAAAGTAATAGGTCAAAAAAGGTCAAATTATTGTTCAGGGCATTCAAAATTTGATAGTATAGCTTTAGATGGTTTGGAATGAAAAATTTATTTTTGTTTCGAACCTTTTTATTAAAATCAATTTTTAAAAATACATTAATTAAGGTGATAATTTAATGAATCCTGATAATTTAACTGAAGCAGTTACCCAAGCCATTTCACAGGCTCAACAAATTGCCGCCACCCGTAAGCAGCAAAACATTACGGTTGCCCATCTATTTAAGTTTTTAGTTCAGCCTGGTGAACTGGCAAGGGAAATCTATTCCCAGTTGGGGCAGAATCTGGACGACGTCAATTCGGAGCTGGACTCTGAAATCGACGAGATTGCCACGGTTGAAGGCAGTAATATCAAATATGGTGAATCTCTGTCATCCAACCTGTATCAACTCCTTCAAAATGCCGAACAGATTAAAAATGAATTTGGCGATACCTATATTGCGGTTGATACATTAACGATTGCGGTTATGCAGCTGCACGGCGATAAGTTTGCCGATTATCTGGCTGGCCAGGGAATCACTGAGCAGAAGGTCCGCAACGTGGTTGAAAAAATCCGTGGCGGCCAAAAAGTCACGACCAAGAATCAAGAGGACAGTTACCAATCACTTGAAAAATACGGAACCGATTTGGTTCAAGCTGCCCGTGATAATAAATTAGGGCCAATCATTGGCCGAGACGAAGAAATTCTGGATGTTATCAGAATTCTATCGCGAAAAACGAAGAACAATCCGGTCTTAATCGGGGCTCCCGGAGTTGGTAAGACTGCTGTCGTTGAGGGATTGGCGATGCGGATTGCGTCCAACGACGTTCCCGAAAACCTGAAAAACAAAACCATTTTTCAATTAGACATGGGGTCACTCATTGCCGGCGCGAAATATCGTGGTGAATTTGAAGAACGTCTTCAGGCCGTTTTGAAAGAAGTTAAAAAGGCCGAGGGTCAAATCATCATGTTCATCGATGAAATTCACAATATTGTTGGTGCCGGAAAAGCAGAAGGCAGCATGGATGCCGGCAACATTTTAAAGCCGATGCTTGCCCGTGGCGAACTCCATTTGATTGGTGCCACCACGATTGATGAATATCGGAAATACATGGAAAAAGATAAGGCACTGGAACGAAGATTTCAGCGGGTAATGGTGCACGAACCATCCGTTGAAGATACGGTCACGATTTTGCGTGGCTTGTCCGAAAGTTTGGAAATTCACCATGGTGTTCGAATCCATGACAACGCGTTGGTAGCGGCCGCAAAACTGTCCGACCGGTACATCACTGATCGGTATTTGCCTGACAAAGCAATTGACCTGGTTGATGAGGCTTCGGCTGAAATCCGGGTTGAAATGAACTCTAGTCCAACCGAACTTGATCAGTCCAAGCGCCAAATGATGCGGTTGGAAGTCGAAGAAGCTGCTTTAAAGCAGGAGACTGATGAAGCTTCCAAGAAACGCTTGAAAGAAGTTGTCAAAGACCTTGCCGATATCAAAGAAAAGGTTAACAAGCTAAATGCCAGATGGTCTCAAGAAAAAGAAGCCATTAAAAAGATTTCTGATAAAAAGAAGCAACTTGATCAAGCAAAGAATGATTTAAAGCAGGCTGAAAATGCCTATGACTTGAATAAGGCAGCCGTTCTTCAACATGGAACAATTCCACAACTGGAAGCCGATTTGAAGAAGCTGGAAGATAATGATCAGCATTCGGATTGGCTGGTCAGTGAATCAGTTACCGCCAACGAGATTGCGGCGGTTGTCAGCCGTGAAACCGGTATTCCGGTCACCAAGTTGGTTGAGGGAGAACGTAAGAAGTTGCTTCATTTGGCCGACAATTTGCATAAACGAGTGATTGGTCAGGATGCAGCGGTTACTGCCGTCTCAGATGCCGTTATTCGGTCGCGTGCGGGCTTACAGGACCCAAGCAAGCCATTGGGTTCATTCCTGTTCTTAGGACCTACTGGAGTCGGAAAAACCGAATTAGCCAAGGCATTGGCAGAAGACTTGTTTGATTCTGAAAACCACATGGTTCGAATTGATATGTCTGAGTATATGGAAAAAGAATCTGTTTCTCGTTTGGTTGGAGCTGCTCCCGGTTATGTCGGCTATGAGGAAGGCGGCCAACTGACTGAAGCTGTCCGGCGTAATCCATATACAATCGTGCTTTTTGATGAAATTGAAAAGGCTCATCCGGACGTCTTCAACATTTTGCTACAAGTTCTTGACGATGGTCGTTTGACGGATAGTCAGGGTCGGACAATTGACTTTAAAAATACGATTTTAATTATGACATCTAACTTGGGATCAGACATTTTACTGGATGGTACCGATGAAAACGGCGTGATTTCCGATGATGCCAAGAAAAAGGTCAATGAGTTGTTGAAGGCGTCATTCAAGCCGGAATTTCTGAACCGGATTGATGATGTGATTACCTTTACACCACTCACAAAAGCAGATATTGAAAAGATCGTTCAGAAGTTGATTAACGAGTTGTCACAACGGACAAAGGCTCAAGACATCAAGCTCTCAATTTCCGATGAAGCCAAACGTTGGATTGCCAACAATGGTTATGAACCTCAATATGGGGCACGACCGCTTCAACGATATGTCACCAATGTTGTCGAAACCCCACTTGCCAGGATGATTGTTGCCGACGAGATTAAGCCGCACAGCGAAGTTCACATCAATCTTGACGGTGATAAATTAACGTTCACCCCCGAGCAGTTGTCGCCAGACACCCAAATTTAGCTCGGTCATTATGATTTAGGAGGAATGGGTGTGCCAAACAATTACATGATTCCCACAAACAATCGAACTCACTTGGCAGTGGCCGTTTTTCCGACAACCCGTCCCAAGGGTATCGTTCAAATGATTCATGGCGCCTTGGAACACAAGGAAAGGTACTATGAATTTGCCCAATTTTTGAGTGACCACGGCTATATCGCGGTGGTCTCAGATAATCGCGGTCATGGTGCGTCAATTTCAAAGGATGATCCATGGGGAATAATGCGCAGCATCCCCCAATTGATCGCCGATCAGGTCCGGATAACCAACTTTATTAAGGAAAAATATCCCCGTTTACAGGTCAGCTTATTTGGCCATTCTTTCGGGTCAATTTTGGCGCGCTTATATCTTCAAAAACACGATAATGAGATTAACGCGGTGGCCCTCACCGGAACAGCAAATTACATTCCGGTCGTGCCACTTGGCTTATTGATCGGCAAAGCTTTTTTGAAGATTTACCCTGAGACTGCCAAATGGACATTTCTTTCGAAACTATCTGGATTGGCTCCCGGTGACCATTCGTGGCTCAGTTACGATCGGGAAAACATCCGCCAAGTTAGTCAAGATCCCTTAATGATGGATGAATATCCCGTTAAAAGCTTGGTGACTTTATGGGAAGGCGACTTTGAGCTTAAGCAGACCCGCCATTTTCACTGTACCAACCCGCATTTACCGATTATGAGCTTGGTAGGTGCCGAAGATAAATTTAGTGGTGGTGAAAAAGGGTTGGCTGACACGGTTGGAACACTGAAGAAAATTGGCTATCAAAAGGTCATCAGTATCCGTGAACCTCACATGAAACACGAAGTCCTTCAGGAAACCAAACGCCAGGTCGTTTTCGATCGGCTGCTCAAGTTTTTTGAAATTCATCAGTAAGTAATATTTGAAGATAATAAAAAGGCTATGACAAGTATTTGCCATAGCCTTTTAACATTTCATAAAAACACTAATCTTTTGATTTACTTGATGATGCTGAATCCTTGCTGATCAGATAAATACCGTTCACGGCAATAAATGCGGTGATAGCGGCAGCAATTCCGACTTGGGAAGGATCCCATGCGCGGACTTCAAGGGCGGAACCTATGTAACCGATGATTTCTCCGAAGATATAAGCCCATAATACAGCTACGATATTTGAAGCAATAAGTTTCATGTTTAACGCCACCTCACAATCAATAGCATTTTAGCATATATTTTGTGAAAAATCATCAATTATTTAATTTTGAATTGCTAATGCGGCGTCGATTAATTTGGTATAATTTCATATAGAGAAAGAAGGGCAATACTGTGAGTTACGTTCCATTACAAGTCATCAGTTCCTATAGTTTACTGCAAAGCCCAATTCGAATTTCGGAACTAATTTCCGAGGCAAAGGATCGAGGATACAAGGCCCTGGCGTTGACGGACCTCAACGTTATGTACGGCGCTGTTGAATTCTACGATGCTTGTTCGAATGCGGGTATTAAGCCGTTGATTGGATTGACCTTACAGCTGCCCGGACTGATTTTAAGCGATCATCATTATAATTTAGTGATGCTGGCCAAAAATCAGCAGGGGTATGCCAATCTTGTGAAGTTATCAACGTTGAAAATGACGCTTCCGGAGCTGGCTGTTTCCCAGTTGAAAAAATATTTAAACAATCTGGTTGTGATTTTACCGCCGCTTGCCGAAATGAACGCCCTTTTACTGCAGGGCCGTTCCGATGATGCAGCAGCACTGATTGAGCAACTCAAATCCCTGGGCATTGACAAAGGTGCTTTAAAAATTGGGGTTGATTACCATTCCTCTGACAGTCTGATCGACATGCTTGGCAAGCTGGCGGCCGATGAGCAGGTCCCTTTAGTAGCCGATTCACCAGTCGACTACATCGATGCGACCGATTATTTTCCAATGCAGGTCTTGAAAAACATTGCCGCGGGAACAAAGATTGCCAACGTTGCGGAATTAAGCAAACAAGTGGGTCCATATTGGCTGCGACCGGCAGATCAGGTAGAAGCCGAGTACCGCCAAATTCATTTAACTGATTCGATTACCCAAGTTGATAACATTGTCGCTGCATGTAACGTTGAAATTAAAAAACAACAGCCCAAGCTGCCTCAATTTGATACGCCAAACGGGATTGATTCGGGTACCTATCTTCGTCAACTTTGTGAAAAGGGGTTGGCTGATCGCTTAACCAAGAATAAAATTAAGGATTCAACGCCTTATAAGCATCGTCTGGATCGGGAGCTGTCGGTTATTCACTCAATGGGCTTTGACAATTATTTCCTAATTGTGTGGGACGTTATCAATTTCGCCCACCAGACCAATATCATTACTGGTCCTGGACGGGGATCGGCTGCCGGATCGCTGGTTGCCTACGTTTTAACGATTACTGACGTTGATCCGATTAAATATAATTTATTGTTTGAACGTTTCTTGAATCCGGAACGGGTTCAAATGCCGGATATTGATTTGGATATTCCGGATGATAAACGTGATGAAGTGATCCAGTATGTCCACCAAAAATATGGTCATAAGCGGGTGGCCCAGATTATCACATTTGGAACTTTGGCCGCCAAGCAATCAATTCGGGATGTCGGCCGGGTATTTGGCTTGAACACGACTCAACAGGATCAATGGAGTAAAGCGATTCCCAGTGCATTTCACGTGACGCTGCAGGATGCCTACGATAATTCTCAGCGATTGAAAAATTTGGTTGCCGATGGTCCTTTGAATCAAGCGCTGTACGAAACTGCTCGAAGCTTGGAAGGTCTACCGAGACATTATTCAACTCACGCTGCTGGACTGGTGTTGAGTGATAATCCACTGGTTGACTTGGTTCCACTGCAAAATGGTAATGAAGGCCTGCTGATGACCCAGTATTCCAAGGACTATGTTGAATCAGTCGGTTTGTTGAAAATGGATTTTCTTGGATTACGAAACCTGTCGATTCTTGCGGATGCCCTGCATCAAGTGAAACTGACGACAGGTAAAGATTTGGATATCTCAGCTGTGCCCTTGGATGATGAGAAAACCATTCAGCTGTTTGCGGAAGGGAACACAACTGGTATTTTCCAGTTTGAATCAAACGGGATTCGAAGCGTTTTACGCCGACTGCATCCGGAAAGATTTGAAGATGTGGCCCTTGTAAATGCCCTGTATCGTCCCGGTCCAATGCAAAATATCGATGAAGTGGTTAAACGCAAAAATCACAATGAAGCATTGACGTATCCCGACGATAGTTTGGTGGAAATTCTTAAGCCGACTTATGGCGTCATCGTTTATCAAGAGCAGGTGATGCTGGTAGCCTCAAAGATGGCCGGCTTTTCACTTGGACAAGCCGATATTTTACGGCGGGCGATGAGTAAGAAGAAGCTTGGCGTCATGGAGCAGATGAAAGTTCTGTTTATGGACGGTTCCAAAAAGCGCGGCCATTCCGAGCAGGTTGCCAACAAAGTTTTTGACTATATCGAACGATTCGCCAATTATGGTTTTAACAAATCCCATGCCGTTGCATATACCAAGATGGCTTACGAACTGGCCTTTTTGAAAGTATATTATCCCGGCGAATTTCACGTTGCCCTGCTCAATTCTGTTAATAATAATTCAGTTAAGGTCAAAGAGTATTTATTGGACGCCAAGTCCATGGGGGTCAAAGTGGTTGGCTCAAATATCAATCAAAGTGAAGCGGACTTTACCTTTCAAAATGGCGAAATTATTTTTGGCCTTGATTCGATTAAGGGTGTTCGCCATGATATGGTCATTGACCTGCTTGCCGAAAGAAAGAAAAACGGGCCCTTCAAATCATTTCCCGACTTTTTAAGTCGGCTGGCAGATAAATATCGAAAAGTTGAACTCATTAACGCGTTAATTTATTCCGGCGCGCTGGATGTCTTTCCGTTTAACCGTTCTGAATTAATTGCGGCCGCACCGGAATTTATCAGTTCCGTTGAGTTGAGTGGTAATTCGATGAGTTTGTTTAAGGCACTGGAACCCAAGATGCCGCGAATGCCGGAAATGCCGTTGATGGATCGGCTGGAAAAAGAAAACGAATATCTTGGTGCCTATTTATCCGGTCATCCAACGGAACGGTTTGTGCCCCTGGCTAAACGCCTTAAGGCCCAAACAACCAATACGATGGCAGAAGGGATGAAAAATGTTTACCTGATTCTTTACGTCACCAAGGTGAAGATTATCAGGACTAAAACCGGTAAACAGATGGCATTTTTAGACGGAAATGATCAAGTGGGGGAGACCTCAATCACCGTCTTCCCTAATTTGTTTGCCAAAACCCAGTCCTGGCTTCACAAGGATTTGGTTATCCTCGTGAAGGGCAACGTTGAGAAAAATAATACGATTCAAATGGTTGCCAATGAGATGGAGCCGGCTGCCAATGCCCTACAAAATCTCAAGCGGACATCTGAAACCCGAAAATGGTACCTGAGAATTGACGGTAACCATGATAAAAACGCAATGTTTCACAAACTTGATGATTTAAGTCACGAATTTCACGGCCAGGTACCAGTGATTGTATTTGAAATGGAAACTAAAAAATCCTGGCAGCTGGATCCGGATTTATGGCTGAATCAAAGTGATACGCTTAAAGACCGTTTAATCACAATTTTTGGGCGAAATAATGTGGTTTATAAGTAATTTTTAGTTTATCTTTTAGTGAACAAAGTTAATTAGGTAAAGGCTTACATTTGCGGTGCACCTAACTTTTTGCCTTGTGGGGTTTTGTTAATTTGTTCATTTACACCCAAAATGTGGGCGACAACCCGCGTAAAAAGTGATAAAATACGGTTGAAATCTAAAAGGATACCGATGCGTCATTTAAAGTGTTTTACGATACTTTTAATAGTGTGTTGAGTGCCCAAAAACCGAAGGAGAGATTTTACTTATGAAGAAAACTAAGATCGTAAGTACATTAGGACCAGCAAGTACTGATGTCGAAACAATTACTAAGTTAATTGAGGCTGGGGCTAATGTTTTCCGATTTAACTTTTCACATGGTGACCACCCTGAACATCTTGATCGTATGAACAAGGTTCACGAAGCTGAAAAGAAGACTGGTAAGACTGTTGGAATTATGCTTGATACTAAGGGTGCTGAAATTCGTACCACTGTCCAAAAGGACGGCAAGATCGAATTCCACACTGGCGATGTATTCCGCATTTCAATGGACGCAAGCCTTGAGGGTACTAAAGATAAGATTGCTGTTACTTACCCAGGACTCTTTGACGATGTTCATGAAGGCGGTCACGTTCTTTTTGATGATGGTTTGTTGGACACTGTTGTAACTAAGAAAGATGCTTCTAACAAAGAATTAGTTGTCACTGTTCAAAACGATAGTGTTCTTGGATCACGTAAAGGTGTTAACGCACCTGGTGTTTCAATCAACTTACCTGGTATCACTAAAAAAGATTCAGATGATATTCGTTTCGGTTTGGATCACGACATTGATTTCATTTCTGCATCATTCGTTCGTAAGGCTCAAGATGTTTTGGACATTCGTCAATTGCTTGAAGAAAAGCATATGGAACATGTTCAAATCTTCCCTAAGATCGAATCACAAGAAGGAATCAACAACTTTGATGACATCATCAAGGTTTCAGATGGTTTGATGGTTGCTCGTGGTGACATGGGTGTTGAAATTCCAGCTGAAAACGTTCCGTTGGTACAAAAGACTTTGATCAAGAAATGTAACCAACTTGGCAAGCCAGTTATCACCGCTACTCAAATGCTTGATTCAATGCAGGAAAACCCACGTCCTACTCGTGCCGAAGCTTCTGATGTTGCCAATGCCGTCTTTGATGGTACTGATGCAACAATGCTGTCTGGTGAAAGTGCTAATGGTGACTATCCTGTTCAATCAGTACAAACTATGGCTCGAATCGATGTTAAGGCTGAAAACGCATTTAGCGAATTTGGTACTCCACGTCCAAAATTCGACTCAAGTGATGTTACTGAATCAATTGGTGATTCAGTTGCCCGTGTTGCTAAAGAATTAGGCATCCACTGCATCGTTGCAGCTACCCGTTCAGGCTACACCGCAAAAATGATTTCCAAGTATCATCCAGATGCTGACATCCTTGCCATCACATTTGACGAACGTACTCGTCGTGGTTTGATGGTTAACTGGGGTGTTCACCCAATCTTGGTTGACGAAGTTAAGAACACTGATGACATCTTTGAATTAGCTTCAAAGAAGGCTCTCGAAACTGGTTTAGCTAAGGAAGGCGATTTAATTATCGTTACTGCCGGTGTTCCAGTTGGTGAAAGTGGTACTACTAACTTGATGAGAGTTCAATTGATCGGTTCAAAGCTTGTTCAAGGTCAAGGTGTTGGTGACAAGACTGTTATTGGTAAAGCTGTTGTTGCTAAGAACGCTGCAGATGCCAAGAGCAAAGTTACTGAAGGCAGCATCCTTGTAACTAAGTCAACTGACAAAGAATATCTTCCAGCTATCGAAAAGGCTAGCGCCGTTGTTGTTGAAAACGGTGGTTTGACTTCACACGCAGCTGTTGTGGGTATCTCAATGGGTATTCCAGTTGTTGTTGGTGCTAACGATGCTACTACTAAGATTTCTGACGGTGAATTAATCACTGTTGATTCACATCGTGGTATCATTTACCATGGTGCTTCATCATCAATCTAAATTTAATTCGTGAGTGATCACGACTAATAATGACAGGTCCGGGCGGTTAATCCGTCCGGACCTGTTTGTTATTATTGTCCTGCGGTCGAAATTTAGTCTGAAAACGTGTAAAATAAGAGCAAGATGGGTTTAGATCGGAGATAAGCATGAATAATATACTTGCACAAGTGGTAACCGGTAAGGTTATCGATGAAAATGATAAAGATTATTATGTTCAAATTGAAGGAGAAACTTTTCTCCTCGATAAAACTGAAGTTAAGAAGCCGTTGAAAATTGGTGCTACTTTTACCGGTTTCACTTATGAAAATGAACAGCATAAAATGCAGATTACCAGAAATATTCCCGATATTAGACGGGATCATTATGGATTTGCGACAGTTGTGAAGGAAAAATTTGGCTTGGGTGTTTTTGTCGACATCGGGCTTCCCAACAAAGATGTTGTGGTTTCAATTGATGAGCTCCCAACTGTTCGTTCATTATGGCCTCAAGATGGTGATAAATTATTGATTGATTTAACAGTTGATAAAAAGAACCGGATTTGGGGACATTTGGCCGATGAAGAAATTTTCGCTGCAATTGCAAAACCAGCTAAAGACGATTTGCAAAATAAAAATTTGAAAGCCAGAGCTTATCGGTTGAAGATTTCCGGTACCCGTTTATTGACCGAAGATTACAACTTGGCGTTTTTACACCCAGATGAGCGCCTGATGGAGCCACGATTGGGTCAGGAAGTTGATGCTCGAGTTATTGGCATGTTGCGTGACGGCAGTGTTAACATTTCCACAAAGCCACGGGCCTATCAAGAAATCGGTGAAGATGCTCAAATGATTTTGGCAGCTATCGAACATACCGATGAAAAGCAGCTTGATTTCAGTGATAAAAGTACGCCTGATTCCATTAAGGAGTACTTTGGAATTAGCAAGGGTGCTTTTAAACGGGCATTGGGACATCTGTTAAAAGAGCACTTGATTGTTCAAGAAGATGGCCATATTTCGTTAAAAAAGTAGGTTTTTAGATGCATGAACAAATTGAGGACTACCTTCATTATTTGAGAGTTGAACGTGGACTTTCAGAAAATACGATTAAAAGTTATCGGCAGGATTTGGAAGAAGCCGGTGCTTTTTTTGACAAACATGCAGGAACAATCACCAAGGTTGACCAGTTTGTTATTCTCAATTTTTTGGAGAGTCTTCAAAAGCAGAATAAAGCTCGAAACACGATTATTCGGGAAGTATCGACTTTGCGCCGATTCTTTCAGTATTTGGTGCAGTTTCACGTCATTAAAGACGATCCGATGCTCAAAGTTGATTCACCCAAAAAAGCTCAAACGCTTCCTGATGTGTTGACGGTTGCCGAGGTCAACAAATTGTTGTCCATGCCGGATGTTCACAAGAAGTTGGGAATTCGTGACCGGGCAATTTTAGAAACCTTATATGCGACCGGTTTGCGGGTCAGCGAATTGGTGAATTTAAAGCTTGGGGATCTTCACCTACCAATGAATCTGTTACAAACCATTGGGAAAGGCGATAAAGAACGGATTATTCCGATTAGTGACGTTGCCATTAATTGGTTGAATCATTATCTGAAAACGACCCGGGTTCAATTGTTAAGCGGTAAGTCCAACACCGAGTATGTGTTTTTGAACGCCCATGGACGCCGTTTAACCCGTCAGGCAATCTGGCAAATGATTAAGAAATATGTCAAGCAGGCGGGCATTAAACGCCATGTAACCCCGCATACTTTGCGGCATTCGTTTGCAACGCATTTGCTGGAAAACGGTGCCGATTTGAGAATCGTGCAGGAATTATTGGGGCACTCGGATATTTCCACTACCCAGATTTACACCCACGTTTCCCATAAGCATTTGACGGAAGTCTATAATAAGTTTCATCCTAGAGCATAATTAGTGAGGCTAGATAAATGTTATATCAATACCGAAAAGATTATGAAAAAGTCACAATGGGCCTGTTCTCATTGGTTTCCGAACTTCAAAATATGGATTTGGTTGCCCAGGAAATGAACTGGTACGCCAACAAGGACAACCGGCTGATTTATTTATGGCGCGATCCTTCCAATAATTGGTCCGGCTTGGTCGGAATCGAACTTCAAGGCGACCAACTGTTGGTTCACCAACTCGTCTTAACGCCCCAGAGCATCAGTCAGGGCAACTACAACCGCATTTTTGATGATCTACAGGATCTTTACCCCAAATATAAAATTGTGGTTGGATTTGATAATCGAGAACCTTGGGAAAAATGGGAGAACACAACCAATCATGCCTGAATCAAAGCAGCTTGAACTACATTTAAATGATTTCGATGGGCCGCTGGAAGTTCTCCTGCACTTGATTCAAGAGTCGAAGATGGATATCTATGATATTCAGATTTCGAAAATTACTGAGCAGTATATGCAGTATATTTATGATGCTCAACAGTTGAACCTTGAAATTGTCGGTGAGTATTTTGTCATGGCTGCCAAACTAATGGTAATCAAATCAAAAATGTTGCTGCCAACGATTTCTGATGACCAGTCTGACGAGGAACAAGCCGATCCACGAGAGGAACTGGTTTCTCAACTGCTTAATTACAAGCGGTACAAGATGGTTGCAGCCGACATCAAGAAGCGTGAGATGACCCGCCGGGAAAGCTTTACCCGTTCAGAATTGACCGTCCCGCCAACCAAAGAAGAGCTGATCCAGCCTTCACCATTTAATAGTGGCGACATCATGGCCAGTTATGTGGATGCCTTAAAGCACTTTAAATACAATCAACCCATGTCCACGGTTATTCATGAGTGGCAGTTTACGATTCAGGGTCAAAGTCAACGCATTCGACAGCTGCTCAATCAACACCATGAGCAACTTTCCTTTGACAAGTTGGTCAGCCATTCATCCCAGACTGAAGAAATTGTGACTGATTTTCTGGCAATTTTGGAAATGGCTAAATACAACGAAGTTCGATTGGATCAGCCAAATGTTCAATCAGAAATCACAATTCGAAAGGGGCCGGGATACGTTGATCAGTAATTTAGCAAAAATTGAGGCGCTCTTGTACGCATCCGGTGATCAGGGCATCACACTGCGACAAATTTCTCAACGGACGGCTTTGACGGTTGCCGCATGTCGACAGCTGCTGGAAAAAATCATTGAGAAGTATACAAATGACGAAGACAGTGGCCTCAAAGTATTTGTAAGTGATAATGTCTACCGATTGGGCACCAAAGAGCAATTGTCCGAACTTGTGGGCGACTACGTGAACGATGCCAAACCACGAGTTTTATCCGAAGCCGCACTGGAAACAATTTCGATTATTATGTATAATCAGCCGATTACCCGAATTGAAATTGATCAGATCCGTGGTGTTAACAGTTCGGCTATTCTTCACCGCTTGGTTAACCAGGATTTGATCGAAGTCACGGGTGTCAAAGAAGAGGTTGGAAATCCTAAGCAGTATGGGATTACCAATTTTGGATTAGACTATTTTGGCTTGAAATCATTAAAAGATCTGCCGCCGTTGCCGAAGGACGAAGTCTTGGATGACGACACCAGCGATTCATTATTGACACGTTTCAACAAGGAAATTGATAAAGAAAATTAAGAGGTAAATTTATGAACGAAGAACGTTTGCAAAAAGTCATTGCCCATGCCGGGGTTGCATCTCGACGAAAGGCTGAAGTTTTAATTTCAACCGGGCATGTAAAGGTCAACGGTGAAGTTGTTAAAGAACTTGGTACCAAGGTCACCCCAAATGACGAAGTGAAAGTCGATGAGGTGCCAATTTCTAAAGAAGCCCCCGTTTATTATCTGTTGTATAAGCCCCGCGGTGTGATCACGGCGGTTACTGATGATAAGCACCGAAAGACAGTTGTCGACATCTTGGACGAGGTTCCGGAAAGAATTTATCCGGTTGGCCGTTTGGATTACGATACTTCTGGTTTGCTGCTATTGACCAACGATGGTGATTTGGATAATCGGTTGACCCATCCCAAGTATGAGGTTGAGAAGACTTATGTTGCCAAGGTTAAAGGTATCGTCACAAACGATGATTTGAAACACTTAAGAACCGGTGTGGTCATCGAGCATCGAAAGACTGCCAAAGCCAAGACTAAGCTGATTCGGACCAACAAGGATTCTTCAATTGTTCAATTGACAATTCATGAAGGCCGCAATCACCAAGTCAAAAATATGTTTGAAAAAATCGGCCATCCGGTTGAAAAATTAAGTCGGGAAACTTATGGCTTCTTAACCCTTAAAGGATTACAGCCAGGCGACTATCGACCACTTAAGCCACATGAAGTTGAAGAGTTGAAAGAAATGACCGACAAGACAAATCGTTGACATCTGGTTTAATTCTGATATATTTGAATTAAATAAATTGGTTTATCTTCAGGGCAGGGTGTGATTCCCGACCGGCGGTGATAGTCCGCGACACACGAGAGATCGTGCTGAGCTGGTGAAATTCCAGTGCCGACAGTAAAGTCTGGTATGTAGAAGATTAAATTTTACACGCTTTTTGTAATGCCCTGACAAATTCTTTTTGTCAGGGCATTATTTTGAAGATTGACCATTGGAGGAGAGGTTTTTTCAATGGAAAATAGTGGTAAGCATACACAGTTGGCAACAACTCGTTTGGTAGAGATGTCGGTTTTAGCGGGGCTGTCTTATGTCCTCATGTTTCTTTCACTTCCAATTATTCCGATCGTGCCATATATGAGATTGGATTTGGCCGATATGCCAATTTTGTTGGGAACGGTTCTGTTCGGACCCGTTGGCGGCATGACAATCGCTGGTCTCAAGGCCTTGCTTTACTGGGTCACAACCGGAGCGGATGTCATTAACTTCATCGGCGTGGGATCATCATTGATTTCATCCCTGGTGCTCATCTGGGCCTATTACTTGGGTGACCGGTTCTTCTCATTCACCCATGGTTGGAAGAAAGCTGCGTTGATCGTTCTTTTGATGGCAATTTTGCTGACAATTGTGATGTCATTGACCAATTGGCTGGGTGTCATTCCACCTTATATGAAGCTGATGGGCATGAAGCTTGGATTCCCACTGGCAACGGTTATCTTATCCGGGGTTGTGCCATTTAACTTCATTAAGGGCGTTGTAGTAGGTGGAATCTTTATCTTAATTAAGCAGAGTTTCCTGCCGCGGCTCAAGCTCCGATAAATTAAGGTATATATTCAAAGCAATTCGTATATAATTAAATAGTGAGTAATCTTAAAAGCTAGGACAAACTGACAGTTTGAACTGGCTTTTTATTTCGGAGGCCATCCATGGAATTAAGCATTCTTTTGTTAATATTTGGCAGTCCCACGCAGTTTCGACGAGTCAAAGCCATTAAAAACACGCTTCGTGGGCGACGGACGGTCTCCAATCTGTATTGGGCATTACAATATGGCATGTTGGACTTTGTTGATTCACTGCACGGCGTCAGCTTTGAAGAGGACAGCGCTGCTTTAAAACAATTGAAGAACGATGGCCTAGTTGAAACCGATGATGATTTCCGCTTTCGACTCACTTCCAAAGGCGTCAAAAAACAACTGGATTTTCAAAGCCAGCTATTGCCATTAAAGAATTTGGCGGTGGGATCCCGATACGATGTTGCGAAGTTTATGCATCGGTTTACTTTCGCCGTTCAAATTGTGTCCGAATATAGTTATTCCAACAACAAATACTATCCGCAATCGATCAACTATTTTGAAGATCAATTGTTAAAACGCTGGTTTATCCAAAATAAGCGTCATCAGTTGCCTCAACAGTTCCATGATCTGTTAAACGACTTTTTGAGTGGACTGGGCGATAACCAATTAGCTGATGCATTTACTCAAAGTTTGGTCGGTCATGATTTTTCGGGCTTGACCGGAGAACAGGTGGCTGCCGCTGAACATACCCATGCGACGATTGTCCAGCTGCAATGGCTCCAGCTGTATGGGATGCTGCTGCAGGAGTTGTTGAAGCTGCCTAAAGATAATCCGTTGTTGCAGTTGACATTCGGACTGGATAAGCCGGTGGTTGCCAAGAGCGCCGAAGAAACCTTTGACCTATTTGTCAAACAGGGAAGCGGAGACTTTAAAACAATTGCCCAACAAAGGGGTATCAAATTAACAACCGTGTACGAACATTTACTGGAAATGGCCATCATGTCACCAATCAACGCTTTTCCTTATCAATCTTTGATTGCCCCCGATCTCTGGAAACGGTTGGCGGACAACTCACCGGAAGACGTTGGTGAATGGTCTTTTGCAGATGCTTCCAAAGTGTTTCCTCATTTGGCGTTCTTTGAATTTCGGCTTTTTCAGATATACAGGAGTAAATTAGCTGATGAAAATTAATTTGCATGACATTTTAAAAAGAGATTTTGGCTTTACCTCCTTTCGTCCGGGACAAGAAGAGATCTTACGACATTTATTTGCCAATCAAAATACTTTGGCAATTTTACCAACCGGTGGCGGTAAGACTCTGCTTTATCAAATGTATGGGGCGGTTACCCATCAGCGGGTGGTCATTGTTTCACCATTGATCTCACTGATGTTTGATCAAGTGAGCCGCCTGCAGTACCTGGGTTCAAAACGGGTGGTGGCATTGACGTCTGCACTGGATTTTCAAGAAAAGGCTATTATTTTAAGTCGCTTAAATCAATATCAATTCATCTATGTTTCCCCGGAGATGTTGGCGAATGAACAGGTCTTTCAAAAGATTAAGAGTTTGAAAATCGGCTTGTTTGTGGTTGATGAAGCCCATTGCATTTCAGAATGGGGCCCGGATTTTCGACCGGATTACCTTAATTTGGGCAAGGTCAGGCAAAATCTTGGACGGCCACTTACTTTGATGATGACCGCAACTGCCACTGACGTCGTTAAAGCAGATATTATCAACCACATGAATTTTGACTCTGCTGACGTCCAGCAGGTTGTTTTGCCGGTAAACCGGCCCAACATTTTTCTGAGTGCCAAGGTTTTGGCAAATCAGCAGGAAAAAGACCGGGAGCTGATTGATTTGGTGTCCAAACTGCACGGACCGGGAATTATCTATTTTTCCAGTAAAAGCAAAGCTGAGGAAGCTGCGGTGAATTTGGCCGTCAAGACCGGTCGTCAGGTGATGGCTTATCACGGGGGGATGGACAACCAGACGCGTTTTCATATCCAGCAGCAGTTTATGGATGGCAATCTTGACATTGTCTGTGCCACCAGTGCTTTTGGTATGGGAATCGATAAGGATGACATCCGGTTTGTCATTCACTACCATTTACCGGCCAATATCCAAAGCTACGTCCAAGAGATTGGCAGATGCGGCCGGGACCAAAAACCGAGTTTGGCGGTTCTCTTATACGAACCCAATGATCGGTATCTTCAAATGAATTTGATTGCCAACACGATTCCGGAGAGAAACATCCTAAAATACTTATTTCAACATCCCAAAGCATTAACGAATGACGATCAGTTTAGAGTCGTCAAATATTATCATGATAACGGCTATTCTTTGGATCAGACGATGGGGATTTTTGAACATTCACGACAGCGGCGGATAACTGAATTGGGTGCCATGGTGCAATACGTCTACCAAGACGGCTGTCGCCGGGATGACCTGCTGAAGTATTTTAACGAGCGGGTTTCCGCAACTCTAAAGAACAAGGAATTCTGCTGTGACCATGATATTGATTTTTGGAACAACTGGCAGTCGTTTAACGAAAAATATCTTAATCAGTCACTCAAATCTGCCAAAAGTAAACCAAAAAGTTGGCAGGAAGTGATTGACAAGCTGTTTTTATTAAAAAATTAAGGTCCCTTTATTGAATTTAATGATAAAATAAGTTTGTCTATATCCTGATTAAGAGGGGGGTTCATATGAATTCGAATGATGAACATAAAAAGACTGGGGAAGACCAGCCTTGGAACCAAACATTTTCAGAGGATCGTGATGAAAATGGCAATCTTTCTCGAGTAAAGCTGAGAAAGCAGAGCCAAAGTCACCATTTGATCACAGGAATTTTAGCAGCATTGATTATTATTGTTGCGGTTGTCGCGTTAGTTTACGGTTTGGTTCGTCAGAGTGCCATGGGAAATGATTCAAAGAGTGCCGCATCTTCATCCGTAAGAGTCGTTCGGCAAAATAACGCAAAAAAAAAATCATCTTCAGCGAATAAAGCCCAAACAAAGTCTGCAAAAACCAAGCCGGCTGTAAAGAGCAGTGCCCATAAGGCAACTGCCCAGCCAAAGAAGGCTGCCCAGACGCAACCGGCAGCAAAGTCCAGTACGACGAGCACGTCTCAACGTACCCAGACAAGTTCAACCAGTCAATCACAGCAGTCAGGACAAACGGCCACCTCTGCAAGCAGTCAGACTCAATCGTCTTCCAGTCATAAGTATGCCACCGTTAAGGCGGGCCAGGGGATGTTTCGAGTTGCTTACAATAACGGTTTGACCACTGCCCAACTGATGCAGATGAATGGCTTAACTTCCAGTTCCAAGCTTTACCCAGGACAGCGATTGAGAGTAAAATAGGCACTGGAATCATGTTCCATTAAAAATAATGTCAGGTAAGGAATGTTAGAATGCGAAAAAATGGATTACAAGTAGCAATTGATGGGCCGGCGTCCGCTGGCAAGAGTACAGTTGCCAAGCTGGTTGCCAAACAATTTCACTACGTGTATTGTGACACCGGTGCAATGTACCGGGCAATTACTTTAAAGGCAATTCGAACCGGGGTCTCGTTTGATGACCTTGCCGGGATTGCAAAGATTGTTAAATCTTCCAAAATGACTTTTGAACCCAGCGATGATGGCCAAAAGGTTTTCATCGACGGCAAGGAAATTACGGAAGCCATTCGTCAAGAAGACGTGACCAATTCAGTTTCAGCGGTTGCTGCGATTGGCGAAGTTCGTAAACAATTGAGTGCTCAACAGCAGGAAATTGCCAAGGACGGTGGCATTGTGATGGATGGTCGGGATATTGGAACATCTGTCCTGCCGGATGCCGAAGTTAAAATCTTTTTGATCGCAAGTGTTGAAGAACGTGCTCAACGTCGATACAAAGAAAATATTCAAAAAGGAATCAATACGCCGCTTGATGAACTTCAAATGGAAATTGAAGCCAGAGATTATAAAGATTCTCATAGAAAAATTTCACCGCTTACAAAAGCAGCTGACGCTGTAGAGATTGATACGACGTCACTTTCGATTGATCAAGTGGTCGAAAAAATCGCAAATGTGATAAATAAAACATTGAAATAGCAACTAATTAGTCAATTGACTGGTAATATTGGTCAATTTAAGATAAAATTATGATTAGAGTTGTTTCAAGGAGGAATTGTTTGATGAGTGAAAATGCAAATAATGATAAGAATGATTTATTAAACGCTTTAAACAGCGTTAATGAAGTAAAAGTTGGCGATGTCGTTACTGGTGAAGTTTTAGCCAAAGATGACAACCAACAATTGATTGTTGGTATTGAAGGTTCAGGTGTTGAAGGTGTTGTTCCACCACGTGAACTTTCATCAGACCAAAGTGTTGATGATATTAAGCAGGGCGACAAGCTCAAGCTGGTTGTTACTTCCCGTATCGGAAGCGACAAAGAAGGCGGAAGCTTCCTGCTTTCATCAAAGCGTCTCGAAACTCGTAAAGTTTGGGATGAATTGGCTGAAAAGTCAAAGAACGGTGAAACCATCACTGCTAAAGTCAGTCAAGCTGTTAAAGGCGGCTTGGTTGTCGATGCCGGTGTCCGTGGATTCGTTCCTGCATCAATGATTTCAGACCACTATGTTGATGATTTGAATCAATTTAAGGGTCAGGATCTTGAATTAAAGATTATTGAAATTGATCCAATTGAAAACCGCCTTATCTTATCTCATAAGGCTATCGTTCAAGCTGCCAAGGCAGAAGAACGTGAAAAGTTAATGCAAACCCTTCATGAAGGCGACATTGTTGAAGGAACCGTTGCTCGTCTTACCAGCTTTGGTGCGTTCGTTGACCTTGGCGGCATGGACGGATTGGTTCATGTTTCTCAAATCGCTTATGAACGTGTTGATAAGCCTTCTGATGTCCTTAAAGTTGGCCAAACGGTTAAAGTTAAGGTATTGTCAGTTGACTTCGATCGTAACCGAATCTCACTTTCTATCAAACAAACTCTTCCAGAACCTTGGGACGGAATCGAAGAAAAAGCACCTGTTGGTAGTGTCCTTGAAGGTACAGTTAAGCGCCTTGTTGACTTTGGTGCCTTTGTTGAAGTGTTCCCAGGTGTTGAGGGATTAGTTCATATTTCTCAAATCGCTCATGAACACATTGACACTCCTGCCGATGTGTTGAAGGTCGGCGAGAAGATCAAGGTCAAGGTTCTTGACGTTGATACTGACAGAAAGCGTTTGGCATTATCAATTAAAGCTTTGACTGATGCTCCAGAAGGAGAAGACAAGCCAAAGAAGTCAAACAAACGACCATCACGACCATCACGTCAATCTCATAATCGTCCAATCAGTAATGCTCCGGAAGAAGAAACCGGCTTTACTTTGGGTGACATCATTGGTGACGAATTGAAGAAATCCGGCAACAATGACGATGATGATAACAAATAATCATTATTTTTAAATCATGAAAAGGGGCTGGAAACAAAACGTAAGTTTTGTCCCAGCTCTTTTCTTTCTGAATTTACTTAGCAAGGGAGGGATTTATATGGCATTGCCAACAGTTGCATTTATTGGCCGTCCTAATGTTGGAAAGTCGACAATCTTCAATCGGATTGCCGGTGATCGAATTTCAATTGTCGAAGATACACCTGGTGTTACCCGTGACCGAATTTATTCTCACGGTGAATGGCTTGCAACAAAGTTTGCCATGATCGATACAGGTGGTATTCAAATTAGTGATGCACCATTTGCAACTCAGATTAAGAGTCAGGCTGAAATTGCCATTGATGAAGCCGACGTCATTGTCTTCATCGTGAGTGGTAAAGAAGGTGTCACAGCTGACGATGAACTAGTTGCCAAGATCTTATACAAAAGTGACAAACCGGTTGTTCTGGCAGCCAACAAAGTTGATAATCCAAAAAGTCGGGAAGATATTTACGACTTTTATTCTCTTGGTTTTGGCGATCCGATGCCAATCTCAGGGGTCCATGGTCTTGGATTAGGTGATTTACTCGACAAAGTTGTTGAGAAGTTCCCCAAGACGGATGAAAAAACTGACAACGACGACATTCGATTCAGTATTATCGGTCGCCCAAACGTTGGGAAATCTTCACTGGTTAACGCCCTTTTGGGTGAAGACCGAGTTATTGTCTCAGATATCGCGGGAACGACTCGGGATGCCATTGACACTCGATTTGAGGCTGATGGGATCAAGTTCACGATGGTTGATACTGCCGGAATCCGAAAACGTGGAAAAGTTTACGAAAATACCGAGCGTTATAGCGTGATGCGGGCAATGAAAGCCATTGACCAAAGTGACGTTATCTTGTTTGTTATGAATGCTGAAGAAGGCATCCGTGAGCAGGATAAGAAGGTTGCCGGATATGCTCATGAAGCCGGGAAAGCGATTATCACGGTTGTCAATAAGTGGGATACACTCAAAAAGACCAACCACACTCAGCAGGACTTTGAAACATTGATTCGTAATGAGTTTCAATACATGGCTTATTCCCCAATCATCTTCGTGTCCGCGGTTACCAAGCAGCGAGTGGAAAAGCTGCCGGAATTAATTAAACGGGCTTATGACAATCATGAAAAGCGGGTTCAATCTTCTGCTTTGAACGATGTCATTATGGATGCCGTTGCGGTCCATCCAACCCCAACCGTCAATGGTAAACGGCTGCGGATTTATTACGCAACTCAAGTCAAATCCGGGCCACCAACTTTTGTGGTTTTTGTCAACAATCCAGATTTGATGCATTTCTCTTATGTCAGGTTCCTTGAAAATCAAATTCGTGATAATTTTGATTTTACCGGAACACCGATCAAAATCATCAAAAGAAGCCGAAAGTAAGGGAAAAGTGACCAATTTTTAACGAAATCTTGATATTTAGGCGTTTATCGGCACTAAATTTGCCAAAAGCATTGCAATGACGGCATTCTTATGCTATCTTTGAAAAAGAAATGATGCTACGAAAGGCGTTGTTTTAGCATTCCAAATTCTTCGGAATTTGACTTGCAATGTTTTACATACCTATCTTTGAGGGAGGTGAATACACTCATGGCAAATAAAGCAGAATTAGTAACCAACGTTGCAACTGCAACTGGTTTAACTAAAAAAGATGCTACATCAGCTGTGGATGCAGTATTTGAATCAATCCAAGCTAGTTTAGCAAAAGGTGACAAAGTTCAATTGATCGGTTTCGGTAACTTCGAAGTACGTCAACGTGCCGCTCGTAAGGGCCGTAACCCACAAACAGGTCAAGAAATTCAAATTCCTGCAAGCAAGGTACCAGCTTTCAAACCTGGTAAGGCGCTCAAGGATGCTGTTAAATAGTATTCATCTGTTAAGCCAGAACGGCATTTGTCGGGCTGGCTTTTTTTATACACTTTGGAGGACAAACATGAGTTATTCAAAAAAGGCACTTGATCAACTTGAAGGCGGCCAAATCGATGATTTTAAAAAATCATTTCAGCAGGCATTGGACAATGATTCGGATGATTTGTTGTATTCGCTTGCTGAAGAGCTGTATTCACTTGGTTTTTCCAACTACTCAAATACTATTTACGAAAAACTATTTAAAAAATATCCTGACGATGATGGATTAAAAATTAATTTGGCTGAATTAGCCATTGATGACGATAAGGATGATAAAGCCCTTAATTATTTATCACAGGTTTCATCTGACTCCGACGAATACGTCCGTTCTTTGATGGTAGCGGCCGATTTATACCAGACCCAGGGAATGTTCGAGATCAGTGAGCAAAAGCTCTTAGAGGCCCAAAAATTGGCCCCTGATGAGGATGTCATCAAGTTTGCACTCGCTGAATTCTATTTTACGACCAGAAACTATCGGAAAGCCATCAATTTATACTTGAGTTTAATTACTTCCGGAACATTGGAGATGTCTTCCGTCAACCTGGTTGAACGGCTGGGCGTATCCTATGCTGAAATCGGTAAGTTCGAACAGGCAATCGGTTATTTGGAACAAATCAAACCGATTAATATGAACAGTGATGTTAAGTTTGAACTGGCATTCACCTACTTCAACTTAAAAGAATACCAAAAGGCCATCAAGGCATTTGAGGATTTGCGTGATTCCGATCCGCAATATAGTTCACTGTATCCTTACCTGGCTGACTCTTTTGTTAATTTGAAACGGGTCGATGAAGCCTTAAAGGCTATCCAAGAAGGGATTTCGATTGACCAATTTAACGAAAAGATTTGGCAGAAAGCCGGTCAAATTGCGTTAATGGCCAATGAGGACGATCTGGCTTTGAAGTATTTGAAAAAAGGCCATGAAATCGCCCCTGACGACATGGAGATCTTAACCTTACTATCTGACTGGTATGTTTCCCACGAGCGTTACAGCGACAATTTGACGCTTCTGGAAGGGGTATTTGAGGAACACGTCGTCGATGCACACTTGGCATACAATTTGGCATTATCTTATCAAAATACCGGTGATACCAAAAAAGCTGCCAAGAATTACGAATTGGCGGCCAATGAATTGTCGGATAATCCTGAATTTCTCAAGCGGGCAACATTATTCTACCGGGAAGCCGGCAAACCCGATGAGGAACGCAAATACCTTAAGAAGTATCTGGACATTGTTCCAGGAGATATTGAAATGGAAGCAATGTGGGACGAGTTCGAATAAATTAAAATATTGATTTTACAATCCACACAAAAGAAAGGGACCACCGATTCATTCGGCGGTCCCTTAACTACATATTGAGTTATATTAATTTGAAACGCTTTGGTCGTTTGTAAGTAAATCCTTCACCAATCGCTTCGTTGACTTCGATAATCGAAATAAAGGCTTCTTCATCGATGGATTCAACCAGTTTCTTTAACGTATGCAGTTCACTGGGTGAAACGACACAGTAGACAATCTGCTTGGATTTATGTGAGTAGCCACCCTCGGCATTGAGAAAGGTAACCCCGCGGTGCAGTTCTTCTTGAATGGCATTTGAAATTTTCTCAGATTCATTGCTGATGATCAGAATTCCTCGAGCCGTGTAAGCACCACGCTGGGTGAAATTGACAATCACTGAAAAAATCCAAACGTAAATTAACGTATATGCCATCTGGCGGATATTTAAATAAATCAATGATGACAGCAAAACAATCACATCAATGGTTAGAAGTGTTTGCCCCATTTGAACCCCTTTGAATCTTTCAAAGAGGCGGGCAACAATATCCACACCACCCGTTGTCCCGCCAAACCGGTAAACAATTCCACAGCCAAAACCGCCGAACAAACCGGCACCAATGGCCGAAAGCAGGAGGTCGTGGTCAATATTAATCACGATTGGCACCCGCTGCCAAATCCATAAAAAGATTGCCAAGGCAATCGTGCCATATAAAGTGTAAAACATGTCTTTCTTACCGAGAAATTTATAGCCAATTGCAAACAATGGCACGTTGACCAGGATTGTTGAATAGGCCGGGTCAATATGAAATAATGCCCGTAAAATCAGCGTAATACCGGTAACACCACCGTCAGCTAAATGATTATAAATGTTAAAGAAGACAATTCCGAACGAATAAATTGCTGTTCCTGCCGCAATGACGAACAGGTCGACAAATGAAATATCAAGTTTAAAGCGGCTTTCTTTTTTAGCCATCGTTTTTCCTCCCTGAATGATCTGACAACTTATCATAGCAATTCTAGTTCAAGATTGGCAATCATTTCTGCGTTCTTTTTGTTTCACGTCGAATTTCTGTTAAAATTACATAAGGATAAATATTAAATGGATGGCGATTATTGTGCGGATGGTAGAGATTCCCAAAGAGTTTCATGAGGCATTACCAATTTTACAAAAAATTGAGGCTGCGGGTTACGAGGCTTACTTCGTTGGTGGTTCGGTCAGAGATACGATTTTAAAACGGCCAATTCACGACGTTGATATCGCAACCAGTGCGTATCCAAGCGAAGTTAAATCATTATTTAAGCGAACAGTTGATACCGGAATCGAGCATGGCACGGTGATGATCCTTGACCACGGAACCGGTTATGAGGTTACAACTTTTCGAACCGAGTCAGGTTATCAGGATTATCGACGCCCGGATAAGGTAACGTTTGTGCGTTCATTAAAAGAAGATTTAAAACGCCGTGATTTTACGATTAATGCCCTGGCATTAGCTGAGGATGGCCAAATTACCGACTTGTTCGGCGGCTTGGCCGATATTAGGAAAAAAATCATTCGGGCAGTCGGCGATCCCAACGAGCGGTTCAACGAAGATGCATTGAGAATGATGCGGGCAGTTCGATTTGCGAGCCAGCTTGATTTTCGCATCGAGGATGCAACAATGGCCGGTATTAAAAAGCACAGCGCGCTTTTGGAAAAAATTGCGGTTGAGCGTTCCCACACTGAATTTGTCAAAATGATGCTCGGAGTTGATGCCGAAAATGGCTTGAATATCATGCTTGAGACCAATTTATATCAGCATGTTCCGGTTCTAAAAGATTATTTGCCTCAGCTCCAAGAAATTGTTGCCAGCAAATTTCACCTGACCAATGAGGCCCAAGTTTGGTCCTTGTTGGCATTTAAATTTGGATTTTCTGCCAAACAGATTTCTTCATTTTTGAAAAAGTGGAAGACTGCCAATAAAATAATTAATGATGTTATACTTACCACTGAATTGCTTTTTTCAATTGCTAAGCATGATGTTTCAAATGCCGACTTATATCACGCGGGCGCTGCCAATGTTGACAACGCCGTAATCGTGACCGCAGATCAGGCAAAAACTGCTGGACTGCAAGAGCGATATAATAATCTGCCAATCAAAAACAAGAAACAGCTTCGAATAACTGGTGGTGATTTGATCAAACGAGGTGTCTTAAAACCCAGTCCGCAACTTGGCAAGGTTTTGGATTATCTTGAACACAGTGTCGTTGCCGGCAAGATTCTCAATCAACCCGAGAATCTTGTTAACGCAGCGATTAACTTTCTAAATGAGGACTGATAACTGAATGCAAACAATGCGTGTTGAAAATCTAACAAAAACGTACGGTGAAAAAACGTTATTTGATAAGCTGAACTTTATCATCAACGAACACGATCGAATCGGGTTAATTGGAACCAACGGAACCGGAAAGACCTCTTTACTAAATGCTATTTCCGGCCTTGACCAGGATTCAACCGGTGATATCATTACTTCAAAATCTTACACGATTGGTTATTTAAAACAGGATCCGGAATTGGATAACAATTTGTCCATTATGGATGCCGTTTTCTCAGGTTCACAGGCAGTTTACCGGACCATTCGAAATTACGAGGCAGCCTTAAAAGAATATTCTGCTCATCCTGAAGATGCGGATGCCACCAAGCGGTATACCAAGGCTGAAGCTCGAATGAATGAAGAGGATGCCTGGAATGCTCAAAATGATGTTAAAACGATCTTGAACCAACTCAAGATTACCGACTATAATCAAAAGATTTCCGAACTATCCGGAGGTCAGCGTCGGCGGGTTGGCTTGGCTCAGGTTTTAATTCAGGCGCCAAACTTACTGTTGCTGGATGAACCGACCAACCATCTTGATTTTAACTCAATTGACTGGTTGGAAAATTATTTGGCCGGTTACAAGGGGTCTTTAATTGTTGTTACTCATGATCGATACTTCCTTGACCATGTTGCCAACAAGATTTGGGAATTATCGTTTGGTAAACTTTACCAGTATGAAGGTAATTACCAAGCATACGTTCAGCAAAAAGCAACCCGGGTTCAGGGCGAAATTCAAGCTGAACATAAGACCCAGCAGCTTTACAAGCAAGAATTGGCATGGATGAAGACCGGTGCCAAAGCTCGTTCAACAAAGCAACAGGCCCGAATCAATCGATTTAACGATCTCAAAGATAACGTCGGTAATCTTCAATTGGATCAAAACGTGAATATTTCTTTGGGTCAAACCAGACTTGGAAAAGAAGTTCTTAAAATGAAGGACGCCAATCTGACGATTGACGGCAAAACCATTCTGAAGGACTTCAACATTTTGGTTCAGCCAAACGAGCGGATTGGAATCAGCGGTGAAAATGGTGCCGGAAAGACCAGTCTGCTGAACGTTATTGCCGGCCGGTTGAAGCTTGATTCCGGAATCATCAAAGTTGGTGAAACCGTTAAGATTGCTTATTATACCCAGTTAACCGAACCAATTCCCGAAGATAAACGGGTCATCAGCTATTTAAGTGAAGTTGGTCAACAGGTGACTGATAATACCGGAAACAAGATTAGTGTTGCTGAATTGCTGGAAGAATTTTTGTTCCCAAGATTTATGCACGGTACATTGATCCGGAAACTTTCCGGTGGTGAAAAGAGACGGTTGTATCTTTTGAAATTGTTGATGCAGCAGCCAAATGTTTTACTGCTGGATGAGCCGACAAATGATTTGGATATTGCCACACTGACGGTTTTGGAAGATTATATTTCCAAATTTCAAGGGACAGTTATTACCGTTTCCCATGACCGTTACTTCTTGGACAAAGTTGCCGATAGACTGTTGATATTTAAAGGTAACGGCGTCATTGAAGAGCATCGGGGCCGTTTCACAGACTATTTAGCTTCATTAAAAAAGGCTCCCAAACAGACAGCAAAACCGGCCAAAGCTTCCGTTGAGAAGACGGATTCCCAGCCGGCTGCCAAAAGTGATACCCACTCATCCGATACCAAGACTAAAAAGAAGCTGACCTACTCTGAAAAAATTGAGTACGATCATATCGAAGACGATATTGAAAAGCTTGAGTCTCAGGTTGAAGATATTGATAAGCAAATGCAGTCCAACGGCTCAGATTATGATAAACTCGCTGATCTTCAGGCTAAAAAGGATAAATTATCTGCAGAAGCCGATAAAAAGATGAAGCGTTGGGAATATCTAAGTGAATACGCCGAATAATTACACTAAAACGTTCTTTTAAAAAGGAGAATTGCCATGTTAGAAGATGCATATTTAGACCTTGCCCGTTATGTTTTGGAGAATGGCCACAAGAAACCCGATCGGACCCATACCGGAACCATTAGCACTTTCGGTTATCAAATGCGATTCGATTTATCTAAAGGATTTCCGTTATTAACCACTAAAAAAGTACCTTTTGGTTTAATCAAAAGTGAATTGTTGTGGTTCTTAAAAGGGGACACCAACATTCAATTCCTGCTCAAACATAAAAACCATATTTGGGACGAATGGGCTTTTGAAAAGTTTGTTAACTCAAAAGACTACACTGGTCCTGATATGACCGACTTTTCTCATCGGGCCCAGAAGGATCCGAAATTTAGCAAAGTTTATCATGAACAAAAGAAATTGTTCTGTAAACGAGTTGTTGAAGATGATGAGTTTGCCAAGAAATATGGTGACCTCGGTCTTGTTTATGGCAGTCAGTGGCGGGCTTGGAAGACATCCAAGGGCGGCACGATTGACCAAATCAAGAACGTGATTGACTTAATTAAAACTCATCCCGATTCAAGACGAATGATTGTTTCCGCATGGAATCCTGAGGATGTCCCAACGATGGCATTGCCACCTTGCCACACACTTTTCCAATTTTACGTGAACGACGGCAAATTAAGCTGCCAGTTATATCAACGTTCAGGCGATATTTTTCTGGGGGTTCCATATAACATTGCCAGTTACGCTTTGTTGACTTCAATGATTGCCAGAGAATGTGGTCTTGAAGTTGGCGATTTTGTTCATACTTTCGGTGATGCCCACATTTACCTGAACCATATTAATCAAATTAAAGAACTCTTGTCTCGTCAGCCTCGTCAAGCACCACAACTCTGGTTGAATCCTGAAAAGAAGCACTTGGACGAGTTTGAAATGTCGGATATCAAGGTCAAAAATTATGATCCATATCCGGTTATCAAAGCACCGGTTGCTGTTTAGGAGGAAGCTGATGTTATCTTTTATTTGGGCTGAAGACGCCAATGGTCTGATCGGAGCAGCCGGTCAATTACCATGGCGTCTTCCAGATGATATGCATTATTTCAAGCGGACAACCATGGGAAATACCATTATTTCCGGTTCACGGACTTTTCGAAGTTATAACAAGCCGTTACCTGGCCGGACCAATATCGTTATTTCCAGTCATTCGGATTTCCCGGATGGTGTTCAGGTGATTTCTTCAATCGAAAAGTTGTGTGACCTCGTTGATCAAAACCCCGATAAGCAATACATCGTAACCGGTGGTGCCAACCTGTTCTCACAGCTGTTATCACGAGTTGACCGCTTATATCGAACAAAGATTGCTCATGAATTTTCAGGTGATACATTCATGCCGAAAATTGATTATTCATTATTCAAGCAGGTAAAGTCGGTTCCCGGCGTTGTCGATGAGAAAAATAAATATCCCCATACCTTTGAAGTTTTCGATAGAAAGTAAAATCAGTCACAAATGCTTATGAATCTTCACGGAAACTTTGATATAATTGTGTGTGGACTATAAATTAATTATCAATTTTGTAAAGAAACGAGTGGCGTAAATGGCAAAAGTAAAGATTGTGACGGATTCATCAGCTCAAATTACCGATGAAGAAGCCAAACAATATGATATTACAATTGTTCCATTAACTGTGATGATTGACGATACCCTGTATGTCGACCGTGACACGATCACAAACGAAACCTTCGTCCCCAAGATGTTGGCGGCCCACGACCTGCCTAAGACGAGCCAACCACCAGTTGGTAAGTTTGTCGAAGCCTTTGACAAGTTGGGCGAAGACGGCAGTCAGGTTTTGTGCTTGGATATGTTGGAAGCAATCAGCGGCACGGTACATGCTGCTGAACAAGCCGCAACCCTCAGTAAATCGGATGTAACGGTCGTTGACAGTCAAAGTACCGATCGCGGCTTGGCATTTCAAGTCATCGAGGCAGCTAAATTAGCACAACAAGGTGCTGATATGAAGACGATCTTGGCCCGAGTCGATAAAGTGCGGAGTAACACGAAGCTTTATTTGTGTGTTATGACTTTGGATAATATCGTTAAGGGCGGCCGTTTACACCCAATTGCCGGTGCAATTACCAACTTCTTAAATATCAAGTTGGGATTACAGGTAACCGGTGGCAAACTTAAAGTTATTTCTAAAGGTCGTGGCGACAAGTCACTTAAAAAGTTTTTCAATGGTATCATTAACGAAATGAAACAAACGCCTTCTGTTAAGGCAATTGGCATTTCATATGTTACCGAGACCGATGTTTTAAAGGACACTGTCCAGAAGCTGAAGGATGATTTCCCTGAAGCTGCATTATTGGAACGGGTAACGTCACCAATTATTTCCACCCATACTGGAAAGGGTGCCTTTGCGTTAATTTATTACAGTGATCCAGAATAATAAATAGCATGAATATTGCTTGAAGGGGCGAGACAAAGCGGGCGTTTTGTCATCACCCCTTTTAGATTTTGCAAAGATTTGAGAGGTTGTTTTCGGTGAGTACAAATAAACATGGCAAACAAAAACGGCATTTTGGAATTTGGGTGTTGTTGTTTGGGTTGTTGGTGATTGCTGCCGCTTTATTTGGCGGCTACCATTACTTTAATTCAACACGAACCCCAGCTCTTCCAAGAGAAGTCAAGCTGACGGCAGTTGGTGATTCATTGACTCAGGGAGTTGGGGACCCAACCGGTAAAGGGGGATATACCCATCTGATTGCCAAAAAAGTGAATCACAAAAATCCCAACGTCAAAATGTCCATGGTCAACTATGGTATTTCTGGTGAGACAACCAATCAGATTAACTATCGGGTGGTTCACTCCAAACGACTGCAGCACAGTTTACGAACTGCAAATGTCATCACCATCACGACTGGCGGCAATGATCTATTGAAGTTTTTAAAGGCTAACGTGATGAGTACCAATCAAAAGACCTTGAATCAACGGTCATTGAAGTATGCCGTGAACTACCAGAGTCGGGTAACCCGTTTATTTAGAAATATTCGTCATTTGAATCGTCAGGCACCCATTTTTGTATTTGGAATCTACAACCCGGTCTACGTTTATTTCCCTCAAGTGGCTTATATTAACGAAACGGTGGCCAAAACCAATCAAATAACCAATCAGGTGATTCACCAGCAACACGGAATGTACTTTGTTTCCATTAACAAACAATTAACGGATGGGCAATTTAAGACGGTTCACTCACGAAAAGTGCTTAAGAAAAAGGCCACTGACAGTCTTACCCAAGGCAGTAACCATTCCGCCGCTGACATTGATCGGTTACTTGACGGCCAGTCTTCACAATCAAATAAATATTTATCAAATAACGACCATTTTCACCCGAATTTAACCGGCTACAAAATTATGACCAATTTGCTGTACAAACAAATGGCTCAACACATTACCTGGATAAAGGAGTAATCTTTAATGAGAAACGCAAGCAATGAAAATCGACGTCGCAATCCATGGAAGATTGCTTTTATTTCACTAATTGGCCTTTTGGTTCTTTTAGTGGCAGGGATGCTACTGGCAGTTTCGTTATCTTCGTCTGCCAGTAATACCGTGGATAAGCAGTCAACAAATTCTTCCCAACCAATCTCTGCAACCATTAACAAAGCCCAGTTGAATCAGTTATCCAACTACTATTTGGACAGAGTTCAAAAGGGCAGTACAACCAAATACCACTTTGAGGTTGCCGATGAAGGAATTGTTTATGGCTCCATTGAACTGTTGGGTTCCAAAGTCGACTATTCATTGACCTTCGATCCCAAAGTCATGTCCAACGGTAACATTGAACTTCATGCCAATAAGCTGGCCTTGGGGAAATTTCCAGTACCGATCAGTTTTGTGTTAATGTATGTTAAGCAAAATTATAAGCTGCCAAAATGGGTTCAATTGATTCCCAAAGAAAAGACGATTAAACTCGATATTATTCATATGAATGGTGACAAAGGTATCAATTATCGTGCTCGGACGATTAGCATGAAGGGGCAGGGTAAATTTGCCTTTGATATCCTATTGCCGCAAGCAGATAAGGAGAATTAGCATGCACAAAACGTTTTATCAATTTTTAATGACCAAACGAAACCCCGGAAGCAGTGATCCCGAGGCGGAGTTTGCCAACAATGCATTTTATGATCAATCATTCCCCAAACAGGAAGATGAATTTGATACAATATCACAATATTTAGAAGAAAATGCTTCATACCTGCCCACCATGGAAATCTTTGATTCGGTGTGGAAGGAATATCAAGAAAGCTTTTAGGAAGTGACATAATGGCAGTAACAATTCAGTGGTTCCCAGGGCATATGGCCAAAGCAATCCGTCAATTCGAGGAAAACCTTTCTTTAGTTGACGTTGTTTTTGAAGTGATTGACGCCAGAATCCCGCTGAGCTCACAAAATCCGGAAATTAAACGGATTAGTGCTCAAAAACCACATCTTTTTATCATGACAAAACGTGATTTGGCTGATCCCAACGTGACCAATCAATGGTTAAAATATTTTTCTGAACATCACCAGCCGGCGATTGCGATTGACGCCAAGACAAAATTTGGCGTTAATAACGTGATTTCGGTGATCTCACCTTTATTACGTGAGAAAATTCAGCGTGAACTTGATAAGGGCATGAAAAAGCGGCCGATTCGAGCCATCAGTGTTGGTGTGCCGAATGTCGGCAAGTCGACCGTCTTAAATCGTTTGGTTAACCGTCGGGCAGCTCAAGTCGGCAATCGTCCTGGAGTGACTAAGGGACAACAGTGGCTTAAATCAAGTGACAAGCTTGAATTGCTGGACACTCCCGGAATTCTCTGGCCAAAGTTTGCCAGCCAGGAAGTCGCCAATAAATTGGCATTGACCGGTGCCATCAAGGAGAGCGTTTTTGCCAGTGATGATATCGCCTTATTTGGGCTCAAACAATTTAGACAAATCAACCCCGAGGGACTTAAGAATCGCTATCATTTAACCGATGACGATTTTAAATTGTCCGATGTTGACCTCTTGTTGGAGATCACTAAGAAGGTCGGCATGCGAGACGATTACGAACGCGGGTCAAACCGAATTATTCAAGATTTCAGATCCGGAAAAATTGGGCGATTCACACTTGATGATCCCGAGATGGTGACAGGCAATGACGAAACTCACGATTAAAGACGTTAAACAGTTATTGGAGAGTATTAATACCCTCGACGATCCGCACTTACTGAGTTTGAAAGACGATCCAAGAAAGGGCGTTCAAGCGGCTCTCAATACAGCTGCCCATCGAATCAACAAGCATCAGCAAGCCGTAGCCGAATTTGAGCACCGGTTAAAATATGAGCGCTCATTTTGGCATAAAGGGATGCAATATGTTGCTGGGGTTGATGAAGTTGGCCGCGGCCCACTGGCTGGTCCGGTGGTTTCGGCTGCCGTCATCCTCCCTCATGATTTTGATTTAATTGAGGTCAATGATTCCAAACAATTGACACCGACGTTAAGGGCGAAGCTGGCTCCTAAAATCAAAGCCGAAGCCTTAAGTATTGGCATTGGGCTGGTGGATAATTTAGGGATTGATCAACTCAATATTTATCAGGCAACCAGAGTGGCGATGAAGCAGGCTGTTGAACAGCTTGATCCACAACCCGATGAAATTATTGTCGATGCGATGCAGATTCCGGTGCCCATTCGGCAAACCCGGTTGATTAAAGGGGATGCGAAAAGTATTAGCGTTTCTGCGGCCAGCATTGTCGCCAAAGTTTACCGGGACCATTTGATGGATGAGTATGCCAAACAATATCCGCAGTATGATTTTCCGCACAATGCGGGTTACGGCACGGCCAAACATTTGGCAGCTTTGAAAGAATATGGTCCAACGCCCATTCATCGAATGACTTTTGCCCCAGTTGAAAAATTTAGTAAAAAATAAATATTTTGTCGTATATACTCTTAAAAGGATGAAGATAATGCTTTTAAGAGATTTTTTGTTAAGAATCCATTTATGTAAAGGAATCGGGATTGTCGGTAAAGCGCGGGTGTACATTTGGCTGAAGCACCTTGACTGGGTGGACACACGGCTCCCAACGCCGGACTATCTTGCGGCCATCGCCCAATTGAATCGGCGTAATGCCGCGGTTTTTGAAAAAAGTTATCAGCAGTTGATGCAAAACGACCAGTTGGTATCGGATCTTCTAGAAGATGAGCACTGGATTAGTATTTTCGATCCAGAATACCCACTCCAGCTTAGAGAGGCCTACGCACCGCCATTGGTGTTATTTTATCGGGGAAACTTGGAGCTACTGGAGCGGCCACTGCTGGGGATTGTTGGCGCCCGAGATTGCACTTCATACTCCGTTGAAATATTGAAACATTTGATTCCTGGCAGAGTTTCCAATACAATGACTATTGTATCGGGCCTTGCAAAAGGTGTCGACACACTTGCTCACCAATGTGCAATTGCCAACAACGGCAGGACAATTGGTGTGATTGGCACGGGAATGGATATTTCCTATCCATATTCCAATCAGCAGTTACAAACTACCATTTCAAAGAATCATCTGTTAATCAGTGAATATCCAAATCATACCAAGGGGTTTCGAAGCCACTTTCCTGAACGGAACCGAATTATTGCCGGTCTGGTGCAAAGCGTCTTGGTAACCGAAGCTAAAAAGCATTCGGGAAGTTTGATTACTGCCAACCTGGCACTTCAAAACAACCGGAATGTCTTGGCGGTTCCCGGATCTATCTCAGCACCGCTTTCCGTTGGTACCAATGAGCTAATCGCTGCTGGGGCCAAGCCGGTCATGCAGGATTTGGATATATTGGAAGAGTACAATTTAGGTCCGATATAAAACGACATTGGTTGACACTTCAAAATTCCTGCAATATGATGTGGTAGATTTGTAATAAAAATTCCTACAATAATATAATTAAAAATAAGCAGTTTTGAGGGGAGAAAATATGGCAACTTCTACAACAACGAAACCAAGAGCCAGAAAAGCAGCCAAAACAAAAACAACTAAAACCAAAAGCAAGACAAAACGCAAATCACCAAAGAAAAATTTAGTCATTGTGGAGTCTCCTGCTAAAGCCAAGACCATTGAAAAATATCTCGGCCGATCATATAAAGTGGTTGCCAGCAAGGGACATGTTCGTGATTTACCCAAGAGTAAAATGGGTGTCGATATTGATCATGATTATGAACCGCACTACATTTCAATCCGTGGTAAAGGTGACACGATTAAAGAATTGCGATCAGCCGCTAAAAAAGCCAAGAAAGTATATCTGGCAGCCGATCCCGATCGTGAAGGGGAATCCATTGCCTGGCATTTACAACACATTCTCGATTTAGATCCGAATGAGGACAATCGGGTTGTCTTCAATGAAATTACCAAAGATGCTGTCAAGGAATCCTTCAAGCATCCCCGTAACATTGATATGAATTTGGTTGACGCCCAACAAGCCCGCCGAATTTTAGACCGATTAGTCGGATATTCAATTTCGCCATTATTATGGCAAAAAGTTAAGAAAGGCCTCAGTGCCGGCCGGGTTCAGTCAATTGCATTATGGTTGATTATTCAGCGTGAAAAAGCCATTAAAGACTTTACACCTGAAGAGTACTGGTCAATTGATTCTGAATTTAAAAAGGGCCGCAGTAAATTCAAGGCAGCCTTTTATGGATTAAACGGCAAGAAGAAGGATCTTCCCAACAACGACGCTGTTCAAGATATCTTGAAGCAGTTGGATCCCAAAGGTGATTTTGACATTACCAAAGTCACTCGTCGTGAACGGAAGCGTCAGCCACAACCACCATTTACAACCAGTACGATGCAGCAGGAAGCCAACCGGAAGCTTAATTATCGGACTCGAAAGACGATGATGGCAGCTCAACAGCTCTATGAAGGAATTAATATTGGCAAAGAGGGTAGTCAGGGATTGATTACCTATATGCGTACCGATTCAACTCGAATCTCTGTTATTGCCAAGCATGAAGCTTCCAAGTTTCTGCATGAAAAGTACGGTGCTGAATATGCAGCTACCAAGCCGATTAAGGGTAAACTTCCCGAAGGTGCTCAGGATGCCCATGAGGCTATTCGACCAACATCTGTTTTCCGGACGCCAGCCAGCGTTAAGAAATATTTGACTAGAGACCAGTTCAGACTTTACCAAATGGTTTGGTCAAGATTTGTTGCCAGTCAAATGACACCGGCACTCATGGATACGATGGCTGTGACCATCGAACAAAATAACGTGACTTTTAAAGCCAACGGTTCAAAGATGAAGTTTGATGGTTTCTTAAAAGTTTATGGTGACAGTAAAGAAAAAGATAATCTGTTGCCTGACTTGGAAACCGGCGACGTTGTCAAGTTGGTTAAAAATAATCCGGATCAACATTTCACCCAGCCACCTGCACGATACAGTGAAGCTACTTTGATCAAAGCGCTGGAAGAAAAAGGGGTTGGCCGGCCATCAACATATTCGCCAACCATCGATACGATTCAACGACGCTACTACGTTAAGGAAGTTGGCCGAAGATTTGAGCCAACCGAATTAGGTGAAATCGTCAATAAGATTATCGTTGAGTATTTCCCTGATGTTGTTAACATTGACTTTACTGCCAATTTGGAAGGCAAACTTGATAAAGTTGAAGAAGGTAAAGAGAACTGGATCAAGTTAGTTGATACATTCTACAAGCCGTTTTCAAATGAGGTTGAGTCAGCAACCAAGAATATGGAAAAGGTCCAGATCAAAGATGAACCGGCAGGAATCAACTGTGAAATCTGTGGGGCCCCAATGGTCGTCAAGATGGGCCGTTATGGTAAGTTCTACGCTTGTTCACGATTCCCAGATTGTCGAAATACGAAGGCAATTGTCAAAGAAATCGGTGTGATTTGCCCAGTCTGTCATAAGGGTCAGGTCATTCAACGGAAATCAAGAAAGAACCGGATTTTCTACGGCTGTTCAAGATATCCGGACTGTGACTTCGTTTCATGGGACAAACCAATCGGAAGAGACTGTCCAAAAGATGGTCATTATCTGGTTGAAAAACGGGTAAAAGGCGGCACTCAAGTCGTTTGTCCAAATGGCGATTACGAGGAACCTGCACAAAAGTAAATGCCTATCAAATACTAAAATAACCAAATAAATAAGCTAACGATTACAGGCATGTGATCGTTAGCTTTTTTTGTTTTCCAATAATCGTCCGTTATCTTTAGGAATGGCAGCTTCAATATTGAATTTTGATTTGGTGGTCATTTATTCCACTTATTAAAAAAGGGTGTAAAATCGAATTGATAGAAGAATTTGGGGAGGTTTTACAATGTTTTCATCAAAACACAGTAGTTGTACCACAATCCTAGTCGGTAAAAAGGCTAGCTATGACGGTTCAACCATTATTGCCAGAAATGAGGATGCAGGGGATGCAATTAATCCTAAGAAATTTGTGGTTGTTGAACCTGAAGATCAGCCACGTGAGTATCATGCAAAATTAACGAAATTTACGGTTAAGTTACCAGACAATCCTTTAAGATATACCTCAGTACCCGATGCAGTCGCTGACAAGGGCGTTTGGGGCGAGGCTGGTATAAATTCCCACAACGTCGCCATGAGTGCCACAGAGACGATTACAACCAATGCTCGGGTGATGGGTGCCGATCCATTTGAAAAGGACGGCCTCGGTGAAGAAGACTTATTAACAATTACTTTGCCATACATCAATTCAGCTCGAGAAGGTGTTCAACGAGTTGGCAAGCTGCTTGAAAAATACGGAACCTATGAATCAAACGGTATTTTGTTCTCAGATGTGAATGAAATTTGGTACATGGAAACTGCCGGCGGCCACCACTGGGTTGCCCAACGGATTCCTGACGACGCCTATGTGATTGCGCCAAACCAAACCGGTATTCAAGAAATCGACTTTGATGATCCGGATAGTTTTATGTACTCAAAGGACTTACGCAAGTTTGCCCAAGAGCATCATTTAAACCCAACCAGTCATTTTAACTTCCGAAAGATCTTTGGATCAGATACCCAGCTCGACCATCGTTACAACACACCGCGAGCTTGGTATGGACAACGTTATTTCGATCCGGAATCAGTTAAAGACAAGACACCGATGAGTAATGATCTGCCATTTATCTGCCACGCAAACCGGAAGATTACCCTTGAGGATATCAAGTTTGTTTTGGGTTCACACTACCAGGATACGCCTTACGATCCATTCGCTCCTGGTGTCGATTATAAGACGGTTCCTTACCGGCCAATCGGGATCAACCGAAATCAAGAGTTATCAATTTTACAGTTGCGTCCAGGTCTCCCATCCACATATTCCGCCATTCAATGGTTGGCCTTTGGCTCCAATCCATTTAACACGCTGACACCATTCTATACAAATGTTGTCAACACACCGGACTGCTACCGTGACACAACCGGTACCTTTGACAGCCATAATGCATACTGGGCAAATCGAATGATTTCACTGATTGCTGCCAACCATTATCAAGAAGTCATGCAGGATGTTGAAGATTATCAGCTAAAAGAAATGGCTTATGCCCATGAACGTGTCAACAAGATCGATTCCATGATGGCCGATAAAGAAGCCTCAGGTTCGCACGTTGTCAGAGCGCTTGGACAAGCAAATGCCCGGACAGCCGATCATATTATGACGGCTACCGAGGCATTGCTTACCACGTTGGTTATCAAGACAAGTCAAGATGTTCCGGGATCATTTAATCGTGAACATTATTAATCCAAAATTATTTAATCAAGATTGAAAAAGACGCTTCACAAAACAATTCGTTTTGTGAAGCGCCTTTTCGTTGACATTAGTAATCATGATCGACAACTAAAGATTCATATCTTGAATAAAATTAATGGGTGAAAGGTCAGTTGAATTGGTGATCAAGTCACTGATTAGACTGTTGTAGGCGTCTAATCCGGTTTTGGCATTCTTGAAGTTAACTTTTGTCAGGTAGTCGCCAAGCTCAATGCTTGATAGACCGGCAATTGAAGCATCAGCTTTTTTCACTGCTTGCTGGAATTGAACCCGCAAATCTGCGCGAGTGTTGTTTAATTTTGGCCCAAATTTGACATAGTGGGGATCTACCAGAACTCCAGCCAACTTGTATGTCCAGTATGCCTGGTTGAGAGAATAGCTTCCAGAAGCGTTTTGGTAAGTCTTGGGGGTGTCGTTGGCACCGGCATAGAATGGCACGAAACTGCTTTGGGCGCCAACACCCATTGACAACCACTGAATGTCTGCGGCAGCAGTTGGCATATTTGGCCGAATTTGCAGGATATGGGCCTCTTGAGTCTTGGCTAGACTAATTGGCCGGAAGAGGTGCTTATCGTGCTCAGAGCCCTCACCAATGGGGTCGTATGGCGTTCCTTGGTAATGGGAGCTCAAAAAGTCTTGAACATCAAAGATACTTAGCTTTCGGTTGGCACGATTGATGAAAGGCATTTCTTGGCTGGTTGGCTCGTATTCATCGTCAGGTGAAAACATCTTCAGTCCATACCAAACCCGAGGGGTGTTGTAATAGGTATCTGATAAATCAGCGGTCCCAAATACCTTTCGGAAGTTAAATACTTCTTTGGAAGGGTACAAGTTATCATCAAGATGATTATCGGCCACAAATTGACGGATATTAGTGGACCACATGAAGTTGTCGCGATCATCAAAATCAACTTCTTGAATGGCGCTTTGGTTGGCAATCACGGCGTAACTGTCGTCTGGAATTCGTTGGGCCACCCAATTATGGCCGGCACCGGTTTCCATATACCAGGCTTCATCTTTGTCGGCAAATAAAATTCCGTTGGATTCGCTTGTTCCATAATATTCAACAATTTGGCCCAAGCGTTGGACGCCTTCACGAGCAGTTTTGACGTACGGGAGAACAACGGTTATCATTGCTTCTTCACCAATGCCATCCTTGACGAGGGGATCGGCACCCAGAGCCAATTTATTGGTGTAGGTACTTTCAGTCGCACTCATTGCAACGCCGTATTCGTTAAAGCCGTTTTCCTCGAACAGGCCGAATTTGTCGGTCCATTCAGGCGTTCCGGAGTATTTAAATCGAACTTTGGGTAATGGCATCTTAAAGCCGTTGTCTTTTGAAGTAAATGTCTGGTCTTCATCAAATTCTTTGTGTTCATGAATGACATAGTTTTTTGGCCATGAGGATTTGCTGTCTTCGTTTCTGGCAATCATAATTGACCCATCGATGCTGGCTTTCTTACCAACGATCATACTGGTACATGCAGAAAAGTTCTTGTAAGGTATCATGTTTTTAAAGTCTCCTATTCATTGAAGAATATTACTTCAGTCATTGTATCATTTTTTGTGATAAACCGGTTACAGGATATTTAAGGGACAATGATTAATTGCAGGACAAAAAAATTTAAGGTATACTTTTTGCATCAAAAACAAATGGAGGAACTTATCATGCCAATCGTAGATATTCATTTAATTGCCGGCCGTTCACAAGATCAATTGAAGGGTTTGGTTGAAGACGTTACAGCAGCCGTCGTTAAAAATACCGGTGCTCCAGCAGAACACGTTCACGTTATTTTGAGTGAAATGGAAAAGAACCGTTACAGTGTTGGCGGTGTTTTAAAGAGCGACGAAAAATAATCGATCAAAATTAAACAGTCCACAATATGAGTCCACAATTTCATGATTGTGGGCCTTTTTTGTGGCTTATAGGTCCGGTTGGATAAAGAAATTTCTTTTACTTTTATAAAGTTTGACTGAAGGTTGGTTTGCCAATCAATAATATTGTATACTTAACAAAGACAAAAGGCGTTTAAACGCACGAATAATAAGAATGGAGACCTTTACATGAATGATCAGCAATACATAATGTCCATTGATGAAGGGACAACAAGTACTCGGGCAATCTTGTTTAATAATGATGGGGATATCGTCGGCAAAGCCCAACGTGAATTCCATCAGTATTTTCCTAAATCCGGTTGGGTTGAACATGATGCCAACGAGATTTGGAATGCCGTTCAATCTGTGATTTCAGAGGCGTTGATTAACGCTGACGTCCAACCATATAAGGTCCGGGGAATCGGTGTGACCAATCAGCGGGAAACCACTGTGATCTGGGATAAAAATACCGGCCAGCCAATTTATCACGCAATTGTTTGGCAGTCAAAACAGACTGCTGCTTTGGCCGATCAACTGACTGCCGATGGCTATGATGATATGATCCACGAAAAGACTGGCTTGATCATTGATTCGTATTTTTCAGCAACCAAGATCAAGTGGATTTTGGATAATGTTTCCGGTGCCCGTGAGAAAGCTGATAATGGCGACCTTTTATTTGGAACCATTGACACTTGGATTCTTTGGAAGCTCACCGGCGGCAAGGTTCACGCCACCGATTACACAAATGCCAGCCGGACGATGTTATTCAACATTCATTCGCTGACATGGGACAAAGATATTTTGAAGTTGTTGAATATTCCGGAAAGCATGTTGCCAGAAGTCCATTCGTCTTCAGAGATTTACGGATACACATCAGGTTATTCGTTCTCTGGTGTTCAGGTTCCAATTGCCGGAATTGCCGGTGACCAGCAGGCAGCCTTGTTTGGCCAGATGGCGTTACAGCGTGGGATGATCAAGAATACTTACGGAACCGGTGCCTTTATTGTGATGAATACCGGTGAAAAACCAACGCTTTCCAATCGTGGTCTATTGACGACCATTGCTTATGGCATTAACGGCAAGGTTAACTACGCCCTTGAAGGAAGTATTTTTGTGGCTGGTTCAGCCATCCAATGGCTTCGTGACGGTATGGAAATGGTTAAATCATCGCCGGATTCTGAACAAATGGCAATTGATGCCAAAACCACGGATGGCGTATATGTTGTCCCAGCGTTTACCGGATTGGGTGCCCCATATTGGGACCAAAGCGCTCGGGGCGCCGTGTTTGGCTTAACTCGAGGAACAACCAAAAATCAGTTTGTTCGGGCAACGTTGGAATCATTAGCCTATCAAACCAGAGATGTTGTTGACACGATGGCAGCCGAAACCGGGATTGATTTGAAATCGTTGGCTGTTGACGGCGGTGCCGCTAACAACAACTATTTGATGCAATTCCAAGCAGATATTTTGGGAACCCCAATTCATCGGGCATCAATTTCAGAAACAACTGCATTGGGGGCTGCTTACTTGGCAGGCTTGGCAGTTGGATTCTGGGACTCAATTGAAGAAATTAGACGAACCGTTAAGTCGCGGGATGATTTTGAGCCTCACATGGATGAAAAGACTCGCAGTCAATTATATTCGGGATGGCAAAGCGCTGTTAAAGCAACCATTCAGTATCATCCAAACGAAGATTAATAAAATCAAAAAAAGCGATTGGACGTTTGTCCAGTCGCTTTTATCATGCTTTATTGGCCGACCGCAATATCCATGTGGTCTTGTAAGTAGTTGGCGACACCATCTTCATCATTTGTAAAATCGGTGACATCGTCAGCCAAATCTTTAATTCGATCAATTGCGTTTTTCATTGCAACGCCGGTTCCGGCATATTGCATCATGGTCAGGTCGTTTCCTTCATCCCCAAAGGCAATGATATCCTTTTGCAGGATCCCGTAATAGTCCGCCAAGAATTTCAAACCGGTGGATTTGTGAATTCCTTTGGTCGCAATTTCCACGATTGGATGGGGGCCACCCCAAGGAGAAACTTCAACTTGATCACCAAACTGGGTTTGAACAAAGTCAATCAGTCCGGCTTTAAGCTCTGGTTCCACTTGGACCGTGATACTGATTGGGTTTTCTTTTAAGCTTTGACAACTCAAAACCTGATTGGTTTTAAGAGTACTTGGGAAAAAGCCGAATCCGCTGTTTAAGCCTCGGTTGGCGAGAAACATGTTGCGTCCTTCAACGGCAATCAATGAAAGCCCAAGCGGCTTGCTCTTTTCCAGTAGTTCAGTGACAATTTCCTTATTAATGGTGTACTGGTATTCACGATCCCAGGCTTGGTGTGGTAAAATGCCAAGGTTGCCATTGAAATTAATCATGGGTGTTTTTAAGTGTAATTCATCATAGTAATTTTCAGAAAGCCGGTTAGGACGGCCGGTTACGATACTGACTATGTAACCTTGCTTTTCGGCGGCATGAATCGTCGCAATTGTTTTGGCACTGATTTGGGTGTCGTTGTTTAATGTTGTTCCGTCCAAATCAAGGGCGATTAGTTTTTTAGTAATTATGATCACTCCTTACTAACATATCCATTCATACTATCTGAAAAGTCATATTACGTCAATTATTAGAACCCAAAAGGGAGAATAGAATGAAATTACCAACTGATTTTGTGAATAAATATCAAAAATTAATGGGCAAGGATGAAGCCGAAAAATTTATCAAGAGTTTTGATCAGCCGACAACTCCAGGATTTCGAATCAATCCATTGAAAGCCAGTCAGCCGACTGATTTAGACCTCAGCCAGCCAACCGAGCACTGCCAGTTTGGCTATCACGGGCAAGTCAGCGGGAAGACTGTCGATCATCAAAGTGGAGCGGTATATAGCCAAGAACCCAGTGCGATGTACGTTGGCGAAGTTGCCCATCCAAATTTAAACGAGAAAGTGCTTGATTTGTGTGCTGCTCCCGGTGGGAAAACGACCCATCTTGGCAGCTACTTACAAAACACTGGGTTATTGATCGCCAACGAAATTGACGCCAAGCGTGCCAAGGCGTTGGTGGAAAATGTCGAGCGGTTTGGGATGACCAACACGATTGTCACCAACACCAATCCGGATCGGATGGCTGCTCAACTGCCGGAATTTTTTGACCGAATTTTGGTTGATGCTCCTTGTTCAGGTGAAGGGATGTTCAGAAAAGATCCTGACGCCATTCAATACTGGAGTCTGGATTATCCGGTAGAGTGTGCAACCCGTCAAAGAACCATTTTGGATCAAGCTGTCAAAAACTTAAAGCCTGGTGGCGAGCTCATTTATTCAACCTGTACGTTTGCTCCGGAAGAAGATGAACAGATCATTGCCTGGCTGGTTGACAAGTACGGCTTTGAAATCCAACCAATCAAAAAGTATCCTGGAATGGATAACGGAAAACCTCAATGGGCTAACGACGACCAGGATTTGACCAAATGTGTCCGAATCTTTCCCCATCATTTTAACGGTGAGGGCCACTTCATTGCCAAGTTGAAAAAGCCGGAAAGTACTGATGATGTTAAGGCACCGAAACGTTTCCGTGGAATTAGTAAGAATATTGAGATGCCTTCCAAAGAGCAAAATCAGTTGTTCAATGAGTTTGCTAAAGCAACATTAAAACAACCCAACTTTAAAAAATTAGTGGTCTTTAAAGCTAATCTGTATGCTGTTCCTGAAGAAACGCCTAATTTATCGGGGGTTAAGATTTCCCGATTGGGTCTGGAGATTGGTGAATTCAAGAAGAATCGATTTGAACCCAGTTATGCGTTGGCGCTTGCTTTGCATCCCGATCAGGTCATCCGAAAAATAACAATTGATGACGACGATTGGAAAAAGTACGTTCACGGAGATACTTTTAAAGTGGATCCAAAGCTGCAGAAAGGCTGGTATCTGTTGATCTGTAAACAGCAGCCAGTTGGATTCGTCAAGGTGGTTAATGGTACCGCCAAGAATTTCTTTCCGAAGGGTTTACGATTTGCAGTTTAAAAAAGAAGACTCAAACAACGGCAGATACCTTTGTTTGGGCCTTCTTTTTCGGAACTTCATGTTATTTTGCTAAAACGTGGGATCAAAACGCCTTTGGTCCCACTCTCTTTTTTTAATATTTAATATTTCTCTGATTAAGATATGAAATTAACTCAGGATTTAAAATTAATCGTTGTCGCTTTAAGTCCGCAATTGTTTGGCAGTTCAACATCAGCATGATTGTTTTTAAGCCATACTGCCAATCTTTAATATCTGCCACAATTGCGTCATCGTCTTTATGAATGATTTCATGAAGAAAATATCCGGCAACGCCCACTGCGGATGCGCCCATTGCCAAACATTTGGCAACATCCAACGGCGACTTAACGCCGCCGGAAGCAATTGTTGTTAACGGCTGGTCCAAAGCCCGGGATTCCAATAGGGATTCGACCGTAATTAAGCCCCAGTTCTTTAAATAGTCCATATCTTTAGACGGCCTGCGGAAATTTTCGATTGTCGCAAAATTGGTTCCACCACGACCGCTGACATTAATGTATTGAACACCAAGGCCGGCAAGCTCTTGAATCGTCTCTTTGCTCATTCCAAAACCGACTTCTTTGACAATTACCGGAACTTTGATGTTGGCAACAATTTTTTGAATATTTTCAATAAATTGAAATTGACGATCGCCTTCAGGCATGATCAATTCCTGTGCAACATTGATATGCAATTCTAAGGCATCCGCCGATATTAAATCGACGGCTTTTTGGGCATCTTCCAGCGAATGATTTGCACCAATGTTGGCGAAAATGAGACCATTCGGATTTGTCTGCCGGACGATTTTAAAAGAATCTCTCACGCTGGGATCACTCAAGCCAACACTTTCAGAACCGACAGCCATTGCCAAGCCAGTTTTTCTGGCGATATCCGCCAACCGTTGATTGATCTTCTTTGTATGCTCGCTACCGCCGGACATGGCTTCAATATAAAAGGGAGTCTTCAAATCCAATGGACCAATTTTAGTCGAAAAATCGATATCATTCAAAGCATATTTTGGCAAACCATTGTTAACAAAACGAAGATTGTTGAACATATCGTTATCGGTATAAAATTTTTCGGCTAAAGAGACATGTTCGTCTTTGCGGTGTGAGTGTTGTGAAATCATAGGTTACTCCTTATCAAGATCGATAACCGGATGAACGTTAAGTGCAAGCTGCTGGATCCCGTTTTGCTTCCAACTTTCAATCATCGAATCAATATCGGTGTGACTGTCGGCAACAACAATTCCACAGTCACCGCCACCGGCACCCGACGACTTTGCAGCTGCTGAATGGTCCACAGCAATATCACACATTTTTTTCAAAATAGGGGTTTCAATTGGCACTTTAGTGAAAGCAGCCAAATGTTGTAAGATTTCACGATTCCGCTTAATGCCGTCTTTAATAACGGTTAAGCTGCCATCTTTGAAACCATTAATGAGTTCATCCAAACAGGCTTTACTGTCTGCTAAAAATTTGGCATAAGTTTCGTGTTGGTTGCTCTTTTGAATGGCAACTTTGTCGACTAAATGGGAAGTTGAAGCAGGTGAACCGGTCCATCCGATAATCAGCTTTAAATCTTCCGGTGGTGTCAGTTGAGTAATCATCAAGTGGGGCCATGGCTTATTAACCAGATCAGTTAAATCTTCCTGCATTCGGGCTGCCATCAGCCAGTTTCTGTCAAATGAACGATAGGCAATCCAACCGCCATAAACACTTGCGGCGATATCGCCTAAAGAACCGTTGCCTTGGACATCCAAATGGGCAATCGCTGATAACTTGAATAATTTGCTTTTAGTCAGTGGCAACTTGTAAAAGCGGCAGAGTGCTTTGACCGTTGCAACGGTCACTGCAGCGGACGAGCCCAAACCGTACTTTTTGCCATTCGGACTATCCAAATCACTATTAATTCTTAAATCGTAAACTTCCATTGCCCGACCAAGGGATTGAGCATACTCCTCGGTGAGCTGAATGGCTGAAATTATGTAGTTAAATGTATTATCACGGTTGTCAAGGATCATCTGATCCCCACGTCGCCGCCAATAAACAGAATCTTCACGATATTGTTTTGAAACGATGCTTCCAAAAGACTTACTTCGAGAAATTTCAACGGTAACAAATTGGTCAAGAGCCACAATAATAGAAGGGTAGCCGGTTTCGACCACCGCGTATTCACCCGCAATATACAATTTTCCCGGAGCTTTAACCTTAATCAACGGATCATGTCCTTTCTCTTACTACAGATATTTAACGCCCGGTCCAGGTTGGGCAACCGTGACTTTTTCATTACCAAACAGTTTGCTGAAAGTTTCGGTAATCGTTTTGACGTTCTTGGCTTGGCAAATGACTTTGACATTGGGACCTGCGTCAATTGTATAGTAACATTCGATTCCCGAATGTCGCAGCCGTTTGACTTCATTCATTGCATCCAACGTGTCCCCGTTAAAATACAGGAAATCGGGATTGGAGCTGAGGGTTAACGCATGCATCCGCATGGCGTTCAACTCGCTAATCGTGCCAAATCGCGTAAAATCATCATCATGAATGGCACTTTTAATGTTTTGGAGATCCGACTCAACGACTTTCACCCAGGTTGGATAGTAAGGGGAGGTTGTGACGGAAAGGGCCATTCCCTGACGACTGGAGATTGGCTTCTGCTGCTTTTCGACAGTTAACGCGATGATTCTGATGTCATCCAAATTAGGTGTCTCAATTGGAACAGCAAATGAATTCCGATCTTCAGTGCCTTTTTGCCATTCAACAAATCCGCCAAAAATTGACCGGCATGCTGATCCGGATCCTCGTCGGGCCAGTCGTGAAAGTTCCTGATTATCAAGATTCATATTGGCAGCTTTGCTGGCTGCCGCAGCCAAGGCGGCAAACGCGGATGCTGATGAAGCTAATCCAGCTGCTGTCGGAACGTGGTTGTAAGAATCCACGTTGGCATTGAGCTTAATGCCGGCTTTTTGACGAACAATCTCCAGAAAATCATGAACTCGCTGCCAGCTGTTGCCGGACACTGCCTGATCATCAATTGAAACGTTGTCCCGGGTTAAGCTTTGATCAAATGAAACGGTTGTTTTCGTGTAAAACTGATCCAAGGTTAATGAAAGACTGCCGGTATATGGGATGATCATGTCGGCATTTTGTTTGCCCCAATATTTGATCAGAGCAATATTTGTATGTGCAATGGCTGTGACTGCATTATCTGACGAGGTTGTCATGTGCTTCTCCTGTTGAAAATTGATAGTTCTTAAATGATTGAATCCATGTCTGGGTTGCTCCGGCTTTTCTTAGTGCGGTTGAAATCTGTTGGGCATCTGTCTGGTTCTTTGCCAAAGCAATGACACAGCCTCCCAAACCGCTACCGGTTAGTTTGGCGCCAAGGGCGTGATTATCACAGGCAATTTGGCAGAATGTATCCAGAGTGTGATTGCTGACCCCCAATTCTGCCAGATCGTGTTGCGATTGGTTCATCAGCTTTCCCAGCAGTTCATCGTCGGTCGTTGCCAATGCCTCACGGGCTGATTCGGCAATCTTGCCAAGCTCGTTAATCAACGGCTGAGCGGTTTCCGGTTCATCGACCACGTTATCGTGGACGAGGGAAACGGCTTCAGAAGTCTTTCCCTCGATGCCGCTGTCGGCAATGACCAAAGAAGAGGTCGGCAGGTTGAAATCGATTTGTTCGTTAATTTCATTTTTGACAAACCAAATTGGCATATTGGAACTGGCAGTTGCCGAGTCCAAACCGCTTGGGTTGCCATGGGTAATCTTTTCTTCAATGTTGGCTAATTTCAATAATTGGGATCGGGTTAAATTGACTTCGAAAAAGTCAAAAAAAGCCCGTACAATTGCAATTGCAGTTGCGGCAGAAGAACCCATTCCCCGTTCAGCCGGCAGTTTGCTTTGGATATTTAGGTCAAAAGCAATATTTTGTGCGCCGAATAAACTGATGAGGTGATTTGTTAAAGTTTTTACGCCAAGTAAATTGTCGGCCATTTCATTAATCGGGCCATCAAAATAACGGCAGTGAATTTCTTGACCGTTTTGAATTTTCTCGATAGTGGCAGTAACATCCACAGAATAGATTGGAATCGCGATCGCAGGCTTGCCATAAACCACATTGTGCTCGCCAAACCAAATTATTTTCGCATAACTTTTTCCGGTTGCTTTATTTTTCAACTTTATCCGCTCACTTTCAAACATTCCAATTTTATCATAGTTCACTGGTTCAAGAACGTTTTAAAGATATTTTTAGAGATTCATAAATAATTCGGCTTCTTTCCATGGTAGATTATCACATCTTGCTTGTAGTATGATTAAAGTTAGTGAATATTTAATAAACGTCAGCTAATAAGCTCAGATTGGTGAATGACATGAATTCAAAAACCACCTTTGCAGTTGTTGACATTGAAACGACCGGAACGGACATCTCCGCTGACAACCGGACGATTCAGTTCAGCTGCTGCTTAGTTTCTAATAATAAAATAATTAAAACATTTGTGACCGACATTAATCCGCAACGCGAGGTTCCCAACCGGATCGTTCAATTGACCGGGATTACCAACGAACGTCTGAAGAAAGCGAAGACGTTTGATCAGGTGGCCGCACAACTTTATTCCCTATTAAACAACACGGTCTTTGTTGCCCATAATGTCAATTTTGATTTTCCATTTTTAAATGCCGAGTTTCAAAGAGTCGGCTATCCCGAATTACAAATTGAAGCAATTGATACGGTTACGTTGAGCCAAATCCTACTGCCAACTTTGTCCAGTTACCGGCTTCAGGATTTGAGTGCCTACTTTAATATCGTGCATGATCATCCGCACACTGCCGATAGTGACGCGCTGGCAACAGCCAAGCTGCTGTTGATCCTGCTACGGCAAATTCAAATGCTGCCCCGAATTACTTTGGAACAGATTATCAGCATTAATCCATCCCTGCCTCAAGACACGATGCAGGTCTTTTTGGATGCTGACGAGGCGAACCGCAAACGGGTCCATACACCAAAGTTGCCTGATCAATTACGGATTTCTTCGGGATTGGTTCTTCGTAAACATGAACCGATGGATACGGATGACGACAATGATAAACACACTTTCAGATATCCCAAGACCAAGAAAGCCAAGCAAAAGATTTTGCCGGATAATTTGGAATCCCGTCTCGAACAAAATAAAATGATGAATCTGATTTATAATAATTACGCTGATCCCGAACATCATGCTGCCAAGACCTTATTAATCGAAGCCCCAACCGGAATCGGCAAGAGCTTGGGGTACTGTTTGCCGTTAAGCTATTTGGTTTCCAAGAAAAAGCCGGCGGTTATCAGTACGTCGACGACTTATCTGCAATTTCAGTTGCAAAACCAAACCCTGCCGCTTTTGAACGAAGGACTGCCGTTTAAGGTTCACAGCGTTATTTTGAAGGGTGCCAGCCACTACATTGATTTGTATAAATTCCGCAACCTGTTATTTGTACCGGACAGTTCCAGCCAAACGGCGTTTATCAAAGCTCAGATTTTGGTATGGCTGACCGTTACCACAACCGGTGATTTGGATGAACTTCATCTAAACGTTGACCAAACACCATTTGTTTGGAAGATTCAGCATACCGGTGTCAAGTGGCTCGATCCAAATGAACCGTTTTATGACGACGATTTTCTCCGCTATAACTTGAAGAAAGCTGACAGCGCTGATTTTGTGATCGTCAACCACAGTTATTTGATCAAAAACTGGCAGTATTTTAAGAGCTTACCAACCAAGCCATATTTATTGATTGATGAAACTCAGCAATTTTCAGAAACGGCCATTCGAAATAATCAGGAAAAGATTAATCCGTTGGCATTAATAACTGAAATTAACAAAATTTTGGGGAATATCAACGGGACTCACGAAGATAATATTAAAGAAATCGTCGGCGACGACGCTATCCTGGCTAACGCAATCAACCAGTTGGACTCGGAATTGCGACAAGGGAAAGACTTGATATCATCAGTGATTGATACTTTCTTTGCGCTCGTTGTGAAGGGCAAACGGCTTCATCGAAACAATGACTTTTTTGAACGACTGATTCCGATTGGTGAGATGAAAACTGTTACCAATGCCAACCAAGCGTCGATTAATGCTTTACATGATCTCCATGAACGGCTGGACAGTTTATTGGCAACCTTAAACACCCAGATTGACCATAATGCCGATGTATATACCAACCATGATTTCTTGAGCATTTATTCCTTCTTTGAAAACTATAATGAGTTTAATCATAAGCTGCGGTTACTGGTGTCAATTATTGATGTCGATGATCAATCGATTGAGCAGCACGTTACCTGGGTGACGGTTAACAGTGTCAAAGATGTCAACAGCTTGACTTTGAACCGCGGAATCTTGAAGACCGAAGACTATCTGAAGGAACATGTTTATTCGGCTTTTGAACCGGTTACCTTTACAGGGGCGACAATCTTTTCGTCACGGCGCTCCCAGTTTATTTATAATTTGCTTGGGATTAATCGGGAAGATGCTTCTATCAAACGGCTTAAGAGTGACTTTAATCCGCAAGACCAAGCCCGTTTGTACCTGGTCACCGGTACCAATGATCAAAAGTTCGCGACTAATTCGGACAGTTATCTTCAAAAGGTTGCCGCTAACATTGAAACAATTTATAAAAACGAACCACGGCAAACGATGGTCTTGTTTAATTCGCTGAATGCGATTGAGCGGACGTATCATTTGCTGCAGGAAAGTGGTTTTACGGCAACGCACTTTGTTTTGGCTCAGGGCGTTCACGGAACTGCTTCTAAAATCAGCAAGCAGTTTATTCACCATGAACCGGCAATCCTGTTGGGTGCCAATACATTTTGGCAGGGGGTTGATTTTCCCAGAAATCTGCTGGAAAATCTGATTGTGGCTCAATTGCCGTTTGACACCCCGTCTGATCCATATAACCATGCCTTATACTCCATTGAGCGCAGTAAAGGTAAGAATCCCTTTTACAGTATTACACTGCCTAAAGCGACATTAAGGCTGCGTCAGGGGATGGGCCGTTTGCTGCGGACTAAGGATGACTTTGGAACGATCTTTATTTTGGATCCGCGCCTGTTATCCAAGCGATATGGAAGTACGATCCTTGCCAATTTGCGGAATGATATCCCTGTGATCAAGGGCAACATTGATGACTGTGTTTTTGACATGGTTAAGTTTTTTGAAAGCAGGAATTAATGTGCGTCTGCCTGCCGGTTTATTTGCTATAATTAGAGATAACGAAATTTGAGAGGAAGATAACATGCAACGGCATCGAAGAGTTAAAAAACAATCATATGTTAAAATTTCCTGGGTCGTTATCGCCGTCATTTTAATTCTGTGCTTTACGTTCTTTATTATTTTTCATACAGCCGAACGGCCAATGACAATTGCCCGTGGGCAAACTGAAACGATCGCCAAGAAATATGCCGGATTGCGGGATGTCAACTCCTTTTATACCTCAAATCTGGGGAAGACCTATTACTCGGTATCCGGAATTGATAACAAAAATAAAAACGTTTTTGTGATCGTTGCCAAAAAGGGCGGTACTGTAACCGTCATTAACAGCAGCTCAGGTATCAGTGAACAACAGGCCAAGGACGTCATTCAACGGCAAAAGCATCCTTCAAAGTTTAACGGAATCGGACTGACATTAATTAAATCCAAACCATATTGGGTTGCCAGCTATATGAATTCAAAAGGTCGACTGTGTTTTACAACGATTAGTTTTAAGAATGGCCAAATCTATAAATCTATTGAGAACATTTAAAGTATGAAAGGACACTTCAATGAAATTTTCTGAAAGGGCAATGCAGGTAACGCCCTCTGCAACCGTAAAGGTTTCAAACACTGCCAAAGCAATGATCCGCCAGGGAATTGACGTGATTAACCTTGGAATCGGTGAACCCGATTTTAAAACACCAAAGGTTATTTCCGACGCGGCCATTTCAGCGATCCAAGCGGGCAAAACCAGTTTCTACACCCCTGCAAGCGGACTTCCACAATTAAAGGAAGCCATCGCCAATCGAATTAAGCAGGATTATGGGGTAATTTATCCTGCTGACCAAATCAGTGTGACCAGCGGTGCCAAAATGGGTCTGTATGTTTTAATGCAGGCACTGGTTGATCAGGGGACGGAAGTTCTGTTGCCAAAGCCCAGTTGGGTCAGTTACAGACAACAAGTTCTATTGGCTGGTGGCAAGCCGGTCGTTGTTGAAACCGGGGATGATTTTAAAATTACGCCCGAAACGCTGGATGCAGCAGTTACCAGAAATTGTAAAGTACTGGTCATCAACTCACCACAGAATCCAACCGGAACGGTTTATTCCAAAGATGAACTGGCGGCCATTGGTAAGTGGGCCGTTTTCCACAACATTATCCTGATTGCAGACGATATTTACGGCAAGCTGGTTTATAATCAAAATGCCTTCTATTCGTTGGTTCAGGCTGGTGATGAAATTGCCGCTTCCACCGTTTTGGTCAATGGTGTTTCCAAAGCCTATTCGATGACCGGCTGGCGGATCGGTTACGTTGCAGGAGCTCCCGAATTAATCAGCAAAGTCAACTCAATTCTTTCCCACTCAACCGGGAATCCGGCTACGGTTAGTCAATATGCTGCGATTGCGGCTTTTGAATCGGATCAATCCGAAGTTGAGACGATGAGAAAAGCCTTTGAAGAACGGCTGAATAAAATTTATCCATTGGTCCAAGAGATTCCCGGGTTTAAATTAGCTGCCAAACCCCAGGGAGCCTTTTATCTGTTCCCAAATGTGGAAGAAGCCGTTAAGCTTGCGGGGCTCAATTCTTCAGCAGAATTAGTGGATGTTCTTTTGAAAAAGGCCCATGTGGCAGTTGTTGATGGGGATGCCTTTGGAATGTCCGGTTATCTGCGATTGAGCTATGCGGCAAGTTTGGAGAACCTACTGACAGCCGTGGAACGCATTACTAAATTTATGAATCAATTTTTACAAAAACAAACATCTGGAGGAATCGGAATTGAAACAGATTAGTATGGTTGACGCGCCAAAATACGTTAACGAAAAAGTAAAAATCGGCGTTTGGTTAACCAACAAACGATCAAGCGGTAAAATTGCCTTTTTGCAATTACGTGATGGCACAGCTTTTTTCCAGGGAGTGGTTGTTAAAAACAATGTGACTCCGGAAACATTTGAACTTGCAAAAGAAGTTAAGCAAGAAACCAGCATGTGGGTAACAGGAATTATTCATGAAGATTCCCGTTCCAAATTTGGTTACGAAATTGAAGTTGAAACCATTGATGTCGTATCCGAATCTCATGATTATCCAATTACACCCAAGGAACACGGAATTGATTTCTTAATGGATCACCGTCACTTGTGGTTACGTTCAAGCCGTCCCCACGCTGTTATGCGGATTCGGAATGAAGTCATCAAAGCAACTTATGATTTCTTCAATGACGAAGGATTTATCAAGATTGATGCACCTATCTTAACCGGTAGTGCACCAGAAGGAACAACGACACTGTTCCATACTGAGTACTTTGACCGGGATGCATACCTGTCACAAAGTGGCCAGTTGTACGAAGAAGCCGGTGCGGAAGCATTTGGTAAGGTCTTCTCATTCGGACCTACTTTTAGAGCTGAAAAGTCCAAGACTCGTCGACATTTAATTGAATTTTGGATGATTGAACCAGAAATGGCATTCATGCATCAGGAACAAAGCTTGGAAATCCAAGAGCGTTACATTGCCTACCTGGTTACCAGAGTGCTTAAAAATTGTCAGATGGAATTGAAGACCCTTGACCGGGATCCTGAAATTCTTAAGAAATATACCATCTTGCCTTATCCACGAATCAGTTACGATGAAGCAATTGACATGCTCAAAAAGGGTGGTTTCGACCTTGAATGGGGTGTTGATTTTGGTTCACCTGAGGAAACTTTCCTTGCGGATCAATTCAATCAACCTGTTTTCGTTCTCAACTATCCTAAATCAATTAAGCCATTCTATATGAAGCCACATCCAACTCGTGATGACGTTGTTATTTGTGCTGACTTGTTGGCACCTGAAGGCTATGGTGAAATTATCGGTGGTTCTGAACGGGCAACTGATTATGATTACCTATATGACCAAATTATCAAGGCCGGCTTGGATCCTAAAGAATACTCATGGTATCTGGATCTTCGTAAGTACGGTAGTGTGCCTCATTCCGGATTCGGTTTGGGACTTGAACGTGCATTAACTTGGTTGACTGGAGAGGACCATGTTCGTGAGGCCATTCCATTCCCAAGATTGATTAACCGAATTTATCCTTAAAATGAATGTCGTGAATTGATTTTTGACAAGCCGAGGTGATTTGAATGGATGATTACGCTCATGGCATCCTTGATGAAGGTCAAACAACCATTAGCAATTACTTGTTAAATAATTACCACAAAATCGGGATCAATAATCAGGAAATGTTTATTTACATGTTGATTAAGGGTAATCATGACTTGGTTATTCCAATGCCTGAAATGGCTGATCTTCACGAAAAGACAGGGTATTCAGAGCAGCAGCTTTTTAATCTCTTCCATCAGATGATCGAAAAGAAATTAGCAAAAATTACCCAAGTGACAATTGAAGGCCAACAAGTCGATGCATATGATTTTACCCCAATGTATGAAAAACTATCGTTGCTTAACAACGATCAAGTTTCTCAACAGCGCGAGGTCCAATCACCCAAAATCGTCGACAGCCATGAACGACAGTCGGTGTTTGAGAGCATCGAAAAAGAATTTGGCAGAACCTTATCTCCAATTGAGATGGAGTCTATCAGCCAATGGTTGGATATTGATCACTATTCACCTGAGCTAATTCAGATGGCGTTAAAAGAAGCCGTTTTAAATCAAGTTTATAATCTTAAATATATGGATCGCATTATTGGTAATTGGTACAAAAAGAATTTGAAATCCCCGCAGCAAATTGAAGCGTATAAGAAAACCCGCAACAGTGGCCGTGCGGACGACATGTCCAATCAATATAATGGTCCCGATATTCCGTTTATTAATTTAACGGGGAATCCAGATAAATAATAAAAGACCGGTAAAAATTTTACCGGTCTTTTTTCGTACATAAAAAATGATAGGACTCCTGAAAGTTCAAGAGACCTATCATTGTTTTTGATTGATTATTGATTCTTTGTGTTGTTATTGTCGCTATTGTTACCATCGGTATTGGTGTTGCCACCATTATCCGGAGTGGTATTGCTACCACTGCTGCTATCCGTTGAGCTGGACGTAGCAGAATCGCTTCCAGATCCATTGTTACCGTCGCCGCCACTTGGTTTTTGTTCAGATGGGGTCGACTCTGATGTTTCGCTGGAACTTTCAGCACTGCTGGAGCTCTCGTTTGCTCTTGGTTGGGTAACAACCGCTGAGCTGGAACTTGAGCTGCTGTCAGTCGTGTAACCGCTGGTGGTTTGATTGGAACTGTTGTCGGTAACCGTTCCAGGATACCCGGCAACGTAATACTCGGTTTGACCGCCGCGATTTGTTGCGACAACGTCGCTTGGTTGTGTCCAATCAGTATTTGGTTTGTCTTGAGAGATATAGCCCATGACGTTCTTGTAAATTTGTTGGGCAATCGTTGTTTGCGCTGATGTCACGTACGAATTAGCTTTAAATTGATGATCATATCCGGTCCAGATCGCCAATGAATAGTTCTTTGTGTAACCGGAGAACCATGAGTCCATGGTTGACATAGCTGGCACTTTGTTCAAATAGTCGTCTGGATACTGAGTTGTTCCGGTTTTACCTGCTTCATAGAGCCCAGAAACCTTCGCTGCGGTCCCTGAACCCTCTGAATTGGTCATAACACCCTTCAGCATATTGGTAATCATAAACGCGGTCGCAGGGGACATTGCCCGCTTGCCTTTTTTATGATATTTATGAGCAACACCGTTTGGTTGAACGATCTTTTTAATAAGATATGGTTTGTAATAGGTTCCGCCATTTGAAAAGGCAGCATATGAAGCAGCCAGTTGTTCAGATGAAATATATAAGCCAATCCCATTTTGAATTTCGAGTGGTTTCTTAAACGACATTCCCAAATTCTTCAAGAAAGTTGTGGCTTTTGGAACCCCGACATTTTCAAGGGTTCTGATTGCCGGAATGTTTCGGGATTCGACCAAAGCCTTTCTCATTGTAATGGTTCCCTGATACTTATTATCGAAGTCATAAACCGACTTGCTGGTTCCCGGATAAACGTATGGGGTATCTTTTACAGGTTGGTAAGTAGGGTATTTAAGGTACTGAATCGCAGGGCCGTAATCCATGATCGGCTTTGCGGTTGATCCGGATGACCGTCCGGTTTGAACCGCTCGGTTAAGTCCGAATGCAACCTTGGTTTTTCGGCCACCCTGCATGGCGACAACTTGACCGTTATTGACGTTGACAATCGTGGCACCAACTTGGAATCGATTGTTAGGGTATGCAATGGTTGGATCATTATTGCTGATCTGGTAAAGTTTCTTTTGGGCACTCATATCCAAGTTGGTATAAACTTTCAAGCCACGATTTGGCTTGTAGCCTTTTTCTTCCAGTTCTTCAATTGTCTGTTTCAAATAAGAATCAATGTATCTGGATGTCTTAACCGACGTGGTTGCCTTTGAATGGGTCTTTGAAAGGCCACTCTTAACACTGGTATTCTTCGCGCTCTGTGCCTGTTGTTGGGTAATGGCCTTTGTCTTGACCATTGCATCCAGGACTTCATTTCGGCGCTTTGTCGCGTATTGTGGGTACTTATATGGATTGTAGAGCGTAGGTGATTGCGGCATACCGGCAAGTAAGGCAAACTCTGGCAGCGTTAGATGTTCAAGTGTCTTGTTATAGTAGAATTCCGCTGCGGTTTGCATTCCATAAACTCCGTTACCCATGTAGACCTTGTTAATATAGAATTCCAAAATCTGACTCTTGGTATATTTATTTTCAACTTTAATTGCCAGCCAGGCTTCCTGCGCTTTTCGCTTTAAAGTTCGGTCACTTGCGGCGGTTGAAAATACTGAAAGCTTAACCAGTTGTTGGGTTAACGTACTTCCACCTTGAAGGCCCATCGATGAACCGGTTAAATTTGAAACCGCGGCACCGACAATTCGGATCGGGTCAACACCATGATGTTTGTAAAAACGTCGGTCTTCAATTGATACAACCGCTCGTTTCAATGTTCTGGGAATTTTGTTGGACTTAACGTAATCACGATTTTGACTTCCCAGACGTGAAATAACTTTTCCGTTGGCATCATAAAATTTCGTGGAATTATCACTGGTCAGTGCGGAATGAGTGATCCGAGGAGCACCTGCAGCGTAATAAGTAAACAGGCCGGCACCAAAAAGAAAAAGGGCGCCAACTAAGATTAAAGCCCATTTAAGAATTCTCCGAAATGGACCTTTCTTATGGGTAGTACTAAACTGTCGTCCGCGCCGGACTTCAGCACGTGAGTTCTTAGGATTGTTCTGTGACATAGAGTTCTCCTTTGTAACTTATTCGATGATAGAATCAACTGCACGAAGATAGGGTAGTAATGGGTTGATCCTATATTTGATTAAAAAGCCGTCTTGCTCAATGACTTTTCGAGGAATGGATTTACGGCCGCCTTTGTCCTGATTGTCCCAATACTTAATCAAGTCGGTCGCTTTTAATACATAAACTGACTGGTCAGAAATAAATTTGATAATTGCAAAACAGATTCCCTGCTGTTCAAGACATTGACGCATATGTTCAACCTGATGTTTGTGGAAGTTCTTCAGTGGGAAAGAAGTCTTATTCTTAGTTTCCTTGGCATCAAAGTCAATATATTTTCCACGGTAAACACCATTGTAGTCAGTCGTTGAAGCCCTGCGAAAATAAGCCTCTTTGATTCTGGCAGCACTTCGCTTGGGATAATCAACGGAAACAATTTGAATTGGGGTCGGCTTTTTGTGGACAACCGCAATTCCTTCACGCAGGTAATACTGATTGCTTTTGTTAATCTCATCTTCCAAAGTCATTCCACGATTGGAAAAATCAATCGAGTCATTGTGCAGATTTGAAGAGGCTGGTTGTTCGTGGAACTGATTTCCATTCGGGTATCTAATCGTCATTGAACTCTGGCTTCCTTTATTCTGAATAGTTATATTGTACTTCATTTAACTTAATAATAACTACAATAATGTTATTATACCAAGTAGAGAACCTATTTAAAATATTTTATCGTAAGGGTGATATCATGAGCCGCTTGTGGGTAACCGGCTATCGCAGCTATGAATTAGGAATTTTTAAAGATGATGAGCCAAAGCGAAAGGTGATCGATTCAGTTCTCAAAAGCGAACTGACTCAGGCAATTGTCGACGGGATGGACTGGCTGATTTCCGGTGGCCAATTGGGCATCGAACAGTGGGCACTTGAAATGGGCCAGAATTTAAAAAAAGATTATCCAGGCGAGTTTCAAACGTCCATGATGTTACCATTCGACCAGTTTGGCAGCAATTGGAATGAAAATAATCAGGCAAAGCTGCAGGCCCTAAAAGCCAAGGTTGATTTTTCCGCATCAGTTTCTCAAAAGCCGTATCAATCTCCCCAACAGTTAAGAAATTACCAAGAATTCATGCTTAGCCATACAGATCAAGCATTATTGATATATGATTTAGATAATCCAGGCAAATCGCAATATGATTATGACAAAATTAAAAAATTTGCAGAGAATCATCCCTATCCGTATAAGCTAATTACTTTCGACGATTTACAGAGCGCTGCGGACGAATATCAGGAAAACTTGAATAATAGTGTTCAAGATGACTAATTTATGATATTATTTTAGGTGGTTTGTTGCAAATAGTGAGGTGTAACCCATAAATGGAAAACATTAATTATACTCCGAAGGACATTCTTCAAAAAGAGTTCAAGCAAAAGATGCGTGGCTATGATCCTAATGATGTTGACAGTTTCTTAGACGATATCATTAAAGATTATGAAACCTTCAACAAAGAACTCCAGTCTCTCAGCGATGAGAATGAACGTTTAAAAGTCCAAGTTGACGAATTGAATAAACAGCTTGCTGTTTCAGGTTCGCAACCAATGCCATCGGCACCAACCGGCACAGCCCCAACCAGGACTGCTCCAAGTCAACCGATGTCAAGTGCAACCAACATGGATATTTTGAAGCGTCTTTCAAATCTTGAAAGACGAGTCTTCGGATCACAGCTTGATAATAATACCAATGATTCACACAGGCTTTAAAGCTTGCATATAACTAAATGGTGTAAATCCTGAGTAATTGCGGTCGTATTATTACGGCTGAGGAAAGTCCATTCTCGCACGGGCTGAGATGCCCGTAGTGTTCGTGCTCGGTGAAAAAATAAGCCGGGGGACTCTTTGTGAGTTACGGCGGATATTAAAGCTAAGGCTTTGCTATGCTTTAATTCCCTAAGGTGCCACAGTGACGAATGGCATAGGAAACTATGCTGATGGAACGCGGTAAACCCCTCGAGCGGGAAACCCAAACTTTTGGTAGGGGAGCTTCACACACGGTAAATGAACCAAGTGTGGGGGAGAAGTACTTCGGTATTTCTCAGATAGATGATTACTACTTGTTGCATCGTCCTGGGATGTAAGAAGCACAAAACATGGCTTACAGGGATTTACACCAAACAGGTTGAGTGGGAGCTTGCTCCCACTTTTTTGTTACCCAGAAAATGAAATGAGATGGCTAAAATGAAATTTAAATTAATCGCTACATGTGCCGCCGGAATTGAGGCACTCGTTGGAAAAGAAATGCGTGACCTGGGCTATGATGTTCAAGTTGAAAATGGCCGGGTAAGATTTACCGGTGATGAGCGGGATATTATTAAAACTAATCTTTGGCTCCGGACTGCTGACCGAATCAAGATTGTGGTCGATGAATTTGATGCAAAAACTTTTGATGAGCTCTTTGAACAGACAACTGCAATTGCCTGGGATAAGATGCTGCCCATGGATGCTGCCTTTCCCGTTGAAGGCCGTTCCAGAAATTCGAAGCTCCACAGTGTGCCTGACTCTCAAGCGATTGTTAAAAAGGCGATTGTTAATGAATTGAGCATGGCTTATCATCGCCACACCAGATTACCCGAAACCGGTGCCAAATTTCCTTTGGAAGTGGCAATTAACAAAGATCACGTCATGTTGACGTTGGATACCACGGGTTCCAGTTTGTTCAAACGGGGCTACCGGGTTGAAAAGGGCTCTGCACCACTGAAAGAAAATATGGCTGCGGCATTGGTTATGCTTACCAGCTGGTTCCCGGAAATGCCATTTTTGGATCCATTTTGTGGTTCAGGAACCATTCCAATTGAAGCTGCGATGATTGGCAGAAATATTGCGCCCGGTTTTAATCGTGACTTTATTTGTGAACAATGGCCATGGATTGATGCTGACATGGTTCAAAAAGTTCGTGACGAAGCTGATTCAAAAGCTGATTACGATATTGAATTAGACATTTCTGCCAGTGATATTGATGGTAATATGATTGAAATTTCCAAACGCAACGCTGAAGAAGCCGGCTTACTGGCTGATATTCATTTCAAACAGTTGGCAGTGGCTGATTTTAAGACCGATAAGGTAAACGGTGTAATCGTTGGAAATCCACCATACGGACAACGAATGAGTGATGAGGAGCATGCCCATGTATTGTATAAGCAAATGGGCAAGGTCTTTAATCCACTAACCAGTTGGTCGAAGTATTTCCTCACGTCAGATTTGGACTTTGAAAAGTACTACGGTGCCAAAGCAACAAAACGCCGGAAATTATATAACGGATCCATTAGGACGGACTATTTTCAATTTTGGGGCAAGAAAGTTCGAGATTTGCGCAGTTTGGACCAAATTAAAGCGAAATAAGTTCGAAAATATGCTAAAATAAGAACAACTTGGTGAAAAGAAGTGGGTAAATGGTTAAACAAGTCGCAATCATTGGCGGTGGAATTATTGGTGCTACTGCTGCCTTTTATTTGAGTTATTTGCAAGGTAACGAAAATGTTCAAGTGACATTATTTGATGACGATCACGGTCAAGCAACCAAAGCGGCATCGGGGATCATCTCGCCATGGCTTTCAAAGCGCAGAAATAAGCGCTGGTATGCGTTGGCCAAACGTGGCGCGGAATTATATTCGGATTTGGTTAAAGCTGCTCAGCTGAGCGATAAGGCCTATCAACAGACCGGAACGATTGTGACCAGAAAGAATCACGAAGATCTGTTGAGTCTCTATCATGACGCCCAGATTAAGCAACAGCAGACGCCGGCAATGGGCCACGTTGAGTTGTTGGATGCAGATGCCGTCCAGAAAAAAATGCCCCTGCTGACAAATCCTCCAGAAGGAATTTTTGTGAGCGGTGGGGCACGAATTGATGGAGCCGATTTTGTTAAAGAGTTGTTGGAACATGCTGAAGCTAATAATGTTCAAGTAAAACACGAACGAGTTTCAGTATTGCCTAACGGCGACGTTCGCAGCTCGGAAGGCACTCAAACGTTTGATCACGTGATTGTTGCTACCGGTGCCTGGATGCATGAAACGCTGGCGCCTTTGGGGCTCAATGTTAAGGTCCGACCACAAAAAGGTCAACTGATTGATTTGACTGTGGCCATGCCATCAAAATGGCGCAATATGCCTGTTATGATGCCGGAAAGCATGAGTGATATTATTCCTTTCAATGGTGGTAAATTGGTTATTGGCGCAACTCATGAAAATGACGAAGGCTTTGACTTAACACCAAAGCCAGCCGCTCGCAATCAGTTGTTCGAAAACGCAAAAGCGTTTATTTCAACTTTGTCAGAATCACAAATTACCGACATGCGGGTTGGCACTCGAGCCTATACCGGTGATTTTGCGCCATTCTTTGGTGCCTTACCGGACTTGTCATCATTTTTGGTTGGCGGCGGCTTGGGATCTTCAGGCCTGACAACCGGTCCAATCATCGGTTACTTTCTGGCTCAAGCAGTTCTGGGTAATCATTCTGATGATTGGAGCCGTTACACGAAGCCAGTTAGTTCGTACATTGGTTAAATTGAGTGGAGTGCCTGAATTGCCAGGGTATGAGCACCCATATTTTGGCTGTCGGGAATCCATGTATTGACGACCGTATCAAATTTACCTTGCAGATCCAACAGTTCATCAACATACTTTTCAAAGTGTTTAGCATATTGCTTATTTAAACTGTCCGAGACAATTTTACTGTCGGTATTAAAAAAGATAATTTCCGATGGATCAATTTTTAGGGCAATGAGTTTTTTAAAGCCATCGATTGCGGCGATAAACTCTGCTTCATGATTGTTGGTTGGTTCAATGACTTTATTTAATTGGAGCTGCTTGCCATTGTGAACAATTAATATTCCAATTGCGGTATGACCAGTGTGTTGATTGACGGCAGCGTCTGTATATAGTTTAATCATTTATTTACACTTTCTTTAAGGAGTTTTATTATGATAACCCAAAAGCGTCACTTCTTTTATCAGCCAAGCCCACTAAGCAGTATTATTTGTTGGAGCTGGACGTTAGTCATCTTTTTTATTGGTGTCATTATTTGGCTTGAAATAACCCATTTTCAATGGATTACTTTATTTTTCTTCGTACTATTTGCTGTGATTGCATGGGCGGAAATTCATTTTCGCAGCATCAATGTTTATGATCATAAATTTGTGGTCAGTCGGATTACTAATCCTCATTGGCTGACACTCGATCTTGATCAAATTTCACATGTCACCACGTCAAAATATCAGCTGGCATTCGTTGCCAATACGAAAATCTATAGTTTCATTTTACCTGCTAATTCTGTCATTGAAATAAAAGAATTGATTTCCAACGAATAATCTCTGCTGTTGTTGTCTGTCGATAGTTATTTTAGGAGGGTCATGAATCATTATGAAGAGCGATGTTGAAATTTCCCAAGAAACTGCTATGGAACCAATTACAAAGATTGCTGATAAAATCGGAATCACTGATGATCAAATCGAACAATATGGTAAGTATAAAGCCAAAATCAATTTCGACCCAACAACTGAAAAGTCAAATGGCAAACTAATTTTGGTCACTTCCATTAACCCAACGGCTGCCGGTGAAGGTAAGACAACCGTTACGATTGGTCTTGGTGATGCCTTAAACGAATTACATAAAAAAGTTGTTTTGGCTCTCCGTGAACCATCACTTGGCCCTGTTATGGGAATGAAAGGCGGCGCTACCGGTGGTGGTTACGCCCAAGTTGTTCCGATGGATGACATTAATTTACACTTTACCGGTGATTTTGATGCATTAACAGAAGCTAATAATACATTGGCAGCTTTGATTGATAACCACATTCAACACGGTAACCAATTGAATATCGATCCTCGCCAAATTACTTGGAAACGGGTAATGGATGTGAACGATCGTGAATTACGTCAAGTTGTTGTCGGCCTAGGTGGTCGAACATCTGGTGTTCCACGTCAGGATGGTTTTGATATCACCGTTGCAAGTGAATTGATGGCAATCTTATGCTTGGCAACCAGTTTGACCGATCTTAAGAAACGCATCAGCAAAATGCTGATCGGCTATACCTATGACCGTCAGCCGGTAACCGTTGCTGATTTGCACGTCCAAGGTGCTTTAACATTATTATTGAAAGATGCAATCAAGCCAAATTTGGTTCAAACCATCGAACATACACCAGCCTTTATTCATGGCGGTCCATTTGCCAACATTGCCCATGGCTGTAACAGTATTTTGGCTACTCAGGCAGCTCTTCATTTTGGTGATTATGCCATTACAGAAGCCGGATTCGGTTCAGACCTTGGTGCTGAGAAATTTATGGACATTGTGACACCACGACTTAAGCAATCTCCTGATTGTGTCGTTGTTGTTGCGACTGTTCGGGCACTGAAACTGAATGGTGGTGCTGACAAGAAGGCATTAAACGACGAAAATTTGGATGCTCTCAAGAAGGGAATCGTTAATTTGAAGCGTCACGTTGAAGGTATGCAGCAATATGGCAAGCCGGTTGTTGTGGCAATTAACAAGTTTGCCAGCGATACGGAAGCTGAATTGAGCTATCTTCAAGATTATGTCACAAACGAATTAAAAGTTACCGGAACCATTATTAACAGTTGGGCAGAAGGCGGCAAAGGTGCAATTGATCTTGCAAAAGACGTTATTGCAGCCTGCGATCAACCTGCTGATTTCCATGAGTTATATTCAGATGATGATCCTTTGGAAGAAAAAATGAACAAAATTGTTACCACAATTTACGGTGGTGATGGAATCGAATTCTCAGGAAAAGCCAAAACAGCATTGAAACGCATCAAAAAGCTTGGCTATGACAAGTTGCCTGTCTGCATGGCTAAAACCCAGTATTCATTTACAGATAATGCCAAACAGTTGGGCGCACCTGAGAACTTCAAGATTCACGTTTCAGATCTACAATTAAAATTGGGAGCAGGATTTATTGTTGCCCTGACGGGAAGAATTTTGACCATGCCTGGTCTGCCAACTCATCCGGCAGCCCTTGATATGGATATTGATGAGCAGGGACGGATTACCGGTCTGTTCTAAGAGGAGCGATTAATTTGCCAGTTATTTACGCGATAGGAATCATTGTACTAATTGTCATTGACCAATTAGTCAAACACTTTGTGGTGGCTAGTCTGGCACTTGGTGAATCTTTTTCAGTTGTTAACGGGGTGCTTTCGATTACCCGGATTAACAATACTGGGGCGGCATGGAGCATCTTATCCGGCCATCAGTTTGTGTTCGTCATCATTGCCATTTTCGCTGCGGTGTTGGTTTCTTATTTCATTGTTAAATACTGGTCAAATATTCCTTATCGGATTGGACTCGGTTTATTGCTGGCAGGGACCCTTGGAAATGTCATTGATCGAGTCGTCAATAATCACGTGGTTGACATGTTTCAACTGGATTTTATTAATTTTCCCATTTTTAATTGCGCCGATATGTATTTGACGTTTGGAATATTGATTTTAGCAATTGCTATTATCAGGGAAGGTTGATAAGAGGTTGAGCGCTACGTTGAAAAAATTTACGATTGATGGACAGACTGGCCGATTGGATAAAATTGTCTCTGAATTGGATCCTTCAGTCAGCCGTTCAAGAGCCAAGAATTTAATTGATGATGGTCACATTTTGGTGAATGGTCAAACAGTCAAGCCAAAGTATAAAGTCAGTCACGCCGATGAAATTACTGTTGAAGAGGTCAAACCCAAGCCAATTAGTTTGGAACCTGAAAACATCCCACTGGACATTGTTTATGAAGATGATGACGTCATCGTTGTAAACAAGCCACAGGGAATGGTGGTTCATCCATCGCCTGGTCATCCCGACCACACTTTGGTAAACGCACTGCTGTATCATAGCCCGCTTTCAACGATTAACGGCGAGTTTCGTCCCGGAATTGTCCATCGAATTGATAAGGACACTTCAGGATTGTTGATGGTGGCCAAAAACGACGATGCTCACAAGTTCCTATCCCAACAACTGAAGGCTCAAAAAAGCTTACGAAAATACGTTGCTTTGGTTCACGGAAGAATCAATGAGGACTCTGGAGTTGTGAATGCGCCGATTGGCCGTTCTCCAAAGGACAGGAAGAAGCAAGCTGTTGTGGCCGATGGCAGAAGTGCAGTGACGCACTTTGAAGTGTTGGAACGGTTTGATGATTACACGTTGGTATCCTGCCGACTGGAAACCGGCCGAACCCATCAGATTCGGGTGCACATGAAGTACATCGGTCATCCAATTGTTGGTGATCCGCTTTATGGTCCGCGAAAGACAATCAAAGGCCACGGGCAGTTTCTTCACGCCCAAGAGCTGGGATTTGAACATCCGAAAACTCATGAATTAATGGTCTTTTCTGCACCAATTCCACCAATATTTGAAAAAACACTAAATAATTTACGATTAAACAACGCTCTAGGATCTTGACAATCCGGCGTTGTTTTCATATTCTGAAGAGGTATAGCATTTTAATGCAATTATCAGGGACAAATGTTACTCAATTAAGGAGCTTTAACTAATGGGAAAGATAATATTAGACAAAATGGCCATGCAGCGGGCCTTAACAAGAATTACTTATGAAATCGTTGAGAAAAACAAAGGTGTCGAAGATTTGGTTTTAATCGGCATTAAGACCCGAGGAATATTTTTAGCAAATCGAATTGCTGATCGGCTCCAACAATTGGAAAACGTTTCAATTCCCGTCGGTGAATTAGATATCACAAATTATCGTGATGATATTGAACACGATGCAGTCAGCACCGATGTCAAAATGTCCAACAACAAAATTAACTTTTCCATTGAAGGAAAACGGGTTATTTTGGTTGATGATGTTTTATATACCGGAAGAACTGTTCGAGCTGCACTTTCTGCAGTTATGGACCTCGGACGTCCCAAGAGCATCAACTTGGCAGTTTTGGTAGATCGCGGTCATCGTGAATTACCAATCAGAGCTGATTTTGTCGGCAAAAACATTCCAAGTTCTCAAAAAGAAAAGATTAAGGTTTATGTAACAGAGATTGACGACAAGGATGCTGTTGAACTCATCAAATAATTCTTATTAACGAGGAGTCAGCATGACGGAAAGATATTTAATTTTAGAAGATGGATCCGCATATGCTGGAAAAGCATTTGGATCACTTGCAACTACGACTGGTGAAATTGTTGCCAATTCGACAATGAACGGTTATCAAGAAATTATCTCCAATCAGATCTACCATAACCAAATCATCGTTTTCACTCAGTCATCTATTGGAAATACCGGGCTCGACCAAAATGCGTACGAGTCTATTTTGCCATCCGCAAAGGGTGTCATTGTCCGGGAATATGAAAACCTGGCAACTGACCACTTTAAGCGGATTTCTTTGGATAAATATTTAAAACAACATAAAATTCCGGGGATTTATGATGTGGACACCCGAGAGATTCGGCATCATTTACAAAGACGTGGCAACATGAAGGCCAGCATTGTTGATGTCGCTGACGACCATGCCTTTGACCAGCTGCACGCAACCGTGTTAACCAATCAACAAGTTGCTCAAGTAGCCACACCCAAGCCATTTCCCAACCCTGATGAAGGGGCAAATGTTGTTGTGGTGGACTTTGGATTAAAGAGTGGGATTTTGCGTGAATTGTCACACCGGGATTGTAACGTAACGGTTGTTCCCTGGGACTTTTCAGCGGCTCAAATTTTAGACCTTGATCCTGATGGAATCGTATTATCCACTGGACCAGGTTCACCAGCCAACTTACCAACATCCGTATTAAAAATGATTACCGAAGTCCAATCACGGGCACCGCTGTTTGCAATTGGACTCGGTCATGAGTTGTTCGCATTAGCCAATGGTGCAAAAATTTCCCAGTTAAATGTTGAACACCATGGAAGTAATCATCCGATCAGAGAAATTATTACTAATGAAATCTTCTTTGCTGGCCAGGAGCAAGGGTACGCGGTCGATCCCAAGTCGATTGATCACGCCCAACTGTTCATCACTTACGTTGATTTGGTCAACGGAACTGTCCAGGGATTAAGACATCGTGATTACCCCGCATTCTCCGTTCAGTTTTCACCTGATGGCGCACCAGGTCCCAAAGACAGCGTCGGCTTGTTTGATGACTTTATGGAAATTATGGCAAGAAGAAGGGACAACAATGACGATAGATATTAAAAAAGTTTTGATACTCGGCGGTGGTCCCACAAATATCGGTCATGAAAATGAGTTGGACGCAGCAGCGTTTGAACGACTAATGGCGTTGAAAAAAACCGGTGCCAAGATTATTTACGTCGATAACAACGCTTTTTCAGTGACGACTGATGAGATTCAGCCTGCCAACGTTTACGTACAAGAAGTCAACTTTCAAAATACTGTCAATATCATTGAAAAAGAAAAGCCGGATGCGGTTATGGCAACCACTGGTGGCTTAAATGGCATGCAAATTGCTTGGCAATTAGCTGAAAGTGGTATTTTGTCGTCTAATAATATCACCTTGCTTGGAATCAAACCGGCTGATTTACGAAAGGTCATGGATAATCAAAAGCTCCGTGATACCTTAACCGAGATTAACGAAAAAGTGATCGCGTCAAAAATCGTTGCAAATGATGACGAGGCCATGGACTTTATTCGTGAAGTAGGATTTCCTGTCATTGTGAAGCCAATGTCATCCAGTCACGATACCAGTCGATTCATTTGTAACAATACAGATGAATTGGAAGATGCCCTTGATGTCAGTTTTAAGCGGACTTACATTAAGCGCTGTTCAATTGAGCAAAGTATCGTTGGTTACAAAGAAATTGAAATGGTTGGAATTCGTGACGCAAACGGTAATAAAATCTTGATTTCAGGAATGGAAGACATGGATCCAATTGGGATTCATTCAGGGGATTCAATTATTTTTGCGCCCACCCAAACGTTGATTAACGAAGAATATCAAGCGCTCCGGACAGCCACATTCCGAATCATGGATGCACTGAATATTACCGGTACCTGTCACGTTCAATTTGCCCAATCAAGAACCAGTTCCAACTATTTTGTCACAAAGGTCAGTCCATTCTTCACCCGGAACACCATTTTGGCAGCCAAGGCGACAGGCTATCCATTAACCTATGTCTCAAGCTTTCTTGAGTTGGGGTGTAATCTTACGGAAATCAAGTTACCAAGCAAATACAGCAAGTTTTTGGCGTTTATGGAGCCAACCATGGACCATGTGGTTGTCAAAATTCCGTTATGGCCGTTCCGAGACATTACGGATGTTGATCAACATTTAAATACTTTAATGAAATCGGTTGGTTCAACCATCGGAATTGGCCGCACGGTTGAAGAGGCAATTATCAAATCAATGCATAGTTCACAATTTTCACCGCGAGATGTTTTACCAAGTGTCTCAACGGTTGATGACGATGATGTGATCAACCAGTTGATTCATCCTTTGGCAAGTCGAATTCTCATTTTGATGGAGGCACTCCGACGGGGATTCTCAATTGATGAACTTTCAGAATTGACGCAAATTGATCGGTTTTATTTCTACAAGTTAAACCAGTTGCTGAGGGCGCAGGACTTTGTCGTTAACAATCCACTTTCACCACAATCAATTGAAATTGGCCATAAGTATGGTTTTGGAGACGGAATGCTTGCTGAATTGTGGCAAGTGAACATCTCAAAAATTCAGCAAATGAATCAAAATTACCATAACCGGGTAACTTACAAAGCAATTGAACCCAGTGCTGGCGAGTTCTTGGAATGTACAAACATTTTCTACAGCAGTTACGAACTGGAAAATGAAAGTCGGCCGTTTACAGAAAAAAGTGCATTGGTCATTGGTCGGGGAGGTAATCAGCTGGGACCCAATTCCGCTGCTGATTACTATACATCCCAGATCCTCAGATCTTTGCATAAGTGCGGCTATAAGACGATTATCATGAACACGAATCCCAATGCGGTATCACTCACGCCACAGTTGAGTGATAAACAATATATTGAGCCGATTCAGCTTGGAAACATCCTCAATATCATTGACCTTGAACAGCCTGATGTGGTTATTTTACCTGGTAATCGACATTATCTGTCTAAACAGTTAAAACAATTTAAAAATTTGAATATTCTTGTTTTGCCGCCAGACCAAAAAGTTGCCACATACAATCAAAAGCATGCGACAACGGCAGTGGACTTGTTTATTGAGGGCGATGAAGTCTTACCAGTAACGACAATTTCGTTTGTGGGTAAAGACCAAATGACCGATCTTCGATTTATTAACGATTATAAAGAGCCGATGGATAATTGGCAGACGGATGAAGCTAAATTAATTGCTGATGCTTCGAAGAATATTGATACGCATGAATGGCAAGGATTAGTGCAGGTCTTGTATAATACAACTGGCGATTCTAATTATGAGATGACGGGTATTCGGCCAGTTCGAATTACTGAAACGGCATTTCTGACTAAAATCACGGGTATTAACTGGATCAATGTTTTGGTTCGTAAATATCTTGGGAAACTCGATTTGGATTCTCTCAAGGATGATTTAAAGCCGACAGAGCATCAGCGGTCCGCAATCATGACCGCTCATTTCCCGTTTAGAGAGCTCCAATCTGGTCGCTCGGAAGGGACCACGAAACAGGAAGTTGGCTCTTCGCTTTCCTTTAAAAATTTTGAATAATCAAAAAGCATTTCGACAAAATGTCGAAATGCTTTTATTTTCTTAATTTATCAACCAGTTCTTCATCCGGCGTTACAAACAATGTTGTTTGGCTGTCATAGATGACATATCCTGGTTTGGTTCCGTTTGGCTTACGAATGTTCTTCACTTTTGTATAGTCAACTTGTACCTTGGATGATTCCCGTGCTTTTGAGAAGTAGGCTGCCAAATTTGCGGCTTCAGCCAACGTTTGTTCCGATGGGTCAAAGCTTCGAATGATAACGTGGGAGCCTGGAATATTCTTCGTATGCAACCATGTGTCCCGCTTATCAGCAGTGTGCATGGTCAGCTTTTCGTTTTGCAAGTTGTTCTTTCCAACCAGAATTTCGGTTCCGTCAGTTGAAACAAATTTTTCCGGCTTGGCAATCTTTTGACGTTTGTTTTTCTTCTTTTTGTTCTGTTCATGGTCACGTAAGTAATGACCTTGTTCCAGTTCATAACGAATATCGACAAGATCTTGCGGATCGGCCAACTCAATCTGGGACTGAATATTTTCAAAATAATCAATTTCTTGTTGAGTGAGTTTGATTTGTTCACCGACAAATTTAACGGCATTCTTTAATTTTTGGTATTTCTTAAAATAACGCTGCGCATTTTGCGAAGGGGACTGTTGATTCGACAGCTGGATTTTAATTGGCTTGTCTTCCTCGTAGTAGTTTGGCAATTCAATGGAGGTCATTCCACGATCGACTTTGTTCAAGTACGTGGTTAAAATCTCACCTTTAACCCGATAGTCATCGGCATTTTCTGTTTCTTTCATATCACGTTTGAGCTTTTTTAGCTTATTTCGATTTTTCTTTAATTGTTTTTTGACAACTTGAATTAAAACGGAACCTTGTTCCCGAACGCGGTCACGTTGTGCTTTGCTGGCATAAAACGCATCCAATAATTCACTTAAAGTTGGGAAAAATTGATTTTTGGTTGTACCTGGGTAAGGAAATGCGGTAAAATTAATCTTGTTACCTGCAACATGGCTAAAGGTTGGCTTTGGAGAACCGAAATTCTTGAAGAAATCTTGGAAGTTCTTTTCAACATTCTCATCCTTATGCAAACTATTTGCAAGTGCCAAAGATGTGTCATTACCCAATCCTTGGACAGTCTTACGTAAATTGTCTGCTAACATATCGACATTTGGGAAATCTGTAATTAATTTCTTAATCTTGTCGAAATCAGTCATCTTAAATGGATTTTGCAAATCCTGCTTTGGTGGCTTTACATAAGTGGCACCAGGAAGAAGCAATCGATATCGGTTCACATCTGAGCCAACGTGTTTAATTGCGTCGATTATTTTGCCGGATGCCTGGTCCACTAAAATAATATTGCTATGTCGCGCCATTATTTCAACGATCAAGTCTAGTTTTGTTTGATCACCCAGTTCATTTCGAGCGGTAAAGGTTAAAGTCAAAACCCGGTCGTTTTCTTGTTGGGAAACGTCGACCAGAATACCACCACTCAAATGCTTTCGCATAATCATTGTAAAGTTTGTTGGGACGCTTGGATTAACATAGGGCACCTTCGTTATTTGCACCCGCGCATACGTTGGGTTGGCCGATAACAGAAGCTGCTGATTTTTCCCGTGAGCTCGGATAGTTAATATGAGCTCATTTGGATAGGGTTGATTAATTTTACTGATCCTTCCGGTTTGAAGAAGGTCGGTTAATTCTTCTTTCATAGAATGGGTAAAAGAACCATCAAATGACATCTTATCACTCACTTTCGTATAAGTAGCATGTACTAGTATAGCGCACTTTCCTTACTGATGCTAAGGAAGACACATGTTATTTGTATGTAATTATCAAATAGCGTATACTAATTTTTCGGAGGTCTTTTCATCATGAAGGATATTCTTGTGGCACTTAATTCTGCCGCCAAAAATCATCGGTCCCAAATATTTTCGATTACCAAGGCAACCGGATTAACGATTTCTGAATGGAAATTGTTGACTCAAGTGATTGCGGGTAATACAACTCAAGAAAAGTTATCTGAAACGACTAAGCTCGATATTTCCACTTTGTCACGCCAATTAAAGAGACTCTTGGAAAAAGAAATGATTGAAAAGACCGCTGTTGGACGTGATAAACGGCAGCTTATTTATACAGTAACCGAAAAGGGAACCAAGTCCAGTGAATACGTTGAAGCAGAAATTGCGAAATTAACCGAGCGGGTATTCAATCATTGGACAGATGAAGAAAAAAATTTATTGAAGATATTGATTAATCGACTTGAACAAAGTTTGGATCGAATATAACGAGCAGGTGAATTTAAATGAAAATTGCGATCGTGACTGATAGCACGGCTTATCTAACTAAAGAAGAACGAGAAAAATATCATATTACGGTAGTGCCGATTCCTGTTATTATCGATGGCCGGGAATATAAAGAAGGTGTCGATCTTACAACCGAAGCCTTTTACGACAAGCTGAAGAATTCTCAGGCGTTTCCCAGCACGTCTCAACCGCCAATTGGTGAAATGATTGAAGTGTACAACTCACTGGCAGACCAGGGTTATGATACTGTTATCAGCATTCATCTTGCCAGTACCATTTCTGGATTTTATAATTCACTGGTTCAAATTGCACCAACCATTGAAAACATCAAGGTGATTCCTTATGATTCAAAAATTACGGTTAAGTTGATGGGCTATTTAGCCATTCAGGCCAGCAAAATGGCTAAACTTGGCCGGACACCCGATCAGATCATTACATATCTCGATGGGCTTCGCCAGACGATCAACGAAGTGTTTGTTGTCGATGACCTTCAAAACCTGGTTCGTGGTGGACGTCTTTCCAATGCCTCGGCATTTATTGGCGGTGTGTTGAAGATAAAGCCGTTACTCACATTTGATGATAAAAGTAATGAAATTGTTGCATTTGAAAAGATTCGTTCTCGGAAAAAAGCTTTGAAACGGGTTGAAGAAATCTTTTCCAAGGTTCATGAACAGGTCGATTATCCACTTAGGGCATTGGTTATCAACGGTAACGACCCCAAGGCAGGAAATGAATGGGCTACCAAAATTCACGAACTTTATCCCGATATGAAAATTGAGCAAAGTTATTTTGGACCAACCATTGGAACCCATTTAGGCGACAAGGCATTAGCTCTTGCATGGCTGCGTGACTTTGATCAAGACAGCCTTTAAAGTGAACTATTTTAACAAGCAATCGCTAATTGTTCAGTAAAACACGAACAAAGCGATTGCTTTTTTTATTTCATGTGATAGACTTTAAGAGTTACATAAATTAAATATGGGGTAGGATTCAATGCGTTAAGTGTCGGAGGAACGGAATGTGAACTTCGAACGAAAAATGACTGGCTACGACTTGTCAGTCTTTTGCGGTGTTGTTTCCGCATTCACTATGTTATTTAGATTTCCACTAAATAATGGTGAGCTCCTTTTGAGGAGATGCTGCATCATGAAGTCATTATCATTAAGTGTTCATAAATTGAGAGTCGTCGATATTGTTGTTTTGAGCATTTTTCTGTCATTGTTATTGGTCCTCAGCCGGTTTACCTTTGGTATTTGGGATTGGAGAGTCAGCTTCGGCTTTATTATAATAGCAATTGCCAGCGCATGGTATGGGCCGGTCTGGTCATCTTTAATTGCTGGTATGGCGGATATCATCGGAACTTTACTTTCTGGTGCTGTGTACTTTCCTGGCTTTACTGCCTCTGCAGTTCTTGGTGCGATGGTCTATGGCTATTTCTTCTATGGCAAAGAAGTGACTGGTAAGCGAATTATCATTTCCCAGCTGCTCATTATGGTTGTTGTTAACACCATTTTGAACACATACTGGCTCTCACTTCTTTTCAAAACACCATTTTTAGCGGCTTTACCGATTAGAATTATCAAAGAACTGCTGAACACACCCATTCAAATGGGATTGCTTTATCTTGTGTTAAATTCCGAGACCTTGAAAAGGACTCAAAAACGTTTGTTCAAATAATACTGTGCGACACATTGGCTTGATGCCTAATGGGCCGCTTTTTGTATTGCTGTGAAAGGAGTTGCCAGCGATGTACCTGATTCGAATCCATAGTATGAAATTTCATAGTCACATTGGCGTTTTAGACGCTGAAAAAATTGTTGGTCAAAATATTCAAATTGATTTGACGGTCAAAGTCGATGCCGAGCCCAAAAATGATGATCTTAGCACAACCGTTTCTTATGCCGATTTTTATCCAGACATTGCCAAGATCGTTGCTGCCAGCCACGCTGATTTGGTGGAAACCTTGGCACAAGAAATTATTGCAAAGATTAAAGGAATTGATCCGCGGATTGTCGAAGTCAAAGTTAACTTGAAGAAACAGGCCACACCTGTTAATGGTGTTTTTGATGATGTTGAAATTGAAATGGAGGATTAATGATGCAAGATGTTTATCTCAGTTTAGGAAGCAATATTGGCAATCGTGAGCTATACCTCCATAAAGCCATTGAAATGTTGGGCAATGATCCACAGATTTTGATTGACAAGGTTGCTGACTTTTATGAAACCTCACCAGTGGGTGGCGTTAAACAACGTTCATTTATTAATACGGCAGTTAAGATTGCGACAAATGATGAACCACTTCAGTTACTCGATAAAATTCACCAAATTGAAGCGGACCTCCAACGTGTTAGAACTGTGCACTGGGGTCCTCGAACAGTCGATATTGATATTATTTTCTTTGGCACGCAAGAAACTCAAATTGATAAACTGACGATTCCGCATCCCGAAGCATTTAATCGGTTATTTGTCTTGATTCCCATCAAACAAATAATGGATCACGATTCTCCATATTATGCCAAAGTTACTCAGAAAATTGATCAATTTCCCGATAAGGATCAGTTAATTGCCAAAAGTAATCATCCGGATTCATATAAAGAATCCATTAAACGTTCAGTGACCAATTTATTGTCCACCATTGGCGAAGATCCCAATCGGCCAGGGTTACTTGAAACCCCTGACAGAGTGGCCAGAATGTATGGGGAAATCTTTGCTTCTACTGGATTGGACGACTTCCAGGATTACAAACTATTTGATGATCCAAACAAAGATTCAAAAATGGTCATGATCAAAAACATTCCATTTTATTCCATGTGTGAACATCATATGATGCCGTTTTGGGGAAAGGTCAACGTTGGTTACCTGCCAAAGAACGGAAAAATCATTGGCCTAAGCAAGATCCCACGATTAGTTGATTTTGTATCACACAAGTTAAGCCTTCAAGAAAAGATAACCGACGATATCGTCAGCCAAATGAATAAAATTTTGGCTCCCCAAGGTGTTGCCGTCGTTGTTGATGCCCGCCATATGTGTGTTGAAATGCGTGGTGTTAAGAAGACCGGATCAATTACACGGACAACCAAGTTTTCCGGTATTTTTGAGGAAAACAGTGCCCTCCGTCATGAGTTTTTACAGTCTCTTTAGGAGGTTATTATGAATAAACCAGCGGAGTTTACAGGTTTTTTATATGATCAAGGTGACCGAATTGCTCTGTTGAAGGCCGTCCTTGATGAGCTTTCAAACCCGGATACGGATTTCTCAATCATCCATGTATGTGGAACCAATGGTAAAGGGTCAACTTCAGCCATGATTGCTTCAGTGTTGAAACAGTTGCATTATCGGGTGGGCATGTTTACCAGTCCGTTCATTGGTAACGTCACTAACGGCATTCAAATTAACGGTCAAAATATTAGTTCATCGGATCGGCAGGCTGCCCTTGAAACCATTGAAAAGATTATGCAGCTGGACCGTTTTAAAGGTCAAAAGCTGTCTGAATTTGAGGCCGAATTTGTTGCATCAATGATTTACTTTTCCAGGCAAAAGGTTGATTATGTCGTGCTTGAATGTGGCCTCGGTGGCGAACTTGATGCAACCAACGCTGTCAGCACGACCATGTATTCGATTTTCACCAAAATTGGGCTTGACCACATTGGCATTCTTGGTGATACCATTCAAGAAATTGCCACTACCAAGTCAAAAATTATTCAGCCAAATAACGTCACCATTGTTGCGCCAAATCAAAGACCAGCTGCATTTGATGTCATTTCCAAAGAAGCTCAAAGCAAGTCGGCACATTTGATAAGTGCCCAAGAAACCAAAGTTGCGGAGTCAGACGTTACGCCTCAATCACAATTGATTCAATTTCAACGGGGAAAAATCTCCGGTAAGTTCCAGTTCAGTCTTCAAGGAACCTATCAAATTGAAAATGTTGCGACAGTTATTACGTGGTTGCTGGATTTTGTCCAGCGGCGGCACATCGATGTGGATATTGATCGATTATTGACAGATGCATTAGCTAACATCAACGTCCCTGGTCGATTTGAAGAGTTAGTGCAGAACCCTAAGATCATTGTTGACGGTGCCCATAATTTGGATGCCATTTCTGCGTTTGTCGATACGGTTGATGCAAAATTCAATCAATTCCACAAGGTGATTATCACTGGATTCTTGAAGGACAAAGATTATACCGACTGTGTTGAATTGCTAACTCAAATTCATGACGTGAGTTTTCGGCTGACGAGTCCGGATAATCCTAAACGGGCACTTTCAGCAAAAAGTCTTCAGGCAACTTTCAAACATTTTACGCAAGTCGATTACCCAACATTTTCCGATCCAATTTCTGCTTTAAAGGCAACTGTTCAAGAGGTTAAACATCAAAAAGACACCATCATCTTAGTGGCTGGCTCTTTTTATCTGCTAAATCCAATTCGAACATTTATAAAAGACGGGAGTTTTCAAAATGACAAATAACAAAATACATTTTACCGGCCGTGGCTTTGATTTTGATATAACGGATGACCCAATTATCTATTCAATTTTAAATTTAACTCCAGATTCGTTTTACGATGGCGGCGTTAATTCCAGTATTGATCAAGTCCTGGATCGAATTGAAACTGAGCAGCAATACGGCGCCAAAGTATTTGAACTCGGTGGTAAGTCTTCAAAACCACATTTTGACGACATTAGTCCAGCTGAAGAATGGGGTAGGGTTAAACCCTATCTGGATGCCATTCAGAAGAAGTTTCCCAACATTGTTTTGGCGATTGATTCAAATACCAATGAAGTCATTGAAGAAGCTTTAAAATCAGGTATTCAAATTATTAATGACATTGATGGTTTTAATTCCGCAGCAAAGCTGAATTTGGTTAAAAAGTATCATCCATCGGTTGTCACAATGTTTAATGGTCGTAACTTTGATGAGCAGCCAGATACACTCGAAGAGACGATGACTAACTTTTTCAATAAAACGATTGCTGATCTGGAGTCGGTGGGTCTTGATAAAGAAAATATTGTGATCGATCCTGGTGTTGGTTTTTCCGATGCCAATACCCTCCAATTTGATTTGACTAAGATGCGTTACACAAAGAAAATGCAACAGTTCGCTGCACCCATTATGATTGCGATTTCTCAAAAGAGTTTTGCTAAGCGTTTGTTTAATGCTGATTCAGAACATCGGCTGATTCCAACATTGCTTTTTGAAGCTTATATGGCTCAAATTGGCGGTCGAATTATTCGAGTTCACAATGTGAAAGAAACTCAAGAATTAATTCAAACTTACAAAATATTTCAAGACATCTTAAATTAGTTATCAAAATAAGGCAAAAAGGGCGAAAATGACGTTTATTAATGAATTAACCACATCGATCGAGATGTTGGAAAAACAAACATATCCGTGGAGCGATTCCAGCAAACTTGACCAAATTAAAACACTGATTCAGCAAAATTCAGCGGGCTTGCGCAATCGGAAATCATCATTACATCTTTCCGCAAGTGCAATTGTCTTCAAAAATGACCAGGCCATCTTTATCCGCCACCCATATTTACACACGATTCTTTTACCAGCGGGGCACGTGGACCCAGGTGAATTGCCGATTGAATGCGCCATTCGAGAATTTCATGAAGAAACTGGTGGGACCGTTATTCAGAACACTGGTAAATTAATTGACGTGAATATTATTGACATTCCCGCAAATCCGCTCAAAAATGAGGGGAAACATCAACATATTGATTTTCGATATACGTTTAAGCAAGCGGATATTCAAGCGGACAACGCCGAACTGCCGGTTTTTCTCCTAATGAAAACTAGTAGCCCAACGGAGTTTCAACCGTATTTTGATTTGTTATCGGTATAAAGTTTGTTCTACGTTGTATTTTAAGAAAGTGTGAAATGAGTAGATGGATAGGAATGACTTTAACATTCGGCCAATGAAGGCTGAGGATTATCCAAATGTCTATCAATTATGGCAGCAAATGCCCAATCCGCATATTAGCGACTTGGATGATAGTTTTGACGAAATTAGTCGATTGTTGCGTTTTAATCCAGGATTTTGTTTTGTAGCAGAGACTGATGATCATCAAATCATTGGCAGTGCATTAGGTGCAACAGATGGTCGCCGTGGGACGATTTATCATTTGGTGACAGATCCGATGATCTCGGGTACAGACTTGAAACGGACGTTGGCAAATCTGATTATAAAAAAACTAAAGGCTGTTAAAATTCATAAAATGTCTGTAACGGTTTTGGATGATAATCAAGATGACCAATTATTTTGGAAAAGTCTGAAGTTTGTCAATCTTGATAATACGAAAAGATATGACAAAATTATTTAGTGATGTCGACTGTCCGAGTGGGGAATCTGGATATTGGAAGTCAAACTTTAAAACAGTTTCTACTTTACATAATATATATTATACGAAGTAGTGAAAAAAGAAAGAAATGACGGGAAATCTCAAATTTGAGACTGACGACCGGTTTCTTTCTTTTTTGTTAATTTCCATTTAAATTGTTTCCAGAATCATTATTGCTCATTATGTTGATTCAGGTTCGAATCCACGATTGGTAATTGTTGGCCTTTACTTTGCAACTATGGCGCAGAATGCGTTTCTCAAACGTCGATATTTCCTTGTGCTTAGACCTTTGCGGATCACTGATTCGTTTTGTCCGTTTTGACTTTATACATCACACGAGTACTTGTTCCAAAACTGACTTTGGGTATTTTCTACTGATGAACTTTTGGCAGTTAAATATGTGATATGTGTTGGACGTATTTTTTACTGAGCACGTTTTGTCGATTATTCATCTGCAGTCGTCAGCATTGGCATTTAATCATTGGTATTAGTTAAGCACGGATTTTATATGTAACGATACTACAAGTTTGGAACTTTGCCTGGTTGGCGTTGTGTGTCATTCTTAACGAGTATTCCGCAACTGTGTCTTTGATTCCTCGATCAAGCACTGGGACCGACAGCAATGGTATCGTATTGCACATTTCCTTAATTTCATATCCGAAGCTGCACAGCCATCTAAAATCCTGATGTGCTCAGCCAACGTCGATGCTGCTGCATGCTGATCTACTGGAACCTGCCTAAAAGTTCTAATCTGTTAACCCATTATTTTATGCTATACTTAACTTAATAAAATATACGTTTTATTAAGTTATACATATAAAAATCTTGAAGCCCTACCAAAATTTGGTATTTTAGCGTTTGCTTAAGGAGTTATTATTTATGAATAATCAACAATATCTCAAACACAATGAACAGCTTCTCCAAACTTTGCCCAGCTATATCAATGAATATTACTTGGACAAGTCAACCGTTCCTTTATCCCCTGCCACTTTGTATCAATATCTCAACGAATTCCACCGTTTCTTAACTTGGACAGTTGATGTTGGAATTGCTGATGTCAGTGACATAAAGGATGTTTCCCTGTCGACTTTGGAGCATTTCAAAAAGCAGGATATGGAGCTTTATAAGTCTTATTTACTCAATCGTGGTAAGCAAACCGCTGCCAACCCTCAGGGAACCATTTCACATCGGACGGTGAATCGGTCATTAAATGCACTTTCAGCTCTCTTTCGGTATCTTACTGAGGAGACTGAAAACGCGGACGGTGAGCCCTATTTTTATCGAAATGTCATGAAAAAGATTGCCTTAGTTTCGGATAATGAGACCTATCAAACGCGTGCTAGGAACATCAAAGATCAACTGATGCTCGGCGATGCGGATATCAAATATGTCGAATTTATCAAAAATGATTATCCAAATTCGATTACCAATAAGCGCACGCTTGTTCTATATAAACGTGACTGTGAACGTGATGTTGCCATCAATGCGTTAATGCTGGGAACCGGAATCCGAGTCTCTGAGTTAACGAACGCGAATCTGAAAGACTTAAACCTGCATAAAGCGACCATTTCCGTTCGACGTAAAGGCGGCAAGCATGATTCTGTGCCAATTGCCGGTTGGGTTATTTCTTATTTACAGGATTATCTGAAAATTCGCAAGCAGCGTTATCTAGCCACAAAGGACACCCCTGCCCTCTTTTTAACGAAAGGGGCTACTTCCCCAAGACGCATTTCAACGGCAACCGTGGAGCTGCTGGTGGCCAAATACTCGCAGGCATTTAACCATGTCAGGATTACACCCCATAAATTGAGACATACTTTGGCATCAAAATTATATTTGGAAACCAACAACGAACATTTGGTGGCCACTCAGCTTGGCCAAAGTTCGACCAAAGCGACAGGCTTGTATACACATATTATTGATACAAAACAGCGAAAAGCTCTCGATGAACTCCACAAGCCACGAAAACATTAGATTTTAAGTTAGACAGACAAAAACCGCTCCTTTCAGATTGTTGAAAGAAGTGGTTTATTTTTTTGCGATTGCTTTTTGATACGCCTGCCACATTTTTAACTGAACCTTTGGAAAGGCAATATCATTGAAATGATCAATCTGAATCCATTTACCAGGAAAGTAGCTGAGATCTGAATCGGCTGGTAAGCTTCCTCTCAACAAGGTAATGTGCCATTGCTGATGAGTGAAAGTATGAATGACGGGTTTGGCCGGCAACTGATGAAGATGGACCGGCAATCGATCCTCAGTGCTCATTTGTTCTTCAACTCGATGAATCAGAACTTCTTGTGAGTCTGATTTATCCTTAATTAAGTCATGTTGGTCAAACATCGGAAACATCAAGAAATTGGCAAGAATGCCGGTTGACGGGCGTTTGTCAAATAAAATCTGGTTGTCCGCGTGTAACACTAAGGCAAAGAAATCATGGCGGACTGGCCGCTTTTTCTTCGTTTTGACAGGAAATTGATCTTCAATGCCGTCAAGATAGGCCTGGTTAAATTCTTTTACCGGGGAATGACTCGAATCATAGTTTGCAGCCGACATGTAGCTGGTACCCAAATCCATAATGGCTTGATTAAAATCACCTGGTCGATCCTTTGAAATGATCTGATCGACCACATTTTCAAAGACTTTTCTTGTTTGGGGTTTGGCAACATCATCGTCAATTTCCAGTAATCTGGAAAAGACTCGAAAGGCATTCCCATCAATGGCTGCCACCGGCTGGTTAAACGCGATACTTGCTATGGCGCCGGCAGTGTATGGGCCAACACCACTGAGTTCTTGGAGGCCCTTAACAGTCGTTGGCCATTGACCATGATAATCCGTCACAATTTGGCGAGCGGCCTTTTGTAAGTTTCTGGCACGAGAATAGTATCCCAGGCCTTCCCAAGCTTTCATCAAATGGGCTTCGTCGGCATCTGCCAGTGCCTGAACGGTGGGGAATTCTTTCATAAACCTCAGATAGTATGGAATAACGGTCTGCACCTGAGTTTGTTGCAGCATAATCTCTGAGACCCAGACGTGATATGGATCATGATCCTTACGCCAAGGCAGATCCCGTTTATGTTGGTCATACCAGTTGAGTAAAGTTTTTTGAAATGCCGTGATCGTCTCTTGGGACCATTCAATCACTTGTAATTCCCTCCATTAATAAAAATCAATGACGCACAAAAACAGCAAGCACCACCATTCATAAGTGTAACTTGCTGCTTAGATCTTAATGCTTTTGCCAGTTTTGTTTAATGAATTTTTCTCGGCCACCCATTTCTTCCATTTGGAATCTTAGTGGGTTCTTTTTGTAGAATTCCTGGTGTTCTTCTTCAGCCGGGTAGAATGGCTTGGCATCTTCGATTTGAGTGACAATTGGGCTGTCAAACTGTTCGCTTTCTGCCAACGCTTTTTTAGAGGCTTCAGCAATTTTGCGCTGTTCGTCATCTTTGACAAAGATAACTGGGCGGTAATTGTCACCACGATCTTGGAATTGACCCATTGCATCCGTGGGATCAGTTTGATGCCAGTAAATTTCAACCAGTTGCTTATAACTGATCACTTCAGGATCAAAATAAATTTTAACTGCTTCTGTGTGTCCGGTCGTATGGCTGGATACTTGTTCATAAGTCGGGTTTGGAACATGGCCGCCGGTATATCCGGAAACAACTTTGTTGATCCCAGGCATGGTATCAAACGGCTTTACCATGCACCAAAAACATCCACCTGCAAAAATTGCTGTATCTTCCATCCATTGCACCTCAATTTCATTTATTCAAATAATTGTTTATATTCACTGTATCCCTTAGCATCCAATTCGGCAACCGGAATAAATTTCAAAGCTGCTGAATTGATACAAAATCTGTGACCGCCGGCATCTTTGGGACCGTCCGGAAAGACGTGGCCAAGATGTGAACCGGACTCCTTACCTTGAACTTCTTCACGGATCATGCCATGAGACATATCCAAATGATTGTCAATGTGGGACTTATCAATCGGTTTCGTAAATGACGGCCATCCACAACCGGCATCATATTTATCAGTTGATGAAAATAGCGGTTCTCCGCTCACAACATCAACGTAAATGCCTTCCTGGTAAAAGTCATCATACTCACCACTAAACGGTGCCTCAGTACCCTTATTTTGCGTTACGGCATATTGTTCGGGCGTCAATCTGCTCTTAAGGTCTTCTTTGTTCATTATAGCCCTCCATCCTGAATAGATTGTGTACAATCTAACTGTTTTCATTATACGGGGCACTCTGATCAAAGTAAACAAAAACGGCCATCGCCAATCAAAGGCTCTACAATATCTGTTGTTGGTAATAGATTTTTATCTATTACTGATGACAGATTTTTTGTTTTTCATTAGAATAAAAAAGCGGACATTTCCTGTCCGTTCATCAAAACCAACAACCACGAAGATTTTAGAGAAAGAAGGAAATGCCCTATGTCAAATGATACTACGAAAATGTTGTTAGGAATAGATGATAAACACTTAAAAATTGAGAATGGCAAAATAGGTGATGATGGGGTGATCCGATTAAACGGGTCGCTGAACTATTCCCCCAAGGCTTGCCGCAACTGTGGGGTTATTAATGATCACCAGATCATTGGCTATGGTTGGCGAAGGACCACCATTAGATTCGCTAAAACATTGGGCAGCACGGTTATCCTATGCCTCAATCGGCGAAACTTTCACTGTAAGGCTTGTCATACCAACTTCCTGGCGCAGACGAGTGCAGTGCCGAAGCACTGCACGATTTCAAATACAACCCGGAAACAATGTTTAGAGAAGTTAACGGAACCAGTGAGCCTCAAACACATTGCCAATGAATTGTCCACTTCGGATTCATTCGTTGGTCGGCAGCTCTTACGGGCTGAACGGGACTTTAAAACCAACTGGCACTACTTACCCAAAGTTCTCCTCATGGACGAAGTTAAAAGCACTAAGAGTGCCACCGACGCGATGAGCTTTGAATTTATGGACGCCGAAACCCACGAATTAATTGACCTATTGCCCTTTAGAACCATCTATCAGCTTCAAAAGTATTTCCAGCATTATGACCAAGCCGCACGAGAAAATGTGAAAATTATCGTCACCGATATGAACTATACCTATCCCAAATTGGTTGGGCAGATCTTCCCGAACGCCATCGTTGTTATTGATCCTTTTCACTTAGTTAACGCTTTAAACCGGGCTTTTAACAAGACGCGAGTGCGTCTCATGAAAACCCTGGCCACTTCCTCGCGCCAGTATCACGCCTTGAAACGCTATTGGAAACTATTATTAACGCCGGCCAATCACCTTAACTACGAGGCTTTCCGCAAGTGGACAAACTTCCCTTATCCGGCAACTGCCACGGATGTGGTTGATGCTTTACTGGACATTGATCCCGAGCTCAAGCAAACTTACGACGTGATGAATTGGTTACGTGAAACCATCAAAAACCGCGACTGGCCCAACTATAATCAAGCCTTTCACCACCTGCAGGGGTGCTCGGAAGAGATGTTGGCAGCCCTCCAAACCTTGGCGGCTCATCATGATGAAATTGGCAACACTTTCACCCACCACTACACCAACGGGCCCTTAGAAGGTTCAAACAACAAGATTAAAGTCATTAAGCGCACTGGATTTGGTTACCGAAACTTCTTCAGATTCCGGCTAAGAGTGCTGTTCGCTTTTCGAGTTCATACAAAAAGAGCCCTAATCACCAAGTGATTAGAACTCCAATATTTTGTTCACCAACAACAGTTGACGAAGAACCCAATCAAAAAGATTGGCGATGGTCGCTTTAGTGAAGATCTGATTAGTTTAAAATATCGTTCAATGGAGGTACAACTTGCTTCTTACGTGAAACAACACCTGGTAATGACAATGTGCTGTCAGATAACTTGCTGTTAAATGCTTTTTCAACAGCTGATGCCGGTTCACCGACAACAATCATCTTGGAATCACTGTTCAAAACATTGGTAATCAAAACTAAGAATAAGTCGTAACCCTTATCAGCAGCTTCAGCTTTCATTGCTTTTTCGATGTCAGCTTTACGCTTGTCGATTTCGCTGAATTCAACAACGTTGATTTGATCGATACGAACACTCTTGCCACCCATAGTGAATGACTTGGCATCGCCATCAATTAATTCCTGATCGCTTTTGGCTGAAACGTTGGTTCCAGCTTTAAGCATCTCAATACCATACTTTTCATAATCGACGTTGGCGATTTTTGCCAAATTCTTAACGGCAGTTCTGTCTTCATCGGTGGTAGTTGGTGATTTGAGAAGTAATGTATCAGAAATGATTGCTGATAACATTAATCCGGCAAGTTTGGCTGGAATCTCAACCTTGTTTTCATTAAACATCTTAACGATGATTGTACTGCAGCAGCCAAGTGGTTCAGCACGGTAATACAATGGTTGATCAGTTTGGAAGTTTGAAATTCGGTGGTGATCAACAACATGGGTGATCGTCAAATCTTTGATGTCACTAACACTTTGTTGAAATTCGTTGTGATCAACCAACATAACTGAATCAACTTCGTTTTTAGCAGTTTTAATAACTCGTGGAGTTGGTTCGTCAAAATAATTAAGGACAAATGCGGTTTCTGAATTAGGTTCACCCAAAGCAACAGCCTCAGTATCATATCCCAATTTGTTTTGAAGGTATGAAAATGCTTTAGCAGCAACAATGGCGTCGGTATCAGGACTTTGATGTCCAAAAACTAATTCTTTACTCATCTAAATGATCTCCTTTTATTATTAATATTTTATTTCCCTAAACGGGTTAAATAATCTTCTTTTGCGAGAAAATCGTCGAACTTCTCTAGGAATCTTTCAATTCGTGGAATTTCATTCTTCCGGTTGCGGTAAACAAAATTCAAATCAAACTTCACTTTTGGATCCAATTCAGTGACCCAAATGTCGTCGTCAGTCAACTTCTTCAAGTCGATGTTCAACATATAAGATTTAGGTAACGCCGTATTGGTGTGAGAATTGATTGCAAACTTCAAAATTTGCTCAGGCATTGTGTATCGGGCAACGACCTTTGGCCAATCAACCATCTGATTTTTGAATGATTCATGTAAAGTTTGGTTCAGGTAATAATCTTGTGGATACATCACCCATGGTCGATCGTTAACATCCTTCAAGCGTACCCGCTTACGTTTAGCCAGGCTTGGATTGTGATGGATAAACAATAAATCATCGGAGATGATCTTTTTGGAACTATATGGTTTCCAGTTTTTGATAGACTCATCAGGCAGATACATAATCGCCAAATCAATCCGGTTGTTTTCAAGACTTTCCCAAATTTCTTTTCTCGTCAACATATGGAAGTTGATTTCCAAGTCGGGATTTTCTTTATATAATTCCAAGGCAAAATCTTCAAAAACTTTGGTTTCAATTGAAGCCAAAATGCCTAGGTTAATTTGACCGGTTGTTGAACTGGTTGCTTGCTGAATCTGATCGTTAGCGTCATTTAACAGGTCGTAAATTTGCCGGGTGGTCTTTAACATAATCACCCCTGCGTCAGTCAACCGTAATTTTTTGCCAACTGAGTAAAATAGTTCAGTTCCCATTGTCCGCTCAAGCTTCTTAATTTGTTGGGTCAGCGCTGGCTGAGTAATTCCTAAAATTTGAGCAGCTTGGGTATAGTTCATTGTTTCGGACAATTGGAGGAAATACGATAAAGTTTTTGATGCAAAAATATTTTCCTGAGTGGTTTTCATTCAGACTCTCCTTATCGGTCCCTTGCGACCTTCAATAATTAACAGGATACTGCTATTATGATAATTCTTATTACTAACACAATCAATTAATATGGTAAAAACTTAATCAATTGATAAGTCGGTAAATTTTGGTCGAATGGAAACCGGCGTGCCTTCACTGTCAACATCAATGACAAACGATCCATTGGAGTATCGGCCACCTAATGAGTAATCACTTGGTAAAATATCATGAACCCGGCGATGATCGGTACGCACTTCAAGTGGTTGATCGTCACTGGCAATCGTGCAGAAATCAACGATTCGATGTGGCTTGTTCTTGAGTTCACGGAGAATCATGACTCCCTTACGAGCTCGGGATGTCTTAGGAATTTCCTTGATGGCTAATTTCTTGAATGCACCGCGTTGAGTGACAATGGCAACAACGCCGTCATCTTTAACAAGCTGTAAATCGGTAACTTTATCTTCACCACGAAGTGCCATTGATTTAACGCCGGTTGTTCGGGCACCGTTCACAGGAACTTCGTCGATGTTGTAACGCAAGGCTAATCCGTGTTCGGAAATCAACAATAACTGATCAGTGGCTTGTGGAGTTGGCAGATAATGGATTGAAACAACTCTGTCGCCTTGGTCCTTAAGCTTTTCGTAAGTATAGGCATGCGACTTGTAGGTCCGGCCAGGCGTCATGTCGGCAAAGTTGGTCTGCTTAACATGTCCTTCATCCGTTGCAATCAGGAAGATTCCCTTTTCTTTGAGCGAACTGAAAGCATAGGTGCCGATAATTTCTTCATCGGAATCAAGACCAATTGTCTGAGAAATATGTTCACCAGTGTCTTTCCATTTAACATCAGCCAATTCATAGACTGGACGATAAATTAAGTTTCCTTTGTTGGTAAACATAAACAGATGATCACGGGCATTCAACTGTTCCATAAAGATTGGATAATCTTCGTCTTTCAAGCCGGTATCCGTTGTTGAAGCCTTGTATGAACGAATGCTACTACGTTTGATGTAACCGTCATGACTGACTAAAACGACAACGTCTTCATCCGGAACCAAAACATCGGTATTAATTTTAATGTCTGAAACTTTTTCTTGAATTTCAGTTCGCCGGGCACTGCGATAAGTCTTTGCCAGGGCACGTAATTCATTAGCTAATACACGATTAAGTTCTTTTGGACTATCAATAATCTTTTTGAACTTGGTAATCTCGTCTGAAAGATGCTGATGTTCTTTTTCAAGCTCGATGACATCGGTATTAGTTAAGCGATAAAGTTGTAAGGCAACAATTGCGTCGGATTGCTTTTCTGAAAAGTCGTACTCTTTGACTAAATTGTCGTGGGCGTCTTTTCGGTTCTTGCTGGCACGAATTGTTTTAATTACTTTATCAAGAATTGAGAGCGCCTTGATTAAGCCTTCGACAATGTGTTGACGGTCCTGAGCTTTTTTCAGGTTGTATTTGGTACGTTTCTTGATAACTTGTTGTTGGAATTCCAAGTAGGCAACCAGAATTTTCTTTAATGATAACCGTTCTGGACGCATATGAGAAATCGCAACCATATTGAAGTTATAGGATACCTGCAGATCGGTATTCTTGAATAAGTAGTTCAGAATTCCTTTGGAGTCGACGTCACGTTTTAATTCAATGACGATACTCAGTCCGTTACGGTCACTTTGGTCACGGACTTCAGAAATTCCATCAACTTTTTTGTTAAGACGGATTTCATCGATTCGTTTAACAAGTTGGGCCTTGTTAACTTCATAAGGAATCTCGGTAATGACAATCTGTGATTTATTACCCTTCAGTGGTTCGATGGATGTTTTCGAGCGGACAATGATTTTACCGTGTCCGGTTTCGTAAGCTTTCTTGATGCCATCAATTCCCTGAACAATTGCTCCGGTTGGAAAATCAGGGCCCTTCACAAACTGCATTAATTCATCCAAACTTGCGTCGGGATGCTTTTGCAGGTACAAAATGGCATCGATGACTTCGCCTAAATTATGCGGTGGAATATCGGTTGCATAACCGGCTGAGATACCGGTTGAACCGTTCACCAATAGGTTGGGGAATCTGGCTGGTAAAACAACTGGTTCGTACTCGGTATCATCAAAATTAAGCACCCAATCAACGGTGTCCTTATCAATATCCCGCATCATTTCACTGGAAATTTTGCTTAATCGAGCTTCGGTATAACGCATGGCAGCAGGTGGATCACCATCCATGGATCCATTGTTACCGTGCATTTCAATCAGTGGTTCGCGGACTTTCCAGTCCTGACTCATTCGAACCAGCGCTTCATAAATCGAGCTATCGCCATGGGGATGAAAATTACCCATGACATTTCCGACTGACTTGGCCGACTTTCGGAATGCTTTATCGTAAGTATTACCGTCTTTGTTCATCGCGTATAAGATTCGGCGTTGAACTGGTTTGAGGCCATCGCGGATATCCGGTAAAGCTCGTTCTTGAATGATTGATTTGGAATATCTGGCGAAACGTTCCCCCATGACATTTTCGAGGGTCAAACTTTCAATTTTACTCATTTCTCGCTGCCCCCCTATTCTTTAGTATTATCCAAAATACTGCCGTCTTCTTCCAGGTTGAACTTCACATTTTGTTCAATCCACTTTCTTCGGGGTTCAACTTTGTCCCCCATTAAGGTGGTTACCCGTTTTTCAGCAAGGGCAGCATCATCAATTCGAACCCGAATTAAAGTTCTGGTATCTGGATTCATTGTGGTTTCCCACAATTGATCGGCGTTCATTTCTCCCAGACCTTTAAATCGTTGGAGACTGTAACCTTTCCCAAATTCTTTGGAAACTTTGGCTAATTCTTCATTGGTCCAAGCATACTGAACCTTTAACTTCTTGCCGGCACCTTTTTGAAGTTTATAGAGTGGTGGCAGCGCAATAAACACCCGACCGTTATCAATCATTGGTCGCATGTATTTGTAGAAGAAAGTTAACAGAAGAATTTGAATATGGGCACCATCATCATCGGCATCGGTCATGATAATGATTTTGTCGTAATTGGCATCATCAATGTTAAAGTCAGCGCCAACACCGGCTCCAATGGTGTAGATCATGGTATTGATTTCTTCGTTTTTCATAATTTCAGGAAGCTTGGCCCGTTCAGTGTTCAAGACCTTGCCTCGAAGCGGTAATATGGCCTGGTAACGTCTGTCACGGCCCTGTTTAGCAGAACCGCCGGCAGAATCACCTTCGACCAGGAACAGTTCATTACGGCTGTAATCTTTGGATTGAGCGGGTGTTAATTTACCGGATAATAAACGTTCCTGTTTCTTATGGCGCTTGCCGCTTCGTGTTTGATCCCGAGCTTTTCTGGCAGCTTGACGGGCTTCACGGGCACGAAGACCTTTGTGAACCAGCGTCTGAGCAAACTCACCATTTTCCATCAAATAGTAGCCCAACTTCTCGCTGACAACACTGTCAACGATTGAACGGGCTTCGGGAGTTCCCAGTTTCTCTTTGGTTTGACCTTCAAATTGAAGAATTTCTTCTGGAATTCTCAATGACAGGACAACCGAAAGGCCTTCCCGAACATCGCTACCTTCGAGGTTTTTATCTTTGTCTTTAAGCATGCCGACTTTTCTGGCATAGTCATTGAAGGCTTTTGTCCAGGCGTTTCGTAACCCGGCTTCGTGAGTTCCACCATCTTTGGTCCGAACGTTGTTAACAAATGATAGCATGGTCTCTGAATAACCATCGTTATATTGGGCGGCAACTTCGACTTCAACACCGTCTTTTTTGCCGTCAAAAAACATGATGTCCCCAAGGGTATGCTTGTCTTCATTTAAGTATTGAACGAACTCTTTGATTCCTTCCTCATAGTGGAAGACTTCTTCCTGCTCCTGGCCGGTCCGTTCATCAGTCAGGGTAATTTTAGTTCCCTTGAGTAGAAAAGCAGATTCTCTGAGCCGTTCGGAAAGAATTGAGAAGTTATAAACTGTGGTTGTGAAAATCGTTGGATCCGCCTTGAAAGTTACGGTTGTTCCGCTATGGGCACGTGTTTTACCCAATTTTTTAAGGGTTCCAACCGGATGACCACCGTTTTTAAAATCTTCTTCATAACGGTAACCATCACGGACAATCACAACTTTCAGCCATGATGAAAGGGCGTTAACGACACTGGCACCAACACCATGCAGGCCTCCGGAAGTCTTATAACCACCTTGGCCAAACTTTCCACCAGCATGAAGCATCGTCAAAATAACCTCAGGTGTTGGTTTACCTGAAGCGTGCATGCCAACTGGCATTCCTCTTCCATGATCGACAACCGTAACACTGTTGTCTTTATGAATTGATACTTGGATCTCGTCCCCATAACCGGCCAAGACTTCATCAACGGCGTTATCAACTATTTCATAAACTAGATGATGCAAGCCGCGTGAGTCTGTGGAGCCGATGTACATTCCGGGACGCTTTCTAACTGCGTCGAGTCCCTCAAGAATTTGAATCGAGGAATCATCATATTTTTGCTTTTGCTTTACCATTCGTTATGACTCCTTTTTTTGCAATCTACTTCATAATAACCTAAATTTACGGTTATGGAAACGAAATTTTATTGGCTGAATGCAAATTACATGCTAAAATGAGAAACGCTATTATGTTTATTAATTGCGATTACTGAGAGGTTTAAGATGAATTCGAATATTGAACAAATTATAATGCTGTTAGTAACAGCTTATTTACTGGGCTCGATTCCAAGTGGTGTTTGGATCGGCAAAATCTTTTTTCACGTAGATATTCGCCGCCACGGTTCGGGAAACATCGGTACCACTAATACATATCGTGTTTTAGGTCCGATTGCCGGGACCATTGTCATGGCCCTGGACATCTCCAAAGGTGCTGTTGCAACGTTACTACCAACCTTTTTCCACATCACAATGATTAGTCCTTTGGTATTTGGCTTGATGGCAATTCTGGGGCATACCTTTTCCGTCTTTGATAAGTTCAAGGGTGGCAAGGCAGTTGCTACCAGTGCGGGGATGCTGTTGGCGTATAAGCCGGCTTTCTTCTTCCTGGCGGCTGGCATTTGGATTTTAGTCATTCTGTTAACCAGCATGGTCAGCTTGGCCAGTATGATCGGCTTTACATTAACCACCATCGCGATTTTCTTCACTCACGATGTATTCTTGAGTATTTTGGCAGCCGTTTTAACCGTGTTTATTTTTTATCGGCACCGGGCAAACATCAGTCGGATTAAAAACGGAACTGAAAGCATGGTACCATTTGGACTCGGAAATATGATACGGAAGAAAAAAGCCCAATAATTCTTGGAGTAACAATATAAAAATCAAAAACGAGCGATTCTTTTTGAAGGAGTCACTCGTTTTTGTTTTGCAATTTTTAAAAGAAACTGATTTGATATTTACCAGCAAATGCGTGTCGACCTTCCAACTTGTTGATCGCAAACTTATCGGTCAGCTTGCCGTTTGAGTCGACAGTGTCAGCCAGTCCCCACCAAGGTTCGATGCAGGCAAATGGTGCCTTCTTGGGATATGGTGACCAGATGCCAACATATGGCGCATTTTCGACGGTTAATGAAACCCCGTGGTCATTTTGGCTGTTGGCCAACATGACGGTCGTTTCCTTACCTTCGAGGCTGAGAACGATGGCGTCGCTGTTAAACAGGTCGTGGTTGAGTGGTAAAGGCTTTGTCAGATCAATTACCTTTGAATCCTCAGGATCACTGTAAGGCGGTTTTAGAGGAATTTGGGTATAGCGTTTCTTAGGGGCAACTCTCACAAATGAGTCTTCAAAGCTCCCCTCATTTTTAACCAATGGGATGTTAAAGCCTGGATGGGCACCAATTGAGAATAATAAGGTGTCTTCAGAAGGATTCATCACGTTTAGACTGACTTTAAGCTGATGATCCACAAGCTCATAAATGATGCGGAGCTCAAATTTAAATGGATATTTGGCCAGCGTTTCATCTGTTGGTCTTAGAACTAGGGAAACTTTCGTCGGTAATTGTGATTCAACCTTGAATTGGTTGTCCCGGGCAAAACCATGTTGGGTCATTTGGTATGTCTTTCCCTGATAGTCATACTGATTATCTTTTAAACGGCCGACAATTGGAAATAGAATTGGCGCGTGGCGTTTCCAAAAGCTCGGATCTGCCTGCCAAATATACTCCAGCCCAGATGTGTCCTTAACGCTGGTAAGTTCTGCTCCAAATTCATTAATTAAAACCGTGAGATACTGATTCTTCAATGTAATCATGAAATCTCTTCCTCCAACTATTAAAGAATGTAACGTGAAAGATCTTTGTTTTTAGCTAATTTACCGACTTTGTCATCGACATATTTTTCGGTAATGGTGATGTCTCCCATCTGCATATCAGGTCCTTCATAAAGGATATCTTCAAGCAGCTTTTCAAGGATCGTGTGCAAACGACGGGCACCAATATTATCCGTATTGTGGTTGACTTCGGTCGCAATTTCAGCAATTCGGTTAATTGCTTCAATCGTGAAAGTGACTTTAATGTTGTCAGTTCCAATTAAGGCAATGTATTGTTTGGTCAAAGAATTGGTTGGTTCGGTCAAAATTCTGACAAAATCGTCTTTGGTTAAATCCTTTAGCTCAACACGGATTGGGAACCGGCCTTGCAATTCGGGAATTAAATCAGAAGGCTTGTTTTCAGCAAAGGCTCCTGAGCCAATAAACAGCATATGATCCGTGTTTACTGAACCATATTTGGTATTAACCTGTGAACCTTCAACGATTGGCAAAATATCACGTTGAACCCCTTCACGAGAAACCTCACCACTGTTTTGTGACTTACCTGGCGCAATCTTGTCGATTTCATCAATGAAGATGATTCCGGTGTTTTCAGCCCGAACAATCGCATTATGGTACAGATCAGCCTTGTTAATCAGATTTTCTGACGCTTGACGGGTCAAAATTTCACGGGCTTCGCTAACCGGAACCGTTCGCTTGATCTTCTTTTTGGGCATTAAGCCGGCAAGGGTATCGTTTAAATCAATTCCCATCTGGTTGAGCATTGTACTTTGACCAGCTGGCTGTTGTGACGGATCGTCCATCTCAATTTCAACCTGATCATTTTCCAATAAACCGTCTTTTAACTTTTCAGCAGTTGACATCCGTTTTTCACGAATATCGTCGGTTACTTCTTCTTTGTCTGAATCGTCGGTTGTTGGTGCTTGACCTTTTTGCAGCTGGGTAAACATGTTCATCAAATTTTGCATGTCATTTTGACGATTTTCTTTTTTCTTGGCAGGTACTAATAATTTAACCAGTTCGTTGTTGGCTCTTTTTTCAGCTTCAACGTGGACCTGCTTGTACTGATCGGCTCTTTCGAGTTGAATGGCGTTTTCGACAAGGTCTCGAACCATTGACTCAACGTCGCCACCAACATAGCCGACTTCGGTAAACTTGGTTGCTTCGACTTTGACGAACGGTGCATTGACAATTTTTGCCAAGCGGCGGGCAATTTCAGTTTTACCAACTCCGGTCGGTCCGATCATCAATAAATTCTTTGGGGAAATTTCATCCTGCATATCTTTTGATAACTGCATTCTGCGGTATCGATTACGTAAAGCAACTGCTACCGCTTTTTTCGCTTCGTCTTGGCCGACAATGTACTGGTCCAAAACTTCAACGATTTCTCTTGGTGTTTGAGTTGACTCAGTCAATTTAAGTTCCTCCTATAATTCTTCAGAAATAACGTTTTGATTGGTGAAAATATCGATATTTCCGGCAATGTGAATGGCAGCTTCGGCAATTTCTCTGGCAGTCATGTCTTTGGCATGATGCTTCATTGCAGTTGCGGCAGCTAATGCAAAGTTGCCGCCGGAACCAATTGCCAAAATATCGTCGTCGGGTTCAATGACTTCTCCTTGACCGGAAACCAGGAGTAAATCTTTATCATTCATGACGATCAAAAGAGCTTCCAGCTTTTGCAGCTGTTGATCGCCACGCCATTCTTGAGCCAGTTCAACGGAAGATCGTTTAAGATCACCGTCAAATTGATTGAGTTTCTTTTCAAAACGTTCTTCAAGGTTGAATGCATCGGCAACACTTCCGGCAAATCCAACGACAACTTTGTCGTTATAGATTCGACGGACTTTGTGTGCGGTTCCCTTCATGATAACTTTTTCACCCATTGTGACCTGACCGTCTCCGGCCATGGCCAGATGGCCATTATGACGAACGGCAACGATGGTAGTTGCTTCAAATTTGATTGGCATAATATACCCCTTTTTTAGTTTGATTTTAATGAATCATTATTTCTGGGAAAGTACTTTTTATAATCATCCATTAAATGTGACTTGGTAACGTGTGTATAAATTTGGGTGGTGGACAGACTGCTGTGACCTAGTAACTCCTGAACCGACCGCATGTCAGCACCGTTATTGAGCATCTCTGTGGCAAAAGTATGTCGCAGCATGTGGGGATGAATCTTGGTGGTGAGACTGCTTTGTTTCACAATTTCATCCATGATATATTCAATGCCCCGTGCAGATAACCGGCGGCCGTAGTGATTGATAAACAAGAACTGGTGAGTTTGATGATACTGCTTCATGATGGGCTCTCTGGCGCCGCTCAGGTAGCTTTCAATTGCTTCTTGAGCATATCCCCCAAAGGGAACGTACCTTTGCTTGTTGCCCTTCCCAGTTACTAAAATCGTCCGATTGTCCAAATCAATATCATTCAGCCGAATGCCAGCACATTCACTAACCCGAATGCCAGTGGCGTACAAGATTTCCAGGATTGCTGAATTTCTCAATCCAAGCTGCGGGTTGGCGTTATGCTTGGCACCCTCAAAGAGCGCCCGCATTTCGTTTTGATAGAGGAAACGCGGCAATCGCCGGTTATTGGTTTTCAGATGAACATATTCAAACGGATTATTAGCGATCACTTCATTTTTAACTAAAAATGCGTAAAGCGACTTGAGTGCCGAAACCTTTTGAGCAATCGAATTCCTGGCATATTGCTTTTCATACAAATTGGTTAAAAATGATTCGACGTCAAATGAATCAACTTTTGTCAGTTCTTTTTTATCCGTGGGAACTTCATCAAGAAAATCACAAAATTCTGTGATTGCCTGCTGATAAGCTTGGACAGTATCATCGGAATAATTCCGGTCACTGCGCAAGTATTTTAAGAACCACTGAATATTTTTTTGATCTTTACTTAATTCAGTCATTACCCACCATCCTCAACGATGTAATCGCGTTCAAGTACTAATATATATCATAGCAAATAAACGATGATTGTGCCCGAATTACACCGAAATTAACGAAAACTAAATTCGATATGAGTCATCGAATTAACCGTCATTTTACATACTTCATCGTAATTTGGTAGTGATTGATCACATGCTTAAGTTGAATTTAACTTTTGATTAACTTGATTTAATAAAAATAGGCACAAAAAAACTGAATCGAAAATCGATTCAGTCGTTTTTGGATCTTTATGCACGTGAACGAAGTGAAGCTCGAATACGAGCAGCCTTACCTTGTAAGTCACGCAGGTAGTAAAGCTTAGCACGACGTACGTGTCCTTGTCTTACTACTTCGATTTTATCAACACGTGGTGAATGAAGTGGGAAAATTCGTTCAACACCAACACCATTACTTACTTTACGAACAGTGTAGGTAGCTTGAATTCCTGAACCCTTGCGTTTGATAACAACACCTTCGAACAACTGAATACGTTCTCTGGTACCTTCAACAACTTTAACGTAAACCTTAACAGTATCTCCGGCACGGAAATCTGGAATGTCTTTACGTAGTTGCTTTTCGTTGATCTTGTCAATCAATTGATTTTGTCGCATAAACAAATCTTCCTTTCACTAACATTCATTATCTTGTTTGACAGCGGAATGTTGTTTTGCGGCTTGCGCCAAAAATTAGTGTACCACAATCCTTACTTGTCTGTAAAGGAGTTTTTCTTGTCAGCGTCACGCTTGGCTTGTTTTTCCTCTTCCTCAATTCGAACATCGGCAAACAACTTCTTTTGCGTGCTGGTCAAATTTCGGTGATCAATCAAATCCGGGCGACGAAGATAGGTGCGGCGTAATGCTTCTTTTTGATTCCAAAGGGCAATTTTTTTGTGATCACCATTCATCAATACTTCGGGTACTTTCATACCACGAAACTCGGCTGGCCTTGTATATTGGGGTTCTTCCAGAAGTCCTGTCGAGAATGATTCCTCAACGCTTGATTGGTTGTTGCCCAATACCCCCGGAATGAGACGGGTAATCGCATCAATCATGACCATAGCTGGTAATTCCCCACCAGTTAAAATGAAGTCTCCCAGCGAGTATTCATCGGTCACAATCGAACGAATTCGTTCATCGTAACCCTCATAATGACCACAGATGAAAGTGAGATGTTCATCGTGTGAGAGCATTTCAGCATCGTGTTGCTTGAACTGCTTTCCAGCTGGATCCATCAAAATAACTTTTCCCTGTGGGTATCCGGTTGATTCAGCGACTTGTTTGGTATGGTCGTAGGCATCGAGAATGGGTTGCGCCTGAAGCAGCATTCCTGCCCCACCGCCAAACGGATAATCGTCAACATGACGGTGTTTATCCTTCGTGAATTCTCTGAAATTGGTGACATCCAAGTCAATGATGTGTTTCTCAATTGCTTTGCCAATAATTGAATCGTGCATTGGAACGGCAAACATTTCCGGAAATAGACTTAATACGTCAATTCTCATTCGTCTAATCCCTCCGGAACATCGGCAGTGATTTGGCCGTTATCAAGGTCAACCTTGGTAATGACTGAATCAATTTTTGGCAGAAGCAAATCCTTTTGACCATCACGCTCGACAACCCAGACATCGTTTGCACCAGGAGACAGAATCTCTTTCACCTGGCCAATCTGGTTGCCTTGCGGGTCAACAACCGTTAAGCCAATGATTTGGTGGTAATAATATTCACCAGGCTTAAGGTCGTCACTAGATAGGCTTTCTTCATCAATTTTGAGTTCGGATGGTTTTAAATACTCAACATCATTAATTGAAGGATGGTCCTTAAAGTGAAGCAGAATAAAGCCCTTATGCTTTCGAACACCATCAATTGTCAAACTGACCAAATCTTTTTTATTTGGCAGCTTGGCAAAAACAGTGTGACCAATTTTAAAACGTTTGTCGGGAAAGTCAGTAATCGAAATGACTCTGACTTCGCCCTTCAAGCCTTGGGTATTGACAATTTTGCCAACGTTATAATAGTTCATTAAATATTTCCTCCAGCTTTAATTCAATCCAAATTTGAATAAGAAAAAAGCTCTTAAGCAAAACAAACGTTTCGCTTAAGAACCCTATTGTTTCCCATCGTCAACGATCAAACGAGCTTTCTTTTGACCTTCAACCGGAACACTATACACAATTGTTCTGATTGTTTGGATCACGTGGCCATGCTTTCCAATGATTCTGCCAATATCTTCTTCGTTTAACCTCAGATGATATTCCATAAATCGATCGGATTCATTATGCGAAATCTCAATATCTTTAGGATAATCTACCAACGGTGAGATAATTTTCTTAATTAGACCATCAATACTTGTCATGATGATAATCACTCACTTACTTTTTTGAGTATTTAGCTTCGTGATATTTCTTCATAATGCCGGCATCTGATAAGATGTTACGAACAGTATCAGATGGTTGTGCACCATTGTTTAACCAGTTCATGATTGATTCTTCTTCAAGAGTAATCTTGGCTGGTTGAGCTAATGGGCTGTAAGTACCAACGTTTTCGATGAAACGGCCATCACGAGGACTACGTGAATCGGCTACAACGATACGGTAATATGGACGCTTTTTTGAACCCATGCGCTTTAAACGAATCTTAACTGACATGCTTTTACCTCCTGTAATGTTTTAACGATTAATAATATACCAGTAATTTGAAAGCTTGTAAAGGTTTTTTTCTTTACACCATCAAAATGGCTTGTTTATTGGGTATGTTGGAACCAGATAATCTCAAAATTGAGGTGTCAACAAGAATAACTTGTCGCTATTTACGACGCTTCTTGTTTTTCTTCATCCGGCGTTTCTTGTTCTTCTTCATCTTGCGGCTGAACTGCTTCATAGCAAGTTTGGACATTTTGCCGCCCATTCCGGTGCTGTTCATCATGTTTTCCATTCCGGACATGTTTCCTTTGGAAACTTTGTTCATCATGGTCTTCATTTGGGTAAACTGCTTAATCATCCGGTTGACTTCTTGGACTGGTCGACCAGACCCGCGGGCAATTCGACGACGTCTGGATGGATTCAAAACATCCGGATCTGTTCGTTCCTGTTCGGTCATTGAGTAAACAATGGCTTTCAGGTGATCCATGTCTTTAGGGTTCATATTGACGTTCTTAAGTTGTGGATTATTGGCCATTCCAGGAATCATTTTCATGATTTCATCTAAAGGACCCATTTTTTGAATTTGATTCAACTGGTCAACAAAATCATTGAAATCAAAGGTATTTTCTTTGATTTTTTCTGTTAATTCCTGAGCCTGTTTTTCGTCATATTCTTTTTGAGTCTTTTCGATAAGCGATAGCATATCACCCATTCCAAGGATTCGAGATGCCATTCGATCTGGATAGAAGACATCCAAATCAGACATTTTTTCACCTTGACCAACAAATTTGATTGGTTTGTGGGTAACGGCTCGAATTGACAAGGCAGCACCACCACGGGTGTCACCATCCAATTTGGTAAGAACAACACCTGTGACGTCTAATGTTTTATTAAAGCCTTCAGCCGTTGCAACGGCGTTTTGACCAGTCATTGCATCGATAACCAACAGGATTTCATTAGGTTGAACAGCATCTTTGATGTTGCTTAACTCACCCATCAGCTTTTCGTCAATCTGGAGTCGACCGGCGGTATCGATGATCACATAATCATTATGATCTTCTTTGGCCTTTTCAACTCCCCGTTTGGCGATTTCAACGGGATCAACATCGGTTCCCAATTGAAAAACGGGGACATCAATCTGTTGACCAACGGTTTGTAATTGGTCAATCGCAGCAGGACGGTAAACATCATCGGCAATTAATAACGGTCGGGCATTTTGCTCTGACTTCAGCTTTAAAGCCAATTTTCCTGCCGTGGTGGTTTTACCGGCACCTTGAAGACCAGACATCATGATGATGGTTGGAATCTTCTCGGATTTGTTGAGGGGAACGGCTTCTTCCCCCATGGTTTTGGTTAATTCTTCATCAACAATTTTAACAATTTGTTGAGACGGATTTAAGCCTTCAAGTACTTTGGCGCCATTTGCCCGTTCTTCAACGGTTTTAACAAATTCACGGACGACTTGGAAGTTAACATCGGCTTCCAGTAAAGCAAACCTGATTTCGCGCATTGTTGCACGAAGGTCTGACTGAGAGACCTTTCCTTTACCCCGTAAAGTTTTCATGGCGTTTTGCAAACGTTCGGTTAATCCTTCAAAAGCCAATTAATTCACCCCTTATTGTTCTTCGGTTGTTTCCAAATTTTTGATCATTGAATTTAATTTTTCATCGTGTGGATATTTTTTGCCGACATATGTCTGAATTTGATCCAGTTTATTGTTGCGGTCGATAAAACTATGGTATAAGTTCAGCTTATCTTCATATTGCTGCAGAATTTTTTCGGACCGTCGGATATTATCGTAAACCGCTTGTCGACTGACACTATACTCACCCGCAATTTCACCAAGTGAATAATCGTCGGCATAATACAGTTCAATGTAATTTGCCTGCTTCTTGGTTAGTAACGGCTCGTAAAATTCAAACAGAGAATTAATATAGTTGTTTTTTTCCAGTTCCATACTGAAACTCCTTTGTAGACCGATACGTAATATAGCGTACCGATTTATACAACATCAGTCAACGGTCAAAATACCGGCTATTCAGAAATAAGTCCCTTAAACAGACCATAAACGAAGTCATTAGGATCAAATGGTCGAAGATCGCCCACTTTTTCTCCAAGCCCTACATATTTAACCGGCAAATGCAGCTCACTGCGAATTGCCAGAACAATTCCGCCTCGGGCTGTCCCATCCAGTTTTGTCAGGACAATTCCGGTAACGTCTGTGGCTTCTTTAAACATCTTTGCCTGATTCATAGCGTTTTGACCTGTTGTTGCATCAAGAACCAACAGGACTTCATGAGGTGCATCCGGAATTTCACGGGTAAGGATTTTCTTCATTTTGCTTAATTCGTTCATTAAATTAACTTTGTTCTGCAGCCGTCCGGCAGTATCGACCATTAAGATGTCGTATTGCTCGTCTCTGGCCTTTTGAACAGCATCATAAACAACTGAAGCGGGATCGCTTTTGGCTTTGCCCTTGACGATATCAACGCCGTCACGTTCAGCCCAGACGTTTAACTGTTCGATAGCGCCGGCTCTAAAGGTATCGGCAGCTGCCAAAACAACTTTTTTACCCTGATCTTTGTACATCTTGGCCATTTTTCCAATGGTGGTTGTTTTACCAACACCGTTCACGCCGACAAACAAAATGACAGTCGGACCGGATTTAGCCATGTTAATGGCAGAATTTTCACCGTTACCGGCTTTGTCATACATATCAATCAATTTTTTGACGATAACGTTCTGAACGTCCTTCGGCTTCTTGGCATTTTGAAGCTTCACTTCATCCCGGAGCTCATCGGTAATTCTCATTGAGGTCTCAAAGCCAACATCTGATTCAATCAACATGTCTTCAAGATTGTCAAAGAATGTTTCATCAACGTGCCGGAAGTTTGCCAGTAAGGCATTCAGCTTTTCACCAAATGAAGAACGCGACTTTTCCAATCCCTTTTCATATTGTTGGGTTGTGGATTCATCGTTTTCTGCAGCTTGGGTGGTTTCATCGGCTGGTTCAGTCTCGGCTTCAGTTGCTTTGGTCTCGTTTGAAGACTCTTTTGCTGAAGTTTCATCGTGTCCCTCGGCAGCCTGAGAGTTTTCGGCTTCTGACGACTGACTTTCATTTACCTGTTGGTTATTAGACGTCTCTGAAGCTGGCTCAGCAGTCTCTGTTTCTTTGGCTTGTTCCGTTGAATTGGGTTCAACGGGTGATTCTTCCTGAGAAGCGGTTTGCTTCTCTGTCGCCTTTGAGGCCTCATTTGCAGGAGCTTCATTAGCGTTTTCTTTAGCAGTATTTTCTGTAGCTGCATTCTCTTTAGTTTTATTCTCATTAGTTGCTTTGTCTGAAGATTCATTCTCCGTTTGTTCGGCATTTGGTTTTGACTCAGCTTGTTCAGTTGATTTCTTTGATTCTTTTTCTTCATTTTTCTTGGAACGACGTTTAAAAATATCAAAAAGACCCAATTAACTCACCTCTGTTTTTAAATTATCCAAATTGACGGTTACAACTTTTGAAACACCTGATTCCTGCATGGTAACACCGTACAGTTGATCGGCATAAATCATGGTTTCCTTACGATGGGTAATGACAACGAACTGGGTTTCATCACCAAACCGCTTTAAGTATTTGGCGAAGCGGTCCGCATTAAATGGATCCAATGCAGCTTCAGCCTCATCCAAAATACAGAACGGAACCGGTCGAACCTTGATGATGGCAAACAAAAGGGTAATAGCAGTTAAAGCTTTTTCACCACCTGATAACAGGTTCAAATTACGATAATTCTTGCCAGGCGGCTTGACCATAATTTCAATTCCAGTATTAAGCAAGTCATTGGGATCGGTTAAGACCAGTTTGGCTTCCCCACCGCCGAACATGTCGACAAAGACCTTCGCAAAGGATCTTCGGACCTTGTTAAAGGCATCCCCAAAACGGGTCGTAATTGTCGAATCCATTTCGCGCATGGTCGATGTTAAATGATCTTTGGCATCAATTAAATCCTGCTTTTGCTTGGTTAGGAAATCAAATCGTTTGGAAACTTCTTTAAATTCTTGAATGGCGCCAATATTTACTGGCCCAATCTCATCGATCCCGGTCCTCAGCATTTTAATCTGGCCGGCAATCTCTTTTTCATCCCAGTTCCAGTCCGGATTTTTCAAATCCAGCTGCTCAATCTGGTAGTCTTCACGAAGAGTCGTCAGATCATGATCAAGTTCCTGAGAATTCTTAGCTGCACTTTGCTGAGCATTGGTCAGTTCATACTTGGCGTTGTTTAAGTTGATTTGCTCATCTTGGATGGTCTGATTTAGGTTATCCAAATCATCTTGATTGGTTTGAACGGCTTCTTTTAATTCTTTTAAATGATCGTTCAGCAGCGTTTGTTTCTTGCCAGCGGCTTCAATTTGCTGATTTAAACTGCCGGAATCAACCTGTTTGTCCAGTTCATCTTTTAATGATGTCTGCTGTTGAGTTAAATCTGTGCGATTTTGTTGATGATCACTGATTTGCTTTTTGATGGCTGACTGGTCGACTTTCAGCTGGTTGAGCTTTTGTTGCTCGACGACAATCTTTTCATGTAGCGATTGTTTTTCAACGGCATACTTCTGGGCGGTTTCTTTGACGTTAGCGAGTTGAACTTGTTTGCTGTCCAGTTGGTCGTTGGTCATTTTCAACTGTTCGTCGATTGTATCCTGTTGTTTTGACAATGTGGAACTGGCCGTTTCCTGTTCAGGCTGCATGGCGTTCTTCATGGCCAGCTCAAGTGTTTTGATTTCTCGCTGCTTGTCGGTAATTGTTTGTTCAACTAACTGACAGTCATCCGCTAATCCCTTGACCTGCTGCTTGAGCTGAAAGGCTTTTTGCTGGCCCCGTTCGTGAGATGCTTCAATTTTGGCCAGTTCATCTTTGGCGCTTTGAAGTTGTTCTTCGTTTTGTGCCAGCTTTTGGTCCATTTGCGCCGTGGACTTGTTTAAGGATTCAAGTTCATTTTTTTGAACCAACACCCCTTGATTATCATGACGGTTGGCACCACCGGTTAAAGAACCGCCGGCATTGACCACTTGACCGTCCAAAGTCACAATTCGGGTTCGGTGGTTGATCTGTTTGCTGATGTTAATGGCGTTATTGAGTGAATCCGCAATCAGTGTTGTCCCCAACAGAAACCCTTTGATTTTGCTCAAATTGTCGGGCATGGTAACCAAGTCGGCAGCGATTCCAATAAAGCCGGCTGTATTTTGGGCATTATGCACGATTCCGCTATTTAAATGACGTTCATTAATCGTTGAAATTGGCAGTAAGGTCACTCGTCCAAGCCGCTCTTTTGTCAGCAAACGAATGGCCGCTGACGCTGCTTGGTTGTCTTCAACAATAATATGTTGAGCTTGTGATCCAAGAGCTGTTTCAATGGCTTTGACATACTTCTCGTCAATTTCCAGGTAATCGGACACTGGTCCTAAAATTCCGGTTAATTCATTTTTTCGTTTTAATAAATTTGCAACGCCACGATAAAATCCCCGGTACGAATCATGCAGATTTTGAAGCGATTCAGCCTTGGCTTTGGCCTGTTCGGCAATCTTGAGAGCGGCCAGCCAGTTTGACTGGGAGCTGTCCACAGCTTGCTTCCGGGTATCCCTGAGTTTGGTCAAATCGGCCAGCTTGCCGGACACCTCTGCCAGTTCTGCTTTAGCATGTACCAACGTTTGACGCTTTTCGTCAAGTTGGGCTTGGACACGTTTCAAATCCGCAGTTGCCGTGGCAATTCGCTTTCGCTGAGATTCCAAACGTTCTTCCAACTGCTGATCATCATGAGTCTTCATCGTTATCTGATTTTTGATGTCAGTCTTTTGCTGAAGCAGGTCAACATAATGACTACGGAGCTTGTCGATTTCAGATTCAATCGTTGAAACATTGTTGGCCTTTTCTTCGGCGGAAACTTTATCAAATTGCGTTTGTTTGTCGTCAATCTTGGCTGACAAACGTTTTCCGGCATCAACTGATTGACTCAGCTTTACCTGATAGTCGTCAATCTGTTTGTCGGTTAATTTAATTTGTTCTGAGATTCGTTTTAAATCTGCATCTTTAAAGGATTTCTCCTGGGTAGAAAGTTGATGCTTGCTCTTAAGTGATTGAATTTTTTCGGTTATATCAAGGATCTGATCGTTTAATTGGTCGATGGTTGTTCGGTCGACCGTCAGCTTGGCTTTTAATTTATCGCGTGAGTTTTCGTCTTGACGAACCTGCGCATAAATTTTATTAACCAATGTGGATTTATCACTCACAGTGGCTTTGAGCTTTTCAGAATCTGCCAGGCACTTTTTTGTCGACAGAATTAATTGCTTCTTTGAAAATTGATCAAGTCGCTTTTTTTGATCCAAATAATCGGTTGCCAAGCTGCTTTGCTCTTCCAATGGTGCCATTCTGCCTTGAAGTTCAGAGATGATATCTTCAACTCGGTTTAAGTTATCGGTGGTTTCATCGATCTCTTTTTGAGCCGTACTCTTATGCTGTTTATATTTATAAACACCGGCCACATTTTCAATGATTGAACGGCGTTCTTCAGGTTTACTGTTAAAAATCTGTTCAACATTACCCTGAGAGATGATTGAAAGCGATCCTTGGCCAATCCCGGTATCCATAAAGAGGTCGGTAATATCTTTTAGTCGACACTGCTTTTCGTTCAAATAATATGAACTGTCACCATTTCGAAAGAGCTTTCTGGACAGCTTCAATTCATCAAATGGGGTTTTGATAAAGTGATCGGAATTGTCCAGGGTTAGCGTCACTGAGGCCATGCCTAAAGACCGTCGATCAGCGGAGCCTGAAAAAATAACATCAGGCATTCGCGATCCACGGAGGTTTTTGGCAGATTGTTCTCCCATCACCCAGCGAATTGATTCGGCAATATTACTTTTACCGCTTCCGTTGGGGCCAACAATTCCGGTCATTCCACCGGGAAATTTGATCAGTGTTTTATCTGCAAATGATTTAAAACCTATAATTTCAATGGATTTAAGCTGCACAATCATTCTCCAGTCTAAACTAGATTGTCTCCTTCTGTATCAAAGTGCTCAAGTGCTTGTTGAGCGGCTTTTTGTTCGGCACCCTTCTTTGAATGGCCGATGCCGACACCATAATCTTTACCGTCGATTGAAACGTTGACTTTAAATGAACGGTCGTTATCAGGGCCGTATTCATCAACCAATTCATAATCAATAGCAACTGGGCCATCGGCTTGGGCAAGTTCCTGAAGTTCTGTTTTATGATCAAAGAACTCGGCAAACATCCCTTCGTCAAGCTTTGGAAAAATCACTTTGGTTACGAACTTGGTAACCTCATCTTGACCCTGGTCAAGATACAGGCAGCCGACAAACGACTCAAAAATATCACATAGCAAAGAATCCCGGTCACGTGCACCGGCTTTTTCTTCTCCTCTGCCCAAACGAATGTATTTATCAAAGTGACATTCTCTGGCGAAAGTACTGAAACTTTGTTCGTTAACCATTGCGGCACGCAGACGAGTTAATCGCCCTTGCGGCATCTTTGGATAACGTCTGAAAATATAGTTGGAAACGATTAACTGTAAAACAGCATCGCCCAAAAATTCCAACCGTTCGTAAAACTTGAGGCCTTCACCACGGTGTTCGTTAACGTATGATGCCTGTGTGAATGCTTCGTCTAATAAATCCTGATCATCAACATGGATATTAAAATCCTTTTTTAACATATCATTTAAGCCTTTTATCAATCTTTTACCTCCACATAAAGTCAAATAACAGTAAAAAATTGAAATTATATCAGTCTTGAAATAATTCCAATTTCTAGTTATCTGTATTATTTTTGATGAGCCATGATGTAGTCCACAGCTTCGTTAATTGTATTCAGCTTCTCTGCATCCTCATCGGAAATTTCAGCATTAAAAGTATCTTCCAGATCCAACACGAATTCAACGAAATCAATTGAATCAGCGTCCAGATCATTTTTAAAATTCAGGTCTCCGGTAATTTTACTTCGGTCGACATCAAATTGGTCAGCCACCAAATCGGCAATCTTGTTGAACACATCTTTTTTATCCATTTTGATAAACACCTATTTCATAAAATTAATTTGCTAATACCCATTATATCAACTATTTACTGCTTTTGATACTATCTTTTATTTGTTTCATTTCATCGGAATGATCAGTGACATATTTGTCTAAATCAGGGATCATATTTGATGAAATAATTTGACGAATTTGGCCGATGGTATTTTTGACTGTATCAGCCTTACTGCTTCCATGGGTCTTAACAACGGGGGCTTTGACACCCAGCAAAACCGCTCCACCGTATTGGGAGTAGTCCATTGAACCGCCAATTTTGTGGAAGGTGTCTTTCAGCATCAATGCACCAAATTTGGCTTTAGTACCATTTGACATGATGGTGTTTTTGATTAATTTGAGCATCGATAATGCGGTGCCTTCAATGCTCTTCAAGACGGCATTCCCAGTGAAACCATCGGTTACCACAACATCGGCAGCACCATTCAACAACTCACGTGATTCAACGTTCCCGATAAAGTTAATATCTTTATCAGCGGCCAACAAATCGTGAACCTTACGATGGTTCATGTCACCTTTGTCAGCCTCGGTTCCGTTGTTTAACAAACCGATCCGTGGATTAGCCACTTTGTTGACGTTTTGGGCATAATATTTACCCATTAATGCGTACTGATAGATGTTTAAGACCTTGGTATCCGCGTTGGCGCCGACATCAATCATCACAAACTTATTTTGAGCTTTGCCGGTAATAACCGGTAAAGTGGTCGTCAATCCAGGTCGGTCGATTCCTTTAATCCGGCCAACAATGAATAACCCGGCAGCTAAGATTGCACCGGTATTGCCGGCTGAGAAGAAGGCGTCGGCAGTCCCTTCTTTTACGGCTGTCGCAGCCAAAACGATACTGGATTGTTTCTTGGTCCGAACAGCTTTGACGGGTTCATCACCCATTTCAATCACTTCATCGGCTTGGATAATTTGAATCCGGTCATCATTTTTTAAGTACTTTTTGATCTGATCGGTTTTGCCGAATAATTGGAATTCAACATCTGAATAAGCATCTCGAGCTAATTCAATTCCTTCAACAACTTCTTTTGGGGCGTAATCGCCGCCCATTGCGTCAACTGCAATTTTCATAATTAACTCCTATTTAGTCAGTAGTAATTGTTTCATTATATTTTAAATACTGTGATAATTGTACATTTTCTGGATTTTTTTGCCAATCCTTGTGAACGGTAATGCTTTGAGCTTCTTGGTTGGCAACCTGAAGAATATTTAAATCACCCACCGGGTCGGCCACTTTGAAATCAGGCATTCCGGATTGTTTGCTGCCGGTTATGTCGCCTTGACCGCGTAATTCCAAATCCTTTTGGGAGAGGAAGAAGCCATCGGTACTGCTGGCAACGGCCTTCATCCGTTTTTTACCGATTTCATTTTTCGGATCGGCAATTAAGATACAGTATGACTGGGTATCTCCCCGGCCAACTCTACCACGAAGCTGGTGCAGCTGTGCCAAGCCAAAGTGGTCGGCATCAAATATTAACATCGTATTCGCGTTGGCCACGTCCACGCCGACTTCAATCACGGTTGTGGCAACCAACACCTGAAACTTGTTATCTTTGAAATCCTGCATGGCGGTATCTTTTTCCTGGTCAGACATCCGACCGTGTAAGAGACCAACCGTGTACTGGGGTTCAAAGATGGCCTTGAACCGTTCGAAAATTGCCATGGCATTTTTCATGTCAACAGCTTCAGATTCTTCAATTAAAGGCGTTACAACGTAAATTTGATTTCCGGAATCGAGCTGCTTTTTCACAAATCGAATGGCTGAATCTGTCTTGGCAGACGTGATCCAAGTCGTTTTGATCGGCTTTCTGCCTTTTGGCAGTTCATCGATGACCGAAACGTCCATATCACCATACATCGTGATCGCTAAAGTTCTGGGAATCGGCGTAGCAGTCATTGCCAGCATATTCGTACTGTGGCCCTTCAGACGTAACGCCTGTCTTTGGTTGACACCAAATCGGTGCTGTTCGTCAATCACCGCTAACCCAAGGTCGTGGTAATCAACTTGATCCTGAAAGAGCGCGTGGGTGCCGACAATCAAATTGACTTCACCGTCGGCAATCCTTGGCAGCATGGCTTTTCGAGCCAAACCGGTGGTTGCACCGGTCAATAAGGCAATATTGACGTTAAGGCCGTCAAACATTTGAGCAAACGTATTGGCATGCTGCTCAGCTAAAATTTCGGTCGGAGCCATAATGGCTGCCTGCTTATGAGCACTGATTGCAGCTAAGATGGCAATTGCCGAAACGACGGTTTTTCCACTGCCGACATCGCCTTGCAATAAACGGTTCATTTCCAAAGGTCTTTTCATATCATCCAAAATTTCACTGACAACCTTTGATTGGGAATCGGTTAATTTGAATTTTAAATGACTGATAAACTTGTCGATCAGCTTTTGATCATACGTAATTTTGGCAGCTGGATCTGTTTTTCTGTGAGTTGCTTTAAGCATTTGGACCTTCATGGAAAATAAGAAGAATTCCATGAACTTTGCGGTTCGGAATGCTCTTTGAGCAGCTTCGGGGGACTTTGGAAAATGAATATTTTGAATCGTATCGTGGAAGGATTCTAATCGATATTTTTGTCGAAGTGAAGCCGGCACAATGTCGGTTAATTGACCTTCATATTCATCAAACCCCAACTTTATCAGTTGCTTGATTGTGTTTTGTTTAACTTCTTTGTTACTTGGATAAATTGAATCATAGGTGTCACTTTTATCACCATTTAGAAATTTCATTCCTTGAATTTGATTGCGGTTGCGATCAAATGTTCCAAAAATGATTACTGGCGATTCCAGTTCCAATTGTTTCATCAGCCATGGCTGGTTAAAAAAAGAAACACTATAAATTTCATCATTGATTTTGAGATGAAATGACAGCCGGCTTCGTCGACGCCCAAAGAAGTTGACCGTCGGTTCACTAATGACAATTCCTTTAACAGTCACTTTTTGACCATCGACTGCGGTTCTCAAGTCCTTTAATGAAAGATCATCATATCGGCGGGGATAATAAGTCAGCAAGTCGTTGATCGTATTAATTCCCAACTTATTAAGTGCTGTTAAACGTTTTTCACCAACGCCTTTGAGGACCCCAACCGAATCGCTTAAACTGGTCATACTATCCCTCCCTTACTCATGATATAAATAAAAGCTTGGCCAGTTGTGACCAAACTTTTACAAATTGTTTATTCAACAGAAATGAGGAATGGATAAACCGGCTGATCTCCTTCGTGGATTTCAACCTCCAGTTCGTCATCCAACTTCAAAATGCCTTCCTGCACTTTTTCAGCGGTTGATTTGTCAGTGTCCTCACCATAAATAATGGTGATGGCTTCACTATCCTCATCCAGCATCTTTTTGACCATTTTAACTGCTGTGTCGATCAAATCATCACCAACGGTGGCAATGTCACCATCGACAATTCCCATAAACTGGTCTTTCTTAATTTCCAAATTATCAATTTTGGTATCCCGAATGGCAGTTGTTACCTGACCGGATTTAACGGTTGGCAAGTTGTCTTCCATGGCCTTTTGATTATCTTCAAGGCTGTTCTCAGGATTGAAACCAAGCATTGCGGTGATTCCCTGTGAAATTGTCTTTGAATGGACAATCACGGTTGGAATATCAACGACTTTAGCGGCTTGTTCAGCTGCCAAAAAGATGTTCTTGTTGTTAGGAAGCACAATCGCCTTTTTGGCTTTCGTATTCTTAATTGCGTTAACAATATCTTCAGTACTTGGATTCATCGTTTGACCGCCGCTCACAATGTGATTGACGCCTAAACTTTCGAATAATTGATTAAGACCCTTTCCTGATGAAACTGAAATAATCGCTGTATCGGAAACTGGTTGTTGAGTATTGATACTCTCAGCCTTTTGGATTGGTGAATCCTGTTGAGAATTGTCCTCGTCTTCTTCGATGATGGTCTCTTGTTGAAGACGCATGTTATCGACTTTAACAGTTGCCAAATCACCAAATTCCTGACCCCAGGCAAGAACTTTGCCGGGGTGTTCGGTATGAACATGGACTTTGACAATGTCATCATCATTGATGACTAACAAAGAATCACCTAATTTGGCTAAATAATCATAGAATGTTTGATAGTCAAATTTGTGGTCGACTTCTCGACCCTTGCCGATTCGAACCATGATTTGGGTACAGTACCCATACACGATGTCTTCAGGATTCAGTTTGCTTTGGACACTTTGATCAGCGACCTTGATCATTTGATTCATTTCGGCATCGTTTGGTTGATACTCACCAGATTCGGTTTCGTTTCGACCATTTAATACATCATCAAAGGCTTCAAGGACAAAGACCAGTCCCTGACCACCTGAGTCAACAACGCCAACCTGCTTTAAAACAGGCAGCAGATCAGGTGTTTTTTCCAAGGCTTTTTGAGATGCTTTGTAAATTGCATCCATCACGGCCACAACATCATTGGTCGTTGCGGCGGCCTTTTTACCGGCAGAAGCTGCCATTCTGACAACCGTCAGAATTGTTCCTTCGGTTGGCTTCATAACAGATTTATAAGCAATTTCCGTTCCAGCGATAAATGCGTCAGCGATGTCTTGGGCGCTCAAAGTTGTTTTGCCTTCGGTGGACTTTGAAAAGCCACGGAAAATTTGTGACAAAATAACACCTGAGTTACCACGGGCACCCATTAAAAGGCCCTTTGCCAAAGCGGCAGTCAGATCGCCGACCTCGGTTTTAACGTCCTTATTAACATATTTGTATCCCGAAGCCATTGAGAGGCTCATGTTGGTTCCTGTGTCTCCATCTGGAACCGGGAAAACGTTTAATGAATTGATAAAATCAGAATTTTTATTTAATTTAGTTGCGGCTGCTTGAACCATTGCCGTAAATTCGGTATTCGTAATTTCTGTAACTTTCAACTACCTTGTCCTCCTTGGTCACTTGCGTAATCAGTCGTTCATTACTTGAACGCCCTGAATGATTACATTGACCGAATTTGCAGATACGCCAAGCATGCTTTGCAGATTATACTTAACTTTTGCTTGAACATTTTTGGAAACTTCTGAAATCTTGTTTCCATATGCTACGATGATATAAACGTTAATTTCAATTTCATTATTGTGTTGTTTAACCACAACACCTTTGAAATAGTTTTCACGATTCAGAATGGTGTTGACGTTATCTCTTAGCTGGTTGCGACTTGCCATACCAACGACACCATAATTGTCAGTTGCAGCACCGCCAACAACATTTGCGATAACATTGTTGTCGATGTCAACTGTTCCAAATCTTGTTTTGATTTTGACGGCCATGTGCAGCAGCCTCCTTAATTTTCTATTTACCTATTAACGATAGTTAATATTACCACAATAACGCTAAAAACCAAAGTAAACATAAAGCCTCGAAAAATGACTGTCAAGTATAATTACTTGAAAGAAAAGTATTGCAATATCAATGTATCTATGATAAATTATTCTAGTGTAATGAAACAGACTCTAACACTAAAATCAAAGAGAAGGGAGATTTGTTACCCATGGCAAAGGATTTTATTAACGGTAAGCGTACCCACTTTGGTAACAAACGTTCACACGCTTTAAACTCAAGTCGTCGCAGCTGGAAGCCAAATTTACAAAAAGTTCGCATTCTTGTAGATGGCAAGCCTAAGAAGGTTTGGATTTCTGCCCGAACACTTAAATCAGGTAAAGTTACCCGTGTATAGTAATAACTTGGATCGATTATAATCGATCTTTTTTATTACAGGCGAATTTACAATTGAAATGCAACACAAAGTAAAAAAATAAACCCATACCGGGTAGAATCTGTTTAACGACCAAATCAAACAATTCGAGGTATCCGGTATGAGCTATAAACATCTTACTATAAAAGAACGTGAAATACTTATGTTTTTACGAGCTAAGGGGTTATCTATCCGGGCTGTTGCGTTACGGCTGGGGCGAAATCCAAGCACTATTTCACGGGAGTTAAAACGTTGTGCAGGTAATTATTCCCCAAGCAAAGCAGATAATGACTATCATCAAAAGCGGCAGAATTGTCACAAGAAGCGACTATTAGACAGCCATCCACAATTACGTCGTCAAATTGTTCATTACATCTTAGATCTGCACTGGTCACCAGAGCAGATTACCGCTCGCTTTAATAAGGAACATCAATGGTGTGTTAGCTACAACACAATTTACCGTCATATCTATCAACACAATTTAGGTGAGAAGTACTCCTCACGTGGTGATACCGGTATTCAGCGCCATCTCAGACATAAACATCGGACTCGGCATTCAAAGAATACTAGACGACATCGAGAAGTACAGACCGACTATATCTCGATCCATGAGCGCCCTGGTTTTATCAACCAGCGTCAACGTATAGGTGACTGGGAAATTGATACTGTGATTGGTCGAACGGGTCACTCCATCCTTTTAACGGTTGTCGATCGGCTTAGTCGGCTTACGCTTATCAAAAAGGTTGTGCAAAAGGACTCGCAGGAGATAAATAAAGGCTTAGTTGAACTGTTAGGGGCCATTCCTAAAGAATTTGTTCATTCTATTACACCAGATCATGGGACCGAATTTCTTCATCTTGATGAAATCAGCGAAAGGTTAGGTGTTACTGTCTATTGGCCCGATCCATATTCGCCTGAACAGCGTGGAACAAATGAGAATACAAATGGATTAATCCGGGAATATTTTCCCAAGCGAACAGATATTGATAATTATACAGAACAGGACGTTGGACACTGCCAAAAGCAGTTAAATCAACGTCCTCGCAAAGTGTTAAACTATGAAACCCCATATGAAGTATTTTTTGACAAACCGTTGCACTTAGTTTGACAATTCGCCCATTCAAATAAAGGCATCTTTCAACTATTGTTGGAAGATGCCTTTATTTTTACATAACTTCGAATTCATTAATTGAATCGGTTAATATCTTTACTTTGAATGACACACATGACCCCACTGCCAAATTTAAACTTGGCAGTTTGACCAACAAATTCATTGCTGGCCAGTGACATAGGATGAGTTACCTGATAATCATTTAACTTGTACTTCTCATTAAATAAGGTTAAGTGATCCATTGGTGTAAGTGCCACGAATGCCAAATACTTTTTATCGGGTTCCTTATCAATCTGGTATTCACCGGGTAAGAAAAACGTCAGCGTATTTTGCTTATCAATCATTCGAATCTTGGGAGCAAACGGCTTAAAACGGGGTTCTAAGACCATCCATAAGTTTGCCAGGAAATGATCCAAGCGGCCGCCCGTTGCGCCGTAGATGTCCAAACGGTCGGCATGGTGCTCCTGCAGTGCAACCTTTAAACCAAGTTGCGTATCAGTATCATCTTTTTCCGGAATTGATTGCCGAATATCTTTGATATGACTGCGAACCAACTGAAGTTCTTCGGGTTTCAGTGAATCAAAGTCGCCAATTGCAACCAGCGGGTCAATTCCCATATCAATTAAATGAAGATTGCCCCTATCAATACCAATCCAGTCGCCCTTGATCTGGCCATTTTTCAATTCATCAGGCCAGAGGTCGATTGGACCGCCAACTAACAAATTTAATACTTTCATTTACTTCGTCGCATCCTTAATGGCTTTGATTCGGCTGACAGGATCGTCAGCATCAAAGACGTATGACCCTGCAACAGCAACTGTCGCACCGGCTTTATAGGCGCCAACAACGGTATGATCGTTTACACCACCGTCAATTTCAATATCAAAGTTGAGGTTTTGTGACTTCTTGATTTCATTTAATTCAGCGATCTTCTTGACCGTTTCTGGTAAGAACTTTTGACCGCCAAAGCCAGGGTTAACAGTCATAACCAAGACTTGATCAACCATGTAAAGCACAGGGGTAATTGCAGAAACCGGTGTTCCAGGGTTAATAACAACTTCAGCTTTAACACCCTTGTTCTTGATCATTTGCAATGCCCGGTGAATGTGAGGGGTTGCTTCAACATGGACCCCAATGATGTCAGCACCGGCGTCGGCAAATTGATCAATAAACCGTTCTGGTGATTCAACCATCATGTGAACGTCCAAGGTCATCTTGGTAATTGGACGAATGGCTTTGACCCAACCAGGACCATAAGACAATGCCGGAACAAATTGACCATCCATGATATCAATATGAAGCACTTCTGCTCCACCTTTATCAACCTTTTCAATATCCTTTTGTAAATTAACATAATCAGCACTTAAAATTGAAGGCGCAACTTTAATCATAATGAACTTCCTCACTTTTTATAATTTGGTTTCCGATTTTTGATGTCGGTATATAACTGGAGATAATTTTCATATCGGCTTTCCATAATTTGACCATCGGCAACTTCCTTTTTAACTTCACAATCAGGTTCGTTGACGTGGGCGCATCCCCTGAATCGGCACTTAACGGATGCCCGTTTGAATTCAGGAAAGTAGCTGCCCAGCTCTCGATAATCGATCTCCAGGGTATCATACGAAGAGAATCCCGGTGTATCAGCAATATACCCATCATTTACCCGCATCAGGGCAACTTTTCGAGTCGTATGCTTTCCACGATTCAGGGCCATGGAAATTTCTCCGGTTGCCAATTTCAAATCAGGCGCCAGATGATTGAGAAGTGTCGACTTACCGGCACCTGTCTGTCCCATTATCACATTTTCTTTACCTGAAAACAATTGACGCAAATGGTCCAATGAATTTTCATCAAAGGCCTTGTCAGGTAATATCACGTCATAAGGAATTTTGGCATAATCTGCCGCCAATTCTTTAAAATAAGCCATCTGCTTGTCATTTAACAAATCAGTTTTAGTAAAATAAATAATCGGTGTGATGCCGCTGATTTCAAGCGCAATCAACTGACGATCAAGTAAATTACTGGAAAACTCCGGTTGAGTCGTTGCCGTTGCAACAATTGCCTGATCAATATTAGCAATTGGCGGTCGGACCAACGAATTTTTTCTTGGGAGCATTTTTAGTATGTAACCTTTGTTCTCATCTTCAACTTGGAACTCAACGTCATCACCAACCAATGGTGTAATTTTGCGTTTGCGAAAATTCCCCCTGGCACGAGTTCGATAAACTTTACCCTCTGAATGGACATCGTAAAAGCCACTCAAAGATTGAAAAATCTTTCCTTGTTTCAATTGATCACCTCGATAAAAAAGTCACTTCCCCTTTATTATAAGAGAAGTGACTTTAATTTGCAGTAATTATTAATGTGAATCGTACGTGACATTATTGTCGCGCATGATTGTTTTGCCATCTCGAACCACTTTGTACTTACCAACTTCGTTATTGGTCAGTTTAAATGGCAAGACGACTTGGGTATCTTTTGTGATGACCATTTGCTTGTATACATTGGATAAGCTGTGATCGTGATCCTTTAAGTAAATCAGTACAACGTTTTCATTGGATCCACTGTTATTATCGGCAGATGACTCATCAGATGCCCCACTTTCATCTAATGCTGAACTGGATGAGGCGTCCGTTGTATCGGTTTCTTGAAGATACGGAATCGTAATCCGTGTGTTGAAGCTCTTTAGTTCATCAGAACTATCCTTCTTTGTTCCCCGAGAGATCCAAACAGCAACGTTGCCGCCCTGTTGGATTGACTCATTCGCGTTTGGCGACTGACGAACGACTCGGCCTTTTGGCTGGTCACTTGAATATGTGTAGTCAAAAGTTGGATTGATTTCGACTTTATTTGCATAAGCAATCACTTGTGATTTGGTCATGCCGGTCAAATCTTTCAGCGTAATTCGTTTAACACCGGTTGAGACGACAAATGTTAATGTCTTGGTATTCGGGTTGAAACGTTTGTCAGCTTGAAAGTCCTGTTGGAGGATCCGACCAGACTGGAATGAACCGGATGGTGCATTTCGCTTGTGGACGGTGAATCCTTCATCTTCAAGTTTTTGTTTAACAACATCGAACTTTTGGCCAACATAATTGCCAACCAGAACCATTCGAGGACCCGAACTAACAACCAAATTGACTTTTGTCCCCTTTTTAACCTTTGTTTCTTCTTTAGGACTGGAACTAATGACCCGGTGACGATCGATTTTGGTGCTGCTTTGATATTTGACATCACCAACCGTTAAACCGGCATCCTTGATCTTTGACTCCGCCTCGGTTTCCAAGGTTCCGGAGACAACTGGGACCGTCGTTTTACCGGTAGCTGTCATGATCATCAGAAATGCGATGATGATAACCAACAGGCCGATAATGCCGCCAATGATCAACCAGCGACGACGGTGTTTCTTTTTGGGCTTCTTGTCATTTTTTTCAGCATCCGGATGATCGTTGTTCGGTTCTCTTTTGGCGGGATTGGCATCGGCTGATGCATTCGTCTCGTTCAAAGGGCCAAAGGGCATCACCCTTGTTTCTTCGTTAGCTGTGTCTGCAGGGGGTTCAACCGTGAACCTGGGCTCGTTAGCCCGAGACTTGTCCAAAGAAGTGTTGAGATCCGCTGCCATTTCATTAACACTCTGATAACGATCGTCAGGGTTCTTGGCGGTTGCTTTGAGAACAACATTTTCCAATGCTTGTGGGATTCGCGGGTCAAAGTCCCGGACAAACGGCATCGGGGTTTGTGAATGCTTAATCGCAATTGAAACCGCCGTATCACCGTTAAATGGGACTTTGCCAGTCAAAATCTCATATAAAATGATTCCCAAAGAATAAATGTCCGAACGAGCAGTCGCCATCTGGCCTTTAATTTGTTCCGGTGACAAGTAATGAATCGACCCAATAATGGATCTTGTTTGGGTCATCGTGTCTTCACTACCAGCTCTGGAAATACCAAAGTCGGTAATCTTAATATAGCCATTTTTATCAACTAAAATATTTTGGGGTTTTAAATCACGATGAATAATATTGTGTCGATGAGCTTCACTCACAGCGGAGCAAATCTGTTCCATAATATTGACGACTTCGGCGTAAGGAATCGGAAAGCTGTCTTTGATATATTCCTTGAGATCTTCCCCATCGACGTACTCCATGACCAAGTACTGCATCCCCTCAACCTCATCGACATCATAAATGCCGACAATGTGAGGATTATCGAGCTGAGTTGCAGCCATGGCCTCATGCTGAAACCGTTTCTTAGCTTTGGGGTTGTCACGAAAATCCAGCCGCAACAATTTTACGGCAACTTTTCGCTTGAGAATTAAATCCTCAGCCAAATAGACGTCAGCCATTCCGCCTTCGCCCAAACGACCAATGATTTCATATCTGCCATTTAATACATAACCCTTATTCATCGGATGTCACCTCCGAATCATATCGGGCAAGTAAGACGGTAATATTGTCCAAGCCGCCATTTTCATTAGCCATCGAGATCAACATATCGCACTTGGACTGGAGTTCTTCATCCATTGACAAAACTTTTTCAATATCGGAATCGTCAACCATGTTGGTTAAACCATCCGTGCAAAGCATAATTTGATCGCCAGGCTTGGCAGTATATGGCTTGAAGTCGGCTGCCGAATCATTATTAATCCCCAAGCTCTTGGTAATAATATTTTTGTATGGATTGGTTTTTGCCTGATCAGGGGTAATATCCCCATGCTTAACGAGTTCGTTAACGTATGAATGGTCTTCTGTAATTTGAGTAAACTGACCATTTGAGTAGACATAACCCCGGCTGTCACCAATATTGGCAATTAAGCTTTGCTTGCCGTCAATTAGCGCCGCAACAATTGTTGTGCCCATTCCGTGCAAGCGCGTATCGGTATTTGACTCATCGATAATTGCGGTATTTTCCTTGGCAAGTTGATTTTCAAACCAGGTTTCAATTTCATCCAAACTGGAAATTGCCGTCTCTTCAAAAGCCTCTCCCATGTGCGTTACAACCATTTGAGAAGCCACTTCACCGGCGTTATTTCCACCAATTCCATCCGTAATTAGTGCTAAAACTAAGCCATCTTGATTTTTGAACGCACCGACTGCATCTTCGTTCTTGTCACGAACTTTGCCAGTCGAGGATTGATAAGCAATTTGCAAATTGATCAACTCCGTTATGATTTCCGAGTAAGAGAACAAACAAAGAATCCGTCTGAATCATAGTCATCGGGATAAATCTGAACCATGTCGCTATCTGGATTCAAGTTCATATCGGTCTTTGTTTTGGTGACTTCAAAATTAGGATTTTCTGTGATAAATTTCGCAATCACGTCTTGGTTCTCTTGTTTGACGATTGTGCATGTACTATATGTAATAGTGCCACCAGTTTTAACTTTGGATGAAACAGCGTTTAAAATCTGCAGCTGAATTTCACTTAGCCGGTTAACGTCGGCAATCGTTTTGTCGTAACGGATTTCCGGCTTTCTTCGAAGCAATCCCAATCCGGAACATGGCGCATCAACTAAGATGCTGTCAAACATGCCATCTTCGAACTTTGAGTCAACTTTTCTTGCATCCAATTCAAAGGTTTCAACCTTCTTGTACAGACCCAAGCGAGTTGCGTTCCGTTGAACCGTCTTTAATTTGTTCTTGTGAATATCAAGTGCAAATACCTTGCCACCATCCAAACGGCTAGCAATTTGAGTGGTTTTACCACCAGGCGCACTACATGCATCCAAAATGTTGTCCGATGGTGAAATATTCATTGATTCGACTGGTAACATAGCACTTTCATCCTGAATTGTTAATAAGCCGTCTGAGAAGAAGCTGCTGTGAATAATTTGACCGTCTTTAATGATGATTCCTTCACTGGAAACTTTACTTGGTTCGGCATCAAAGCCGTCTTTTTCCAAGTCCTGCAGTAAATCTGCCTGAGAAATTTTGGCAATATTTGCTCTGACCGATTGTTTAGGTGCCTTGTTGAGGGATGCAAGAATTGAAGCCGTCTTTTCCTTTCCAAGTTGGTCTTCCAGCATGCCGACCAACCATGTTGGCACACTGTATTCAATTGATAAGCGGGTCTTTTCGTCTTGAATATCATTCAAATTAGGAGTTCCCTTACGATCCATTTGATGAAGAATTCCGGTTACAAATCGTCTGGTTCCATCATGACCCATTACTTTGGCAATCTTAATGGTTTCATCAAAAATCGCCCGCTTTGGAACTCGGTCGAGATATTCAAGCTGATACATTGCTGTGTAAAGCAATTCTTTTACCCAAGTTTCTGTCTTCTCGGGTTCACGTAAGAATGGCTTTAATTTGTACTCTAAAGTCAGTCGGTGTTGAATGACGCCGTATACGATGTTGGTAAATAGTGCCTTATCGGCATTCCCCATCGATGTTGATTGAATAACGGCGTTAATTTGAAGATTTGAATATGAACCATTGCTTGTACGAACCAATGTCATAACGGCAAGTTGGCGTGGATTATTTGTTGTATATTTCATTTATTTAATCACCTGTTGGCCAACTTTAAGTGACTGGCCAATCCCATTTAAGTAGTCTGTTATTTGTTGTTTTGGTTTGCCTGCGGGCTGAATTTCCAGAATTGAAAGAACCGTTCCCTTACCTGCGGACAATAATAATTGATGCTTCGTTTTTTCAACGACTGATCCCGGTTGTAAATCAGTGTGCTGATCGATCACTTCAGCTTTCCAGATCTTGGTTCGCTTATCATTAATCATTGTATAAGCGACCGGGTCCGGACGCAATGCACGAATCTTGGCATTGATCATAAAAGCAGTTTGACTGAAGTCCAGGATCTCTTCGTCAGGTTTGATATTTGGTGAAAAGACAACTTGACTTTCATCTTGGGGAACCGGTGCAACGTCTCCGGAAATAACTTTGGGTAATGTTTCCAAGAGGAGGTCTCTGCCCACAAAACTGAGCTTTTTAAACATGGATTCCGTGTCGTCATCATCTTCAATTTTGACAGCTTTTTGAGATAAAATATCACCTGCATCCATCTTTTTAACCATGTAGATAAGACTGATTCCGGTTTCTTTGTCACCGTTCATGATGGCATATTGGACCGGTGCGCCGCCACGATATTTAGGCAGCAGTGAACCGTGAACATTGACGGAAGCAATCTTAACTGCGTTTAACATCTTGGTTGGTAGGAACTGCCCGTAAGCAGCTGTCACAATCAAGTCCGGGTGAAAATCAATTACCCGCTGCATTTCCGGACTGCCGCTTAACTTTTCTGGCTGAAAGACCGGAATATTGTTCTTTACTGCGGCTTGTTTAACCGGACTCTGCGAAATTTTATGTTTTCTGCCAACCGGCCTGTCGGGCTGGGTGACGACACATAAAATATCATATTTTTTATCAAGCAATCCTTGTAAAACTGGAACCGCAAAAGCTGGCGTTCCCATAAATACAACTGTCGTCAAATTAATCGTTTCCTTTCATGATGCAATTACATAAAGTCTAAAGGCTCATTATCAATCGCAATTTGAATGCCCTGGCGCTGATTCTTTTGTGATTGAACCAAGACATCGTCCAAAGTTGCTTTGAGAGTGGGTTCCTTACGATATTTTATAATAATTTGATAATAATACCGGTTGTTAATTCGGGTAATCGTTTTTGGCGTTGGCCCTAAAATAATGGCTTTCGGAGATAAATTTTTCTTGAGAAAATTCATGATCCCAAACATTTCCGAAGCCGTTTGATTCTCACTGGGAGAATTTCCAGTGAGCTTAACCGTGTAATAATATGGTGGATATTTACCCTCGTGTCTAACCCGCATTTCGGTGGCATAAAACTTCTCATAGTCTTGCGTCTGGGCAAGCCGAATGGCGTAGTGATCAGGGTTAAACGTCTGAATGATGACTTCACCAGTCTTATCAGCCCGTCCCGATCGGCCTGACACCTGAGTTAAAAGCTCAAATGTCCGCTCACTGGATCTGAAATCAGGAAATTGCAAAGCTGAGTCGGCGTTTAAAACACCTACCAGGGTAACTTCCGGGAAGTCCAGGCCCTTGGCGATCATTTGGGTTCCTAACAGGATATCTGCCTTGTGAGCACCAAATTTATCAATAATGGCCTCATGGGAGCCCTTCTTTCGGGTTGTATCAACATCCATGCGCAAAACTCGGGCCGTTGGAAACATATTCTTGACCTGCTCTTCGAGTTGTTGACTGCCCATGCCATAGAAACGGATTCGTTTACTGTGACACTTCGGACACATCGTCGGAATCGGCTCTTTATGGCCACAGTAATGGCAATTGAGCGTATGGGTATCTTTGTGCATCGTCAGTGAAATATCACAGTTGGGGCATCGGGGAACGTAACCGCAATCCCGACACATCAGGAATGCCGAATAGCCCCGCCGATTTAGCAAAAGAATAATTTGTTCGTGCTTGTCCAAACGGTCCTGAATGGCATCAGCCAGCTGGGTTGACAATGCACTTTGGTGTTTTGCCATTTCAGTTTTCATATCAACAATTGAAACGTGCGGCAAAGCATGACGGTTGATTCGATGTGGCAGGCTGAGCAATGTATAAACACCCTTCATTGCCCGTGCACGGGATTCCAGAGACGGCGTGGCACTTCCCAACACAACCGGACAATGATTGTAAGCTGCCCGCCATTTGGCAACATCCCGGGTTTGGTACCTGGGATTGTCAGCTTGCTTATAACTGCTGTCATGTTCCTCATCCATGATAATTAAGCCGATATTCTTTAGGGGTGCAAATACGGCTGAACGAACGCCTACGACCACTTTGGCCTTGCCCCGGTTAATCCGCTGCCATTCATCATAGCGTTCACCATTGGACATGGCACTGTGCAGCATTGCTACCTGATTGCCAAATCGACTACGGATTCTGCCGACTATTTGAGGCGTTAAGGTAATTTCGGGTACCAGCATTAAAGCGGTTCTTCCCATTTCAAGTGCATGGGCAATTGATTGAAGATAAACCTCCGTTTTGCCGGATCCTGTGACACCTTCAAGTAAGAATACCTGATCTTTTTTACTTGAAATGGCGTGGTTAACCGATTCCACTGCTTTTTGCTGATCAGGATGCAATTTAAATGGTTGACTAGGCTTTACCGGTCGTAAAAACGGATTTCGGACATGGCGTTTTAAAGTCGCCGTTACCCAGCCCTTCTTTTCAGCACCTTTAAGGGTACTCGACGTAACCCCCATCGATTCCCATTTTGATACCAGAAAAGCATCTTTTGAATGGCTTTTCAGGAGATTCAACAGTTTAATTTGGCCAACCGCATTTTTTCGAACCGTTTTAAGTGCATCGGCTATCTGTTGATCATCAAGGTTGCCTTGATATGCCTTTAACATGATCGGCTTGGAATGGTTGGTTAAATCATACTCAACGGAAATGTCACCATTTTTTTGAAGCTTAAGAATTGTTGATAAACTTTGATTATCAAAATTTTGTCGATCATAGTCAACAACCCGTTGGCCATGGAAAATGGCCGGATACTGGTCACAAATCTGTTGGCTTGTCGCTATCAATTTCTTTTTGTTCTTTGTCCGCATCCCACCAGGCAGCATGGTCTGCAGACAGCTGATTTTAAACGAATATGTCTGATCCGCCATCCATGCAGCTAAATCAAGCAGTTCAGGATTAATGACCGGATATAAATCAATTAAATCCGAAATTGGCTTGAGTTTACCTTCAAAGCTGGACTTATCCGAAATTCCAACAACAAAACCGGTAATTTTCCGGTTGCCAAAAGGAACCTGAACCCGCATGCCCGGTTGAATTTGATCAGCTAAATTATCCGGAATAGCATAGCTAAACGGACTGTTGGTTTGACGTGTTGGCACGTCAACAATGACTTGAGCAACCTGCAAAGCGGATCCTCCTTTCATTTATTCTTGAAATTCGTTTGAAATAATACTGATTAATTTTGTAGCAATCTTTTGCTTACTTTCAATGGGAGTCTTAACTTTTCTCCCATCAGCAAATAAGAACGTGACTTGGTTGTTGTCGGCATTAAAGCCGATACCAGCTTGAGAAACGTCATTGGCAACGATGAGGTCAAGCTTCTTTGACTTGATTTTCTTCTCAGCATTGGCAATTAAATCATTGGTTTCAGCAGCAAACCCGGTTACAAATTGGCCGGGTTTCTTAATAGAAGAAACTTCTTTTAAAATGTCTGGATTTCTAACCAGCTTCAATGTCATTGTTTCATTGTCAGCAGTTTTTTTAATTTTTTTATCAGCAACCGTGGCAGGTCGATAATCTGCAACGGCGGCAGCCATCACGAGAATGTCGGCATCCCGAAACTGTTCCTTAACTGTTTTTAGTAATTCTGAGGCTGTTTCAACTTGGATAACATGAAGATCTGTTGGAATGGTCTTCAATGGATTGGCAGCAATTAAGGTAACTTCTGCGCCGGCATTTTTGGCCGCTTCAGCAACTGCAAACCCCATTTTTCCAGATGAATGATTGGTGAGGTATCGAACAGGGTCTAAAGGCTCACGAGTTCCACCAGCGGTGACCACAACTTTTTTGCCTGCCAAAGACTGACCGTTTGAACTAAACGAGTGATCAACCCAGTCTAAAATGTCCTTTGGTTCAGGCATTCGGCCTTTACCGGAATAGCCTTCTGCTAAAAAGCCTTCTGCCGGATCCATGACATGAATGCCGGCGTCTTTTAAAACCGTTAAATTATGCTGGGTGGCAAAATTGCTTAGCATGTGCGTATTCATAGCCGGAACGACAAACACTGGTGTCGACATGGTCAATAAAGTCGAGCTGACAACATTGTCAGCTATCCCATTAGCCATCTTGGCAATCGTATTTGCCGATGCCGGCGCAACAATTGCTAAATCACTTGTGTCCGCGATGCTTACGTGGGGGATGATTGTCGGATCGCTGCTGGTAAAATCATTCGTTAATACATGATTCTTGCTGACAGTTTGGAAAGCTAAAGGTGTCACAAATTTCTGGGCAGCTTCACTCATAATGACGTGAACCTGATTGTGATTTTTCACCAGTTGCCGAACCAATGTCAATGATTTGTATACAGCAATGCTTCCAGTGACGAACACCGCAACATTCTTGTTTTCAAACATTCTTTCACCCCGTTTCAGATTTCATCTTTTATTGTACCAAATCTGAGGCAGATAAAAATAAGAAGCACTCTAAAAATTGGCGTAAGTCCGATATTCATCAAAGAATACAGTCAACGTGAAAAAAGGACTGAAGGCAAAACATCTGTTTTGCTCCAGTCCTTTCATTTTCAAATGTTATTCAAAATCTTTTCCCTTAGGATCAATCTTTAATACGCCGGCAGCGATTTCTTCCAACGCCTTACCAACGGATTTTTGAGATTTGTAGCTATCAAGCAATGGTTTTGCGCCTGCGTCCAATTCATGGGCCCGTTTGCTTGCCAATGCAATCAATGAGTAACGGGAATCGATTTGATCTAATAATTTATCAACGGATGGGTAAAGTAACATATTATTTATCTCCTAACATTGATTCATAATCGGGCATTACCCGAGCAACTTTTAATCGTTCACTTCTAATAATTGACTTGATTCGGTCAACAGCCAAAGGAACCTTGTCGTTTAAAACAGCATAATCATAATTTCGCATCATGCTGATTTCGCCAACAGCTTTTTTGATTCGCTTATTAATGACATCCATCTTGTCAGTTCCACGACCAACCAGACGATGCTTAAGTTCCATCAGATCTGGTGGGGTCAAAAAGACAAAGACAGCATCAGGAACGTTTGCACGAACCTGCATAGCACCATTAACTTCGATTTCAAGAAAAACATCTTTGCCGGATTCCAATGTTTCATTAACATATTTTAAAGGCGTGCCATAGTAGTTGTCAACATACTTGGCGTATTCAAGCATTTCACCATTTTGAATGTTTTCTTCAAACTGTTCTTTAGAAACAAAATAATAATCGACACCGTTTTTTTCACCAGGGCGCGGTTTTCTAGTCGTCATTGAAGTCGAATATTCAAAATCAACATCCGGTTCCTCGAATAACGCTTTTCGTACCGTTCCTTTACCAACTCCGGACGGTCCTGATAAAACAATTAACATTCCTCTTTTAGCCATCGATAAAATCCCTTCAATTATTTGTAGTACCCATTATTATCGCCCTTTTTGGGTTGTTTGACAAGTCCTGGACGCTGATTTAAGAAATTTAAGGTTAAGGGTTGCACATTCGAACGAATGTTCGTATAATGAAACCACAAACAAATGTTCGGGGTGAACAAAATGCAAAACAAACAATCTTACTTATCAGAAATTACCAGAACGTTCAAAAACAACTATGACCGTTTCTTCGAAATCGTTCGAAACACGCGACAGATTAAGCAAATGTCGACCTTCCAGATTAACTATTTCATTAAACAAACCCTTGATGAGGGCTTCCCTATCACAATCGAATTTAACGATCAGGACGAAGAACAGTCCGGCTATCTTTCCAAGATTTCGACAGATCGCTATATACTCAAATCTGATGATAATCGATTGACTCGGATTGTCAGAATCTCAGAAATAAAAGCAATCAAGAAATATTAGCTTCTGACTGGATCAATTAAATGATAAGCACCAACACAATCAACGTGTTGGTGCTTTTTTTATGCTTGAATCTTTTTCTTCTCATCATCTGCCAGGCGAATCAATTCACCGGCATGTTCTTTGGTTAATTTAGTAATGGCAGTTCCAGACAACATTCTGGAAATTTCCGCAACACTTTGAGCTGCGTTGAGCTCAGTAATGGTTGTGGTTGTCCGGTTGTGGCTGATTTGCTTTTCAATAAAGTAATGATGGTCACTCATAGCCGCCACTTGTGGAAGATGCGTAATGCACAAGACTTGGGACTTTTGAGAGATGGTGTATATCTTGTTCCCAATTGCTTGAGCAACTCGACCGGACACGCCGGTATCAACTTCATCAAAGATAATTGATGTAACGCCGGCCGCTTTGGCAAACATGGTCTTTAACGCTAACATAATCCGGGATAATTCACCACCGGATGCGGATTTGACTAGCGGCAGCATTTTTTCTCCTGGATTGGTCTGAATATAGAATTCAACTTTATCAGCGCCTAAACGATTAAGCGTTCGGTTTTGCTGGATATTAACTTCAAAAACCGCCTTATCCATATACAGATCTGATAATTGTTTATGAACGGCTTTTTCAAGCTTTTTGGCCCACTTTTGTCGAATCTTGGTGATTTGGGTGGCGGCCTTAATCAAATCAGCCTTGATGGCAGCAAGCTGCTTATCAAGGTCATCGTTAGCCGCAGCATCCCCTGACATCTGCTTCAATTCATGCTTGATTTTGGCAAGATACTCCAAAATCTGGGAGACGGAATCACCATATTTATGCTTTAGCTGATAAATCGTGTTTAATCGCTGCTGAACCTGGTCTAATCGGTCCTGGTCAAATTCAAGGTTGCTTAACTGATCAGATATTTGACTGGCGACATCTTGAAGGGCAAAGAACGCCCCCGAAAGATTATCTGAAATTTGCTTAAATTCCGGATCAAGATCCTCTATATCTTGCATTGAGCTCATTGCTGATCCGATCGAGTCTATTGATCCACTGGCATCTTCATCACCGTTAATACCCTCATAACTGGCTAGAAGAGCGTCGTGAATTTTCTGGAAATTATTTAATCGATCTCGTTCGGCAACTAAATCTGTATCTTCATTTGCATGAAGGTCCGCTGCTTCAATTTCTTTGATTTGAAATTTCAGCATGTCGACTCTTTGGGCCCACTCTTTTTCATTTTGGTGCTTTTTCTCGTTAAGGTTTCGCAATTTGATAAATTGATCATACTTTTCCTGATAACTTTGTAGGATCGGTGTCAATTCATCTTCGGCAAAATCATCCAACAACTGGATATGACGTTCAGGACGCATTAACTCCTGATGATCGTTTTGACCCTGAATGTCCACAATTGTCTCGCCAATTCGCTTTAAAGTAGCAATGTTAACCATAATGCCGTTTACCCGGGAGCTATTTCGACCGTTTGCAAAAATGACACGTTCAATGATAACGTTGCTGTCACTGTGATCAATCCCAAGATCATCAAGGACACTATATGTAGGATTATCTTCGTGAAGGATAAAGTTTCCTTGGATAACAGCTTTAGAGGCTCCGGTCCGAATAAGGTCATGTGACCCTCGTCCGCCAACCAAAAGCCCCACGGCATCAATAATAATCGATTTACCAGCACCGGTTTCACCAGTTAAGACAGTCATCCCCGACTGGAAATCGATATCCAAATGTTCAATTATTGCAAAATCAGTAATTGATAATTCAAGTAACATGGATTAAACCTCTCAATGATTATTAATCAGTGCCCAACATGCCATTAATCTGATTTCTGACGTTAAGGGCATCTTCTTCGGTTTTGCCAATAATTAAGACAGTATTGTCATCACCGATGGTGCCAAAAATACCACTATAGTTCATTTGATACATCAGACTGGATATAACCGGCCCACTGCCGGGAAGAACTTTCAAGAAAACCAGTTTGTCCTGAGAATCGACAGATACAAACGAATCGCGAATCGTTTGGACCAACTTTTTTTCTGTGTCAATATTTTTCCGGGTTGGCAGGCTGTATCGATACCCCCCGGTAACAGAAGGTACTTTGACCAGCTGCATATCTTTAATATCTCTGGAAACCGTCGCTTGAGTCACTTTGATTCCCTGTTTATCCAAAAGAGCAACAAAGTCTTCCTGTCTTTGAATATTATTACTTGTAAGTAGTTGTTTGATGAGTCTTTGGCGTTCTTTTTTGCGCATGAAATACACCCCCAACAATTAATTGAATAAAAATACAGGTTATGATCCCTTTAACTCAGAATAAGCGTTTTCAATGACTTTTTCAATCGAAACATTTGGTGACATGACGGGTTCATCAACGGATTCCAACTCAACTAGAAATTCGATGTTCCCTGCACCACCCTTAATAGGTGAAAAATCAAGGTTTTGAACGGAATAGCCATTGGCGACCGCAAAGTTTAAAATCTTTTCCAAAACCATTTTATGAACAGCTGGATCTTTAACAATTCCGTGCTTGCCGACGTTTGATTTTCCCGCTTCAAACTGCGGTTTAATCAATGCAACAACGTGGCCGTTCTTTTTTATGATGCTTTTCAATGGCGGAAGAATGAGTTCCAGTGAAATAAACGACACGTCAATTGAAGCAAATTCTGGTTGGCCTTTGGTAAAGTCAGCCAGTTTACTATATCTAAAATTGGTGTGTTCCATGACGACCACTCGAGGATCTTCACGGAGTTTCCAAACCAACTGGTTGCTGCCAACATCCAAGGCATAACTCATTTTAGCTCCGCTTTGGAGCATGACATCCGTAAACCCACCAGTTGATGATCCGATATCCAAAACAGTTAAACCTTTAACATCCAAATGGAAAACCTTTAAAGCTTTTTCCAATTTCAAGCCACCACGGCTGACATATGGCATTGGTTTGCCTTTTAAATGTAAATCGGTATCCACTGGAATCTTTGTTCCCGGCTTATCCAAGCGTTCTTCGTTATCACCCAGAATTTCACCAGCCATAACAGCCCGCTTGGCTTTTTCTCGGGTGTCAAACAATCCCTGGGTAACTAGTAATACATCGACTCGTTGCTTTTCCATACTATTTCTCGTCCTTATTTTTAAAATAACTGGTAAAATCGTTCAACAAACTGGTATCAATTGATAAATCTCGCCCAGCCTGGCTTAGCGCATCCTGAGCAGCCTTTACCGTTTTATGAAGCATTTCATAGGACTTATCCAAACCCAACAAATTTGGATAAGTATTTTTGCCGGCATCTTGATGAACCGGCTTGCCAATCTGGGCTTCAGTTCCCACGATATCAAGAATATCGTCGTAGATCTGGTAGGCTTCACCAAATTTTTCTGCGAATGTCAACATTGCCTGACGCTTTTCGGGGATCACCCGACCCATAATCAAGCTGGCTTCAACCGCGTACCGAATTAAAGCGCCGGTTTTATTTTGGTCTAATTTTTGAAGGCCTTCAAGTGGCAGACGGGTTCCTTCAAATTCAATGTCATCAGCTTGACCAGAAACCATGCCGTGCGGTCCGGCAGCTTTAGCAAGGGCCAAAACCAATTCAGCTTGGGTCTCACTGTCCAGATCATTGTCGACTAACCATTGGAAAGAAAGCGGCTGAAGACCGTCCCCAGCCAAGGTTGCCATTCCAGCACCAAATTTAACGTGGTTGGTTGGCTTTCCCCGGCGAAGGTTATCGTTATCCATTGCTGGTAAGTCGTCATGAATCAAAGAATAGGAGTGCATTAGCTCAAGCGCACAACTTGTTTTTAAAATGGTGTGATCAATATTATCACCCAAACTTGTCAGGACCGCCAAGGTTAACAGTGGCCGCAATCGTTTGCCGCCAGCATTGACGGAATAACTCATCGCGTTAGTCAGCGTTTTCTGGTCAGTGTCTGGCGCAATTTCGTTTTCTAAGACTTGATTAATCTTAGGTACCCACAGGTTTTCAAACTCAGTCAGTTTGGTTCCCATCATTATCATCCTTCTTATCTTTGGAAGCCTCAAAATCAACTTCGTTGCCATCTTTATCCATCATTTTGGCCATTGTGTGTTCAGCCTTTGTCAGCGTGTCTTGGAGCTGTTCACTTAACTGAATACCCGTTTTGAATTTATCCATGGATTCTTCCAAGGAAACATTTCCCTGTTCGAGTTGATTAACGATGGTTTCCAATTCGTTCATTTTATCTTCAAAAGTTTTGTTATCTTGTTTGTCAGCCATTTTACTTCTCCTTATTCTGGTTAATTTTGTTGACCGATGCGTTTACCGTACCGTCGCTGAAATGAACATCGATTGTGGACGTTTTTAAATCAGCAACCCGTTTCACAAAATCACCTTTTTCATCCGTCGTATACGTATAGCCTCGACTGAGAATCTTTAACGGGCTTAGATGATCCAAAGACCCGACCAGCATTTGATAATGCTGTTTAACATTTCTCAGGTTTTGAGCCGATGCCCGATCAAGGCGTCCCTGCAGTGTCGATAATTTTTGCTGCTGTTCTTTTATCGTATACGTTGGTGCAACCAGCCGTAATCTTAACTTCAGGTCATTGAAGCGATCCTTGCGCTTACCAGTGATCTTGTTCGATTGGTTATACAAACGTTGCGTCAGCAAATCCAGGCGTTGTGAGAACGTCTCATAGATCCGTTGCGGAGAGGTAAACACGGTTGACTGTTGAAGCCGCTTCAAACGCAGCTTATCTTCTTGAATCACTTGGTATGCCGCATTGATAATCCGATTTTGCGTGGTTTTAAGATCCACCAATACTTGATCCAACCGCGGAACAGCAAGCTCCGCTGCAGCAGTTGGTGTTGCGGCACGGACATCAGCAACCAGGTCGGCGATTGTTGTATCAGTTTCGTGACCAACAGAAGAAATAACGGGAATCTTGCTGGCAACAATTGCTCTGGCAACATTTTCCTCGTTAAATGGCCACAAATCCTCAATTGAACCACCACCACGGCCAACAATCAAAGTATCGAAAGTGCCGTTTTGGTTAACCCGTTCAATTTGTCTGACAATATCAGTGCTGGCTTCAGTCCCCTGAACCAGGGCCGGAAACAGAACAATTTGGGCGATTGGGTATCTTCTTCGGACCGTCGTAATAATGTCACGAATGACAGCTCCACTGGGAGAAGTCACAACCGCGATCCGTTTAGGGAACTGTTTTAATGGCTTCTTAGGTAAGTTAAATAAGCCTTCTTGGGACAACTTTTTCTTAAGCTGTTCATATGCTTGATAAAGTTGACCAACGCCATCGGGTTCCATTTGTTCAACGTAGATTTGATAACTGCCACTGGGTTCGTAGACGGAGATATGCCCGACAACGAGTACTTTCATTCCTTCTTCGGGAGTGAACTTGATTCGATTGAACGCGGATTTGAACATAATTGCGCTGATCTTGGCGTTGTCATCTTTTAAACTAAAGTATTGATGGGCATTCGGCCGTAACCTGAAATTGGAAATTTCACCAGTCAGGTATACCTTAGATAGATACGGATCTACGTCAAATTTCCTTTTTATATATTTTGTTAAGGCGCTGACGGTTAAATAATCATTTGCCACGTTCAAGGCTCCATTCTGCCAGATCGACTGTTTGCTGCATTAAGGTTGCGATGGTCATTGGACCAACCCCACCTGGAACAGGGGTGATGTACGAAACTTTATCCAATAAGTCGGCGTAGTCGGTATCACCAACCAGATGGCCTTCTTCATTGATGTTTTGACCGACGTCAATGACAACCGCACCAGGCTTGACATCGTCTTTGGTAACCGTGTGGAGACTTCCGGTAGCTGAAACAATGATGTCAGCATTCTTAGTGTATTCAGTAATATCTTTAGTTAATAAGTGCAGGATTGAAACACTGGCACCGGCATTTAACATTAAGGCTGCCATTGGTTTCCCAACAATTGCACTTCGACCGATCATCACAGCATTTTTACCCTTTAAATTAATGTTGTATTCTTTAAACATTGTCATGACACCCTTGGGTGTGCAAGCAACGGGATAATTTGTTGAATCATCGAGATACAACTTGCCGACGTTAATAGGATGGAAACCATCAACATCCTTTTCAGGAAGAATTGCTCGAGTAATTTCTTTTTCATTGATTTGTTTAGGCAATGGATCTTGAACCAAGATACCGGTAATTTTTGGATTGTCATTATATTCTTGAACAATCTTCAATAACTCTGATTGCGAAATGGTGTCCGGCAACTGCCGAACAAGTGAGTAAATTCCAAGTCGCTTTGCAGTTCGATGCTTATTTCTAACATATCGTTCACTGGCCGGATCGGTCCCAACGATAATGACGACTAAACCAGGAGTGATTCCATTTGTATCTTGGAGTTTCTTAACCCTTAAACTTGTCTGCGAATTCAACTTTTTTGCCAGTGCTTTACCATCAATAATTGTTGCCATCTTAGAAACCGCTCCTTTGTATTTTCGTCTTAAATAAACATATGTACAAAAAAATAGATTTACACATGTGTAAATCTATTTTACCAGTTCTTCTAAAGCATGTGACAAAATCCCGTTAACAAATTTTCTTGAACGGTCGTCACTAAACTTTTTTGCGAGTTCAATTGCTTCGTTGATTGATACCTTGGCAGGCATATCATCTACATAAACCATTTCATAGATGGCAATCTCCAAGATAATCAGATCAGTTCTTGCAATTCGCTCGAGAGACCAACTGGAAGCTAAATACTTTTCAATTGTTTTATCGATTTCAGACTTGTGCTCCAAAACTCCTGAAATTAACTGATGCAAATATTCAGGATACTCATCACCGTATTTACCACTTGTCAAAACCTGAAAGAAATCTTTCCAGTCAGTTTGATCGTTGGTATTTAGGGCAAAAAGTGTTTGGAACGCAATTTCTCTAATTTGGTGTCGTGTTAATTCCACTAGTCCTCACCATTTTCTTCGTCGTCAGCAAACGGGTTATTCGGATCAACGGTACTGGTCGTCTTTTCCGGAATGACACCCTGAACATGGACATTTACCTCTGTGACCTTTAAACCAGTCATGAACAGCAATTGCTGTTCAACTTGACTTTGAATTTTCAACGCAACTTTGGGAACAGATACGCCATAATTCAAATAAACATAAACATCAACTGTCAATTCTTCGTTGGTATACGTTAAAGTGACACCTTTTCCATGTTCTTTTCTGCGGCCCAACAGTTCATTTACACTGTTGGAAAATGAACCGCTCATGCGGTTAACGCCATCAATTTGTGAAGTCGCTACCCCGGCAATAATTTCAAGAACATTAGGTGCAATTTCAATCTTGCCAAGTTTCGGATCATTTGAATGAAGAGTAATATTAGTGTCTTCAGCCATACTAAAGCCTCCGTTTCAGATCAATTGAAATACTATCCCCGTGAAATGTAAGTTCCGTCAGTTGTGTTGATAACCAACTTGTCGCCCTTGTTAACGAAGAATGGCACTTGTAAGGTTAAACCAGTGGTCATTGTTGCAGGCTTTGAGCCACCTGAAGCAGTGTCACCTTTGATGCCGGGTTCAGTTGAAGCAACTTCGAGAGTAACTGTGTTAGGGAGCTCAATACCCAAGGTTTCATTACCGTACTGGATAACTTGAACTTCCATGTTTTCTTGAAGATAGTTCAATTCACTTTTAATTTGTTCTTCAGGAATTGAAATTTGATCATAAGTATCCATGTCCATGAATACGTGTTGATCACCGTCTGCGTATAAGTATTGCATCTTACGGGTATCAATTTGTGCTTGTTCCATCTTAGCACCTGACCGGAATGTCTTTTCTTGAACGGCACCGGTACGAAGGTTCTTTAACTTAGAACGGACAAATGCGCCACCTTTACCAGGTTTAACATGTTGGAAACTTAAAATTCTCCAGATTGCGTTGTCAACCTCGATGGTTAATCCATTTTTAAAATCAGCAGTTGAAATTGCCATGATTGTTCCTCCTAAATGTGATGTAACATATATTGATTATATAATACTTTAAACCAAAATAGCCAATTAAAATGGCATCCTGATCTAGATAATTAAAAAGCTGGGATGCAAAACACGAGTTTTGTCCCAGCCTCTTTAATTAAAATATTGTGAGCTATTTAGCAGCTTCAGCAACTGGATAAACTGAAACCTGACGCTTGTCGCGTCCTTTTCTTTCGAAACGAACAACTCCATCAACTACTGCAAACAATGTGTCATCGTTACCACGCTTAACATTGTTTCCTGGGTAGATATGAGTTCCACGTTGACGATAAATGATTGATCCACTGTGAACTGATGATCCATCAGCAGCCTTTGTACCTAAACGACGACCAGCTGAGTTACGACCGTTGGCAGTTGATCCACCACCTTTATGGTGAGAGAAGAATTGTAAATTCATTGCTAACATAGGTTTACACCTCCAGATTAATTGATTTATTTCGCTGTATTTAACTTAATATACTTACTGTAGCTATCTGCTATATCAGCCATTCCATTCGCAAAGGTATTCAAAACTGCATCAGCTTGAATACTCTTCTTGGAATCGGTAACGACTGGCACATCAACTGATAGATAACCGCCATTTTTATCATCACTATCAACATCAACATCCAATCCAACAACCTCTTGGAGGCCGTTAACTGTTGTGATGCTGAGCACTGAAACTGCTGAACAGACAATATCTTGTCCGTATTCACCAGCATCGGCGTGTCCGGTAATTGTAAATCCGCTAACATGACCGCGATAACGCTTAATGGTAGCCTTAATCATATCAGTCACCTCAAAGTAAATTATGCCTTGATTGAATCAATAACAACTTTAGTATATGGTTGACGATGGCCCTTCTTTGAACGTGAGCCCTTCTTTGGTTTGTAACGGAAGATTGTAATCTTCTTTTGACGACCCTGCTTTTCAACAGTTCCAGTAACTGATGCGCCATCAACTAATGGTGTACCAACTTTAACTGAATCGCCGCCGACCATAACAACTTGATCAAAAGTAACCTTTGAGCCTTCGTCTGCGTTTAACTTTTCAACGTAGATTGCGTCGCCTTCGGACACTTTGTATTGCTTACCGCCTGTAGTAATAACTGCGTACATATCTTGTGCACCTCCTTATTAATTTGCTTAGACTCGCCGAGAACAAGCGCCCCAACACGTGTTGAGAACTTTCTAGCTTGAATCGAGCGGTTGTAGCTGTGGAAGCCACAATTACAACGTTACTAGTATACATAATCGCCGCCTGTTCGTCAATAGAAAGCTGAAAACCATAAAAAAACAACCGTTACTGGCGGCTGCTCTTTTATTTTCTTTGAGCTAAATGCTTGCCATTCTCCCCAATGGTTGTTGAAGAATCGGTAAAATACTGAATAATTCCACAAACTATGAAAATAAATACAATAAAAATTACAAATCCCACAACGTCCACCTCCTATTGATAGGACAGCTTTACGCTGAACAATTCTATTATCTTATTTTTTGTCAAGGGGTTCAAATTATTAGTGTAAAATGGCGAAAACTTTAATAAAAATGCAACATCTTTAAGGAATTCATAATGTTTTCGACGAAATAACCCAAATCCTTTGAATAAACATTGACTACCCCCTTAATATTTCATATAATTATTAGTGTTGATTTGTCGCAATAGCTCAGCTGGATAGAGCAACGGTCTTCTAAACCGTAGGTCGAGAGTTCGAATCTCTCTTGCGACACTAAAACAAAGCAAAATCCCGCTTACCTTTCTATTAAGGTAAACGGGATTTTTGTTTATGATGTTCGTTTGATGCACAAAATAAAGAGCCATCCAGGTCAATTTGACTTGGATGGCTCTTTCAATATAACAATTAATAATTATCGTCTTGGCGATCCTCATTGATTTTATTTTTACGGTTAAATGCGGTCACAATTTCTTCCTCGGTATAGCCAAAATCGACTAAGCCAAATTTTAAGAACAGTCGCCACGAATGGCTGAAGCTATCACCGCTGTGGTTAAAGTAGGCATCAAACAGCATCCGCTTAAGTGCCAAATACTGTTTGTCCAAGTTATCCTCTTTTTTGAATTTCTTGATTTTATCCAAATCTTTTTCTGAATTCAAAATAACGTGATTCCAATTCTTCAGGTTGGAAATCAAGAGGTAGAAGTCCATTGCATCGACATACTCATAAAGCAATGTCTCCCGCGGAGTCTTGTCCGGATCACTTTTGCCTCGATGGATTTTCCAAACTTTAAACCACTCTGAGGTATTGGCCATTTCGGCTAATTCAACATCCAAAGCGACAAAAGCATTCTTTACCCGGCCATCGTTTGACCAGTGAAGTTGTTTTTTTGACTCGATTTGCCGGTTCAAATAAACTGATGAGGCAATCAGTGCTTGTAAATCCATTGCTAACTCCTATCCAAAAACAATTTTGTTTGAAAGAATATCCAACTGCTTTTTATTGTTAAGGTACCAATCCTTGATAAATGGATAATCCAAAAGCAGGTTAAGCCAGCTTTCCTGCTGATCATTATCGTGAATCGTAGCTCCCCACTTTGGACGGTCGTCGTCACCGGCATTATAAACAGTGAGCTTGGTATCGTTATCCAACGTTAATGCAGCGCCGCCATTCTGACCAGACATCAGGATATATTGATTATCAGCTGATTTAACGAACAATTCATCCAAAATTGGTTCTGGAATTTCACCAGCAGCAAATTCATAGAATTCACCATTAACCCCATCGAGGACATTAAAGTCAATCTTGAAGCCAAAGGTCTCTTTGAGAACTTGAGCAGCTTGAATCATGACTTGTAGTGCTTGCTTGATGGCGGAAACGTCCAGTCCCTCAAGATCAACAACAAAGTATTCGATTAATGAAGTTCCATGGAACATCAATTCCTTGTTCTTAAGATTGAGATAGAACAGAGGCCGATTATGAGCTGTTGGCCCAAAGAAGAAGCCGGATTCATTTTTGGTAGATTTGGTGAAAGTAAATGTGTTATCACCCAGTGAACCAAACGTACACAGCAGCTTCTGGACATTTTCAGCATTCGAAATGGTAAATCCATTGGCATTATCAGAGAGCTTCAACAAACGTTCGAGAAAGATCAGTTGAACGTCTTCATCTGAAAATTGATGTGGAAATTCGACAAAATCAGTGTTGAGTCGATAATTGGTTAATTGAACCGCTGCAGCCAATAAATCATTTAATTCTTTGGTTGTATTGAGACTTTCAAATGCATCAACATACTTCGATCCGTTATCCAATCCGGTTTGAATCGCATTGGTATAATTCTTTAAAAGCTCGGTTGTGGTTAAAACCTGCTTTTCAGTTTCATTATTTTCATTACTCACCGTCAGTCACCTGCGTTTCTTTGCTCAAGCTCTGCAAGTATTTGGCGTACAAGTTGTTATTGTTATCAATAAATGCTTCAAAACTGCCAAACGAAGCCCGAATGTTTTGTTTTTCCAAATTATAAATGGTCTCTTCTTTGGATAAAGCCAGAATTTGATTTTCGTTCTTTTTAATTTCAGCCCGGCCATCGGAAGCCTGTTCATCAATGTTGGTTAGCTCCAGCAAAGCATTTTGAAGTTGTTGATGTTCTTCCTTAACTTTTCCAGCTTCCCAAGGCATTGGTGACTTTGCTTCGTTTTCCTTGATTTGCTTTCGGATCTCTTCCTTACGCTGATCACGTTTGTTTTGATCTTCAATTAACTGCGTCAACTTTTCATTCTTTTGTCCCAATTCCTGCATTTGGTCATCATTGACACGCTTGTTTTGGGCTTCAAGTTCAAATGATTTTGCCAAGGTATTGTATTCGTCCTCAGCAAAATTGAATTGAACATTGATGGCATCCAGTTCACCAAACATGCGGTGATCCCACCAATTTCCGAAGTAAATATTGAATTTACCCAATTCAAATTCATGATAGTAAAAGAATGGATATGTAGTACCTAAATAATCAATTAACTTGTTGCTTAAGTGATGACTTAATTGGGCTTTTAAATCGGCAGCCAAGCCAAAGAAATTAGGCTTTGGCTGTTCAGGCTGCTCACCCTTTACTTCCGTTGCAAAACGGTTTGGATCCATTAATTCATAAACTTTTAAATCATTGCCATTTTTGATCGAGTCATTCAGGTCGGATAAATATTTTACCTTTTCAGTGAGGGCAGAAGATAAAATTGTATCGTTTTGGCTGAATGGATCGTTTTCAATTTTGTTATCCATAATATTGCCTCGTATTCCCCTTATTTATACACTTAATGTTATCTGAAAAACGTACATAAATAAAGGGCTAATCGCATTATTTATGAAAGATTTTCCAAAAACATTAGAAAATAATCCGTTAAAAGAAATTAAACAATGAAACCAACATAAAAAAAGACCAGATAATGAACTTATCTGGTCTTTTGAGAAAAACGTTATTTAATGACGTAAACGTTTTTATAGTTATAAGTAGCTCCGGCAGTATTGTAAATAATCCCTTTAACCTTGCTGCTTAACAAATTCTTGCTTGCAGATTGATACAACGGCGTTACGCCTTGGTTGTTGAGTAAGATGTTTTGGGCCTTGGTTAAATCATCAAACCGTTTGTCCTGGTTGCCGGCATCCGTAGTGGACGACGCCTTGATTAAACGATCGTATTCTTTATTGGACCATTGTGGGACGTTGCTTGGATTTCCGGAAGTTAAGATATTCAAGAAAGTAATTGGATCCGCAAAGTCAGCATACCAGTCACCCATGGTAACCTGATAATTATGCGATTTCTGACGGGCAAGCAATGTTTGGAATGGAATGTTGCTTAAATGAACTTTCAATCCAGGCAAATTCTTTTCCAGTTGCGACTGGAGATATTCGCTGACTTGTTTTTGAGCAAATTCATCGGAACTTAGTAGAGTAAAGCTCATCGATTTAATTCCCAATTCTTTGAGTCCCTGTTTCCAAAGGACTTTTGCTTGGCTTGGGTTATACTTCAAAGAATCCGGCTTTGCAGTCGTGGCAGTGAAATCTTTACCGGTTTTAGGATTGATGGCCAGTCCTTTTGACACAAAGCTTTGAGAGTTAAAGGAGCCGTCACCCAAGATCTTCTTGGTAAGTTGATCGCGGTTAATCGACATTGAAATGGCTTCTCTGATTTTTAAATTCTTAAACAGCTTCTTCTTTTGGTTAAACGCAAGGTAGTAGCAGCTTGAAGTCTCTCGAGTCACTAAATCCTTGTTGTTTTTCAAATTCTTGGCTAAAACGCCTGACAAGCCGACATACTGCAGTTTATCGGTCTTAAATTGGTTATATCCGGTTGATGGATCCTTAGTGACCTGATAGTGAAGCTTATCGAGCTTAACGTGCTTCTTATCCCAATATTTGGCGTTCTTGGCAAGGGTCCAGGTCATCCCGGTTCCGTTCCATTTGGTTAATTTAAATGGACCATTGTACGTAATGTCGGAACTTGATGTGCCGTACTTGTTGCCAAATTTTTCAACCACCTTTTGATTTTGTGGGAAAAACAGTGGGAATCCCAACAATAGCTTAAAGTACGGAATTTTCTTCTCTAATGTGACAACCAACTTATAATTGCCATCTGCTTTAATGCCTAAAGTGTTTGGCGACTTCTTGTTGGACTGAATTGCGTCAGCATTCTTAATTCCGGAAAACAGGTATCCGTATTGAGAGGCAGTCTTGGGATTGACCGTCCTCCGCCAGGAATAAACAAAGTCTTTGGCAGTTACCGGATCACCGTTGCTCCATTTAGCCCCTTTTCGTAAGTTAAAGGTGTATTGGAGGCCATCCTTGAAAACCTTGGTTTTTGTGGCCAAAGCATTGTTGATTTTGCTGTTTTTCCCAATCCGATACAAGCCTTCATCAACATTGTTCAGGACTTCGAAAGTTTGCACCGATGTCGTCTTGGACAAATCAACGGTTGAGAGTTCCGAGCTGACCCCGACTGTAAATTCCTGCTTATCGGCTAATTTCCCTGAACCGCTTTTTTGCGAGGAACAGCCGCTCAGTAGCAAAGCAAATGAGATTGTTAACCCAACTGTTAACACATGGTGATTGTTTAACATAGAAAGCACCCCTTACTAAAATTAGATTCCAACAAATAATGTTATATGTTCATGATATTTTGATGAGAATACTTTCGTATACAAAAAGCTCACAATCGTACACGACTTAGTGCACCACTGTGAGCTTTTTAAAGTACTATGCGCTCTTAACAAGTGCGTTTAATTAACTAATTAATTGATTAGTATTTTTCAAGGTATTGATCACGTTCCCAGCCAGATACTTGAGTACGGTATGAATCGTATTCAAGATTCTTAGCTTCGATGAAACTGTTGTATAGATGTTCGCCAAGTGCTTTCTTCATGGTTTCATCAGCTGACAAGTCCTTCAAAGCATTGTGCAATGTGTCAGGCAAGTTGGTGATGTGGCTCTTTTGACGTTCTTCAGCATCCATTCGGTAAATGTTCCGGTCGATACTGTGTTCTGGTTGAATCTTGTTACGCAAGCCATCAAGGCCGGCTTCCAAGACACATGCAATCGCAAGGTATGGATTGGCAGTTGGATCAACTGAACGAAGTTCCAAACGAGTTGAATTGCCACGAGCACTAGGAATACGAATAAGTGGTGAACGGTTTGAACCGGACCATGCAACGTAAACAGGTGCTTCATAACCTGGAACAAGACGTTTGTATGAGTTAACGATTGGGTTACATACCGCAGTGAATGAACGGGCATGCTTCAGCAAACCGCCTAAGAAGTAATAAGCTTCTTGAGAAATTTCAAGTTCGCCATCTTTGTCATAGAATGTGTTGCCCTTGTCGTTGAATAATGACATGTTCAAATGCATTCCTGAACCGTTGATACCGCTAAGAGGCTTTGGCATGAAGGTTGCGTACAAACCGTATTTACGAGCAACGGTCTTAACAACCAACTTGAATGTTTGAATGTTATCGGCAGCTGCCAAGGCATCGGCATACTTAAAGTCAATTTCATGTTGGCCGGGAGCAACTTCATGATGGGCAGCTTCAACATCAAAGCCCATTTCTTCAAGGGTTAAAACAATTTCACGACGGCAATTTTCACCCAAATCCATTGGGGCCATGTCGAAGTAACTTCCCTTATCGTTTAAGTGTAAAGTTGGTTCACCGTTTTCATCCATCTTGAACAAGAAGAATTCTGGTTCAGGACCAATGTTAAATGATGTGAATCCGGCTTTCTTCATGTCACCCAAGACACGGATGAGGTTGTTACGAGGATCGGCTGCATAAGGTTCGCCGTTTGGACGATAAACCTGACAAATAACTCGGGCAATCTTACCACGATCAGTACTCCATGGGAAGATCATCCATGTTGATAAATCAGGGTATAAGTACATGTCACTTTCTTCAATTCGAACAAAACCTTCGATTGAAGAACCATCAAACATTAATTTGTTATCGAGCAACTTATCTAATTGAGTGATTGGAACTTCAACATTTTTGATTGTTCCAAACAAATCAGTAAACATTAAACGTAAGAATTTAACGTCTTCGTCCTTTACCATGCTGCGAATATCATCTTTTGAATAATTATGCTTTGTAGCCATCTATCCATCGCTCCCATCAGTGATTTTATTTATTTAGATTATTCAAATTATTTGGATCATCAAATGACGAAGAAGGCGGCTTCAGTCCGCCGATGTTCAGAAACTCGTCTTCGAGAATCTTTCTGACATCACTGTCGGTCAGACCCTTTTCACGATTACGTTTCCGTTCATCTTCCAACTGAGTTTGCTTTTTGTAGACTTCTCTGATTCCGGAAATATTAAGACCATCGGCAAGATAATCCTTAATTTCCAAAAGCCGATCAACATCATTCAGTGAATACATTCGTCGATTGCCTTCATTTCGAAGGGGCTTAATCAACTCCTGTTCTTCATAATATCTGATTTGTCGTGCAGTCAAGTCAGTCAGCTTCATAACTGTTCCAATCGGCAAAACTGACATTGAACGCCGTAATTCCTTCTCTCGCATTTGTTCACCTCCTAAATCTTGTATTCATAATACCATTCAGATAACCAAAGTCAAGAGCAAATGTCACATTTTATGACATGTGCTCAATTATGAGTGTCCTTGAGCCATTCATTGACATCCTTTTCAACAGTTTTGAGAGTCTCCGGATGCTCAACAAGGTTATACCAATTTGGTTTAGGCTCGGTTTTGTTTCTAAACCAGGTTAATTGTCTTTTCGCATAATGCCTGGAATCCTTTTTGATCAATTCAATTGCCGCATCCAAGGTCATTTGGTGATCAAAGTATGGAAACAGTTCACGGTAGCCGATTCCTTTGCCGGATTGGAAGGCTTCCCCGCCGTTTTCATACAAAGACTTTGCCTCATCAATCAACCCCATCTTCACCATTTGATCAACTCGTTGATTGATTCGTTGATAAAGGATTGGCCGATCGGTGGTTAAGCCAATCACGTAAGCATCGTACTTGTTGCCAGTATTTTGCTGGTCGGAAAAAAGATGGCCGGTTTTTATGTAGACTTCCAGTGCCCGGATAACCCGGCGGACATTATTAACCGGAATTTTAGCGGCTGACTTGGGGTCAATCGTTTCAAGTCGTTGATGAAGTTCGGAATTTCCCTTTTCGTTTGCCTCAGCCATTAATTCTTGCCGCAATTGGTTATCCTGATACTGATCGCCGCCCAGTTCCAGACCGGACAAAAGTGCCTGAAGATAAAAGCCAGTCCCACCAACGACAATCGGTAACTTGCCTTCATGCTGAATATCCGTGATGAGTTTAGACGCCATGCTAACAAAATCAGCTACGGAAAATCTTTCATTGATCTGGCGAATGTTAATCAAGTGATGGGTAATGCCGTCCATTTCCGCTGGGGTGACCTTTGCCGTGCCAATATCCAGGCCCTTGTAAACCTGCATTGAGTCCCCGGAAATAATTTCTCCGTTAAACTGATGGGCAAGTTGAATCGACAGAGCCGTCTTTCCAACGGCCGTCGGTCCAACAATTGCCAAAACTTTGTTCATTCCAGGCCCCTCCCCATTTCTGTCCGCACTTGGATGGCTCGGGCAGGATAGTCGGTAATGATAGCTGCCATGTTCCGCTCGAAGCAATACTGCATGTCCTCAGTCGAATTAACGGTCCACGGACGTAGATTTTGGGCCGGAGCGAAAAATGGATGGCGTTTAAGCCAACGAATGTCAGGATGGAAATCAGCAATCATATGATCTTTCTTAAGGGCTTTGGCCTGCTTAGCGGCTGTTTTAAACAATTTTGCGCCGGCCAACTGAGGATCAAGCTGATTCAGAATTTCCAATGAATGGGCGTTAAAGCTCGAATAGATAAGCTGAAATGGGAAATCAACTGAAGCGAAGTAATTGAATACTGTTTCTTCAATACCCGGGTATTGAATTTTGTTGGTCTTTAACTCCAAATTAAAGATGCCGGTGAAATGATCTTTAATGAGCAGGTCAACGACTTCCTGTAAAGTTGGAACCGCTGTCCCTTTAAATTCTGGACTAAACCGAATCCCAGCATCCAGGTGTTTAATTTCAGCCAGGTTCTTGTCAACAATTCTACCAGAGCCGTTGGTTGTCCGATCGACTGTTTCATCATGCATGACGACCAACTGATTGTCTTTAGAAAAGTGGACATCGGTTTCAATCCCATCGGCACCTTCATCAATAGCGGTCTGAAAAGAAATTAAAGTATTTTCTGGACGGGTCCCTTTGCTGCCCCGGTGAGCAATAATTTTTGTGTCAATTTTCACGATAAACTCCTTTTGAGCGATTAATTAGTCAATTAACTAGATATCTTATAAAAAATAAAGCATAATGAAAGTATCAATGAATATTGGAGGGTTTAGATATGAAACATTTTACTAATGGGCTCATTGTTGGCGTCTTGGGAACTGTTGCTGCCGGCGTTGGTGCACTTCTGACATTCAAAAAGTCAGTTGTTGATCCAATTGAAGACGAAGAGCAAAAGTTCGAAGACAACCGTAAAAAGGCATTGCGTAAGAGCCGAGCCGCCCACCATGGATAATTCATTATCCATTTAATTTAAATCGAAATTAAAAAATAGGACTATCAACAAATTTGTTGATAGTCCTATTTTATCAATAATTACTCTTTTTTTCCTTACCATTCCAGCCTTGATACCCACTTTTTAAAATATAAAGGTCTTTATAACCCTTTTTGTTTAAAAAGAGAGCGGCTCGTTTGCTAATTGTTCGGCCTTGATCGTACATATAAACCGGTAGATCAGGACGAAGCTGAGAATAAAAGTTTTTAATTGTTGAGTAAGGCATGCTGCGGGCACCTAAAATGTGGCCATCTTTAAAATTCTTTTGTTCTCTCAAGTCAATGACTTGGGCTTTACGCATTCCATGTTGGAATTCGTCGTTTTTTAAATATGTAGCAGCCTTCTTGACACGCATGTTTTGGTAGACCGTATATCCACCCCATGCAATCAAGATAACTACTAAAATAATGGTCATAACAGTGTTTGCGTTTATTGCGCCAATTATCAACTAAAACATCCTTCTTTCTCTCTATTTTTGATTAATTTGTTGCTAATGGTTGGTTGTTTCTGAACTGAAGTGCCAAAGATGCAGCACCAATGACACCGGCATCATTTCCAAGTTGAGCCAACTTCAGGCGGGTTGAATCCCGAACTGATGGGAAGGCATTTTCCTGGAAGTATCTGGTTGTCGTTTGAAGCAAAGTGTTACCGGCATTTGAAACACCACCACCGATAATAATGTTTTCGGGGTTCATGGTATTTCCAATGTGTGAAAGAGCCAGTCCAAGGTATGAGCAAACTCGGTTAACAATCTGGTTTGCCAAAATATCACCATTGTCGGCCAAGAAGAACACCATCTTTGAGGACAAGCCTTCATCACCATCAATCAATTCCTTGATTCTTGAATGACCAGTGAAGGTCTTTGCCATATCTTTGGCGATATGAACAACCCCGGTTGCAGAAGCGTATTGCTCCAGGCAACCGCGCTTACCACAGGTACATTGATAACCGTTTGGAACAACCGTGATATGGCCAACTTCGCCGGCACCATTGTTAATTCCGTGGACTAATTTACCGTTGGCAATAACACCACCACCAACACCGGTACCCAAAGTAATGAAGACGACATCTTTTGCCTTGTCACCTGCACCTTTCCAGTATTCACCAAGTGCGGCACTGTTTGCATCATTATCAATCATGATTGGCAAATTGAGGTTTGCTGAGATTGTTGCACCAACCGGTTGCACGATATCCCAACCAAGGTTGTACGCACCAACAACGGTTCCCTTTTCACGATTAACTGCACCAGGAGTTCCCATGCCAATTCCATAAAAATCAGCAGCAGTAAAATCTTCTTTTCTCATTTGATCACTAATCGATTTAACCATATTAGGAACAATGTTACTTCCGTGTTCACTAATATCAGTTTTAATTCGCCACTTTGCAGTGATATTTCCCTTTGTATCAATAAATGCAAACTTTGTGGTGGTTCCACCTAAATCGATTCCAATTAATTTTTTAGCCAATGTACTTTCCCCTGCCTTCGTTTTTTTCTTCAATCCGATGTTCACGGTTTAAAATTAATTTTGCATGAATGAATTCATCTTGACTGATTAATTTGGCATCATGGAGATGATCTAATTCCAGCGCCATGACTTCAATATCCCAGAATCGTTTACCGACATATACATATATATCAAATCTTTTCAGCAACTGTTGAACATCATACAGCGTTTTCATTATCTCACATCCTAATGTAAATTTCTTTCAATTTTACAAAAATTAAAATTTTGCCCGCATACCTATTGTAAACAAAACGAAAGCGATTACAACCAGCATTATCAAAGAAATAATCCGTTTTACCTGACTTGTCTTTGAAAAAGCAACGCCGGTAACGTACGCAACAAGGAATCCACCGGCTAATCCGGCTAGATGACCGGCAATGTCAACACCCGAAACAAAAATATCGGTCACGATATTTAAGACAATAAATAACATGAAAGTTTTTGCCATCGAGACGATGACCGGGTTTTTAGAAAAGCTTTCACCTAACATCATAAAAGCACCAAAAAGGCCGAATATGGCGGTACTGGCTCCGGCAGACAAGCCCGCTGTAAAGGCAAAGCTTCCCAAGTTCCCTAATATGCCTGAAACAAAGAAGATGATCGCAAATCGCCAATGACCAAACAACTCCTCCACATATTGACCAATGAAATATAAAGTAATCCCGTTCATCAATATGTGGGTAAAGCCGATATGAATAAACATTGGTGTAATCAGCCGCCAATATTGACCAGCTCGGATTAATGGATTATATTTGGCTCCAAATTGAACCAGAGTCATGGGATTCTCAGTGCCGCCCATTACAGACATCAAGGCGAACACAATGACCATCACTCCGAGGAGTAGATATGTGACGTATGGTTTATCTCGTAAATTACTCATGAATCCTCCCAAGTGGCTGATTGTAAATGATCTTATTAACTTTAACATCAAAATCGTCCACGTTCCAAATTGGTTCGTCAAATAGCTGAACCGGGGTGGCGATCGCAATGCTTGTGCCATTAAATCCCTTTAAAAATCGATCATAAAATCCCCCACCATAACCGACTCGAAAATGGGTTTTAGAAAAGGCTAAGCCTGGCACCAACAAAGCATCCAACTGATTTTTTGCCAAAACGTTGCCGTTAACCGGCTCGATCGTGCCAAACTTTGTGGTCAGCATTTGAGTATCGTCTTCTAAGAGAACAAACTCCATCTGTCGATGGGGCAAAGTCCTGGGAACTGCGACGCGGATATTGTGTTCCAGTGCCCAATGGATAATTGGCTGAGTATCCAACTCGTCATCCATGCTAAGCGTAATGCCGACGGTCTTACTGTTAGCAAAGGTCGGATCAGCAAATAACGCGTTATATAAACGTGATATTTGTGGTTGATTTTTTGGATCGGTTAGAAAGTCATGTAGGCGGGCAATTTGCTCTGAGCGAACCTCAGACTTTGTTTTACTGCTATTAGACATGAATATCACCTGATTCATTTACCAAATTTTGAATAACTGTGACCGATGTATATAAAAAAGGTTTGGGTGTTTACCCAAGCCTTATTTGGTTTCTCGATGTAATGTTACTTTACGCTCGCGTGGGCAATACTTTTTAAGGGCCAAACGGTCAGGATTGTTTCGACGGTTTTTGCTGGATAAATAAGTCCGTTCGTGGCATTCAGTACATTCCATCGTAATGTGTACCCGCATGGAATACTACCTCCAAACATTTTATAAAGTAGCTGGTTTAATAGCCTCAACTTAAAATATTCTATCATCAATTCTCGTGAATTACTAGAATAGATTAACAATGGTTAAGTAGTTTTACTTAACGGTTGAAGTTGATTGAACGGTTTTCCAGTAGGCTGAATAGATTTGCTTAGCAAGCTGCATGTTGTTACTTTCGGCGTTCACACCCAGGTTAGGCATTGCCAAAGCAACGACAACTTGAGGATGTGTTGATGGTGCGTATGAAGCTAAACTTAAAGTAACGGTTTCGTTGCCGTTATAGAATGTTTGAGCAGTACCGGTTTTTGCAGAAATTTCAGGTTTGATTGTATCGAGTTCACCACCGGTCTTATAGGTGTTGGATCCATGAACAACTCGATATAATCCGGTTTTGACGACGTCTCTTTGGGCTTTCGTCATGTCAATATGATTAAGGACCTTTGGCATAACAGTGGCTTTGACTGTCCCCAATTTACCATCCTTGCTGGTTCCTCTAATTGCTTGAACAACGTGAGGCTCAATTCGGTTACCACCATTGGCAATTGTTGACATGTACTGAGCAATTTGCATTGTGGTATAGGCATCATAGTTACCAAATGACAGATCCAAAGCACTTCCGATGTGTTTCTCACCACTGGCACCTTTTAATCCGGTAGATTCACCAGGAATATCAACCCCTGTCTTCACACCCAGACCAAATTGATTGAAGTATCCGCGCATGGTATTGAAGACGCTTGGCTTCATTGTTAAGGCACCACCTTCAACATAGTTGAAGTGGCCCTCCTTCATAGCCAACTGCATCATATATGAGTTAGATGATACTTGAAGCGCATCACTTGCATCAACGGAAATGTTTGCATGACCACTGTGGTTAAACCATGAAGATTTCTTTACCCCACCGGTCGTGATTGGTTGATCGGTCAGCGTACTATTAGTTGGGGTGATAACGTGATCCATTAAAGCACCTGATACCATGGCACCCTTTACAACAGATCCCATAACAATTGAACTGTTAATGGTTCCTAAAACATTATCAGTAATTTTGGAAGTCTTAGGATTCCGATCAACACCAGCCATTCCAATAATGGCACCATTGTTAGGATTCATGACAACCGCATACGTACCGGTAGAATTACCGCCGGCACCGGATTCAGCAGAGTGAACCAACGATTGAAGCTGTTTTTGGAACTTGGCATTGATAGTCAATTGAAGGTTGTCACCTTTTTGACCGCCATACTTTTTAATCTCTTTTTTAATTTGATTATCACTGTTCAAAACAATTTGAGTCTGTGATTTGGTTCCACGAAGAACTGGCTCATACTGGCGTTCCAAATAGCTTTGACCAACACTGTCGTTTCGTGAATAACCCTGAGCAAGCAATTCATTTACTCGATCACTTGGAAGACCAGACTTTTCATTAGAGACTGTTCCGGTAACTCCTTGAATTGCCCGGCCATTTGGATAGTTTCGACTCCAGCTGGTACCAACGTTTACTCCAGGCATATCCGCCAGATGTTCACCAACCATGGCAACTTCTTTGGTAGAAACGTGGTCATCTTTAATGTTCACCGTAGAGAGTTGATAGGCACTGCTCATTTTAGCGAAAATCGTAGCTGCATTTTTGGTAGCTGCTGAAAATGTAGATGCAGGATACTTTTCTACTTTATCAACGGCCTTATTGTATTTTGCATCGACAGAATAACCGCTGATTCCAGGAATTGATTTTTCAACCTTGGCCAAATTATCTTGATCGGACAAATAATAGTCGGCCAATTGTCGGTGCGTCAGACTACTCGTTGGAACCGTCACGTACTGTGACAGCTTGTTTGCGGTTTTGTACATATCTGACGTAAGAACGTTAACGCCCTTTGTATAAATAATTGCTTGGTGCGCTGAGTTTCCTACCAGCACATGCCCTGTTGAATCAAAAATCATTCCACGCTGCACATTGCCATTTACGACCGAGGTATCAGACCGATTAACTTCGGCTTTAAATTTCGATCCGTACATAACTTGCAAATATGCCAGTTGGGTCAATAATGCAACAAATAAAATACCGACAACGATAAAAATGATGTTTATTCGAAAGGGAAGTGATGCTGCCTTACCACTGTTTTTCTTCTTGGTTCTTTTCTTAAAAATTTTCACAATATTAACTCCTTGCCATGAAACTTATTCTATCAAATTTTACAACTAAAAACTACAACCGGTGGCCAATCTTTAACTTATTATGATATTCTATAGGTTGTTAATCACTTTTAAAAAGGATGTAGATTATGAAATCAAAGAAGACAACCACAATTTCCATATTAGTCCTGTGCTTTTTAGTACCGGTCTTAATTTCCACAAGTTATTTTATTTTTCGGCATTTTGCCCCATTTGGAAACTCCTCAGTGATGACTGTCGATCTTGGTCAACAGTACATTGATTTTTACACGAGCTTCCATGATACCTTATTACATAGTCCAAGCGGCTTTTTGTTCTCATTCTCTAAGGCACTTGGTGGTGACATGATGGGAACCTGGGCTTACTACTTAATGAGTCCACTTAACCTGATTATGTTACTGTTCCCACTGTCAAAATTGCCGAGTGTGTTGGCAATTATCACAATCCTGAAATATGGATTGGCCGGATTGAGTTTTGGCTACTTTTTAATGAAGGTTACCAAACGCAGCAGCTGGGCAATTATTGGTTTCGCAACTTCCTATTCAATGATGGGTTGGATGGTTGCCAACCAATTTAACATGCTTTGGACGGACGTCTTGTTTGTCCTCCCAATGATCTTGTTTGGCCTGTTTAAGATCTTGAAGAATCAGTCAAGCGCGCTTTACATCGTGAGTTTAACGGCCATGTTGATTATGAATTACTATATGTCTTACATGATCGCAATTTTCCTAACCCTCTTCATATTCATTTATTGGGCAGCTAAGGCCCTTCCGGTTGAAAATCAAACATCTACAAAGGCCGTTTTAAAATGGCTGAAAACGTCCATTTTAAGTGGTATTTTGGCCGCCTGGATTCTTATCCCGACATTCTTCTCATTATTAGGAAGTAAAACCCAATATTCCAAAGGTCAATATAAAATTAAATTTGAATACAACCCTTTGGATATGCTCGGCAAGTTCTTTAATGGTTCGGTTAACTTTAACGAACTGCCTGCAGGAACTGCCAACGTGTTTGTCGCCAGTGTGATCCTCATTTTATTCGTCTATTACTTCTTTATCCCAACCATTAAGCGAAACGTCAAGATTGCCAATCTTTCCTTAACTGCTTTCATGATTTTATCAATGTGCTTCCAGCCTTTGGATTTGTTCTGGCACGGAATGCAGTTACCAGTTTGGTATACTTTCCGTTTCTCATACTTGTTCTCATTCTGGATGATATTTACCGCCTTTCAAGCCTTCCTGCATATTTTGGATGAGGGTATCAACTGGAAAGGATACCTGGTAACAGCCGGAATCATGGCTTTAGGTGTCCTCTACGTTGAACTGCGATGGAAACATCTTGAGTACATGCGACACTTTGATTTTCTTTGGGGATGTGTTTACTTGGTAGTCTCCTTAGGAATCGTCGTATTCTTGGGAATCTACCGAAAGAACATTGTTTTGGCAATGACTCTTGCAATATTAATGAGTGGTGAAATGGCACTCAATATGGTGACATCACTTAACCATCTGGATTATTTAAAAGCCAGCAATTACACCTCATTTGAGCGGATCATGCGAAAGCATGTTGACAAGATTAAGCAAAAAGATAAAGGCTTCTACCGATTGGGAACCACGTTCTCGAGAACTAAGAACGATGCCTTTACCGGTAATTACAATGGTGGATCGATTTTCTCATCAACCTTGGAGTCGGATACATCACAATTCTTCAAGAATATTGGTCAGCCTAACGGAGATTCATTTGTTCTTTATTCAAACGGAACCATGTTTACCGACTCATTATTGAATATGAAATATTACATGAGTCACCAGATTCCTGAAACAAATCCTAATAAGAAGCCGAAAAAGCAGTTGCTGACAACCTTGACCAGAAAGCCTGATTACAACAACTACAACCTCTTGGCACAAGATTCATTAATTGGAACTTACCGTAATCCATACGCCGTTCCAATTGGGTTCCTTTCTCCAATGTCCGGTATGAAGCACAATGAAATTGATAAAAGTCCAATTACCTATCAAAACAACATTGCTCATCGGTTGGATCCAAATATTCATAAGTTGTTTGAACCGGCAAAATACACCGACATTCGATACAACAACATTCAGCCAATTTCCAAATTGAACAATGCCGTATTAAAGAAAAAGAATCTATTGGAAATGTCCTACATTATCTTCACCGTTCCAATTGAGAAAAATACGTCTTACTACATGACGTTAGGAACCGAGATTAACAAAGGCAACATTTCAATCTCAGTTGATGGCCAAGCTCAAACTCAGTTCACCCCTTCTGAGAAGACAATTATTGCCAACATTGCTACTGGTACAACGATCAACACCACTGCCAATGTTCAGATATTTGTTAATAAGAACAACGCCCTCTTACAGGATGTTAAGCTTTATAAAGTTCATAACTCAAAGATTGCCAAGTTCTCAAAAGATTTGAATTCAAAACCATATAAAGTCACAAAATGGAATAACCACCAATTAACTGGTACGGTTAACGTCAAATCAAATAATCAGTCTTTGACAACGACAATTCCATTTGAGCACGGCTGGACAGCTAAGGTTGATGGCAAGACCGTTCAACCTAAGCGCTGGGCAAAGATGTTCACTTATATTCCAATCAGTAAAGGCCATCACAAGGTTGTATTTACCTACTGGCCTGAAGGAATCAAAGCCGGGCTCATCATTACAGCGTTTGGCCTTGCGTTCATTGGTACGGAATTCGTGCTGAAACGACGTAAAAGAAATCAAAATCAAAGCTCTGAGAATCCGCAAGAAAGTAAATAGAAATTAAAAAGGATTGGAAATCGAGGTTCTTCGTCAACTGTTGTTGGTGAACAAAATATTGGAGTTCTAATCACTTGGTGATTAGGGCTCTTTTTGTATGAACTCGAAAAGCGAACAGCACTCTTAGCCGGAATCTGAAGAAGTTTCGGTAACCAAATCCAGTGCGCTTAATGACTTTAATCTTGTTGTTTGAACCTTCTAAGGGCCCGTTGGTGTAGTGGTGGGTGAAAGTGTTGCCAATTTCATCATGATGAGCCGCCAAGGTTTGGAGGGCTGCCAACATCTCTTCCGAGCACCCCTGCAGGTGGTGAAAGGCTTGATTATAGTTGGGCCAGTCGCGGTTTTTGATGGTTTCACGTAACCAATTCATCACGTCGTAAGTTTGCTTGAGCTCGGGATCAATGTCCAGTAAAGCATCAACCACATCCGTGGCAGTTGCCGGATAAGGGAAGTTTGTCCACTTGCGGAAAGCCTCGTAGTTAAGGTGATTGGCCGGCGTTAATAATAGTTTCCAATAGCGTTTCAAGGCGTGATACTGGCGCGAGGAAGTGGCCAGGGTTTTCATGAGACGCACTCGCGTCTTGTTAAAAGCCCGGTTTAAAGCGTTAACTAAGTGAAAAGGATCAATAACAACGATGGCGTTCGGGAAGATCTGCCCAACCAATTTGGGATAGGTATAGTTCATATCGGTGACGATAATTTTCACATTTTCTCGTGCGGCTTGGTCATAATGCTGGAAATACTTTTGAAGCTGATAGATGGTTCTAAAGGGCAATAGGTCAATTAATTCGTGGGTTTCGGCGTCCATAAATTCAAAGCTCATCGCGTCGGTGGCACTCTTAGTGCTTTTAACTTCGTCCATGAGGAGAACTTTGGGTAAGTAGTGCCAGTTGGTTTTAAAGTCCCGTTCAGCCCGTAAGAGCTGCCGACCAACGAATGAATCCGAAGTGGACAATTCATTGGCAATGTGTTTGAGGCTCACTGGTTCCGTTAACTTCTCTAAACATTGTTTCCGGGTTGTATTTGAAATCGTGCAGTGCTTCGGCACTGCACTCGTCTGCGCCAGGAAGTTGGTATGACAAGCCTTACAGTGAAAGTTTCGCCGATTGAGGCATAGGATAACCGTGCTGCCCAATGTTTTAGCGAATCTAATGGTGGTCCTTCGCCAACCATAGCCAATGATCTGGTGATCATTAATAACCCCACAGTTGCGGCAAGCCTTGGGGGAATAGTTCAGCGACCCGTTTAATCGGATCACCCCATCATCACCTATTTTGCCATTCTCAATTTTTAAGTGTTTATCATCTATTCCTAACAACATTTTCGTAGTATCATTTGACATAGGGCATTTCCTTCTTTCTCTAAAATCTTCGTGGTTGTTGGTTTTGATGAACGGACAGGAAATGTCCGCTTTTTTATTCTAATGAAAAACAAAAAATCTGTCATCAGTAATAGATAAAAATCTATTACCAACAACAGATATTGTAGAGCCGAAATCGAAATGATTTCCAATCCTTTTTTTCTAACAAATTTTTATTTATCAAGTTCGCCATTTGGAGTATAGGTGTAAACGACATTTTCTGGATCCTTGTCAGGCACAAAATCAACTTTTAAATCAAACCCAATAAAGAACCAACGGTCATTCTCATCAACGAAGTACGTAATTCCATCTTTCTTGGTTTCAGCATACGTTTCACCAGGAGTATCATCACGGGTTAATGCTAATGAAAATCCTTCATGAACAGGCGTTTTGCCATAAACTTTTCCATAGAATCGAACACCATTTCCTTCGCCAAGTCCCATCTCGGACTGGAACCATTTGCTTGCAGATTCAGTTACCTCAATTTTCATTGTTTTGCCACACTCCTCAGATCTCTACTTGTATTCGCTTACATTCGATTATAACATCATTGCCGAATTTCACAAACGATATGAAAATTAAATCAAGTAAAAATTCATTCAGGTAATGATGGGAAGTGCAGCAATGTTAGGCGTAACAGCGATTGTTTGATACAAAAAAGCCATTCAGGGGAAGGCTTCCCTTGAATGACTTTTTCACATAGTTAAGTTAGTTGTTATATACAAATACTATTATTCAACCTTGATAATTTTGACTTTCATCGTTCCTGCTGGAATTGGAATATCAACTTCTTCATTCAAGCGGTGACCAATAAGTCCTTTGGCAATTGGTGAATCATTTGAAATCTTGCCTGACATTGGATCAGCCTCGGCTGCCCCAACAATTTGGTAAGTTTCTGGATCTTCATCAGGCAATTCTTTGAAGGTAACCTTTTTTCCGACGGTTACCTCGTTCTTGTCACTTGCTTTTGAATCAATGATTTGGGCGTACTGCAACATATGCTCAACCGTTGTAATTCGGCTTTCAAGCATACTTTGCTCGTCCTTAGCTGACTCATATTCTGAGTTTTCAGATAAGTCCCCATAACTTCTTGCAATCTTAATACGTTCAACCACTTTAGGTCGTTGGTTAACCTTAAGGTCTTCCAATTCTTTCTTAAGTTTATCTCGACCTTCAGCAGTCATTGGATATGTGTCTTCAGCCATTTGGTAATTTCCCCTTTTATTTTAAATTGTTGAATCAAAATTGTTCTTAATTTCTTTGTTGCCACGGTGCATCAAGATGGATCGCATCTTAGTTGTCAAAAGATCAATGGCAACCTGATTTTCTCCACCTTCAGGTACGATTAAATCAGCGTAACGTTTCGTTGGTTCAACAAATTGATGATACATCGGCTTCACGGTCATTAAATACTGATGAATAATATTATCTAATGAACGACCGCGTTCCTTCGTATCCCGTTCAATTCTTCGAATCAAACGAATGTCATCATCTGTGTCAACAAATACCTTAATATCCATTAAATCACGTAATCGTTGATCGTCAAGGATCAAAATACCTTCTAGAATAATGACTTCTCGAGGATCCTGATGAATAGTGTCCGAACTTCGGGTAAATTGTTCGTAATCATACACCGGCTTTTCAATTGCTTCATAGTTAAGCAATTGCTTTAATTGATCAATTAGAAGATCGAAGTCAAAAGCCATTGGATGATCATAGTTAACCTTCTTTCGGTCGGTCATGCTCATATCATCTTGATTATTGTAATACGAATCCTGTTGAATGATCGTAATTGAATAGTTGGACAACTGGTCAAAAATCTTTCTGGCAACGGTTGTTTTCCCACTACCAGATCCACCGGTAATGCCGATCACTACCGGCCGTGTTTTATGATTTGCCATGTAAATATGAACCTCTCAATTAATTATTATCATCCGTATGCTTAGCAATCTGCTGCTGATGTTCAGCATAGGTCTTTGAGTAATATACTTTCTTGGTCTTGGTATTTGCAACAAAGTATAAATAGTTCTTGGATCTATCCAAAGGATGCAAAACGGCACTCATCGAACTGATGCTTGGACTGTCAAATGGGCCAGGTCCAAATCCAGTATATTTGTAAAGATTATATGGTGAATCATTCTGCAAATCTTTATTCGTCAAAGTCTTATTGTTCCGATGAATTGCGTATAGCACAGCGACATCTGATTGAAGCGGCATATTGATATCAATTCGGTTTAACAAAACACCAGCCATTTTACGACGGTCATTCTGGTTAACTCCCTCACGCTCGATCAAAGAAGACAGAGTCATAAATTGTTGCATATTCATCCCTGATTTTTTGATTTTTGCAAGATGTGGGATCACTATTTGATTTGTTTTGGCAACCATTTGTTCAACCAATGACTTCAATGATGTATTCTTCTCAACTTCATAAGTTGCAGGATACAAATACCCTTCAAGACGGTAACGAACGTGTTTGGCTTTCATTGCCGACTTCAACAAATTTGGATAACGGGCAGCTAATTGTTTGATATAAGCTTGATCCTTCATCAATTTGAGAAAGTCATGACGGGTGAAATCTGTATGAGCTGAAACCTGGGAAGCAATTTGATTAATATTTGCGCCTTCACGAACCAACACTTTACCCTTGGTACTTTGAATTGGCTGATCAGTGCCACCTTCTTGAAGACGGTGGGCAATTGCTTTCAGGCTCATTGACGGTTTCAGTTGGTAATAACCAGCTCTAAAGTTGGCCATGTTGTTGGATTTGACGTAATAGTCAAAAACCATCCCGCTTTTAACAATCTTTTGAGTCTGCAAAATTGATCCAATTTGTTTATTAGACGCGCCAAGTGGAATATGCACTTGTGTCACGTTGGTATCACGAGGGTTCATTGGTTTTAATGCATCCTGGAAATATCGGTATCCCATTAAGCCAATCGCTGCAGCTAAAATAATCAGTAAGGTAATTACAGAAATAATAATTCTTCGCCCGAGACTTTTATTGGGTTTGGGGTTTCGTCGACTTGAGTCATCGCTCATGAGAAGCTCCTCCTATCTTTTCAGTTTCATTATAGTTTCCAAATTACCTAATTTCTGCATTTAAGTCAGCTGTTAAACGTTTTTTAATCTTTTCAAAGGCTTTATTAACGACTTCATCCTTAAGGGTTTCTCGAGGATCAACGTACGTTAATGAATAAGCCATTGACTTTTTACCATCAGAAACATTCTCGCCTTCATAAACATCAAACAAACGAACGTTATTTAAGAACGCACCACCACGCTTATTCATGACTTGCATGATTTGGTCGTTGGTGACATCTTGGTCAACAACCAATGAAATATCACGCTTAATTGAAGGATATTTCGAAATTGGTTTGTATTGATCATCATCCTTAGGCAAGTCAATTAATTCCTGCATATTCAAATCAAATCCATAGGTTTCTTTGATCTTAAATTTCTTGGCGATTCTTGGATGAATTTGACCAAGGAATCCAATATAGTGACCATGAATTGAGATGTTAGCAGTCCGGCCTGGATGCATTTCTGGATATTGATCAGTCGCGGTGTATTCAATATCACCCTTAACGCCAAGGTTGAGCAGGAACTGATTAACAATCCCCTTCAACTGGAAGAAATCAATTGGTTGGACATGATTGTTCCACAATGGACTTGTGAAGTTACCTGTGATCACACCGGCCATATGTTCCACTTCTTCAGGACGAATTTGTTCGGCACTGTCTTTGTAGAAGACCCGACCAGATTCATAAAGGGCAACATCATTGACTTTGTGGGCGTGATTATAAGCAACATCGTCAAGCAAACCTGAAAGCATGTTCATTCTTAATACGGAATGGTCCTGAGTCATTGGCCAAAGCAATTTGGTTTCAAAACTCTTTCTCATCATGAACATTTTTGCTTTTTCAGCAGTCGTCAATGAATATGAAATTGCCTGGGTAAGTCCCAAGCCTTCCAAAGCAGTCCGTGATGCCCGTTGAAGTTTCTGGGTTGGTGTTAAAATGCCAATACTTTGACGGCCAGTTGGCAAAGTAGCTGGTAAGTTGTCGTAGCCGTAAATTCGGGCGACTTCTTCGTTCAAATCAGCATCTCTGAAGATATCCCAACGACGAGCAGGAATGGTAACGTTTAAACCATCTTCATGGGCTTCACTGGAAAATCCGAGCCGATCGAAAATATTTTTGATTTCTTCAGTGGTAAATGAAGTCCCCAGTACATGATTGGTTCGTTCAGCTGTGGTGAAGATTGTTGGCAATTCTGGATGATATTCAGTTGCAGTGACGGTTCCTTTGGCAATCTTACCGCCAGCAAGCTCTTTAATCATGCTTACGGCTTCGTCTACGGCGTCTTGGACACCATCGGGATTAATTCCCCGTTCGAATCGTTGTGAAGCTTCTGTATGCAAATTATGACGCTGAGCAGCCTTACGAATTCTGAATGAATCAAAAATGGCTGATTCAATGACGACGTTTGTCGTGCTTTCATCGATTTGAGTATTAAAACCACCCATAACACCGGCTAAGGCGATTGGCTTGTCATTATCAGCGATCACGATATCATCAGTCGTCAGCTCATGTTTGTCTTCATCAAGGGTCGTTAACTTTTCACCCTTGGCAGCCATCCGAACCTGGATGTTGCCATTAATCTTATCCTTATCAAATGAATGAAGAGGTTGACCGTACTTCAGCAAAATATAATTGGTGACATCAACCACGTTGTTAATTGGGCGAATGCCGGCATTCCACAGAACTATCTGCAGCCATGAAGGACTTGGCGCAACTTTAACGCCTTCAACAACCCGCAGCTTGTATGTTTTGGCAAGCTTTTCGTCAGCGGTTGCCTGAATCTCTTGATTGGCATCAAGTGAATTGTCTTCATCAACAACCGGTTTTTTAATAGTTGGCTTTTGGTCATAAATGGCAGCCAGGTCATGAACAGTTCCCAAAATGCTCAACATATCACCACGGTTAGGGGTAACATCAAGATCAATAATTGGATCATCCATTCCCAAATATTTGTAAATCGGCTCGCCAACCGGAACATCATCATCAAAGACATAGATTCCGTCAGCCCATTCCTTTGGGACAACGTCTTTGCTGAAACCAATTTCGTCAAGTGCACAAATCATCCCTTGTGATTCAACACCACGCATCTTTGAACGCTTGATTTTAACGTTGCCGCCAATTCTGGAATTTGGTAAGGCAACAATAACCTTTTGATCTGCTGCGACGTTGGGAGCACCACAAACGATTTGTAATGGTTCATCTTCACCGACATCAACTTGGCAGATATGCAGATGGTCTGATTCCGGATGCTTGGTCATTGATAAAATATGACCGACAACCAACTTTTTGAGGCCATCTTCGGCGACAGTGACGGAGTCAACTTCAACTGCTGTCCGTTCGATCTTTTCAGCTAAATCTTTAGCGGGCAGATTCAAATCTAAATATTTTTTAAGCCATTTGTAAGAAACTTTCATTGTCTAATTACCCCTCTTACTGAATTGATTTAAGAAGCGGACATCATCGAGGTAGAAGTCACGAATGTCATCCACACCATATTTAAGCATTGCAAATCGGTCAGGGCCGACACCAAAGGCAAAACCGCCATACTTCTTTGAATCAACGCCAGCCATATCGAGCACATTAGGATGAACCATGCCGGCACCTAAAACTTCAATCCAGCCGGTATGCTTGCAGACGTCACAACCCTTTCCCATACAGTTAAAGCAGGTAACATCTACTTCAACAGAAGGTTCGGTAAATGGGAAATAACTTGGCCGTAAACGAATATCAAATTTATTTCCAAAAATGTTTTGGGCCATGGTAATTAACGTTCCCTTTAAATCAGCCATGGTCACGTGTTCATCAATGAAGAGTCCTTCAACTTGATGGAATTGATGTGAATGGGTTGGATCATCAGTATCACGACGGTAAACGATTCCTGGTGAGATCATCTTCAAAGGTCCCTTTGAGAAATCATGCTTTTCCAAAGCACGAGCCTGCATTGGTGAGGTTTGGGTTCTCATCAAGATCTCTTTGCTTATGTAAAAAGTATCCTGCATATCTCTTGCTGGATGGTTTTTAGGCAGGTTCATCATTTCAAAATTGTATTTGTCTTCTTCAACTTCAGGGCCTGAGAGAACTTCATAACCCATTCCCAGGAACAAATCGACAATTTGATCAATGATTTGTTGAATAACGTGCGGTTGACCTTGAGCAACCGGTTTGCCCGGCATCGTAACATCAATCTTTTCTGACGCTAATTTTGCATCCAGTGCAGCGTCTTCAAGCTTTTGGCGTTGATCGGCAACTGCTACGGTGATTGCATCACGAATTTTGTTGGCGTAACTACCGACTTCGGGACGTTCCTCAGGGGTTAAATCTTTGATTCCTCTAAGAGCAGCGGTGATGGGTCCCTTTTTACCAAGTAAATGGACTCGAATGTCGTTTAACTTCTTCAAGTCGTTGGTTTGCTCAATATCAGCAAGCCCTTTTTCTTTTATTTCTGTCAGTTGATCTCGCAGTGACATGGTATCCCTCCAGTTCTATTTTTAACCACAAAAAAAGCTTCGCCCAATAAGGGACGAAGCGACGCGGTACCACCCTAATTTGCTGTCCAAAGAGAACAACACACTTAAGACATCGTTAACGGTGATTAACCGGAAATTTTTTGTTTGACAACTCCCAATTTCAGCTCGAAAAATGAATTCGAGAAGACTTCCTACTCCGTTTTCACCAACCACGGAGTCTCTCAAATAGGAAATCAACCTACTACTTTTTTCTCAAACGCTTTACATTAGTGAATAATAAGCTAAAACAAAAAAATGGTCAAGCTACTTTTTAATGCTTGGATACCATTTTTCTGACCATGTATGAATTTCGTGCATGATCGGTGCTAATTCTTTGCCTTGCTCGGTCAATGAATATTCGATCAATGATGAGTCTTCATGTTCTGTTCGAACAACAACCCCATCGTCTTCAAGTTCTCTCAAGCGTTCAACCAAAACTCGATCACTGCACTTGGGGATTTGTCGGGCAATTTCACGAAAACGTAAAACCCCTTCTTGAAGTAAAACATCGATAATCAAGCCATTCCATTTTTTCCCGAGAAATGAAAATGTCTTCTCAAACTTCGGACATAAATAATAGTTAATTGCATCTTGCAATCCAATTGCCTGTCGCATTTAAAATCCCCCTCTCATACCATGATTCCAATTATTTTGTAGCAGATGTCCCAATAACTTGTTTCTTTAAATCTTCAAGTTTACCTTTAAGTGGACTCATGAATTCATGAACAGCTTCATAATCATCAACCAGAGAAACAATGACACTTTCTTCATACTTAGGCCGTGCAAGTGTCAGGCCCCACATATGCTTTAAAATGATGTCTTTTTCCATTGGTGATAATTTGGTAATCCGCTCGGCGTTTCGTAAGGCAACCCGTGGGTGAATAAATGCGTGAGAGCCTAAATCAAACTTAGTGGTTCTCCAATCGTAGAAAAACAGATCGTGGAGCAAACCAGCACGAGCAACGGCACGGTAATCTAAGCCCCTTCTTTTGGCAATCTTGTAACTGTCAAAAGAAACAGCAATTGAATGTTCAAGTCGAGTTGAGTGATGGTGTTGAGTATAGTTAGCCAATTTCTTAACCATATCAGTTGCCATCAGGTCAGAAACTATTTCACGATACTCAGAATCGTTTTTCCATTCATCCTTTTGCATGTAATACCCCTTTGTCTTTATTTATCAACATGATACTAGGTATTGCCCTAAATATCAATGAAAACGAACCTTATTTAACAAACTTGAAAAGTAATATTCCGGCAGCAACCGCCACATTCAATGATTCAGCCTCACCATTCATTGGAATATAAAGGTTTTGGTCGGTCTTCTTGAGAATCTCGGGATTAACCCCGTTACCTTCATTTCCCATAACCAGTGCAAATTGTTTGGTTGGTGTTATATCATAGTAAGAAATGGCCTGATCATTTAATTCGGTACCATAGGTTTTAATGCCGGCTTCTTTAAATGCGTCCATCCAATCAAGAATGTCACCTGTATAGAGCTTCATATGAAATTGACTGCCCTGCATTGAACGGACAACTTTGGGATTGTAAATGTCGGCAGAACCTTTACCAAAAACGATTCCATCAAGTCCGGCAGCATCCCCTGTTCGAACCATGGTTCCGATATTACCGGGATCTTGGATATTATCCAAAAGCATCCAGGCACCCTTCAAATCATCGGGAATCTTTTCATGATAGTCTTCGGTGTTCAAAACAGCGAAAACACCCTGGGGAGTTTCAGTCGATGAAATATGTTTGGCAATTTCCGGGGTAATCAGGAAAACCTCGGTGTCGTCATCAACGGGCAGGTCGCCCAAGTAGCTTTCATCAACGACCATTAATTGCTTGATGGCTTGACGATGACGAATCGCCTCGTCAACAATGTGCCATCCTTCAATGACATACTGACCGGACTTAACCCGGCCCTTCTTGGTTTGCATTTTGGTCCATTCTTTGACACGATTATTTTGGTTAGACGTAATTTTTTCAATATCCATACAAATCTCTCTTTTCTATATTAATAGGTGGTGAATAATTTGAACAACAAAAACCAAACGGTAAAAATGAATGCCTCTGGCCGCGTACAAGGCGTCGGCTTTCGCTGGGCAACCATCCAGATTGCCCAAGAGCTGAACATCTCCGGGTGGGTTAAAAACGAACGCAACGGCAGTGTCACAATTGTTGCCAGCGGCACTAACGAAAACCTGGAAAAATTCATCTCAAAAATCAAAAATTCCCCAACCCCGTTTGCTAAAGTAGAAAACCTTCACCTCAATTATATATCGAAAATTGTTGATAAAGGGTTTAATGTGAAATATTAAATTGAAAAGCGGTCAATAATCTAGTAAGATTGTTTTGTTTACGTACTAAGTTAAGAAAGGTCTTACTAATGAAAAAAATTAAACACATAACCACTCTTGGATTACTTTCCGGAATGGCCCTCCTTCTAAGTGGCTGTGTCCGCACAACAAAATCCGGGAAACCATACGGAGCGGTTTACGATTACCTTGCAAAACCAGCGCAGGGCATTATGGAATGGATTGCACAATTTGTCGGCAGTTATGGCTGGGCGATTATCGTCCTTACCGTAATCGTGCGAATGGTTTTATTACCTATCATGGTTCGGCAAATGAAGGCTTCAACCATTCAACAGGAAAAGATGCAGTTGATTCGACCACAAATGGCTGAACTGCAAAAACGCCAAAAGGCTGCTTCCACTCCTGAAGAACAGACTGCAGCCAGTCAGGCAATGATGGCATTATATAAGCAAAATGGCATTTCAATGACTGGTGGAATTGGTTGTTTGCCATTGATAATCCAAATGCCGATTTTTACTGCTTTGTATGCAGCAATTCGTTATTCACCAGAATTATCCCACACCGTCTTCATGGGAATTCGATTGGGACAATCAAGTTGGATTCTTGCGGTCTTGTCATTTGCTTCTTATTTGTTGCAAGGATACATCGCAATGCTGGGAACGCCGGCTGCCCAGAAGAAACAGATGGGTGCCATGATGCTGATGAGCCCAATTATGATTTTGGTATTTACACTGAGCGCACCAGCTGGATTAGGAATTTACTTCTTCATTGGCGGACTCTTCGCCTGTGTTCAAACCCTGATCATTAATATGTACCGGCCAAGGATTCGAAAGAATATTGCCAAAGAAAATGAAGGCCGAAAAAAGGTCACAGTAGAAGACTTGATGCCAAGTCCGAAGCCAGTTGCCAACGGCTCAAAACCATCCGAGCCAAATATCCATCAGCGTAATCGTCAACGAAATACTGGAAAACAGCAGGTTGACCGAAAGCCCCAAGAAACTAAAAAGGCTAAGTCAACACCTGTTCCTACACCAAGCAAACCTGTTAAGCCAAAAGCGAACCGACAACGAAATGCAGGTAAGCAGCAACGACATCACAAATCATAATCGATTAAAGATCACATCTAAGTTGATGTGATCTTTTTTGATTCATTTATCATTCAACAAAATAGTTTATTCAACCAATTGAGCGACAGAATGGTAATATTGTTATGTATATTTTTTAGGAAAAGAGCTGTTACATTTTATGAATCAACTATCCCTATTAATCATTTTGCTGGCGGCACTTGTCATCCCTTTGGCAATGGCTCGCTTCAAGATCACATTTCTTCCCACGGCCGTTGTAGAAATTATTGTGGGTGTTTTTCTTGGACCGTCTCTTTTTAATTGGATTACCGATTCCAATACCCTGGACATTCTGCAAAACGTCGGCGTTATCTTCCTGCTGTTTTTAAGTGGGATGGAAATTGATTTCAGCTTATTTAAAAAGAAGCCAACCAACCTTTCTCCACTGGCCCAAAAAGATGAGCAAAACCAACCCAAATACTCCGTTCTAAGAATTGCCGGAATGGGATATGCATCAATTGTTGCCATGTCATTTGGAATGGGCTACGTTTTAAAAATAAGCGGCTTGTTTTCGGACATTTGGTTGGCTGCTATTTTGTTCATGACAATTTCATTGGGCATTGTAATCGCCGGATTGAAGGAAAAGGAACTCCTCAGTAAGCCATTTGGCCAGGCAATTCTATTGATTGCTGCCCTTGGGGAAGTCGTCCCAATGATTGGCCTGACATTTTACGCATCGGCTTACAGTCCCCATTCCAAGTCATTGTGGTTGATTTTACTGATCTTAGTTGTAGCTGCCCTTTTGTTCTGGCGGTTTAAAGCATTCTTTCGATTCTTTGACCAAATCAATAAATCAACAACCCAGGTCGATATCCGCCTCTCATTTTTCATGATTGTCACCTTGGTGACCGTTGCCGAATCAGTTGGTGCCGAGGGAATTCTTGGTGCATTCTTAGCCGGAATCGTCATTAAATTGTTGGAACCCCACGAAGAAACCAAAGTCCGCCTCGATTCCATTGGATACGGGTTCTTCATTCCAATTTTCTTTATCATGAGTGGCGTTAACTTAAATCTTCGTACATTAATTACCAATCCTCAAACCCTGATGCTAATCCCGGTTATCTTCATTGGCTACATATTAGCAAAGGCTCTGATCTTTTTTGCATTGAAATTACGGTTCAAAAATACAAATGCGATTGCCGGGACTGCCATGTCAGTCACAACCATTACAGTTGTTTTGGCGGTTCTCCAAGTTGCCAGTCATTTAAACAGAATTACCAATCAACAGTCCGGCGCGTTTCTTCTCTCAGCAGTTCTAACCTGTGTCTTTGGCCCAATGATATTTAATAAGCTGTATTCTGCAGAAGCTGAAGACCTGAAGAAGTCCACCGTTCACTTTATTGGAACAAACTTGACCACCGTCCCCGTTGCCCAGCAGTTAGCCAAGGGATGGTACAAAGTGACGATGTATACGAATAATCAACACAATTACCGCGCCTTTAACAGTGAAACAACCATTCATCTATTAAAGAGTATGGATCCGAAGGTCATGATTGAAAATGGTGTCTTTGATGCCGATGTCGTGGTGCTTGGACAAATTAATTCCGAAAAGAATTATGAACTTGCCAAGATCGCGAAAAAGTACGGCGTTCCACGAGTCATTGTCAGATTTGAAGATCGCAATATCTTGGATGAACGCCGGGATGAGCTCAATTCATTAGGCGTTGAGCTGTACAATACTCCTGACGTTAATATCAGCATGCTGCGGTCATTAATTGAAGCTCCTTCAACGATGAGGATGATGACCTCAACGGAATCAAGTGTCTATGAAGTGGCCCTTAGAAACAGCCGTTACGCTGACATTCAAGTCCGTAACGTTCCATTTATCGACAAAATTACAATTACGCAAATCTATCGTGACAAACGATTCATCCGCCCATCCGGCGGCACATCATTGAAGCTTAACGACAGAATCATTTTTACCAGTAGTAAAACGGAAGCTCCCGAAGTTCGCAGAGAACTAGGGAAATTAAATTAGTATCCAAAAAAGCTGGTGCAATGTGAAATGAATTCATCTCACATGCACCAGCTTTTTTATTAACTATTGATTGTCTTTTGGATCTTCATGCTTGGAATTATCAGAGTCGGTTTGATCTGACTTTGAAGTGTCTAAAATTCCGTCTGGTAGTTTGTTATCCGATTGATTATCTTGAGATTCGCTAGATTCGGTAGATTCTTTTTCATCTGATTCAAGATCAGCTTCATCTGGCATATCCTGCATAATTGGTAAATTAACTTGGAAGATGGAACCATAACCCAATGAACTTTCAATTGAAATGTTTCCGTGATAAGCTTCGATCAATCGATGGGCGATTGAGAGTCCCAAACCGTTACCACCTTTGTCACGGCTACGGGCTTTATCAACCCGATAGAAACGGTTAAAGACCTTTTGCTTGTCTTCTTCGGAAATCCCTTCACCAAAGTCTTGAACAGCAATGTTCACCATTGCCATTGAAGTTGAGAGTGATAAATGAACTTCTTTTCGTTTGGTGGAATACTTAATCGCATTATCAAGAAGGATCACAAGAACCTGTTCCAAGTGATTACGATAAATTTTAACGTAAACATCATGGTCGGTATCATCATCAAAGGTAAACGTAAAGTCAGGGTGAATCATTTTGAAATCGTTGTAAACCTGAGCAAATACGTGATTAACATCGGTAATTTCTTCACCGTAATTAATTTCAATTTGTTCGGCACGAGAAAGATCCAGCATTTCAGAAACCAAACTCTTCATTCGGTTTGTTTCCTGAAGAGAAGCCTTCAAAGATTCCTCAAGGACTTCGGGATCATCTTTCCCCCATCTCAGCAGCATATCAATATGGCCTTGAATAACGGCGACAGGCGTCCTTAATTCATGGGAAACATCTTCAACAAATTGTTGCTGCTGATCAATATATCGTTGGGTCTGATCCAGCATCCCATTTAAAAGATCCGCCAAATCAGTTAATTCATCATTTGATTTCAATTCAGGAATTCGGGCATCGGAGTCCGGATCCGCTTTAACTTCATTAATGGTCTTTTGAATCTCATTAATCGGCCGTAACAACTCTTGAGCCAAAATGTAGGCGAAAAACATCGACAGCAAAACTGAAATTAAAACTAAAATAACTAAAATGACTAACAATTTGTTGGCAGTTGCTCGATAATTGTCCAGTTTGTCGGTGACTTGCGCATAACCGACAAGCGAGCCGTTTTTCTTGGATAACAGTGGTTCAGCACCAACCATTACCTGACGGCCATTTTGCCTGGTTGTAAATATTTTTCGCTTACTTGGTGAATAAAACTTAACCGCACCTTTTCGAGATTCAAACAATTCATTGCCGTGAACGTCATAGACATTCACTAAAATATTATCCCGAGAGAAATTCACAATCAACGAATTTGAATAAAGGTCGTTCCCATTGGCTTGGGTTACCTGATCATTGTCACTGGTAATCTTAGGCTTCAAATAATAGGCAACGTCACCCTTACTCAAAGGTGAGGAATAATTTGAAAGTCTTGATGACACGGTACTTAAAGTATTATCAATATGGGCGTGTTCCTGTTGAAGAAGCACATTTGTGAATCGGTTAAAAATTAGAACTGAGAAGATAACAACAATCGCCAAAACACCAATGGACGTAAAAAACGCCCACTTCCATTTTAGCGATGTCTTTCTTCTTTTTTGTTTCGTGTTGGATTGGGTCATGAACGCATCACGTACCCAGTACCTCTAACAGTTTGGATGTAACTATTTTCACCTGGACGATCAATCTTGTTTCGCAGGTATCGAATATAAACATCGACAACGTTGGTCTCAACTTCTGAGTCGTACCCCCATACCTTGGTAAGTAAAACGTCTCGAGCTAAAACAACGTCAACATTTTCCATCAAAGTTAACAAGAGTTCATATTCACGCTTTGTCAGATTAATGACCTCATCGCCACGACGAACAATCCGACTTTCCTTTTCAATGGTTAAGTCTTTAAAAGTAACGGATTTCTTGTTGCTTTTTTGTTGATCGTTCTCAATTTGAATTCGACGAAGCAAGGCACGAATTCGGGCCAATAATTCTTCAATTGCAAATGGTTTAACGATGTAGTCATCAGCGCCATGGTCAAAACCAGAAACTCGATCAATAACGGAATCCCGGGCAGTCATCATAATAATAGGTGTGTTTTTCTTTTCACGTAATCGACGGGCAACTTCCATCCCATTCAATTCCGGTAACATTAAATCAAGTAAAATAACATCAAAGTTTTCATCCAAGGCAGCTTGTAAACCGGTTCTTCCGTTTAATTCCACCTGGGTATCATAGCCTTCATGCTTTAATTCCAATTCAACGAATCGGGCTAAATTCTTTTCGTCTTCAATAATCAAAATTCGACTCATAAATGATCAGCTCTCCTATAACATATCTTAATTTATTTATTAGTAACGTAGAAACCTTTTAACATAACTCTCATTTTACCATAATTATGTGAGTTTAAGGCTTTAACTTTGAGAAAACTTATAAAACCACCCTCATTTGGAAATTATTTTCAATTAATCGACATTTGTGTAGATTTTCACTTGATAATGTAAGCGTTCCTGTTTATAATGTACTTGTTTGAAAATATATTACAAAAAGGATGAATAAACCTATGAAAGCTGCTGTTGTAAGAGATCCAGTCGATGGATATGTTGATATTAAAGATGTAAATTTACGCCCCATTCATGAAGGCGAAGCATTAGTAAAAGTTGAATATTGTGGTTTATGTCACACAGACCTTCACGTTGCTGAAGGAGATTTCGGTAAAGTTCCTGGCCGGATCATTGGTCACGAAGGTGTTGGTAAAGTTATTCAAGTTGCCGACGATGTTACCAATTTAAAGATTGGTGATCGTGTATCAATCGCTTGGTTCTATAGAGGCTGTGGCCATTGTGAGTATTGTATCACTGGTCGTGAAACCCTTTGCCGTAACGTTCAAAACTCAGGTTACACTGTTGATGGTGCAATGGCTGAAGAAGTTATTGTCCCTGCCGACTACGCCGTTAAAGTTCCTGAAGGCTTGGATCCTGTTGAAGCAACTTCATTAACATGTGCCGGTGTTACGATGTACAAGGCACTTAAAGTTGGTGATACCCGTCCTGGACAATGGGTTGAAGTTGTTGGTTGTGGAGGCTTGGGTAACCTTGCTGTTCAATACGCACACAACGTCTTTGGTGCTCATGTTGTTGCCGTTGATGGTAACGAACAAAAGCTTCAAGCAGCTAAGGATAACGGTGCTGATATTACTATCAACCGTCACGATCCAGATGTTGCTGAACAAATCCAAAAGAAGGTTGGCGGAGTTCATAACGCCCAAATCACTGCCGTTACAACTGACGCATTTACCACTTCTGTTAACGCATTGCGTCCAGATGGTAAGTTGGTTGCCGTTGCCCTTCCTAAAGGTGATATGGCATTGAATATTGACAAGACTGTTCTTGATGGTATTCAAGTTGCCGGTTCACTGGTTGGAACTCGTCAGGACCTCGCTGAAACATTCCAGTTTGGTGCTGAAGGTAAAGTTAAGCCAATCGTTCAAACTCGTCGTCTTGACGAAGTTAACGACATCATTGATGAAATGAAAGCTAACAAGATCGTTGGCCGAATGGTTGTTGATTTCACTAAATAATAATCGATATTAAATTTAGGGGCCCTCGCAAAATGATTGCGAAGGCCCCTCTTTTATGCTTAAAAAAGTGTACAAAAAAACCAATTTAGAATCCATGGCGTTCTAAATTGGTTATTTATTACTTCTTATCTTTGATAACTTTACGGCCTTTGTAAAAGCCTGATGGTGAAACGTGATGTGGCATGGTGTATTCACCGGTCTTAGGGTCGAGGCTCAAATTAGGAGTCGTCAACTTGATGTGACCGCGACGCATGCGCTTTCTAGCTTTAGAAGTTCTACGTGCTGGTGTAGCCATTGTTTTTCCCTCCTCGTAAAAATAAAATATCCACTAGTGAAATTTTAAGTCCAGCTATTTTGAATCGCGATTCTTAAAAAAGTTCTTCAATTCTGCCAGACGTGGATCAACAGTTTTTAACTCTGCCTTCTGTTTGCTGTAGTCATCGACTGTCATAACATCCCAGTCGTTACCACTTGGCATCTCTTTGCCCGCAATTTCTTCAGGAGACAGGACGTGCATAGGAATATGCAGTATCACATTATCAACAACGGCACTTTGCATATCCACCTGATCGTCTTCGCCAAGGACAAAGACAACATCATCTTTACCATATCGTGATTCCGCAGCTTTTGAAGGAACATAGAATTCCTCAACCGTAAAATCAAGTGGTAAATCAACTGGGGTCAGTGAACGTGATGACGGCACCACAAGCTTTCCAACTATGTGGGTGTCGATAATCACATCGCCCTGATCAGCAAATGCAGTTCCTTCAACATTAAAGTCAGATGCATCGATCACCTCGTCAGCATATCGATCAAGCAAATCATCTTTAATATGAAGCTTCTCATTGAATGTGAACGGATCAGTATCTGAGTACTTTTGCAAGTCTCTAAAGTACCATTTCAATGTAATTCCTCCAATGCAACAAAACTTATTATACCGGCAACAAATAGGCTTGTCAAGGTAATTTCCTTGATAGTCCTTTGGTGTTTATTCAAGAATTACCGGATGCCGATAAAAATCCTGTGAGGCACCATTAATCATTTGGGTCAACATTCCCCCACGGAAGTCCATTTGGATAAAATCAGCAACGACATCATCATTGATCTTCGTAATCAGCGGCCATTCAAGATCGCCTTTAATCTGGTTAAGGTATTTTTGCCCCTTGGCATTAAATCCTAGAAGGCGAATATATCCACCTGTCTGAAGCATATCACGACTGGCTGCATGCAGCAATACGTATGTGCACAGACGCTGAATTCGGGTGTATGTGTACCGTTTAGTCTTAACCAAATGAAGGAATTCTTGAAAGCTGGTCGCTTTGATGGCAGCCCTTTTCAGCCGATATTCAATGCCTTCAGTCATTTGATAAATTTGATGAAGATTTTCGACCGGATTCTCAACAAGCTCGAATCTTAAAAAAGGCCAGAAATCATTCCAATCCATCATATGATGATTGGCGATCACTTTTAAAGTACTTTCGGGAACAACGGGTTTAATCATTGAAAGATCATGATTCCCAATCGCCTTCCGAATGGCGGAAGCACTCGCGATGGACCCTTGATCACTAATTTCAGTGTCGTCATGGTTACTGCCGACACGCTGTAACGGGACCGTCCGAAGTGGCGATCCTGCTTCAAAATTAGCCTTGGCATAGCCAAATCCCAAAATGTCATTTGGTTGATTTAAACGAATCCCAGTCCGTTGAAAGAGATAATCTTGGAAAATCGAGGCGTACGGTCGATCAAAACGCTTAAAGCTCTCCTTATCCTTCGGTTGGTTATCAATGAGTTTTTGATAATCCATGGAAGGATGTTCCGCACCAAAAGCCAACCAGTCACATTTCAGGTGAGAAGCTAAATCAACCGCCCCTTTTGAAAACAGATGAGATGGCTGAACAGCAGAAAAAAGTGGCAGTTCAACGACCAAATCCACACCGCCAAGCAATGCCATCCTAGTTCGCTGCCACTTGTCAAAGGCTGCCGGTTCACCACGCTGCAGCCAATTTCCACTCATAATGGCCACACTCACATCGGCACCGGTGGTCTGTTTCGCCTGGCTCAACATATAGCGATGGCCATTATGAAAAGGATTATATTCTGAAACGATTCCGACTGCCCGAAGCATGTTTTATCATCTCTCTATAGGCTTGTTTGTGACGAAAAACCAGCGCTTGGTTATTTCAGTAAATGGCTTGTCGCCAAAGTCTGTAAACTCAAGCTCACTGCGATAGCCGGCTTTGGTAAGCAACTGATCAATCTCATCATAAGTGTAGGCTCTTTCACGGTGAATTTCGTTGTATGCATCATAAGCATCTTTATCTTCATTATATTGAAAGAAGTTTAATTCATGTTCAACCGAGATTGGGGCAAAATCGCCCTTATAGCTCGTCCACATGAAAGCAGCATCTTCACTTCGATAGTTGTACATGTATCCTGGATAAACGTCTTGAACCTGATGTGGCGTAATCATATCAAATAAGAACTGGCCCTTAGGCTTTAAATGATCAAAAACCGCTTGATATGCAGCCAATAAGTCATCTGATTTAATCAAATAATTCAGTGAATCGTCAAAGCAGGTAATGATATCATACTGGTCCAATCCGTCCAAAGAACGCATGTCGGTTTGAATAAAGGGCACGTCAACCTTTGCATCACGAGATCTTTGCTCAGCAATAGTCAGCATGTCCTCAGAGAGATCTGCTCCCGAAACCTGAAAGCCCATTTGCGCTAATTTGATAGCCAACCGGCCGGTCCCACAAGCAAGGTCTAAAATTTTAATATCACTATTTTCTTTACCGGTACTAGCGGCATAGCGGGCAACAAACTTTGCCCAGCGATCATATAGAGTTGCGTCAAACAAATCATCATAAAATTTGGCGAATTCTGTATATATCATGCTATGCCTCCACCCATGAATCGGTATTAACGATTGGTGCGTCTGACCAAAGTTTTTCCAAATTGTAAAAGTCACGGACATCCTTTTGGAAAATGTGGACAACAACATCGCCAAGATCAATCAAGATCCAACGAGCAGTATCCTTGCCTGAAACACTGTATACATTAACATCGTCTGCTTCAACTTGATCAACAATCTCATCGGCAATTGCTTTTACCTGTCGATTGGAATTGGCATCAGCAATCACAAAGTAGTCAGCCATCAGACTAACCTTTTGCATATCGAGAACAACGATATCGTTAGCCCGTTTACTATCAGCGGCACGAACGACAATTTCTGAAATCTTTTTACTATTCATATTAACTCCTTAATCTAATCCTGAGCCTGGTACCCAACTATTATAGGTAACAATTGTTTGTGGAAAAACTGGTTTATTATTTGCTATCAGATAACTCAGCGTCTGCTTAGTTTGATAAGCAACCCCTTGTTGGAGGTTGTTCATGGTAATCCGACGGGCATCATCAACACCGTCAAAATCTCGACCTGGTTCAATATAATCGGCCATATAGACAATTTGTTCAAGCGGCGTCATGTATTGATGACCCACCGTATGATATCTGACGGCATTTAAAATATCAATATCATTGATCTGTAATTCGTTTTTGACAAAAATCCAGCCAACGACACCGTGCCAAATTGCGTTACCGTAGTTCAACAATTCCGGATCCATTTGATACTCTTTAATGGCCTTAATAAAGTCCTCATCCGGGCGTTGCTTAGCATAATCGTGAACGAGTCCACCAATGGCAGCCTTTTCGATATTGACTCCATTACGTTCGGCCAAGTCCATCGCCGTTTGCTCAACTCTTAAACAGTGTTGAAAACGACTATCTGTTAATGCCGAATGAAGCTTAGCCACCAATTCATCACGAGTGTACGGAACAAAATGGCCTTGATATTTTAACTGATCATTTTTCATATAAATGGTTCTCCTTTATATAACGTTCTACAGAAGATGGTACCAAATATTTGATTGATTGATGTTGTCGGATTTTAGAACGAATAAGTGATGACGAAATGTCGATAAATGGGACATCAACCCAGATAACGGGATATTTGGAAGCCGGTGTGTAGCCATCGCGTTTAACGCCAACAAACGAAACCAGCTTCACTAAATCATCTATCCGGTACCACTTAGGCAAATAGTTAACCATATCGCCACCGATGATAAAGTAGTAATGATTTTCAGGGTGCTGCTGGGTTAATTGTTTCATCGTGTCATAAGAATAACTGACACCGCCTCGCATGATCTCTGTCATCTCAATCGCAAACTTGGGATTATCACGAATAGCCCCATTAATCATGGCAACCCGATCTTTCGCATCAATCGCAAATTTCCTGTCAACATGTGGCGGATTTGCATCTGGCATAAAGCAAACTTTATCCAGTCCCAGTTGGTCTAAAACCTGTTCAGCGATAATTAGATGGCCATTGTGAATAGGATTAAAGGTACCGCCAAGAATCCCAATCCGCCTACCCTTTTTTTGTTTAATCGTTTTGGCTTGTGTTAATGTTTCAACATTATTCAGAACGTTCGACATACCGAATTACCTCTAAATTGCAAAAACTTCATTGGATAATTTTTGATTATTTGTGTCTTTGGATGGTTTGAACAATACCAGCGTCTTACCAATCGTTTGAACAACAGTGACATCGCTTTTCGACTCAATATAGTCTTTAATGTCATCAACAGTAGCAGCTGAATTCTGAAGCACATTAATTTTGATAAGTTCTCTGGTATCAAGCGCTTTTTGAATCTCATCCAGCCAAACTGAAGAAAGGCCGTTTTTGCCGACTTCGAAAATTGGCCGCATGCGGTTAGCACTTGCTCTTAAAAAACGTTTTTGTTTTCCGGTTAATTTCATAAATACCTCTTTATTTTAAATCATTGCAGGACGCATCAAAACTGAAACGCCTTTTGGAGCCCAACCAGTTACGGAGACATCAGCAGGAATTGTCACCCATCCAAGACCCTCAATGACCAAATCACTCTTCTCAGTCGATTTGAATTCATGAGGTTCCAATGGTGGAAAATCAGCTTTTTGGTCTTCAGTTGGCGGTGTTAAGAACGAGCCAACATGACTGGCATAAAAGTCGTCAGCATTTTCCAACTTTGTCCGATGAATAAATAAATTATTCTCCGCATAAACCGTAAAACCGTGACGTTTGTCACCAGCATTGTAATCAAAGCGGGCAACTCCGGCAAAAAACAACGTCTGGCCAGGGTTTAACTGATACCCTTTTGGCTTGATTGTCTTTTGAGGTGTCACAAGGTTCAACTCTTTACCAGTTAAATGATGTGCCATTTGTTCCGGTTGAATGATTCCTGGGGTGTCGACAAGATTGCGACCATCCTTTAAAGGAATATCAATTCGGTCCAAGGTTGTTCCGGGAAATCTTGATGTTGTAATTAATTCTTTAATACCGGTTGATTGACGAACAATTGAATTGATCAACGTTGACTTACCGACATTGGTAACACCGACAACATAGACATCTTTGCCTTTACGTAATTTTTCAATTTTATCCAACAACTGATCAATATCATAATTGGTCTTTGCCGAAATCAATTCAACGTCAATTGGTCGGATACCTGCTGCGTTGGCTTGTTGACGAAGCCAATCCTTCACTTTGTTTTTCTTCAAAGCTTTAGGCAGGATATCCAGCTTATTTCCGACTAAAAGGACTGGATTGTTTCCAACAAATCGATGCAATCCAGGAATCATACTTCCATTAACATCAAAGATATCAACCACATAAACAATTAACGAGTCGGTATCGGAAATACTTGTTAACAGCTTTAAGAAGTCATCATCTGATAAACTGACGGGAGCAATTTCATTATAGTGCCGAAGTCGGAAGCAACGCTGACAATAGACTTCTCCATTTTCCAATCCTTTTTTTAAAGCAGATGCGGGCGTATACCCCAGTGCATCTTTATCTGTCGTTTGGACTGCTGCACCACAGCCGACACAATGAACGACTTCACCGTCAACAACAACTTCATTATTTGCCATAATTTCTCCTATTTCCAATGTAAATCTGGATATTTTTTCGATAATTTATTCCAGACAATTTTTTCAAAGTAACGATTGATCATGGTATTCCATGCATCATCACGAACGAGTGGTTTAACAAGAATGCTGCGCATGCCGCAACTATTAGCCGCTACAACGTCGGTCATTAACTGATCGCCAATCATAACCGTGTTGCGCTTCTGCAGATTAAATTCCTTTAACGCGTGACGAATACCAATCGTTAGTGGTTTCATTGCCCGAGGGACAAAAGGCAGTTGATAATCTTGAACTGCCTTTTGAATCCGCTTGTGACTGTTATTGGAAACAACAATGACTTTAATGCCATATTTTTTGTTTTCCGATAACCATTTATGCAGTGCGTCAGAACCCTTCTTGGAATTCCAAGGCACCAAAGTATTATCTAAATCGGTTAGAACACAGTTGATATTATGATCCAACAGGAACTGAGGAGAAATTGTATAAATATCTCCAATCATCCAAGTTGGTTTAAATCGAGACAACATATGTCGCTCCTTAAATATAGTTAATTTATTTAAAAAAACTTCCACCAAACTATCGGTGAAAGTCATTTTAGCACATCAAAATTACTTAAGTACTTTTTTAGCTTCGTCAGTAAGTGCTTTGAAAGCATCTGCATCATTAACAGCTAAATCAGCAAGCATTTTACGGTTCATGTCGATGTTGGCAAGCTTTAAACCGTGCATAAATTGGCTGTAGCTGAGGTCATTAAGACGAGCAGCAGCGTTGATACGAGCGATCCAGATCTTACGGAAGTTACCTTTGTTGTTACGACGGTCACGGAATGCATAAACCTGTGACTTCATTACTTGATCTTTGGCAGTCTTGAATAAACGAGACTTTCCACCGCGATAACCCTTAGCTAATTTTAAAACACGCTTACGACGTGCATGTGTGACTGTTCCACCTTTTACTCGTGGCATTTTGAATTCCTCCTATATTTTGAAAAGTAATAACTGAATGTATAGTTGATTTTATAGATGTGGCAATAATTTTCTGTAAGTCTTGATGTTAGTTTTGTCCATCATACTAGTACCACGAAGTTGGCGACGTTGCTTCTTTGTCTTACCGTGGAAACGGTGACTTGTGTAAGCATTGGCACTCTTAAATCCACCGTTGGCAGTTCTCTTGAAACGTTTTGCTGCAGCACGGTTTGTTTTTTGTTTAGGCATTGGTAAAAATCCTCCTCAAGTATTTAACAACTATTATTTTTTATCTGGATCTTTTGGTGAAAGCATTAAGAACATGCTTCTTCCGTCCATCTTGGGATGTTGAGTAACGGCAGCAACATCAGCCGTTTCAGCAGCCATTCGGTCAAGAACTTTTCGACCAATATCCTTATGGGTAATGGCACGTCCCTTAAATCGAATTGATACACGAACTTTTTCACCCTTTGCCAAGAACTTCTTGGCATTCTTCAACTTGGTGTTAAAATCGTTAACATCAATTGTTGGGCTTAATCGGACTTCCTTGACACTGATGACTTTTTGTTTCTTACGGGATTCACGTTCCTTCTTTTGCATTTCAAAACGATACTTCCCGTAATCAAGAATCTTTGCAACTGGTGGTTTGGCTTTCGGTGCAACCAAGACAAGATCCAAATCAGCGTCTTCAGCTAACTGAAGCGCTTGTGACTTAGACTTAACTCCAAGTTGATCACCATTAGCACCAATCAAACGAACCTCACGAGCACGGATTCCATCATTAACCATCATATCTTTTGCTATGGTACTTCACCTCCGAATAATTTGAAAAAGCAGAAAGAGAGCGGACACAGATTTGCGCCCGCTCTCAATTAAAGAACTTGAACGATCAAGTTCTTACTCGATATCATGCCCAGCAAACTTAGAAATTTACTCAGGCGAGAAGCGGGTAGCTCCTGCTTTCATTTGAACAACTATTAAATAATATCATCTAATCACTAATGTGTCAAACAGTGAATCATTGAACCGGTCATCCAATGGTGATTACTCTTCACGTGAATATGAAGCAATATCCTTTGAAACTTCGTCAATAAAGTCTGGAACTGACTTGGATTGGGTATCCTTTTCACCATACTTACGAACTGAAACACTGTTGCCATTAACTTCTTCGTCACCAACAACCAATGTGTATGGAATCTTGTGAGTTTGAGCATCACGGATTAAGTAACCCATCTTTTCAGCACGGGTATCAACAGATGAACGAATCTTCAATGCGCGAAGTTGTTCATTGATCTTCTTTGCGTAATCAAGATGCTTATCTTGGCTGACAGGAATAATCTTAACTTGGTGTGGAGCCAACCATGTTGGGAATGCACCTTTATAGATTTCAGTCAGGTAGGCAACAAATCGTTCCATAGTTGAAACCAAGCCACGGTGAATCATAACTGGACGATGTTGTTTACCATCTTCACCAATATAATGAAGGTCGAATCGTTCTGGGAGCATGAAGTCCAACTGGATGGTTGACAATGTTTCTTCGTTACCAAGGGCAGTCTTTGTTTGAACATCAAGCTTTGGACCGTAGAAGGCAGCTTCACCTTCAGCTTCGGTATACTTCAAGCCCATTTCATCCATGGCACCTTTAAGCATTGTTTGAGCCTTGGTCCACATTTCATCATCGTCGAAGTACTTTTCAGTATTGGCAGGATCACGATAACTCAAACGGAAAGTGTAATCACTGATATCAAAATCGTGGTATACATCAACCATCAAATTAAGGATCTTCTTGAATTCTTCTTGAATTTGATCAAGGGCAACAAATGTGTGACCATCATTCAATGTCATTTCACGAACACGTTGAAGTCCTGACAAAGCACCTGATTTTTCGTAACGGTGCATCATACCAAGTTCAGCGATCCGAAGTGGCAATTCACGGTATGAACGAATGTGGTGGTTGTAAATTTGAATATGACTAGGACAGTTCATTGGACGTAATTCAAGCATTTCGCCATCGCCCATGTCCATTGGTGGGAACATGTCTTCACGATAATGTGCCCAGTGACCTGACTGCTTGTACAGATCAAGGTTGGCAAGGACAGGTGTGTAAACGTGTTGGTAACCATTGGCAACTTCCTTGTCAACGATGTAACGTTCAATCGTTCTTCTGATAGTTGCACCATTTGGCATCCAGTAAGGAAGTCCGGCACCAACTTTAGGATCAACGAAGAACAAATCAAGTTCGTTACCAATTACACGGTGATCACGTTCATGAGCTTCTTTACGCTTTTCAAGGTCGGCATCCAATTCTTTTTGCTTGTTAAATGCTGTTGCATAAATTCTTTGCAGCATTGGATTGGATGACTTACCCTGCCAGTATGCACCGGCAACTGAAAGTAATTTGAAGATCTTAACTTTACCGGTTGATGGTAATACGGCACCTTCTGCGATTGACTTGAAGTCGTCAATTTCAAAGAACTTAACCTTGCCGTCAACTTCATTTTCCTTAACCAATTCTTTTTGGTATGGGTCGTCGCCGGCAACTTTAGCTGCTTCATCGGCACTCAGGAAAACAACCTTAATTGGCAGGTCCTTCTTGATGATCTTATGCATTGACTGGCTAAGGCCTTCCAATTGATCAACACTGATTTGGGTGTCAGGCTTGTCGGTATCAACAAAGAATCCATCTTCATCGGCATCACTTTCACCAAAGTGAATATTGTTAAACTCTTTGGCAATTGCCATCTTCAAGATTTGAGCTGCGGTTGCACGCAAAACGCTCAAACCATCTTTGCTGTCAGAGGTGATGATTTCAATCTTTCCGCCTTTATGTAAAGGTTCGTCGTTATTTACAAGTTTGCCGTCTAATTTTGCTGCAACGGCCTTTTTACCTAAACTAACCGCAATTGACTTGGCGATATCTTCTGAGGTAACACCATCGTCAAATTGTTTAACACTGCCATCTGGAAATTCAAACGAAAGTTTTGACATATTTCCTACTTCCTTTTTTTATTTTAATTGGAGCCACAAAAAAAGTCCCTGATATACTTTTACAGCATATCAGGGACGCAATTAGCGCGGTTCCACCCAAATTGGATTTTTGGATACAAATATCCAAAAAGCTCTCAAGTGGCTGCTAACGGTACCGACCGGGAAAGCATTATCCGCAATCCATTCCAAAGAGTGGTAATAATTAATTTCTAAACAAATGGTCTTCCAGGCTAGAACCATTCTCCCTGTGATGAGAAGTAATTATCATGTCTCTTTGATTCATTGAATTTAGTATAGAGTTGCCCTTTAAAAATGTCAATTAAATTTGCAAATTAAACTGGCCGACGATTCTTTCCAGTCATCTCAACTTCACGTGACAGGAATTTGATCCGCTGCATCAATCGCTTGGCTTTCAAGGGTTCGTCGTCACCTTTTTGATTAATCCGCAAATGTTCCTGTTCAAGTTGAGCCATTGAAAAGTTTGATGTAAAGAATGTCGGTAATTGTTGCTGCATCCGATACTCCAAGATAACTCCAAGGACTTCATCACGGACCCATGAAGACATCGAATCTGCTCCGATATCGTCAATCATCAAGACTGGCGACTTCTTAATTACATCAATTTTTTCAGTTACGGTGTTATCGGTAATTGCAGATTTCATCTCCACGGCAAAGCTGGGGAAATGAACCATCGTTGTCTGAATATTATTATCAGCAAGTTCGTTGGCGATTGCACCTGTCAGATACGTTTTGCCGACACCAAAGGGGCCGTATATGTACAAGCCGGGATGAAATGTCTTGGGATTTGCTTTCATTTGGTCAATAAAATTCAGAGCCATTGAAAGTGCGGTAAAGCGATCGGGATCCGGATTAGCCGGATCAGCACCGTCAAATTCCGCAATTCTGGCATTTTTGATATCTTTTGGCATCGAAACTGTCCGAATGCGACGTGCCAGTGATTGATTACGCTGCTTTTCAATGACTTCAGGAGAAGCAGTATATGAAATGTCAATCAGGTGGTCGTTAATCACCAACTGTGGCAGGTATCCTGGAGCAAAAGACTTTTTCTTTTCTTTGATCTGATTTTTAACATTGACGTATTCGTAGAGTTTGGCGGCGGATCTGTCCACTGCGTCGTCAGCCAATTCATCTCGATGATCATTTAAAAATTTGGCAATTTCGGGATCATTCTTGATTTGGTTAATAATCTTGGTGAATCCTTGGCTGACGTTGCCGCCTTTGAATCGACGATCTTCCATTAACTTTTTAACAAAGTCACTTACTTTTTCCATTTATTTCACCTACTTCCGGGCTTTTTTAATTTATCAAGCTGTTCTTTGAGCTGCTTTTTCTGAGCTTCAGTTAACTGATTATTCGTTTTTGCTGCTGGTTTCGAATTCTGGTCATCCTTTGCCCAATCAGGCAAGGTCTCTTTAACATTAACTTTTCGCTGCTTGTATTTGGCAGCTCGTTGTTCGGCCTTCTTTTTAAGCATGACGGGTCGTTGCTTAATTTCGGCAATGGCTTTTTCGGCATCAACAATGTTGTGCTGTGACCAGTCATCGGCGATTGTCGACATCAGATTTTTATTCAGCGTTGAACGATTCTCCTCGACTAGCAAATAGTAAATCAAAATATTAATGACTTCATTTGGCAAGACCCGGAGATTGACCAGTTCCGACAACGTCCGCTGTTCACCACTGGTAACAATCCCGTGTTTTTGCTTTTTGATTTGTTCAAGGAAGGCAACCGGAGCCAATTCTTTACTAATTGAGATCAACTGCTCGGTAGCATTATTTGCGGATTTCGAAGTTGACTGATCGGGCTCTGATGACACTGGTTGATGGTCAATCGTGTCCGCCTGATGCTTATTAAAGCTATCGGCAATAATCGCCTTTAACTGGGGCTGATTGAGTTCATTGGTGCTCAGGTTGGTTGCCTTTTGAATCAGTTTGGCCATCTGAATTTCATCAATGCCATAGAGCAGGTGCTCGGACATAATGAGATCTCGGGCAGCCTTCACACTATTCACATCCACGTAGGAATTTTCAAGCATACTCAAGAGAAGCCGGAAGTCAAAGTGTTGACTGTCAGGCTCAAAATCGCTTTTATCGACACTGGCATTTGCCCGCACCACTTTTTGTTTAGCCTCGTTAACCGCACCTGGAATTGTTTTAACCAGGTTTTGCGGAACATTAAACAAATCCAACAACTTGGCGGAAACATCGGTTGTTTCTCCCAAATTGGGAGTTGGGGCAACCAAACGATCAACAATCTGCTGATACGTCTCATTTCCAACCTTGCCTAATAAAATAATCGACAAAATATCCGTTCGCAAAAACTGTTCTGCTGATAAAGGCAGATTCAGCGAATAGATCAAAACATCCTTCTTTTCGGTTGAAATTAAGGTGTTAATCAACTTAACAGCTTCCAGTTGCTTTCTGATGGCAACCAGATTTTCAATCTTACAGTTGAGCATACTTTGAATCTCATAATGTTTATGAAGGACCAATTGATTATGATCGTCCAAACTCATCGACCACAACAAATTGTATAATGCGATTGCTTTTTCACCAATAATTGGTTGATACAAATTGGTAAGGACACTATGATCCAAGCTTCGATTGATATGGGCATTAATAACTAAATATTTGGTATCAGGCGTCAACTTATCCAGGGAATTCAACATTTATTTTCCCTCCGAGTTATCCTGATGCTTTTTCTTATCCTTTTCCATAATTTCTTTCAGCTCTTTATAAAAGACCGACATATCCTTAAATTGGCGATAGACACTGGCAAATCTGATATAGGCAATTTCATCCAAATTAACCAGATCCTCCATCACATATTCACCAATCTGCTGGCTGGAAACCTCATTTTCGCCAAGTGATCGGAGCTTATTTTCAACCCGATCAACCAAATTGGTAATCGCATCCATTGAAACCGGTCGTTTTTCGGCAGATCTGACAATTCCTTTTAATAATTTTTCTCTGTTGAATTCTTCACGGTTACCATTTTTCTTTACAACCAACAATGGGGTGACTTCCACCCGTTCAAACGTTGTAAATCGAAAACCGCAGTGTTCACACTCTCTTCGTCGTCTGATCACCCGACCATCATCTGTAGGCCGGCTGTCAACAACCTTTGAGCCGTTATATCCGCAATGAGGACATTGCATGGCGTTCACCTCGTCTATTTCATTTCATTTGCCAACCAATTATCGACTTGGAGCAGCGTTTGTTCGGCTGTACCAGAGTTATAAATAATTGTATCAGCCAAATTGCATTTTGTCTGCAACGGCCATTGGTTTTGAATTCTCTTATTAGCATTCACAATACTCAGTTTATTGCGTTTCATCAAACGGTGCAACTGCGTGACCGGATCAGTGTAGACAACGACCAATTCATCGACTAAATGGGCATAGCCGTTTTCAAATAAAGTTGGCGCATCCAGAACCGTCAAAGGAACCGACTGATACGCGGCGAGTTGTTTAAAGATTTCCGATCGGATAAAGGGATCAATAATTCTGACCAACTGCTTCAAATCACTGGGATTATTGAAAACAATTTTGCCTAATTCCGATCGGTTTAGTGCCCCGTCGGAAAGGATGATCTGCGGGCCAAAGGCTTTAACTAAAGCTTCAAGTCCCGGCGTTCCCTTTGCTTCTACTTTGTGAGTGACCAAGTCGGCGTCAATCACTGGAATACCCTTTTTTTGTAGATAGCCGCTCACGAGCGATTTACCGGTCGCGATGCCACCAGTTAAACCAACTAATTTTGTCATTTCTTAACACCACGCAACCGTTGACACTTCGGGCAAAAGTGCGTGCCTCTTTGGGCCAACTTGATTTTAACGATTTTGGTTCCACATCGTGGGCAGGGTTCACCCTCTCTGCCATACACATTTAAGTGATTTTGAAACTGTCCAGCTTCGCCGTATGCAGTTGAATATGAATGAACGGTTGTGCCATGGCCTGCAATTGCTCTTGCCAGTTCGTCAATAATGTTCTTTCGTAAGACTTTAATCTTTGCGAGACTAATTGTATTGACCGGCTGTTTGGGGTTAATTTTACTCAACCATAAGACCTCATCGGCGTAAATGTTTCCCAAACCGGCGATGTTGCTTTGATCCAGCAGAAACGGCTTGATAACTTTCCGGCTTTTTGCGAAAATCCGCTTCATATACTCGACCGTCAAATCTTTTTCGGTTGGTTCCGGTCCAATGGTTTTCAAACCGGCAACCTGCATCTCGGTTCCAGTATCAACCAAGTTCATCCGCCCAAATTTTCGGGTATCGTTATACCTTAACTGACGCCCATCCGTTAAGTGGAAAATAATGTGCGTGTGCTTATCAATGGGCGATCCTTCCGGTTCAACATCGTATTTCCCTTCCATCCGAAGATGGGACACAATCGTCAAATGACCACTCAGGCGAATAAAAAGATATTTCCCCCGACGATCAATCTTTTCAATTCGTTTGCCACGAAGAGCTTCTTTAAAATCATCAGGAGGAAGATTAATCATTTTTGCATATAAAACGTCAACTGTTTTGATGGTACTTCCCTCAACTAATTGAGTCAGCCCGCGTCTTACAGTCTCAACTTCAGGTAATTCAGGCATTTTAGATCCCCCATTAATTCAAATTATTTTGCATCATACCATGTTTTACCCCAGTGGCTTTCAACCTTCAATGGAACGTGCAGCTTGATTGCCGAATCCATGACACTTGGAATTAACTTTTTGACAGTTTCCATTTCTTCATCTGGAACTTCGAAGATTAATTCATCGTGGACCTGGAGTAACATTCTGGTCTTCATATCTTTAATAGCATCTGCCATATTAATCATGGCAATTTTGATAATATCCGCTGCGCTTCCTTGGATTGGTGTGTTCATCGCGGTTCTTTCAGCAAACGAACGCAGGTTGAAGCTCTTGGCATTGATATCGGGCAAATAACGCCGTCTGTGGGCAATTGTTTCAACATAGCGGTGATTCCGTGCAAATTCCACAATATCGTTCATATACTTCTTTACGCCGGGATATTCTTCGAAGTAACGCTGAATAAATTGATGCGCATGCTTACGGGTAATACCGGTATTCTTTGACAAACCAAAATCACTAATACCGTAAACAATTCCAAAATTAACCGCCTTTGCCTGACGTCTCAAATCAGGAGTTACTTCCTCGTTGGAAGGCAATCCAAAGATTCTCCTGGCAGTAGTGGCATGAATATCTTCACCGTTTTTAAAGGCATCCTGCATGTTTTTGTCCTCAGTAATTGAAGCCAAAACCCGCAGTTCAATTTGCGAATAATCGGATGAAAAGATTTGCCAACCGGGATGCGATGGAATAAATGCTTGACGAATCAAACGGCCTTCTTCAGTTCGAACCGGGATGTTCTGTAAGTTTGGATCTACTGAAGACAATCGGCCGGTCTGGGTTAAAGTCTGCAAATATCTGGTGTGAACCTTGGAATCATCTTTATGAATCACCTTCAAGAGGCCATCAACGTATGTGGAAAGTAACTTGGCAATTTGACGGTAATCCAAGACATTTTGGACGATCGGTGCATCTGGCGCCAGCTTTTCCAAAACATCGACTGAAGTTGAATAGCCGGTTTTAGTCTTTTTCAAAATTGGCAAACGTAACTTTTCAAACAAAATCTTACCAAGCTGCTTGGGTGAACCAATATTAAATTCTTCGCCAGCTTCTTGATAAATTGTCTGTTGAATTTCTGCCAAACGCTCTTTGAACTTGCTGCCCATACTTTCAAGAGTGGCAGAATCCACTTTAATGCCGTTGATTTCCATTTGGGCCAATACAAACGCAATCTTAATTTCAATGTCGCGATAGAGCTTGGTTTGATTATGCTCGTCAAGATCTTTAAACATTTCATCGTGTAACTGATCAATCGCATTGACTTTATGAACCAAGTGGGACAAAAATTCGGGTGATTCAGTCTCAATCTTACGCTTGGCACCCTTGCCATAAACTTCTTCATCGGTTTTAACATTATAGAACCCGTGCAGATGGGCAACGGTTCCAACGTCATTACTATTATTAGTTGTATTAAGCAAATATGAGACCAGCAGCAAATCGAAGTCAACATTTTGAAGCTTGATACCCTGACGGTATAAGCCAACATAGGTCCGTTTGGCATCAAAAACGTTCTTCTTGATTTTCTGACTTGTCAGTAATCGTTTAACGTGGTCGTTTTCCAACAGGTCCGGGTTATTGGTTGCGTACCACTTGTCCCCTTGGCCAATGGCAAATCCCACTAACGGCGAGATATGATAATTTTCTTCGGACATCTCAAGATGAAATGAAACTTCGTCCGTAAACTGATCAAGCTCGGAGACGTTTTTTGCATCTAAAACGGTATATTGAATGGCCTTTTGATCATCAGCGTGATCATTATCATCAACTGACAATTTTGACAGAAATGATTTAAAGCCCATTCGCTCATAAAAATCAGTGAGCTTTTCAATATTATCACCTTGATATTTTAGTTTATCCAAGGAAATTGTAATGGGTGCCTCACGATTAATCGTTGCCAAAGTATGAGCTCTTTCGGCCTGCTTTTGATCGTTAATCAAATGTTCTTTTAATTTTTTGCCTGAGACCTGATCAATATTCTTATAAAGGTTTTCAATCGTGCCAAATTGCTGAACCAGCTTAACGGCAGTCTTATCACCAACTTTTTCGACACCTGGATAATTATCAGAGTTATCACCCTTCAGACCTTTAATCTCAATAATTTGACTCGGCTTAACACCGAGCTTTTCTTCCACGTGTTTTGGTGTGTAGGTTTCCAATTCTGTCACACCTTTTTTGGAAACCTGAACGGTTGTCTTGTCGGAAGTCAGTTGCGTTAAATCGCGGTCTCCAGTCACGATAACAACCTTATAATCACCGGCATCTTCAGCTTGCTTCGCCAACGTACCGATAATATCATCGGCTTCATAATTGGGCAGCTCATAAGTTTGAATGCCACGGTCGTTCAGAAGTTCTTTGATAAATGGGAATTGTTCTGATAATTCAGTCGGCGTTTTTGCCCGACCACCCTTATAATCCGCATACATTTTAGTTCGGAATGTAACTTTACCAGCATCAAACGCCACCAGCACGTCGGTTGGCTTTTCAGTAGTTAAAACCTTGTCCAGCATCCGATTAAAACCAAAGATGGCGCTGGTGTGCAGGCCGGATGAATTTGTAAATTTATCCATGGCAGTGTACAAGGCATAAAATGCTTTAAAAGCGACACTATTACCATCGATTAATAATAATTTCTTAGTCATTGACTTCTCCTCTGATGAAAACTATTACTTTAATTTTACCACGACAGATAACAAAAAACGATCAACCAACTCAATGGTTAATCGTTCATGATTGTTTTAAAAATTAACGCTCGTTATTACCGAAAATTGAAAGTAATTGGATAAATAAGTTAACGAAGTCCAAATACAATTGCAAAGCACCGAAGACTGCCAAACCAGTCATCGAAACTTCGCCATTGCCAGCATATTGATTATACATTTGCTTCATCTTCTGAGTGTCATATGCAGTCAAGACAGTGAAGATAATGACGGCAATGATTGAGAGGACAAATGAAATCATCGAGCTGCGAAGGAAGATGTTAATAACCATCGCAATTACCAATGCGATTAATGCGGCAGTTGCCTGCGCACCCCAACAATCCAAACTTTTATTGGTCACTAGACCAACAGTTGTCATCGTAATAAAGATTGCCGAAGCAGAAACAAAGGCTGCTGCGATAGAAGCACCGGTATATGCCCAAGCCACGGTGGCAAACACAAAGCCACTAAGAATGGAATATAGCATTAATACCGTAAATGCAAGTGTCGGCCGTTTCAATGCCTGAATTGAAATGATAATTGGCAAGAAAAACCATAAAATCACTGATCCCCACATAACACCTCGATGAGCTGCAATGTAAACAGCCATTCCACCGGCAACAGAACCACTAACCAAAAATGCGGTTGCTGCTGAAACCAAGACGGCCAGACTCATCCAGCCATACATTTTCGTTAAGAAGGTATTCAACCCGGCAGCGTTGTTAACGACTTTCCGAGCTTCCGGTTGTTCATTTGGATAATTGTTCATTAAATCCGCTCCCTTTTATTTGTAAGTTTGAACACCATTCAGATTATGAAACAGCATTCATACCTATACTGTTAAGTAATTTTACCAAATAGAAGCCATTAATCAAGTAATTACCACCCAATTAACAGCTTCTATAAGATATCTTAATTAGTTTTCTTAGTTAAATGGCTCAAGAGATCCTCATATGATTTTTCATACTTTTGGATATCTCCGGCACCCATGAAGATAACCACATCATTATCGTAATCCAATAATGGTGACATGTTATCAACAGATAGGATCCGACCACCTTTGGTAATCTTCTTTGACAAATCTTCACTTGAAACCTTGCCGTGACTTTCACGTGGTGAGCTGTAAATTGAAGTCAAGAAGACTTCATCAGCAAGATTCAAACTCTTGGCAAAGTCGTCCATTAACGCAATCGTCCGACTGAACGTATGTGGTTGGAACACAACCGCAATCTGTTTGTTTGGATATTCTTGGCGAGCAGCATCAATAGTGGCTTTAATTTCAGTTGGATGGTGAGCATAATCATCAATAATCGTCATGCCGGCAATCTTGCGTTCAGCAAATCGGCGCTTAACACCTTGGAATGTTTTTAATTCTTTACGAATTTCATCAAGGTTAACATCTTCGAAATATGCCACCGCAACAACAGCTAATGAATTGAAGATATTGTGTTCACCAAACAATGGAACAAAGAAGTTTCCTAGGTCTTTGCCTTTATATGTGACATTGAAGCTTGAACCACTAGTTGTCCGCTTAACGTCAACAGCTTGGAAATCATCTGTATCATGCAAACCATAGTAATAAATTGGAACCTTGGCTTTTAATTGACGAAGCCGCTTGTCATCGCCCCAGGCAAAAATGCCTTTCTTAGTCTGATTGGCAAAGGTTTGAAAAGCGCTTTGAACGTCATCAATACTCTTGTAGTAATCAGGATGGTCAAAATCGATGTTTGTCATAATGGCATAATCAGGTTCAGTTGCCAAGAAGTGACGACGATATTCATCGGCTTCGTAAACAAAGAACCGGGCATTTGGAACACCCTTACCGGAACCATCACCGATTAAATAATCAGTTGGTGCAATTCCTGAAAGAACGTGTGCCAGCAAGCCAGTTGTACTTGTCTTTCCGTGGGCACCGGAAACACCGATACTCGTCTTTCCCTTGATAATTTTACCAAGGAATTGGTGATAACGATAAACAGTCAGGCCCATTTCCCGAGCTTTTTTGATTTCTGGATGGTCATCAGTAAATGAGTTGCCGGCAATAACCGTCAAACCTTCATGAATGTTCTTTTCATCAAAAGGTAATAGTTTAATACCTGCTTTTTCAAGGCCTCGTTGAGTAAAAGTGTACTGATCAATATCGGATCCCTGCACTTTTTCGCCACGATCATGCAAGATCAAAGCCATTGCGGCCATTCCTGTTCCTTTAATTCCTACAAAATGATATACAGTATCTGAATTCATTCGACATCCTACCTATCCCATTATGTTATTTTTGATTATTGTGCTGTGATTCCGGAGCTGGTCCATTTTCCGTCGGCTTATAGTACACAGTCCGCGGTTTTGAACCCTGTTGCTCTGAAACCAGATCTTTTTCCTGCAAATGATCAATAATGTTTGCAGCTCTATTATAACCGATTGAAAATACACGTTGAAGCTTTGAGGTAGAAATTGTGTTTTCATTTGCAATATATTTCAAAACTTGGGGCATTAATCGGTCTTGTGAACTTTCTTCAGAACTGGATTTTTTTAAACTATCCGGTGTGAAAAGATATTTTGGCTCATCTTGTTGGCGAACAAAATCAACAATCCTGTCAAGCTCCTGATTGGTTACAAACGCTCCTTGAAGTCTGACAGGCTGATTAGCGCCACTACCCAGATATAGCATGTCCCCACGGCCAAGCAGACGCTCAGCCCCGGCAGAATCCAAAATCGTTCTGGAATCAACCTGACTGGAAACCATAAATGCAATTCTGGTTGGAATATTATTCTTAATTGTCCCAGTCACAATATCGACACTTGGACGTTGAGTGGCAACAATTAAATGAATACCGGCTGCCCGAGCTTTTTGAGTAATTCGAACAATGTAATCTTCAACTTTGCTTGAAGCGACCATCATCAAATCGGCTAATTCATCAATGATCACCAAAATATAAGGCATCTTTAATCCATATTCACCAGACTTTTCGGCGTCACGATTGAATTGTTCAATGTTCTTTGCCCCAGCAGCTGCTAATTTTTCATAACGCTGGTCCATTTCCTCAGTGACCCATTTCAAAGAAGCTGCGGCCGTCTTTGGATCTGAAATAACGGGTGACAGCAAATGTGGAATTCCATCGTAAGGGGCTAGTTCAACGGCCTTAGGATCAATTAACAATAAACGTAATTCTGAAGGCGTTGCCTTATACAATAAAGAAACCAGCAGACTATTGATAAAGACACTCTTTCCAGATCCTGTCGCTCCGGCAATCAACCCATGAGGCATTTTCCGAACATCAGCTGTTCGAGGAACGCCAGATAAATCAACACCCAGTGCGGTGGTTAATGGAGACTGACTGTTTTTGAAATGATCAGTTGAAATCACTTCAGATAAAACAACCGGCCTTGGTTTAGGATTGGGGATTTCAATACCAACGGTGGTTTTACCTGGAATTGGTGCTTCAATCCGGATATCTTTGGCAGCCAAAGCCAGCTTTAAATCATCGGTCAAATTTGTAATTCTGCTGACTTTAACACCAAGAGCCAATTTAACTTGGAACTGGGTAACTGTGGGTCCGTTCGTCCATGCAACGACCTTGGCATCCACTTTAAACGCGGCAAATGTCCGGTTTAAAATATCAGACTGATGGGAAATCCATTCGTCAATCGAGTCCGATTCAGCTACCTGTGGTTTTGATAATAGTGAAATCGGTGGGAAATGATAGCCCCGTTCATCACTTGTCACAGCTGGGATGTGATTCTGCTCTGATTCTGTTTGAGACGCAACAACTTTTTCCGACGGAACCGGCGCTTTATCAGATGCTGAAGGTGTATCACGATGTTGAGTATGAAACAAAGAAAGGTCAGATTTACTGGCCTGTTCCTTGTTAATAATGGTATTAAGTGATTGCCCCAGTCCTCTATGATTCAAGGATCTGCGCCTATGCTTCGATAATCGTTGACTCGCTGAATGTGGGCTTGCTGAATGATCCGCAGATAAATGATTGTTGGTAGATCGCGGTAACGACGTTTGCTTCATTTCAGTGGTTTGAACTGGATAAGAAGTTGGTAAATCTTCCGGTTCTTTTGCCTTTGTTGGTTCTTTCGATTGTTCTTTTGGTTCATCAATTGTTGCCTGTTTATCGGCAATGACAATTAAATCATCATATGTAATCCGCAGCCGGCGGGTCAACTCATCATACAAATGATGTTGACGACGCTGCTGGCTGAGAAAATAATTCGTTTTAATCTGCTGCTTACGTTTATCAGATTTTGATCGCTTTTGAGGCTTGAAATTCTTAATCTCTTTTAGAAATGCAGGTGTTTCATCCCCATGGTCCGAATCCCGCTTAAGAATATTTGCCGCCCGCTTGTCTTGGGTGTCATCAAAACGTGGTGTTTTAAATTGTTTAGTAACCTTTTTTTCGCGAGGAGCTCTTGAAATCCCCTTTTTACGAAAAAAAGCTGGTCCATCATAATGCTTCATAGTTCATCCACCCAAAATAGTTTAGTCAAATAAATGTTGTGCCTTTTGAAAATCAAAAGCAGTTCCAACTTGGTAATCATCAGGCAAAATCAATGCACCAGGAACTTGAGGTGCATTGGGAATATGCAGTTCCCGGCCGGAACAAATCATGCCGTCACTCTCAACGCCATGCAGTTCACCAGGCCAGATAATTTGTCCGTTAGGCATCATTGCGCCACTAAGAGCAACAACAACTTTGATGTTCTCACGCATGTTTGGAGAACCACTGACGATTTGAAGATCTTTACCATTTCCAATATCGGTCTTGGTAATCTGCAAATGGTTTGCATGTGGATGATCTTCAACTGACTTCACATAGCCAACAACAAACTTGGGCGCGTCATCATAGACAATATCCCCAGAGAATCCGTGTCCGTCAAGATACTGATTTAACTTGGCTACCTGATCTTGGGTTAATGAAACTCGGCCATTTTCTTTTACAATTTCAGGAAGAATTTCACTTGCTTTTAAAAAGTTGTACCCCAGTGTTTGATTATCTTCAGTTGAAAATATTCGGGCAACATGATCATGAATTGTAACGTCTTGTGCGGCAGCATCGGGATTCATGATGAGAACCATTGTGTCGCCTGTATTCTTGGGGTTATAACTGGCTATTAACATTTAAAAATTCCTTCCAACAATAAATTATTTTGCAACGGTACTTGATAATGAGTTGATAAAGTTTTCAACTTCAGCTTTTGTCTTACGGTCGCCATTATTAAAACGACCAATTTCCTCGCCGTCTGAATAAGCAACGAAACTTGGAATTCCCATAATACCCATTTCACCGGCAAGATCGATATTTTCATCACGATCAACCATCAAAAAGGTATATTCAGAATATTCGGCTTCAATTGCTGGCATGGCAGGCTTGATAAAGCGGCAGTCTGGGCACCAGTCAGCGGTAAAGAACAGCATGTATTTGCCATTTTTAAGTTCTTGGTTGAGATCATTTAAGTTCGTTTTTTGTAATTTTTTCAAAGTAATCATCCTTTCACTTACTAATGTAAAGTACATTATACCGCATGAAGTCATTTATCGGGTTCAGTTTGCTCATCCGTCGTCAATATATTAAAGTATACATATCATACAATGAAAACGGGGAGAATTATGAAAAAACAAACAATATTTTATGGTTTGTCACTGGCAGCACTTGCTGCAGGAGCTTACGCAGTCAGCAAATCCGATCAAAAATACAACAACCATTTAACTACTATCGTTAAGAATACCAAACATTCAGCCGCATTAAAAGGCTTCAAATATCTGGGAAGCTGGACCACCATTCCAGGTCAGAATTCAAATCCGGAAGTTTTTCATTTTGGCTTTAATTATCTTGATCAAAATGGCCAGCATCAATCCGAAGAATTTTGGATTAACACGCAAACTCAACGAATTATGAAACACCAACTCATTACTTTGTAAAATGAGCAATCAGCTTATAAATCGGCCCTTTTGGACTGAATTTCTGCTCATATTCAGTTTCGATATTGGTCTCGTTCTCAGGGGATTTGTGTAAATCCAATGATACATAGTCGAATTTCATTGGGTAGTTGTTAAAGGTAACCAATGAATACTCGAATAATCCCCGGTTATCCGTTTTAAATTCGATATCACCATCATCAGCTAAAACATGTTGATAGGTTTTGAGAAAAAGTGGTGAGGTCAATCGCCGTTTGGCATGACGCTTTTTAGGCCATGGATCGGAAAAATTCAAAAAGATCTTTTTGATCTCATCCTGATAAAACAATTCGTCTAAATCAGCCCCATCTGTCAAAACAAACTGAACATTTGACAGTGGGTTTTCCATGAAGGTCCGCAAAGCCGTTGCAATGACGGAAGTTTGCAATTCAATTCCAATATAGTTGATGTCGGGATTGGCTTTGGCAGTTTCAATAATAAACCTGCCCTTACCGATTCCAACCTCCACATTTAAAGGTTGCTGTTTGGCAAACCGCTGCTGCCATTTTCCCAGCCAATTCTTTGGATCAGTCACAATATAGTCGCCATGGTCTTTGATATATTTATCAGCCCATGGCTTTTTTCTTACACGCATATATTTCTCCTATAAATTAAACATTCTATCTAACACGTTCACTTCTTGCCAGTCGTTTTGGCAGGTAAAGATAAATAAACGCCCAAATTTCTACTGCCTCTCCAATAATCACGCCAAAGACCGTCACAAGGTTCGAGTAGTTCACCGCAACCACTGCGATTGCAAAGACAACGCCAACGGTTGACAGCAGGTAAAGCAGCACTTTTTGAAAGCTCATTAATTGATATTGGTTCGTGATTGGATAGACATGAACAAACGCATTATCCGAAAAGTGAAAATAAAACGGAATCATTTGAAAACCTATCAGATAGACAAACAGCAGGCTCAATAAGATTGGCAGCATTTCACCTTTGATAAAGACTAAAAACAATGTCCCAATCACCAACAGACGAACATATAAGCCGCTCATTTCATTGTCTCTAACAATTCCATGGCCATACAAATAGAGGTAGGTATTCTTTGGAACCAATTTGATCCGATTCAAAATGCCATCGACATATCGACGACGCTTAACGGATCCCTGAAGCGTTGGAACATCTGTAAACAAGTTGAAGAACTGGTAAACCGTATGCATTCGACTATTTTCATCGGCAATCATTTTTGTCCAATCAAGTGATCTGGCGGCCCACTTTTGGCGACTGAAATAACTCACAATCAGTGCAATGACAGCGAGTGCCAACCCAAGCCAATAATTAACATAAACGCACAGCGCAAATGTGATAATCGGAACTACTAATCGAAAGATTAAGCGGTTTGACAGCCAACGATTTTGCAAATGATATTTTCGTGCAAAATCAGCGTTCAACCATACCGTCTTCATTAGAAGCACTGTGGCCAACAATACATAAAGATCAGTTGCCGTCACATGCATCGTTACCTGGATGAACGGCATCAATATGATCCACAACAAGACCTGGATGGCCAAGGCAATTGATAAGCTGTACTTATAACCGCTCTTAAGATAGTTGTATATATCAGATTCCCGCGGTAACAGGAAAACATAGTCAGGTGCTTGGATTAAGGTCGCAAATCGTCCCAGCTGAACACTGACTAATAGGACACCAATAATCAGGATTGGTGCCCACCAGATTCCGGTATGAAGCTGTTTAAGCGCATGGGAATAATAATACCCCAATCCACCAATCACGAATAGCAGTGCCAACACAAAGTAATCGTTAAATACCAGTCTCAGGTACCGCATCATTTCTTTTAGATGTGAAGTCAAGCGTTGCCTAAATAACTGCTTCATGAGGCATCGCCTTCCCTTGCCAGAGTGAGATAGATATCATTCAATGAATCGCCGGCTTCTGGGAACAATTTCCGCAGTTCTTCAATGGTTCCTTCAGTCCTTACCCGACCGTTGTGAAGCAATACGAAACGGTCACAGTAACGTTGAGCGGTATCCAGAACGTGAGTTGACATTAAAATACTTGCACCCTGCTTTTTTCTTTCGGAAATCAGGTTCAACAGATCATTCACTGCCAAAGGATCCAAGCCAAGAAATGGTTCATCAATAATAAACAGCTTGGCATTCGTTAAAAATGCACAAACAATCATGACTTTTTGCCGCATTCCCTTTGAAAAGTTGTCTGGGAACCAATCTAATTTGTTATCAAGTCTGAATAGTTTCAGCAGCTTGTGAGCCCGTTTCCAGGATTCATCCTGGTCCAGGTTATAGGCAAGCATCGTCATTTCCAGGTGTTCCTTTAGTGTCAACTCTTTATAGACGATTGGCTGTTCCGGAATATAAGCAATTTGTTCTTTATACTTTTTGACATCCTCGTTAAGCGTGGTGCCGTTAATTTTAATGGATCCCTTGAACGGGGTTAATAAACCAATAATATGGTTGATAGTTGTGGACTTTCCGGCTCCGTTAAGGCCGATTAATCCAACCAACTCGCCATCTTTAACGTCAAAGCTGACGTCTTTTAATACTGGTACTTGAGAATAACCGCCGACCAGATTCGAAACTTCTAAAGACATTATTTACCTCCACATCATCTAAAATCTACAAACAAGATTATACCATATTACATCAGCCGTTGAATTAGGCCAAGCGGATATTAATGGTATAATATCATTAGTATTCACAGAAAGAAGGCAGAGATTATGAAAGATTGCATTTTTTGTAAAATCGTAAGAAATGAAATCCCCAGCTACACTGTTTATGAGGATGATATTGTAAAGGCATTTTTGGATATTTCTCAGGGAACTCCAGGACATACTTTGGTAATCCCCAAGAAACATATTGCCAATATCTTTGATTATGATGAAGAACTGGCAAGTGAGGTTTTTGCAAGAATTCCAAAGATTGCGCGTGCTGTCAAGGCATCCAACCCGGATATTAAAGGGATGAACATTTTGAACAACAATGGTCAGGTTGCCTACCAGTCTGTTTTCCATTCTCACTTCCACTTAATTCCCCGCTATACCAACAATGATGACTTTAAGATGATCTTCAAGGACAATTCAAAAAAATACTCTCCCGATCAACTCAAGGCCATCCAGGAATCAATCGAAAAACATATAGGTGATTAATGATGAAGACAGCTTTTAAAATTATCGGTGCAACCGCGATTGTTGCGGGTGCTTACCTTTATTCCCGCAAAGAAACGCCGGAAGAATTTGTCCAACGGGCCAAGACATCATTTGAGGATAAAAAACAGAAAGCTGCAGATTGGAAAACAGCTTATCAGGATTTTAAAAACTCAATGGATCAATTTAAGAGCCAATTGCCTGCCCTGGAAAAAACAATTTCCGGCATTCAACGAGATATCGATGACGCCATGTTTCAAATTGAACCCCGCCTGGATGAAATTAACAAATATTCAGACAAACTAAAGTAGTCTTTAATAAAATCTGAAAATTTCGTTAAATTCCAGTGGTCATTATATAAACGTGTCATATTATGTTATTATTATTATCGAAAACGTTTGCTTTGCAGACGAATACTTTTAGGAATGGATGTGTTTTTGTATGAAAAAATGGCTAATCGTTTTAGCCGGCATTATGATGAGTTTTACCCTTGCAGCTTGTGGCAGCAAAACTGTTGCAACTACAAACGGCGGTAAAATTACAGAAAGTGCTTATTACAGTAGTTTGAAGAGTACTTCAAGCGGTAAACAAGTATTGCAACAAATGATCTTAAACAAGGTCTTGGAAAAGCAATACGGTAAAGATGTTAAGAGCTCACAAGTAAATAGTGAATTTGCTAAATACAAGAAGCAATATGGTTCATCATTTAACTCAGTTCTCCAACAAAATGGTATGACCGCTTCTCAATTAAAGGACTCAATTCGTTCAAACCTCTTATTGAAGCAAGCTGTTAAAGACAACATCACCATTACTGATGCTCAACTTCAAACTCAGTTCAAGTCATATCAACCAAAAGTTACTGTTAACGAAATCTTGGTTTCTAAGAAAACCACAGCAAACAAAGTTATCAGTGAACTTAAAGATGGCAAGAGCTTCTCAAGCTTAGCTAAGAAGTATTCAACTGACACTGCAACTAAGAACAAAGGCGGACGTATTTCACCATTTGACAACACTAACACCACTCTTGATTCTAACTTCAAGAAAGCTGCATTCAAGTTGAAGAACGGTGAATACACCAAGACCCCTGTTAAGACTCAATATGGTTACCAAATTATCCAAATGGTTAACCACCCTTCAAAGGGAACTTGGAAACAACATGAATCAGAATTGAAGAATCAAATCGTTACTTCCAAGATGTCTGACAGCAACACCTTACATTCAGTTGTATCTAAGGTTCTTAAAAAAGGTAAAGTTACCATCCAAGATAAAGACCTTCAAAACGTCTTATCAGATTACCTTTCATCAAGCTCAACTAAGAAGTAATCTTAAAAATAGCTAGACAAAAAGGAATTGAACTTTTAAGTTCAATTCCTTTTTTATTGTCTTAACATCATAAAAGCTTGCCCTGGGTCGGTTTTTGTTTGGGATCAACCGACTTTTTAGGCTTATAAAAGCGCCGATTATCCAATCCGAACACTCGATCACTGAATTGTCCCGGTTCAATATTCTTAGTAGCACCTTGGATCATCACAATCGTCGCATCAAGCTCGTCAAGATGATGAAGGATTTCTGCTTCAAGAATCTTCGGCTGTTCCGGAGATCCATATTCCAGCAATCCATGGTGTGAAAGAATCATATGTCTTAAGAGCAATAAATCTTGTGATTCTGGGTCAATTCCCAATTTATCAGCAGTCTCACTAATTTCAGCATCCATAATACTGATGTGTCCAAGCAGATTACCCGCTAATGTGTACTCTGTGGCCACTGGGCCGGACAACTCTATCGTTTTACCAAGATCATGTAAAATGGCACCTGCGTATAATAAAGGCGCATTTATACCATCATACTGACTCACGATTGCATGTGCCTGACGTAAAATCGAAATCGTATGAAATGCCAAGCCACCGGCAAAATCATGGTGGTTCGATTTAGCAGCCGGAAATGTGTAAAATGCATCGGCATGCTTTGAAAGCAATGACCGAACAATCCGGTTATAGGTTGCATTGGTGATTTCAAAAATTGTTTGATCAATGTACTCTTCCATTTGATCCCGAGACATGCCTGCCCGCTTAACAAAATTGACCGGGTCATGCGGCTCGCTGTTGTTAGCCAACCGCATCGCAAGAATTTTAATTTGTGGGGAGTTCATGTAATTCTCTCGTTTTCCCTTTAATAAAACAACTTTTCCGGAAGTGAATCGTGCCACATCTTCCTTGGAAGCATCCCAATACTTACCAGATATTTCTCCCGATTTATCTTGAAATACCAGTGACAAAAATGTTTTGCCGTTTTTTGCGACTCGTTTCGTTGAATCTTTTAAGAGAACATACATCTCAAAGTCCTCATCCAACTGAATATCCATGAGTTGTTTTGCCATAAAATCGCCTCCTAAAGCTTTTTAAGATTTAAGACCAAACTTGAATCAATGTTGTCATCGAGGTTTGCGGTGAAGTATAAGACTTGGGTTCTTTCGCTAACCTGATCAAGCAATTTACCAGCTGCCTTTTTCCGATCTTTGTCAAAGTTCACAAAGCCATCGTCAATCATAATCGGCATTGGATACTGATCACTAAACCCAACCGACATTGAAAAGATTAATGCTAGATAAAGCTGCTCCAACGTACCGGTCGATAATTCATTAATTGGAAAATGCACGTCATCATTTCGAACAACTGAAATTTCATTCTTGAAAATGATATCCTTATACGCATTATTGGTCAAAGTCGCAAAATACTCTTTGGCAAGGGCCAATGTCTTTGGCAAACGCCCCTTGCTGGCAATGTTGAGAACTGCTTGAATCCACTGAGAACTTAACTTCAACGCCATATACTTTTGAACATTTTCAACAATTTCTGTCTGCATGTTTACCAACTGTTGGCGCAAATCATAATATTTTCCGTTCTTAATCAAGCCTTCGACTTCGGTCTTAATTCGAGTGGTCTCCTGACTTAAGTCATCCAACTTTTGACGCATTGCCTGACCCTTAACGGCCAGATCATTAATTGCTGCATCTAATTGTTCCGAATCTAGGTCATCGGGAATCTGCACATTGGCTGCGGTGATCTGTTTTTCCAAATCAGCTTTTCGACTCAAATCTTTTGCCAGTGAACCTTGAGATTCAACCAACTGATTAAATGCCGTGTCTGACTGAATTCCACGATGATCTAAAAATTGCTTTTTCTTCAGCAACAATTGTTCAAAATCCGCTTTGGCTGACGCAAGGTCCTTTTGCCGTTTATCCAGTTCGTCTTTCTGCTGTTGATAGCTTGCTGATAACTGCTGCCAGTGTTTGACAGTTCCAGCAATTGTCTCAACCGTCTGGGAATACTTCGACTGATCAAACTTCAGCCAATCACTGGCAAACGTCCATTTCCTGAGAAAGTCCGAGTATTTTCGTTGACTATCATTCAAAGTATTGGACTGCTTTTGTAAATTTACCTTTAAATCAGCAACCTGCTGCAATGGTGACTGAATGGAAATCCAATTTGGTTCATCAATTCCTTGGAGCTGAAATTTCTTAGAGATAACGGCCATTTTATCTTGAATTTTCTCTAACTGGCTTTGAACAGCCGCCTGATCATCCCTTGTTTCAACCGGTGCATCCTGGGTCGAATTCTTGGCGTTGTACCAACCCCAAACTGCCGAAACAATCGCTAAAATGTAACCAATCCAACCAGCCGAAGTGGTACTCAGGAGAACCGCCCCAATGATTAATGCAATCGCAACACCATACCAAATTGAGAAATTCGGTTGGTTTTTGGATGGACTAGACTGTCTGCGACGGCGATGATTTTCTGATAACCGTTCTTTCAAATTCTGTTGTTCACGCAATAAATCATTGACCTGATTAAAAGTTTGCCGATCAAACGGCTTGGGTAATTCCCCCTGGTCATTCTTATCAATCAGGCTTGCCTTTTCATCAACTTGTTTTTGAACTTCCGCAATCTGAGCTGCGGTCATTTCAATTCTAAGAGCCAGCTTTTGAGCATCCGGCAATTCATCAGTCAATCGGTCAACGTCGGATTTATGGGCTTCATAAAACTTTTGACTAGGGGTCACTACCAGATTGCCGGCAATTTCATCAACCGCTTTTTGTCTTGTAGATACCTGCTCTTCTTGCGTCTTAAGCTGCAAGTCAAGCTGATTAAACTGATTAATATCATCATTGGTGAATCCCGCCTTCAGTTGGGATTCATCAAGACCCTTTAATCCTTTTAGCTGACTGACCAGTGGCAATAACGTCTGCAGATGACGTTTTTCGTCCAACTGACGATCGAGAACCTTTAACTGTGACTGCAGTTGATCCAAGCTCGCCTGTTTTGTTTTCAAATCTGCTTGCAAATGCTGGTAACGGGGAAAATCTGCCTTGGCGTCGGTAACTTGCTTTTCCAGCTTTTTATAATCTGAAATTTGAACGTTAATCGTTTTTGTCCGACCATGAGGGGCATACATCTTCGCCGATTGTTTATCCAAATTCGACTGCAGGGACATCCAGTCTCCAGCTCCCGCAACCCCAATGGATTGAATCCGCATCCTCAGTTCATCACGCCCCATCTGGTAGAACTCGTGTTGATCAATACTGCCAAAGTAAAACAATTGATCGTATGCTGTCCGGTCAATCGGCGAGATGATATTCTGATAATCGTCTTTGGTCAGTTTTGTACCTTGATCTAAATCGTAAAATTTTATCGTGCCATTATACTTTAAACCAGTTCGGACAATTTTATAGAGGTGCCCATCAACCTCGAAAGTCATTTCACCACCATAAGGTGCATTTCCTTTGGGTTGATATTGGCCATGGGGTGAATGCTTCTTGTCGGGAAAGCCAAACAGGATGCCCTTTATAAAAGCGATAATGGTACTTTTTCCCGCTTCATTCGGGCCATAAATGACTTGCAGAGGATTCTGGATATCAATTTGCTGATCAATCCAGCGACCATAACCGTAAATATTTAATTGCTTAATAATCACTTAGAATCCTCCTCTACATCATCAGGATTAACCACGTTTTCTTGCAAAATTGTTCCAGCCTGATCATAAATTTCATGTTTGGCATCCGCTTGACTGACTTCGTCTTTAATAAACGCCGGTTGCTTTGAAAAGTCTTTGAGAACTTGGTTAAAGACATCATCGTTCAAAGTTGCTTCCCGTGCCTGATTGAAATACTTCTGGTCAATCGTGCTGTAGACCACATCACTGACTTGTGGAGCTTCTACCGAAGTGATCCAACAGTTCAATTGCTGCCACTTATCGGTATTGAGTTCCTGGAGCTCATCCAGCAAATCACCATTGTTAATCTGATTAAGAATGGCCGGATCAACATTAGTGTCGCTGGTTAGCTCAATTCTGATGAAGTGAAGTTTTGAATATTTCAAATCGGCAATTTTTTCAAGCATTGAAGCTGCCAATTGATCGGTTGATAAATCAGCCAAAGACATGGTGACTTTTTCCCAAATAATTGGTGCAGTCGGTTTAAATGTCGTTGTAAGTTGTTGACCCTCATTTTGAACCAGCAGATATCCCTTTTCACCTGATTCGTTAATGTGTCGTCCCTGGGTATTTCCTGAATAGTTGATCGTTCCCTGAGCGTTTAATGATTGCCGCTTGTGAATATGGCCTAATGCCCAGTAGTCATAACCCTTTTCTTGGAGTTCTGATAGTGTGAATGGCGCGTAATTCGCTTCAGGTGAGTTCAAGGAGCTCAAGCTGCCGTGAAGCATCCCAATATTCCAGGTCGCATCGGAAACCGCCTGAGGATATTCTTGAATCACCGGTTGCGTAATCCACTGCTTGTCAAAGCTAAATCCATTAATGGCAACAACCGTGCCGTCATGCAACGGATACCGCTTTGTCTCAACCTGATTGCCAAATACCTGAGTATTGGCCGGATAGCCGAACGAAGCCGGGTCCGCCGTCGAATAATCATGGTTACCGAAACTGACAAACGCTTCAATTTCGTGGTCCTTAAGCCGATTTAGCTGGTTAATCAAAAATGCATCAGCAGCGACACTTCGTTCTTCACGGTCGAACAGGTCACCTACCAGCAAAACAAAATCCACTTGCTGCTCAATTGCCCCATCAATGATTCTTTTAAAAGAATCAAAGGTTGATTGATGAACCTTTTCCCAAAGTTCATCAGGAAGCCCGTTATTTTTGAGTCCTAAAAATGGACTATCCAAATGTAGATCTGCCGTATGAATGAATTTCATAATGAATACCTTTCTAACATATATGTACGGAAAAGCGCCGAATTAGATTTAAACTAATTCCGCGCTTTTTTTGATTATGAACGATATAAATCGCTAATCGGCTTTGTAACCGTATTGTTAATGTCGGCCAATAATTGGCTGAGCGCTTTTTCCTTAGTCATCAAGTTGGAGATTAACTTGCTTTCACGCATTTTTCCGGCAATTGCCTGAATGTTCTGAATCTCTTCTTGCGTAGGTTGAGCACCTTGCATTTGTTTCTGTTGAAGCTTTGCTTGAGCCTCTTGGAAGTCATTAAAGACCTTGTAATCATCCACGTTCTTCTTAAGGTCGGCAAATGCTGCTTGAATCTCCGTGAATTCATCAGATGCGATCAATTCGGATTGGAGTTGGTTCACAGTTGCGGTCATTTTTTCATTCATTAAATATATTCCCCTAACTAATTTATTTATCTAATTCTAACACATTCCAGAAATCGCTTCCGGCTTATCTGTTTAATGATTGAACCAGCTTTTGGCATCATCAATTAAATCTTTGGCTTTTTGTTCAATTTGATTACCATATTGGCTGCTCTTCTTTTGGATTGTATCCCAAATATTGTCATTGCTGCTTTGGCTTTGAACAAGTGATTGAGCGTCCTTGGTATCAAAGCTGGAATTCTTTGTATAAGGCAGCATCGTTTGCATTTCGTTCTTAAATAATGGACCGACACCAGTCCCACTCAAGTTTTCCAAATGATGCGCCTGACTGGTACTGTCAAATCCTTCCCAAGTTGCCACAACCAGGTCGGGCGTGTATCCAATGATCCATTTATCCTTGGTTGCATCCGATGACCCCGTATTATCGGCTTCGGTACTACCGGTTTTCCCGGCAACCTGATACCCATAAGGTTTGGCATCGGCACCAGTTCCGTTATTAAAGACCCCAAGCATCATACTGGTCATTTGTTTGGCAACCGCAGAAGACATAATCTGACGGCCTTCCTGTTTGGCTGTGTTATCCACAACCACTTTTCCGGTGGAATCCACGATTTTTCGGATATAGAACGGTTTGACAATCTTACCGCCATTAGCAAAGGCCGTATATGCACCCGCCATTTGCTGTGGTGAAACCCCGCCGGACATCCCACCCAAGGCAAGAGCAAGGTTCTTGTCCTTCTTGGTAACCGGAATATTAAAGTCCTTAACCGAATCATAACCACGGCTGACACCAATTTGGTTAAGTAACCAAACCGCAGGCGCATTCATACTCTGAGCTAAAGCTTCATACATCGGCACTTTGCCCTGATAAACATTATTATAGTTTTTCGGTGTGTAATGGTTGGTTCCATATGATTTCTTCTTATCAACCAATTCGGAATCAAATTTGTACCCAGCTTCCAGAGCTGGTGTATAAACCGCCAACGGCTTCATGGTAGAACCAGGTTGCCGATTAATCTGAGTGGCTCGGTTATAACCACGGAAGACGTGCTTGCCTCGTCCACCAACAACAGCCGTTACTCCACCAGTCGTTGGCGACACTCCAATTGAAGCGGCTTGAACCTCTGTTCCATCAGCCGCATTGGCTGGGAACATGGCATTATTATCAAAATTGGTCTGCATCGCCTTTTGCTGCGATTGATTCAAATTCGTATAAATCCGGTAACCACGGTTCATAATTTCTGATTCCGTCATGCCGTATTTACTGATTGCCTCATCAATAACCGCGTCAAAGTAGTAAGGATATTTGTAGCCGTCTTTACGGACATAGGTATCTCGGGTCACAATTGGCGTCTTCTTATAATAGTTGGCCTGGGCCTGGGTAAGTTTGTTGTTTTCAACCATCAGCTGCAAGACAACGTTTCGCCGCCATTTGGCCGCTTTAGGATGATCAATCGGGTTAAAGGCACTTGGAGAAGTCAACATTCCTGCCAATACAGCGGAATCCGGCACCGAAAGATCAACGGCGTCTTCACCAAAATATTTTCTGGCAGCATCCTGAACACCCCAAACACCATTTCCAAAGTAGGCATTGTTCAAATACATTGTTAAAATTTCATTCTTGGAATAAACATTTTCAACCTGAATGGACAAGAAGAGTTCCTTGAGCTTTCGAGTCATCGTCTGTTCTTGAGAAAGATAGGCATTCTTAACCAGCTGTTGAGTAAGCGTACTACCACCACCGCTGATATAGTCACGATGAAGAAGCTTATTTTTGACTAACAGAAACATTGCCCGCGCAATTCCTTTAAACGAGAATCCATATTCGTGATAAAAATTTCGATCCTCAGTGGACAAAACGGCTTTCGGGATATTAGCCGAAACCTGATTCAAATGGACATAAGTGCCCTTCTGCGCATATAATTCACCGGCTTTTTTGTTACTAACATCAAAAATTTCAGTGGTCTTGGAGAGTGATGACTCCAGATTCTGCACATGGGCTGTTTTAGCCAGGAAAACCAAATACGTGCTTGTGACTAATGAGATTGTCAAAAAGATAACCACTAGCCATTTAACCAGATGAAACCTTCGACAAAATCGGTTGAAGCGTTTAAAAAAATGCCCCGCCGATTGTTTAATTGTTTTGGTTGAATTGTTATTCATGCGGATACTCCTTTTGTGAATACCCCAGTATTGTATCATATCTGAAAAGGTGGCGATTTAATGGGATAGAAAATTTAACGAGGATTTAAAAAACACTATCAAACAGCAAAAAGCCTCAGCAAGCGTTGCGCTTACCGAGACTTATGTTAGTTGCTTAAATTACATTGCATCCGGTGCTTTAACACCAAGTAAGTTAAGTGACTCTTTAAGGACGATTGAAACAGCTTTGACAAGTGATAAACGGGCAGCCAATTGGTCATCTTCAACCAAAATCTTTGAGTGTGCGTAGTACTTGTTAAATGCCTTTGCCAGTCTTAATGAGTACTTGGCAACTTCTGAAGGTTCAAAGTCTTTGCATGCACTCTCAACAACAGCTGGGAAGTCTTTCAAAGCAGTGATTGTTTCCCAAGCAGTCGGATCGTCAAGCTGTTTGTCGGCACTATGCAAATCAATGTCGCCGGCTTTTCTCAAGATACTTTCTGCACGAGCATGTGAGTATTGAACATAAGGACCGGTTTCACCTTCAAAACGTAATTGGTCTTCAAGAACGAAATCAATGTTATTAGTTCGTTCATTCTTCAAATCACCGAAGATAATGGCACCAACACCGACTTCGTTGGCAACCTCATCCTTGTTTGGCAAGTCAGGGTTCTTTGCTTCGATTTGTTTCTTGGCAAGATCGATAGCGTCATCCAAAACCTTGTCCAACAAAATAATTCGGCCGGAACGAGTTGAAAGCTTCTTACCATTAACGGTAATCAAGCCAAATGGAATATGATGTAAGTTTTCAGCAGATGGGAGACCCATTTCAAGCAAAACAGCTTTTAACTGTTTGAAGTAATAAGTCTGCTCTGCACCAACAACATAGAGGTTCATTGCTGGCTTGTAGGTTCTGTCACGGTAAATGGCAGTCGCAATATCACGGGTGATGTACAAAGTTGCGCCATCACTCTTCAAAATCAAGGCTGGGTTCAAATTGTATTTATCAAGCTTTACAACTTGGGCACCTTGAGATTCAACTAAAAGGCCCTTGTCTTTAAGAATTTGGATACCTTCATCCATTTTGTCGTTATAGAAGGCTTCACCATTGTAAGTGTCAAAGCTGACACCCAACTTCTTGTAAATCTTGTTGAATGATTCCAATGAAACCTTACGGAACCATTTCCAAAGGAAGACTTCTTCTTTGTTGCCGTCTTCAAGCTTCTTGAAGGTTTCACGGGCTTCGTCATCCAGTTCTGGATGAGCCTTATCTTCTTTATGGAACTTAACGTAATACTTAACCAGGTTGTTAATTGGATCTTTTTTAACGTCTTCTTCATTACCCCACTTCTTGTAGGCAACGATCAACTTACCAAATTGAGTACCCCAGTCACCTAAATGATTATCCTTGATTGGATGGTAACCGTTTTTAACCAACAGTTTGGCAATTGAGTTACCAATAACAGTTGATCGTAAATGACCCATTGAAATTGGCTTGGCAATGTTAGGTGATGACATATCGATTGGAACATTACCACCCTTACCATTATCATTTTGGCCGTATGTGGAGTCTTCTTCCAAGACTTCATTCAGGATTTCATTACTGAATGTTCCCTTGTCCAAGAAGAAGTTGATGTAGGCACCCTTTGCTTCGACTTTTTCATAAGATGATTGGTCAATTTTAGCAACCAATTCTTCAGCGATCGCATTTGGTGCTTTATGAAAGACCTTTGCCAAGGTAAATGCTGGAAAGGCCAAGTCACCCATTGCAAGGGTCTTTGGCTTTTCAAGCTTTTCATATACCTCTGCTGATGATAATTCGTCATTTAAGACACTTAAAATTGAGTTCGTAACCTGTGCTTTGTAGTCCATTATGTTCCCTCCATCTATAAATATACAAAAAAACTCTTACAAAATAAACAATTGTAAGAGACGAGTAAACCCGCGGTACCACTCTATTTGATAAAATATCCGCTCAAAGTATTAAATTAATATTCTAAAAAGCGCGCTTCGCTGACTAAATATTTCGGCTTCCATTACCCCGAAATCGCTGACTATCTAGCAACCAACTACTATTCTTTTATCACTGAATATTTATAACGTCCAATGTGTATAATAACTTGTTAACCCAGTTGGTGTCAACAGTTATTAATCACAACATAGTGCCAATTAACAGCACTAAGCGGGTAACGGGAATCGGACCCGCGACGCAAGCTTGGGAAGCTTGTGTTTTACCACTAAACTATACCCGCATAGCAAAGACAATTATATCATTTTAAATTATCTTTGTCATAAAGATTTGAAATGTGTAAAGAAATCTAGAAAAGATTGATTTTTATGGTAAAAATACTGATACTTAACTTAAGAGGTGATTTGAATGTGGATTATTTTGAACTACAGCTGTTAGGCAATCCTGTTAGTCAATTATATCTGGGGTTTAACCAGATCAATTAAAAAACATGTGATTGACTCAATGATGATTGCCAGGCTGTTCTATTGGGTGATTGTTATCAGCCAAGTTGTCATTGCACTGCGTTCCTTTCACCGTCATCCGTTATTGGTTATCGTTGGTGCTCTGATTACTTTAGGAGTGATTGCACTGACGGAAACAGCTTATGGAAGAAAAGAGGACGTTAATTATAGTCCCAAGCTTCTCTGGCTTCTAATCGTTGCCGTTCCAATTGCCATTTACATCCAAACCTTAGTCAACTATTAAGTTAGTTGGCTATTTATTTTTGTCTCGATTATTTTTAGCCAACTCAATACACTTGTCAGCCAAAACAGTTTGCGCATCAATCACTGGATAATCATGATTGCAGGCTCGTTGTTGGGCAACTGACAACTCGGTACATCCCAAAATGACAATGTCACATTTAAGGTTTTCAACCATTTGAGAAAGGATTAAATGATACAGGCTTTCGTCAACGTAGTTTTTAGCCTTAATGTCATCGTAGATGAGAGACATCGTTTGATCAGCAATCTTCTCCGTGGGCTTAACCAATTCATAGCCGGCGTTAGTGATTTCATTATCATAAATTTTATCGTGCAATGTCCCCTTGGTTGCGATGAGGCCCACCCGTTTTGCATTGGGCGCATAATCCTTGATCGCAGCTACGGTTTCTTTTGGCATGTTCAAAATCGGAATGTCAGTCAGATTCTGTAAATCATCGTAGAAATAATGCGCAGTGTTGCATGGAATCGCAAAGAAGTCTGGATTCAGCGCACTCTGCTGCTGAATATCTTCAGCCAAAGGCGTAAATGGATTTGGCTTCGAATGATCTAAAATGTAATCAGTCCGATCAGGAACAGTTGAATGATTAACCAATATATAATTCAAATACTCCTGGTCATTTGTTGCATGGGTTCGTTCGTTGAGAATATGCACAAAGGTTTCGGTCGCTTCGGTACCCATTCCCCCAATGATTGTAAAGAAATTTTTCACTTAAATCAGTCCTTATTTTTCGACAAAATACCTATTAAAGCTCTTGGCATAATTGTGCATCATCCACTTGTATAATGCAAAGCGTTTGATGTTTTTGTCCTTGGCATACCAGAATGTATCACCATAACGACCTTCGCTGATCATTTCCATGGCCTGCTTCTTGGCATCGTTATCCTTGGCATACTTTTCAAAAATCTTTGGTGTAACCCCTAACCAGAGGAAATACTGGCTTTTATCTTTGTTTGCATAGACAGTCGGCTTGTCCTTCAATGAATCAAACGCATAATCTTGAACAACCCAGTCAGCCAATTTATGTCCGTTCAGAGTGACAAAGAAACTGCTCCGGCCGGTTCTGAGGTTAATTTCAAACAATTTGTAAGAGTTATCCCGATGATCGAATTTAATATCAAAGTTGGCATAACCATGGAAATTAATTTCTTCCAAGAACTTTTGAACCCGATTATAAATATCCTGATTGAAATCGGGAATGATGGCAACATAATTACCAATTGCAGCAGGTGCAGGATCTTCAAGCAATGGATGGCCGAGACACATTAACTTAACTTTATGGTTCTTATCGACATACACGTTCAATGTCCGCATATTACTGTCGTCACCCGGGATAAAGTCTTGAAGAATAAAATCAGACGTATATCCGTTGTCATAACTTTTGGCGACAATATCCTTAAACTCGGCTTCACTCTTAATAATAAAGGCTTTCTTACGACCCTCAAAGTGAATATCCAGCCATTCAACACTGTTGGCAGGCTTGAGGGCAACCGGATAGCCAAATGGCTGTTCAATTGGATCTCCAGACTCGTACATTGCCTTTGAAATGATCTTGGTCTTAGGATATGGCAAATCATATTTGTCACACATCTTGTAAAAGTTCTCTTTATCGTTTAATTTTTTAATCAAATCATAGTCAACGTATGGGCAGATGAAGACATCTTCCAATTCTTTCTTATGCTTTGAAATAAGTTCAGCGTATCCATCCCCACAGCCAATCAAAATCACCGGCTCTTTGTGATCGGCATAACGCTGCTTAATCTTTTTCATGGTATTAATCCAGACAGGATCTTCACTAAAGCCTGGAATTAATTCCAAATCAACGATTCTTGTAAATCTGGTTGGTGCCAACTGGGTTTGGGCAAATGCCTTAACCGGCTTGCCATAAACTTCGTATAGGCTTCTGGCCATCCCATACGCATTAAAATCACTTCCCAATAAAACGGGCGTAAAATCAAGCTTCTCTTTTTCCATTTTTAAAGTCCTTTCACGAGATTTTTAACAATAGCGGCATCGCCTTCGTAAGGCACATTTTTGCCGTTAATCTTTTGATATTCGTCATGCCCTTTGCCGGCAACGACGACCAAATCGCCCTTCTTGCTTTCCGTAACGGCTTTCGTAATCGCTTGTTTACGATCGGCAATGTAGCTGGTAGCGACTTGCGTTGGATCAATATGTTGGGCAATCTCTTCGGCAATCTTTTTAGGATCTTCCGTCGCAGGATCATCAGTTGTTAAATAAGCCTGATCCGCTGACTCGTTAATTGCCTTGCCAAGGCCCTCACGACGATCAATCCCCTTATCACCGGTACTTCCGGTAATTACTGTTACCTTACTCTTGGGTGCTTGGCTCTTAAGAAAGTCGAGTACGGAATGCAGACTGCCATAATTATGGGCATAGTCAACGTAAATGGTTCCATGGTCCTTGGTTTGATAGATTTCCATTCGTCCCGGAACAGTTGTATTGGACAAGCCATATTCAATTTCACTCGGCTTGGCTCCCATCAAAGCACTGGTAATGGCGGCAGCCACTGCGTTGCCTTCGTTATAGTCACCAGGGATTGCAATGTGATAAGCACCGTCAATGTGAAGTTTCTTGGCTTTTTCAGTATTGGCAGTAATTTGAATCTCATTTTCTGTTAATGAATCTTCTATGGAATGATAGAGAAAATCGATTGGATATTCGGTTTCCTGACCTTCACGCTGTCGGCCATAAATGTAAATATTTTCTGGCTGAGTCGTTGCCTTGGCGGTGTAATAGATATCGGTCAGATGGGTGCCGTCAGCGTTAAACACACAGGCATCCGAATTAACCAGCAATTGTTCTTTACAGTGCAGGTAGTCGGCAAAAGTTGGGTGTTCATTTCGACCGATATGATCAGGTGAAATGTTCAGGAAAACCCCGACGTCGTAATGTAAACCGTATACCCGGTTCTTTTTATAGGCTTGTGACGATACTTCCATCACAAGATGACTCATCCCATTTTCAACCGCTTTATGCATGTTGGTAAATAAATCCAATGATTCCGGCGTTGTTAAATTCGATTTAACAACGTCTTTACTTGTTGGTCCGACAACCGTATTGATGGTTGAAGATAAAGCAACTTTTCGATCATAGGTTTGATCCAGAATGGCTTTGGTAAAGTAAGCTGAAGTTGTTTTGCCCTTGGTACCGGTATATGCAATGGTCGGCAATTTATCTTGTGGAAACCCAAAAAATGCCGCACTTACGAGCGACATTGCTTTTTGGATATTCTTAACGATAAAACCTGGAATTTTGGCATTGCTATAAGCCTTTTCAGACATATAAGCAGTGGCACCATGCGTTTGGGCATCATCCAGATAAGCCGGTTTAAAGTTTCCTTTGCAGAAAAACAAACAGTTATCAACTACGAGCTTAGAATTATATGCAATCTGATCAAAATGATGGGTTGAGCTGCTAAATTGACTTTCAATCAATAAATTATGTTCTTTGAGTAATAAGACAACCTCAGCAACAGTAATTTGTGCCAATTTGTGCACCTTCCATTCTCTGCATATTTCTAAATTTGTGTCCGATGAACCAGTTTAATTGTGTCCTCAGTTGTATCTTCTGGGAAGTAAACCTGGTACCAAAGGATAAATGTGTAAATTGTGAAGATCTTTTGCATGTTGGATTTACCTTCAGCATGTTCTTTCAACAATCGATCAAGTTCATGGGTGTTGAAGAACTTTTTACCAGTATCTGAATGGAATGCTTTCACAATCCGTTCGTGATATTTTGGATCATTAATCCAGCTGGCAATTGGTGATGGGAATCCAAGCTTCTCTTTAAGAGCCGTCTTCTTAGGCATCTCTCGCTCAGCAGATGTCCGTAATGCAATTTTGGTTTCGTTTGGCGTAATCCGCGTTTTGACAGGCATCGTTTCGGCAAACTTGGCAACTTCCTTATCAACGAATGGAACCCGAACTTCAAGTGAGTTACACATACTCATTCGATCAGCCTTGTGCAAAATATCAAATGGCAGCCAAGTGTTGATATCAAAGTATTCCATTTGGGTCATTTCATCTTTGCCCTTAACGTCATCAAAGATGTGCTTGGTGTATGCACCAGAATCAACGTTGATTGATGGATCCTTCAACACTTTGTTCCGGTCGTCATAGTTAAAGACGTAGTTAACTCGGTAATAGCGTTCGCTAAGCGGCTGGGCACCACGAACCAGGAACCGTTTCCCATGGAATCGAGGCAAGCGCTTTGCAACGGCTGCCAGGCCCTTACGAACCGGCTTTGGCACGTACTTTTGGTAACGGTCAAACGGAATAGCTTCCAAATAGGTGTTATAGCCACCGAAGAATTCATCGGCACCTTCACCGGATAACGCAACTTTGACATGTTTGGAAGTGTCTTTTGACAAGTAGTACAACTGAATTGCCGCTGGATTTGAAAGTGGCTCATCCATGTAGTACATCATTGTTGGCAGGAAGTTGAAGTAGTCATCCCCGTTCATGTAAATTGGGGTGTTCTTTTGGTTAATCGTCTTGGCAAACTCGGTTGACCAAGCCAACTCACTATATTTGGAGTGATGAAAACCAATTGAAAATGATTGAATTGGCTTTAATTTGGCTGCCTCATTAAGAACGTAGCTGGAATCAATTCCACTGGATAAGAAGCTTCCAACTTCAACATCGGCAATCATATGGGCCTTAACAGAATCATCTACCAGCTTGCCAATCTTATCGGCATCGCCCTTAATGGTTTGACTATTATCAATGTGATCATAATTAAATTTGTAATAACGATGGGTTTCGGTTTTTCCGTTCTTGTGCAGGAAGTATTGTCCAGGCAATAATTTGTAGACATGTTTGAACATTGTTTCTCTGGATGGAATAAACTCAAAGCTCAAATGAATTGGCAATAAGCGGAGATTCAATTCCTTATTAAAGTTTGGATGTTCCAAGAAAGCTTTAATTTCTGATCCCCAAAGGAAAGTATCGCCATCATCGTAGTAATAAAGCGGCTTGATTCCAAAGTGGTCACGGGCACCAAAGACTTCATTTTTCTTCTTGTCGTAGATAACGAAGGCAAACATTCCACGGAGCTTATCCAACAATGCTGGACCCCATTCTTCATATCCATAAACAAGAACTTCTGAATCAACATCCGTCTTAAACTCATAACCCAAATCGCGAAGTTCTTCACGAATTTCTTTGTAATTGTAAATTTCACCATTAAAAGTCAGTACTTTAGTCTGGTCAGCGTTGAACATCGGCTGACGGCCATGTGCCAAGTCAATGATTGAAAGTCGTCGAAAGCCCATTGAAACATTGTCGTCTGAAAAATAAGCTTCGTCGTCGGGGCCACGATGCTTGATCCTATCAGCCATGCTGTTAATGGTACCTTCTGGAACATCTTTTTGGTTAACGTAACCAACAAATCCGCACATATCCTATACCCCTTTTATAAAATCTTCTTGGTTAGTCTTAAAATCAATAACGGTTTATATTTTATCAGATTAACACCCTTGCTACCAGTAGTATAAAACTTTCTTAAAAAACAGCGACTCAACTGAAAATAAAACATTTTCGAATTTTGTTTTACCATTATTTTAAGTTATACTTGTTTTAGAGATACAAATGTATTGAAGGGAGAGATACAAATGGATGAAATCGTATTTTTCAACCCAGGAGATTCAATTGGCAACTTTCATGATCATAACGAGGCGGTAAAGACCGCTCAAATATACAAAGAAAAAGAACATAACAAAAATGTCCTCGTCGTTCATGGCGTCGACAATAAAAACTTTGATATTTTTATGGCGGACGATATTATCAGTCATGATAATGAAAAGAATGCCATTCAGAAGCCATACAAGATTTCTGATAAAATTTAATTGATGAATAAAAAATGGTTCAACGTTACCTTCCCAGATAACGCTGAACCATTTTTTTATTGACTTTAGCCTTTGGTATTAACAACTAAAACCTTGGTTGTTGAATTACGTACAACGAATGCAGTGGTTGAACCAATCAATACCCGGTTGATCGCATCGACACCGGATTTACCAATGACAATCAAATCAACATCATGCTCGTCTGGATATACATGAGCAATGATATTCTTAGGGTTTCCAGTATCAATGGAGCTCTCGTACTTAACGCCTTGTGAATCGGCATATTTCTTTGCTGCATTAATAATGTTCTCAGCAATGTCACGCTGGTCGTCATACATACGAGGCGGCATGCCGGCAGCTCCAGCTCCATAATAGAAATTGGTGTTATTAATAACTGTTACCAAATGAATTGTAGAGTCGAATTGCTTTGCCAACTTGCATGCTTCCTCTAAAGCAAGTTGTGAATTCTTACTTCCGTCCAACGGAACTAAAATGTTTTTATACATACCAATCACCCTTTCATGTAAGCGGAACCATTACTTGTCTACACCACTATAATGCAACGTTTATAATCAAAAAGCAATTAATAAGTTTAGGGATATAATCAAATGATTTTTAGCCGTCAGTGCAGCGATCGTTATCCATCATCAACCCCCTACCGACCCCCGAATTGTGCGGTTTGATATAATGGGGATATTAAAATGAAAAGAGCTGATTCCTATCCCATTCATAACAATCTTAATTGACGCTTTCTGTGTCGGTTTATACCTATTTCAATATTCCTATGGCAATTCCTTTATCTATATTATCGGCATGATTATCCAAGGAATTTTAAGCCTGTTTTTGATAATCGTTTCATTCACCTACAAAGGCAAAAAATATAACAGTGGCTGGAGCTTTAGTATCTATCACACGACCCTTAGATATGACCTGATCGTTTTTTCAGCAATCACCAACTCAGTTATCCTTATTTTGTACGTGATGAATGTATTTGGCATTAACAGCGTGATTTTTTCAAAGTAAGGCACTAAAGCAGGTTTTGATTCAAATAGCGTTATAATTTATGTATAAATATTGCAAGAAAGAAGTGGCATGTATGAGGGGAAACAGAATAACCTTAGGATTATTGAGCGGAATAATCGTTCTTTTGGGAAGTTCAACGATCAGTTCCAAAGCAGCATCATTTAAGCTGCCATCAGTAAAGGGTTCAAATACGGTTGTGGCAAATATCGCATTTAAGCCTCAAAGTGAATCCCAATTGACCGATTACACATATGATACCGTCGATCCGACATCATCGAATTTTCATAAATATCTGACACCGGATCAGGTTGCAGACAAATTTGGTAGAAGTCAGTCAGAAATCAGTGATTTCAGTAACTACCTTGCCAAATATCATTTGAAATCCGCGGTTTATCCCGGAAATTTAGCATTAAAAGTATGGGGTAGCCGAGCCAACCTGATTAAAGCGTTTGATGCCAAAAGCACCAAGATCGGTTCAAAGCAATATCGGACTAAGATAAAGTTTCCTGCCAAGCTATCCGATAAGGTAATCAGTGTGATTGGGGTTTATGCAAAGAAGCCTAAAACAAAAAAGACCAAATCAAGTTTGAACCCATCAATTCCAAAGGCCCCGACATCACCAAATACAGATCTGAGTAAGACCTCGTTTTCTAAAAAGTATGGTGCATTAAAATTCGCCGATCGGTATCAGCTGAATAATTTGTATGCCAAAGGATTAACCGGTCAAGGTCAGCGAATTGGAATTATCACCCTTTCTGATTTCAAAAAAGATGATGTTTTAACATACTTAGATCAAGTTGGCGTTAACGACAATCCCAACCGGATTAACAAAATCTACACAGTTGACGGTCACAAGACCGGTGACCTTATGCTGACACTGGGTGTTAGTGCCCCACAAATGGAAGCAACATTGGACGTTAACCAATCTGCTTCAGTTGCCCCGGATGCCAATATTGATGCTTACGTTGGCCTTTCGCTTGACCAGAAGACCTCCTCAACATCCACTTACTACACAACTTTTATGAAAGCAATTTCCGATAACCGTGATAAACAACTGACAACCAGCTTTGGCCCCAATGTGGAACTACCAAGCAACTGGGAGCAGAATTCAAGTTCCTCAATGTCCGATTATAGTGATGCTTTCAATGTGATGTTGGAGCAGGCTGCCGTTCAAGGAATTACCGTGTTCAAAGCAAGTGGTGACTATGGCCCAAGAGAATTGGCAATGAAAGACTTTAACCATGTCTTTTCAACTTCGCCTTACCAAGTGATTACCGGTGGCACCACCCTTCCGTACACTAAGATTATCGATGGCAAACTCGTCACCGTTAATAAAGAACGGGCCTGGGGTGACACTTACAGCAAGCCGGAATCCAAGCCATCCATATATGCCGGAAGCGGTGGCGGCTTCTCCTTGTTAAACCCAACCCCAAGATATCAATTAGGTGTTCCTGGTGTTAACACATTCAGAGCCATTGAACTTCTTAAATACGTCAAAGGCGGCTTCCTAATCCAAAAGAATCCAAGAATTATCACAGGTACCGCTGGCGGTCGTAACTTACCAGATGTCTCAGCGAATGCTGACAATCTGACTGGTTATGCAACCTACGTATCAGGTAATAATCTTTCGTATGACAAAAAGACCAAGAAGTTAACCAATCATCCAATTAAGTCCTGGAGTGTCAATGGCGGAACAAGTTTCGTCGCCCCACAAATGGCAGCTGCAAATGCTGTCATGAACAGTGGCCGCGATACCCCATTAGGTTTCTGGAATCCACAAATTTATAAGTTTGCTGCCGAAACTGATTCACCATTTACAGTTCTTGATGACGCAGACAATAACAACAACTTATACTACACGGGTCAACCGGGCAAGCTTTACAACCAGGCAACCGGTTTGGGAACCATTAACTTTGACAAACTTTATAACAAGTTTGGATCTGAAAATTCTTCTAATTAGAATGAATGATTAAGATAAATTAGAGCAGTATAAAAGAAGCACCTCAGTCCATTGTTCCTAATGGATTGAGGTGCTTCTTTATTGTGTTATGCCCTCGGCAGGATTCGAACCTGTACTTGATTGCTCAAACAGCGACCTGAACGCTGCGCGTCTGCCAGTTCCGCCACGAGGGCAACAACATATATTATTTTACACTAAAAGTAGTAACTTGAAAAGAAGTTTTGTCGTTTTGATTTAAATACCAGGTACCGACTTGAACTTGGATCCTGTTTCATCATGAGATATCCAATCAGAGCCATCAAAAATGCCCCTGTTAAATCAGCGATCAGATCCGTCATCGTATCCATCAAAGCAGCCCGGCCAACTAATAATCTTCCGGCTTCTTCATATCTTTGAAGGTTGAGGCCGCCTAAACCATCAGCGGTAAATTCGTAAAGTTCCCAGAAAACCCCGCAAGTGGTACCGAAGGCGAATGCAAATAGGCTCATCAAAAATGGCTTATTAGAAACATTGTCTCTTGCACTGAGCAACCCTTGGAAAATAGAAAAGCCCAAGCCAGCAAGCATCATGGCTGATAAGACATGTTCGTACTTATCCCAAAAGGTCACGCCGTAAAATTGAAGACCGGATCCAAGGAAAATCGACATGTATAAGAAAATATAGAAGAAGACCAATTCAATTTGTGGAAAATAAAAGTTTCCCAGCTTCTCAATCAAAAATGGCAGGCTGGCAATCAAGATCCCAATAAAGACTTCCACCAGCAGTAACATTTGACCATGAAATTTTGGCTGACCTTTCATAAACCAATAGCCGTAATAACCAATGTACCCGACCATCGAAACAATTGTGATCCAAAATAACCATGTGCTAAATCTTAATTTACCAATTTTCATACGTCATAATCCCCTTTGTCATCAAATTAATTGTTTACAATTAAATTGACCTCACACGTTTGTCTTGCTTTTAATTGTGAATACATTACAATAATAACATAAAGAATTTGAAATGAATCGACTAGTCCGTGCCGTGCAAAAACGGTGGCGGTCACTTGCAAACATACAGGAGTTAATATTATGCCTAAAACTAAACCAATTCGCTTGGATCAACAACTATGTTTCCAAGTGTACACAGCAAATAAAAAGTTTAATCACTTTTACCAACAAGCCCTTAAACCATTTGATTTAACCTATCCACAGTATATTGCGATGCTGACACTGTGGCAATATGCCCCACTGTCAGTCAAACAATTGGGCGAATACCTCCACTTGGACAGTGGTACTTTAACGCCGTTATTAAAGCGGCTCGAAAGCCACGGTTGGATCACTCGCAGCCGCAGTGAATCCGATGAACGAACAGTGATCATCGAATTGACTGATGACGCTAAGAATAAGCGTGACAATGTTTTTGAACGGGTTAACAGCTGTTTTGACATTTTGGGACTAACCCCTGAAGAAAAGGAAGCCTGCTCTCAGACAATGTCGACAATCGAAACCAAATTAGATTCATATAACGAATCACATCTTTAACATTCAATAAACACATCATCCAAAAACATCGCGATTAGGCGATGCTTTTTTTGTGTCCCATGTTTACAAAGCTCAAAATTTACGGTATTCTACTTGATAGTAGATACCCCCAGGGGTATAAAAAGGAGAATTTGAATGTTATTTTCAAAAGTAAAATCAGTGACAACTAATGAGCTTCAAGACGAACTAAAGCACAATCCGACGGTGATTGATGTTCGAGAAGATTTTGAGTACAAAACCGGTCATATCCCATCAGCAGTCAACATGCCACTATCTAAATTGGCGCAACAAATTAGTGCTCAAGCCAAGCACCAACCATGGTATTTAATCTGCCGGTCCGGCGCCCGAAGCATACGAGCCGCAAAATTACTTGCCAAAGCAGGTTATAATGTCATTAACGTTAAGGGCGGAATGAATGCATGGAACGGCCCGGTTAGAAGATAGGAGGATATCTGATGAAAGTCGTAATTGTTGGTGGCGTCGCAGGCGGAATGTCTGCGGCTACCCGTTTAAGAAGATTGTCCGAAGACACGGAAATTGTTGTACTGGATAAAGGTCCCTACGTTTCCTTTGCAAATTGTGGCTTACCCTACTACCTTTCTGGCGAAATCAGTGATCGTAATGATTTAATTGTTGAAAGTCCGGAACAGTTGAATCAACGGTTTAGAATTGACGTCAGACCAAACACAGAAGTCACTGATATTAACCCCGCAAAGCATCAGGTAACAGTCAACCACGACGGCAGTCAAGACACTCTGGACTATGATAAACTCATCTTATCTCCAGGATCAAAAGCAGTTATCCCAGAGATTACTGGCCTTTCCAAGGCGAACAATGTCTTTACCTTAAGAAACATTCCCGATGTTGATAAGATTATGAATCGTCTTGAAAGCCATCCTGCAACAGCGGCTGTCATTGGCGCCGGATCAATCGGTGTCGAAGCCGTTGAAAATCTGACCAACCGCGGAATCAAAACCACTTTAATTGAGGCGGGTGACCATGTGCTGCCGTTTTTAGATTTTGAAATGGCTGGAATTGTTGAAAAAGAACTGGCCGAACACAAAGTTGACGTTAAGTTAAACACCCGGGTTAAACAAATTAATAATGATCAGTTAACTCTCAGTGATGATACGGTTGTCAGTGCTGATATCGTCATCTTGGCAGTTGGTGTCCGCCCGGATACATCACTCATTCAAAAAGTTGGCATTAAGACCGGTGATCGTGGTGGAATCATTGTCGATGACCATTACCAAACATCTGAGCAAGATATTTACGCTGTTGGCGACGCAATCCTGGTTAAAGATTTGATCACCAACCAACTCGTATCAATCCCCCTGGCATCGCCTGCGAACCGCCAAGGTCGGCAGGTCGCCGATGTCATTATGGGAATCAACAGACGCAATAAAGGCGGCATTGGAACTGCCATTGTTCGCACCTTTGATCTCGGTGCTGCAGCAACTGGATTGAACGCAAAACAGCTTCAATCAACCGGCATCGACTTCATGACCGTTCATACAACGAATTCAAGTCACGCGGGATATTTTCCTGGTGGAACCCCACTTTCGCTGAAAGTCATGTTCGATTCAAAGACCGGCCAATTATACGGTGCCCAGGCAGTTGGAAAAAACAGTGTGGATAAACGGATCGATGTCTTGGCGGTTGCAATCAAATCAAAAATGAAGATTACCAATCTGCCGGAATTTGAACTAAGTTACGCCCCACCTTTTGGTTCAGCCAAAGATCCCGTCAATATGATTGGTTACGCTGGCGAAAATTTGCTTGAGGGATTATCCGAAAATATTCAATTTGATCAAGTAGATGAAGCAGTTAGAAACGGTGATTATCTTATCGACGTCCGAACGCCAGAAGAACTAAGTCGAGACGGCCGACTGCCAAATGCGGTCAATATCCCACTTGATTCGCTCAGAGATCACTTGAACACAATTCCCAAAGACAAGCAAATTATTGTCAGCTGTCGAAGTGGTCAGCGAAGTTATATTGCAGAACGAATTTTGAAAAATGACGGCTTTAACGTTAAGAACTTGGATGGTGCATTCTTAACTTACAGCGCAGCATATCCTGAACGGATTATCCATTAAGGAGGAATACCCATGGCGTGTGATCCGAAAATTACCAACCGCTTGAAACGAACCGAAGGACAAATTCGCGGTATCTTAAAAATGATGGACGACGATAAATCCTGTCAGGAAACCATGGTTCAATTAATGGCTGTGAGATCCAGCCTCGATAAAGTGATGGGCCTCGTGGTTGCCGAAAACATTCGAAAATGTTTGGCTAATAACGGTAAAGTTGATGATGACAAAATTGAGGAAGCTCTCAAAATGATTTACAAATTATAACCAAACAAGACGCATCTTGCCATATACAAAAAAGGGCTGAAACATCTGTAAATGATGTTTCAGCCCTTTCATATTAATAAACGTTTAATCCTAAATGAAGTTACTTTATTCCATTTTAAGCCAGTCCAATAATGTTTGGCCAACCTGATTAAAAATGTGAAGTGTATCCATTCGATGGTTTGAACCAGATGTCAGCAGTCCAACGTCAACCGCTTTATTGTTATATACAACTTTTGCAACATCATGGTCAATTAAATACCCTTCGCCAGTCTTATTGTATACAACAACCTTCTCATTTGATTCATCAAAATTACCTGGCAATTTATAACGAAATTGTTGGTCCTTAAACCATGAAGCAATGGTTGCACCATGGCTCAAAACCGAATCCAGAAGCCTCAAGCTCTCTTCTGCACTGGTGAAATTATCAATGCCAAGGGCCAATGAACGCCCGTCCATCAGATAACGGTTGAGCTTGGTTTGTTCGAAGCCATTACTTTTAAGATAATTTTGAACGTGTTCCATACCAATGAATGAAATCACAACGTTTGTTGCCGAATTGTCAGAATCACTAATCATTAACGCTAACAAATCTCGTAATTTCCAGTCGCGTGGTTGAAGGAGTTGCAGCACCCCAGCACCGCCAACTAATTGATCTTCATGAACAGGAATCATTTGGTCCAATTGAATGTGACTATCTAAAATATCGGCCAATATTGCCAGCTTAATCAAGGAAGCCGATGGAAACGACGCCCTACTTCTGTGTTCAACCAATGTTTGGCCATTCATCCGAATCAGCAAGCCATAATTAAATTGGACATCTGAAAAAATCGGCTCAATTTTATCAGCCAGATCATTTTTCATCGCCAATATCTCCTGAATCCAGCGAACTCTGAGGAAAATTTAGGTTCTGTCAATTTCGCAATATCCACTTTTGCACCAGGTGTTCGGGATTCAATCATTTCACCATTGCCAATATACATGCCAACATGGTGAACATAACCGGTGCCGTGATCATAAGCAAAGTAAACCAGATCGCCAGGTTGAATCTCTTCCGGCGCTAATGGCAGACCGTTTTCCTGTTGGTCATCAGCATCCCGAGGAATATCGAACCCAAGAACTCGGTGAAGTGTGTAAACAAATCCGGAACAGTCAAACCCATATGAGCTTGTGCCACCCCAAAGATATCGCTCTCCAAGAAACTGGCGGGCCATTTGGACCATTGTTTCACCAGCGTTAGCCCCCACAAACGGAAGTGTCGCAGCTGATTTTTCAATAAAGCCCTTTCCAATTGGTGTCTCAACTTCGATGTAATCTCCGTCAATGCCAATTTGAGGTAAAACCGTTCCCAAACTCATCTCCAGAATTGGCTTTTTATCTTCATCAAACAGCTTTGCGGTTCGAACAGCAATTCTGACAATCGAGGTGATTGGTGGATAACTGATCTGACTGTCACTTAATAGTTTTGTCGGTACCCAGCCGGGATAACCTCTTGAGTCAGAATCATCGCGCTGACTTGGGACATACACTTTAGCCCAGTCACCATCAAAGTGGTCAATGATGACCTCATCGTTAAACAATGCTTGGGTTTCCAACAAATCATCGTCTGACAAAGCAATTGAATCCTTGTCACTCATTTGTTCAACCCACTTTTTAACATCGCCATCCAAAGCAGGCTTATCAACCTTCCTTGGTGATTTTTTAGATTTCCAGATAGTTGCAACTGGTACTTTTATACGTCTTGTTTCCATCTGAGCACCTCCATTCGATTTTTGTTTATCATTAATAATTTTTAGTATACATATATTATAGTCCTTTAGCCAGCAAGACGTTGAATTAGGATACAAAATGGATCGCACTGAGTCATTTCAGTACGATCCATTCCTATTCAAATCCTAATCCAGATAACGCTGGAAAAGTAATTTCATTCCGTTTATTGATGATTCCACCCTTCACAGGGTTGTCGGTAAACATCATCGAGGCATCCAGATCAACATATTTAATGTTGCGTTTAGCCGCGGCCAAATGTGCTGCCGCAGTCACTGAAACCGACGACTCAATCATGCTGCCAACCATGCATGGAATGCGGGCAGCCTCTGCCAACGTGTTGATTTTTAAGGCGTTGTCAATGCCACCGGCCTTCATCAACTTAAGGTTGATAATATCGCAGCCACCCATTGCGATAATCCTTGCGGCATCCGCAACGGAAAAGATACTTTCATCAGCCATAATCATGGTTGTTGTGTGGTGAGTCACATATGCCATGCCCTCAAAATCCACTGCCTTAACTGGCTGTTCAACCAATTGAATATTGAGATTCAAATCCTGCATTCGATTAATCACCGCAACAGCTTGTTTCGGGTGCCAGCCTTGATTGGCATCCAGGCGAATCTTTATTTCAGGCCCAACAGCCCCTCTGATGGCAACAATTTTGTCAAGATCGGCTTGCTCGGAATCATCGCCAACTTTAATTTTCAAAGTTGTGAAGCCTTTGGCGATGAGATCCTTTGCCTGATTAATCATGTCATCAATTGATCCGACACTCACAGTATAATCTGTCGTGATCTTATCAGAATGGCCGCCCAGCAGCTGGTAAAGCGGAACCCCGTATGATTGGGCCAGTAAATCGTTAACGGCAATATTCAAAGCCGCTTTGGGACTGGAGTTATGAACCATCGACTCTTCAATTGTGGACTTAATATCTTCAGAATCCGCAAGTCTTTTCCCAATAATCTTGCGACCGATAATATGACCAACAGCCTCTTCAATACTCGGCAGTGTATCACCGGTAATAACCGGAGTCGGTGCAGCTTCACCATAACCGATCCGACCATTACTGTCAGTCACCTTGACGATTAATGTTTGAGCCGTCGTCACTGTCCTTAAAGCCGTTTTAAACGGCCTCTTTAGAGGAACCGCGGCTTCCTTGAAATCAATGTGCTTAATAACGGGTTCCAATCAACGTCACTCCCAATGATTTATTTAACATATGCTTCCTTGAAATTGTAGTTGGCACCGGCAGTGTTGTAAACAATTCCCTTAACTTTGGAATTAACCATCCATTTTTCACCGGATTGATAAAGTGGAATAATGGCTTGGTCTTTCAAAGCAATATTTTGTGCCTTGACCATATCATCCCAACGAGCATTGGCGTTGCTGCCGTCATCTGCATTACTATCCTTAATCAATGAATCATATTGAGAATTCTTCCAGCCGGAAATGTTGCTTGGGTTGTTGTAAGTTAAAATATTTAAGAATGTGATTGGATCGGAGAAGTCGGCAAACCAGTTGGCAACAGTGACGGTAAATTGGCCGCTGGCTTGACGTGAAAGAATTGCCCGTCCTGGAATATTATTCAGTGTAACTTTAAGTCCAGGAAGCTTTTGTAAAGCGCTTTGGAGATACTCACTCAACTGCTTTTGATCGCTGCCATCTGAGTTCAACAAAGTGAAATGAAGTGATGTCCGACCAACTTCTTGGAGACCCTGCTTAAACAGCTGTTTAGCTTTGGTTGGGTTGTAGTCCATTGAAGCGGGAACAGTCGTGTCTTTGGTGAAGTCAGTGCCATTCTTAGGTGAAACAGCCAATCCTTCTGAAACAAAGCTCTTATTATTGATGGCACCGCCACCCATAACCTTGTTGGCCAAGACCTTCCGATTAATGATCATTGACATTGCTTGACGAATCTTCAAATTCTTGAAGACTTTGCTTTTTTGGTTAACTGCAATGTAGTAATTTGAAGATTGCTTACGAGAAATCAAATCTTTCTTGTTACCCATTTGTTTAGCTTGAGTAGCTGATAATTGGGCCATATCAAGTTTACCTTGGTTGTACAAGTTCAATGACGTTGAAGTGTCTGGTTGGACCTTGAAGTTAATGTTATCCAACTTAACCTGCTTCTTATCCCAATAATCTTTATTCTTCTTAAGAGTCCAAGTATTATTTGTTCCTGTCCATTTGGTTAATGTAAATGGACCGTTATAAACCTGGGTCTTGGATGAAGTTCCGTAATCATTACCGAATTTCTTAACAGCATTTGAATCCTGTGGGAAGAACACTGGGAATCCCATCAATAAGTTAAAGTAAGGAATGCGTTGCTCAAGTTTGACAGTCAGTTTATATTTGCCGTCGGCTTTAATTCCCAACGTTGAAACCTTTGCTTTCTTGTTTTGAATCTTGTCGGCATTCTTGATGCCTGAGAACAGATAACCATATTGTGATGCGGTCTTTGGATTCAAAGTCCGCTGCCATGAATAGACGAAATTCTGGGCCGTTACCGGATCACCATTACTCCATTTAGCGCCCTTACGAAGATTGTAGGTATAGGTCTTGCCGTCCTTTGAAACGGTCCAGTCCGTTGCAATTCCGGGTTCAACCTTACTGTCCTTGCCCAAACGAACCAAACCTTCATCAACGTTATTCAAAACATTAAAAGTTCCAACAGCGGTCGTTTTTGATGGATCAACCGTTGTCAACTCTGTATCTGCAGAAGTCGTAATTGTCTTCTTCTGTTGACCAGAATTTTGGCCACAGCCTGATAAGACAAGTGCGATGCTTGCAACCCCAGCAAGTGCAGCCACTCCACGAGATAAATGCATGATATAAGCCTCCCATAAAATATGTAAAAGTATTAACAAAAGAATCTTAATTCTAATTTAGCATAAATGTATCTTCAAATGTCAAATTAAGTTAGAAATTTTAGCTGCTCATCAGTGATTTGATTTACGAATGCCTCAAGTGGTGTTTGATAATTGAGACTTTTTCTGGGAATATGGTTCCGTCGACTAGCAACAGCCTGGACAAATTCATCTGATAGCTGGTCCATGATGAGATCATGGTGCAACCCATCCTTACGAAGTAAGTTGTTGGTGTTTTCATTCAACCCACGTTGATTGGGTGCTCCTACAGCGGCAAAGTAAATATTTAAATCAAACTGGTTAGCAATCGTTCGCCAACCGGCGAACTCCTTACCATTATCAAACGTGATGGACTTAAACAAGTGGCGTGGCAGCTTCGTCAACCAGGCTGCTAAACTACGATTGACGTTTTGTGATGACTTGGTATGTGAATTCAAAACAATTGCGACCTTGGTCTGCCGTTCAACCAGTGTGGTTACGGCACCCTGATGGTTTTTGCCTTGAACCGTGTCGCCTTCTAAATGACCGAATTCTCGTTTAAAATTAGGATAGTCCTGATAACGGGTTTTTAAATCTCTGCCCAATTGCCCAGCTTTTCCTCGTCGTTCAACGTACCCATTAGGGTGACGCTGACCATGCATGGGTAAATCTTTGGCGAACAAGCCAAAAGCATCATGTTTGAAAATGCGATATAGGGTTCGTACGCCGCAGCTAAAAGAACGTTCGTGGCGATTAATAATTGTATCTGGTTGCCACCCCGCTTGAATTTTGGCTTGGATATAAACCAGTTCATCAGGGGCTAGTTGAATGGGCTTACGCCCACAATGTTGTTTGTGCCGTCGATAATGTTGTTGGTAATCAATAAGCGTACCACCAGCGTCAAGAAAACGATAGATGCGATAAACGGTTTCAGCACTCCGGTGGAGTGCTGGTGCTACTCGGTAAGCCTTTTTATTGAGCTTCCAAAAGGAATAAATTGTAGTGAGTTCGTCTATGGTAAGATGAGTATAGGTCATTTGTGATCAGCCTTTCTTTTGATTTCAACACTCAAAAGTCTATCACAAATGGCTTTTTAAATTTCTAACTTAATTTTACAAACAGGGTATAAAAAAAACAGGCTTTTTCTAATATTAATTTCAGAAAGCCTGTACTAATATGCGATTTTGATGTGAACTTTACTTATTAATTTGGATTGCCATTCGTCGGGCATTGTATATCTGTTCGAAAGTCGCCTTAGACAACCAGTACTGACCGTCAATTGGATCACTCACATGAACCTGATGGGTGTCAACACCATCTAAAAGGACGGCATGGTTGTTCGCTGGAACCCGCCCAAATGGATACTCGTCCCATTCAGGGGCTTCAAAGTGAATCGTGACAAATACTAAAACCGGATCACCTTGACGGACACTGCAATAAAGCCAGTCGGGATCCGCGCCGGAAAGTTCAGTTAAATGGCCATATGATGAGCCCCACCAAACTAATGGTCTGGTAAAAATAGCTTCAAAATTTCCGGGTTGATTTTTAAACGGTGAACCGCCAAATCCATGGTAAGGATTGGCATCCGAACTAATCGGCATTTGAAGTAAAAATTCACCGTAATTCAACTGGCGAGCATGGTGTTGATAATGAAGTCCTTCCAATAAACTTGCAGCCTCACAGCCATTAATGGCGCCCCAATCAAGCTGACGAATATTTTCAGCGTTTAAAATGACTTTTTCATTCATAAAGTTACCCCGAGCTGCGACAAAGCCTTTTCCAACATTTCCGTATATTCCGAATGCTGTGACGACAACTTCTTGCATGCATCAACTAAATTCAACCGAAGACGTCCCTTGCGGTCAACAACCGATTCAGCATGAATCATCGAGCTCAAAACTGATTCATCAACGACCGCTGCCGTTGCTCGGAAAAACAGATCAATCTGATTATCATTGAACCGCGTTACGGTATCAAATTCGGTTTGCTCAAAATGTGCCACCTGGTTGGCAGTTGAGAATGCCAGGACAATTTCGCCACTACCGTTGCCGATATAGCCACCGGTCCGATTAATTCCAACCGTCGCCCGTTTAGCCATCCGCTTTAATTGTCGGGAATTTAGCGGCGCATCGGTGGCCAATATTGTAATAATCGAACCCTTTTCTTCTTTTTTCTTATCTTCAGCGAGCATTTTGGCCAACGGTGCCCCAACCGGCGCCCCGTTGACGATAAAATCGGTTAAATAACCATAATTGGTCATAACCAGCGCGCCGACAGTATACTGATGCTTCTCATCAACCGTGACGATTCTGGAAGAAGAACCAATGCCGCCTTTTAAGTCGTAGCACATCATCCCACGGCCACCGCCAACGGCGCCCTCGTCGAAAGTCTGACCGGCAGCTGTTAACGCATCAGTCACGTTTTGTTCACTAATCGCCATTTTACGAATATTGGATACATCACCATCATTACATTCCATCACAATTGGGTTAACTGTGCTGGTAGTGTCACCAATTTCTGGATTCTGAGCCAACATTTGCTTGGTAAGCGCATTAATGGCAGTTCCGACCGCAAATGTATTCGTTAAAACAATCGGGGTTTCGATAGTTCCAAGTTCATCGATTTGCACCAACCCGACACTTTTCCCAAACCCGTTAATGACGCAGGATGCGGCTGGAACTTTATGCCTGAAAACATTTCCGGGATGAGGAACAATTGCAGTAACCCCACTATGAACATCGTCCTGATCAATGGTTACCTGACCAACTTTGACGCCGGCAACATCGGTAATTAAATTTCGCTTACCCTTTACACCATCTGAAACATCATTCATTAACTTGACAGAAAATCCCATTATTGACACCCCTTAAATAAATTACATATAAAAAACTGATAAAACCATCGCGCCAACAGCAACCAAATTATTCAAAAAATGCAGCCCAATTGACACCTTCAAATTTTTAGTTGACACATACAAATAGGCCAAGACACCGCCTAAAATGGCATAGGTCAAAAAACTGATGATATTGAACCGAGCGGGATTTGGATCCATGTGAGGAAATGCAAAAGCGAAACCACTGATAACAATTGGCAGCCATTTGCTTGAGGATTTAAAAAATGCGGTAATCAAGTAACCCCGAAAAATAGTTTCCTCCAGAATTGGTGAACAGAAGATTGCTGTAAAAGCCATTAAAACCAGTGTTAAATGATTACTGGTCAGAATTGTCTGAATTGCTTGATTATTATCCGTTTGAGTCACATGGTATAAAAGCTTGTTAAGATTGCCTAATACAAATTCCAGTAAAATGAAGCCTACCCAGGCAATCACAATTAGCTTAATGTCTGACCAAGTGACCTTTTTCATCTGCCGTCGGCCATATTTTCGATAGGCCAACTGCGCAAGCCAGATGGCAACCAAAAATCCTAATAAATAAACGGCAGCGACTGCATAATTCCCTACGGAAGACAATTTTCCCCGAGCAATGAACATGACGGGAAGCTGGACTGATCCGACCAACACGATCAGACCAACAAAAATCATCAGCCGTTCAAAGTAATCGCCGAATGTTAACTTTCTTTCATCTGCCATACATGGTCTCCTTAATTATTAAATGCTTTGTTCAAAGCGGTGAAATCAATGGTTCCCAGCCCGGTTGCCTGATTATAAATCTTCCCAGGCTGGCCTGTGTAATACAGGTTTGTATTGTTGGTTCGACTGTCCAAGGGATTAAACGGCGAAGTTGACCGTTTAGCAAAACGATAAATTTGAGGATTCCAGAAGCCTAATCGGCCATTGGTGTTGAAATCAGACATTAAAACGCTGGCCGCTGCCATTTGAGGTGCAACCACGCTGGTTCCACCGGTGATCAGCCACTGACCTTTGGAATTACGATTATTCTTAGGCGTAATAAACATACTATAACCGGTGTTAGGATCGGCATTCGCTGAAACATCCGGCAAATTCCGGCCACTGGCCTTGCCGGTTTTGTTAACCGGCTTTTTAAGCAAGACTGGCCGACCATATTTAAACTTCCACAAATCGGTTGCGGCATAAGTTCCTACACCACTGACACCCTTTTGATAACTCGGGACGGAATTATACTTGCTGAATCCACCGCCACCACCGGCAAAAAAGCTTTGAAGCATGTCCAAGTTGCCGAAGAAACGTTGGTGTTTATAGTTTGGATACAGAAAGTCCGCGCCCCAGGCACGCTCTTGTTTAATGGACACTTTTTTCTTATTGACAGTGTATGTTTTGGGAAGGGTCGTTCCGCCAACGGACGTCACATATGGCGAGTTTGATGGTGTATCAACCGATAATCCGGATGTCAGACCGGTGGTAATGCCGTCATAAGCACCATTATCACCAGTTGCAGTGAACACGCTCATCCCTTGAGCAGCGGCTTGTTCAAACAACAAATTCATAATCTGATTATACTTTTTGGGTGTAATTCCCTGTTTCATTTCATAAGCGACTTGGGCTTCACTTTGTCCCCAGCTTAAGGACAGTGTATCTGCGACATTTTGACCGACGGCGGCAGCAATTGAATTAACCATTCCCGTAATATTGGGTTTGGCAATATACGTCCGAATGTTGCTCCCGGGAGCAATCGCCCCTGCCTGTTCAACATCGATGGTTGTTTCATCATAGCCATCCCAGCTACCCTTATAATGATTGGTCCGATAAACGCTCAGCCGATTGGATTTAACGTTAATTCCCTCGTCATCCCAGTAACGATAAACATCGTTTGGATGGAAATTGGCAAATGAAATAATCCCGATTGTCTTACTTCGGCCAGTCGCCCCATTATCATACAGCGACTGTAGGTTGTACCGACGGACGAACCGTGTTGGTGAATATTTCTTAGTTGTGCTGGCGATTGAAGAGTTTGTCAGCTTTGTATGCAGCGAAGACGGTTGAAACTGGTTTTTGGATGAAGCAAACAATGAATAATTCGACAAGCCAAACACCGTATAGACACTTTTTGACAGTTTTTTCGGCAACTTGGGATTCCGGTTGGCCTTTTGATACTTGACCTCACCATTATTCACATTGACCAAATTGACCTTAAACGCCTTTTCAATATTCTTAGTGGAACCTTGAACCGCCATCACCAAGTTTCCCTTGTATGTTGTCGTCTTCAAGTGGTGCTTTTTCAGATATGATTGAAGCGCATGAACCTGTTTTGAACTTTGACCGAACTGCTTGGAAAACGTCGATGATGTTACAAATTTTCGATAACTCGATGAAGTTGGATCAACTGAATTGTAAACAAATTTATGAAGCGACTTTTGGCTTTTCGGCCGCAGTACAATATCAACCAACTGTTGCTTTGAATCTGAAACATTGGATGTTTTCGCTTGAACTTGTTGAGTTGTAGCGGCTCCTGTACCCATCAACGCCAGTACAGCAAATCCGGCCGATATAACAATTTTTTGAAGCCAATCCTTCTTCATGCAATTTCCCTTCGATCAACTAAATTATTTAACATTTTTGTTTTGACGGTCTGCTTGTTCCCGCAGTTCTTTTTTCTGGTCGTGCGAACGGACAATCATCACAACCAGCGGCGTTAAAATTAACCGAATTAAAATAATCGCGATTAACCAAATTAACGCAAACGGCAACACAGACATTTGCCATGATTTTGTTATGTAAAATGCCAGTGCCAGTACCAATAAGACACCGCCAACGATCAAGAATAATCTGCTCTTTTTCAAATGAATTCTCCTGTAAAATTTCTTATTTCATACTATCATACTTTGGCCTTCAAATTCACGTCTCAATTGGTAAAGTTACAGTTTGTAATCTGATCTTTAGAATCGATATAATAATTGATAACGACAAACATTAACGGATCGAAAGGAGATTAATCACATGTTAAAAGAATTTAAGGCTTTCATCGCTCGCGGAAATGTAATCGACCTGGCAGTTGGGGTCATTATTGGTGGCGCGTTTACAGGGATCGTGACATCCCTGACAAATAATCTGATCAACCCTTTAATCGGCATCTTTTTGGGGAAAATGGATCTCTCAAATTTAGCATTTAAAGTTGGTGGCGCCACATTCAAATACGGAGCATTTATCAACTCGCTGATCAATTTTCTAATTGTCGCGTTCGTGGTTTTCTTGCTAATCAAAATGATCAACAAAGTCATCAAAAAGCAACCAGCCCAGCCTGCTATTGATAACAAAGAAGTACTACTTTCAGAAATCAGAGACTTGCTGAAGCAGCAAAAGTAATCGCCTTGAAATGCCCGTGTATGTATTCAAAACGGCAATTTATTGCGATTGCGGACTGTGTGGGCTAGAATTATATATGTGAACGAATTATTTATTTTCCAAAAATTGAGAAGAGGTTTTGTTATGAGAACGTTTGCTATTAGGGCTCGCGATGGGGTCATGGAACTGAATTACTCAGAAGATTCCAACCGACCACCGTTTCGAAAGTTTATGATCACATATAACCCCAAATTTTCAATTGGCGATAATCTTGAAAACATTAAAGCGGCCTTAACCGGCCTGCCGATTGATGCCGCAATTATTGAAAATTCTTTGAACTACGAGTTTTCCGATACGATTATCGGAATCAACCATCAAAAGATTGACATTGGTCTTGCCATTGCCAACATGATGAACATTCCGGTTGTCAACTTGCAAAAAATTAAGGAAGTTGGCCTTGAAAAAGCCGTTGCTGAAAAAGAAGAGTATCTCAAGTGGCATTTGGACTACTACGGTGAATATGCCGGAAAAAGAAATTATGGTCAAGAAGCACTGTTGACCATTGGAAATGGTTACTTTGGCCTGCGTGGTGCCTATGTTGAATCGCACGCAGACAAAGATAATTACCCCGGCATGTACGTTGCCGGTGTTTACAACCAATTAACGACTAACATTAATGGTCGTGATGTTGTAAATGAAGACTTGGTCAACCTGCCCAATGCGCAGTACATTAGTTTTGGTGTTGATCATCAATTACCATTTACAATTAAAAAAGCCGATATCCAAGACATTTATCGAAGTCTTGATTTAAAGACGGGAACTTTGACAACTACCCTGCATATCCAACTTTCAACCGGACATATTCTTCAAGTTCGGGCAACCAAAACAGCTAATATGACTAACTGGCATCGTTATGCCATCAAATACGAATTAAAGCCAATCAATTTCTCAGGCAGTTTACAGATTTATGCCGGAATTGACGGCAACGTCATCAACGGAAACGTTGAACGGTACCAGGACTTTGATCAGCATCACATCGATGTTATTGGCATGGCCGCTCACGACAACCAAGTTTCAATGACCGGACAGACTAAGACATCACACGTTCAGTTCGTCATCAATTCAAAGCTCAGCAGTAAAGATTATGATACAAAGAAATTAATTGAAACATCAACGAAAGATGGAAAAGTTGAACAAACTTTAAGCATCAACGCTGAACCTGGAAAAGCATATGAATTTGAGAAGAATGTCACCGTCTTTACTTCAAAAGACCAGAATGACGGTTTGGAAGCTCAAGCCCAAACAGAACTTGATCACTCATCATTTGAAGATACCCTTTCAGATAGTAAAAAGTTCTGGAACAATGTTTGGCAGCACTCCGATATTATCATTGATAACGATTTGACCAGTCAAAAGCTGACCAGAGTTAATATCTTCCATATGCTGGTTACAAGTGCCGCATTGGCATCCGGAAAGTTGGACGCCTCGGTTGGTGCTCGTGGCCTCCACGGTGAAGCTTATCGTGGTCACATCTTCTGGGATGTTACTTTCGACCTGCCGTTTTATGCAATCCACTACCCGGCAATTGCCAAGCAGTGTCTGTTGTATCGCTACAAGCGAATTGGCGAAGCCAGAAAGTACGCCAAATCTGAGGACAAGCAAGGTTCAATGTATCCTTGGCAGTCAGGAATGTACGGTGATGAACAATCGCAGTTCGTTCATTTAAATCCTGTCAGTGGTGAATGGGATCCGGACAACAGCCGCTTGCAGCGACACGTTTCAATTTCAGTTGCCTATGACATTATCAATTATGTCCACATTACCGGTGACCAGGAATTCATGGATCAATATGGATTGGAAATGCTCCTTTCCATCTGTAAGTTCTGGGTCAGCATGACCGATTACGATCAATCAGCTGACCGCTACGATATTCATCATGTCATGGGCCCTGATGAGTTCCATGAAGAGTATCCAAACTCAAATGACCATGGTTTAACAAACAATGCTTATACCAACATCATGGTTTCCTGGTTGTTTGATAAAGTGAATACGCTGGTTTCAAAAGAAAATAGTGACGTCGTTCAAAAAGCCAGTGAAAAAGCCGACTTCGACAAAGACCTGCTTAACAAGATGCAAGACATTGACCATAAGCTTCGTTTGGATATTAACGAAGAAGGTATCATTGGGCAATTCTCAGGCTACTTCAACCTGTCGAAATTGAACTTTGACGCCTACCGCAAGAAGTATGGTGATATTTCACGAATTGATCGTCTGCTTAAAGGTGAAGGTAAATCACCAGATGCTTATCAAGTCGCTAAGCAAGCCGATACATTGATGGCCTACTACGAATTACCATTTGATGAAGTCCAGGAAGTTATCAATCGTTTGGGATACAAGCTGCCTGCCAACTTCTTCACTAGCAACTTGAGATTCTACCTTGATCGGACAACCCATGGTTCCACCCTTTCAAGAATTGTTTATTCGGTTCTTGATCAAATTGACGGCAACATGGATCAATCATGGCAGTTATTCTCAACAGCACTATTCTCTGATTATTATGATATTCAAGGTGGAACGACCGCTGAAGGAATTCATCTTGGTGTCATGGGTGCAACTCTTCAGATTGAAACCAAGTGCTACGGTGGTGTTCGATTTGACACCAACGAAGTCACAATCAATCCCCACTTGCCATCAACCTGGAAGAAGATTTCATTTAAAGAAACCTACCAAGGCGTTCATTACAACTTCGTGATCGGTCATCACCGAATTGATGTGACTGCCGATGCCGATGTTCATATCAGCGTTGCTAAAAAAGGTTATTCTCTTAAAAAGAACAAAATGTCTACAATTACTTATAAATAATGAGGAGTGAATCATAATGGCAAAATTTTCTGATATTAAAGGATTTGTATTTGATTTAGACGGTGTCATCACCGATACTTCAGTATTTCACAGTAAAGCTTGGCGTCAAGTTGCCGACAAAGTCGGTGCCCCTTGGTCTAAAGAATTGGAAGACGGATTGAAAGGCATCAGCCGAATGGATTCATTGGAAATGATCTTGAAGGCAGGTAATCTTCAAGACAAGTACACTGAAGACCAAAAAGTTGCTTTGGCAACTGAAAAGAACACCAACTACTTAAAGCTGGTTGACCAAATGACCCCTGATAACATCTTACCGGGAATTAAAGCATTCCTGGATGAAATCAAGAATGGTGGTTACCTGCTGTCATTGGCATCTGCTTCTAAAAATGCCCCAAAGGTTCTTCAAAAGTTAAATTTAACCGACTACTTCCCAAAGATTGTTGATCCAAAGACTTTAAGCAAAGGTAAACCGGATCCTGAAATCTACCTCAAGGGTGCTGAATTAATCAATTTGAAGCCGGAACAATGCATCGGTGTTGAAGATGCTGCCGCTGGTGTTCAATCAATCAACGCTGCTGGCGAGACTTCAATTGGAATTGGTGATAAGAACATCCTCAAAGCTGCCGACATTAACTTTGCCGACACCTCAGAAATGACTCTTGCAAACATTAAAGCTCAAATGGCTTAGTAAATAACGTTAAACAAAAATACCATTCAGACAAAATTATTTTTGTCTGAATGGTATTTTTTAGTATCAGAATTATTTAATGAGTCCGTAATGACGCAACCCATTAACAATTCCGCCGTTAATATTTGATTTAGTTACAAACGAAGCCTTTTCTTTAACTTCGGGAACTCCATTCCCCATGGCAATTGGGAATTTAACTTCGGCAAACATTTGAAGATCATTCATTTGGTCACCGAACGCATATGAAGGAATGTCCCCCAAATCAAGTTTCTTCATCAAAGCCTGAATCCCAGTCTGTTTCGAAACGCCCCACTTCATGGTATCCAAACAACGGGGGTTATTTCTAACAAGTGATAATTCACCTTTAAATTTGTCTTGATAGAGCTTGTCCTTATCATAATTAAAGACATTCAAGAAGTTCACCTCATTGTTCTTATAGAACTCAGGGTCAACATGAGGTGTCAATCGAAGTAATCGATAGTTAACCTTGGTCATGTCGTTTTCTGCAGTCAATGCAAACTCTTTGTTATTGTAGAACGCGATGACATCGCCCTGCTCCTTGGCAAAGGCTAACACTTCTTCAATCACGTCATCACTAATCTGTTCAGCTTTTAATTTTTTGCCTTTATATTGAACGTAACTTCCGTTGGCACTTACTAATGAATCAATTCCGGTAGCATCAATCACGTATTGAATTTCAAAAATATTTCTGCCAGTGGAAATAACTGGTAAAATATTGTTTTCGCGTAATTCATTGATAGCTGCGACATTTTCGTCAGACACGTTTTTTTCATTGTCAAAAAGTGTCCCATCTAAGTCAAAAAACACAACCGCTTTATACATCGAATTCCCTCCATTTAACTTATTAATTCTATTGTACTACTTAATAGGGAGTGTATATCTATATTTAACCGCCGAATGTGGAGATTATATATATTGTGTTACCACATTTTGTGGTACACTAGATATTGTAATTTTATGAATAAGAGGGGCAACCATGGTGATAATAACTGCAGGAATGATTGGTGTCGGCAAGACGACCTTAACCGGAAAAATCGCAAAACATTTAGGAACCAAAGCTTTCTTTGAACCAGTTGGCGATAATCCAGTTCTACCACTTTACTACTCCAATCCCAAGCAATATGGATTTTTACTTCAAATCTATTTTTTAAACAAACGTTTTTCAATGATCAAACAGGCTTTAAGCGATGACAACAATGTTTTAGACCGTTCAATCTACGAAGATGCCTTATTTACCCGCGAAAATAACGCCCAGGGAAACATAACCGACACTGAACTGTCAGTCTATTTAAAATTGTTGGACAATATGATGAGCGAACTGAACGAACTGCCTAAAAAGGCGCCAGATTTGTTAGTCTATGCCGATAGTGATTTCGATACGATCAAACACCGGATCAAGAAACGCGGCCGCGACTACGAGCAATTTGACGACAATCCAGGCTTGCAAGAATATTACTTCAAGATGTGGGCTGCCTACAAGAAATGGTTCCAGGAATACGACGTTAGTCCTAAGATTAAAATTGATCTGCAAAAATATGATCTTTCCGATCAAAAAAATGTTGATATCGTTTTAGGCCAAATCGATGACGCCCTCGCCAAAATTCGTCAACCAAAAAGTCAAGCATTATAAACAAAGCAACTGGACATGAGTAAATACTCACATTCCAGTTGTTTTTTGTTTATTCAACGCTGAATGTTGTGTCTTGAACACCTAATACTCAACGGTTTGACATATTTAATTTAATTTTTCCGTCACTGGATTCATCAAAAGTTGGTTCACTTGGCTTAAAATCAATCGTCCCCTTTGATACCAAGTAATCGATTCGGTGTCGATACCACCAGGTTGGAGCAAACGGATAATTACCAACCGTTTCACCAATGACACGAATAATATCCCGAAAGCGACGCTGACTTAAATTTGCAAAAATAAAGCGGTCGTAAAAATCAATGGATTGACTGACGGCCAAGCCGTTGATGATTGTTCGAACGGGATTGTTTTCCCCACGCAGCTGTGCCCAGTAGTAATGATAAGCATCCCGCTCAGTTTTGGGTAAAGCCGACTCAAAGCTGAATAACTGAAGTTTATCAATCCCTGACTCACTCAAGTCACCGAGTCCGGTAATTGTCAGTAACTCGTCCCCCAGCGTCGAAAACACCATGGGAACATGAACAGACGTGGTGACCACATCAAAGTCCACCAGATAATCACACAGCCAAAGAAAGCCACAGTAATCGTCTGCTTTATCACTCCACCAGATTCGAAGGGGTTCATCCCTTTCCAGCGCAAGATCCAAATTGTGCATTGCCTTCTTTATTTTGTGGACGGATTGAGAAGTCAGCGCTTCAGATTCGTTCGTATGGGCATATTGGATTTTATAAACCGTCTTTCGACTCTCTAGAAAAGTTCGCTGGCTGATATCCCCCAAGCTCAAGTACAACGGCAGTGACAGAACATCATGCATCATCTGTTTTTGCTGATAATACTGTCTTAATGTCGTCGCAAAACTATCACTGAATACTATATCAATCATGAACGAACCTCACCCTTCGAAATTATCATTTCTTAATGACTCGCTTCAAAAATTATAACTTCTTTGGATACTGATATGCAAATCGAATTTGACTTCCCCATCGATCGACTGCTAGAATTTTAATAATTATTCGATAAAAGGAGTGTCAAAATGAATCAATCCAAGCCGCATCATCTATCCGGAGCTCAAACTGCCGGCTGGAACATCTGGTGGTTAATTTCCATTATCCTAGTTGGGCTGGGCTTTATTATGATTTTCTACAGTGAACCCAGCTTTAGAAAGTCATCAACATTCTGGATAGCGTTTGGAATTTTTACCGTCATTTATCTGATTCAACAAATAATCGCAGCGTTTGCTATCAAGAATCTCCATAAGAATAATGCTTATGTCTGGCCGATCGTTTTGATTGTCCTGGCCTTACTGGGAAGCATTATTTATATCATTCCAGGTATCTGGGCATTAATTGTCAACAACCCAAGGAAGAACCATTCTAACCAGCAGCAATAATTGATGAGATTAATAAAGCGGGATAACACGCAGCTTTTAAAGTTGCACTGTTATCCCGCTTTTTTGTTGAACCAATCATTATCATATTAAGAACTTAGTCGCGATGAACGACAAATACATCACATGGCGCCTGAGAAATCACAAATGAAGCTGTGGACCCCATCGTCATCCGATCAACGAAATTGGCACCTGTCGCGCCAACAACAATCGCGTCAATCCCCTGGTCATCAACAATGTCATGAGCCAACTGATTTTTCGGATCACCGGAAGTGACATATGCGTTGACTTCCAAGCCATGATCTTCTGCCATTAATTCATACTTGTGGACCAGTCGCTGAAATCGTGATTTTACATCGTCAATTGTCGATTGATTGGCGTTACCAAAGCCGATTAATGCTGATTTTGCAACACCTAAAATTTCTCGGTCGTTGATAACTGCGACAATCGTCAGCTTTGCATGATTATGCTCTGCAATCGAGATTGCCTTTTTAACAGCTTTAGCTGCAGTCTTTGATCCATCAATCCCAACTAAAATATTTGAATAATTAAAATTCAGCATGGGAACCACCTCAAATGTCTTTACTTGGCCGTCAATTCATAAATTGACTGGCCATAAATTGCCATTGCCTTGATCAAATCTTCGATTGGTTGAAATTCGTTTGCTTGATGCATCGTATCTTTGGCGTTTGGGAATAAAGCACCAAATGCAACGCCACGCTTCATCAGACGGGCATAAGTTCCACCACCGACAACTTCCGGCTTGGACTTCGTATCACCTGTCTGCTCTTGATAAACGTGCATCAGCGTGCTGACAATTGGATCACTTGGGTCAACATAGTGGGGACCCATATTATTGATTTGCTTAACTTCCCCATCATGTTTGCCGGCAGCTTTTTGCAAATGACCTAAGATTTCTTTATCATCAGTGCCCTTTGGATATCGGAAATTGGTGTTAACACTACCGCCATTATGCGTATCGAACTTCATAATTCCAACATTCATCGTAACATCACCCATGACATCATCCACATGATCAGCCCCAATTTTGGTAGCTCGGGAATCGTCATGAAGGTCTTCGGCAAGATAAGCGATAAAGTCTTTAGCGGCCCCTTCGAATGGGAATTCATTTAAGAATTTGGCCATGTAGGTTCCTGCATTGACCCCGTTCTTAGGTTCCATCGCATGAGCGGCTTTTCCGGTAATGTGAAGCGCAATTCCGTTGCCAGTCGCTTTAACATCCCCGGCAACCGGATTATGATCCAAGAATGCGGTAAATGCATCGACAAATTTTTCGTTGTCACTTGCTTCAACCAAAGCATCGGCATTGCCTGGAACCATATTTGGACGCAAGCCGGAATCAAACTTTCTTAAAGTATAATTTGATCCGTTTGAATGGCCAAAGGTTGTCACATATGTGACATTACCCTTTTCACCATTAATTAGTGGAAATTCAGCGTCGGGTGAAAAGCCAAAGGTTGGTTCAGGTTCAACTTCAAAGTAGTGTTTCATCCCTGTCCAATCGCTTTCTTCATCAGTCCCGATAATCAAGCGAATTTTCATGTTTGGTGTCACACCATTATCCTTGAGCATTTTCAAGCCATAGTAGGCAGCCAATGCAGGGCCTTTATCATCTGAAGTCCCACGGCCAAATACGTTGCCGTCTTTTTCGACCATTTCAAATGGGTCGGTCTCCCAGCCATCACCTGCAGGCATCACATCAGCATGTGCCTGCATCGCCATTGTCTGATCACCTGATCCATATTCGATATAACCCACAATATTATCAATATTCTTCGTGGTAAATCCATCACGTTCACCAAATGATAAGAACTTCAGCATTGCTTTGGTTGGGCCTTCACCCAAAGGATACTCATCCGTTTTATGTTCATCGTCTCGAACACTGTTGATACTGATTAACTCTTTTAAGTCCTTCAGATAATCAGCTTTATAATCTTGAGCTTGCTTTTTCCAATCAACTGTCATTTATCTCGCTCCTGTTCATTTCATATAAGTCAATTTTATCACACAATGGGCATCACGTTTCTAATCCGACCAGAGCCGAAATGCTATAATTAACGTGAAAACAGATTTTGATAGGAGATCTGACTATGGTAGAAGTTAAGAAAATTACAAAAAGTATTTTAAAAGATGTTATCAGAAAGCGCCCGGCAGACAGTTTTAAGGGCACTTACGGCAAAATCGTCTTAATTGGCGGCAGCCAAAACTTTGGTGGTGCAATCATCATGGCATCATTGGCAGCGGTCTATTCCGGTGCCGGCCTGGTAACCACGGTGACTGATCCCAGTAACCAAGCCAGCCTGCACGATTGGCTTCCGGAAGCGATGTTTGTCGACTGGAACAAATTTGATCAGGCTGAGCCGATCATTAAAGCAGCGGATGTCATTGTTATCGGCCCCGGATTGGGAACCGATAATCATGCATTTGATATGCTGACAAAAGTATTCGAAATCGTTTCAAAGGGCCAAAAGTTAGTCATTGACGGCTCTGCACTAACATTGGTTGCAGCTAACAATATGAAGTTGCCAACGGATTCTTTAAACATTTTGACACCTCATCAAATGGAATGGCAAAGAGTTTCAGGTATTAAGATTGCCGACCAATCACCAGAAAACAATCAAGCAGTCGCTAAACAACTGAACGCCATTGTGGTTGTAAAATCTCATCGAACTCAAGTCTATGCAAATGACACCATTTACGAAAATACCGGTGGCACTCCCGCACAGGCCACCGGCGGCATGGGCGACACCCTCGCCGGAATGGTTGGTGGGTTCACGGCTCAATTTAAAGACACACCGAAGGCCGTCTTGGCAGCTGTTTATTCTCATAGTGCAATTGCAGATAAACTAGCCGAGAAACAATACGTTGTCATGCCCCATCAGATAAGTGAATCACTACCTAAATTCATGCACAAAAATCAAGCTGAATAAGTTTATTGGATAATACAAACATCCCCCACAATCGCAATTGTGAGGGATGTTTTTTATTCGATTTTAAGCAGCCGACGAAGCTTAACACTGCGCGGTCCAAGAATCATATCAGCAATCCGGCTCTTTAATGCCAGATAGATATAAACCAATCCGCCAATGCCAACCGCAACCAATGTCACAATCAGACTGACGGTCCGTCCAAATGGGTTGCCAACTAATTGAACAATGAAGTTTAACCCATAGACTGTGATTAACGCGATGACATACATAAACAAGGAATATTTGGTGATTTTTCGAAAACCAATGTCGAGCATATGTTTTTCAAAGCCAAAGTGACGATTCATATATCTTAAGATCAGCCAGTTCGCAACGGTTAATCCAATTCCTGTCGACAACAACGGACCAAAAGATCCTAAGAAATACGTACATGGCCACTGCAAAATGAATTTAACGACCGTTCCAACCGCAAAGAACCTCACTGCCCGTCTGTTTTGAGATAATCCCTGCATAACGGCCGAGATAACCACAAACATCCCCATCGGAATTGAAATAATTGACGAAAACGTCAAGATATTGGCGCCCAGTGCTTGATGACTGGTTCCATAGAACACCCGGTTTAAGGGACCGGCGATGGCTGCCATCCCAAGTGCTGCCGGAATCATTACAAACATAAACAATCCCAAAACATTTGAGTTCTGCTTGCGGATTTCAGTCTTGTCACCATTGGTCAAAGCTTCGGATAACATTGGCACAGCGGTAATGGCTAATGCCGATGACAGCGAAACAGTAATCATAATCAATTTATTTGAGTTAACCGCAAACATTGCGTAAAGATCGGACAACGTCGTGTAGTTGTAATTGGTTGCCATCTTCATAATTTTGAAAAATGTAAATTGGTCAATCAACATAAAAATTGTAATCCCGGCACCCAAAATAATAAACGGGACCGCCTGGGCAATAATTTCCTGATATAATTGCTTTGCTTCAACATGAATTTGATTGTCGCTATTGCGTACCAAGTGGCGAAAGTCCTCACGACGTCTGAGGTAGTAAACGCCCAACGTTGCCAATCCGGCCACCGCCCCGATAAACGCGGCAAAGGTTGACTGAGCCACAGCATGAACCCAGCTGCCATGAAGCAGTCGCATGATGATAAAAGCCGTCAACAGCATATAAGCAACTCGGGCCAACTGTTCAACAAATTGTGAAATCGCTGAGGGCGCCATTTGCTGATACCCTTGAAAATAGCCACGGGTTAAACTCATTGTGGGAATAATGAGAATTGCCCACGCAAGCGAATGCAAGACTGGAATGACGGCTGGATTTCCGCCATCGATCAATGGTGCCCCAAAATAAAGAATTGAGGCGCATATGACCCCGGTTGCGACGGCAAGAACCAATCCACGCTTATACAGCCGAACACCGACCCCATACTCATTTAGGGCGTTATAATGGGCAACCTGCTTGGCAATCGCAGATGGAATGCCGGCAATTGCCGCAATCAGGAAGAAACTGTAAATGTTATATCCCAATCCATAGAGAGCATTTGCTCTGAAAAAGTAATTTCCAAACCAAATACCCCAGGGAATGATATAAACGGCACCCAAAAAGCGGCTTAAAATACTTCCAGCCGTCATCCAGGCTGAACCGGAAAGCATTTGGTCACGAGATTTTTCGGACCGGTCTTTATTATTAATCATGGTTGCTCCTACTTTCGTATACATAAACACTCGTTTTATTTTAATCAAGTTGAAAGTGAATAGCAATAACCCCCTCATATATTAAAAATTACTTAAGCATCAGAGGTTTTCTTACGATGTAATGAAAAAGTATTGTCATGGATGCCCTAAATGCACTAGAATATTTTTATATGTGGTCTTAATAATTTTCGAGGTGAAAAGCTTGTGAGTAAAAAACGAATCGAGTGGATTGACGTCGCCAAAGCGGTCGGAATTGTCGCCGTTGTATTTGGTCACGCCATGACACGACACGGAACCATGTTCCATTTTCTATATTGGTGGCATATGCCAATATTCTTCATTATGGGGGGCTTTTTCTTAAAACCAATTATTAATAATAATTGGCTGGGATTCTTTAAGAAACGGATTTTCCCGCTGCTGACGTCATATGTGATTTGCGGTGGCTTTTTGATTCTTCTATCACACTTTATCCGTGGTGAAAGCTGGTCATACACCATCTTCTACTTCGCCCGGCTCTTCTATGGTGGTCGAACCCTTAACCATTACTTAAGTGTCTTTTGGTACATTAACGTATACCTGTTGGCTTTGGTATTTACATCAATTGTCATTACATATGTTAAAAACCGGGAAGCACAGATCATCGTTGCGTTTATTTCGTTGATCGTCTCCACCAGTTATAAACATATTTACTTCTTATCCTATAAATATATTCCATGGGACTTTGATGTAGCCTTTATTGCAATGTTCTTCATGTTGTTCGGCTACCTTTACTTCCATAAGATCCAGCAATTTGTTAAAGACTTGTGGATTATCATTCCAGCGACGATGCTGACGGTATGGTTATTCTGGATGCAGCATATGGATCGATTCAACTTTGCATTCTATCTCAAGTCAAAGATCATTCACGCATCATATCACCATATTGCCATTTCTCGTGTTTCTTACATTACATTTATCCCAATCATCATTTGTTTAGTTGTCTTTAGTGCCAGCTATTATTTCTGTAAGTTCATGCCCCAGTTCATGATCAAACCGGTTCAATTACTTGGTCAGCAAACACTGGGAATCATGTATTTGCACAAGGCCGTCATTGATATCATCGATGAGGCTGGATACGACAGTGCGATTATGGAAACTGTTTTAGCTGTTATTATCTCCTTTGCACTCTCGTTGTTATATGGCTACGCTAAACGAAAAATCAAGAATTCTCGTGTAAGGCGGTCAGTTAGTTGATAAATTATCGGCGCTCAAGAATTTTGCGAATACTTTACTTTTTAATAGGTGGACTCATAATCTTGGGTTTCGGTTGGAATATTTGTCAGACCCAGCGTAATCAGCAACAGCTGAAAGCCAAATATGTCAATTCAAGTACCCCTACTATTTTTGTTCACGGCTGGGGTGCGACTCTGCGTTCAGAAAAAGACATGATTTCGGCTGCTGAAATTAGCGGTGCAGCATCCAGACGGATGATTATCCGTGTTCGTTCCAGCGGCAAGCTTGCAGTTACCGGAACTGTCAAACCATGGATGGTCAATCCCATTATCATGGTCAGAATGGATAATAACCGAGCTGGTGAAGTTCAGTATGCCCGTTGGCTGACCAAAGTCTGCAAGTTGCTTAAACAAAAGTATCACGTCAATGAGTTGAACTTTGTCGGCCATTCCATGGGTGCCTACGCCGTTATCTACTATAATTTGTTAAACGGCAACCAGAAGTCTCTGCCGAGAACCAATAAAGTTTGTGTGATTGCCGGTCCTTATGATGGGATCATGGATAATCACAAATCAAACCAGCCGACTTCGGGTCCACTCATGCAGCTTTGGGACGATGCGCCTAATAAAAACAGAATTCTGCCGACTGGAAAGCCGAAGATTATTCATCCCGAATACCAAATGCTTTACAGGCTTAAACGCAACTTTCCAAAACAGGCCAGAGTCCTGAATATTTATGGGAACCTTGGTGACGGTTCCAACTCGGACGGCGTTGTCACCAATGCATCTGCCCTTTCGTTGGGATATGTTTTAAGAGATCACGTGAGCTTTTATCAAACATTTGAAGCCTTTGGGCCAAAAGCTCAACATAGTGCGCTTCATAACAACAACATGGCAGTTAACAAGATATTGACCGAGTTCTTATGGGATAAGAATTATCGCGATAGTTCTGCCAGTGAATTGATGCAGTAACAATTACAAATTAAGACAAGAACCATTTTAATTTCAGAATTTTAATAACCGCTTATTCCACCAATCGGAATAAACGGTTATTTTTATGGGATAACAAAAAGCAGCCAAGAAATTTCCTGGCTGCTTCTTTTAAATCTTCTTAACTAACCGACAACGATGTTGACAATCTTGTTAGGAATAACGATCACTTTACGAATCGTCTTGCCTTCAATATATTTCTCAACATTTTCATCTTTTTTAGCGGCTTCTTCAACCTTATCTTTAGCCAAATCACGGGCTACTTTGATATGTGAACGAACTTTACCATTCACCTGAATAACCATCTGAACGGTATTTTCGACCAGCTTGGAAGCATCATAAGTCGGCCATTGCTCATACGTGATGGTGCCGTCATGGCCCAGCAAACTCCAAAGCTCTTCAGCAATATGTGGGGCAACTGGTGACAACAGCTTGACGAACCCTTCCATGTACTTGATTGGTAGTGAATCAGCTTTATATGCTTCGTTCACGAAGATCATCATTTGAGAAATACCAACGTTAAACCGCATATGCTCAAAGTCATCAGAAACAATCTTGACGGTCTGGTTATAAATCTTATCTAACTTACCATCATCAATGGTTGTAACCCGGTCACGAAGATGATTATTGTCATCAATCATTAAACGCCATACCCGATCCAACCAGTGATAAGCACCGTGAATGCCTTCGGTACTCCATGGCTTGGCTGCATCGATTGGGCCCATAAACATTTCGTAAACCCGTAAGGTATCGGCACCGTATTCTGAAACGATGTCATCTGGATTAATAACGTTGCCCTTTGATTTAGACATCTTTTCGTGGTTGGTTCCAAGAATCATCCCTTGGTTAACCAACTTCTGGAATGGTTCTTTGGTAGGAACGACACCTAAATCATAAAGGAACTTGTGCCAGAATCTTGCATATAGCAAATGAAGAACCGCATGCTCTGCACCACCAACATACAGATCAACAGGTGACCAGTATTTCAATTTTTCAGGAGACGCAATGGCTTTGTCATTGTGGGGGTCCATATATCTCAACCAGTACCATGAACTACCTGCCCACTGTGGCATGGTATTTGTCTCACGCTTACCTTTACGACCATTCTTATCAATAACATTGACCCAGTCGTCCAAGTTGGCCAGTGGACTTTCTTTACCGCCGGAAACTGAAATATCCTTGGCTTTTGGTAATCTTAATGGCAATTCATCTTCAGGAACCAGGGTTGTTTCACCATCTTCCCAGTGAATAACAGGAATTGGTTCACCCCAGTATCGTTGACGACTGAAGATCCAGTCACGAAGACGATAGTTAACTTTTTCATGACCTGCTTTATGATCGGTTAACCAGGCAATGGCAGCCTTGATGGCTTCGTCTTTACCCATGCCGTCCATGAAGCCTGAATTAAAGTGAGGACCGTCACCGGTATAAGCAGCATCATCAGTGTCGCCACCCTCAATAACCGGAACAATTGGCAGACCAAACTTCTTGGCAAATTCGTAGTCACGATCATCGTGAGCAGGAACCGCCATAATGGCACCGGTTCCGTATGATTCAAGAACATAGTCACCAATCCAGATTGGCACTTCTTTTCCGGTCATTGGGTTGATACCATATGCACCGGTGAAGACACCACTCTTATCTTTGTTCAAATCGGTTCGTTCAAGATCCGATTTACGGGAAACTTCTTCTTGATAAGCTTTAACTTCTGCTTCATGTTCCGGTGTGGTGATTTTTGATACTAAATCATGTTCCGGTGCCAAAACCATGTAAGTTGCCCCAAATAAAGTATCGGGACGAGTCGTGAAGACCTCAACTTTGTCATCAGGATGACCCTTAACCTGGAAGAAGACACTGGCACCACGAGAACGGCCAATCCAGTTACGTTGCTGTTCCTTAATGCTTTCAGGCCAGTCCAAGTCGTCCAGATCATCAATTAAGCGATCAGCATATGCAGTAATTTTTAAAACCCACTGACGCATTGGGACCCGATAAACCGGATATCCACCACGCTCAGTTTTACCGTCAATAACCTCTTCGTTGGCAACAACAGTTCCACCCATAAAATCAGGTGCCCAATTAACTTCGATGTTGTCTTCGTATGCCAACCCTTTTTTGTATAATTGTTCAAATATCCATTGAGTCCACTTGTAATAGCTTGGATCAGTCGTATTAATTTCACGGTCCCAGTCATATGAAAATCCAAGGGAACGAATTTGACGTTTGAATGTCTTAATGTTCTTGGCCGTAAAGTCTCGTGGATTATGACCGGTCTTCAAAGCATACTGTTCTGCAGGTAATCCAAAAGCATCCCATCCCATTGGGTGAAGAACATTTTTGCCCTGCATCCGCTTCATTCTGGCCATAATATCTGTGGCCGTGTATCCTTCAGGATGCCCAACATGTAACCCTTGGCCTGATGGATAAGGGAACATGTCCAAGACATAATACTTATCTTTATCGGCAATTTCTTCAGTCTTAAATGTCTTATGCTCTTTCCAATAATGCTGCCATTTGCGTTCAATTACCTCATGATTGTATGCCATTTTGCAACTTCCACCTTTCATATTTCTCAATAAATGAAAAAAAGCCCTATAAGAAACCACACTGGGTTTCTTATAGGACGATTTAACGCGGTACCACCTATATTCTCAATTACTTGAGCTCTCGAAATCAATAACGGTGATAAACCGGCTTGGTTTACTTCGTTCAGCCAAGCACTCGACGATGAGTTCGCCACGACCTGTTCTGAGTTCACAGCACCCACTCAGTTTCTGGAAAACAGGCAGTTGGTTACTAATTCGTCTCTGCATTTTCATAAATTGAAATTATTGTTTATTATCATACCAAAACACTTGTGAAAAAACAACTGCCCATAGTGCTATAATTTTAGTTATTGGAGTTGAAAACATGAAAAAACAATCTCAAAAGTTATCCACCTTGATGGGGATCGCCTCATTGATAATTTTCCTCATCTTAGCCTATGGTGTCATGTTCCACAAAGCATGGATCCATACATTTGATAATTACTTTGGCAATGCAGTCAGAGGGTTGGCTACCCCGGAGTTGACTTCATTTATGATCCATTTTACCAAATTTGGCAACTATCAATCTTTGCTGGGATTTACAGTCGGCGCAGGCCTGATCTTATTTCTGGTTCGAAAAATTCGTTCAGCTCTTTTTTTATTGCTGAACGGCGTTATATTGGCGGGCCCAATCAATGTCTTGGTTAAACACTTTTTTAATCGTCCAAGACCGACTCTTCACCACCTGGTTTACGTCCACAGCAGTAGTTTCCCCAGCGGCCATTCAATGAGTATAATGATTGTCGGTGGCAGTCTAATCCTACTGGCCAATCGATTTTTAAAAAACAGCACCCAAAAACTGGTTGTCGACCTGATATTACTGATCATTATTTTAGGGATCGGCATTAGTCGAATTTATGTAGGCGTCCATTTTGCCAGCGATGTGCTTGGCGGCTGGAGCCTGGGATTAGTCATACTGCTTTTGTCACAATGGATATTTGATAAATTTGCTGGAGGGATCTCATGAAAATCAAGTCTGCACTGGAATTCAGTCATCAACTGCTATCCGAAACCGTTAACTCTGGGGATACTGTGGTTGACTGCACCATGGGCAATGGCCATGATACATTGTTTTTAACCCAGTTAGTTGGTCAAAACGGAAATGTTTATAGTTTTGACATTCAAAAACAGGCGGTTGAAAATACAAAAGCCCTATTACAACAGAATCACGCAATGACCAAAAACGTTTATCTATATAATATCAGCCACGCCAAGGTTGACGAGATTCTTCCTTATGAGACGACCATCTCAGGCGCAATTTTTAACCTGGGGTATCTTCCCGGTGGTGACAAAACAATTGTGACCTATCCCGAAACAACGATTGCCGCGATCAAGGGATGCCTCAATCACTTGGGTCACAATGGCATCATCGTGATTGTCGCCTATTATGGTCACCCTGGTGGTGAACGAGAAAAAAACACCGTTCTCGAATTTGGCAGTCATTTAGACCAAAAACGATACAGTGTTTTAAAATACAGCTTTTTAAATCAAGAACATTTCCCACCAATTTTGATGGCAATTCAGCGAATCGATTAATGGATTCGCTGTTTTTTATTTCTGCGATCTGCCAAATTGGCAGCGTACGCAATCACAATTAAAATCAATCCCACAATAAACACATTGTGAAGAGAATTGTACAAGATGTTTCGTAGATGTGGCAAAACCTTCTCACTAAGCTGGTTGGCAGTCAGTGGATTAATAAGTTTATCCATCATCTTCAGAGATGTGCCGTCGGTTTGTCGGACACCTCTCAGCATGGTCATATTCATCACAATTCCAAATACGGAAATCATCAACGTCTGCCCTAACGTTCTGCAAAGGGTGTTGAATGACGTTGCGACTCCAATCTGATTGGGCTTAACCTCATTTTGGACGCTGATAATCGACGTGGTGACCGTTAAGCCAAATCCGGTACCGCAGATCATTGAAATGCCCAAGAAGGCCACAAACGGCGTATATGCCGGAATTAGGACCATAATGATTGCCCCAACCAGGATGAAGAACAGGCTCAAATTAATAATTCGGTATGGTGAAGTCCTTGCAAGCAGCTTGCCGGCTAAAAATGACCCAACAATCCACATCAGTGAACTGGGCGTGACGGCAAAACCGGCCATTGATGCCCGGAGTCCCAAAATTCCCTGGGTCCAGTCAGGCAGATAAACTTCGTAACCGATTAGAAACTGTTTGAGATCTAGTTTAAACTTTGATATACTTTTGCAAAAAGGAAATTATGATGACTAATTATCCCAGCAATATTACCCGCCAGCAGTTTGAAGTGATTCGTCCTGAATTAGAAAATTTTCATCAACGAACGAAGCCCCGTCAAGTCGATTTGTATGACGTCTTTTGCGCCATTTTATACATCTTGAAAAATGGCTCCCAGTGGCGTGCCCTGCCACATGACTTTCCCAAATGGCAAACGGTTTACACCTACTTTCGCTTGTGGTCCCGGCAATCGGCTCCAACGGAGCCGTCATTACTGGATCAAGTTTTAAAAAAATTGTCTTTACCTTACGATCTCAACAAGATCGTTCGGCATTAACTTCGTTTATTATCGTGGATGCGCAAAGCGTTAAAAATACCGCCACTGCTGAAAATAAAGGTTATGATGCTGGTAAGAAAATATCGGGAATTAAACGGCATCTAGCCGTTGATATTAACGGGTTTCCACAAGCCATTCATATTACCCGAGCCAATGTTTCTGATCGGGACGGAGCCAGTGCGATGATTGCCTTATATGCCAATGATCTTCGGCATGTTCGCAATGTTCTAGTCGATGGTGGTTATTCAGGAGCTAACTTTAAATTGGATGTTATGAGCAATTTACAAGCGACCGTTCAGGTCGCTAAACGCAATGAATTACACAAGTTTGAAGTAATGCCGCAACGATGGTTGGTTGAACGATCCTTTAGTTGGCTAGAGAATTGTCGACGACTGTGGAAAAATTGTGAAAGACAGCTGCACACAAGTGCCATGATGATGACCTTAGCCTTTATTTCAGTTCTATTGAGGCGCTTTTAAAGATCTCAAACAGTTTCTTAGAAAACCACTCACTAAAAAGACAACAATGTTTTGAACCACAAATGTCCGATTATCAAATAATTCCATTGGAATCAAAGGATCCTCAGCCATCCGTTCCGTCCGGATAAACATCACCGTGGCAATTAACGCGATCAGGAAACAGACCGCAACAATCTGCCATTTGATTGGATCTTGGCCAACCAACTGAAAGGCATACATAACCACCAATAACATAATTGTCAGCCATGTGGTTCCTTTAACATCCATCTTACTGGTGGAATGGTGTGTATCTTCATGCAAAAATAGCTGAACCATGAGCATGACCACCAACCCGATGGGCAAATTGATAAAGAATATCCAATGCCAACTTAAATGGTCAACAATGAAACCACCCAATAACGGGGCAATGACAGATGCAATCCCCCATGCCGACGAGTTGAGGCCCAGAACCTGAGCCCGTTTCTCCAACGGGTAAATATCAGCAATGATGGTATTGGAAATTGGCATGATTGAACCGGCACCCACACCCTGGATTGCCCGCCAAAAAATTAACACAATCATTGAATGAGATAATCCGGACATAACCGAACCGAAGATAAATATTAAAATTCCACCAATGAACATTGGTTTTCGACCGACACTATCCGCCAGCTTGCCGTATATCGGTGTGGCAATCGCGTTAGTGAGTAAAAATATCGAGAACACCCAGTTCATCAAAGAAACACCGCGAAGATCACCCACAATTGTCGGCATCGCCGTTGAGACAATTGTTCCTTCGATTGCCGCCATAAACGTTGCGACAAACAGGGCAATCGTCACCAGTGTGACATTACTTTTGGTAGTTGCTTTCGTCATGAAATGACCTCTTTTCCTCTAAAAATAAACAAAAAAATGCCCTTGAATATTCAAGGGCGTTTTGCTTGTCAGCTGTTTATAACTTGAAATAATCTTTTAACGCATCAACCTTATCAGTATGTTCCCAAGGAAGATCAATATCTGTTCTTCCGAAGTGTCCATATGCGGCAGTTTGTTCATAAATTGGCCGCTTAAGATCCAACATTTTAATAATGCCGGCAGGACGTAAATCAAATAATGCTCTGGTGGCATCAATTAGTTTCTCTTCAGATACTTTACCAGTACCAAAGGTATTGATATTAATTGAAACTGGTTTGGCAACCCCAATTGCATAGGCCAACTGAATTTCTGCTTCGGTTGCAAGACCGGCAGCAACAATATTCTTGGCAATGTAACGGGCTGCGTAACTGGCAGAACGGTCCACCTTTGTGGCGTCCTTACCTGAAAAGGCACCACCACCATGATGGGCATAACCACCATAGGTATCGACAATGATCTTTCGACCAGTCAAACCGGCATCCCCTTGAGGACCACCAATCACAAATCGACCGGTTGGATTGACCAGATAGCGGGTCTTGTCATCAAGGTACTTGGCAGGAATCACCTTTTTGATAATCTGATTAATCACATCATTGCGAACCTGATCCAAACGCACACCATCGTCATGCTGGGTACTCAAAACCACAGTATCAACTCTGACAGGCTTGCCATTGTCATCGTACTCAACGGTCACTTCAGCCTTTGCATCGGGTCCAAGATAGCCAATTTCGCCACTTTTACGCAATGCAGCCTGTTTTCTCATTAATTTGTGCGCCAATGAAATTGGCAGCGGCATTAATTCAGGGGTTTCGTTGATGGCATAGCCAAACATCAAGCCCTGATCACCGGCACCAATTTGATCCAGTGGATCACCATTGCCTTCACGCTGTTCCAATGCATCATCAACACCCATTGCAATGTCAGGTGATTGACCATCCAAAGAAACAATCACACCACAAGAGTCGCCATCAAATCCATAGCGGCCATCTCGATAGCCAATTCGCTTGATTGTGTTTCTAACAACCTTTTGGATATCAACGTAGGCTGTGGTTGAAATTTCACCAAATACGAACACTAAACCGGTCGTAACTGATGTCTCACATGCTACCCGGGCATCCGGGTCTTTTGCTAACAAGGCATCCAAAATAGCATCACTGATCTGATCAGCAATCTTATCCGGATGGCCTTCTGAAACTGATTCCGAAGTAAATAAATGTTTTTCGCGCATTTCATTTTCCCCCTATTATTTTTTAAGGTTACAAGGCTTCTTCACGTAAAACGCGAATCCTATCGGGAACTCATAACTCTACAATCTTATCATAAATGATTTTATTTTGTAACTGATTTTTTCAACCCGTTGACCAGTGCCATCAAAACCAGTAGGATTATTTTTAGAATTATTTATTCCAAACGATAAGGAGAAAGTGACTTGTTAAACTATAATCGTTCCACTTTGATCCAATCCGGTCTTCGAGTCATCGGGATGTTATTAATTTGGATGATGTTTACCAACATTTCCTTAAAAATGTTCTTTATCAATCCCCGACTATTACATTTAACTTTGATTGGCTTGGTTTTTGCCATCTTACTGAATGAAATTTCACGACCACAAAAAAATTTGATCATCGTGGCGGGTGCCGATGTCGTGTTAGGTATTTTGCTGGCATCCCTCTACCTGGATATGCCAACTGTCAATGTTTGGCTGATTCTGGTGGACTTTGTTCTGGCAAATCTGTTGCTAATATCCAACTTTATTGACGAACCCCACTGCCGCTGGATCATCTTTGGCTTTATCAGCGGTACCGGCTTGGTCTTGCTGTTCACAACGTCTTATCACCATTACTTCTCACTGGTTTCACTCATGTATATCACGTTGATGGTGTTTGCCAACATCTTTTTTTCGTACTACGCATTCATGAAGAAAAACAATCAACTTTCAATGATTATTATCAGTGTCCTGATTTTGATGCTTTGCCTGACGCTGTCGATTTCATTTTTAAAAATCATTTTAATTACCGTTATCTTGGCCTTTTACGTTTATTTTGAATCTCGGGTAAATTTTCGAAACCATGAAAAACGCGCAAACGTTTCAGCCATTTCATTTCTGCTTTTTTCATTTCTGATCTGTTTTTAAGTTTCATTTATTATATTTTTGTTAATATGGTTAATTTTCAGAAAAGAATCAGCATAAATGTTACCAGCGGTCGATCAATCGTGTAGTATGACGTTGATTGATAAACCTGACAAGGACGGTGACAAGCGTGAACATTAAAGTAGTTGGTGATATCCGAGTAGGAAAGATTCAGCCTTCATTGACCGGAAATCCCATTGTTGACGATGTCCTCATTCAACATTTTTGTGATCGACTCAAGGAAAAATTAAATTCATTAAAATTATTCATTGATATTATTCCAGATCATTTCTTTGATGCCACTAAGCCATGTACCGACATCATTTTAATGGATCGACGAATTATTGCCGACCTACCCGATGAACTGTTAATGAACTTTAAGATAATCGACATTGACCATAACGATATTTTACGAGGTAACGTAGCTGGTGCATTAGAAGCACTCAAAAGATTTGATAGTGGTAAACATGTTTCTGCAATTTAATAAAAAAAGGTGCTGACATTAAACGCAAGTTTTTTGTCAGCATCTTTTTTTGTATTCAAATAGCATTTATTTTCGGAAGCGTCGATCCCTTTTGATATAAACAATCATCAATAGGACCATCACAACTGTTATGGCAATGGTATAAAGCCAAGCTGCGCCTTTCCCGGCAAACGGGAGCTGCACATTCATGCCATAAAACCCTGACACAATTGGCGGAATGGCCAAAATAAGTGACCAAATGGTTAAAAATTGCATTGTTTGATTCAATTTATTATTCAAGATATTTCCAAAAGCTGATTCGGTTTCGCCAACGACGTCACCAACAACATCAAACATTGTCTGACACTGTTTATACTCAATGAATAAATCATCGATTTCTGCAGTGACCTCAGTCGTTAATTGGGGTGACATCTTTAAATTACCTTTCATTGTCCCCTGCAGTTCTTGGAGAGCAATCAAGTTGCCGGCAGTCGCTGATCGCAGATACACCAGACCGGTTTTCATGGCTCCCAGTTCATCCAAACTCCGGTTACTGATGGCGCGATTACGCATTCCTTCCAGCTTTTCAGCTTTGTGGCTAATTCGGTCCAACTGATCAAAGTATGGTGAAATCAATGCAAACAAAATAGCTAGGATATGCTCAGCAACCGAACCAGATTCAGTATTTGAACGTTTCTGAACGAGTTCTACCTGCTGAGAGGCGTGACAAACCGTGATCAGCAACGAATCACTAAAGCCTAAAAATATCGGCGATGTGAGCATCCGGCTTTGACTGGGATCGGCAATTGCTCTGACAACCAAGGCACTAAATCCTGATAAGCCGTCAAAAGTTGCCCGGGGCTGTTCATGCCGATCCAACATATAACCTTTAAATTTCGCAGGTGCGCGATACTTGGTCGTCATACTATCCAATTCATCTTCGGTTGGCGAAATGGCCTCAACCCAAGTATACGTATCAAATTTATGAATTTTAATCATCATTGTTCCTCGTAAATCTTTATTTTAGTGATAACTAAAGTCTAATTTTTTCGAAGCGGAATTTCAACATTCGGTTACTTTGCCTTGCCTCGATGAACAGACAATTGATAAATGACCAGCATGGAGCCAATTGAAATCAAGGAAATAATCATCGCAACCCGAGTTGACTTGTTGACCAATAGGAATCCCAAAATAAAGACGAAGAAGAGTAACGTTACATAATCAGTCAATGGATATCCGGGCATCTTGAAAATCTTGGTTCCTTTAGGATGAACCCGACGATACTTAATATGAACGATGAGCAAGACAACCCAAACGACCACGAAATTGATCGTTGAAACGCTGGATACCAAGCTAAAGACGCCAGCTGGAATGAAGTAATTCAAAACAACAATAATCAGCAAAAATGCCGTTGAAAAGTTCAGGGCAATATTTGGCACCCCATTTCGACCTAATTTGGTCAAAAATGATGAGGCGTTACCACCCATACTCAGCGCGTACATTGTTCGACTGGTACTGAACAAACAGCTGTTGGTAGCTGATACGGCCGCCGTCAAAACAACAAAGTTCAAGATGCCGGCTGCCCCGACAATTCCGATCCCAGAAAAGACCTGGACAAACGGACTGGCAGTCGTTGTAATCTGGTCCCATGGATAAACGCTCATGACGGCAATCATCGAACCAACATAGAATAATCCAATTCGAATGGGCAGACTGTTGATCGCTTTGGGCAGATTGGCTTCCGGATCATCCGTTTCACCGGCAGTCAACCCCACCATTTCAATTCCAACGAAGGCAAAGACCACCATTTGAAATGACATCAAAAATCCGTGGGCACCCTTGGGGAAAAAGCCACCGTGACTAACCAATTGAGTAAACGAAGCCGTTGAACCGTCAACGTTGACATGGAAAATTGCCAGGCCAAAACCAACGACAACCAGTAAAATAATTGCAACGACCTTAATCATTGAAAACCATGATTCCATTTCTCCGAATAAGCCAACGTTTACCATATTGGCGCCAAACAGGCACAGGAGAATAACCAGTGGCGGAATCCATTGTGGAACCGTTGGAAACCAGTACTTAATATAAATTCCAGTCGCGGTCAAATCGGCCATTGCCAAGCTGATCCAGCAAAACCAGTAAGTCCAGCCGGTTACAAACTCCCAACGATCACCCAGATACATTTTGACAAAATCTAAGAATGAATGCTTGGATGTATCTGATAACAACAGCTCACCAATGCCACGCATCAGCAAGAAACAAAAGATTCCAACAATCAGATACGAAAGAATAATCGAAGGACCTGATGTATGAATAGCCGAACCCGATCCCAAAAACAAACCGGTTCCAATGGCCCCACCAATTGCGATCATCTGAATATGCCGACTCTTTAACGAACGAGATAACGAATTTGCCTGATTCTTGGTTTCCATAATATCCTCCTTAAAAATGTGAACGAAAAAAGCCCCCAGTACCTTTTACAGTACCAGGGGCGTTCAGTAAACGCGGTTCCACCCAAGTTCCACAATACAATATGTATTGCCTCTAATTGCAGATAAGGCTGCCACCATTAAGTATTGCCATATTAGTTGCTGACTTTCAGCAAATGTCAGCTCTCTTTGAATATTTACTAGTATACGGTTCATATTTTAATTGTCAACCCCAAATCGTCAACACTTGTTCACGAATCAAATACATATTCGGCATTATTCGGCAAAATAGTTGATTTTTAACTGAATAGCGAGTATCTTTGAGCCAATAAAAGTTGATTGGACTTTTAATCATCATTTTGGGAGGTATTTCGATGGAATCACATACTGCATTGCTAATTATTGATTATACAAATGATTTTGTGGCAGATAAAGGTGCTTTAACCTGTGGCAAACCCGGTCAAAAACTGGAACCAAGTATTATCGGCTTGGCAGACAAATTTGTTTCAAATGGCGACTGGGTCATTTTACCAACCGATGTTCATAAACCCAACGATCCCTACCATCCAGAAACCAAGTTGTTCCCACCCCACAATGTTCGTGGCACCTGGGGCCGGGAATTCTACGGTGGCCTCTCCGATTGGTATAAATCCCATCAAAACGACGACAAAGTTTATATGTACGACAAGACTCGATATAGTGCATTTGCCGGTACCGACTTGGATATTCGATTACGTGAACGCCATATCGACACAGTTCATCTAGTTGGTGTCTGCACGGACATCTGTGTGCTCCATACGGCGGTTGATGCCTACAATCTCTGCTACAACATCGTTGTTCATAAAAGTGGTGTTGCCGGGCTTACTCAAGCCGGAAATGACTGGGCTCTCAGCCACTTTGAGCATGTCTTGGGCGCAACTGTGGAAGACTAACCAAATTTGATTTTGCAAAATATCCAATTTTAGTGTTTAATGTTCTTCAGTAGACAAAATATATTTTTGTGTGAAGATGGCATAAATAATAATTTTATGACCATCTTCTTGACGTTTCAAAAATATTTTGGACTCAGGAGGAACGACAATGGCTAATAAAGTATCCAGATACAATAACGACCAGTGGGAAACCGCAAAAGAATCAGTCTTACAGGAATATGAAGATTACAAGCAAACCCTGCGTGATCAAGGGGTGGACTTTACAATTAAGAATGCTCGGAAACTATTGATCTACCAAGACTTGGTTGCTGAATGGCAGCACAAGATCGGCACTGTGATTACCGACCTTGAAGATAACGTGTTTGCATTGAGTGTTTTCGACGACTTGAAGAAGCGTAAAGAAAGCTCTTTATTGGCACGTGGATACGAGCATATTTCGAGTTGGCCCGATTTCAACCCAACTGCTCTGGCACTCTGGCTGGAACTTGAGGAAGACGAAGCAATGGCTTAATTTGCGAGGTGTGGAAAATGTCACATTTTGACGCATCAATGGTCGTGACAATTGCAATTGGTCTGATCTTAATGATTTTAACCAATAATCGTCCATTTGCCATTACCCTGGCGGTCATAGCGATTTTGGCAACGATTATGTTGACCATCAAAAAGATTCTTGATCGCAATCAATCACGCAATCAGCATCATCTAAAGGACTGACAAAGGTCAGTCCTTTTATTTTGAATCAATCTACCTTTCACGAAAATGCCCACATGAAAACACCCCTGATAACCAAATATGGTTACCAAGGGTGCTTTTCGTTATGGGCTTCAAATTCACTATTTGTCTTTCTTCTTGTCCCCCTTACTGTTCTTCTTCATGAATTCTTCACGGGTTTGCAAATCCTTCACGTTGATCTTTATTTCGGTTGGTTTCAAATCAGTCATATCAGAAATTGTTTGGCTTAATTTAGAAATAATCTTTTTGAATACCAGTGGGATTGACTTGCCATATTCCAGGATTGCATCCATGGAAATTTTGACCTCTTTGTCATCGTTGTCTAAATCTACCTTCACCCCCATGGATGGGTCGGTTTCATCACTAAATTTATCAGTGACAGAATCAATCAAGCCACCTTCAAGTGATAATACCCCATCCACGTCACGAACAGTGTTGCCGACAATCTTTGTTAATACATCATCTTCATAAGTCAATACAGTTTCTACGCTGTTGTTGTTTTCTTGTGTCATCGTTTTTTCCTCCATTGGCTACTTAACTCTGTCGTCGTTGACAGTGTTTGCGATGTCATCTTTTTTACGTGCGCTCTGCTGTTCCCACTCTTTTTTTGTCAGGACATCATTAATATTTAAATTAATTTCAACGACGTCCAAACCAGTGTAATTCTTAATCGCTTTTTGCGTTCGGCTGCAGATTTCTTCAAAGATTTGGCGGGCATCCGCACCATATTCAATGGTGGCTTCCATGTCCAATGCAACCTGTTTTTCACCAACTTCGGCATCAATGCCTTTGGTTGGATCTGTCGTTTTGGAGAATCGATCCGCCAGTTCACTCATCATGCCACCGTCCAGTGATAAAACACCTTCCACGTTTCTCGATACCAGTCCGGCAATCTTTTCAATCACTGAATTTTCAAAAGTCAGGGTTTTGTTTAATTCTGGTTTGTTAACTGTTGCATCCATTGCAGTCATCTCGCTTCCTGTAATTGATTTGCTTAATCATCACTCACTAATTGGCTGATGAGACTTTTGATTCCGCCAAATTTCCAGATGACAGCGCCAATTAATGCACCAACCAAGGTTAATGTCAGCACGATCAACATGCCGCTAAGGCCACCAAAGACCCAGACCACACCACAGATCATACCGAAGATGGCACCATACATTATCGTGTTCATAGACATCCACCTCCTAGACTACTCGTGGGCGGCCGGCTTTCTGCCGATTTGACGAAGCGTCAAAAGGGGTCACTTTAACCCGAACCTTTTTAACCTCAACATCCATCAACTGTTGCACTTTTTCTGCGACAATTGTTTGGATGTCTTCACCCACTTTAACTAAATCCTGATTCATTTTATCAACCGCAGTGACATTGACACGGGCAACCCGGTTTTTTGTGTGCAGTTGCATCTTCACTTTGACATCGTTGACATTGCCCTTTTCCATAATGCTGGTTTGTAAAATCTTTTCGACAGCGGCTTTGGAAATACTCAAACGGCCATTGGGAGATTTAAACCTCAACTGGTCTGCTTTTTGGGGTGAAAAGATTGCGGTTAAAATCATAATGATACTAACCAGAATCACAATCGCCGCAATGGTAACTGCAGTTACCAAGATCCAAGGTGTTCCCGTTTGTACCGTCTTATTGACCGTTGATGATAAATGGTCAATCGGGACAACCAGGCCAACCAGCCAAATTGATTGGGCAATTCCAACCAGGCCGACAATCCATATAAGAAGTTTTGTAAACTTATTCACTTTGCGACCTCCTTTCAGCAAAGAGGTAACTTAACTCGCAAGCCCTCGAGTGACCATCGAAACGACCAGGACCAGGATAACTGCACCAACAATTGCCGGTAAGATTGCCATCCCTGCCAGTTGTGGCCCCCAGGAACCAAATATTGCCTCTCCAAGCCACGCACCTATCAGGCCACCAACTATGTTACCAATCCATCCCATGGGCATGTCACGGCTAACAATCGCTCCTGCAAGGGCACCAATCAGTCCGCCAATGATAAGAGTCCAGAGTAAACTAAACATGATAATCATCCTTTCTGTAAATAGTATTTTCGGATTAATAGCTTTTTTGCTATATTTATATTCTACAATAACCGATAACTTATTGTGTGAATAAGATGTGAAGAAAGATAGAAAAGAATATGAAGATTCGCCGGGCAATCTGAAAAACACGGAATTCAGCCATAAAACAGGCATCTGACCCCATATATAAAAAAAGAGCCGACTAATCAGTCGACTCCAGATCATCTAAAATTACATAATTCCAAGCCAAACGCCGATTCCCGACACCAGCGCAGCAATTAACATCAAACCAACCATCATCAGATGGAACTTTTTATGCATCACAACAAATGCCAGATACTCTCTAATCACGGCATTGGGTAAATAGTAAAACGGGGTTTTTGAGCCAATTCCGAAAGCGTTCATGCCAACCTTACGGGCCAGGATTCCAGCCCGTAACGTATGATAGTTGCTGGTCACGAAAATGACCCGTACCTGCGAGGAATTAGCGTCTCCTTCAATGATTTTCTTGGAAAATTGCATGTTTTGATACGTATTGATGGACTTGGTTTCCACCATCATGTCAGCCCGTCTGGCACCGTGCTCCAAGGCATAATCCCTCATTGCGACACTCTCAGGGACCTTCTCGTCGCCACCCTGACCGCCGGATAAGATGATTTTGGCATGTTTATTGGCTTTATGAATTTGGTGATTATAAAATTCAATGCCTTTATTAATTCTGCCGCCAAGTAATCGGCCAACTTTATGCCCATCAATTAATCCGGCGCCTAAAATGATAATATAATCCTTATTGTTGCGGGGAAAATAGAGCTGATACAGGAGCATCGATGATATCGTATTCCAAACCGTCAGCAAGATATACAGGATCAACATCGTCAAAAAAGTCATGATGAAAGTCTGAATGGGCGCCGGCGCGTTAATTGGATTGAAAAAGATCAAAATATCAACCAGTACCACGCCAACTCCGGCAATTAAGGTCAATGAACCACTTAGGCTGTATTCTTCCTTTCGCCAAACAACGATCGCGTTAACAAACAAAAAGACAAAGCTCAAAATTAGTCCTAAAATAACGGCCAGCCCAACGACAATTAAAGCCACTGCCAGTACCAACGCGTAATACTTTTGACCAATCAACTCAAATGACTGGGTCAATAAGACGAGCAACGCCAGTAAATCCAAATTCGTCAACCAGCCAATGACCGTCGAATTCCGATTTTTGATCAAATATGTACCTAAAAAGATTGTCAAAATTGCAAAGACAATCCCAGTCACTGACAACATCCACATTTCTGAAGCCCCCTTTATGATTGAATATAAATCGGCAAAATAAAAGCCGGCAGCAAAACGCACAGTTTTGCCCCGGTCCGAATCCTTATACCCAGTTGATTATTTTTGTTGGTAATCTTTACTGTTCATTTCTTCAGCCGCAAATTCTTTGATAAACTGAAGAATTGCTCGAACTTTGTCATCCCCATAACGACTGATCCAGCTGTCAAATCGTTTAGTAATCAGATCATCAACGTGCTTTTCCGTCTTCTCACCAGCTGGTGTGAGGTGTAAATATAATCTGCGACGATCACTTTCAGCAGGCTTTTGAAAAATATAATCGTGCTGTAATAAAACTTTGATTTGTCGTGAAATTGCGCTACGTGTAACCCGTCGTTCACTGGCAATATCCATCAATGAAACATTTTCTTTTTCGGCAATCGTATGCAAAATTAAGTATTGTTCAAAAGAAAGCCCATACTTCGTTGCCGGCTCGGAAACAAAATTATCTAAGTATTTAAGCGACGACAAATAAACATCAATTGCCTCTTTTAATAATTCCTGATTTGTTTTGCTCATATCTGTCACCATTCCCCTTTAATTATTGAAACTTATATCACCTTAATTATATATTTTAGTGAGCAGTGTCGCAACTAAATGGATTAACTTTATCGTATAGCGGGTTTATGCTTTATAATTATTACATAATAGAAAAGGATTGATACTTATGGCCGATGAAGTTGTTACGTTAATTCACCACATTGAACTCAATATTTTTAAAGAATTTGCCCACATCGCCAATCGACATCATATTAATTACTTTGCAATGGGTGGCACAATGCTCGGTGCCGTTCGTCACCAAGGCTTTATTCCATGGGATGATGACATGGATGTCGGGATGGTAAGAAGCGACTATGACCATTTCTTGAAAGTCGCCAAAAAGGAATTGGAGCCCACCCATTATTTTCTGCAGACCCCGTGGACAGATGACAATTATGCCCTGAGTTATGCGAAACTGCTGGATCGAAACACGTTTATCGAAGAAAAGAACAATGTTAACAATGCTCGAAAAGGCGTGTTCCTGGATATCTTCCCTTTGGACAAGATTCCCGACTCTACGGCCAGACAACGTCGCCAAATTCTGGATATTCGAAGACTGGATAGCCGAATATACCTGAAATTACGGTATAATATTATTGATAATCCAATTAGGAAATTTCAAAATCCCCTCTCTGAAGCTCAAGTGGAAACAGCCGATGACTATAAAAAAGATCGGGAAGAAATCATGAGGATGTACAATGATAAACCGGCTTTGATGAATGTTAAAAATCTTGCGTCACAGTATTCATATGAAAAAGAGATTTTAAATCTTGATCAATTAAACGACATGATTGACTTACCATTTGAAGATACCCATATTCCTGTACCGGCAGATTATGATACAATTTTAACAAGAATCTATGGTCACTATATGGAATTACCACCGGAAAATGCCAGAACAGAGAAGCATATTGTCCGTCTGATTACCGATAACCAAGAGTTTGAACTATAACTAATTACTTGCATTAGCCTAATTTTTTTGGTAGGTTACATACGTTAAGCAATGTAGAAATGAAGGTGCTATGAATGTTTAATCCAAATGAATCCCGATTTGCCAGTTACTCAATCGTCTCATCATTGCCAGATGAAGCCATCGACAATGTTTGGTACATCATTGACAACGATTTGCAGGGAGTCTTCCAATTATCTAATTTAATCACATTCAATTTAGTTAATAATGATGGCAAGCTTTCCTATGATTTTATTCAAGGTAACGAGCTTGTTGCCACCTTTGACTCCCCTTATCCATACGATAATGGCTATCCAAAATCATTGGTTGTCTATGACAGCGGTGATCGCCAAATAATCGCAACCCCATCAGAAATTAATCTTTAATAAACGAAAAGAGAGTGGAACAAAAGGCGTTTTGATCCCAGAATTTAAGAGCATAAATCGATTATTCCTGGGTTTGGAATGATTGATTTATGCTCTTAAATGGCCGGGATCAGCCGATTGTTGCACGTTTTAGCAAAATAATATGACATTACCAGAAAAGGGGGCTGAGGCAAAAGTATAAACTTTTGTCCCAGCCTCCTTTTTGATCCGTTATTTAATTGCTTGCGCACAAACCCATTGATTTTGACCGTTCAATGTAAACCGGTACCAAATAGTCCTGCCGTTAGTGTGATACTTAACGGCTTTTTTATTTGTTTTGACCTTTTGATTTAAGACATCTTTGGAATGACCTGTGACCAGTGATAAGGATGCGGTGTTATAGACATGGTTACGTAAAGCATACTGTGGTTGCTTGATCGTGATTGACTGATTTGAATCGGCAAAGGTCACTGGGTTAAAGTTTAATGCCCGACTGTAAACCCAGTATCTCTGAGCATTTGTCTCTTTGCTGAATCGAATTCGATACCAGGTCGTGTTTGCCGGACGTTTAACGCCACGAGCGTCCACGTATACCTTATGTCCGGGATATACCGGTACATTTGCCCAGCTGTAGCTGAATGCGCTATAACCGGCGTTTTTAATGTGATTATAAAGCAGGTACCTGGAAAAGCTTTGACTCAAAACAGCCGTTTCATTCCCCTGGCCACGATGGTATTTGACTGTCGCCGGCTTGGTAACGGTATTTTTGGTTAACTGTGGGTTGCCGGTCTCGGATGAATTACCATCGTTTGAACTGGTACTATCAGCAGCATAATAGTGCCTTACCAGGGCATAAAAATCGTTCATTGTGTAAGCCTGGCCAAAATATTTCTGCCCGCTCTTGGCATAATAGCCATCAGGATCGACATGATCAGAACCGCCAAGGTAATGGGCAACCGCTTTATGCGACCAAACCGTTCCTTTGCCATCGTTCACGGCATTGTTTAAAGGTAAATTGTATTGATGCAGCAATTCTGCAGTATAGTTGGCAGCATTATTGACTTCTTTGGCAAAGGCCGCTTTACTGTGCACCTCAACCTGCTCAAATTGAATAAACCTGCCATTTCCAGGGAAACCACATCCCCAGGCTAAATAATTGGTATTGGCAATGTTAATAACCCGAGAAGCATCCACATAAGAATGCACAAAAGCATTCTGGTAATTTTTCTTCATATAGGCAATCTCGCCGTAAATGGTTGAATTGGGATTCCCCGTTTCATGGACAACCACCCCGTTGGGGTTACCGCTTGAATATTTATTGGTTGGAAATCCGCTCCAGATGGATTTGGTAACCTTTGCCGGCTGCAAATGATTTGAATAAATATAATGATTAACAGCAGAATCAGCATGGGCATTCAACAATCCCCCGATTGTCGAAAACCCGATAAATACCGTTATCCCCAACATGCCCTGCACAAGGCTTTGAAATAATCCGTGATTTTTCACCGTCTATCTCCCCCAAGATGGAATTCGAAATAATAATTGATCAACGCTTTATTTATATTAATCCTATCATATTCCACAGCGATGTGAAAAGACCGATAAGAACCGCCACTTTTTGATAAAAATGGACAAAATAAAAAGCAGGTTCAACACCTGCTTTTTAGCGACTGCTCCGGCTGGGTTCGAACCAGCGACCTCTTGATTAACAGTCAATTATTCTACCACTGAACTACGGAGCAAAAATATGAAATTAATGACTACTTAAGTAATATATCATATTCATAAGTAGGTGACAACTAAAAAATGTATAAAAAAGATTTTGGGGGATCCGAAGACCCCGAAAGATCTTAACTGCTCCGGCTGGGTTCGAACCAGCGACCTCTTGATTAACAGTCAATTATTCTACCACTGAACTACGGAGCAAAAATATTTTCTTTAAAAACGACATATATATTTATATCATATCCACGGAAAATATGCAAACCAATTTATCATTTAAATTTCATTTGTTCACTAACTAATGTGATTTTCTTTAAGAATAATGTCAACTTCTTTTTGCATCTCAGGGGTTTTCTTCCATTCTTCGAAGTGATCCATATCTTCTGTCGGCATCGTGTAATTCTCGTTGATATAATGCTCATATTTAGCAACGTGAGGTGAATGTGGAATGTTTAGCTGTAATATCCTTACCTGCTTGATGAAGCCCCTGTCAGCGGCTAATTCTGCACGACCGTTTTGAACCATGTTACTGATCTCAATATACTTGCTGCCATCATTTCTGGTAATCTCTTCAATTAACGTTAGAACTTCATGACTCTTCAAAAGAAATCCTCCTCTTGGTTTTCTTAGCTCACAAAAACAATTATACATAAAAAAACTGACGTTATAAAGACGCCAGTTTTTTAAGAGAGAAAGAGAATTGATTAGAAGGTATTTATTTAGTACCCGAACATAATATACTCAATATTGTAAGCGCTGTCAACTATAATCACAAAAAAGGCAGCCAACCTTCAAAGTTGGCTGTCTAAAAACGGAGTAATTTGATTATTCCTTACCTGGTAAATGCAATGTGTGCGATGGACGCACAATTGACGTTGGGTTATCGATCACATGCTGAAGTGAATGTCCTGAAACGTTCACTAAGCAGAAGAAGATAACCAGAATTAAGACAGCCCAGGTTAAGAGCTGATTCCAAACCGACATCTTTTCACTGATGACCGATCCGTAGAACCGTTTATGAACTTTTGCCGGAACATCCTTTTCATCTGGATGCGCTGCCTGTTCCTGCTCTGTAATCTGTTTTTGATAATTTTTAATGCTGAAGTTCTTTTGAACACTCTTTCGCTCTGTCTCAAACTTATGCTTCTCTTTTTTACTGAGCTTTTTGAACCACCGGGTAAATTCACGATATTGCTTGGTAACTTCCTTGGTCTCACCAACCATTTTCAGTTCACCATAGTTAATCCAAGCAACTTTATCACACAACATTTCAATCTGTTTCAGTGAATGACTGACAAAGATGATCGTCTTTCCTTCAGCCTTGAACTCGGTAATCTTGTCCACACACTTTTGATAGAAAGTATCATCACCAACAGACAGTGCTTCATCGATGATCAGAATGTCAGGATTAATGTGAACGGCAATTGCAAATCCCAAACGTGATCTCATACCACTGGAATAACTTTTGACAGGTTGATCAACGAAATCACCAATATCGGCAAATGAAATGATATCAGGCATCAATTCATCAATTTCCTCATTGGTTAATCCCTGCATCAAAGATTTAAGCCGAATATTTTCACGTCCGGTTAAACTGCTTCTCAATCCGGCATGGATAGCAACAATCGAAGTTTCACCCCGAACATCAACATATCCAGTCGTTTGTGGGATAATTCCTGAAATAATATTCGAAATAGTTGATTTTCCGGATCCGTTAACCCCGATCAGTCCAAGCGTTTCACCAGGCTTGATTGTAAGTGAAACCCCCATCAATGACCAAAAATGCGGCACATGTTTTTTGGTAATCGAAAAGAATGATCTCAGCTTTTCTGATTGTGTTTTGAACAATTCGTATTCCTTGGTCACATTTTCAACTTTTACTTTATAATCATTTTCCATTGTTTCGCTCCTAATTTAAGAGACTCTGAATTCACGAGTCATATTATAACAAAGTTTGTAACAGAAAAAAGGATTCCCAAATAAACTTTGCGAACCCTTAAACATCTATTTGCGAATAATTCGCTCTAACGGCAGGCTATTAAACTGAATGACCGAATCACCCTGATTAATCTTAGTTGCACCTTTGTCGTTAAAAACGAAGTTGGGAATAATTCGTTTTGGAATGCTATTGATTTTTGACTGGGAGCTTTCAGCTTCTACAGCAGAATTATCTTTTTTCCCGGCCAATTGTTTGTTTAATGAAGCATCAATTTTTGAATGAATGTCTCCTGAACTGGCAGATCCATCCAACTTGTTTAAATCATATTTGGTAATAATCGCATTGAGCTTATTGCCATAATTCATATCGGTTGCATACGTCAAAGACAGTGCCATCGCCGCGTCAGCGGAGCTGGTAGCGTTGGTCGTCCAGGTTCCTGCATAGTAATCCGGATCCGTTAACGTTCCGTGTCTCAACAAATAGGCGTTGTCTTTAATCGACGCCACAACCGTTGGATACTTTTTGAAGGCGGCTGCCGTCATGTAGTGCTTTCCTTTAGTTGTATATTCTCCAGTACTCATGGTCACGGATTGGCCATTATAAGCCCCTTTAACGCCAAAGTAGTTGTTTGCGTCCAACGATAGCTCGGACTGGCCAAAGTCGCTCTCAACGATTGCCTGGGCCATCATAACCGATGGATAGAGATGATTTGCACGACTAACCTTGACAACCGGTTCCTTGAGCTGATTAATAAAATCAGTTTCGACACTGGCACTGGATACATGTGCGGTTACAAAACAAAAGCCGGTAATCGCAGCAACTGCGATTATGGCTTTCGTCAGGCCGTTTTTAATTTGCTTAAAAATTCCAAAAACCTCCAATTACTAACATCAAATCCCTCAGATAATGATATTAGATGTTTCATATTCAATTAAGATAGAAATGTTCCTGAAACCCAGTACTTGGTCGAAGAATTTGGCTTGGTGATTCGATACCAGAGTGAGTGGTCATTAATCTTATAACCAATCTTATCAACTGTTACCTTAGTGCCGACTCGTAAATTAAGTTGATTCAACTTGTAGTGCTTTTGCAGATTGCCGGTTGCATTGGCGTGATCATACAAATAAGTTGAACCGGCATTCTTCGAGATTGACTTGGTTTCTTTGTGGTTAACAATTGCAACCGACCCAGGATATGATACTACATCTGAGCCTTTAATCCAACCTTTTGTCTTGCCGTCAGCAATTCGGCACCAAAGAACGATCCCCTTGGATGTCTTTTGCAAAGCGGTTTTGTTGACATTAAAGCCTTTATTGGCAGCTGCAAGCGTCTTAACTTTCTTTACCGGCTTTGAGAGCGTCTTGGAACCGACAATATGATTATAAATATAGCCGGATGACTTCTTGCTTGGGGTTAAAGCACCGCTGGCTGTTCCGGAATAAGTTGTCGCAAACTGCAATGCAGGTGCACTTACCCAGAACTTTTTAGCCTTGGAACTACTGTAGAACCTTAACCGATACCAAGTCGTTGAACTGTTGGATTTAACCCCACGCATGTCCAAGTATACTTGAACTCGGTTTCTAACACCAAGTTGAGACCAAGTATAACGCTTTTGTGAGGTTGTCGAACCCTTCACATGATTATATACGTAATATTTCTTGTACTTGCTTGAAAGTGGAACCAAATCTTTTCCACTTGCTTTATAATACTTAACCTTTGCTAATTTTGGCGCTGCTGTCGCAGTTGCGGTCGTTGCGCTGGATGCACTAGAAGCACTCGATGCGCTTGAAGACGAACTCTGGGCAGATGATGAACTGGACGATGAGCTGCCGGTTTCACCAAATACCTGATCCAAATTATATGTTTGAATAACCGTGATCAATGACTGACCGTAGTTAGGAGCCGTTGCGTATTTGCCGGTCAAAGCATTGGCAGCATCTTCATAAGTTGCCGCATTTTCTTTCCATGAGCCGGAGTAATACTTTGGGTTCCAACTAGTCCCGTTTCTAAGCGTTGAACCGTTATCCGCAAATGATGCATAAGCTGTCGGATACTTTTTAAAGTTGGCAGTCGTATGGATCATTTGACCATTACTATTATATTCAGTCGTTGCCATCGAAACAGAAGCACCATTGTAGGCACCCTTAATACCAAAGAAGTTATTAGCTTCGGTAGTCAACTCACTTTGACCCCAGCCACTTTCCAATCCGGCTTGAGCCATCATAACCGACCCATACAAATTGTGTTTGGTTGAAGCTTTGGAAACATCACTCTTGTACTTCGTTATAAAGCTGCTTGCTGTGGAAGCATAAGCTTGTTGGTATGTACTTTGGGCAGAAAATGTTGTGAATAAAACCCCCATCCCCGTGACAAGCAAAGCAGTTAATCCATGCTTAAATATTTTATTCAATGATTCACACCTCCGTTTAGGCCACATCACTATCATATTAGATAATTGACTAAAAATGAAGCCCTAACATCCAAATATTCGTTCAAAAACCTTTAAACTTTCTTAATATCTTTACCAACTCTTATAATATATCATTTTTTGATTGAAAACAAAAAAAGAAACTACAATCCAAAAATAGTTTCTTGAACAATCAGGTATTTCAATATAAAAGGAGATAAGCATTTCTGCTTATCTCCTTAAAGATTCAATTTCAATTAGTTTTGAACATTATTCAACAGTGACACTCTTTGCCAAGTTTCGAGGGCGATCAACATCAAGGCCCTTGTTCAAGCTGGTAAAGTAAGCAATCAACTGAGCTGGAACAACACTTAATAATGGTGTGATCAGTTCGTTAACATCTGGAATGACCAAGGTATCATCCTTTTCAGCCAAGCCCTTACGAACAATCGTGAAGGTCGCCGCACCACGAGATTCGGTTTCCTGAAGGTTGCTTCGGGTCAAGTTGGCAGTCCGCTTTTGCGTGATAATGCCAATCACCGGAGTTCCCTCTTCGATCAAAGCAATGGTTCCGTGCTTCAATTCTCCTGATGCAAATCCTTCTGCTTGAACATAAGAAATCTCTTTAAGCTTCAAGGCAGATTCCAGTGAGACAGTTTGATCAATGCCACGGCCAATATAAAATGCCCGGTTAGCTGGAACGAAGTACTTCTTGGCCAAATCATCAATCGTATCTTTTTCATCAATGATGGCTTGCATACCGGTTGCAACCAATCCCAATTGTTGACGAATATCAAATTCTTCGGCAATGGTTTGTTCCTTGGCTTCACCCAAAGCCTTGGCTAAAATGGCTTCGACACCAATTTGGGCAGTGTAGGCTTTTGTAGAAGCAACGGAAATTTCAGGACCCGCATGAAGGAGCATCGTGTAGGTTGCTTCACGGAACAATGTTGAATTCTCAACGTTTGTAATCGTTAAGCTTTCGTAATTATGAGCATTCACGTTAACCAAAACCTCACGGCTGTCTGCAGTCTCACCACTCTGTGATAAGAAAATAAAGAATGGCTTCTTGGACAGCAATGGATTTTCATAAGCAAATTCAGAAGCAATGTGAACTTCGGTTGGGACATGAGCCAACTTTTCAAACAACTTCTTCCCAACCAAGCCGGCATGGTAGCTGGTTCCGGCACCAACAATGTACAAACGGTCAGCCTGCTTCATTGCGTTGATTAATTCAGCATCAACATTTGGCTTGCCTGATTCTTCAGTGTAAAGTGAAGCCAACTTGCGCATAACATTAGGCTGCTCGTCAATTTCTTTGAGCATGTAGTAAGGATAAGGGCCCTTGTCAGTTTCTTGAGCATCCATGTCAACGTGGAAAGTATCACGTTCAACTTTGTTGCCGTCACGATCCTGGATATTAACAGAATCTGGCTTGATAGTCACAACTTCCCCATCGTGCAATTCAAGAAAATCATGGGTAACGTTCAACATTGCCAAAGCATCTGAGCAGACAACGTTGCAGCCGTCACCGACACCGATTAATAATGGGCTCTTGTTTTTGGCAACGTACAAAGTTTCAGGGTCCGTACTGTCAATTAACAGGAAGGCGTAAGATGATCCTTCAAGCAAACTCAAAGTCTTCAAGAAGGCTTCCTTGGTTGTTAATCCTTCAGTCTGAACAAACCGGTCAACCAATTGAACGACGACTTCAGTATCGGTTTGGCTGGTGAAAGTTGTGTTGCTTAAATATTTAGCTTTTAATTCTTTATAGTTTTCAATCACACCGTTATGAACAAGATAGAAACGGTGATCCTCTGAATATTGAGGATGGGCATTGTCAACACTGACAACACCGTGGGTTGCCCAGCGGGTGTGACCAATTCCGACAGAACCGTGAACTTCTGGACCAACGGCAGCTTCAAGTTCAGAAATGCGGCCCTTGCGTTTAACCAAATAATCAATGCCATTTAAATCGTTAACATAAATACCAGCTGAATCGTAGCCACGGTATTCAAGTTTTTCAAGCCCTTCCAATAGAATTGAAACAGCATTATCGTTTCCAGTCACTCCAACTATTCCACACATTTTAGTATTCTCCTCAAGTTTTTAAAATTGGTATATACAAAAAATCAACTTTATATAACACGTATAATCTACCTAACTTCGGCATAAATGTCAACAAAAGATATTAAATGGTATAGCAAACTTTAAAAATTAATATATTAAATTATTTACCGCCATTTGTGGTAAATAAAAAAAGTTGCCGTAAAACTTTCGTTTTGCTTACAACTCTTTTAAAAAACAATCTTCTATTTTAATCCGTCATTCAATCAAAGTTTAGTCAATCCCAAGCTGCTCTTGAACCACGTCGGCAATCCGTTTAGTGTATTCGTCGACCAAATCTTGAGTTGGTGCTTCAGTCATAACCCGCAGTAAAGGTTCAGTTCCACTAGGGCGAACCAATACTCGACCATCACCGTGCATTTCTTCTTCAACCTGGTGAATGGCGTCTTGAACTTTGTCATTTTCCAAAGCGTGCTTTTTATCGGCAACTTTGACGTTGATAAGCCGTTGTGGGTACTTGGTAATTTCGCCAGCCAATTCAGACAGCTTCTTACCAGTGGATTTCATAACTGATAACAGCTGCAAACTCGTCAGCATCCCATCACCGGTAGTATTGAAATCAAGGAAAATAATGTGACCGGACTGCTCACCACCAAGGTTGTAACCATCCTGGTTCATCTTTTCAACAACGTAACGATCACCAACCTGGGTTTTAACACTGGTCATACCGGCACTTTCCATGGCTTTGTACATCCCCATGTTACTCATAACAGTCGTCACAATGGTGTTTTTCTTTAAACGGCCACGTTCAGCCATGTATTTCCCACAGATGTACATGATGGCATCACCATCAACTAATTTACCGTTTTCGTCAACTGCGATACAACGGTCACCATCACCATCAAACGCAATTCCGGCCTGAACGCCCTTATCCAACACAAATTTTTGAAGTTGTTCAGGATGGGTTGATCCAACATGGTCGTTGATATTAAGGCCATCCGGATTGGTTGCCAAGGTTTCAAATTCAATTCCCAAATCAGCGTACAAACTTGTGACTAATTTGCTGGTTGAGCCATTAGCGGCATCAACGCAAACCTTCATTCCGGAAAGATCTTCGGAAATGGTTTGTTCAAGGAAGTGAATGTACTTTTGGCTACCTTCAAGATAGTCGCCGGCAACACCCAATCCTTCAGCTGCAGGACGAGGAAGAATATCTTCGGATCTTTCAAGAATTCCTTCAATTTCTTCTTCCAACTCGTCGGATAATTTATAACCGTCAGCACCAAAGAATTTGATACCATTATATTCAACTGGGTTGTGAGAAGCAGTAATCATAACTCCGGCGTCGGCATCCTGGTTTCGGACCAAGTAGGCAACTCCTGGAGTCGTCACAACACCCAAGTTCAAAACTTCAATTCCAACTGACAATAATCCGGCGATCAAAGCTTCTTCAAGCATTTGACCAGAAATTCGGGTATCTCGAGCAACTAAGACCTGCGGCTGCTTTCTCTCAGAGTGATGAGTCAGAACGTATCCGCCTGCTCGACCACACTTAAATGCTAATTCAGGGGTAAGCTCCTTATTCGCAATTCCACGGACGCCATCAGTACCAAAATACTTCATTTTAAAAATTCCTCATTTCAGTTTCCATATTATTTTTTACTAGCCATTTACTAATTATTTCTGGTGATTTTAACCACAATTTTTTCTGGATCAAAACCTTTAACACTATTCAACTTGGAATCGAGCATGACGCTCTTAGTCTTGGTTTTAGTGACATCACTGGTGTCAACTTCAACCTTAACCGAACTCAGCTTATCCAATTCCGATTTGGTTCCAAATACTCTAACCCGCTTGGTATCCGATGTTAAAGTGAAGCTTTCGTTATCATCGGTAATTCCCTTAGGTTCCAGCTTAATAGGCAACTCTTTGCTGTTTCCCGGCGTGATTGGGAGCGTCACATCAGCGGTGGCTGGTGTGATTACAACATTAACCGTATTCTGCTTGGCATCAAGAGCCTCAATGATTGCCTGACTTGAAATTGACGATTTGGCATTTTGAGGAACATTTAACTGGGCAACGACAGACTTAATTCGATTAATCTGATCCGAAGCACCGGTAATCTTGACGTTCTTCACGTCCGCATTCGCATCGCCTGCCTGGTATCCCGAGGCAATGTTTCTTTGTGAGTATTTGACTTTCAATGGATAGGTCACGGTTTCTCGTGGCTGAATATCAACTTTTATTGTAGCCGGTTCGAAGCGATATCTCAAATCATTATTTAACCCTTCTTGTTGAATCCGAACGGTATGCCGTCCGACTCCCAACTTGGAAAGGTCCGCATAAGCTTTAAAATTCTGGGTATTGGCAGTCGTGGTAACCAAAGCTGACGGGCCAGCCAAATGAACTTTGACTTTTTGCGGGTACCCGGTAACAAAGTATTTATTGCTGTTGACCGTTAAGGAAAGCGGAACAGAAAATGTTTGCGAGCGATTGGATGTTAATGAAGTCGAATTATTGCTTCCGGACTGACTGTTAGTAGTGCTGGTTCGCGTACTGCCGACATACATAAACAGTAAAATAGCGAAGAATAATGACAGCAGCCGGTACGCCCAATTTTTAAAGAGCCATTGTTTCATAATTACCGGCCTCCTTTAAAATGCTTGTCAATAAAGCTGGAGACTGTATTAAGAAGCGTTTTGTGAGTTTGTTCATCCTCAGGCGTAATCAACTGATTCTTGAAATACTTCAAGTAGTCATCACGGGTCATCCCACGGAGCAACTCATTATTTTGAGTAATTGAAACTTCCCCGGTTTCTTCTGAAATGACAACGGTCATGGCATCGGTCAATTCGGAAATTCCGACGGCGGCCCGGTGTCGGGTCCCAAGTTCCTTTGGAATCAGGTTACTCTGTGACAGCGGTAAATAGGCAGCCGCTGCGGCGATCCGATTATTTTTAATAATGACGGCACCATCATGCAGTGGTGTGTTTGGAATAAAAATGTTGATGAGCAGTTCCCCACTGACATCAGCGTCCAAATCAATACCGGTTTCAATATATTCTTCCAAACCGGTATTCATCTGCATGGTAATCAACGCCCCAATTCGCCGCTTGGACATGTACTGAATGGCTCTGTCCAACGCGGTAATCATTTTTTGGGCGTTTTCGTTTTCCTTTCGGCCCTTCACAAAAAGGGATCCGCGGCCAAGGTGTTCCAAGCCTCGACGAATTTCAGGCTGAAAAATAACAATCAGACCGATAACTCCCCAATTGATCACCTGGTCCATTATCCACGACAAGGTCGAGAGCCCAGTGTATGCACTGATAATTTTAACAATTAAAATCAGAACAATTCCGCGCAAAAGCTGGACGGCTTTGGTATCACGAACAATTAAAAGCAAATTATATATTAGGAACCAGACTGCAAAAATATCAATCAGGCTCGTAAAATTATGTAACGTAAAAATATTAGACCAATTCATTGCGCTCTCCCTTAATTAGTTTTCAAAAATATTATATCATTCTACCGTATGAAACTGATAATCGATTGAAAATTCCGGTGATGTTTAAATAAATCATTAAAAATGTCTTGAACTCTAAATTATTAATGGTATTTACCGTCAAAAAATAGTTTAATTAAAGTGTGAGGGGGGTTTGAGGTGAATACGAAAAATAAATGGCTTGTCCGGGGATTATTTCTTATCTGGATGGCAGGATTGTATTTATATTTAAAAACGCCCCCGTTTAACTTTTTAGTGCTCAATACATTTTTGGCGTATATCCCAATTGAGCTCAGCTTCCACATTGATGTGGGCAAGCCGAAAAACGGCCTGCTTTTCTGGGTGATAATCATCATCTGGCTGTTGTTTTATCCAAACACACCCTATTTGTTAACGGATTTGTTCCACTTATCGTTGTTAAATCCTTATGGCATCAATGGATTGCTTAGATTAGATGATGTCATGTGGTTCAAATTCGCGTTACTGTTAATTTCAACACTGTTTTCGACGCTACTGGGATTATGGGGATTGGATACAGTTGCCAACGCAATCACCGCGAGAATTCATGCCAAACACATTTTGATCAAGCACACCGTCGTCGTTGGCCTGACAATCTTGACGTCAATTGGAATCTTTATTGGCCGCTTTTTACGAATTCACACCGTTTACCTATTCCTAACGCCGGAGTTGTTTATTCGGCCGTTAATGAATATGTGGAGTCGTCCGGCAGTTGTGTTCATTGTGCTGTTAACAATCGTCCAGTTAGTATTTTACTACACACTTAAATTAATTCAGAATCCAAGAAAGTAATAAAAGGGATGTGAACCGTCACTACTGACAGGTTGCATCCCTTTTCGTTTGCCAAATTTATGATTTGACCACAAATTTATTTCTAAATTGCGCAATATAGTCGCTTGGCAGATCCAGGCCATTCTGCAGATAATGATCAAACGTCCCAAAGTGATCCAGTAAAACATCTTGAGCGTGCTTCAAATAATCGCTATCCACCATTAAAGCAGTGTGCAGATTATCAAGCTGTTGCTGATTCATTTCACTCTTGAATCGATTCAGGATGTCCTTATTGGCCTGAACACGCAGCTTATTAGTGAGCATATAATCATCCATAATTTGCTGATCATCGGCACCGGCACCTCTGAGAATGACCGCAGCCGCAAACCCGGTGCGATCTTTACCCGCAAAACAATGAAATAAAATTGGGGCATTATCACTTAGTAACCCCATCATAAAGTCATGGTAACCTTTTCGGGCAGATTCACTCAAAACAATCGATTCATAGGTTTTAAGCATATTCTGGCGAACCTGACTGCCATCGGTGATCATTGCGCCCAAACTGGCACCATTGGATGTTTTATCAGACAAGATATCGATATGATAATATTTGGCATGTACAAGATCAGTATCCGGCGCCTGTTCGACTTCGTCGGTACTTCGAAAGTCGTAAACGTCCCTTATCCGACAGTCATTTTGCAAAAATTCCGATTGCTCTGGCGTAATGCCGGAAATCTGGCCGCTTCGATAAAAGTAGTCCGGACGCAACACCCCGGTTGGAACCTTCAGTCCACCAATATCTCTAAAATTGATAAGTCCTTTGTCATTCATCAATATTCCCCCTACTGGTTTTGGTAATCCATAATCAAAACTGTTTCAGAATAGTTAATATATTGTCGGAGATGGGCTGCCATTGACCAATCAATGTTACCCTGCTCCAGTAAAACCTGCACGCCTTCACGTTCAGCCGCCAAAGCTTTGATTCTCAAGCTTTGATAGTTCATCGCCTGATTTTTAGTTTGCTTTTTGGAATGAACCTTAGCTAACTCGATCTGGTTACGGTAATGGACAATCAAATGGTAGACAGACTGGCTGTCAAATCGCTGATTGTCAATATCATCCCGGGCAAAGTAATCCGACAACGCTGAGATTGCAGCTTTGGCCTGCTCACGTTGAATCAACGCCAGTTCATCCGATATATCTTCATCAGTGTTATGACGAATGAGCCACAATGAAATTCGATTTCGCAGCTTTACAAAATTGCGGGCAGTCCCATGGCCAAGCTTAATTTTATGACCGATTGAATGAATCATCCGATTCTCCAAACGCTGCAGCTTGGCTGTGGCAATCAAATATGCCTGTTTGGAAATCTTCTGATCGTCGTATAATTTTTGAACGGCAGCCCGTTCACCACGTAAAGCCACTCTTCGAAGCGCCAGCTCATCAGAGATAATTGAATCCATTTCTTTTTTGTCCTGAAGCTTAAGTTCAAGCCGACGGATTAAAAATTGATAATCCAAAATCAGATCAAAAGCTTCTTTTTGATTATTTGGCCGACGTTCCTCTTCAATTCGCTGAACGGCCAGCTTCATAATGTACACTCGGGCTTCATCCTCTGAAATATATTTTGTCTCTTCATCGTCTTCTTCATCCTCATCGTCAAGGCCGTCGGCATCCAGTTCATCAGGTCCATCCGTCGAATTGGCACGGGTTAACAAAGGTGCTTTATCTTCAGAAATCAACGGCAGCATCACCGTGGCAACCACCAGGGAAATAATGATAACCCCCGCGGCCACGAACAATGCCAGTGATCTGGACGGAAATGGCAGACCATTTTCAACGGCCATTGGAATTGAAAGCACTCCGGCCATGGTTACCGCCCCTCGAACACCAGAGAGACCAGCGAGAAGTGCCGCCTTAAAGGTCGGCATTTCTTTGGTTTTGAGTGACTCGATTTTCTGGGACCGAATACTCGTAAAAGCTTGGTACCCATAAATCCAAATGACACGGATCGCCAGCAGAATAAACCAGGCCACAAATGAAATCCCAAGGGCACTGAAAGTATTAATCCGGTTATTTTGAATGACATTGGTGGTGGCCAACGGAAGTTCGATTCCAAGAATCAGAAACACAATTCCGTTAAGGGTATAAATAATGATATCCCAAGTTTTCTCACTGACCAGTTTTAACTCGGGTTGACTGCGATCTGGCGCAGTTCCGTAAAAGTGAAAAATAATTCCGGCTGTCACAACGGCAATAACGCCGGAAGCATGTAGAAATTCCTCGGTCACAAGGTAAACAACAAATGGGGTTGTCACCTGCAATACCGTACTAAAGATCACATCGTTAATCCCCTGACGGTACAGCCAATTTTCCATCAGTAAAATGAGCCCCATGACAATTAAACCGGAAATGAATCCCATAATACTGATATAAACGAAATCAATTGCCGCCGTCTTGATTGAAAAAACACCGGTGACAGTAGCCGCAATTGCATATTTAAAGGCAATCAGGCCACTGGCATCGTTAATTAAGCTTTCACCACTGACAATGTGCAAAATTCCTTCGGGAAGCTTGGCTCTTTTAGAAATTGATTGAACGGCAACCGGATCGGTTGGCGACAGGATGGCTGCCAACGCAAAGCTGACAGAAAACGGCATTGTTGGAATCAATAAGTGAAAAAGCAGTCCACCAAGGATCGTCGTCAAAAAGACCAATACAATTGCATTGGCCAAAATGGGACCCCGAAGCTTCCAAAGCTCCTTTTTCGGGAACCTGCGCCCATCGTTAAAAAGCAATGGCGCGATAAATAACAGTAAGAACCAGTCGGTTTCCAAGGGGATGGTAACGTTCATAATCAAAGCAGCTCCAAGCCCCAAGACGACTTGAATCAAACTGACTGGAACAGATGGAACAAAGTGATCGACAACATTGGAAAAAACAACCAATGTCATCAGTAAAATGACAGCTTCAAGGATGTGCACGCATTACCAACTCCTAATTTGATTTGGGGTCTTCACCAATGATTCTGACTTCGGTCTCCAAATGAACGCCAAATTTATTGAAAACAGTCTGTTGGACGTGAGCAATGACTTTTAAATAATCAGTTGCCGTTGCACCATCAACATTGACGATAAACCCGGCATGTTTTAACGATACTTGAGCACCGCCAATCTGAAATCCCTGTAATCCGGAATCATGAATCAACTTTCCGGCAAAATAGCCTTTTGGACGCTTAAAGACGCTTCCGCAAGATGGCAGATCAAGTGGCTGTTTCGATGCCCGTAACGCATTTAAATGATCCATTTGTTTTTGAATTTTTTCAGCAATTCCGGTTTCCAGTGAAAAAGTAGCCGAAATCACAATTTGATGATTTTCCTGAACACTGCAGTGACGATAGCCAAAGTCCAACTGCTCATGATCCAAATGAATAATGTGATTGTCCGGTGTTAAAACTTCGGCGCCGACAACAACATTTTCAATTTCACCACCATAAGCACCGGCGTTCATATAAACGGCTCCCCCAACACTTCCAGGAATTCCGGCAGCAAATTCGACTCCGGTCAGTGAATTTGCCTGGGCAGCTTTGGTGACATCAATCAAAGCGGCACCGGCATCGGCAACGACCAGGTTCTCATGGGACGTAATCTTGTTCATCTTGGTTAAGATCATGGTTAAGCCGCGAATACCGCCATCTTTGACGATTAAATTACTGGCGTTCCCAACAACCGTGACAGGTAATGAATGGTCGTTTGCGTAATCCAACAAGTCCTGACATTCTTTAATTGACTTGGGAAACGCCAATATGTCGGCTGGTCCGCCAGTTAAAGTATGGGTGTATTTGGACAATGGTTCATCCAATAAAATATCGATTTCAGGGTACAAATTTACAATGGTTTTTGATTGCATCATTTTCAATTCCTCTATTTCAAAACATATATTATAAGTTTAACACGAAAATCCCCATGAATGTATGATGAGAACCGAATGCAGTCTGGTTGCGTTTTTTGAAGGTTCTTTGTACAATGTGATTAACTTGAGGTGAAAATTATGAATTTTGTTGCGATGGATTTTGAAACCGCAAATGCAAAGAGAGCCAGTGCCTGTTCAATTGCGTTGGCCATTGTTCGAGATAATCAAATTACACATGAATTTTATTCATTAATCAATCCGGAAATGCCGTTCAGCTGGCGAAATATCAACGTCCATGGGATACATGAACGTGACGTCGCAGATTCCCCAACATTTCCAGAGGTTTGGCAGCATATTGCCCCTCTTTTTACTGCCAATAAACTGGTGATTGCCCACAATGCTTCTTTTGATAACAGTGTTTTAAAACGCACTTTGGAACGTTATCAAGTCACGCCACCACATTATTTAACGTTGGATACATTAAGAACTTCGAAGCAATTTTATCCCAATTTGGAAAATCATAAATTGAATACCCTTTGTGATAAATTAAATATTGTTTTGGAACATCACCATAACGCATTAGATGATAGTGTTGCCTGTGCCAATATATTATTAACCGAACAACAACAGTTTGGCAGTGACATGCTGACAAGTTTTGTAAAAGCCATTTAAAAAAGATTGAAAACTGGGAATTCCCCAATTTTCAATCTTTTTTCGATTTATTTGAGATTAACTTTTCCATCGTGATCACTTCACGGCCATCCTGCAGCAATTTACCCGTATCATGAAAACCCACTTTGTGATAGATATGAATTGCCGGCTTGTTTTCGGTAAAAACGGTCAATACCAGCTTATCCAAGGAACTAAAATCGGTTCCCCAATCAATTGCCAGTTCCATCAAGGTGGTTCCAATTGAATAACCTTGATAGCCGGCAAGAACGGCGACCCCAACTTCGCCAACGTCTGCCTTGAGATTGTCGACCGTCACAATGCCGATCAACTCTGTCTTATATTCCGCAACGGCGATTAAATTCGTCAGCGAGTGATTAATGAAATTAATTTGCTGGGCTTCGTCTTTTCCAGTGATCTCATCAAGATCAGAATCCACGAGGAATGTATCAGACTCGTTTTGCAGCACTTTAAGAAGGTCGAGAATTGCCTGGCCATCTTTGGGCTCAGCTAATCGAAAGTTGATTTCTTCTGCCAAATCGGGACTCGCTTCCTATCTTTATTTACCAAGAATGTCAGTGATCATTTTTTCGAATCGATCGCCCTTTGCTTCAAAGGTCAGGGTTCTGACGTTATCTCCCTGGGAATCGTCCCGTCGAAAAATGATTCTCAAATATTTATCGGGCAGCTCATCGGCGACAAACTTTGACCATTCAACGACATTGACGCCGTCACCATTGAAATATTCTTCAAGGCCCAAGTCATCTCCGCCGCCTTCTTCCAAACGGTAAACATCCATGTGATACAACGGGATTCGACCGTCTTGGTATTCACGAATAATTGTAAAGGTTGGGCTCTTGATAGGCTTGGTAATGCCCAATCCCTTTGCTAATCCTTTAGTAAACGTGGTTTTACCGGCACCCAGATCACCGTCGAGTAAGATCAAATCTTGTGGCTGTAAATATGGCGCCAACTTCTCACCGATTGCCATGGTTTGTTCTGCTGATTCAACCTTTATTGTATTTGACACGCTTAAATCACCTCATTCAAAAAGGAAGGATTGTGACCAGAAAGAGTCTCCGTCACAATCCTATCCTGTTTATTTATCACTATTATAATGCTTGAGCAGCTGTGATGATAGCCACTTTATAAACGTCTTCTTCGTTACTGCCTCGTGACAGATCTGAAACTGGTTTGTTTAACCCTTGTAAAATAGGTCCAATGGCTTCAAAGCCACCGAATCTTTGGGCAATCTTATAGCCAATGTTTCCTGATTGTAATTCTGGGAATACGAAGACAGTTGCTTTACCGGCAACTTTTGAACCTGGTGCCTTTTTCTCAGCAACGGTTGGCACAAAGGCTGCATCAAACTGCATCTCACCATCAATTGCCATGTCTGGGGCTTGTTCTTGAGCTAACTTGGTTGCTTCTTGAACTTTGGTGACCATGTCACCCTTTGCAGAGCCTTTGGTTGAGAAGCTTAGTAAAGCAACTTTAGGATCGATATCAAAGGTCTTGGCAACCTTACCACTTTCAACAGCAATTTCGGCAAGGGCATTTGCATCTGGGTCAAGGTTAATTGCACAGTCTGCAAATAAGTAACGCTCATCACCCTTTTGCATAATGAATGCACCACTGATTAATTTAACACCGGGCTTTGTTTTAATAATTTGTAAAGCAGGTCGAACCGTATCGCCGGTTGGATGATTGGCTCCGGAAACCATTCCGTTGATTTTATTCATGTATACCAGCGTGGTTCCAAAGTAGTTAGGATCCTTTAACCACTGACGGGCCTTGGCTTCGTCGGTTTTACCCTTACGGCGTTCAACAATTGCAGACACCATTTCATCAATTTGATCGGCTGGTTGGTTGAGATAATCAATAATTTCAAGATTACTCAAATCAATGTCAGCATCTTTAGCAACTTTTTCAACAGTTTCCTTGGCACCCAAAATAATTGGGTTAACCAGGCCATCCTTGGCCAAACGACTTGCTGCGCCAAGGATTCGGACGTCATCACCTTCTGGGAAAACGATACTGATATTCTTACCCTTGATCTTTTGCTTCAGACTTTCAAATAATTCCATGATAAATCCTCCAATTCTACAAAATCATCCTAAGATGTTTGCGATACCTTTTCTGGTAACTGCCAATTAATCGGTTCTTCACCCATTGCTGCCAACGCTTCGTTAGTCTTGGAAAATGGCTTTGAGCCAAAGAATCCACGATGCGCAGACAATGGGCTTGGATGTGCGGACTGAATCACCACATTGGTTTTGGTATCGATTAATGAAATCTTATTTCTGGCAGCTCTTCCCCACAGAATAAAGACGACCGGTTTTTCACGAGCAGAAAGTTTTTGAATTGCGGCATCCGTTAACTGTTCCCAGCCTTTTCCCTTGTGGGAGAAAGCCTGACCATTTCTAACGGTCAGCACTGAATTCAAAAGCAGGACGCCCTGCTTTGCCCAGCTTTCCAAGTCACCGTGAGCAACCGGCTTAATACCGAGGTCAGACTGAAGCTCCTTATAAATGTTCTGTAGTGACGGTGGAATCTGAACGCCCGGCATCACTGAAAAGCTTAACCCCTGAGCTTGGTGAGGTTCGTGATATGGATCCTGACCCAAAATCACAACTTTCACCTTGCTGAAAGGCGTCAGCTGAAACGCTTCAAAAATATGATTCATATCAGGATGAATGTATTGAGTTTTATATTCTGATATTAAAAATTGACGCAGCTGCTGATAGTAAGTTTTTTCAAATTCGGGTTTTAAAACATCCCACCAGTCATTTTTTATAAACGGTTTCATTCCTAACACCTCACGTTTTATTCTACCATATCATTTTTAAAATAACACCAGAGTAAATAATTTGGGAACGTGTTAAAATGTAATCAATACAAGTAAAGGAAATGCGTTTATGAGTCGAAAATTACAGTTGAACTTATCCGAATTGGATCATACCCGTTCGAGTAAAGTAACCGATCAATATCGAGACACAAAGTATTTAATTGTTGGGAAATGGGGCCTAATTTCCGACACTTTTTCAATTTACGCCATTTCCGGGGAAGTCGTGGCCACTGTTCGGCAACAGTCGCTTGGAATGACCCCCAAATTTGACCTTTACTATTTGGATCAATTTGTGGGAAGTTCGGTTGTCCACTTCACGTTACATTACACCACCATCTTCATAAATGGCATTAATTGGCTGGTAACCGGAAATCAGGAAAAACAGACCTACCGGATTATGCACGGCCGAAACCGGATTGCAACGATCAAATCTTACAGCCAATCCGATCAGGTCATTCGGATCATGGATGTTGACAGTACCAACCACGAACCTTTGGTCTTGGCGATTGCCGCCATCTTGAACCACCCTTCATTAGCCCACGCATCCCGACTAAAACTCGGTGTTTTGGAAAAAGCGCCAGTTAAGGCCAAACTTGAAGGAGAAAATATTCAAACTGTCCACAATAAATGAAAATAAGCGATGAAACGAATTGGCATCATGCCAATCGCTTCATCGCTTTTAGTTTACTTGCTTTAATAATGTTTCATAACTCGTTCGATTTGACGCTTCTGGTCACGCCGCTTGATGGTTTCTCGCTTATCGTACTCATGTTTACCAGTTGCTACCCCAATCAAAACTTTGGCAAAGCCATTTTTGAGATAAACTTTCAAAGGAACAATTGTGACTCCTTTATCCTGAGTAATTTGAGCCAACTTACGAATCTGCTTTTTATGAAGCAGCAATTTCCGATTACGCAGCGGATCATGATTAAACTGATTTCCCTGCGCATATTCACTGATATGCACATTCATCATATAAGCTTCATCATTTCGTATCTGGACAAATCCATCTTTTAGGTTGATTCGACGGGCACGAATTGATTTAATCTCAGTTCCGGTCAAAACAATGCCGGCTTCGTAAGTATCAGAAATCGAATAATCATGACGGGCTTTTTTATTTTGCGCCATCAAATTATCATTATTATGCCGATTTTTCCTTTTGGCCATCAAATCACCTCACTTACATTTTAATGCTTATTATGGTTGCGATGTCCATTATTACCATTACCGTGGGAATTATTGTTCCGATTACGGTTATTGGAATGATTCGAGTGATTGGAATGAGAATTACCGTTGGAATTACCATGTCGATCATTATTGCCATGATAATTATTGTGGTAAGTCCGTTTTGGAAGCATGTTGCTGACAGGTGTCTTTTCAGGATCAACAATGTCAAAGTCAACAGCACTCTGCTTAACGTCAACGTTGACAACCTTAACTCTGATTGCCTGTCCCATTTTATACGTCCGTCGAGTGTTCCGCCCAACCAAGGCCATAAATTGTTCAACATACTGATAGTAGTCGTCGTTCATTCGACTAATGTGAACCAAGCCCTCAACCGTATTAGGTAATTCGATAAACAAGCCAAACTTCATAACAGAACTGACAACCCCATCGAATTCTTCACCCAAGTGGTCGTTCATGTATTCGGCTTTCTTCATTGAATCAGTATCCCGTTCAGCATCGACAGCCCGTCGTTCATATTGTGAAGTTGTGGTTGCAATTTCATCAAGGACATTTGCATAACGTTTCTTGGTTTCGTCATTGATGCCATTATCTTTATAGTAATGAATCAAACGGTGAACCATCGTATCCGGATAACGACGAATTGGTGATGTGAAGTGGGTGTAGTATGGTGCAGCCAAACCAAAGTGACCTAATTCCTGGTCAGCATAGCGGGCCTGCTTCAAACTACGCAGCAACATCACAGAAACCATCATTTCTTCTGGTTTACCAACAACCTTCTTTAAAACATTTTGTAAAGTCTTAGGCGTAATGTGCTCAGGATCACCTTTGACATTAATGCCAAATGCCGTCAACGTTTCGAAGAATGTTCGAATCCGGTCGGCATCAGGAGTTTCATGGACACGGTAAATAAATGGCACGTGTTTTTCATAATAATGCTTGGCAACCGTTTCATTGGCAGCCAACATGAATGATTCAATCATTCGTTCAGCAGTTCCACGGACACGAAGCTTAATGTCAATTGGGTGGCCCTTTTCATCAACGATAATTTCTGCTTCATTATCATCAAAGTCAATGGCACCACGTGCTTTACGATGTTTGTACAAAATTTTATGAAGTTCACCCATCGTTTCAAACATTGGAACGAGTTTTTTGTATCGTTCCATTGTCTTTTCATCATGGGACTCCAAAATATTATTAACAGCTGTATAAGTCATCCGAGCAGTTGATCTCATCAAACTTGGATGGATTCGATGCTTGATAATATTACCAGACTGGTCAATTTCCATTTCACAGCTCATGCAAAGACGGAGTTGGCCTTCGTTTAATGAACAGATTCCGTTGGAAAGTCTCCTTGGCAGCATTGGAATAACCCGGTCAGTCAAATAAACTGAAGTTCCACGGCGGAATGCTTCTTTATCAATGGCACTTCCCGGTTGAACGTAATGGCTGACATCGGCAATATGAACCCCTAAATGATAGTTGCCATTAGGCAGTTTCCATGCAGTAACAGCATCGTCCAAATCCTTTGATGATTCACCATCAATCGTAACCAAGTCTTGATCCGTGATATCTTCACGACCAACTTTTTCGGCTTCGGTTACATGGTCGGGAATGGCATCGGCAGCTTGAATAACATCCTCAGGAAATTCGGCTGGAATATCATGAGCATACACAATCTGCAAAATATCAATGCCGGGATCATCAACTGATCCAATGACCTCATCGGCAATTCCAACCATATAATCAGGATGCTTGGAATCTGGATACTCAGTAATTTGAGCAGTGATGACTTCTCCAGGAGTTGGTTTTAAACCAACATCATTAATATAAAACTTGTATTTGGCAATTTTTTTATCGTTTAAAGTCAATTGGCCAATGTAGCCCTTATCGTCATCGCTCTTTTCAAATGGGCCAACAACCCGAGTATACTTGTGCTCGGCAATGGCGGTTACTTTACCTTCTGGACCACGATCAGAACCTGGTTGAGCGGGTCGAACAATTTCCATTTCAACCGTATCACCGTTCAAGGCATTCATCGTATTGTCCGGAGCAATGTACGCATCAGGGGCAGTTTCATCGTATGCAACGAATCCAAAGCCCTTATCATTGGCGTGGAAAATGCCTGAGAGCTTTTGCTTGTCAGGATTCAACTGAAACTTACCATCCTGCGTAACAACAGCGACTTTATCGCGTTCCAAAGAAGCTAATTCTTGAACAATCAGCTTAAAAGCGGCAGAACCGTGTGAGCGTAAAACGTCAGCAATTTTTTCGACAGTAAATACGTTGTCCGGATATGTTCGGAGAACGTTTTCTATTTGATTTTTCAAATCATTATCTTGCAATCTATATTCCTCTTATTATTCATAAAGTTGTGTTAGAAATTGGTTTAAGTCAGCCTCTAATTGCTTATGAGCAGTGTTAACAGTAATCATATGACTGGCATTTGGGTATTCATGGTAACTGACTTGGCTGTTAACCAGGCCGTCACGTAATGACTTGGCACTTTCCGGATTAACAATTTCGTCATTTAATCCCTGGCCAATAAAATATGGCTGGTAAATCTTTGGCAGATCTTGCGCAACTCCAACAGTGAAGTCGGCAATTTTGCCCAGAAGCGTATCAATGTTTTCATCAAGCCATTTGAGTTTTGAATTCATAATGGCTTCATTTGTTTGATACTGGACGAAATTGGCTTTGGCCATCTGCATGAAGGTGTTGTGAACACTAAATTGCCTTTTTCGGACAATTGGTGATCCGAATGATCCGCCACCAACCAGCGAAGGATCATTCTCCAACGTTTTGGCAGCGAAAATTCCACCAAGTGAAATCCCAAAGATACTTGTTTGAGTATAGCCCTTGTCCTTCAGAAATTGAACCGCCCTTTGAGCATCATTCCACCAACGTTCGGGTGTCCCCTGGATTAAAATGTCGCTGAAATCCGAAGTTCCATGCCCCATAAACATCGGTGCATAAACTGTGTAGTTCTGACGTTCCAAATATCTTGCCAACATTCGGACGTCAACGGGACCACTGGCAAAAGCGTGCAATAATATGACTGCCTTTGGCCCGTGTTCGAAATAAAAAGATTTGACTGGTGTTTGCATAGCACCCATCCTTTCGCATCCACATGTTCAATTATAATAAAAATCCTCCTGCATTTAAACAGGAGGATTGAATACTAATGAGATGATATCCAAACTAATGCAAGTGCTAAGAGAAAGAAAATAATCCCTAAAACAAGTGTAGTTTTTTGCATGAATGCTTCAAAGCCACGTGGCTTCTGCTTTGCAAACAAGTCATCGGCCCCACCAGTTAAGGCAGACATGGCGTCATTAGTCTTTGATGGTTGCATTAATACTGCAATTGTGATTAATACACAGTCGATCAGTAATAATGTTAACAAAAAGTTGTACACGTTGATAGCCTCCTACCGTTGAATCGGCTTAATACTACTCTTACTAAACTAACACATTATACCAAAATACGCTACCTTTTGGAATTAAGTTTCTGTTGTTAAGGAAATAATTTGTTGGGTAATTTGACGCTGGTTTTTAGTTGAGACGTTAATAAAAAGCGTGTCTCCCCAGCGAATCAAAGTATTCCCGGCTGGAACAATTTCAACGCCGTTCCGCTGAATTTTTGTCAGCAGCGCACGGTTTGGCCAATGAATTTGGCTAACTTTTTTGCCGTCCATATCGGATCCGGCATAAACCGTCTCCATAATTTCGGCGGTTCGACCCATATTCATCTTGGTTTGGACCTTTAACAACTGCTGAAGCATGGAGTAGTACACCGGCTTGCCGTTTAACATGTCTAAGACGCCGTATGCGATTAATGAGACAACTGCCAGACCAAGGAGATGCGAGAGTGTTCCAACCATCTCTGTGATAAGCAGAATCGCCGTAAAGGGTGCCTTACTAATTGCGGCAAAATAACCGGCCATCCCCATAATGATAAAGCTTGAGAAATAAAATGGACTCATCAAGCCGAGATTAACGGCAATGCTACCGACAATTGCGCCAATCAGACCGCCTAAACAAAGAATTGGCAGGAAAATCCCACCGGGCAACCCGCTACCGTATGAAATCATTGAAAAAACAAATCGAATAATAAAGTACAAACAGAGAATCAGGGTTGGATAATTTGCGGAACTCAACTGAAGAATGATTTTACTGCCCCCACCCAACAGCTGTGGGAAAAATGCCCCAAGAGGAATCACAAGCAGTAATGGAATAATCCCGTTAAAGTACCATGGAATCTTGGTGTGGGAATACCATTTACCCATGCGCAGGATGACCATTTGATAAAGTCGACCCAAGACACCCAAGGCAATTCCAAGTACAATTACCCAAATGAAATACTTAAGTGGTAACGGCTCGCTTCTCATATAGAGAACCGGCTTTAAACCAAATACATATGCTGCAACCATATCCGAAGTGACGGCTGAAGTTAATGAAACGATCCAGATGTTTGTTGAAAAATTGTGATAAATTTCTTCAAGTACAAACAGTGTACTGGCGATTGGCGCGTTAAATGCAGCGCTCAAGCCGGCAGCCGCACCACTGGAAATCAATACCTGACGGTCAAATCCAACCTGCTTGGTAAAATGGGCAACTCCCTGACCCAAGGTAGATCCCAATTGAATAGAGGGCCCTTCCCGGCCAAGATAAAGGCCACTACCGATTGCCAGAATGCCACCGATAAACTTTCGCCAAAGAACCGGCCACCAGCCATAGTTCACCTCATCCAACAGTTGACCTTCAACTTGTGGAATACCGGATCCTTTAATATCCGGCTGCTGTTTTAAAAACCAGCCGACGATCAAGCCAATAATAACGTTGATCACAATTGCCATAAATAAAAAATGTAAATGGTGAATAGAATTAACGTAAAGATACTGCATAATATTCGTCATGTGGCCAATTGACCAACGAAACATTGATACCGCAGAACCTGCAAGAACACCAATGATAATACCATTTACAATTGTTTTAATTTGAGACAGCCTGTAACTTCCTCGTACCTGCAATTCGATCATCCTCTAATTATTTCTGATATCCATCATATCATAATCAAATGTCTCGTTTAAAAAGTTTTTTACCGATTAGACCAAATAGAAGAGCCAAACCGCTTAAGGAACCAAGAAATGAATGAGATTCGCCGGTTTGGGGTAGCTTTTCATTCGACTCGTCAGAATCACTGGAATGCTCATCAGAGACATCCCCTTTCTCGGCCAGCGTATGTTGATGATCATCTTCAGACGCTTTGCTACGAGCTTTATCACGAGTCTTGGCATGCGTTTCATTTGTTTGCCGCTTATCTGATAATTTGGAATATATGAAGGTAACGTCATCCGGTAACAGATTGTCAGCTTTCAAGACTTTTGAGGAATCGTTTACCTGGTAACCTGAAATAATTTTCGGTGTGTAGGATTTCTGATCGCCAAATTCCATCTGGAGAGTTTCTTTAGACAATGTTTTCCCCTCTTCGTCAGTATTGATAATATGGAACGTCACTTTTTTAGCTTGATAATGCAATATGAACGTTTTGGCTTCTTTATTATATTCAGAATCGACTAAATCATAGCCATAGAATTCCACGTTCTTAGCTGGAAAATCGGCTGCATCTTCCTTAGTCAAATCCACCGTTTTGTTAAAAAGTTCCTTGCTATGTGCATCAATGCCACGAAGACGGTATTGTTCAGTTGAAGAAATCTCTTTTCGAATTGATCGTTTCTTGGATTTATCAACGGCCACCTTTTCCTCGCTGACTGACCCTTTATCTGAAATTGATTTAAGAAATGGATCCTCATCAACAGCCTTTTTGTCCACTTGAGGAATTTTCACAAGGCCCGCTTTAGTCGGCTGTTTGGCTTCATTCGTTGTCATTTGTGCATCGTCTTGAGCAGCTGCAGGTAAATCTTTCTCAGCTGGAGCGACACCTTCATTGTTTGGGACCTCTTTTGGGGTCTCAGTTTTCTCTGCAGGCGCTGTCTGATCAGTGTCTTCTTTAGTTGTGGTTGGCTTGTCTCCGCCATCTTTGGTTTCACTTGAAAGACCTTTGGGATCTGCTTTTGCTTCGACACTGGATTCTTTTGCAGCTTCAGTGTGCTTGGCTTCATTTGCAGTCGTCTTTGATTCGGTCTTTCCGTCTGTCTTTGGAGAAACGGCTGGAACTGATTTAGGAGCCTGTTTTGCCTGTTCAGTGGACGATTTGCCGTCATCAACGGACTTAGTCGCTGAGCTGGATGCGTTTTGCATGTTTTGGGTGTCTTGCGTCCTTTGTTTCTTTGAAACATCCTGATTCTGATTTTCAGTCTTCACTGGTTTAACCGACTGGGGTTGATCCTTCTTTTCAGTCTCAACAGCTTCCACAGGTGGTACTGGTAACAGCTTCACATCATTGTGCGGTTCTAACGTCGAGTTGTTCTTCAGTGGACTGGCTTTTGGCAACTCAACTTGAGTTTGACTTTCAGGAGTTGACACTGCCTGCGTTGCAGGAGATTCTTCGGTGTGTTCAACCTTTTTCTCTGGTGCTGGATTATTTGTAACCGCCGATTCAACGGTAACGATGTTTTTTAGTTCGTGGGATTCTTGAGGTGTATCACTCCTTGTGTAAACTAGCTTAATCGTCTGCTCCGTGGAAGATATTTTCCCTTCTGTGGTGTGAGGATTTAAAAGCTTGTAACCATCAATATTTGTAATTTCAGATTTTAAAATATACTACCCGTGCAAGGTACATTTGTCATAATTTTTTGGATCTCGAATTATTTTGCCAGTAACATCTACAAACTTTACTTGTACTTTTGCTGGCGTCGCGTAATAGTCAACAACTACTTCTCTTGTTGACATGGGGTCAACCTTAATAGATTTATGGGAAGGACTATAATCCGGTTCGTCGTCTAAGTATATTTCATTAGACTTTCTTGGATCGAGAGTGACGGACTGATCAAAACCTTGATTGTCTTGGTGTGTCCCAAAAATGCCCCTTGAATGATATACCTTATGGATTGTTACATTCACGGTTCCTGGGGCTTGGTTCACAGTGTCTGCATTTGCCCGCACATCCTGCTGAACCACCACCGGACTTGCAGCGCCCAATACACCCAACGAAACTGATAATAAAATTGCTTTTTTCAAAATAAAATCCTCCATTTTTTGCATGATATAAACTAGATACGCAAAATGGCGGATTTTTATGTATAAAAAAAGCCGCCTAAGCGACTTTTTTTAAAATTACTTGTTCAAAATGTCTTGACGTGCTTGTTCTGACAAGTTGTAGAATGAGTGAATTCCTTTGTAATCGGCAACGTCACCGAGTTGGTCTTCAATTCTCATCAATTGGTTGTACTTAGCGATACGTTCGCCACGGCTCATTGAACCAGTCTTAATTTGACCAGCGTTAAGAGCAACAACCAAGTCAGCAATAGTAGTATCTTCAGTTTCACCAGAACGGTGTGAAATGATAGCAGTGTAACCTGCTTCTTTGGCCATTTCAACGGCTTCAACAGTTTCAGTCAAAGTACCGATTTGGTTAAGCTTGATTAAGATAGCATTGGCAACGCCCATCTTGATACCTTTCTTAAGGTAATCAGTGTTAGTAACGAACAAGTCATCACCAACGATTTGAACTTTCTTGCCAAGGCGCTTAGTAGCCATTTGCCAATCAGCCCATTCGTTTTCATCAAGAGGATCCTCGATTGAAATAACTGGGTATTTGTCAACGATGCCTTCAAGCAAGCTAACAAATTCATCAGCAGTGTATGACTTTCCGTCACCCTTCAAGTCGTACTTCTTAGTTTCAGTATTGTAGAATTCTGATGCGGCACAGTCAAAGGCAATAGCAATGTCTTTACCTGGCTTGTAACCTGCACGTTGGATAGCTTCAACAAGGATTTCAAATGGTTCCTCGTTGTTCTTCAAATCAGGTGCAAATCCACCTTCATCACCAACAGCAGTTGAGTATCCGCGTTCGTTCAACAAGTTCTTCAAATTATGGAATGTTTCAGAACTCCAACGGATAGCTTCTTTAATTGATGGAGCACCAACAGGCATGATCATGAATTCCTGGAAATCAACCTTATTGTTGGCATGCTTACCACCATTAATAACGTTAAGCATTGGTGTTGGAAGTAAGTGAGCATTGAAACCACCAAGGTAGTTATACAATGGAACTTCCAATTCGTCAGCAGCAGCACGGGCAGCAGCTAATGAAACACCTAAAATAGTGTTAGCACCTAACTTACCCTTGTTTGGAGTACCATCCAATTCAATCATGGCCTTATCAATAGCCAATTGGTCGGTAACATCGTAGCCAACAATTTCTTTAGCGATGATGTTATTAACGTTGTCAACGGCTTTTGTAACGCCTTTGCCCATGTAACGATCCTTGTCACCATCACGGAGCTCAACGGCTTCGTGTTCACCAGTTGAAGCACCTGAAGGTACGATTCCACGGCCCATTGCACCTGCTTCAGTATATAATTCAACTTCAACAGTTGGGTTACCACGAGAGTCTAGAACCTCACGAGCATAAATATCAGAAATAATTGACATGTTTTTTTCTCTCCTTAGCGAAAGTTGTGACCTTTTGTACAAGGTTCAACTTTAATTCTATTAGTTTCCGGCCGAACTTTCAACACAAATCGGCGAATTTAACTATTTTTGCAAAAAGTTTGCAAGTTTCAAAAATGAATCCGGCTTCAAGCTGGCTCCACCTGCTAATACACCGTCGATATCTGTTTGGGCAAGGATATCATCGGCATTATCGTCGTTAACACTGCCGCCATACAAAACCCGGACCTGATCAGACACGTCATCCCCATACAAATCCGAGATGGTCTGACGAATCAAATAACAGCCCTCTTCAGCTTCATCACTGCTGGCAGTCTTACCGCTACCAATTGCCCAGCTTGGCTCATAAGCAACGATCACTTTCTCTGCTTGAGTTGGTGTCACTGACTTCAAGGCATTGGTCACTTGACTAACCACCCATGAAATCCGATCAGCAGATTCACGTCTGCTCATCGTTTCATCACAACAAATGATTGGCGTGAGATGATTACGAAATGCTGCGTGAACCTTTTTGTTGATAATGTCATCGGTTTCGTTGAAATATTTTCGCCGTTCCGAATGACCAATAATCACGTGGGTCACGCCCATTTCAGAAAGTGCCTTGGGGCTTGTCTCACCTGTATAGGCACCCTCATCTTCATAAAAGCAATTTTCTGCTGAAATAATGAGAGGTGAATCACCATTTTCCTTGATCATACTTTCCAGGAATAATGGCGAGGCTGCAATACAAGTCTCAGTAATTTTAGGGTCGGGAAGCTTGCCCTTAATATCTTGAAGAAATTTGACGGCTTCTGCAACTGATAAATTCATCTTCCAGTTACCCGCAACGAACGGAATTCTCATACGAATCATCCTTTACATTTTTTAACTTAATGCCATTGTAACTAAAACCGGTTTCAAAAGCCACATTTTTCTCCTATACCAATTCTTAATAATTTAAAAGGAGCCCGCTAAAAAGCGGACTCCTTCAATGTTACTTGTTATCAATGGCTGCAATACCAGGAAGTGTTTTACCTTCAAGATATTGAAGTGAAGCACCACCACCGGTAGAAATGTGGGTCAATTTGTCAGCAACGCCTAATTGTTTAACAGCGGCAGTTGAATCACCACCACCAACAATGGTTGTTGCATCGCTTAATGTACCAAGGAATTTACCAATTCGAAGGGTTCCTTGAGCGTAGTTAGGCATTTCAAAGACACCCATTGGGCCGTTCCAAACAACGGTCTTGGCATCTTTAAGGACGTTCTCAAACTCTTCAATTGACTTAGGACCAATATCCAAAGCCATCCAGCCGTCATCAATGTCTCCTTCAACAACTTTGTGTTCAGCATCGTTCTTAAATGCTTTGGCAACAACGTTATCAACAGGGAGAACGATCTTGTCGCCACCCTTTTCAAGGATTTGCTTGGCAACATCAATCTTATCTTTTTCAATAAGTGAGTCACCAATCTTGATGCCTTTAGCTGCGTAGAATGTGTAAGTCATTCCACCACCGATAATAATCTTATCGGCTTTGTCGATTAAGTTGTCGATAACACCAATCTTGTCAGAAACTTTGGCACCACCAAGGATGGCAACAAATGGACGCTTTGGATTATTAACAGCTTCACCCAAGAACTGGATTTCCTTTTCCATAAGGAAACCGGCAGCAACTGGCTTGCCAGCTTTGTGCATTGCTTCAGCAATTCCGGCGTTTGAAGCGTGGGAACGGTGAGCAGTACCAAATGCATCGTTGATGAATTCATCAGCAAGTGAAGCCCAGTATTCACCTAATTTAGGATCGTTACCTGATTCACGCTTGACGTATTCACCGTTAACAACATCTTCATAACGAGTGTTTTCAAATAAGAGAACACTGCCGTCATCCATCTTGTTAATGGCATCTTCAAGTTGTTTACCTTCAGTAACTGGAACAAAGATTACTGGCTTGTTAAGCAAGTTTGAAAGACGTTCTGCAACTGGGCGTAATGAAAGGCCCTTCTTGTCGTCTTCCTTCTTGATTCGGCCAAGATGTGAGCAAAGGATTGCTTTACCCTTGTGATCCAATACGTACTTAATAGTTGGTAAAGCGGCTTGGATACGGTTGTCGTCACCAATAACGCCATCCTTGATAGGAACGTTAAAGTCGACACGCATCAAAACTTTTTTACCTTCAAGATTTAAATCAGAGACTGTTAATTTTGCCAATTTTGAAACCTCCTAAAATCATTTGATTGTGATTTGTAGAACATACCGAGATAACAAAAGACGGAGAAGGCACCCTCCTCCGCCGATTGCATGAATTAATTATTAAAGTGAAGCGAACTTCAACAAGGTACGAACCATGTTGCAAGTGAAGCCCCATTCGTTATCGTACCAAGCAACAGTCTTAACTAATTGGTTGTCACCGGCAGTAGTAACTTCAGTTTGAGTTGGGTCAAATACTGAACCATGAGGATCATCAATGATATCTGATGAAACGATTTCGTCAGCATTGTAACCAAATGCTTCGTTGTTAAGTGTGTGCTTCTTCATAGCTTCGTTAACTTCGTCAGCTGTAACTTTCTTGTCAAGTACAGTAACTAATTCAGTTAATGAACCATCAACAACGGCAACACGTTGGGCATGACCCATAACTTTTCCGTCAAGATCAGGGATAACCAAGCCAATAGCTTTAGCAGCACCTGATGAATGAGGAATAGTGTTAGCACTAGCGGTACGGTTGTTACGACGCTTCTTGGTCTTAGGTCCATCAAGAATTTGTTGTGATGCAGTGAATGCATGAACAGTAGTCATAGTACCAACTTTAACACCGAAGTCTTTGTTCAAGAAGTAAAGCATTGGTGCCAAGCAATTAGTAGTACATGAACCGGCAGAAACAATGACATCGTTTGAATCAAGGATGTCCAAGTTAACACCAGGAACAACAGTCTTAACAGCACCAGCAGGAGCTGAAACTAAGACACGTTTTGCACCGGCCTTGATATGTGCTTGAGCCTTTTCTTCTGAAGTGTAAAAACCAGTACATTCAAGTACGTAGTCAACACCATCGTTCTTTACCCAAGGAAGGTTAGCAGCATCTTTTTCTGAGTATACAGGAATTTCTTTACCGTCAACGACGATACCCTTGTCAGTTGCTGAAACTTCACCAGGGAAACGTCCATGGGTTGAATCATACTTCAATAAATAAGCTAACATTGAAGGAGTAGTCAAATCGTTAATTGCAACAACTTCAATTTCGCTTGAATGCAATTCGTGAATCCGTTTGAAAGCCAAACGACCAATTCGGCCGAAACCATTAATACCAATTTTTACAGTCATACTAAGTTTTCCTCCTTTAGGAAATAAGAAAATATTAATACGTAGTACAGTGTTAATCGTACCACGAATTGAAAACAAAGTCAGCACCCTTGTGAACGATAGTTCAAAGTGCGCATCGAGTAACCATACAATATTACCCAAAATCGAGTATAGCAGACCACCGGAGAAATGCAATGCAATTGATTTTAGTAAACGTTTTCACGATGAAATTTTCTTTCTGCTTGAAAATGTTCTCACTTTCTAGTATATTGGTATAGGAAGTTGCGCCCGTAGTGTAATGGATCGCACGTAAGATTCCGGTTCTTGAAATGAGGGTTCGATTCCCCCCGGGCGCATTTTTGTATACCACTTTGGGAATTAATAAGCGTCATTTTACTGAAATTAGTAATGACTTTCCACAAATATTTTGTTGAAAATAATGGGCTGTCATTCTTCACAATCTTTCAATAAAAAAGACTCGAGAAATCAATTTTCTCGAGTCTTTTTATTGGTTTAATCCGGAACCGAAGTCGGTTCACGGACACCTTCTGTAAAATCAACGCCTTCTTTAGCGTAAAAATCCATAATCTCTTGTCGCTGGGATTCAAATTTTGGTGGCAGTGACAACCCCTGCCCCATTGTCAAAATGGGTTCTTCCAAACTGAAGCCTGGAGAAGTTGTCGCAATTTCAACTCGGTTATCACCGGGATCACGCACATACAAACTCTTGAACCAACCACGGTCGGCATATTCCTCAATGTTCAAATGCTGTTCTTTGGCAATATCCCAGAACTTGAACAAATCCGCCTTGGTTGGTGCCTGAAGAGCAAAATGATCAATGCTTCCCCTCCCAAACCGGGTCCGGACATCTTGCTGATCACTTTCAAACAGCTCAATCGATTGTTGGTCTTCCAATTGAACCACGTTATTTGTTACAGGAATCCCCAACCAATCATGGAAGAATGCGGCAGTGGCTTCCGGATCCGGAACGTGAAGTTCGGTTCCCATCAGATGAGTAATTTGCTTATCTGCCGGAATGCCGTTATCAGGCACTACCCGCATATCAGTCAAAATTTCGGAAGTCTGCAGGAATTTCACTTCGACACCATCAGGATCCGCAAACTTAATGCCATTTTGAATATCTTCGGTATCAACAGAATGCTCACTCAGCCGTTCTTTCCAAAAATCAATACTGCCATTTGGAACCGAAAGCTTAATGTTATTAAAGAAATGTTTTCCATCCGTTCGATGACCAAGTAACGGCACCACGAAAAAGGTGACGACTGATCCGGGCGTTCCCAGATAATCTCCATAAAATAAGTGGCGGATACGAATGTTTTCTTGATTAACGGTATTTTTGACCAATCGCATGCCCAAAACCCGAGTATAAAAGTCAATATTCTGCTGAGCATCTTTAGTCAATAGTGAAATGTGATGAGTCCTCATAGCTATCCTCCTGGTTCATCCTTTGCTTGTTACCGCTATTGTATCACGAATGAATCCGCTTTCTTATAATAAGCACTTATGACTATCACCCTAAAAATGGCACATGAATAGTTAACTGAGCAAAATATTTGACCTTTTTTGACCAATACACTATTATATTTACATGAACTTGGTTCATACCATCTTTCATAAAACCTATTAAGGAGGCATCTTGAATGAATTTAGTGCCAACCGTCATTGAACAATCCGCAGGCGGTGAACGTGCGTATGATATTTATTCACGTTTGCTAAAAGACCGAATTATCATGTTATCAGGCCCTATCGAAGACGACATGGCTAATGCGATCATTGCCCAATTACTTTTCTTGGATGCTCAAGACTCAGAAAAAGATATTTACCTTTACATTAACTCACCTGGTGGTGTTATCACCTCAGGCATGGCCATTTACGATACAATGAACTTTGTTAAAGCAGATGTTCAGACAATCGTTATGGGAATGGCTGCATCAATGGCTTCCGTTCTTGCTTCTTCTGGAGCAAAGGGTAAGCGATTTGCATTGCCACATGCCCAAGTCTTGATTCACCAACCATCTGGTGGTGCTCAAGGTCAACAAACCGAAATTGAAATTGCTGCCGAAGAAATTTTAAAAGCTCGTAAGATGATCAATAATCTCTTAGCCGAGAATTCCGGCCAACCAATTGAAAAGATCAACAAGGATACTGAGCGTGATAATTACCTCACTGCTCAAGAAGCCGTTGATTATGGACTTTTGGATGGTATCATGACAAGCAGCGCAGAGAAACAGTAATTTGGCTTTTTAACTAAATAACGTTTCTAATTTAAATGACCCAAACCTCATGATGAGATTTGGGTCATTTTTTTGTCTCAAAATGTACCTAATTGATAAAAGCAAAATGACCGACTAGAATAAAGATGTAGTTAGTTAATTAGGGTCTGTCTGGAAACAAAATAATCGTGTATAATCTTGATAAAAAACAAATTGAGGTTTTCGCCGATGACAATTCCGAAACGTTATGAAATTACTGATGAGCAATGGGCCCGGATTGAGGACCGTTTTCCGCCCTATAAAACCGGACGCCCACCTAAAATACCTAATCGCCAAGTTTTTAATGCGGTTCTCTGGTTGCTAAAAAGTGGCGCCACCTGGCGTGATATTCCTGAACGATACGGTTCATGGAAAACCAGCTATAGTCGTTATCGTAGTTGGGTTGATGCCGGCTTGTTTGAACGGATCTTTAAGGATTTGATCGATGAACCGGATATGGAAAATATCAGCCTCGATTCAACTAGCATTCGAGCTCATCAAAAGGCCACGGGCGCTAAAAAAACGCCCGCTGTGACGTTGAGAATCAAGCCATCGGTCTAAGCCGTGGTGGTCGAACCACTAAAATTCATGCGGTGGTGGATGGCCTTGGAAATCCATTATGTTTTATCCTTACCGGCGGCCAAGTTCATGATAGTCGGGCAGCTGAACCATTACTGCGACAATTAGCTTTAGCCGGCGTTAATCTGATTGCCGATAAAGCTTATGGGACTAAGGAACTGCGCCAGTATATTGAAGCTGAAGGCGGTCAATATACGATTCCACCTAAAAGTAATGCCCAAGACAAGTGGGATTGTGATTATTACGTCTATTGTGAACGCCATTTGATCGAGAATTACTTTAATCAATTGAAGAATTACCGGCGGATTGCGACGCGATATGATAAACTAGTGCATGTTTTTCTACAAACCATTTACATTGCTTCAATTTTGATTTGGCTTAAATAGTTTCCAGACAGACCCTAGTTAACATGAAAGTTTTTGACGAATCGAGGTCATTAATATTGAATACTAAAACAAATGAAAATCCGACTAGCGAAACATCAATTCCAACCGAAATGAAGGCTTGGGAAATTGTTAAACCAGGCCCAATCGATGGCGATGTGTCACCGCTGCGTTATACAACCAAACCCGTGCCAGAACCAAAGCGCGGCGAAGTATTGGTAAAAGTCATTGCCTGCGGTGTCTGTCACACTGATTTGCACGTCACCGAAGGCGATCTTCCCGTTCACAAAAAGAACCTGACACCCGGACATGAAATTGTTGGTCGAGTCGTTAAAATGGGCGACGAAACCCGCCGCTTCAAATTAGGTGATCGAATTGGCATTCCATGGTTGCGTTGGACCTGCGGCGTATGTGAGTATTGCCGTTCCGGTCGTGAAAATCTCTGCCCTAATTCCTTATATACCGGCTGGGATCATGACGGCGGTTATGCAGAATACGTCACCGTTCCAGAAGGCTTTGCATACCGAATTCCAGCTCGTTTTGATTCATTAACAGCTGCCCCACTGCTCTGCGCAGGCATTATTGGTTACCGGGCATATGAACGGGCCAACGTCCCTGCAGGTGGTACCTTGGGTCTATATGGATTTGGCGGCTCTGCTCACTTAACTGCTCAAATTGCGATGAAACAAGGCATTCAGGTTCATGTATTGACTCGTGGTGAAGACGCAAAGAAGTTTGCCCTTCAGTTAGGAGTTGCATCCGCTCGTGGAACCTATGATATGCCACCCGTTAAATTGGATTCGGCAATTAACTACACCCCTGTTGGCGACGTTGTTCCAAAGGCCATGGAAGCTCTCAAGCCAGGTGGCACTTTGGCAATGGCCGGCATTCATTCAACAAATATCCCACAAATGAGTTATCCATCCCACATTTTCCACGAAAAGAACTTAACCAGTGTTGAAAGTAATACCCGTCGTGATGGCGAGGAATTTCTGACCTTGGCTGACAGATTGAACATTCATCCTGAAGTCACTGAATACCCATTGGCCAAAGCCGACGAAGCACTTAAGTATATTTCCAAGGGCGATATCCGTGGTGCTTGTGTATTGCGAGTAAGCAAAGGATAAACGATTTTCAACAATAATTTAATAAGGCATTAAAAATGAGGAAGACGACAAAACTTGATGTTTTGTTATCTTCCTCATTTAAGTACATATAGAATTTTTTAAACGCTTATAATTCTGGTTCCAGTCCCTGAGCAAGCTTACCGGCATATTCATTAATCTTTCGCAATCGATGATTAACACCGGACTTGGAAATAGGTCCCCCTTCGACGAGATCACCCAATTCTTTCAAGCTGACTTCAGGATGCTTGAGCCGGGCTCTGGCTACTTGTGCCAATTTTGGATTTAACTTATTGAGCCCAATCATGTCATCAATCATTTTAATGTTTTCGATTTGCTTACTGGCGGCATTGGCAACCTTGTTCAAATTGGCATTTTCACAGTTCACCAATCGGTTAACTGAATTACGCATATCCCGGACAATACGGATGTCCTCAAACTTCAGCATCGAACTGGTGGCACCAATCAATTGTAGAAAATCAGCAATTTTTTCAGCTTCTTTAAGGTAAGTAATATACCCGCTGCGGCGCTGAGTTGTTCGTGCTTTAAGATGATACTTGTTCATCATTTCAGCGATCATCTCGTTATGATTTTCATACAGGGAATAAATCTCCAAATGATATCGGGATGTTTCGGGGTTATTGACGGATCCACTGGCTAAAAATGCGCCCCGCAAATACGAGCGGATTTGTGAATCTTCCGTGAGCATGTGACTTGGTACCCGTTCAACAATCGAAGCCCCGTCAAATATACCCAAATCATCCAGTAACGAAGTCGCCTTGTTTTCAACTCGTAAAATATACAGATTGTTTTTCTTTAATTTCATTTTCCGACGAACACTCAGCTCACCGGTAATTCCGTAAAATTTGGAAAGCAACTTATACATTCTTCGGGCAATCGCCGGATTCTCAGATGAAACATTCAACACAAAATGATGATTTGAAATTGAAAGGGAACCATTAATCCTAATCAGGGCCATCAACTCAGCCTTGGCGTTATCCCGGTGAACAGTCAAAGAAGTTAATTCTTTTTTGACTTCACTTGCGTATGACATTTGATCCCCTCCTCTTCTAAATTGTGCAGACTATTTATCATCATCCAGTGAGCGACCGATCAGGTTCATCAATTCATCGGCAACTTCTTGACCATTATGAAAGGCACCACGATCTTTCAGCTCTAAGAAATCCGCTGAAATAACCCGGCAGCCCATGGTACGCAATCCCGCAAAGTCGTGTTTAACCGGCTGCGAAACTTCATTCCACTTCTTGTGATCAATATATTCGGATGGAACTTCTTTAATGTTAACCAAAACGGTGTTAATAAAGTTCATCCCCAAGTGTTGGTTCAATACCCGGACATGATCCGCTTCGGTAAAGTTTTCAGTTTCACCCTTTTGAGTCATGATGTTACAAATATAAACAATATCTGCGTGAGTCTGACGTAAAGCCTCACCCACATTTTCAATCATTAAATTAGGTAAAATACTGGTGAACAGGCTTCCGGGTCCCAAGACGATTTGATCGGCATTCATAATTGCGTCGATCACTTGAGAAACAGCTTCCGGTTTATGGGAATCATCATTGGTTTCCACCCAGACCCGCTTGATCAGCTTGCCCGCAGCAGTAATTTCTGATTCACCGCTGAGAGTCGTGCCATCACTGAATTCGGCATTCAGCTCCAACGGTTCGTTGGCAGCCGGATAAATGTGGCCGTCAACATGCAGCATTTTGCTGAGAATTTGAACCGAATCAAAAATTCCACCTTTCATTTCTGAAAGAGCAGCAATAATCAAGTTTCCTAAAGCATGGCCGGCAAAAAATTGGTCAGAACTCTTGAACCGGTATTGGAACAAATCCAAATACAGTTCAGGCATGTCTGAAAGAGCCACCATCACGTTTCGGATATCTCCAGGCGGCACAACGTTAATATAATTTCGAAGAATTCCTGAGGAACCTCCATCATCAGCGACAGTGACAACTGCCGTGATATCAACATTCCGGTTCCGCAAATTCTTGAGGATAACCGGCAGTCCAGTTCCCCCACCAATCACAACGATCCGCGGCCGGTGAGTATGCAGTGCATCAAGCATCAATTACCCTCCTTGGTCTTATGCCGATCAATATCTCTATGAGTAATATTGACCGGATACTTATCTTTCAAATCATTTGCAAGGCGTTGGGCAATTGCAACTGAACGGTGTTGACCACCGGTACAGCCAATTGCAATTGTCAAACTCGCCTTGCCTTCATTTTTATAACCGGGCAAAGTAAATTCCATCATGTCTAAAAGCTTGTTATAAAACTCTTTGGCACCTTCAGAATGCATGACGTAATCTCTTACCGGTTTATCAAGTCCAGTTTTATACCGCATTTTGGCATCGTAATACGGGTTGGGCAGAAACCGAACATCCATCACGATGTCGGCGTCCAGCGGCAAACCATACTTGAAACCAAATGACATCACTTCGACATGGAAGGTATGGGTCTCGTCTGTGGATTCAAAGTTGTGAAAAACCTCTTCTCTTAGTCGACGAGGCGACATATTGGTTGTATCCACCACCATGTCAGCGGCTTTTTTAACGTTATCGAGCAATTCCCGCTCTTTTTTAATGCCATCAATCACACGGCCATTTCTGGCAAGTGGATGAGCACGACGGGTTTCTTTATAACGGGAAACCAGCTTTTGGTCAGATGAATCAAGGAAAATGATGTCAACATTATTGGCGTCACTCTTTCTCAAATCATTGAACATATCAATAACTTCATCATAAAAAACCTGCGAACGCAAATCCATTACCAACGCAATTTTATTAATATCACGTTCCATATGGATTAATTCTTTAAACTTCGGTAAAAGTGTCGGTGGCATGTTATCAACACAGAAGTAGCCCAAATCTTCAAAGCTCTGCATTGCAACAGTTTTACCGGCACCACTCATTCCAGTAATAATAACGAATTGGTTATTTACGGCCATAATGATTTCCTTTCGTATAACGAACTTCAAACAGTATAACATACCGGGCGTGTCATGTGAAACCAAGTGAGTCATTAAACCGGCTTTTATGGGCCATTTACGCTATCACACCATACAAAAAGACCATTTCCAAAAATTAAACGGAAATGGTCAACAAATTTTTATAGTTTTATTTAGTTGCTTTAACTGCACGTTTCTCAGCTTGCTTGGTTAACTTCTTATCTCGTTCAAGGACGGGCTTCAAATATTGACCGGTGTAACTTTCCTGAACTTTGCAAAGCTGTTCAGGGGTTCCGGTAGCGACGATGTTGCCACCACCGTCACCACCTTCAGGCCCCAAATCAATCAGGTAATCAGCGCTTTTAACAACGTCCAAATTGTGTTCAATGATCAAAACGGTGTTCCCTTGATCAACCAGCTTTTGAAGAACGCCCAATAAACGACGAATATCTTCACTATGGAGTCCAGTGGTTGGCTCATCCAAAATGTAGAAGTTCTGACCATTTGCTTTCTTATGAAGCTCTGAAGCTAACTTCATACGTTGCGCTTCCCCACCGGAGAGAGTTGTTGCGGGCTGGCCCAAATGGACGTAACCTAAACCAACATCTTTGATGGTTTGCAGCTTGCGGGCAATCTTTGGGATGGCACTGAAGAAGTCAACAGCCTCATCAACCGTCATATCCAGCACATCAGCAATATTTTTACCTTTATACTCAACTTCCAAAGTTTCAGCATTGTATCGCTTGCCATGGCAAACTTCACATGGGACATAAACGTCAGGAAGAAAGTTCATTTCAATCTTCAAGATCCCGTCTCCATGACAGGTTTCGCAACGGCCACCCTTGACGTTGAAGCTGAAACGGCCCTTTTTAAAGCCCCGAAGCTTGGCGTCGTTGGTATTGGCAAATAAACCCCGAATGTCATCAAAAACACCGGTGTAAGTCGCCGGGTTGGAACGTGGTGTTCTGCCAATTGGGGTTTGGTCAATATCAACAATCTTTTCGATATTTTTATAACCGGAAATTGATTTATACTTACCGGGCTTTTCAGAATTATGATTCAGCTTTTGAGCCAATGCTTTTTTCAAAATATCATTGACCAAAGTTGACTTACCTGATCCGGAAACCCCGGTTACAACGACCATCTTTCCGAGTGGAAAATCAACGGTCAGATTCTTTAAATTGTTTTCCGAAGCACCAGTCAGGCGAATCTTTTTGCCATTGCCTTTTCGGCGCTTATCCGGAACTGGAATGAAACGTTTGCCAGATAAATACTGGCCGGTAATCGACTCTGGCACCTTTTCAATGTCTTCAGGTGTTCCAACAGCCATTACCCGGCCACCCTTTTGACCGGCGCCAGGACCAATATCAACAATATAATCAGCGGCTCGCATGGTATCTTCGTCATGTTCAACAACGATCAGGGTATTCCCCAAGTCACGCATCTTTTTGAGTGACGCAATCAATCGATCGTTATCACGTTGATGAAGGCCAATTGAAGGTTCATCAAGAATATAGAGAACCCCAGTCAAATTAGAACCAATTTGAGTTGCCAATCGAATTCGTTGGGCTTCACCACCGGATAATGTCCGAGCTGAACGCGACAATGTCAGATAATCAAGACCCACGTTTCTTAAGAAGGTTAAACGATCGGTAATTTCTTTAATGATCGGCTTGGCAATCATTGTATCCTGGTCGCCAAAAGTCAAAGACTTGAAGAAGTTTAATTCAGCAGTCACGTCCAAGGCAGAAATCTGAGCGATGTCTTCTTTGCCGACTTTAACAGCCAAAGCTTTGCGATTAAGCCTGTAACCATGACAAGTTTGACAAGTAAGCTCAGTCATATATTGGCTGAGATTGTCGCGGGTAAAGTCACTGCTGGTGTTGTGGTATCGGCGATCAACGTTGTTGATGACCCCTTCAAATGGGCCGTCAACATCCCTGATTCCACCAAAGTCGCTTTGAAGGACAAAGTGAAATGACTTGGTCTTTGAACCATACAAAACAAATTTTTGCTGTGATCGCGGTAATTTGTTGAAAGGAACGTCCATATCAATTCCTTCAGCGTCGCAGACCTGCTTGAGCATATTCGGATACCATTTGGAGCTAGCGGAGTTCCAAGGAGCTAATGCGCCCGCTGCCAATGTCTTGGTCCGATCAGGGACCACTAAATCCTCATCAACTTCCAGCTTCATCCCCAAGCCATCACAGTCCGGGCAGGCACCAAGCGGTGAATTAAATGAAAAGAGTCGTGGCTCCAATTCACCAACGGTAAACCCACAAATTGGACAGGCATAGTGCTCTGAAAAGATCATTGGATCCCGTTTACCCAAGAAGTCGGCAACGGCGTATCCACCACTTAACCTCAGGGCTGCCTCAAGCGAATCCGATAGCCGGTTATTAATGCCGTCTTTAACGATAATCCGGTCAATAATAATGTTAATATCGTGGCTCTTATTTTTATCCAGTTCAGGAACTTCGTCAATGTCATAGGTTTCATCATCGACTTGTACTCGGACGAAACCTTCACGCTTGATCTTTTCAAAAATCTTCTTGTGCTGACCTTTTTTACCACGAATAATTGGAGATAAAATTTGCATTTTGGTTCTTTCGGGCAATTTCATCACCTGATCAATCATCTGGTCAACAGACTGACTGGAAATAACCGATCCATCGTTTGGACAGATTGGAACCCCGACTCTCGCCCAAAGCAAACGGAAATAATCATTAATTTCGGTCACCGTTCCAACTGTTGATCGGGGGTTCTTGGAAGTTGTCTTCTGATCAATTGAAATGGCTGGACTTAAGCCGTCAATTGAATCAACGTCCGGCTTATCCATTTGTCCCAAAAATTGACGGGCATACGAAGACAGACTTTCAACGTATCTTCTCTGGCCTTCAGCGTATAGCGTATCAAATGCCAATGAACTTTTTCCAGATCCTGACAGGCCGGTCATGACAACCAGCTTATTTTTTGGGATAGTCACATTAATATTTTTTAAATTGTGGGCACGCGCCCCACGGATGACGATCTTATTCATTGCCAATATGCATAATCTCCTTTAGATCACTTAGTCATTTGTCCCTTTAATTCGATAATTGTATCACGCAAAGTTGCGGCCTGCTCGAAATCAAGCTTCTTGGCAGCATCCCGCATTTCTTCTGTCAAACGAGCCAGCATATCCTTTTGATCCTTCTTACTCATCTGTTCAAAATCACTTTCGACAAAGTCATCCTTTTCGCCGGTATCATCTGAACCTTTGGTGACAGAAATCAATGAACGAATTGGCTTAACAATTGTTTTAGGTGTAATCCCATGCTTTTTATTATAAGCAATTTGAATCGCTCGACGATGTGCGGTTTCATCAATCGCCGCCTTCATGGAATCGGTAACCGTATCGGCGTACATAATAACCGCTCCATGCTCATTCCGTGAAGCACGGCCGATTGTTTGAATCAACGACCGTTCGTTACGAAGGAATCCTTCCTTATCGGCATCAAGGATTGCGACCAAAGAGACTTCGGGGACATCAATTCCTTCACGCAAAAGGTTGATTCCAACTAAGACATCAAATTTACCCAGACGTAAATCCCGGATAATTTGGGTTCTCTCAAGGGTCTTAATATCAGAATGCAGATATTTAACTTTGATTCCCAAATCCTTTAGATAATCAGTCAAATCTTCAGCCATTTTCTTGGTCAAAGTGGTCACAAAGACACGTTCGTGCTTGTCGACCCGTTTATTAATTTCACCAACCAAATCATCCATTTGGCCCATGATTGGTCGAACATCGATCGTTGGATCAAGCAATCCGGTCGGCCGAATAACCTGGTGAACGACGTCCTTTGTCTGATCCATTTCGTATGGACCCGGAGTTGCTGACATATAAACAACCTGGTGAACGTGCTGTTCAAACTCACTCAGCGTTAAAGGACGGTTGTCCAGGGCACTGGGAAGTCTGAAACCGTAGTTAACCAGTTGCTGTTTTCGAGCCTGGTCACCATTGTACATCCCACGGATTTGCGGCATGGTTTGATGAGATTCATCCACAACCAATAAGAAATCATCGGGGAAGAAGTCTAAAAGCGTAAATGGTGGCTGTCCCGGCTTTCGACGATCCATAAATCTTGAATAATTTTCAATTCCGCTGGTGTAACCCATTTCACGCATCATTTCGATATCGTAAGTTGTTCGCTGCTTCAATCGTTGGGCTTCCAGCAACTTGCCTTCTTTTTCAAACTTGGCAACTTGTTTTTCCATTTCGTCTTTGATTTCCGGCAGTGCGACGTTCATGACATCATCACTGGTCAAAAAGTGGGTGGCCGGAAAGATCGCAATATGATCCCGATCACCGATTACTTCACCGGTCAAGGTATCAATCTCACGGATCCGATCAATTTCATCACCAAAGAACTCAATTCTAAATGCATGTTCATCCCAAGATGCTGGAAATACTTCGACAACATCTCCATGGACCCTAAAACGACCACGTTGAAAATCAATATCATTTCGATCATATTGGATATCAACCAACTGGCGCAAGAAGTGATCCCGTTCAATTGTCTGACCAACCCGCAATGAAACCACGTGATTTCGATATTCGGTTGGATCACCTAATCCAAAGATTGATGATACAGATGCAACAACGATCACATCGTTTCTTTCAAGCAATGAGCTGGTTGCGGAATGTCGCAATTGATCAATTTCATCATTGATTGATGAATCCTTTTCAATGTATGTGTCACTGGAAGGAACATAAGCTTCTGGTTGATAATAATCATAATAACTGACGAAGTACTCAACGGCATTGTGGGGGAAAAATTCTTTAAACTCACCATAAAGTTGACCAGCCAAGGTTTTATTGTGCGACAAAACAAGGGTTGGCTTGTTGACCTGGGCAATGACGTTGGAAATTGTAAATGTTTTCCCAGTCCCAGTAGCACCCTTTAAAATCTGAGCCTTTTTGCCTTCATTGATGCCAGCCACCAATTTCTTAATGGCGTCCGGTTGGTCACCAGTTGGCTTATATTTTGATACCAAATCAAATTTTCGATCTTCTTCACGTTCAATCAAAATGAAACTCCCCCTGACCTAAAACAGTACAGTGCAATCCAACATAAAAAGGCTGCAAGCAAAATCATGTTTTGTTTCAGCCCACTATCAACGTTATTTTACCATACGAACATACTTTCGCCAATGATTATTCCTTCGAATGATCTTCCTTTTTCAAAACTTTCCGGGTCAGTTTTCTTAATTTCTCCTGAGTGGTGAAGTTTTCTGCCAACATGTCAGGGATAACCTTGGTTAATACGTACTGGACACAGTGCATATCTCGAAATTGCAACATGGTTGACAAACTTTCCTTATACATTTCGGGATAGACCTCTTCAGGATTTCCTTTTTGAATTTCGCCAAACGATTCGTATAACAGATCCACCTTATCGGCAACCGCTAATATCCGGCCTTCCAAGGTGTCATCTTTTCCTTCTGACAGACGTCTTCGGTAAGCATCTTGAAATTCACTGGGAATTTCATTTTGGACAAAATTCTCAGTCAATTTATCGTCAACGTCAGCCAACATTTTTCTTAAAACCGGTGTCGCATACTTTACAGGCGTCTTGATATCACCAATGAAGCGTTCGGTATAATCGTGGTTCAGCGCTTTTTCATATAAAGATCGCCAATTTACGTTTTCACCGGCATTTTCTTCGACATCACCTAAAAATTGGGCAATTTCTGCCACTTTAAATGAATGCGCCGCAACAGAATGCTGTTCAAACTTAAAGTACCCTGGTGCCCGGTTAATTAATTCCAGTTCGTCCAAACTTTCCAAATATTGATGCATACCCATCTTTAATCCCCATCCTTTTCACACCAAAAGGGGCCGTTGACAAAACAAACGTTTAGCCACGGCCTCCTTTCAATAAAATATTTAATTAATGTTCTGAAACACTTGATTTTGCGCGGTCACTATGTGATTCAACATATTTGAATGCTTGTTGGCCGGCAATTCCACCTTCACCAACGGCAGTGGCAATCTGACGAAGGTCTTTTTGACGAACGTCGCCAATTGCGTAAATGCCTGGGACAGCGGTTTCCATTTGGTCATTGGTCTTAATCCAGCCATCTTTATCGGTAATGTTCAGATCCTTGAAGGCATCGGTCATTGGCAGCAAGCCAACATAGATGAAGACACCTGAAGTTTTAACAGTCGATACTTCATTGGTTTGATTGTTAACGACTTTAACGCCGGTGACTTTGTTATCGTCACCCAAGACTTCTTTGACATTGGAATTCCAAATAAAGTCAATCTTGTCGTTGGCAAATGCCCGGTCTTGAATGACTTTTTGGGCACGTAATTGGTCACGACGGTGAATAACTGTGACGTGATTAACGATTCCAGCAAGGTATGAGGCTTCCTCAATGGCAGAATCACCACCACCGACAACAACGACATCCTTATTCTTGAAAAATGCACCATCACATACGGCACAGTAAGAAACACCCTTGCCACCATATTCGTGTTCGCCGGGAATTCCTAACTTTTTATACTCTGATCCGGTCGCAATAATCACAACTTTTGCCTGAAGCTCATCTTCATCGGTTTTAACGATCTTATAATCGCCATGATCCTCAATAGAGCTGACAGTTCCATATACGTATTCAGCACCAAAGTTCACTGAACTGTCATACATATTTTGAGCCAAGTCAGGACCCATGATTGATTTAAAACCAGGGTAATTCTCAATTGCTGCAGTGTTATTCATTTGACCGCCATAAATTCCTCGATCAATCATTGCAACAGATAAGTTGGCACGTGAAGCGTATAAAGCGGCAGTCATCCCACCGGGGCCGGCACCAATAACCACGACATCATATTGTTTTGCCATATGGATCCTCCCTTTTAATTCTCATTTTCATTTATAAGTCAATTTACTATGAAAAAGTAAGTCTGTCCAGTAGATACACTTACTTCTTTTTATCTTCTTCAGTCAGTTGAGCACCCAATTCCTTGAGATATGCTCTTAATCCATCGGAAATTTCAGGATGGCGCAGGCCAAAGATAATGTTGGTCTTAAGCCAGCTCAATTTGTTCCCTGTATCAAAACGCTCACCCTTAAATTCATGAGCAAACACCCGTTGAGTTTGGTTAAGCGTATCAATTGCGGAAGTCAACTGGATTTCTCCGGTCTTGTCAGGCTTGGCATGTTCCAAGATCCCAAAGATTTCCGGCGTCAACAGGTAACGGCCAATAATGGCCAAATCACTAGGAGCTTTTTCAGGAGATGGCTTTTCAACGAACTTTTTGACGTTGAACAAGCCTGGCCGGACTTCCTCGGAAGGATCGATCACACCATACTTGGAAATATCTTTATGAGCAACTTTCTTAACGGCTAAAGTTGAAGCACCAGTCTGTTGATAGCTTTCCATCAACTGCTTGGTCAGAGGAACTTTGTCCTGCATGACATCATCACCCAGCATCACCACAAACGGTTCATTGCTGATAAAGCTGCGGGCAGTGTAAATGGCATCGCCCAAGCCACGAGGATGTGACTGGCGAATAAAGTAAATGTTCATGTCATTGGTTTTACGAATTGTTTTCAGAATTTCATTCTTGTGACGTTCTTCAAGATTCATTTCCAATTCCGGATTGGAATCAAAATGATCTTCAATTGAACGCTTGCCTTTGCCGATGACAATCACAATATCCTTGATGCCGGCCTGTTTAGCTTCTTCAACGATAAATTGGATAGTTGGTGTATCGACAATCGGGAGCATTTCCTTTGGTAAAGCTTTGGTTTCGGGCAAGAATCGGGTCCCTAATCCTGCAGCAGGAATAACTGCTTTGGTTACTTTTCTTGTCATAGTAAACTGCACCTTCTTTTTATTATTCAATCTCTGAACGGCCCTCACGAGTCATTAACTGATTAATGGTTTCTTTAATATCAGCACCATCGTAAAGAACATGGTAAATCGCAGAAGTAATTGGCATTTCTACGCCACGCTTCTTGGATAATTCATAGGCAGCCCGGGTAGTGGCAATCCCTTCGATCACCATTCCCATATTTTTAACAACTTCGTCCAAGGAGTGGCCTTTTCCAAGTTCATTTCCTGCCCGCCAATTACGAGAGTTCGTACTGGTGGCAGTCACAATGATATCACCAACACCTGACAACCCAATGAAAGTCAATGGGTTAGCACCAAATGAGGTCCCAAGTCGGGAAATTTCAGCAAGGCCTCGAGTCATTAAGGCTGCCTTGGCATTGTCTTTATATCCCAGTCCATACAATGCGCCGGCACCAAGGGCGATGATGTTTTTCAATGCGGCACCGATTTCAACGCCGATAACATCGTCACTGGTATAAACTCGGAAATAATTATTCATGAATAAGCCTTGGATCTCTTTGGCTGCATGAGCATTGTCACTTGCCACGGTGACCAGCGTAATATCATGAGTCACCACGTCTTCGGCCTGACTTGGTCCTGAGAGAACCGAAATTGACTTGCGGTTTTTAGGATCGATTTCCTGAGCCAAAACTTGAGACAATCTCAAGTAGGTTTTTTCTTCAATTCCTTTTGACGCATGGATAATATTAACGTTTTGATTTCTATCAGCCAAAATTTGGGCAACTTGTTTGGCAACTGATCGGGTAACTTGGGTTGGAACGACGAATAAAATGTAGCCAACGTCATCAATTGCATCCCCTAAATCATTGGTTGCGACCAATGAATCGGCGAATTTAAAATTCTTAATGTATTTTGAATTGGTGTGTTGTTCATTCAGTTCCTTAACCTGCTTTGGATTGTAAGACCAAAGTTTAACGTCTGAACCATTTTCATCTAATAAGCTGGCGAGGACGCTTCCCCAAGAACCTGCACCAAGCACTGCTACTTTTTTAGCCATGATAGATCTCCTTTATTCAATAAACTATTGATTAACTTTTAATTTTGAACCTTCCAAGTACCATGGAGTACTTGGGTTGCGTCGGCGAATAATGATCAGTGCAATCGCACCCACAAATAAAACAATCGACAAGATTTGTGAAACCCGCAAGCCCGAGAGCATCAAACTGTCGGTTCGCATTCCTTCCACAAAGAACCTGCCAAATGAATACCACATGACATATGTCAAAAAGACTTCGCCGCGCTTAAACCAGTTGGGGTTGTGCCTTAACGTAATAATGACAAGAAATCCCAGCAGACTCCATAAGGACTCATACAAGAATGTTGGTTGGCGGTAGGCACCGCTGATATACATCTGAGTGATAATAAAATGCGGCAGATGTAAGCCTTGCAAAAAGCTCAGTGATGTCGCCTGGCCAAAAGCTTCCTGATTCATAAAATTTCCCCAGCGGCCAATCGACTGAGCCAATATAACAGTTGGAGCGGCAACATCAAGCATTAGCCAAACTGGAATGAACCGATGACGGCAAAACAGGATTACAACAATCATGGCGCCAATTAATGAACCATAAATGGCAATTCCGCCATCCCAAATTTTGATGATCTCTCCAGGATTGTCCTTATAATACCCCCACTGAAAAATCACGTAATACAGGCGGGCACAAATCAGGGCAGCCGGCAATGCCCACAATATCATGTCGTAGATATCGTCAGACTTAATTCCCCGCTTGGCACCTTCCCGGACAGCCAAATAAACTGCGAGGAGCACCCCGCTGGCAATGATAATGCCATACCAATGAACTTCAATTGGCCCTAAGTAAAAGGCGATCGGGTTTAGAGCCAAACTTATAAGATTTACCAAAATAACGATCTCCTATTTTTTATCTGAATCTTTTTTTGAATCATCGATGAGATCTTTATTTTTCTTCTCAACGTGTTCCTGTTCTTCTTTATGCTTTTCATCGTTTTTACTATTAACTTTGATTAAATTGTTCAAATTACGGTCAAAGGTTTCGGTAGCATCATATCCCATGCTCTGAGCTCGGAAGTTCATCGCAGCTGCTTCGATAATGATTGCCAAATTTCGACCGGTTCGAACCGGAATGGTAATTTTAGGAACGTCAACATCGAAAATATGCACGTTTTGGGTACCGTTTCCGAGTCGGTCAAACTTGGCGTCTTTGGTATAGTTGGCCAAATGAATAATCAGGGCAACTTTTGTCTGGCTTCGAACTGCTCCGGCACCAAACAGTGTCATCACATCAATAATCCCAATTCCTCGAATTTCCAGCAAGTGCCGCAGAATTGCGGGAGCTGTTCCCATCAAGGTCTGCTCATCTTGTTGATAGACTTCTACCCGGTCATCGGCAATCAATCGGTGGCCTCGTTTAACCAGTTCAAGTGCGGTTTCACTCTTACCAATTCCGCTATCACCGGTAATTAAGATTCCAAGTCCGTAGACATCAACCAAGACACCGTGGAGAGACTTCCGTTCAGCTAATTTATCCTCCAGGTAGTTTGTCATATTACTTAAAACTCGTGAAGTCGTCAATTTGGATCCCAGAACCGGAATATGCTGTTCTTTGGCAGCTTCCAGCAATTCTTCAGGAGGATCCAGCTGTGTCGACACAACAAACGCTGGGGTCTGTGGTTGACACATCTGCTGCATGACATCAAGCAGCTCTTCATGAGACATGCCTTTTGAATACGAAATTTCAGTAATTCCCAGCAGCTGAATCCGCTTTGCAGGGTAATAATTAAAGAAGCCGGTTAACTCCAACCCCGGTCGGGAAATGTCAGCGGTAGAAATCGACCTTTCTTTAAGGTATTCCTTACCATAATAAACATCCAACCTGGCGTTTTTAACTAAATCAGCTACTGTTACACTTTCAGTCAAGAACATCCCTCCTCAGTTAATCACTTTAATTTTATCACTTTGGGACAATCAAGTCGCTAGGGCTTCCGGAAATATTCAGCAATTACCCAACTAACAACCGACATTAACACGGCAACCAAAATTGCCATCCAAAACGACGAAAATCGGAATCCAGCACCAACAATCACGGCCGTTAGTTCAAGCATCAATCCATTGATGACAAGGGTAAAAAGTCCAAGTGTCAATAGGTTAATGGGCAAAGACAGGATGGTGATAATCGGCCGGACCAACCAGTTTAAAACGGCTAGTACGACTGCGGCCAACAACGCAATCCCAACGCTGGCAACGTAAAAGTTTGCCGGAAAGAAGCCGCTAATGGCCACAAATAGAATCGTATCAACTAAAACGTTTGTGAGAAATCTCAATTAGTGACCCCTTTTCTGATTATCATGAACGTCTTTTTCTTCAACGTTATGAATAACCTTCCTGGATTTATCATCAGAAGCTCGATTGGTAAACAGGGACTTGGCTTGATCAAATGGCGAACCAACACCCGGATTATCAATTGGGATCGTGAACATCATGACGATGTAGCCGATTATTGCTACAAGATCAATTCCAGGGGTAAATGCCAGAATCACATATAAGATTCGAACCAGCGTTGAGTTCCAACCAAAGTAATCGCAAATTCCACCGAGAACTCCTGAAATAACACGATTGGTGGCTGAGCGTCGTAATTTTTTATGAGTATTCATTCTCATGCCTCCACATTAAAACTTCTAGCTTAAGATTATCTAAAAAAAGCACTGCAATCAAGTATGCAGTGCAAAATATCAACCATTCTTAATTTAATTCAATAATTTTTCCGGTTGCCAGATAGACCGTCCATTCACAGATATTGGTGCTGTAATCACTGATTCTGCCCAGGTCTTTGGCGACATTTAAGTAAATAATCGCTGAACTGACAATCTCTGGATCCTTTGCCATTGCCTGATAACTTGGTGCCGCAATGTCGTTATACAGCTGATCAATTTTCTTATCGTATGACTGTGCGGTTTGCTTGGCCTTATCTTTGTCGGCGTCACCATAGGATTCAATGGAATTCTCGTACTGTTCACTAACCTGGTTGGCCATTGTGGCAATAATTTCTTCAACGGAGGAAATCCGCTCCTTGCCCTTAATCTCAATAACTGATTTGGCAACGTTTCGAGCGTGATCACCAGCCCGTTCCAAGTCGGTAACGGCTTTTAAAATCCCGACAACTTCCCGCAAATCACCCGTCACAGGTTGATATAATGCAATCATTTCAAAAGACCGTTTTTCGATATAAATCTGCAAATGATTAATATCGTGGTCGTTGGTAATGACGGCTTCCGCCTTTTTACTGTCATGATCAATAAATGCCTGACCGGCATTATCGACAGCTTGGCCAACGAGTGCCCCCAGCTTCATAAAATCTGCTTTTAACGTCACAATTTCTTCATCAAAAACTTTGCCCATAAACTTCTCTCCTATCCGAATCGTCCGCTAACGTAATCTTCCGTTTGTTTCTCATCTGGATTAACGAACATTTTAGTTGTGTCATCATATTCAACAACTCTGCCTTCCATAAAGAACGCTGTCTTGTCAGAAATTCGGGAAGCCTGCTGCAGGTTGTGGGTAACGATTATTATTGTATAATCTTTTTTTAGTTCAAGCAAAGTATTTTCAACCTTTGCACTTGAGATCGGATCCAACGCACTGGTTGGCTCATCCAGCAAAATAACCGATGGTGATACGGCCAAAACCCGTGCAATACAGATCCGTTGCTGTTGACCACCTGAAAATGACAAAGCATTATCGTATAAGTTATCTTTAACTTCATCCCAAACGGCAGCCTGCTTTAAGCTTTTTTCAACAATCGCATCCAGCTTTTGTTTGTCACGGACACCGGCAATTCGCAAGCCATAAGTAATATTATCGTACACCGAAAACGGAAATGGATTGGGTTGTTGAAAAACCATTCCAACTGATTTTCTTAACTCAACCAAATTGGTTTGCGGTGAATAAATATTTTTGCCGTGAAATTGGACGGTTCCGGTAATTGTGACGCCATCAATCATATCATTCATTCGATTGAGACACCTTAAGAAGGTTGACTTTCCACAACCCGAAGGGCCAATCAACGCTGAAATTTGGTTGGGTTGAAAGTCCAAATGAATGCCATGAAGCGCTTGAAAGTCACCATAAAATAAATCCAAGTTATCTGCGGATAAAATTGGTTCTGCCATTTCTGCCCCTCCTAACCAAAGTTGCCAGATACATAATCATCGGTCATTTGCACTTTAGGCCGTGTAAAGACCTTTCTGGTTTTATTGTACTCAATTGCCTCACCCATATTGAAGAAGACCGTGTAGTCGCTCAAACGGGCCGCCTGCTGCATGTTATGAGTAACGATGATGATCGTATAATCTTTTTTCAGTTCACGTAAAGTCGTTTCCAACTGCTGGGTTGAAACAGGGTCCAAAGCACTGGCCGGTTCGTCGAGAAGTAAAACATCCGGCTGAACAGCCAATGCCCGTGCGATACAAACCCGTTGCGCCTGCCCACCAGATAGGGACAGTGCGCTCTTGTTCAAGCTGTCTTTGACCTGGTCCCAAACAGCGGCTTGTTTCAGGGTTGTTTCAACAACCCGGTCCAAAGTCTTCTTATCGTGAACGCCCCGACGCTGCAATGCAAACGTCACGTTGTCATAAATCGATTTGGCAAACGGATTCGGCCGTTGAAACACCATCCCAATTCTTCGACGGACTTCGTACACGTCAATTTTGGGCTGATTGATATTGACACCTTGATAAAGAATCTCACCTTTAACGGTCGCAATCCCGTCATTCATTCGATTGAGTGACCGTAAAAAGGTTGATTTCCCGGACCCGGAAGGCCCAATCAAAGCAGTGATTGTATTCTTTTTGAACTTCAAGTCGGCATTATGCATCGCCAGATTTTTTCCATAGTAAATTTCAAGATCTTTGGTCTGCATCGTGATCTCAGTTTCTTCAGGATTGAAATCATATATAAACCGTTTTGGTTTGTTGTTTAATTCAGTTGTATTTTGCATGAGATTTCACCTACTTTACTGAAGTCATTCGTTCAAACACTTTTCGGCCAACAAAACGGGCAGAAAGGTTGAAAATCAAAATTGCTAAAACCAGAACCGCCGCTGATCCGGAAGAAACTTGAGTCAAATCAGGCATGATTCCTTCAGAATTAATCTTCCAGATGTGAACGGCAAGAGTTTCGGCAGGTCTTAAAGGACTTAATGGACTATCAATGTTAAACGGATTCCAATCCATAAAGTTGAGTGCCGGAGCACTTTGACCAGCAGTATAAATCAACGCAGCTGCTTCACCAAACACTCGGCCGGAACAAAGAATAATCCCACTGATAATGCCGGGTAACGACGCTGGAACCACAATGTGAATGATAGTTTCATACTTTGAAAGCCCAAGACCAAGGCCACCCTGTCTTTGATCATCCGACACATTGGCCAGTGAATCTTCAATGTTTCGTGTTAGTAAGGGTAAATTAAAAATTGTCAGCGTTAAGGCACCGGAAAGGATTGAAAAGCCATAGTTGAACTGAACAACGAACAACAGAAACCCAAACAACCCAACAACGACTGATGGCAGCGAACTCAAAATTTCAATTGAAGTTTTGATGGCTGCTGTAAACCAGTTGTCCGTCGCATATTCGTTAAGGTAAATTGCGGCTCCCAAGGCAATTGGCAGTGAAATAATCATTGCCAAAACCAGAAGGTAAAACGAATTAAACAGCTGAATCCAAATTCCACCACCGGCATTGAACGCTTTGGCGGGAGACGTTAGAAAATGCCAGCTGACGTTTGGCAGCCCAGTGATGAAAATGTAGCCAATCAGAAAGGCCAGAATCAATACAACGAATCCGGCAACTGCTTTCAGGCAGGCAATGGCAAAACGACTTTGCTTTTGAGTTCGATTCATTTCTTGAACGCCCCTTTCCGACCAATCATGTGAACAACCAAGTTAAAGAACAGTGACATAACCAGAAGAACCAGTGCCAATGACCAAAGTGCGTCATTTTGCAACGATCCCATGACCGTATTCCCCATTCCGGCAGTTAAGACAGAGGTCAATGTTGACGCCGGAGAAGTGAGATTTTGCGGCATCAACGCGGCATTTCCGATAACCATCTGAACAGCCAATGCTTCACCAAACGCCCGGGCCATTCCAAATACCACAGCGGTTAAAATACCTGGCGTTGCAGCTCTTAGAACCACTTTCCAAATTGTCTGCCACTTGGTCGCTCCCAATGCCAAGGATGCCTGACGGTAAAACTTCGGCACCCCTTTAAGTGAATCGACGGTCATTGAAACAATCGTTGGCAGGATCATGACAAACAGGACAAAGGTTCCTGAAAGAATCCCAAAGCCACTGCCGCCAAAGGTGTTTCTGACGAATGGAACAACGACCGATAAACCAATGAAACCATAGACAACTGAAGGGATTCCAACCAGCAATTCGGTAACCGGCTGAAGAATCTTAGCACCCCGTTTAGGTGAAATTTCGGTCATATAAACCGCTGTTCCAATGGCAAATGGCGTTGATAATAAGGCTGCCAGAATTGTCACCAGAAATGAACCGACGATCATTGGTAAAGCACCAACAGCCTGCTGGCCACTCGGTGTTTTGGTACCAGGGTTCCACAAGGTTCCTGTAAAGAAGTCTTTAAAGGAAATCCCATCTTTGAAAAATGTTCCCAATCCTTTGCTGGCAACGAAAACGATAATGCCTAAGACAATTGCCATAATCAGGAGTAATGCAGAAAGACTCAGCAAACGGCCAAAGCGTTCATAACGAGCCGTTTTGGATTTTTTCATTAATTGTTTTGCTAATTTTTGATTTTCCATTATCATTCCCCCGATCCTTTAGTCACTTTACCCTGCCAGGTTCTTTGATAATGCATATCTTTAACTGAAATATAACCCAGCTTATTGAAAAGAGTCGTTTGAATATGATCGTTCTTAAGATATTTCAAGAATTTCTTGGTTAAGCCAGTTGGTTGACCACGGGTGTAAATGTGCTCATACGACCAGATCTTCCACTTATTGTCCATAACGTTCTTTTCGGTTGGTTTAATGCCATCGATATGGAGTGGATGAATACTTTTGTTGAAATAGCCAAATGAAACATAGCTGATTGCCCCAGGCGTTGATGAAACAATTTGACGGACCGTTCCTGATGAGTCCTGTTCCTGGGCTGTTGCACTCTCATGACCTTTGAGGCCATACTCTTCAAAAGTTACCCGGGTACCACTGCCCTGAGAACGGTTAATCAAAGTAATTGGCATATCGGGACCACCAACCTGCTTCCAATTTGTATACTTCCCTGTAAAAATGGCGATCAGTTGGTTTGTCGTCAAGTTATTAATTCCCACTTTGTCATTGACAATTGGTGCCACGCCGACAACCGCAATCTTGTGATCGACTAATCCCTTGGGATTAATGCCGGCTTTTTCTTGGGCAAACAAATCAGAATTTCCCATCTGAACAGCTCCGGATTCAATTTGGCTCAGACCCGTACCAGATCCACCACCCTGAACATTGATAAAAATTCCGGAATGTTCACCTGTATATTGTTCACTAGCCGCTTCAACAAGCGGTTGCAATGCGGTTGAGCCAACCGCTGTGATTGATTGTTGATTCGTTGACGTTTTGCTACGGGCGCTGTAAGCACCAATTCCTGCCACAATGATAATGAGGCAAATCAATAATTTGATAATCGTCCGTTTTCGCATCGCTATTCCTCCTTGAATCTTCATTTATAATTGTATGAAATCAATGTAAATATTTGACCGAGTGAATGTAAAAGTTATGTAAAAACGTAATGGGGTGTCATAATTGACAATCAAAAAGCCCGCCGTGGCTGGTTTTTAACCATCTTTTGCGGACTAAGAATGTAAAAGTTTTATTTCAATTTCATATATTGTCATTCATTGGCCTTTTGATCATCATTTTTGACGATTGGGAAATTAACTGTGAAGGTCGAACCGACGCCACGTTGACTCTTAACGTCAATTCTACCGCCAATTGCATCGACCATTTCTTTAACGATTGAAAGACCCAACCCGGTTCCACTGACCTTTTGTTTTGTCCGTGAATCATCGGCTCGATAAAATCTTTCAAACAATCTGGACAGATCCTTTTGGGCGATTCCAATCCCAGTATCAGAGACGTGAAGCTGCCAAAAGCTGTCGTTGTCACTGTATTCAATATTAACCTCACCATTTGGCCGGTTGTATTTAACCGCATTGCTAACCAAGTTTCGCAAAATCCTGGTCAATGTGGTTGTATCCGCAATCACTTCAACATGTTCGGGAATCTTATTATTAATAGAAACATTATTTCCTGCCGTCATGGACTTATAGGATTGCAGTTCTGAGTTGATAAAGTCATGAAGCGGTAGCGGCTTGTAATCATAATTCGTACCGTTTTGAATGTGAGAAATTGTCAAGACATCCTGGACAAGCGAAGCCAGTTGATCGCTTTGCTGATCAATAATCTTCAAAAATTCAACCAAACTCTTCTTGTCGTTCATTGCACCATCAAGAAGCGTTTTGGTAAATCCTGAAATGGCGGTAATCGGCGTCTTTAACTCATGACTGGCGTTTCTTAAGAAGTCAATTTGCATCTGTTTGACGTTAATAATATCGGAAATATCATACATAATCACCAAAATGTGAAAATCATTGTCGATCCGATTAAAGACGACACTGGTATCCCAAGTGACCGATGATGCCCCAACACTCTGAATTTCTTCTTGCTGCGACTTGTGGCTGGTATAAACATTTTCAATTAATGACAGTAACTGATAGTTTCGGACATCTTGCGTATAAGGATGGACCTGAGTCAAAATATCTCTTCCAAGCATCACCGACATTTTATGATTGGCAAAAATGACGTCATGACCAGAATCGATCACCATCACGCCGACAGGCAGACTCGAAAGAATTGTAATCAGTTCGGCATTACTATTCCGAATACTTTTCCCCTCGTCTTGTTGGCGGCTCTGAAGTTCATTCAACTGATCCGCAACCCCCTTTAGAGGATTGTCCGGCTCAACAAACAACGGCACTGCCGGATGATGATCAACAATGTTTGCAGTCATGACCTGCAACTGCTTTAATAGTTTGTCATGCTGACGGTATTCAAAAATTAACCGGATACCGGCGATGACGTCTGCCAATACTAATAACAGAGCAAAGTCGTCCCAGCCTTCCTCGTCAACCGCAAAACCATAAAAAAGCACAGCCAAACTGGCAATGCTTAAAATGACGACAATTAAAATTTGCTTATATATTTTACTCAGCATCATCATCCCCAGTGGAGAACTCATAGCCAAATCCACGAACAGTTCTGAGGTATTTCGGCTGCTTTGGATCCGGTTCAATCTTTTCACGAAGGTGAGCAATCTGAATATCGACCATTCGGCTTTGGCCAGAATAATCAAAGCCCCAAACGCCTTGCAGCAGCTGGTCCCGACTAAGCACCTGATTTTCGTGACTGACCAAATACTGCATCAGTTCAAACTCTTTGGGTGTCAGTTTAAGATTTTTATCATTGACACTGACACGATACTTTTTGTGGTCAATCGTAAATGGGCCGGTTTTCTCAACGTTACCCGTTGGCTTGGCGTTGGTTTCATCAACGTTGGAAGTACTCTTTTCATATCGACGGAGAACCGCGTTAATGCGGGCAATCACTTCACGTGGGCTGAATGGCTTTGGAATATAATCATCCGCGCCCATTTCCAGGCCAAAGACTTTATCGAATTCGGTATCCTTTGCTGTTAATAAAATAACCGGGGTATCGTTACGATCCATTCGGAGCTGCTTAAGAACCTCTTCACCACTCATCTGTGGCAACATTAAATCCAATAGCACGATATCAAAATGGACATTTTCGGCCATTGAGAGTGCATCGACGCCGTTAGTTGCGCTTTGAACCTCAAAATTTGCCTGTTTTAAATTGTATTCCAATAACGTTACAATTGCTGGTTCATCATCAACTACAAGCACTTTTTTCACGGTGTAGCCCTCCTAAATACTAAACTTCGTATATGTCTTAACACCAATTTCGTGGGGAGAATTCTTGAAAATCGCCGATTCAGTGATTTTTAACTGATCATTTCGATCACGAACTTTAAATCGGCAGTATGTCGAGTTGGTACTGAGTGCTCGGTAGAATTCATCTTCATTCGTCACTTTTATGCCATTCACTTCGAGAATGACATCACCAACTTTGAGGTCCATTTTGGCTGCCGGCGTTTCGGGTTGAATACCAATCACCCGGACACCATCCATCACTTCACTGTATTCAAAGTCTGGTTTGGCATCATCGTGCTTGGCCTTTGCCAGAACAACGTAATAGCCAATCAACAAAAGAATAATCGCTGGCAAAATGATTTTTGGAACAAAGTAGCCAACAAACGATAAAATAATGCCAACTGCTGCAATCACATACATCGACTTACTCAATGCTCTCAGCAGTTCTTTGGGAACGCTTCTTTTCACGGTGAATTTCAAGCCAATCAGGATTGGTACCAGCAGGATTGCATACAAATGGTTGTTAACCTGAAATAACGGCATGAACGGAAAGCTGGTGTGAATCCAATCACCGGGAACAAATAAGAGAAACGGGAAAATCGATAATTCGTTGAATTTATAAACGGCCGTTCGATTGTTTCTCTGATTCCGAACCAACGTTGGGGAATCAAACCGGCCACCATTGACGTGGACAAAAATGGCTGTCGCAAGAATGATCACCACGAAAATAATCAACAAATTAATCGGATCAACCGCGGTTTGATAAATACCAAGGTGACCAAACCAATTCATCAGTGGTCGTAACTGGGAAATATGTGGCAATAATAATGTCACAATACTTGCAGCACCGGCCATTGTGACTGCCAACAGCCACCAAGGAATCAACAACAGGCCAATGGCCATCAATGCTTCATAAATGATCAGCCACTCGAGTGAAATGCTCAAAAAGCCACCCAGAATGTTTGATGCCATCACTCCAAAAATCAGGCCTGTTCTCACAAAATGACGGCCTTCATAATAATCGTCATAAATTGCTGAATTAAATATTGCCCGTTCTTTTTTTATTCGATTTGTATGAATCAAGTAACTGCGAATAACCCCGATCCACAGAGCAGGTTGTAATACGAAAAACCCCAACGCTATTAAAAATTTCATTATGTCTTGTCCTCACCAATAATTATAAAGCTAGTATATCATTTATTGCCTGTTGATTTAAGCTCGTTTGTAAATCAACAAGGCATTAATCATTGAGCCTATGTAAAAATGGCCGAAGCCAAACGTACAATTTGAACTTCAGCCATTTAACGATGGATATTTAACTTTTTGACAACCTCCAAAATTAACGACTGAAGCCGTTATTCAGGATTCTTTTGGCTTAATTGCCACTGCAGGTAGGCATTGATGAACGGATCCAGATCGCCATCCATAACGCCATTAACATTGGCAGTTTCATAATTGGTTCGATGATCTTTAACCATCGAATATGGGTGAAAAACGTAAGACCGAATTTGTGAGCCCCAGCCAATATCTTTTTGTTCCCCTTCAATTTTTGCCTTTTCTTCAGCTTTCTTCTCTTCTTCACGTTCATACAACTTGGATTTTAACATGTTCAATGCGGTTTGTCGGTTTTGCAGCTGTGAACGTTGAGCCTGACTGGCCGTCACAATTCCAGTTGGAATATGGGTAATTCGAACAGCTGATGAGGTTTTGTTGACATGCTGACCACCGGCACCACTCGAACGGTAAACATCCACTTTTAAATCATCTGGATTAATTTTAATTGAAACATCGTCATTCAGTTCCGGCATCACATCCACTGATGCAAAGGAAGTGTGTCGACGACCCGCCGAGTCAAATGGTGACAGTCTGACGAGTCGATGAATTCCCTTTTCAGACCGCAGATAACCATAAGCATTTTTACCACTAATTAAAATGGAGACACTGCTTAAGCCGGCAACTTCACCAACTTGATAATCCAAGGTCTGCACCGTAAATCCGTGAGCTTCTGCCCAGCGGGTATACATTCTGAGTAACATGGAACCCCAATCTTGGGCTTCAGTTCCACCAGCTCCGGGATGAATTTCAAGAATCGCATTGTTATGGTCATATTTCCCATTCAACAACAGATTTAACTGATATCGATCCAGTTGGGATTTGAGCTTCTTTTCATCTGCCTCAAATTCCCCTTCCATTCCTGAATGGGGATCTTCAGTAATCAATTCCAGGGTCACTTTTAAATTATCCAGTTGGTTTTTTAAGGAAACAAAGTTGTCCCGCTTTGTTTTTAGTTGATTCGTCTGATCGATTAATTTCTGAGCAGATTCCTGGTCATCCCAGAAATTTGGTTCCGCCATTTTGGCTTCATTGATGCCGATGCTTTCACTCAACGCATCGAAGTCAAAGCGACCTCCTAAAACCATCGATAGCTTTTTGCATTTCAGCAATTTGTTTTTTTGCTTCACTTACTTCAAATGACATATTGTTCTCCTTATATTTGTTCTGATTCAAAGAAAGAATCCAAACAATATGATTGCCGGATTCTTTCAAATAACTTATTAACGTTGCATGTTTTGACGAATTTCAGCCTTCATGAACAGACGGGTAGCGTCATACTCAATATCAGCAATCATTTCTTCAAACATCTTGTAACCTTCTCGTTGATATTCAACAAGTGGGTTTTGTTGACCGTAGCCACGAAGACCAATTGATTGACGTAATTGATCCATGATATCAATGTGATCAGTCCAGTGAGAATCAACAACTCGCAAGATAACAACCTTTTCAAACTCTAACATTTGAGATTGATCATAAAGTTGTTCCTGTTTTTCTTTATATTCTTTATTAGCAAGATCCATCAACATACTCTTGATCTCGTCAGCTGATTTGCCTTGGAAGTCTTCCAAAGAAATCTGGTCGGGGCTAACCATTGCACTAATTGCAAAGTCCAAGATGGTTTGCAGATCCCAGTCTTCTTTTTCGCCTTGCGTATGCAAGTCAACGATCCGGTTAATGGTCCGTTCGATCATTGGCATAATAACCCACTTAAGATCTTTTTGTTCATCGATGACTTCACGACGTTCACCGTAAATAACTTCACGCTGTTGTCTCATAACATCATCGTATTGCAAAACGTTCTTTCGTGAATCGTAGTTATTACCTTCAACTCGTTTTTGAGCTGATTCAACTTGCTTGGTAATCATTCTTGAACGAATAACGGCATCTTCACCTTCAACGTTTAAGTGTTCCAAGAAGTTCTTGATCTTTTCTGAACCGAAACGACGCATCAAATCATCTTCAAGTGACAGGTAAAATTGTGACAAGCCTGGATCACCCTGACGACCGGAACGGCCACGAAGCTGATTATCAATACGACGTGACTCATGTCGTTCAGTACCAATAACGGCTAAGCCGCCAAGTTCAACCACGCCGGGTCCTAATTTAATATCAGTACCACGACCGGCCATGTTGGTAGCAATCGTAACAGCACCACGTTGACCAGCATTGGCAACAATTTCAGCTTCCTTTGCATGGTTCTTGGCGTTCAAAACAACGTGAGGAATTTTTTCTTCATCGAGTCGTTTTGAAAGGTATTCGGAAGTTTCAACCGCAACAGTACCAACAAGCATTGGTTGGCCCTTTTTGTGGAGTTCCTTAATCTTGTTAATAACGGCTTCGAATTTTGATTCCAAAGTTGGGTATAAAACATCGGGATGATCAACCCGGATAACCGGCTTGTTGGTTGGAACAGAAATAACTTCCATGTTATAAATCTCACGGAATTCTTCTGCTTCAGTCTTGGCAGTACCAGTCATACCGGCTAACTTCTTATACATCCGGAAGAGGTTTTGGTAAGTAATGGTAGCCATTGTCTTACTTTCCTCATTGATGGTAACCCCTTCTTTAGCTTCAAGGGCTTGGTGAAGACCATCAGAGAATCGACGGCCTTCCATGATTCGTCCGGTAAATGAATCAACAATTTTAACTTCATCATCTTGAACCACGTAATCTTTATCACGCAGCATGATAAAGTTGGCACGCAAAGCTTGATCCAAATGGTGGGTCAAGGCAGTGTTGTCAGTATCATACAGGTTCTTTAAGTTGAAGTACTTTTCAGCTTTTTCAATTCCCTGATCGGTTAATGAAACCGTCTTGGTTTCCAAATCAAGCTTGAAGTCTTCAGTCTCATGCAAAGTCTTGGCAAATCTGTCAGTTCTTTGGTAAAGATCAGAAGTACCACTTGATTGACCGGAAATAATCAATGGGGTACGAGCCTCATCAATTAAAATTGAATCAACTTCATCGACGATGGCAAAGTTCAAAGGACGCTGAACCATTTGTTCCTTATAAGCAACCATGTTATCACGTAAATAATCGAAACCGATTTCTCCGTTGGTTGAATAAGTAATGTCGGCAGCGTAAGCGGCACGCTTTTCGTCAGCATCTTTTTCAGTTGTGTTAACACCTACTGATAAGCCAAGCCAGTTGTACAACTCACCCATTTCAGTAGCATCACGTTCAGAGAGGTATTCGTTAACAGTAACAACGTGAACCCCTTCGCCTGCAAGTGCATTTAAATAAACTGGCATAGTGGCGGTTAAAGTCTTACCTTCACCAGTTTTCATTTCTGCAATATTTCCTTCATGAAGAACAATTCCACCCATGATTTGGACGTGGAATGGGTACAATCCTAAGACTCGCTTTGCACCTTCACGGGCAACGGCAAATGCTTCGGGAAGCAAATCATCAAGGGTTTCGCCATTCTTATAGCGTTCCTTTAATGCCGGAGTCTTGGCTTGCAATTCTTCATCACTGAGTTGACGATACTCTTCAGCATACGAACCAACTTTGTCAGCAATTTTACTGAGTCGTTTTTGTTCGTGTGTATCACTTTCAACCCATGTTTTTAAAATATTAGCCATTAGTAAATTCCCTTCTAAATTAAAATACTGTTCAAATTTTCATAGTATTTGTAGACTGCATACTTAATTAGTGTAACATTTTAGGCCGCCTATGAAAACACAAAAAGCAATGCATCAGCGGCATTTAACCATGATAATACATTTTTGATAGATATGAAAGGCAAACGGATAAAAAATCATCAAAAAATTTTATTTTGGGAATAAAAAGTTGGGGATGAATTAACCATCAATTCATCCCCAACTTCAACGCGGGACATTTGGAAATTGTCCGCTAATTTATAGTAATATTATTCCTCGCCGGTTTCGATCAGACCGTAACGGCCATCGTTACGACGGTAAACAATGTTGATGTCGGATGTCTCTGCATCTTCATAGATGAAGAAATCATGACCCAACATGTCCATTTGAAGAATAGCTTCCTCGTTGTCCATTGGTTTCAAAGCCAATTGCTTTGTCCGAACAACTTGGAACTTGGACTCATCATCTGAATCCGAGCTGCTGTCATCAACAGGTGTAAACTCGAGGTTCTTGAACCCTTTTTCACGAAATTTACGGTTAACCTTGGTCTTGTACTTACGAATTTGACGTTCGAGTTTATCCGTTACCAAATCAACACTTGCGTACAAATCGTTAGACATTTCCTCGGCTCTCAAAGTTAAGTATGGTAAAGGAATGGTTACCTCAACTTTAGCTTGCTTATCTGGATAAACCTTCAAATTGACATGAGCTGTATTCTTCATGTCCTTTTCAAAGTACTTCTCCAGTTTACTGATTCGTTTCTCAACATAATCACGAATCGCCTGGGTTACCTCAATGTTTTCACCACGAATGTTAAAAATTAGCATAGCGTTCTCTCCCTTCACCATTAAAGGCTTAATGGTCCACTAATGAAATCACTTTCATTACTGGCTACAACTTTAGTATAATTGAAAGTTCGCATTTTAACAATCATTGGGTCTGGATTTCTTTAACGAGCTAAGGTTAACCCCCTGACGGAAGTCGCCCCGGCATGGTATAAAAGACTGGCCGCATGCCTTATGGTTGTACCGGTTGTGTACACATCGTCGACTAATAAAATCGATTGATTTTCGATTAAATATTTTTGTGATTGAATCAACTCAAATGGCTGAATCAGCTCAATTCGCTGGCGGCGGTTCTTTTCCGACTGCCGGACCGCTTTTCTTTTCGCCTTCACTTTGAGAATGTTTGAATAATTCACAAGCTCCAATAAGCCGGTTACCTGGTTAAATCCTCTTGTGAGCATGGTATCCGTCCCAACTGGAATTGGAACAATCACATCTGGGCATTTCTTTAGTTGCCGATGGATCTGGCCGGAAAAAACTTTTCGAAGATAATAATCGCCATTGAACTTGTATTGCTTCATAAAGTCCTTCATTTGCTGATTATATTCATACAATGCGCAGTTTGAAAAATTGAATGGATAACTTTGCTGCCATCTTGAACAATCACGGCAAGGCTGAGACATTCCTTCCGTTTGTTTTCGGCCGCACCCCAGGCAGGTAGGAATATCCGCCAAATCCAGAAAATCATTTGAACATCCCTGACAAATTGGATCATTGATGAGTGGTGTTGCTCGAATGATTTCACTGAGCCGAATTTCATTTCTGAGCGGCGCTTTACACATCAGACATTCTTTCATAGTTTTGCCGCCTTTCGATTCATGAGCTTGATCTGCTGGTCACAAGACTTAATATTTCCAGACTTGGATTGACAATAAAATAAGACCCGGCCGGTTGGTCGATCACTATTTCGGCCTACCCGACCGGCTATTTGCACCAAAGCCGCCGCTGAAAAGATCTCGTCATCGGCCTTCAGCACAATCACGTCGATTCCTGGAAAGGTAACCCCTCTTTCCAAGATGGTAGTTGTAATCAAAAAATCCAGCTCTTCATTTCGCATTAAAGCGACCTTTTCAATTCGTTGCGGATCCGCCGAATAAACAGTCTTAAAACGAGCGTCAATTCTGGCATTCGTAATTGCCCTGCCGACCAACTCCAAATCTTTAATATGGGGAACAAAGATTAAAAAACGTTGTTTGTCGGCTACTAACTGGGCAATTCTTTTAAGAATTTTTCTGGGTAAATTGCCACTATCGACCAGCTGATCAAGATTTTTTGTTCGATTAACCGTTATTTCCGGTAAAAAATGGCCATGGTATCTGATTGGCAGATAGCTGACGGACAGCTTTTTGCGGGAAATTGCCTTAAACAAACTTTTGTCGGGGGTTGCTGTCAGGTATAATCGAGCACCATCCGGCTTGACCGCATTTTGCACCGCATAATGCAGCATTGGATTTCCAGAGTATGGGAAAACATCGACCTCATCAATCACTAAGACATCGAAGGCATGGTAAAATCGGAGAAGTTGATGGGTTGTACAAATGGTAATCTGACTGTACTGATAAGGCTGCTCACTTTTGCCATGAAGAAGCACCACCGGCACCTTTTCAAAAGCTGCTTGTAGCCGCGGAAATAATTCAATACAGACATCAACTCTTGGCGAGGCAATCCCCACTCTCAGGCCGTTTTCGACCGCCCAATTAATCCCTTTAAACAGCATCTCTGTTTTACCGGCACCGGTCACGGCCCATAACAAGTGACGCCGTTTATTTTGGAACACTTCGATGACCTTTTCGGCACACTGCTGTTGAAGGACAGTGAGCTCACCCTTCCAGGACAACGGGTCATTTATGCCCTTAAATTGATTGGGTTCATGAACAGACGCCAATTGGGTTAAAGTGTCCACTCGCCCCATTTGAATACACACGTAGCAATAATATTGGTTATTGGGCAAACTGGCAGTGGAACGCCTTAATTTCGTGCCACACCGAACACAAGTAAGACCATGCTGAACAGTAATGGCCTCCCGCAAAACAATATTCGGATTGGCCACCAATTTCTCGGATAAATCCCGAAGCGGTATTTGGCGCCCATACAACTCTGATATATGATTGATCATATAAAGTCACCTCAATCATTAATTACGAAAAAACTGGAGGAATCCTTTTTGAAGAATGAATCTCTAACAATTAAATCAAATGGTACTCACGAAATTGAAATCAAAAAATCACGTTTCATCTGCACGATGGCAAGAATCGAAAATGAAGATCAGGCCAAAAATATCATCGCAAAAGTTTCCAAAGATAATGCCAAGGCAAATCATAACTGCTTTGCCTACATGTTGGGCGACGATGATCACATTCAACGTGAAAGTGACAACGGCGAACCTTCAGGAACGGCCGGCGTCCCCATTCTGGAAGTTCTTAAAATGAATCAGCTGCATAATGTGCTGGCAGTCGTAACCAGGTACTTCAGTGGGATCAAGCTTGGTGCCGGTGGCCTAATCCGGGCTTATAGCAACGCAACGTCGACGACTATTGATTCGCTGGGAATTGTTAAGCTGGTCAATAAGCAGGAAATCAAGCTCACCATTGAATACAATCAGTTTGATAAGCTCAAATATTTTTTGGAACAAGCATCAATTCCGATTGAGGCAACCAACTATACGGATAAAATTGAAGTGGTCATCGCCGTCAGTAAGCAAGATTTTGAACCGCTCATCACGCAAATCACAAACTTGTTGAGTGATCAGTTCAGTTATAAAAAAGGCGAGTGGAAAATGTTTGAAGTACCCTATTCCCGTGAAGCCCGTCAAAAAGATGAAGATAATTAAAAGGAGATCACCCACTAATGGGCAATCTCCTTTTTTGTTTTTAAAATATGAATTTCTAAAATTGAAGCTCTAATGATTATTTTTACTGGTTGTATCTTTAACTAACTTCTTAATGCCATTCAACAGTGGCTGACGATCGGGACCAACCAAGCCAATCGTTTCAACAAACAGCTCCAACCCAATTAAAACGGCGACTGTGAGTAAAACGGAACCCCACAACGGCGAAATCGGATAAAGCAATGAAATGAACGAAAAGATCAGTGCAAGACCATAAATAACCAATACAGTCTGTCGATGAGTCAAGCCAATCTGCATCAGTCTGTGATGCAAATGCCGCTTATCTGCGTGAGTAATTGGCTCCTTATTCAGCAAACGTCTGAAGATGGCGAAAACCGTATCGGTGATTGGCACTCCCATAATCATGACAGGAATCAATAGGGTGATGAAAGTCGCATTTTTCAAACCGGATAGCGAAAAGACCGACATCATAAATCCAATGAACAGTGCTCCGGTATCCCCGAGATAAATTCGGGCAGGGAAAAAATTGTATGGCAAAAAGCCAATACATGCAGCAACCAAGGTAAAAATCATAATGGCGACAAAAATATTTCCCACGTTCAGGAAGAACATCGCCGTAATACCCATCGTGGTCAATGCAATAATGGCAACACCAGTCGCCAGTCCATCCAACCCATCGATTAAGTTTACCGCATTGGTAATCGCCAAAATCCAGATCCACGTTACCGGCAAGCTCATCCATCCGAGATGAATGGTAAAAAACGGCAACGTAATGGTGGTCATCTTCACACCGGCTGTGAAGTAAACCCACAGAGCAGCAATTGAGATACCCAAAACTTTTTGACGCGGCTTCAATACGAAAATATCATCAATAATACCAGTTAAAATAATGATAACTTCTCCACCATAGACACCCCAAAGAATTTTCGTTGGGAATTGATCCCGCAGCAAAATCATCGTCGTAAAGGTGTAAGCAATAAAAATTGCCAACCCACCGATCGTTGGCATAGGAATTTTATTAACCCGTCTTTTGTTCGGACGATCCTCTGCCCCAACGGCAAACGCCAGTTTCCGGATAAATGGGGTTAAGACTGCGGAAATAATCATGGTAGCAAATAAAGACACAATGATCTCAAATTTCAAAATGTAACCTCACTTATTTCCTTCCAAGTTATTATTAGTTCAATTATACAAATGACAAATCATAAAAACAAGGTATGACTGTTATAGAAAGTAAACGGGCTTATTTAGAAAAGTCGTACGGACCAATTGTGTGGCGCTTCACATTTAACAAATTTAGTAACGCTTTCAATTGTCATATTTCACAAAAACATTTATACTATACATTGTAAGACAACAGTTTCAGTTACCTAATATTTCACAAACGGAAGGAGTTTTAATTATGGCTGACAAATCAAATACTACACAAGCCGAGACAAAAGATGCCCCTATTTTAATTCAAATGGGAATCTTCGCCGGCGTATTGTTTGTTTCCAGTTTAATTTCACCAATGTTTCCACCTACATTTCCAGTACCAACACCAGTTATTGGATTAGTACTTTTGTACCTGCTATTAACATTCCATATTATCAAAGTTGAATGGGTTGATAAATTTGCAACCTTCATGATCGGTATGATTGCATTTCTATTTGTTCCTTCAGGTATTCAATTGACCGCATCACTTGATATCATGAAGGCCCAAGGTGTACAGCTTATTGTTGCTATTATTATTTCAACGGTTGTCTTACTTGTTGTTATTGCTTACACCACTTCATTCTTCATTTGGATCCGAAAGACTGTATTCCACGGCGATATTTCAGTTAGTGAAACAGTCGATAAAAAATAATTAAAGGGGTGAATTTATATGTCTGCTACACAAACGACTATCATTACGTATTTAGGGACACCAATCTTTGGTATCTGCTTGTCACTTGTTGTTTTCTTGTTTGGTCAATGGCTATTCAAGATCGGTAAAGGATTCTTCTTATTCCAACCATTGTTCGTTGGTATGGTACTTGGAATCTTCATTCTCTGGCTCATGGCTAAGATGTTTGGTGTAGATGTTACTTGGTTCTACACCAATGCATACAAACCAGGTGGAGATATCATCTTCTGGTTCTTGAACCCAGCAACCATTGCGTTTGCCGTTCCACTGTACAAGCGTAACGATATTGTTAAACGATTCTGGTTAGAGATTCTGCTATCATTAATTATTGGTTTGTTCATTTCACTGTTCATCATTTACGGTGTATCAAAGCTTATCGGCTTGGACAACAACGGAATTGCTTCAATGCTTCCACAAGCTGCTACTACAGCTATCGCAATGCCTATCTCTGATGCTATCGGAGGTACTCCTGCTATCACTGCTATGGCATGTATCTTGAACGCCGTTCTTATCTACGCTTTGGCAACCTGGCTCATCAAGTTGTTCCACTTGACTGAACCTATTGGCCAAGGTCTTGGATTAGGTACTGCCGGACATACTGTTGGTTCAGCAAAGGCCATTCAATTAAGCTCTGTATCTGGTGCGATGGCTGCCATTGCGGTTGTTATCATTTCAATCGTTGTTGACGTCGTTGTTCCTACATTTGCTAACTTAATGGGAATTGCTCACTAATCAATATCAGATCAAAAAAGGCCGTCCAGCTGGGCGGTCTTTTTGTTTACATAGATTCTTTCTCAAAGTCCCCTATTTTCGCTACAGACGCTCTTTCACATAGATACCATAAACTTCACCAGGGCACCATTTTATCTGCCCTACAAGCTAATAAAACGGGCTAATCATCATGCTGATGATTAGCCCGTTTAACTTTATTCGCAACTACTCATGAAGATGGTAGTTGTAAGTGGATATGATAATATTTTGTCGTGAATTTAAAATGGTTCGTAATCTTAAGCTTGTTTGGTTATGCAGCACATTTTCCCAACGATGTCGTGGAACGAATTGCGGTACCAAAACAGTCGTTGAATAGTTCCGATCAGCGGCCCGCTTTGCAATGACATCACAGAACCGTAATGTTGGCTGGGCAATTGAACGATAAGATGAATGGATATCAACAAATCGAACATCCGGGAAGTCCTTCTTAAACTGCTCAGAAGTCTTATGTTCCTTTTCAGGATTGGAATCAAAGGAAACGTGCATGGCAATGACATAATCACCAATTGACTGCGCGTAGCTAATTGCGTTCGCAGTCACCCGAGTGACGCCACTTACAAGCACAATGACTGTCGATCCGTCAAAATGGTGAGTTGTGGCAATCTCCGTATTGGCTTCAACCACTCGCAGCTGCTCGGCCACACGCTTGTAATGATGATTAATTTTGTAGAAGATCCGTAAAAGAATCGGCATGACAATCAAGTAAGGCCAAACATTTGGGAATCTCAATAGGAATAAGCAGGTAACCAGTGAGAGCGAAATAAACGCTCCGATAAAGTTAATCACTGACTTGATCTGCCAGTTTTTACCACGATTTCTTCGCCAATGAATGATCATTCCTGATTGTGACAGTGTAAATGGAATAAATACACCAACCGCATACAAAGGAATCAATGAATTGGTTCGGCCACCAAAGATTTGAATTAGGATAATTGCACCGATAGCCAAAGAAATAATTCCGTTTGAATACCCTAACCGATCACCTTTATCAAGGTAGGCATGAGGGAGAAATTTATCTTTTGCCAGGTTATAAGCCAAAATTGGAAAGGCTGAAAAACCTGTATTGGCAGCAACCGCTAAAATCATCGCAGTGGATATCTGTAATGCATAGTAAACAATGCCATGGCCAAAAATTGTTTCACCAATTTGTGAAAGAACCGTTTCGTGAGTGTTTGGGACAATTCCCATGTAGTAACTCAGATAGGTAATTCCACCAAAGAAGAAGGCCAAGATAGTTGCCATAATGGCAAGCGTTGCGGCAGCATTTTTACTCTTTGGCTTGTTGAAATTAGGAACCGCATTACTGATGGCTTCAACACCAGTCAGTGATGATGAACCGGATGAGAAGGCTCTGAAGAACAGAACCAGTGTCATCCCTTCAACGGGGGCCCCGATATGAGCCGCAGCATGATACTCAATATTTCCGCTGACAATGTTGTAACCACCGTAAATAATCATGACAATAATCATGACAATGAACAAATAAACCGGCAGTGTCAAAAATGAAGCCGATTCTCGAATTCCCCGAAGGTTCAGCAGCATAATTGCCACAACGATCAAACAGGAAATTAAGACGCCGTGTGAATACAAAGACGGAATTGCTGAAGTGATCGCTTCAGTGGCTGATGTCGTTGATACGGCAACGGTCAACATGTAATCGACCAATAGTGAGCCTCCGGCAATTAATCCGGCCTGCTCACCCCAGTTGGTGCTGGCAACAACGTATGCACCACCACCGGATGGATATGCGTGAATAATCTGTTGATACGATAATGTAATCGCAGCTAACAGAATCAAGACGAGTGCAGCAACCCAAATTTGATACATCAAAGCAGCTGCTGACAACGTAATCAAAATGGTAGTAATCTGTTCAGTACCATATGCGACTGACGATAACGCGTCAGAGGACAGCAAAGCCAAAGCTTTGAATTTGGTTAAGGATTGACCACCTTCGTCAGTGGTTTTTAATGGCTTTCCAATTAGGAGCCGTTTAAGATATCGCCACATAAATAGTTACTCCTTTTTCATTAATCTACCATTCTTGTGAACCATAAAATAATAGTCCTTCTGTCTGGTAAAAACAAGTCTTAATATGTACGCTCAGATAGGCCTCTAAAAAGAGCCCTATCCAAGTATCTAATCCGAACACGTTAACTACTTTAATATTGAACTTGATAATAAGCAAGTACGAAAATGAGCATTAATTCCAAAACTGGAATCAATGCTCATCTTTAGTTACTTAGAAGCTGTCTAAAATCTCTTAAGTAATAGTGCTAAAAACGCTAAAACGACCATTTGCAGACTGGTGGTTAATTGACGCTCACAATTTTTCCAAAGTCGCCGACAATTCTCTAGCCAACTAAAAGATCGTTCGACTACCCAACGTTGGGGCATGACTTCGAATCGATGCAACTCATTGCGCTTCGCAACCTGCACGGTTGCGTTTAAATTACTGGCTACATCGAGCTGAAAATTAACGCCTGAATAACCACCATCAACTAAGACATTTTGAACCTGGCGTAAATGCATGGCATGTAAAGCGATCATTGCACTGGCCCCGTCTCGATCAGAGACGTTCGCTCGCGTCATGTGAATGGCCTGCGGAAAGCCATTGATATCAACTGCCAGATGGCGCTTAATCCCCGAGATTTTCTTACCAGCGTCGTAACCTTTGTTTTCAGCAGTAGCGGTGTTTTTGACGCTCTGAGCGTCAACGATAATAAAGGAAGTTAAAGCTGAACGTCCTTGGTAAGTTCGCCGAGCAATGACAATTTTTTTAAAACTTGTTCCAATAAAGAATCAGCCGTAGGCTCAGCTTTAGTTGACCAAATTTTGTAATAGTTGTAAACTGACCGCCATTCTGGGAAATCACCGGGGACTTGACGCCATTGGCAACCGGTTTTCAAGACATATAGGACTGCACAGAAGACCTCGTAGAGGTCATATTTTCGAGGCTTAGTTCGCTTACGAAAATTTTCTAAAGCTGGTCGAATTAATTCAAATTGTTGCCGAGTAATATTGCTGGGATAATTTTTCATAGCTTAAACTCGCTTTTTACATAGAAGTATATCAAAAATCATAGATCTTGGACAGCTTCTTAGGCAAAACATTTATTAAATGATTAAATTACATGCCCATTCCTGGTTGTGGCATTGGTGCTGCAGGCTTATCATCCTTTGGTTCTTCAGCAACAACAGCTTCAGTTGTCAACAGCAATGCTGATACAGAAGCGGCGTTTTGAAGAGCTGAACGGGTAACCTTGGTAGGATCAACGATACCATCTTTGATCATATCTTCAAACTTACCATCGGCAGCATTGTAACCAATACCATCCTTTTCATCCTTGAGTTTTTCAACGATGACAGAGCCTTCAACACCGGCATTTTCAGCGATTTGACGAACTGGTTCTTCAAGTGCACGAAGAACAATGCGGATACCAGTTTCTTCATCACCATCAGCCTTTGAATCCAATTTGGCAATGGCAGGAATGACGTTAAGCAAAGCAGTTCCACCACCGGGAACAAAGCCTTCTTCAACAGCGGCACGGGTTGCGTTCAAAGCATCTTCAATACGATACTTCTTTTCTTTCAATTCAGTTTCGGTTGCGGCACCGACACGAACAACAGCAACTCCACCTGATAACTTAGCAAGACGTTCCTTTAACTTGTCGCGGTCAAAGTCTGAAGTGGTCTTTTCAATTTGGGTCTTAATTTCAGCAACCCGCTTTGAAATATCATCACTTGATCCTGAACCGTCAACAATGGTAGTTGAATCTTTAGTAACGTTAACTTTGTTAGCTTGACCTAATTGTTCAAGAGTTGCATCTTTCAAGTTCAAACCAAGGTCATCAGTGATAACAGTTGCACCGGTCAAAATGGCGATATCTTGGAGTTGATCCTTACGACGATCACCAAATCCAGGAGCCTTAACGGCAACAACATTGAATGTTCCTCTCATCTTGTTCAATACAAGAGTTGGAAGAGCTTCACCACCAATATCATCGGCAATGATCAAAAGTGAACGACCTTGTTCAACAATCTTTTGTAACAATGGAAGAATATCTTGAATGTTGGTAATCTTCTTGTCAGTTACTAAGATGTATGGATTGTCGAGGTTGGCTTCCATCTTGTCGTTATCGGTAACCATGTATTGTGACATGTAGCCACGATCGAATTGCATACCTTCAACAACGTCCAAGCTGGTATCAACACCACGTGATTCTTCAATGGTAATAACACCATCATGACCAACTTTTTCCATCGCGTCGGCAATTAACTTACCAACTTCTGTGTTAGCTGATGAAATAGATGCAATTTGGGCAATGTCATCTTTAGTTTTAACATCGTGTGACATCTTGTGAAGTTCATCAACTGCAGCCTTGGTAGCTTTTTCAATTCCGCGACGAATACCAACTGGGTTGGCACCTGCAGTGACGTTCTTCATACCTTCATTAACAATTGCTTGAGTCAAGACAGTTGCGGTAGTGGTACCATCACCGGCAACATCGTTAGTCTTTGAAGCAACTTCGGATACTAATTTGGCACCCATGTTTTCAAAATGATCAGGTAATTCGATTGACTTGGCGATAGTAACACCATCGTTAGTGATTGTTGGATTACCGGCACTTTGTTCCAAAACAACGTTACGGCCTTTAGGTCCGATAGTTGCTTTAACTGTATCTGCTAATTTATCAACACCCTTGAGCATTGCGCTACGAGCATCTTCAGAAAACTTTACTTGTTTAGCCATTTCAAATTTCACCTCAAAAAAATATTTTTGATTAATTTATCATGTATTAATTGATTCAAATGATTCAAGAAAGACATTTATCTTGTTAAAATAAGATTATTCAACAATTGCAACGATGTCTTTTTCATGAAGAACGAGATAAGATTTATCGTTATCTTCAATCTCAGTTCCGGCGTACTTATCAAACATAACCTTGTCGCCTTTTTTAACAACTGGTGCTACTTTTTGACCGTTGTCCAATACACGGCCATCACCAACGGCAACAACTGTTCCGGCTTGTGGCTTCTTCTTTGCGTTGTCAGCAAGAACAATACCGCCCACCGATTTTTCTTCTTCTTTTTCAGTTTCGATAATTACGCGATCTCCTAATGGCTTTAACACGTTAGTCCCTCCATTTACAACAATTTTTAGCATCATTAGCACTCTTATGATAAAAGTGCTAATCACTGTTTATAATATATTATTTTTTCCGACCAATTGCAAGGCTTTCTGCATATTTCCTTCAAGAATCCTTTGTTAGAGCCAGATATTTTATGAATAACTGTAAAAGAAAAGACCGGGATTTTCAAAATCACCGGTCAATCTTTCATAATGATGTTACTAATTTTACTTGCCAAAATTTTCAATGAAGTAAATTAAAGTTTGAAGTTCGTTGGTTAAATCAACGTTTTGAACCAAGACATCCTCTGGTACTTGAAGGCGAATCGGTGTAAAGTTCAAGATTCCCTTTACCCCACCGGCAACTGCGTCATCCGCAATGGATTGAGCAACTTGAGCCGGAACCGTCAAGATAATGACTTTGATCTGCTGATCATGCAATTGGTGTGAAAGTTCTTCGATTGGATATACTGGCACACCGTCTTCAATCTTATTCACAATCTTATCATCAGTATCAAATGCAGCAGAGATTCGGACGTTACCATCCTTGTGAAAATTAAAGTTCAACAAGGCATGGCCTAAGTTACCAACTCCAATTAAGGCAACATTTGTTAAATGTTCCTGATTTAAAATCTGTTTAAAGAATGAGAGCAGATTATCCACATCATATCCATAACCCCGTTTGCCCAGGGCACCAAAATAGGAAAAGTCACGACGAATGGTTGCTGAATCTACCTGAACCGCCTCAGCTAATTCTGTTGATGAAATACGCTGTTTTCCCGTGTCATGCAAGATGTTTAAATATCGATAATAGATGGGCAATCGTTTAGCGGTTGCGCGTGGAATATTTTCAGCTGTCAAGAAAATTTCCTCCTAGTTTGTTAGTTTGATTAAAAGAACTTTGTGAACTCTTATTTACAACCTATTCTACCATATAACGACATCTTGTGAAATATATTTCAAATAATACTTACAAAAAATTACTGAAAACTTGCAAGATATGCTAAAATTAACTATTGATTAATATAAAACGAAAGGTGGCCAAACACGTGATAATCCTACAAGCACAGGATCTTACAAAGCGATTTAATGGTGAAACAATCTTCTCAAAAGTCAATTTGGCCATTCAAGAAAAAAGTCGGGTTGCCCTCGTTGGCCGCAATGGAGCCGGCAAATCAACCATTGTTAAAATGATAATCGGTGAACAATCAATCGATGGTGGCAAAATTGTTACCAAGAAAAACCTGTCTATTGGATACCTCGCCCAAGATACGGGATTAAATTCAGATAAATCAATCTATGCAGAAATGGAATCCGTCTTTGCAGGGTTAAAAGAACAGGAAGCCAAGCTTCATTCCCTCGAAGAGCAAATGGGTTCCGCTAATATGGACCCAAATTCAGAAGAGTATGAAACAATTTCCTCACAATATGACAATATCCGGGCTGACTTCGAGCAACACAATGGCTATGGATACGACGCAGAAATTCGCGGGGTCCTCCATGGGTTTGGCTTTGAAGAGCCCGATTATGACCGACCGATTAATGAATTGTCTGGCGGTCAAAAGACTCAGTTGGCCTTAGCAAAGCTGTTATTGGAAAAGCCAGAGTTATTAATCCTCGATGAGCCAACCAATCACCTGGATGTCGAAACCATTACCTGGCTTGAGGGCTATATCCAAAACTATAGCGGTGCCCTACTGATCATTTCTCATGACCGATACTTTCTTGACCGAATCGTCAATGAAGTTTATGAAATGTCACAAGGAACCCTGCATCATTTTACCGGTAATTACACTGAATATACCAAGAAAAAAGAACAATTAATTGAGCAGGAATGGAAAGAATACGAAAAGCAGCAGGCAAAAATTGAAAAACTGCAAACATTCGTTGATAAAAATATCGTTCGGGCTTCCACAACCAAGCAGGCCCAAGCCCGCCGTAAACAACTAGAAAAAATGGACAAGCTTCAAAAGCCAACCGGTGACGCCAAATCGGCCCGATTTTCGTTTACGCCAAAGTCCAAGAGTGGCAACAATGTCCTAAACGTCGCCAACGCTGCTGTTGGGTACACCTCAATTCTCTCTGAGCCAATTAACCTGGATGTTAAGCGTCATCAGGCAATTGCGATTGTCGGGCCGAATGATGTTGGTAAATCAACCCTCCTCAAAAGCATCTTGGGAATTATCCCATTTATCAAAGGTAAAGCCCAATTTGGAACTGGCGTCGATACTGGGTACTATGACCAGGAGCAGGCATCACTGCACGCGTCTAAAACGGTTCTTGAGGAACTATGGGATGATCATCCAACAACGCCTGAGGGAGACATTAGAAGCATTTTGGGAAGCTTCCTGTTTTCAGGTGACGATGTTGCCAAAATGGTCCATGATTTGTCTGGTGGCGAGAAGGCAAGATTGCTTTTAACAAAGCTTGCCTTCCAGCACAACAATTTTCTCATTTTGGATGAGCCAACCAATCACTTGGACATTGACAGCCGAGAAGTTTTGGAAAAAGCGTTAAATCAATTTGACGGCACAATCCTATTTGTTTCTCATGACCGATACTTCATCAACAAGATTGCCACGGCAGTCGTCGAATTATCACGTAAAGGAACAACCCTCTATCTTGGAAATTATGACTACTACGTCGATAAAAAAGACGAACAGACGGCCATAAAAGAACATGAAGCAGAAAAGAATGCCGCCAACATGCCCCAACCTGAAGCAAAAGTCACCACAGATAAAAAGAATTATGAGCTTAACAAGCAGGCTCAAAAGGAACACCGCAAATTAGCCCGAGAAGTTGAGGGGCTTGAGACCAAGCTGGATGACTTGACCAAATCAAAAGATGAAATTGAGGCTGAAATGACAAAGCCGGACGTCTTCAACGATTTGGGAAAGCTCCAAGATCTTCAAAAAAAGCTCGATGCCACAAACGAACAAATCAAAGAAACCGAATCTAGCTGGGAAGAAGCAAGTCTTAAGCTTGAAGGCGACGAATAGTAAAGAAATTCATCACAGTAAAATAAAAAGACCGGAGCAAAAGTAAATTTTTGCTCCGGTCTTTTTTCATATTACTTTTCTTCATCTTTCAACCATTCAAACTCCAAGCCTGGATCGGCGTTTAGTGTCGCATCTGCACGGGCACCGTGTCGATAAAGCATCTCTCCGGCAGCCCCGATCATTGCGGCATTGTCACCACAAAGTGAAAGTGGAACCAATTCCAATTTGGTATTCTTAAATGCTTGTAAATTCTTCGTTAAACGTTCACGTAGACCTTTGTTGGCAGCAACACCACCAGCTAAAATTAATTGTTTGACTGGGAACTCTTTTAAAGCCCGATCAGTCTTATCGGCCAAAACGTCAACAACGGCCTGTTGGAAACTGGCAGCCAGGTCTTCCCGGCTCAGTTTCTCATGGATTTGATCAGCATGATGGACCGTGTTGATGAAAGCACTCTTCAATCCACTAAAGCTGAAGTCAAAATTATCATCCGAATCCATGGCCCGAGGGAACTTAAATGTGTCGTGTCCCTTACGAGCCAACTCGTCAACCGGCTTGCCAGCTGGATAATTAATGCCTAAAACCCGGCCAACTTTATCATATGCTTCACCCGCTGCATCATCCCGGGTTTCACCAATAATTTCAAATTTGTCTTCTTCAGGCATATACACTAATTCGGTATGGCCACCGGAAACAACCAGTGCCATCGCAGGAAATTCAATTGGTTCAACCAACCGGGCTGCATAGATATGACCAGCTAAATGATTAACCGGCACAAGCGGCAGGTTATGGGCCCAGGCAACAACCTTGGCAGCAGTCACGCCAATTAATAACGCTCCGACCAAACCAGGACCATAGGTGACAGCAACAGATGTTAAATCATCGTATGTCACATCTGCTTCTTTGAGTGCATCATTAATACATCCGGTGATCTGTTCGATATGGTGACGACTGGCAACTTCCGGTACGACACCCCCAAATCGCTGGTGACTCTTGATTTGAGTTGCGACAATATTTGAAAGAATTTTATTTCCATTTTCAATGACTGCAACAGATGTTTCGTCACAGCTGCTTTCAAATGAAAGAACTAAATCTCTGGCCACTAAATTCATCCCATCCCTATTTTTTATCTATCCGATTTTGGTAATGTCCAAAACCATGTTCAATGCATCTTCTCGATCATTGAAGTAATAATCTTTTTTAATTCCGTTATCAACAAAACCGATATCCCGATAAAGTTTTTGAGCCCGGGTGTTGCTTAGCCGGACTTCCAACGTCACTTTATCATATTCCAGCTGACGCGCCTTTTTGATAATCGTAGTTACCAAAAAATAACCCAACCCATGATTTTGAAAGTTGGGAGCAACCGCCACGTTGGTAATATGACAATCTTTCGTATGATCGTTAAGTGAGCAGCCAATAAACGCGACCAGCCAATCATTCCGACGCAATACCAAATAGAGGCGGTCGGTCTTTCGCATTAACTCTGTTCGAAATGCCCGGTCATCCCAAGGTGTCTGACCACCATAAACTGCCCTTTCAATCCCCAAGATCTCTGGAATATCGGGAATCATCGCTTTGGCTAAAAAATATTCGGTGTCATTAATTTCCACGTCGTGATTCTTAATGTCTAAATATCTTTCACGCAGCTGAAGTTCTTTGTTATAAAATTGTTGGTTAAACCACTTTTTAAACTTTTTCAACATAATTATGCGTATCCTCGTTAGGATGTAATTTTTTCCAGTCGGCTTCAGCCTTGGTTAGACGCAGGTATCGTGGAACAACCGCATCAACATTGGAAACGGGTGACTGGCTCAGGCCGTACTGACCCAATTTGGCAGCACTCGGAATTCCTTCAAGAGATTGACCGACCACTAAACGACTATGTAAAGCGGATCTCATATCATTTTCAAAAGAATCGGTATCGCCAATAATGACAATTTGCTGGTCATATTCCGCAATCAAATGAAGCCACTTTTCAAGATTAATATGCTGATCAGAAATGACCGTCTCAATTTCGCCATCATTCCAACGATAAAGCCCGGTGAACATGTTTTGGTTGCGGCCATCGAAAATTGGGTTAATCAAAACGTTGTCTTTTTGAACGTTTAAGGCCAAGTTTAAAAGACTGGAAACTGTCACCAGTTCAATGCCAAGGGTGCTGGCAATTGTTTTAGCTGCCGTCACCGCCATCCTGATGCCCGTGTATGAGCCGGGACCGTCGGCAACCACTACCCGATCAAGATCAGCAGGAGCCAGATCCGACTTTTTTACCAAATCTTCAATAACCGGCATTAAAAATTCTGCATGCTTCCGATGGGTCGTCAAAGTGGTCTGAGCTAATAATTGGTCATTATCCATCACGGCAACGGATAGTGGCTTGTTTGAAGTATCAATCGCTAATATTTTCATTATTAATCGTTACCCTTTACTTGATTTTCCTTCCAAACAATCGTTGCGCTTGCGGAAAGAACATCATTTGATTTAATTTCATGAACAGTTTCAATTTTATCATTATTTGAAGAATCAACAACTACCGAACTCGTTACCCGATTACCGTACTTAACTTCGTTTTCAAAGCGGATATCGATATTTGCCGGTTCGTGGTTATTCAGAAATGACATTGGCAGTGAATCCAACATCCACTCTGGGTATCGAGAATTATTCACGTGCCCATTAAAATCAATGTCGCTCCAGCGTACCTGATACTCTTTGGCGGTCACTTTGTCAGTTGACTCAATCCGCTTGGGGCGCGGCAGTCTGGGAACTCGACGAACATTTTCCGACTGATAAGGCTTAATCACATCATCCTTAATTGGTGTAATCTTACGGGTCTTTTCATTCATCAAGACCCAAATGCTCTCAACTTTAACCAGTTCATTGCCATCTTGATCGTGGAGCCAGAATTCTCGGAAAGCAAAATAACGGTTGTAAGAGGTCCCTCGAGTTGTCATTTTAACAACCGAATCTTTTTTAGGCAGTTGACTAATGTGAATGGAATATGACGTGACAACCCATCCAATTCCATATTTATCAATCAGGTAAAGTTGATCGACTCCCAACTTTTCGTTTTGATGTTCTGAAGCGAGAATTAAAATGTTAATCAACATCGGAATTGAAATCCGATTGTTGACGTTGCATTCATAAAATGGGATTGTATGCAGTTCGCTGAAACTATGAGCTGTCATGAGCATGACTTCCTTTTATTTAAGGTCGTGATACTGGTTGTATATCACTTGTTTTTTCAAGTGATGATCTTTAGCGACCTTTTTAATCGCTTCATTAACGCTTAACCCGTTTTCGATATAAAAATCGACTTGTTGGTCAACCGTCATCCCTGCAAGTGGATCATCCGCTTCCGCTTCAGGATTATCATTACCTGATACTATAATAACAAACTCACCACGAATTTCAGTTGAGTTTGCCCACTCATTTAATTGAGTAAGCGATCCACGGATAAACTCTTCATGTTTCTTGGTTAATTCCCGGCAAAGTGCGCCATGACGTTCACCACCCAATTGAGTGGCTAAATTTTTGAGCGTCTTTTTTAAACGGTGAGGTGCTTCATAAAAAATCATGGTTTCGGGTTTATTTCTTAAGTCGTCAATTTCTTCCCGCTGTTCTTTTGGCTTCCGAGATAAAAAACCATAAAAATAAAACGGCTGTGGCGAAAGGCCGGAAGCAATCAACGCAGTAATTCCGGCATTGGCACCGGGCAGAGGCACAACATTGATATGCTGCTTAATGCATTCAACCACCAGTTCATGGCCCGGATCACTAATCGATGGCATCCCGGCATCACTGACTTGAGCAATTGTCAGCCCCTGTTTTAACTTACTAACCAGTTCAGGAATTCGTTCAGCAGTATTGTGCTCATGAAAGCTGATCTGTTTAGTAGACACATCAAAATGGTTCAGTAATTTTTGCGTGTTTCTAGTATCTTCAGCCGCAATCAAATCAGCACCTTGAAGAATTTTAACGGCACGGAATGTCATATCATCAAGATTGCCAATGGGTGTTGGCACTAAATATAAAATCCCATATTTAGTTAATGTATCAAAACTTTTTTGAGTTTCCACTGCTTACTCCTTAATCCCGCTTACCATATATAATGTCGGTACAGAAAATACAATCCTCACCATTTTCACGGCGTTTGCCATAATACGAACTGCAAACATGGAAACCTTCATTATAAAGTTTCTCCAAATTCTTTCTGGATTTTGATAGACGAGGAGAATTATTATCCATTTTTTCAGTAATTTCGTTAATTCTGTCACGTAAATGCTGATTCTCAATTTCCAGTTCAGCATTCTTTTCCATCAAGCCAATTAAGGATTCGTGAAGGTGAGAAAAGTTTGCCGCACTGGCACTTAGCTGAGTATCCATTTCTTTTAGTTCATCGTACAAGTCTTGACTATCCACGATTTTATCACCCTTTAGTAAACTATGACTTACTGATTTCAAGTATCTTTAACGTTAATGCTTCAATAATATTTTGAAAATTGACATTGACTGCCATGCTTTTGTTCACATCAAGCAGTTCATCCAACATTTTCAGGATCTGATCATTGCGCCATTTTGACGCTGCCAGCTTGGTTTGTTCAAGAATTGACGGATACTTCACCCGCTCTTCGGCCAAAGTGCCGTACTTGGTTTCCAAGACATCATCAAACAAGCTTAACATCATAGAAATCACAATTCGCTGTCGATCTTTATTGGTAATTAATGGCATCAAAGACATCTGGATAAACGGCATTGCCATTGTGTTGTCTTTAACCAAGTAGATGAACCACTTTTCCAACATCTTCTGTGTGGAAGCAAACCAGTCATCTTTCAACCATCCCTTAATCTGATCCAAACTGTTGGTAATGGAAATCATCAGATTAACTTCACTTGGCTTCACGCCACTGGACTGCAGCTCTTTTACCATCAATTTTTTACTGAGACTTGGAAATTCGACAACTTGGGTTCTGGAAATAATCGTTGGTAATACCAAGTTGCGATTCTTACTGATTAAAAAGCTGACCACGTTTCCTGTAGGTTCTTCAATAAATTTCAATAAACCATTGGCAGCTCCGGTTGTCATCTTTTCAGCTTCCGAAATGATGAATACTTTTTTAGAGCCTTCCATCGCACTTTTGGTAAATTCACTTTTAACGTGTCGAATTTGGTCAATCTTGATACTCTGTCCGTCGGGCTTGGTGACAACAACATCCGGATGGTCGTAATTCATAATTCTGACACATTCGGCACATTTTCCACATGGCATCCCATTTTGGACATTCGTACAAAAAAGCCGCATGGCAACTCCCATTGCGACTGAAAATTGACCCGCCCCGTCTTCACCGGTGAACAAATAAGCGTGTGACAACTCATTGTTTTTAACCAAATTCATAAACTGAGTGAAGATGGCTGGCTGTTTAGTTTGAGCAACGTTAACAATATCGTGTTCCATAACGTTCCCTTCTAAAACTGCTTAAAAGCTTCGATTGGCAGGACCATAACGGTTGCGCCGCCGACCTGCACTTCAATTGGAAAAGTATGTTCAGCGGTATCACCATTTAAACTTACAGGTGGTGTCATAAACTGCTGACGAGCTGAACAGGTTTCCTTGATTAACTTCAAAGTTAAATCGACTTTATCATCATCAACGGCGACCAAATAAGTGGTGTTGCCAGCACGCAAAAAACTACCCGTCGTTGAAAAACGAGTGGCCATGATCTCATGGGCAACAAATACTGATCGCAGTTTATTGGCATCTTTATCTTGGACGATTGCAATGACTAATTTCATAGTGAACGCTCCTTAAAATACTCAGGTGCTATTTCATGAATAATCTTAATTGTATCATGAATGACTGCATCGATTGGCTGGGTCGCGTCGATACTAATAAAACGATCCGCATTTGCATCACGAATCTTCATGTAGCCTTGGTGGACCCGCTTATGAAAGGCGGTTGTTTCAACATCAAGGCGATCAATTTTACTTTTATCACGGTGCTCAGCAATCCGATTAAGTCCCACTTCAACGGGAATATCAAAATAAATTGTTTTAAACGGCAACAAATTTTCGGTTGCAAATTCGTTCATTTTGGCAACTTGCTCCATGCCGATTTGGCGACCGGAGCCTTGATAGGCAACCGAACTGTCAACGTAGCGATCACAGAGTACCAGCTTGTTTTGCTTAAGTGCGGGTAGAATTGTTTCAACCAAATGTTGACGTCTGGCCGCAGCGTACAGTAAAGCTTCCGTTCGGTAATCCATTTCTGTATTCGCACGGTCTAAAATGACCTTGCGAATTTCTTCTGAAATTTTATTACCACCGGGTTCTCTCGTGACTAACAGCCTGTCGCCAATTTGCTGTTGAAAGACGCCGATAACCTGATTCATAACGGAGGTTTTTCCTGCGCCGTCCGGCCCTTCAAAAGTTATAAACTTACCATTCAAAACAATTCCCTCACTTTGTGGATTCAAATTAATTGTACTTTAATGCATTTGGTCTGTCGAACCGGAACCCCCACAAACCAATCACTCAAATTCGTCATGATCGTAACTGATAACGGAAGGTTGAATCTGATCATTTTTTATCTTCCGAATTCGAGCTTCTTTATATATGAAGAAATATTTTCTACGAGCTAAAGCAGTTTCCTGCTCCATCTCCATATCACTGTCGGCAACCGCCTCTTGCGTCTGCGCAGTGTGGTCCCACTCTTCTTTCAAGTTGTTGATCAATTCCAACAAACGTTGATCGTATTCTTTTTTAACATTCCGGTGCTTCATTCGATTAAAAAACATTTAAAATCCAACCACCCTGTCAAAATTAAATTTCAGTTCGTCCCTGGACAGCCTTGTATAAGGTCACTTCGTCCGCGTACTCAATATCGGAACCAACTGAGAGTCCATGAGCCAAACGGGTCACTTTAATCCCCGCCGGCTTAATCAATTTACTCAAATACATTGCAGTGGCTTCACCCTCTGGGGTTGCATTTGTAGCAACAATGACTTCTTTAACTTCCTTATTCTTTTGAAGTCGTTTAATCAAAGAACTGATATTCAGATCTTCCGGTCCTTTTCCTTCAATTGGTGAAAGAACCCCGTGAAGAACATGGTAAAGACCGTGATATTCCTGAACCTTTTCCATGACCATCACGTCTTTAGGCTCCTCAACCACCAGGATTGTGGATTGGTCACGGTTCTTATCACGACAAATTTCACAGGGATCTTCATCCGTTAAATTACCACAGATTGAACAATAATGAAGGTCGTTTTTCGTTGCAATGAGTGCTTTTGAAAAGGCCTTAACATCGTCTTCGTTCATATCAACCGTGTAAAACGCTAACCGGGTTGCGGTTTTATTGCCGATCCCCGGTAATTTCATATAACTATCAATTAACTTTACGATTGCTTCAGGATATTGCATATTTTCCCCTTTTTGAACTGATTACATTCCTGGAATTCCTTTAGTATACTTGCCCATTGTGCTTTCAGTTGCTTTATCCACTTTTGAAATGCCGTCATTAACTGCGGCAAGAATCAAATCTCCAAGCATTTCTGGATCGTCTGGGTCAATTGCTTCCGGCTTAATTTGAATATCAGTCATTTTCTTATCGCCTGAGAAAGTGACTTCAACCATATTATCTGGTGCAACGCCTTTAAATTCTTGCTTCTTAAGGTTTTCTTGCTCTTCTCCAAGCTGCTTTTGCATCTTTTTCATTTGTTTCATCATCTTATTCATGTTCATACCGTTCATCATTGTTAAATTCCTCCAATTAATTAATCATCTTTAATATCTAAAATATCGGTGCCAAAAAGTTCGGCTGCTTTTTTAACGACTGGCTGACTCTCTGAATCCGTCGTATCCGGACTGTCAGAATCATCAGTCGGTTCAGCTTTTGGGTCATTATCCTTGGCTTCCTTGGGAGCAGCCTTTTTGAGCTTGTCCCGATGGCTGACCAGGTATTCATGACGAATATCAGGCCACTGATTCTCTGGTACAAATACAATTTGCGGTGCTTTACCGACAATCCGGTCAAGGTTGTTTTCCAAGGCATCCTTCAAACTGGTATCTCCTTGGGCCTTTTGATAAAGGAATGGATATTCAAAAGCAACAATCACCCCACCGCTGCTGGCAGCAACCGGTGATGAAACGTGCATGACGGCTCGTTGCGTCACTGATAAGGCCTTCATCAGGTCGGGCCACACTTCTTTGAACTGATTTAATTGCTTTCGGGTCGCTTTACCTAAAATTGGATAAATCTTGGCCAACTCAATGTGGTTATCCATTGTATGGCTTTCGACTGGTTTTGACGGTTCCGGCGTGCTGACAACGTTATTTTCAACAGCTGGGGCCTTCTTAAGTGAATCAATTTCAGATTTTAATTTGGTAACTTCCTGCGTTAACTGCTGAATTTCGGAAGTAACCTCCGGATTGACAGTCGGTTGGGCAGCCGGTTGGGACTCCTTTGCAGGACCTGACTGAACTGTTGCATCCAAATGAGTAATCTTCACTGTCAGAACTTCCAAGTAAACATCCGGATGTGCAGTGAACCGCAGAGAGTTGGAAATATTGTTTAATTCATTAATAATCTGATAGATCTCTTGATCACTGATTTGGCCGCTAAGCTTCTTAAATTGATCATCAATGATCCCGAGTTCCATTTCTTCAACAATTCCGGGATCCTGCTGATACAGCAGAATGTCTTGACAATAACTGGTTAAATCTTCAATAAACCGGCTGGCGTCCTTGCCCTCATCCAGAATCTTTTGGACGGTAATCAAGGCACTCTTGGTATCTTTTGCAATAATTTGTTCCATATAAGTAGTTAACAACTCATTGGTCACACTACCGGTCACGAGAAGCGCGTTTTCATAGGTAATTTTATTATCACCGTATGACATGGCTTGATCCAGAATGCTCAATGCATCCCGCATCCCACCTTCAGCCGCCTTGGCAATGATTTTAAGCGCCTTATCGTCATACTCGACCTTTTTTTGATCCAGAATGTATTCCATTCTTTGCAAAATATCTTGGGGCTTAATCCGCTTAAAGTCGAATTTCTGGGTTCGCGAAATAATTGTCGCTGGAATCTTATGAGGTTCGGTAGTTGCCAAAATAAAGATCACATTGGCAGGTGGCTCTTCCAAAGTCTTCAACAGGGCATTAAAGGCACCGGTTGATAACATATGAACTTCATCAATGATGTAAACTTTGTAGTCCGCTTGAGTCGGCGCATACTTTGCCTTATCACGGATATCACGAATCTCTTCAACCCCATTATTAGAGGCCGCATCAATTTCAATGACATCGTTTAAGCTGCCTTCATTAATCGCCTTGCAGGTTTCGCATTGGTTACAGGGTTCACCATCTTTTAAATAATGACAGTTAACAGCTTTTGCAAAAATTTTGGCAGCGGAAGTTTTCCCAGTCCCCCGTGGACCAGTGAACAAATAGGCATGGCTTATCTGTTTTGTGATTAAAGCATTTTTTAATGTTCGTGTGATGATTGATTGGCCGACGATTTCATCAAATCTTTGTGGTCGCCAAACCCGATATAATGCTTGATAGCTCATGACCAAATCCTCCAAAAATAGTTGCCATACACTTAAAATTCTCAATTGAAACGTCTAAATAATTATATGATGAATTCAAGCAGAGTGCAATCAACGAACGTCGCTTCCAAACCGCTTTTCTCCAAAAAAATGCTCCCAGCAAAATTTGCTGAGAGCTGAAATTCTATGTACAAGAGGCACAAGGTTGATGATACTTAGTGCTGCTTCCTTCCGGACCTGACACAGTTCGTAACCCGACCCTTGCCTCAGGGCCTTGCGGCAATATCTATCATAACTTAAATGATTAAGAATTTCCAGTTTTATTCTTTCTTTTCTTACGGGCAGCTTTAAAAAAATCTTTCATTATCTTAGCGGATTGATCTGCCAAGACACCTTCAACAACATTCACCCGATGATTTAGGCGGGAATCTTCCAAAACAGTATACAAACTTCGTACCGCTCCGGCTTTGGGATCCCGCGAGCCAAAACAAACGTTATCAATCCGTGAGTTAATGATGGCACCTGAACACATCAGACAGGGTTCAATGGTGACATATAAATCACAGTCAATCAGTCGCCAACTGTTTAGATAACGACAGGCCTCTTCAATTGCCAAGATCTCCGCATGAGCAATCCCGTCGTTCAAATGCTCCCGCAAATTGTGGCCGCGTCCAATAATGATGCCATCATGAACAACAACGGCACCAATCGGAACTTCACCAATCATATAGGCCTTTTGAGCCTCAACCATTGCGGCTTTCATATAGCGACTATCAGCTTGAAACATGTTTTACCCTCACGATTCCTTAATACTTTGAAGAATATAATAACCTTTATCACGTTTTAAAATGGTGCAATTACCGAATAACTGGGTCATCAGCTTCTTGGCGGATGGTGCCCCCTGCTTCTTTTGCAAAACAACGGTCAACGTGCCTTTGGCAATTAAATGATCAACGGCACCGGAAATCATGCCGTCAACGACCTTTTTACCGGCTCTGACTGGTGGATTGGTAAAAATAGCAGCATAAGTGTCCTTTACTGCTTCGTAAATATCACTTTCAAAAATATGAACATTGTTAACCTGGTTGTCATTGGCATTCTTCTTTGCCAAATCCAAAGCAAGCTCATTGACATCGACCATATCTATTTCACGTTTGGGAAACGCTTTGGCAATGGAAATGCCAATTGGACCATAGCCGGTTCCCATATCCAACAATCTACCTGCCGGAATAATGTCATACTTAATATTTTTAACCAATACCCGGCTTCCATAATCGACAGTATGTTTTGAAAACACACCGTTATCAGAAGTGAACGTTAAGTTGTTTCCAAGCAACGAAAAGTTCCATGTTATGGGTTTTGATTCAACGTCTGGATTCTTGGAATAATAAAATGAATTGTCTGTCATAAAATTCTCCTAATTTGATTTTCACAAGCACCAACCATATTTGGTGCTTACAATTAGTTTTGTCACAATATATTGTGTTTTTATCGTTGCATTTCACACTATTTAGTGTAAAATTGAATCATAAATTAAATTTTAACGAAACAGGGGAAGTGTTAATAATGGCTAAAATTACATTATATTCAAAAAACAACTGTATGCAATGCAAGATGACAAAACGTTATCTTTCAGAACACAATGTGCAGTTTGAAGAACACAACATCAACGAGCAACCACAATATATTGATTACTTGAAACAACGAGGCTTCATGGCTGTACCCGTTGTCGATGTTGATGGTAAGCAAGCATTCAGCGGTTTCCGGCCTGATCAACTTCAGTCGATTGCCGGTTAATTGCCTTCATCCATTCTAACATATTGATTCTAGATTAGCGGGCGAAACCACAAACGGTCTCGCCCCTTTTATTCGCAATTTTAAGAAAGCGTGGTACTAAATATGTCACTTCACAATCTAAAGGATGTTACCTACTTTGACCTCAACAATGAAATTAACATCCCAGTTAACGGTCAGATTCCATTGCAAAAAGACCAGGAAGCCCTTCAAGCTTTCCTAAAAGAAAATGTTCAGCCCAACTTGATGAAATTTGACAGTCTCCAAGATCGGTTCGACTATTTGATCAAGAACAACTACTATGAATCAGAATTCGTAAACAAATACGATATGTCCTTCATAGAAAAATTGTACAAATACTTGGATGATCAAGATTTCCACTTTAAATCATTTATGGCAGCATACAAGTTCTATGCCCAGTATGCTTTAAAGACAAATGACAACGACTTGTATTTGGAAAGCTTTTTGGACCGAGTTGCCGCAAACGCCCTCTTCTTTGCGGATGGTGACGAACAACTGGCAATGGATTTGGCTGATGAAATTGTCCATCAGCGATACCAACCTGCTACGCCAAGTTTCTTAAACGCCGGCCGTCAAAATCGTGGTGAATTTGTTTCCTGCTTCTTAATTCAAACAACAGATGACATGAATACCATTGGCCGAACCATCAATTCAGCTCTTCAGTTGTCAAGAATCGGTGGTGGTGTCGGCATTAACCTTTCAAATCTGCGTGAAGCCGGCGCTCCCATCAAGCATATTGAAGGTGCCGCATCAGGTGTTGTGCCCGTTATGAAATTATTGGAAGACAGTTTTTCTTATTCCAATCAATTAGGTCAGCGACAAGGTGCCGGAGTTGTGTACTTATCAGTCTTTCATCCAGATATCATTGAATTTCTGGGTGCCAAAAAGGAAAATGCCGATGAAAAGATCCGCTTGAAGACCCTTTCGTTGGGTGTAACCGTACCTGACAAGTTCTATCAACTCATTAAAGCAGATGCTGATATGTATTTGTTCAGTCCCTATGATGTTGAACGCGAATACGGTGTTCCATTCTCATACGTCGACATTACAAAGGAATATGACAACCTGGTTGCCAACGATAAAATCTCCAAGAAGAAGATCAAAGCTCGTGACTTGGAAACTGAAATCAGCAAGCTTCAACAAGAATCCGGTTACCCATATGTCATCAACATTGACACTGCCAACCGCGACAATCCAATTGCCGGCCGGATCGTTATGAGTAACTTGTGTTCTGAAATTCTTCAGGTTCAAACCCCTTCAACCGTTGATAATGAGCAGCATTACATCAAAATGGGCAAGGATATTTCATGTAACCTGGGCTCTACCAACATTAATAATATGATGGATGGCAAAGACTTCGGTCATTCCGTTGAAAGTATGGTTCGGGCATTAACCTTTGTCACTGACCATTCAAACATCGACGTGGTTCCTTCTATTCAAAAAGGAAACAAGGAATCCCACTCAATCGGTCTTGGCGGAATGGGACTGCATAGTTTCTTGGTAAAACACCATATTTATTACGGTTCACCAGAATCCATCGAATTTACCAGCGTTTACTTCATGCTTTTAAATTACTATAGTTTAGTTGCATCTAACAAGATCGCAAAGGAACGCAAAGAAACTTTTGCCAACTTTGAAAACAGCAAGTACGCTGACGGCAGTTACTTTGATAAGTATTTAGATCAATCATTTGCACCAAAATCAGATGCAGTCAAAGCTTTATTCCCAGAAGACTGGATTCCTTCAAAAGAAGATTGGGAAAACCTTAAAGCATCAGTTATGAAAGATGGCCTTTACCACCAGAACCGATTAGCGGTTGCCCCAAATGGTTCAATCTCATATATCAACGATACAACTGCCAGTCTTCATCCAATTATCAACCGGATTGAAGAACGTCAGGAATCAAAGATCGGTAAAATCTATTATCCAGCCCCATACCTTTCTAATGACACAATGCCATATTACACATCAGCATATGATATGGATATGCGGAAGGTCATTGACGTTTATGCAGCTGCTCAAGAACACATCGACCAAGGAATGGCGCTGACCCTCTTTATGCGTTCAACGATTCCAGCAGGCTTGTATGAATGGAAGAACGGTCGGACTGACAAGATGACCACCCGTGACTTGAACATCTTACGAAATTATGCTTACAAAAAAGGTGTAAAATCAATTTATTACATTCGAACTTTCACTGATGATCAACAAGAAGTCGGTTCAAACGAATGTGAAAGCTGCGTCATTTAAAGGAGAAATTTATGACTGAGAATTATAAAGCAATCAACTGGAATGCCATTGACGACCAAATCGATAAAGCCACTTGGGAAAAGCTGACTGAACAGTTTTGGCTGGATACTCGGATTCCACTTTCAAACGACTTATCTGATTGGCGAACCCTTGACCAGGATCATCAGTGGGTGGTCGGCCATGTGTTTGGTGGATTAACATTGTTGGATACCCTTCAATCACAAGAAGGAATGGCATCTTTGCGGAAAGACGTCCAAACCCAGCATGAAACCGCCGTATTGAACAATATCCAATTTATGGAATCCGTTCATGCCAAAAGTTATTCATCCATCTTTTCAACACTAAACACCCCAGATCAAATCGATGAAATCTTTGAATGGAGTGACAGTGAAGAATTTCTTCAGAATAAAGCATTAAAGATCCGCGATATTTATGCGAATGAACCAGATCCATTAAAGAAAAAAGTTGCCAGTGTATTTTTGGAAACCTTCCTGTTCTATTCTGGTTTCTATACCCCACTCTGGTATCTTGGCCATAACAAGATCCCTAATGTGGCAGAAATCATTAAGTTGATTCTCAGGGACGAATCAGTCCACGGAACATACATTGGTTATAAGTTCCAAATTGGCTATAATCAACTGCCTAAGGAAAAACAAGAGGATATGAAGAATTGGATCTATGATTTCTTGTATAAACTCTATGGGAATGAAGAGAAGTATACCCATATTCTTTACGACCAAACCGGTTGGACCGAAGACGTGCTGACATTTATTCGTTATAACGCCAACAAGGCACTCATGAACCTGGGCCAAGATCCACTTTTCCCAGATACCGCCGAAGATGTTAATCCCGTTGTCATGAACGGTATTTCAACATCGACTGCGAACCATGATTTCTTCTCACAAGTTGGAAATGGTTACCTGCTTGGAAATGTTGAATCAATGAATGATTCAGATTACGATATTTAATCATTAATAAAAAATAAGGCTGACGCGCTCCCCTGATTGGGAATACGTCAGCCTTATTTGTATTTAGCAAGATTCTTAATTAACTAGGTCCTTCGGCTTTTCGCCATTCACCATTGTCATTAAATTACTTAATGAAATATCAATCATATTTCTGACCGATTCACTGGTATGGAATGCAGAATGTGGGGTAATGAGAACGTTTGGCATCATTGAGAATTTCAGAACATCAGGATCAGACACTTGTTTAGTTGACCTTGAATCCTGTAAATCGGCTGTTTCCGCCTCGATTGTGTCAATTCCGGCACCGGCAATTTCCCCGCTTTGCAATGCATACATTAAATCATTGGTATCAACAATCGAACCTCTGGCGGTATTGATCAAAAGTGCGGTGTCTTTCATTTGCTCAAAGACTTCATGATTGAATTGATGATAATTGTCATCAGTGGCAGGCATATGAATACTGATAATATCACTTTTGGTGTAAATATCAGCCAAGTCCTTTACATATACAAATTGTCCATTGGTTGATTTTTGAGGATACTTGTCATAGGCAATAACATTTGCTCCCAAGCCTTTAAAGAGTTTGATTGCTTCCCGGCCAATCCGGCCGGTTCCAATAATTCCAACCGTCTGGTCACTGATCAACCGACCCATAAAGTTTGGTGAAAAATGGAACTGGTGATTTTGATCCAACTGTTGTTTCATATACCCAACTCTTCTTGAAAGATAGAGGGCCATTGTAACGGCAAATTCAGCGATACTCTCGGGACTATATGCTGGGACGTTGGTGATTTGAACGCCGTTTCCCTTAGCGGCCGCGAGATCGACGTTATCGACACCCACATTTCGTAACGAGAGATATTTAATACCCATTTTCTTAAAAGCGTCAAATAATTCCTTTGAGTACGGAATTGTTTGGAGGCATGAAACACCATCAAATCCAGCAGCCTCTTGTACTGTTTCCTGGGTTAAGGTTGTTGTCGTGTATTTAACTTCAATTTTGTGATCTTTCCCCCACTTTTCAATAAATGGGATCTCGTCATCCCTGACGTTATATACAATAAATTTCATAATTGCCTCCTAGTTATTAATGGGCGTCTTTTTGTTTACGCTTCCATTTTACCAAAAATAAAGGGTTCCATACAAACAATCTCGTTTGTTGGAACCCCCTATTCTTTTACTTCAATTGATCAATGAAACGATCAAAGGCTTTTTGACCTTCTTCATTCCATTTGTAAACGCCGGCATCTTCCAAAACTCTGCTGAAGACTTTGCCGACTTCTTTGTCGACTAACTCTTCCACATTATCTTTGGTGAATTTGTCGCGTTTCATCAACTCATCTGCCCACGGTTTATGATAATCAGCAATGTGATTATCTTCTCCGAGAACATACTTTTCAACTTCCTTCATTTCAGTCTTTAAACGAGCTGGTAAAATTGCCCGTCCCATGACTTCAATGAGGCCGATGTTTTCTTTCTTAATATGTTGAACATCCTTGTGTGGGTGAAAAATCCCGTCAGGATATTTATCCGAAGTTTGGTTATCACGTAAAACGATGTCCATTTCAAATCGGTCACCGTTCATTCTGGCAATTGGGGTAACCGTGTGATGACGAGTGCCATCCGTATATGCACGAATATCAACCGATTCATCTGAGTAGCCCTTCCAGGTTTCGGCAATCTTGGTAGCGGCATTAACAACCTTATTGGCATCCTTACTGAGCAAACGGATTGTTGCCATTGGCCATTTAACAATGCCGGCTTCCAAACCGTCAATTTCCAGATCAACCTTGCGATCAATTCCAGCTTTCATCATTGGGAACGTATGACGGCCACCTTGGTAATGATCTTGAGCTAAAAGTGAACCACCAACAATTGGCAAATCAGCATTACTACCCACAAAATAATGTGGGAACTGTTTGAGAATGTCAGTCAAATTAACGAATGTTCTTTGGTCAATTGACATTGGAACGTGCTTTTGATTCAGGAAAATCGCATGTTCACCGAAATATGCATAAGGTGAATACTGGAATCCCCATGGCTCGCCATTGATCATCATTCGAATGACCCGGTGATTACTTCGTGCAGGATAGCCCAGACGGCCAAGATAGCCTTCATTTTCAATGGCTAATGGTCCGACAGGATAACTGGTCGACTTTGCTCGACCAGCGGCTGCAATCGCCTTAGGATCCTTCTCAGGCTTTGACAGGTTAATGGTGATCTCAAGATTTCCATACTCGGTTTTTGTCTCGTAGGAAATGTTTTTAGCAATTGCCCGGGTCTTAATATAATCATTATCCTGACTCATCTTGTAGAAGTAGTTTGTTGCTTCATCAGGAGATTCTTGGTACTTGTTCCAAAAGATTTGGTTCAAAGTTGATGGAATTGGTGTAATGAGATCCATTAACTGATCTTCAAGGATTTCACGGTTGGTAATTGAATCTTCAATCTTACCGTGCTTAATCCCCAACTCCACCAAGTCGTTTGCCAAATCTACTGCGGATGTGTCTTCAGTTGGATCACCGAAACCATCACCGATCAGTCTAAAAATAAGGTTGGTAACGTAAATCCGGTCAACATCTGAATATGGTGAATCTGATTTAATAATTAAATCGACAAATTTTTCAACTGCTGATTGGCTCATTATTACTTGTTTCCTTTCTGATCGTCATAGCCCTTTGGATGCTTTTCTTTCCAGTTCCATGCGGTCTTAATGATTTCATGAACATCGTCAAATTGTGGCTTCCAGCCAAGAACCTTACGGGCTTTGTCACTTGCGGCAATCAATGTGCTTGGATCACCGGCACGACGTGGTCCCATTTTGGCAGGAATTGGCTTACCGGTTACATCACGAGCGGCATCCAACATTTGCTTGTTGGAGAATCCGGTTGATGAACCCAGGTTAAATGCGTCACTGTCATGGCCAGCCTGCAAGTACTTCAATGCCAGAATGTGAGCGTCTGCCAAGTCCATGACATGAACATAATCACGAACATTGGTGCCATCTGGTGTGTCGTAATCATCACCAAAAATGGTTAACTCGTCACGCTCGCCTGCGGCAACTTGTAAAATAATTGGAACCAAGTGGGTTTCAGGATGGTGATCTTCACCAATTGAGCCATCAGGCTTGGCGCCGGCAACGTTGAAGTAACGGAGTGCAACGAACTTGATGCCATATGCAACATCACTCCAGTGCATAATCTTTTCCATTGCCAACTTACTTTCACCGTATGGGTTCGTTGGAACTTGTGGATCAGTTTCTTTGATTGGAATCTGCTTTGGTTCACCGTAAGTAGCGGCAGTAGAAGAGAAGACAATCTTCTTAACATTATGAGCATTCATGACTTCAAGCAAGCTGATCATACCGCCAGTATTATTGTCAAAGTATTTCAATGGTTTCTTCATTGACTCTGGAACGACTGAGAATGCTGCAAAGTGAATGACACCTTCAATATCCTCTTTGTCAAAGACGTCGTTCAAGAATTTCTTGTCACGGACGTCACCTTCGTAAAAACGAGCTTTGGGATTGATGGCTGCCTTGTGTCCAGTAACCAAATTATCAACAACTGCAACGTCATAACCATTTGCGATTAGCCGATCAACAGTATGTGATCCAATATAACCTGCTCCACCTAGTACTAAAATTGCCATTTAAATATCCTCCTTCTAATCAATCAATTACTTAATCTCTTTAGGACCATCTGAAATTTCTGCAATGTAGAATTCTGCTGGATGACCAATTTCTTTTTCATAGACTTTGCCAACGTTTTCCTTAAAGGCATCAACCTTGTCACGGTCAACAATGGCAATGGCACAGCCACCAAATCCGGCACCGGTCATACGGGCACCGACAACTCCAGGCTGTTTCCAAGCAGTTTCTGCTAATGTATCCAACTCTTTACCGGTTACTTCAAAATCATAATGAAGTGAAACATGAGAAGCGTTGATTAACTTACCAAATGTTTCCAGGTCATTGTTAACCAATGCATCCTTTGCTTGCAATGTTCGTTGATTTTCAAAGACCGCATGACGGGCACGACGAATCAAAATGTCATCATTGATCAAATAACTATTTTCGTCGAACTCGCTTTCTGTCAAATCACCTAATGATTTGATTGGTAATTTAACTTGAAGCCGTTTCAAAGCTTCCTCACATTGTGAACGACGTTCGTTGTACTTGGAATCTTGAAGTTCACGATGCTTCTTAGTATTCATGATGACAATGACACGGTCGCCCATCTTAACGGGAACGTATTCATAATCAAGGGTATTGGTATCAAGCAGTACAGCTTGATCTTTCTTACCCATTCCGATGGCGAATTGATCCATGATTCCTGAATTAACGCCAATGTACTTGTTCTCAACCAGTTGGCCATATTTAACCAAATCAAGTTCACTGATGCCCAATGAGAAGACATCGTTGATAATTTCACCGGTTAACAACTCAATAGCTGCTGATGATGACAAGCCGGCGGCATCTGGTAAATTACCATATAAGGCAAGATCGAAACCATGGCCAATCTTATAACCATGTTCGATAATCTGAACCATCATCCCCTTTGGATAGTTGGTCCAACTGTCAGCCTTTTTATATGAAAGGTCATCGAGTGAAAGTTCAACAATGCCAGCATCCGGAACATTACCGGAGTACATGCGGATTTTATTATCCTTGCGTTCACCGTAAGCTGCGTAAATCCCCATGCTGATTGCACATGGGAAAACGTGCCCACCGTTAAAGTCAGTATACTCACCGATTAAGTTAATTCGACCAGGTGAAAAGAACATCCTGGTTGAGTCATAGCCAAATTGGTCGTTAAATTCTTTTTTTACGTCATCAGAAATCATAAGTTTCATCCCTCTACTTATATTTTTAGTAAACTTTACTAACCAAAATTTAACTCATTTTGGCAGCGTTGTCAACCTTAACTTCACAATTATCCAACTTTCAAAATCCAAATATAAATCCTTGATAGGCTTGAATATCAAGCATTTCAACATTTGCTTTGTGAATTCCAATCAGATTTTTTGAAAACGCTTTATTTTTTTGCAAACAAACCGGTTTATGTCTGAGTAAACTTCAGTAAACATTTATGAAAAAGTATCATTCTTCAATTTTCATCTTTGGATATCCAAATAGGACCGAAACAAGCATCTTGTTTCGGTCCTATTATTTTGTTGAATAATATTTCTCTAAATCAGAAACAAACGGCTTTCATGATTCTTAGAAAATTGCCTCCTCTTTTGAAGACTACTTTGGTCGACTGGCATCCAAAACATACATGAGTGCTTTTGACAATCCAGCCGGCTTTTTATTTCGTGGTTGATTAACAACCAAAATGATTTGCAAAACTGCAAACACCAACCCGCTTCGCCTGTAATAAGCGATGTACTTGGATTCCCATTTATCAACGTACTTCTCTTTATAGGAGCGCAAGCCTTCAAAACTATAGAGCTTGTAACCATACTGATAAATGAGATGAACAATTCTCTCCTGAGTAAAGCTGAATCTGGAGGTTCCCACATTTGAAAATGGCGACATTCCCAGATCAAAATACTTGTAGCCTTTCTCATGAGAAGTTTCGTATAGATTAATTAAGATACCATCCATGATTCCAGATGGCGCGTCAGCCGATGAACGCATCAAATCAATGGAAGTCGTGACCTTATTACCATCCGGCATGAGATTGGCAAAAGCCACAATTTTACCGGTATTATCTTTCATGACAGCAATTGGTGCTTGCTGCAAATAATAAGTATCGAAAAAGCCAAGAGAAAATCCCTTTTCAGCTTTATTATCAAGCCATTCATCTGATATCTCTTTCAAAGTTGCCATTAAATCATCTGAGAACGGTGGCTGCAGAATTTCAAACTGATATCCCTCTCGATCAAATTTATGCATGAGGGCTCTTTCACCTCGGTGGCGTTTACCACTGAGCGTGAAGGTATCCAAATCAACCAGTCCGTCCTCACCGGTTTTAATAAAATCAAATCCGGTTTCGTGTAAACTCATGGTCAAGTCTTCGTTAATCTCATAAAAGACTAGCTTCAAATCAGATTCATCGGCTGCTTTGACAAAATCATCAATTGCAGCACTAAATTTTTCTTTATTGCCGACGGGTTCACCCATGATCAACAGCTTATCAGCGATCTTCTTATACATGAAGAAGACCTCGTCGACACCATCTTCTGAGTAAAAGTAAATCTGTTTATCACGCAAGAAAGCCAAATGACTATCTTCGTTACCACCATACTGGTTGATAATCGCCCTGACCCTGTTAGCGTCAAAACGCTGTCCAAGCCATTCTGGATGTCCAGCAGTCAGATACGCATTGATTCCCACCAAGACGATGAGCACGATAATAAGGCCAATAAAACCAGCTAACCACGCTCCGGCTGAAGGAAACAGGTAAGCTTTGTCAAAATGAAGCGGCATTCTTTTGTTTGCAGCAATTCCAATTAAGGTATAGGTCGTAAACGTCACAATGAAAATTGAACTATTAAACAACAGGATGCCCCAGGAATTTGCCATTCGTTCACGGTAAAGGACTGATTTGGACAACCAAAGGGTAATCAAGATAACAACGAAAAGTAAAACCATCCGCCAAGTGAATGCCTCGTTAAACCAGGTATTGAAGATTGAAACAATCAGTACAAAAACAGTTGGCATAAATGCACGCTTGGTCCGTGTCCAAATTCCACTGGCTAAACCGATCAATAAAAAGGCCACCACAATGTTCATAATATGGCTGACGAAGAATATCGAGTAAGGAATCAATTTGACGTAGAGCTTATTGACAATGACAACGTTCGGCACGGTCGCAAACAGCAGCATCATAATGCCGGAGAAATACATGAAGCCGGTCAAAAACACTTGAGCAATCCGTTGGATCAGCAACCTTGGTAAATCGTCAAGAAAGGTATTCAGCTTAGTTCCGGTATCATGAACAAACAACCCGGTTCCAACAAGAAATGGCAATAAATAGTAGAACAGACGATATAAAAGGATCCATACCAAAGCATCACTCCGGGCAACGCCAATAAAGCCCAGGCCAATGATCACGAAGATATCAAAAGAACCCAATCCACCGGGGATCATTGAAACAACTCCGGCAACGTTGGCAACAACAAAAATTGGGACAACTAATCGTAGGTCAACGGGTAAGTCCATTAAGTGACCAATGAGAACAAAGAAGCCCAATGCACTTCCCCACTCCAGAAATGACCCTGCCGTCATAATCAACTCTTGCTTGGTGGAAAGATCACTGAAGAATTCGGAATTTGTCATTTTGGTAAACAGCATGACGCCAGGAAAATATATTGCACCCCCAGTAAGCCAGATCCAATAGTGGGCAAAAGTTGAGCCAATTCCAAAGCCAAAAATCATAATAAGCGATACCAGACAAAGCAAAGAAAGTCCTGATATCAAAAATAATGCCACTTTAGAGATTGCGTAAACAATCTCTTTTCGGCTGGCACCCTTGCCATAAAAGTGGGCTCGGAGACTCGCTCCGAGTAAACCACCAAACCCTAGAAGATTCGTAAAGGTGTTAACAACCCAACCGCTTCGAACTATGTACGTCGGTGAAAATTTTGTTGGTAAAAATTGGACGATTGAATAATCGTAAACCAGCATTGGCAGAATGGAGATGAAGCCCACTACCAGCATGATCAACAGTGCACCCTTGCTTTGGCTGGCCAAGACCGTCTGAAATTGGTTCCCATTTACTTCCCGAATAATTTTTGCAAGTTGTCGAACGACAAAGATTAATACTGAGAACACAAATAGCAGCTTAATCAGTGTCATTCGCTTATCTATGAAATTTAATATCTTTTTCAACATAGATTCACCATCATTTCATTTGGAATAATCACTCTTGGTCCATTATGACAATTAATTCTTTACCATACAACTAAGGTGCACAAAAAAACTGTGTACCGACAATGTCGATACACAGTTTTTGAAATTATTACCAGTAGTTAAATGACTACTTAAGGGTAACAGTTCCACCAACGGCTTCAAGTTGTTCCTTGATCTTGTTGGCTTCGTCTTCTGAAGCGCCTTCCTTGATGATTGATGGAACCTTATCAACAAGTCCTTTAGCGTCTTTCAAACCAAGACCGGTGATGTCACGGATAGCCTTGATGGCTTTAACCTTTTGGTCACCAGATTCAGTTAATTCAACATCGTATGAGTCTTTGGTAGCACCGTCGCCACCAGCAGCACCTGCAGCAGCAACTGGAGCTGATGCAGAAACACCGAATTCGTCTTCAATTGACTTAACCAAGTCGTTAAGGTCAGAAATTGAAGCATCTTTTAATTGGTCAATAATATTATCTTTATCAAAAGCCATTTTATTTTCCTCCATTAATTGGAATTTATTTAGTTCTGATTAGGCAGCGTCGCCATCGTCAGATTGTTTCTTATCAGCAATAGCTTTAACACCATATGCGAAGTTACGTACAGGTGCTTGAAGAATGTTAGCAAGAGTAGATAACAATTCATCACGGCTAGGCAATGCAGCATAAGCAGTAATTTCATCAAGACTGGCAACTTCACCATCGATAACGCCACCCTTAAGTTTAAGTTGGTCGTTAGTCTTTGCAAAGTTGTGGACAATCTTAGGTCCAGCAACAGGATCTTCAGATGAGAATACAACAGCAGTAGGACCTGCAAATGTTGGCTTCAAATCTTCAAAGCCGGCATTAACAGCGGCACGATCCATTACCTTGTTCTTAACAACTTCCATCTTTACGCCTTCGTCACGTAACTGCTTACGCAAGTCAGTAACTTCAGCAACAGTTAAACCACGATAGTTAACAATAACGATAGAAGAAGCTTTCTTTAATTCTTCAGTAACAGCTTCAACCTTTTTTGCTTTAACAGCAACAGCATTTTCACTCACGAATTTCACCTCCCAAAATATTTGTTGGGATTTAATAAAAAATCCCTATGCCCACCCAGACATAGGAAAAAAGTAGAATTACTTTCCTCGGCAGGATATTAAGGCATGGAAGCCACCTGAGTCTTAGGCGAATATATCAGCAACTAACAGTCTATCACACTAGGTCATAAACCGTCAATTAGGGATTTTTTATTTAAATCGAAACTAATTAAGCTTCATCACTTGCAAATGAGCCAAGATCAACTTTGACGCCAGGGCCAAATGTAGTTGAAATTGAAACGTTGGTTACGTAAATACCACGAACAGAAGCTGGACGTGCCTTTACGATAACATCCTCAATTGTCTTTAAGTTACCAACAAGTTTGTCGGTATCAAATGAAACTTTACCAACTGGGACAGCAACGTTACCATCACGGTCAGTCCGGTAAGTAACCTTACCAGCCTTAGATTCTTTAACGGCTTTGGCAACATCCATAGTAACAGTTCCAGTCTTAGGGTTTGGCATCAAACCTTTAGGTCCAAGAACACGACCTAAACGTCCAACTTGAGCCATCATGTCAGGTGTTGCAATTGCAACATCGAAATCAAGCCAGCCGCCTTGAATCTTTTGAACCAAGTCAGCGTCACCGACAAAGTCAGCACCAGCATCTTTAGCTGCTTTGGCATTGTCACCTTTTGCAAATACAACAACAGTTTGATCTTTACCAGTTCCGTTTGGTAAAACAACGGCACCACGTAATTGTTGATCAGCCTGCTTAGTATCAACATTTAATTTGAATACAATTTCGACAGTTGAGTCGAACTTTGCAAAATCAATATCTTTAATCAATTGAACAGCATCTTTGATTGGGTATGCTTTTTCAGCATCTATCTTTGCGACAGCTGCCTTGTAATTTTTACCTCTATGAGCCATGTGTGTTTTCCTCCTTGCTTTGTGGTTATAACGGATTAACCTCCCACGCGATGTGAAACAGTGCATCATCGTAGAAAGTACTTATATAGCGGGTTAAACTATCCTTCGACAGTGAAGCCCATGCTACGTGCAGTACCTTCAACCATGCGCATTGCTGCTTCAACATCAGCTGCGTTTAGGTCTTTCATTTTAGTTTCGGCAATCTTCTTAACTTGGTCTTTTGTAACAGTTGCAACCTTGTTAGTATTTGGTTCGCCGGAACCCTTTTGAACACCAGCAGCTTTCTTGAGTAAAACAGCAGCAGGTGGAGTCTTGGTAATGAAGTCGAATGAACGATCTTCATACACAGTGATAACAACAGGAATAATCATCCCTGCCTGATCGGCAGTACGTGCATTAAATTCCTTAGTGAATCCCATGATGTTGATACCTGCTTGACCTAATGCAGGACCAACTGGAGGGGCAGGTGTTGCTTTGCCCGCTGGAATTTGCAATTTAACGATATTAGCTACTTTTTTAGCCACGAGACATAACCTCCTTAAGTCCGTGTGTGGTAAGTGGAGATCAAAATTTCTCCTCCCACGTTCGTATGCTTAAACATACCATACTAATATAACATAAACATTTTCATTGAACAACCTAAATTAAAGATTCCAAATAAATTTTGCAATACTTGCGTCCACGATTGCATTCTCATGGAGCAGCCGGTGACTGGCCCGCTTTCCGCGGATAACCAGTTCATGGTATTGTGCGACTGGTTCCCGCAAAAGATATCTCAGTGAAAAGGCACTATTGACCGAAACTTCCCCATCGTCCTGCTGAAGGTTACTGATCCTTCCAGCAATGTTCAAGACTTTAATATCCTTGGGAATTTCAAATATCCGTTTGGCCAATGCTCGATAAATTGGCATTCTTTTGACTGGCCCTTTGGGACTCAATGGATAAGCATCCACTTCATTGGTACTCCGGGCAATTTCGGAATCGTTAAACGGTCCCGCAATTGCCACGACATGCTTAACCGCTACAAGACCTGATTGGCTTTGATGGGTTAGAAACCAGAAAATGGTAATACAACCCATGGAGTAGCCGACCAGATTGACTTTTCGAATTCCATAACGAGTCTGGAGCAGGTCAAGAATCTGCGATAACCAGACAGCCTGTTCCTGGGGTCTCGAAGCCTTTTTGGCAAAGAGTATTTGAATCAAAGCCTTCGATTTGCTCAGCGTCCCCGAGACATGGATATTTCCATGTCGGTCCACCTTGACCACCATTGACTTGTGAGCGCCATATCGTTTGGTCATTCGATTTAACAATCTGCCAAACGAAAACCGGTTGCCAAAGTACCCGGGAATAAACAGCGTCGGAACGCCTTCCAACATATTGGCTGGATCTTCATCATCCTTAACCGGGTTTGGCCTGCCAAGGGCAGTTATTTTGCTAACAGCCAATATGATTGAAGCCAACAATACCAGTCCAACGGCCAACCATACCATCGTGACCACCTACTTTAATTAAAGGTTTGTATCAATCTGATTAAAGTCAAGGTCGGTACTTGTTTCACGACCAAACATTTCAATATTAACCTTCAGTCGTTGCTTTTCGTTATCAACTTCGTTTACTTTACCATCAAGTCCGGTAAATGCACCGTCAACGATTTTAACTGTATCACCGATGCTGACATCCAAGTCTTCGTGACGTGAACTCATACCGATACGTTTCAACACTAGATCAACTTCGTCTGGAAGCAGTGGTGTTGGCTTACTTCCTTGACCATGAGAACCAACGAATCCAGTTACTCCTGGGGTGTTTCGGACGATATACCAAGCCTGGTCAGTCATGATCATTTCAACCAAAACATATCCGGGAAATTCCTTTTCCATTTTGACTTTGTCTTTACCATTTTTAACTTCGTGTTCCTCTTGTTCCGGAACGACTGTTCTAAAAATGTAATCCTGCATGCCCATTGATTCTTTTCGGCTATCAAGGTTCATCTTAACCTTGTTTTCATATCCGGAATAAGTATGCAATACGTACCATTGTTTTTCTGCTGACTCGACCATGTTTTCTGCTCCTTCGTAAATTCATCTTAAATGAGTTCAAATAAAAAAACCTGACACTTTTCGCAGGTTTCAACTTAACTATATCAAATTTTTGCTCAAATGGCTATGCAAGAAATTGCAATGCCCATTGAACGATCCAGTCAACAAGGCCCAAAAAGATAGCCATGATGATTGAAGTACCAATAACAGTACTGGTATCGGTGCGAGTCTGATTAACATCAGGCCAGGTAACCATTTTCATTTCTTGAGCAACTTTTTTGAAAAAATTGATTAATCGCAAAATTTTATCCCCTTACGTTTAAGATTAACGAGTTTCTTTATGCAAAGTATACTTTCCGCAATACTTGCAAAACTTATTTAACTCCAAGCGCTTTGTCCGATTGGGATTTTCAGGAATCGTATAGTTCCGGGATCCACAAACTGAACAAGCTAGAGCGACTTTTCTTTGTGCCATGGTGGCACCTCCTTACAAGCGTAGTAATAATATCATTCAAAAACAATTCAGTCAATTATGCCACCATCAAATTTACGACGGCAACACTCGAATGCATTCGCGAGTGCGCGCTGGGTTTTAGGATCAAGATCACTAAAATCATGTTCTGTGAGCATTAAACGGAACGCTTCTTTTTCCAAAGCCGAACAACACTTGGACAACTCTTTGAAAGCCTCATCCACAATTGCTGCAATCAGTGGGCTGCTTGCGGATTTATCAGCGACCGTTGCCGCATACAGCGTTTCATTTGCCTCAATCGACGTTAACGGCTCACTGGGAACCCGCTTCTTGGCGTTGGTCGTTCGAATCATGTCATAGAACCGATTTCTCAAACTCAATCTGTAAAAAGTTCCAAAGCCGGCGTTACGCGACGGATCAAATCGACAGGCTGTCCGATATAAGACCAACCTGGCTTCTTGGTCAAGGTCCTCTCTATCGTACCCACGTAAATAATACTCTCTTCGGCACTTCCCGACAATTGGATAGTACTTTTGAAAAAGTTCCGTAAGAGCTTCCCCATCTTTTTGAGCGGTCCGTACAATTAATTCAGATAATTTCTTTGAGTCCATTTTTGTCTTCCCTTCGTTATGGTTATAATCAATTTTTCGAATACAAAAAAGATTAACGAAGAAGAACGTTATCGACAAGACGAACCGCTGTTCACTATCCTGAAATGATACCTATACCAATTTCAAAATATCAGAATAATGATATTTTTATTGATCATCATGCATCATTTTATCTCTGAGCTTTTCCAATTCAAGCAACTGTTTGGCATCAAAAGGTGTATGTCTGAAGACTTCGCCTTTATCAGTCATCTTTCGAGCTTCGGTATCCACTTCCTGCTTAGCGCGTTTAACATCCCGGAGAAGTTCTCGTGCCGGGATTCTTAATGCGCCGGCAGCAAAAATCGTCCACTGCTCAGCCTGGTCACTGGTGGCAACGATCACTTGGGTAAATCGATTTTGCTTTCGATGGGCCAAGGCTTCAATATAGCTGTCGGCAGTTTGATCCTTGCTTGTCCAGACGATTTCCATGTCAAACTTGCGAAAGCTCTTAGAATTTCCCGGAACATACATGGCATCAAAAACCACAATCATATTGATGTCCCGATACTTTTTATACTCCGACAATTCGGCCAAAAGCTCATCTCTTGCGTCTTCCAACCGATTTGCCTGCTTAAGTTTGTTCAAATGAGGCCAGTTGCCAATCATGTTGTAAGCATCAACTATTAAAAGGTCTTCTTTCATTATTCATCACCGGCTTCAATTATTTTTATAGTGGATGACGGGAATTAAAGCCTTGATAAATCAGGATACTTGCCGCAACGCTGGCATTCAAGCTTTGAATGTCACCAATCATCGGAATCGTCAGCATTTCATCGACCTGCTTTTTAAGCAATGGCGAAATGCCCTTTCCCTCATTACCAATAATGACGGCTACTGAACCTTTGGCATCCCAACGACGATAATCAGTTCCAGAGATGTCGGTTCCAAAGACCCACATGCCACGTTGTTTCAACTCTTTGATGGTTGCTGAAAGATTGGTAACCCGGGCAACCGGCACTCTTTCAATGGCTCCGGCGGATGTCTTGGAAACCGTTGCAGTCAAACCAACTGCTCGATGCTTGGGAATGATAATACCGGAAACCCCGGCAGCATCAGCCGTCCGAATAATTGATCCAAGATTATGAGGATCTTCAATATTATCAAGAATCACAAAGAATGGTTCAGCTTCCTGCTTCTTGGCATTAGCAAATAGTTCAGCGATTGTTGCATATTTGAATGCCGCAATTGATAAGACAACGCCCTGATGGTTCTGATTGTTGGATAATTTATCCAGCTTTTGCTTGGGAACTTTTGAAATTACCAAGCGCTTTTTGTGAGCCAACTTCATAATTTCAGAGATGATATTATCATCATCTTTAATTCCCGATTGAATAAACAGCTTGTTGACCGGATTGTCGCTCTTCAATGCTGCAACAACGGGGTGTCGGCCGATCACAAATTCTTCACTGTGATCCTCATTATCATTTTGATGTTCCTGATTCCGCTTATCATTCTTCATGTTTAAGGTTCCCACTTTCTACCTGCTTAATGCACCAGTCTGCAATTTCTTTCATTCGATCATTTTGGTCACTCAAAGACAGGTAACCAAATACTGCTTCAAAGCCGGTTGAAATGCGGTAAGTAATCACATCGGTGTTCTTGGCATGGGTGTGACTGTTCGCGTTTCGACCGCGTTTAAAATAGTCCCATTCGGTTTCATTAAGCAGGCCATCAGTTTCCATTAAATCAATCAAGGCCGCTTGGGCTTTTGCAGAAACATAGTTGGTTGCAACGTGCTGCAGACGTTTTGGCTTTGTTAGACCCTGGGCGATCAAATGTCTACGGATAAAGACTTCGTAAGCTGCATCCCCCATATATGCCAAGGCGATTCCGTTTAACTGGGCAAAATTATCAATCATTAAACTTGTTATTCCTTTCTAAACCGGGTGCCTTGTGGGGTATCTTCCAATACAATGCCACGGGCTTTTAATTCTTCCCGGATCTCATCACTTCGGATGAAATCTTTGTCATGACGGGCTTGTTCACGTTCATGAATCAAGGCCCAAATTTCATCATCTTTTAATTCAGTCTGTTCCAGCTTGATACCAAAGACCCCTGACAGTTCGCGCAGGGTATTAATAATGAACTGAAGGCTGAGTTTGAATACTGTTTCTCTTTCGCTGTAAGTATTGGCAAATTTCGCCAACTCATAAACGGCAGCAATCCCATTTTGAACGTTGAAATCATCGTCCATGGCATCGGTAAAGTCGGCAACAATCTGGCGAACTTCCTGGTCAGTCTTAGGATCATCACCTTCATCAGCATTGTGAAGACGGTAAGTCAGATTATTAAATGCAGTCTGAATTTTTTTCAGATTACTGCTGGCTTCTTGAACGCTGGCATCACTGTATTGAATCGGCCGACGGTAATGAGTTGTCGACATCAACAGGCGAATAACCTGACCGTCCAGGTTCTTTAACAAATCATGAACCGTAATAAAGTTGCCAAGGGACTTGCTCATCTTTTCGTTGTCATCACCAATTGTAACGAAACCATTGTGCATCCAGTAGTTAACAAAGGTTTGACCAGTGTTGGCTTCACTTTGAGCACGTTCGTTTTCATGGTGTGGGAAAATTAAATCTTCACCGCCACCATGGATATCAATGGTTTTACCCAGGTACTTGGTGGACATGACGGAGCACTCAATGTGCCAGCCGGGACGACCCTTTCCCCATGGAGAATCCCATGAAATCTCATCACCCTTGGATTTCTTCCAGAGTGCAAAATCAATTGGATCTTCCTTTTTGGCCATCTCTTCGGAACTAACATGCTGACTGGCCCCAATTTCAAGTTGGTCAACATTGATATGTGGCAAAGCACCATAGCTCGGAAATTTTCGTGCCCGGAAATAAACGTCACCGTCAACATTGTAGGCATATCCCTTATCAACGAGTTTCTTTACAAAATCAATGATTTCAGGAATATTTTGGGTTGCCCGTGGATGAATCACATCACTGGAAATATTCAAGGCAGCAGTATCCTGCATAAATGCCTTAATATATTTATCCGCAATCGCTTCCACAGTTGTGTGATTTTCACGAGCCGCGTTAATCATCTTGTCATCAACATCAGTAAAATTCGAAACGTACTTCACCTTATACCCTCGATACTCCAAGTATCTGCGGACAGTATCAAAGGCGATCGCGCTTCTGGCATTTCCGATGTGAATGTAATTGTACACAGTTGGGCCACAGACATACATTTTTACGACACCTGGGGTGATCGGTTCAAATTTTTCTTTTTTTCGTGTGAGGGTATTAAATATCTGCAACATTTCGAATTCCTCTCTTTTATCTTTATATACTCAAATAATATCATAATTCGTACTTTTTTATTACGATAACTATAATCCATAATAAAAGGTCTCGCTGTAAATGCAACGAGACCAATCGAATCAATAATATTTTTTATAAATTAAGCTTTATCAATTTGGGCTAAAGTTTCTTTAATATGCTCAATTGCTTTTTGCTTACCAACAAGTTCAACGGACTCTGGTAATTCAGGACCGTGCATCTCATGGGTAACGGCAATTCTGATTGGCATCCATAATTGACGTCCCTTAATCTTGGTATCCTTTTGGATAGCCTTGATTGTCTTGAAGATCTCAACGGAATCAAAAATATCAAGTTTTTGAATTCTGGCAAGAAATTCTTTCAAAACGACGGGTGCAGTGTCATTGGAAATTTCTGCCAACGCATCACCATCAATTTGATCAGGTTCTTCGAAGAACACGGAAGCCATATCATTGATTTGAGCCATGTAGCTCATTTCACGCTTGTAAAGCATGATCAGCTGACGAGCCCACTCAATTGTCTTATTGTCTGGATTTTCAGGAATGTTGCCCCCTGCAATCAGTTGACGCAAAGCCAAATCAACGATGGTGCTGTCATCGGCCTTTTTAACGTACTGGTTGTTAATCCATTCCAACTTTTTAGAATCAAACTTGGCAGGAGATTTACTCAAACGAGTTTCATCGTACATCTTGATGAATTCTTTTTTATTAAAGATTTCATCTTCACCAACTGGTGACCAGCCCAACAACAAGATGAAGTTGAACATAGCATCGGGAAGGTAACCCAATTTACGATACTGTTCGATAAACTGAAGAACTGATTCGTCACGTTTACTTAACTTCTTACCGGTATCGGCACTGATAATCAGACTCATGTGGCCAAATTTTGGTGCTTTCCAGCCAAATGCTTCATAGATCATCAATTGCTTTGGGGTGTTGGCAACATGGTCGTCACCACGGAAGACATGACTGATTTTCATCAAATGGTCGTCACAAACAACGGCAAAGTTATAAGTTGGCATGCCATCACGTTTACGAATGACAAAGTCACCGCCAATGGTATCAGAGTTAAATGAAACCTTGCCCTTAACGATATCATCCCATGTGTAATCATGATTCTTGGGAACGCGGAAACGAATAACTGGTTTTAAGCCCTTGGCTTTTGCATCGGCAATTGCTTGAGCCTTTTCGTCTTCGGTCATTCCGGCGTACTCATATTCATAATGAGGCATTTCACCGCGTGCCTTTTGAGCATCACGATCGGCAGTTAACTGCTCCTCGGTCCGGTATGATTCATATGCTTTCCCCTCATCCATCAACTGCTGAATAAGTGGTGTATAAATATCTTTTCGTTCAGATTGACGATATGGACCATAATCACCGCCAACATCGGGACCTTCATCCCAGTCAAGACCGAGCCATTTCAAATTGTCAAGCTGACTCTTTTCACCGTCAGCAACGTTTCTCTTGGTATCGGTATCCTCGATCCGGATAATGAACTTACCCTTGTTATGACGGGCAAATAAATAGTTGAAAATGGCTGTACGTGCATTTCCGATATGCAGGTGACCTGTAGGACTTGGAGCATAACGAACTCGAATTGCATTGTTTGCCAATGTATAACGCCTCTTTCTAAAATTAATCAAAATTTTGTCAATATTTTAAGTGTACAATGAACGCTGCTAAAAATAAAGGGAGCAAAGCTACTTCTTGCTATTGGAGCTGTTTTTTCCGTTGCCATTATTCTTCCCCGAATCATTTTTATCGGTAATATTCTTGGTGGAATGCTCAGGACGGGCAAAAACCATCTTTCCGGCATCGGTTTGGATCGCGCTGGTAACAACCACATCAATGTGATCATTTAAGAAGTAACGACCGTCTTCAACAACAACCATTGTGCCGTCATCAAGGTAGGCAACACCCTGCTGCCGTTCAGTTCCGTTTTTGACAACCATGACGTTCAATTTCTGGCCGGGTAAAATCTTCTGACGAAGTGAATTGGCCAGAGCATTAATATTGAACACCTTAACGTTTTGGAACTGAATGACCTTGTTCAAGTTGAAATCATTGGTGATGATAACACCATCAACATCTTTGGCAAGTTGGATCAACTTACTATCAACTTCTGGAATGTCTTCATAATCCTTTTCGTAAATCTCAATTGGAATTAATTTTTCATTTTGAAGTTTGTTCAAAATATCCAAGCCACGACGGCCACGAACCCGTTTGACACTGTCACTGGAGTCGGCAATGTACTGAAGTTCATACAACACAAACTTTGGTACTAACAATGTCCCTTCAATAAACCCGGTTTTAACAACGTCGTAAATCCGACCGTCAATTAAAATATTGGTATCAAGAATTTTATAGTGGTGATAATTCTTATCAACGGGCTTATCAATAATCTTTTCATCTTTTTCTTTGGCATTCTCCGACTTTCGTCGAGATTGAAACATCTTTCGCCAACGATCGCTTTGAGTGTTTCCAATTCTGAATCCAAAATATCCCAATACCAACATCAAAATCGTTGGGATCATTGTATTCAAGAAGAATGTCTGAGTTCTAAAGAACACAATCGAGATCAAAATAGCAACCACTAAACCGACAATAAGTCCCAATGTTCCAAAGAACAACGATAACGGACTCTGCTTGGTTAAACGGGCTTCCATTCGATCAACGACTTTTAAGATATAGTTCCCTGTCAGCAACGAAATAAAATAAAAAATAATTGCACCCACAACTGCGTTTGTAGCAGTGTTGTTGAACAAGGTTCCATACCGGACCTGGAATAACAGCCAAATCAAAGGAAAATAACTGGCACCAATTGCAGCACCGGCTAACGTAAACACAATTCTAACAATTCTTTTTCTCTTCAACAATTTCGCCTTCTCTCATTTTTAGTTTATCCCAGTGCAAGCTTTAATGCTTGTGAAAGGGTTGAAACTCCCACCACATCGATACCTTTTGGTGGGTTCCATCCCTGAAGATTGTTGGCTGGCACCAACACGCGTTTAAAGCCCAATTTCTGTGCCTCGGCAACCCGTTGTTCAATCCTGGTGACCCGACGAATCTCACCGGTAAGCCCAAGTTCACCGACATAACACTCAGTTGGACTGGTACCCCGGTTTTTGTATGATGAAGCAATACTAACAGCGATTGCCAGATCAATTGCCGGTTCATCAAGCTTAACGCCGCCGGCAGCCTTTAAATAAGCATCCTGGTTTTGAAGCATCAATCCGGCACGCTTTTCCAAAACTGCCATAATCAATGATACCCGATTACGGTCAAGACCAGTAGCTGTTCGTTGGGCATTCCCGAATACAGAAGCCGTCACCAAAGCCTGAATTTCAACCAAAATTGGCCGGGTTCCTTCCATTGATACCACAATGGCAGATCCAGTCGCATCTTTAAGCCGTTCTTCCAAAAAGATTTCCGAAGGGTTCTTCACTTCGCGCAAGCCATCGGTCCGCATTTCAAACACACCCAATTCATTGGTTGAACCAAATCGATTCTTAACCGTTCGCAAGATTCGGTATGAGTGATGTAAATCACCTTCAAAATACAGGACAGTGTCCACCATGTGTTCCAAAATCTTTGGTCCGGCGATCGCGCCACCCTTGGTCACATGACCGACAACAAAGACCGTAATGCCCTGACCCTTGGCAATGTTCATCAGGTCAGCGGTTACTTCTCTGATCTGGGCAACCGATCCGGTAGCCGACTGCAATTCAGGAATCTGCATGGTTTGAACAGAATCAATGACCACCGCATCCGGCTTCATATCATTGATTGTATCCTTAATCACGTCCATATCGGTTTCCGGATAAACATAGAGGTTATCACTGTTGACACCCAGTCGATCGGCCCGCATCTTAATCTGCGAGGCACTTTCCTCTCCGGATACATATAATATGGTACCAGACTTGCTAAGCTGACCTGAAACCTGCAGCATCAACGTTGATTTTCCAATTCCAGGATCGCCACCGATTAAAATCAGTGATCCGGGAACAACCCCGCCGCCAAGAACTCGGTTGAGCTCTTCCATATCAGTCTTAAAACGAACGTCTTGGTGAAATTCAACTTTATTGATTGCTTCGGGTTTGTTGTCATGAATGCCATTTCGCCGCAAACTCTTTGTTGCCATGGTACTGTTTTTCGGTGCAACGGTTTCTTCAACGAGGGTGTTCCACTCATTACAGTTCGGACAGCGTCCCAAATACCTTGGGGAAATGTAGCCGCAGTTTTGACATACAAATTGAGTTTTAACTTTTGCCAACTAAATTCTCCTTTTACTTACACTATAAATATTCTAGCACTTTATGAATAAGCTTTGCCTGAATGACAATCGACTTTACATCATCTTATAAATTATTTGCCTGAAGAACCAAATCCACCATTCCGAGTCTGCTTTTTTTGCTGATCGTCCTGATCTGCCAATAAATATGGCATAAAGATTCCCTGAGCAATTCGTTCACCCTTTTTAATTGTGATATCGGAAATCCCAAAGTTCAAAATTTGAACGAAGATCTCGCCTTCGTTTCCTGAATTGTTGTAGTAATCCGAATCAATGACCCCGATCCCATTTGGAATGACAAGTCCCCTTTTTAGCGGATTACTGGATCGGTTGGCAATAATGAGAACCTCATCCGGCTGCATGTACGCTTTAATACCGGTTGGAATCAGAAAGGGTTTTAAAACTTTCTTCGCCTTGTCAATGGACGTTTCTGAGACATCCTTTTCATGTTTAACAGCCCACAGGACCTTCAAAAAATTTAATTTCCAAATTGAAGGAATCACAATTTCTTCAGCACTTTCAAAATCGTATCCGGCCGCATTGGTCGTTGTCCGGTACGGTAAAGTCAGTCCTTTTTCGGCATATTTCGTCACAATTTCAAATCCACGTTTCATTTAACTAGCTCCTTTTCGAGTTATATTCTATTATTGTAGTATAAACTAAGTTTTTATAGTTTGCACTGATTGACAAAAATGTTAAAATAACGCAGTATTGTAGTATAGTAAAACCTTTAAACAACTTTGAAATGAGGGACAATAATGACACATCAAGACGAATTGAAACAGTTGGCTGGCGAAGCCGCTGTTCAATTTATTGAAGACGGTATGGTAGTTGGGCTGGGCACTGGTTCAACCATGAAGTTTATGGTTAATGCACTCGGAGAACGGGTTAAAAAAGAACACCTTTCAATTGTTGGGGTGCCGACTTCTGAACGCACCAAAGAACAAGCCCACAGCTTGGGTATCCAAACTAAAGCAATCAATGAAATTGATCACATTGATTTGACAATTGATGGTGCCGATCAAATTGATCCCGATTACCAAGGCATCAAAGGTGGCGGTGGCGCCCAACTGTGGGAAAAAATTGTCGCAATCAATTCAACCAAAAACATCTGGATCGTTGACGAAACTAAAATGGCCGACGAACTGGGATCATTTCCTCTTCCACTTGAAGTCATCCCCTACGGCAGCAATCTTCTTTTCAGCCGATTAAAGAAAAAGGGTTATCACCCGGTTTTTCGGATGAATGGCGATAAATATTTCCTTACAGACTCAGACAACTACATCATCGACCTTCATTTGGGCCACATTAAGCACCCTCATGAATTGGCACTTGAATTAGATCAGATGACTGGAATCATTGAGCACGGTCTGTTCCTGGACTTGGTCAATACAATTATCGTGGGACATAAAGATGGGCCGGAAATTATTAAAGCCCGTTAATGAAATAAATCATCTTAACAGTTGGAACGGCATGTTGATGAACATTTGCCGCCAGCTGTTTTTATTTACCATTTTTTTGCTTCACTAGCCCTTTTTAATAAATGAGAGTAAAATAATATTCTATTAAGGAGAGTGATCATTTTTGACAGCAGAAATTAATTTAGATCAAATTAGTAAGTACCAAAAGAATCTTGACAATCGTAAAGATTCAAAAGTGATTGAACGTGCCGTTACCCACCAAGGCATTTTGGAGAGTAGTGAAGATTTTACCGCAGAAGGTAAAATGACCCCCGTTTTCTCAATTGATCTTTCAACCGGTAAAGTTGCCGATCAAAAGCAAAGTGGCCGCTGCTGGATGTTTGCCGCATTAAACACCATGCGGATTCACCTGATGAACACCTACAAGGTTCCCGACGACTTTGAGCTTTCTCAAAACTACACCAACTTCTGGGATAAATTTGAAAAATCAAATTATTTCTTGGAAAATGTTTTGAAAACTGCTGATCAGCCACTTGATTCACGAAAAGTTGCCTGGCTGATGGCTACCCCACAACAAGACGGTGGTCAATGGGACATGCTGTGTGCATTAATTGAAAAGTACGGAATCGTTCCTAAGTCAGCAATGCCTGAAACATTTAACAGCAGTCGTTCTGCTCAATTAAATAAATTTTTAAACTTAAAACTTCGTCATGACGCCGTTGCTTTGCGGGAATTAGTTGCCAATAAAGCTTCTGACGAAAAGATTGCCGAAACCAAAGACAGCATGATGAATGAAGTTTACCGCATGTTAACTTATGCACTCGGTGAACCTGCTACCAAATTTGATTTTGAATACCGTGACAAAGATAAGAACTATCATTTTGATGCCGGCATTACACCCCAAGAATTCTTCAAAAAATACGTCAACTTAAATCTTGAAGATTACGTATCATTGATTAATTCACCAACTGATGACAAGCCATTCAATAAAACCTACACAATTGAAATGTTGGGTAACGTTGTCAACGGCCGCCCCGTTAAACATTTAAACTTGGAAATGTCCGAACTTAAGAAGTTAGCCATCAAACAATTGCAAAATGGCGAATCCGTTTGGTTCGGTAGTGATGTTGGTCAAAGTTCAAATACTAAAAAAGGAATCATGGATACCAACTTATACGCACCTGACGAAATGTTTGACTCCGACCTGTCAATGTCAAAAGCTGAGCGCTTGGATTATGGCGAAAGCTTAATGACCCACGCAATGGTTATTACCGGTGTTGATTTGGTCAACGGTGAACCAACTAAATGGAAAGTTGAAAACAGCTGGGGAGAAAAAGTTGGTACCAAAGGCTACTTTGTTATGAGCGATGACTGGATGAATGAATTCGTCTATCAATTCGTTATTAACAAGAAATACCTTACCGATGCTCAACTTGAAGCCCAAAAGCAGGATCCGGTTGTCTTAAAGCCATGGGACCCAATGGGTGCTTTAGCTTAAATCAATCATTCATCCCATAAAAGATAAATACGACAAATCAGATTTTCTGATTTGTCGTATTTTTTATTCCATATAGTTTTTATCGATGATATTTAAGTGTTGATCAAAATCATATCTGATTGGCTTTCCGTTTGGTACCTCAACGTTTGGGATATCTTCATCGGAAATGTTCTCCAAGAACTTGATCAAGGCCCGCAGTGTGCTGCCATGAGCCACAATGAGCTGATTCTTGCCATCTAAGAGCCTTGGGGCAATGTGGTCAACCCAATATGGAATCAACCGCTCCTGGGCCATCTGGAGGCTCTCACCCAGTGGAATCTTGACACCATAGCGATCATATCGGGAATCCTCATCCCGTTTGGTCAAAAGCGGCGGAACCACCGTGAAGCTGCGCCGCCAGATTTTAAGTTGCTTGGCACCAACCTGTTCTTTAACCTTTAACTTGTTTTTACCGCGCAGACCACCATAGTGCCGCTCATTGAGTCGCCATGACTTGTGCTCGGGAATAAAGTTTTGGTTGATTTCGTCCAGAACAATATTTGTGGTAATGATTGCCCGCTTTAGAAAGGAAGTATGAACATCGTCAAATTGAATTTTTGACTTGGCAATGATTTTTCCAGCTGTATGGGCTTGATTGATCCCCTTTTCAGTTAATGAAACATCACTCCAACCGGTAAATATATTGTCACGATTAGCTTCACTTTCTCCGTGGCGCATGATTACTAATGTCGGCACGTTTACATCTTCTTTACTCAAATTAATTTGTTCACAAATATAATTTTAAAAAAGATGACCGAAGTCACCTTCTAATCTATCCAAATCTCTCATGGAACTTGTAAACAGACTCAGTTTAGCATTTCTTTTATAGCTTCTCAACTAAGACCATCAAAACAGGAATCATAATCAAGCTGAGTAAAGTTGTTTCGGCCACCATAATTGACGCGTATTCGGAATCAGCATGGTAAAGTCGCGAAACAACCGGGGCATTGGTCATGATCGGCATTGCCGACTGCATGATAAACACTTGCTTCATCAATACAGGAAGCGGTGTTGGAATCACCAATAGTGACATGATAATTGGCGCCAACATAAACCGACCAAACAAAATCAAGAAGTTGCTCCGATCAAAATGAATATTACTGAGATCAACGCTATTAATGGATATTCCAATAAAAATCATTGAAAGCGGAATAGTTAAATTTCCTATGTAATTGAAGTCCTGCATTAAAAAGTCAGGCAGCGTGACGTGCAGCAATACCAGAACAACCCCCACCATGAATCCTAAAAGTGGCGGTGAAAAAACTTTTTTTAAAGTTTGCTTCCAATTAAATGATGCCTCACCTTTACCGTCTTTTTGAATCAGGTAAACGCCCAGCGTCCAGAAGAACGTCGTATTGGCCATGTAATAGACCAACACAAATGGCAAACTGGATTTTCCAAACAACGCCATGTTGACAGGCAGCCCAACAAAAACCGTGTTTGAGTTGGAAAACATCGACATGAACAAGCCTGAATGCATCTTTGGAATCTTCGCAAACTTCACAACTAAAATGGATACAACATAAAGAAGCAGCATTGAGATGATTGGAAAAAACAAATCAGGAAGCGTCGTCAGCAGCTTCTTTGCGGTAAACTTTTCCATGATCGTGGAAATCATATACGCCGGCAACGCCACCTGAGTTACCAAACGGGCTATCATACTGGTCATTTTCCCATCAAACCAGTCATTTCTGGCCAATATAAAACCTAAGGCAATCATGATCAAAATGATCAAGACTCCGGAAACTGCGTTATAAAATACACCCATAAACATTCCTCAATTCTAAAAATCAATAACAATGAATTATTATAACACAATTAGAATCCACAGCTGACTATAATTTTTGGTATAATAGAACACGTTTGGAACAACTGATGTTACAATTATTAAATAATGTTTAAATAACCTCAGATTTCCGCAAACCGATGTGAATCTGCAATATACTTTTGTAAGGATTTTTTGTAAACGAGGAGTCATTTATGCCATCACATAAAGATAACAAAAACGAATTTGAACCTGTATATTCCCGAAGGGCTGATAAAAAGCCACACTATAAGCAAAAGAATCACCGCCGAAGAAGGATTATCGGCTGGAGCATTTTCTTTGTTCTGTTAGTCGCGCTTGGTGGTGGCCTGGTTTGGGGCTACGGTGCTTATAACAGTGCCAAGAATACTTTTAAAAAGACCTATGACTCCACCAACGTCTCAAAGGCACGAAACGTGTCGTCGGTTATTCAAAAGGGCAAGCCGCTTTCAATCCTGCTGCTTGGTACCGATACCGGTGCTTTGGGCCGACATGATACCGGTCGAACCGATACCATGATTGTCGCTTCAATCAACCCAAAGAAAAAAACCATTCATTTAACTAGTATTGCCCGGGATACCAAAGTGGTTGTTCCCGGCGACACTCAGCAATATGAGAAGATTAACGCCGCTTATACAATTGGCGGTGCCGGAACAGCTGTTAAAACTGTTCAAAACCTTCTCGACATCCCAATCGATTTCTATGCGATTATCAACATGGGTGGATTGGAAAAGATGGTTAATGCCGTCGGTGGTGTTGATGTTAAGCCACCATTGACGTTCCAGTACGGAGCAGCGAACGTTGTAAAAGGCAAGAAGGTTCATTTAAACGGCCGTGAAGCCTTGGACTATTCAAGAATGCGTGACGATGATCCACTTGGCGATTATGGTCGTCAGGTCCGTCAACGTCAGATCATCAAGAAACTTGTCATGAAAGGTTTAAACATCACTTCACTACCACGTTACAAATCAATCCTTTCATCATTATCAGGCAATATGAAGACGGATATGACATTTGACGATATGATTGCCGTTCGTGCCAAGTATGGCGATGCAACCCATCATATCAAGTCACAAACCCTTCAGGGTGAAAATGCCATGATCGATGGTCTCTCCTACCAAGTTGTGCCACAAAAGGAATTGTTAAGAGTTTCCAATGACATTCGATCATCACTTGGTTTAAGCAAATCATCCAAACTGCAAACGAGTCAAACAAATACGGATAATGGTCAGGGTGCAACTTCATCATCCAGTTATAACGGCTATTAATCTGAAAGACAGATATAAAATAATAAGGCGGGTTCAAAACGATTATGTTTTGAACCCGCCTTTTTTTATTTTAACTAGTTTTAACTATGCCAAGATTCCAGCAGAATATCCAAGGATTCCCAATATAAATAACCCGAGGATAATCCAAAGTGGTGACACCTGCTTTCGAATAAGCCAGACACAAATCAATGTCAGCACAACCGGTGCGAGGACATCAATGCTTGAATTTGCCAATTGACCAATCAGATGGCCACCTGACATTTGGCTGAACCAACCCGAAATCGAAACAAAGTCAACTTCAACCCATCTGGCAACAATCACACCCATCATGAAAACACCAAATATTGAGGTGGCATCCCCAACATTTTTAATAATGCCCGTATTGAATAGATTGATAATATTAGCGCCGTGATGATAACCGGCTGCCTGACAGAAATATCGAAAAACCAATCGTAATATGTTCCAAGCGATGAAAAATAGAATTGGTCCTAAAATCCCATAGCCACTTAATACCAAACTGGCAGCAAAAGCCGACAACACCGGCCGAATGGTTCCCAGCCAGATTGGATCGCCAAAGCCACCCATTGGGCCCATCATTGCTGTCTTAACGGCATTAATTGTATCATCGGAAATGTCAGCGCCGTTTGCGCGGTCTTCTTCCATGGATAAAACGACACCCGTAATCAATGATTGCATGATCGGCGACGTGTTAAAGAATTGCAGATGACGTTTCATTGCGGCTTTTCGCTGACTCGGATCTGGATATAACCGTTTAATTGCGGGCGCCATTATGTAAGCAAAGCCTAAATTTTGCATCCGCTCAAAGTTCCATGACCCCTGCTCCACACCTGACCGCCAAAATATTTTGAAAAAATCAGTTTTATGGAGGCGAATGGGCTTCTTTGACCCTATGTTTTCTTGTTGATTATGATTCATTTAACCCCACCCGCTTTATAAGTCATCAAGTTCTTTGTCAAAACTATCCATATCGTCATCACTGCCACTATCCCCAGACGCACCATGGCGCTTGTTTTTTAACCATACAAAGCCAATGGCGACTACCAAACCACATGCGGCCAGCACAAATAGGTTGATCTGCGTGAAAATGGCAATAACAAAACCAATGGCAAACCAAATCCACAACAATTTGCTGACCATCATATTAATCAAGTTAGCAAATCCAACTGCGGAAACCATGCCAACAGAAACGGCAATCCCGTTGGTAATCAGCATTGGTACCTGCTGCATCAGCTGATGAATGTATTGAGGTGAAATCAACATCACCAAAATGGTTGGAATCAGAACTCTCAGTCCTTGAATTCCCAAGCTGATTAAATGTAGTCGATCGACCCTTGAAATTTGGTTGTTTTGCGCAGCTTGGTCGGCATCATGAACCAATTTAACCGTCAATTTTCGAATCCAAATATTCAGCAGTTGACCAATGACCGCAAACGGGATTGCCAAGGCAATGCCATGTTTAATGCTTAGTGCAGCCGGTCCACAAACAAGCAGTGCTGAAATAACAGAAGGCAGAGCAATATCAGGAGCAACCGATGCCCCAATATTGATCCACCCAATTGTAATCATCTGCAAAGTTGCCCCCAGGATAATCCCTGCAGTGGCATTGCCGACTGCAATTCCCACAAGGGTACAAGCGATAATTGGCTGATAAACCTGCCATTCGTCAAGAATTCCATCCATTCCAACGACAAATGCTACCAGTAAAATTAAAATAATTGAAACGACACTCATGTATTTTCCCTCTACTTGTTAAAAACCCTTTTTATCTAACAGCGTTAAAAGGTCTTCCTTCTTTTCAGCTGGAATTTTTTGAGCACAAACATCTAGTTTAAAGTCGGTTGCCAACGTCCGGATCTGCTTGGCAATATCTTCATTCATTGAAATTGCGTCCGTCAGCATGGTCATACCGTCGGTATAAGCAATACTGCCAATGTTCACACCAATCTTTGAAAAATCAATCCCACCTTCAGCCAACTTCAACATGTCGCCAACCGTTTCAGTCAACAAAAGGGTATTAAAAGAATCGAACCGGGAATCAAAATATGCCCGAATCATTTTATTAATCGTCACAACATTTGCTTTGACACCAGGTGGTGCAACCTGTGTAATCAAGGTCTTGCGCAGTGGATCTTTGGCAACTGAATCAGAAACAACCATGATTCGGTTGGGCTTGACTGCCCGGGTCCAAAAAGTGGCAACCTGTCCGTGAAGCAGGCGGCTGTCAACCCTGGCAAGGCGAATATCCATTGTCATAACAAATCATCTCCTAAATCGTCATCATCTGCGGGAACTGTGAATTGGCGGATAGAATCACCGGCAATTTCATTAATTTTATTGACCAACTCGGTTAATGATGAGTTTCTTGCCATATAGGCTTCCAATAAAATCGGTAAGTTAACACCGGCAATCAATGCGGTTTTCTGAGGATCTTTAGCAACAACTTTTGCTGCAGCGTTGAATGGTGAACCACCCCATAGATCGGCCAGAATCAACGTTGGTGCGCTTTCAGGAAATTTGGACAACTCTGTGTCTACCTTAGCTGAAAGTGAATCTACGCCATCATTAGCAGCCAATGACACTGATGATACCTGCTGCTGCTTTCCGGCGATCATTTCTGCAGTTTGAATTAAGCTTTTCGAAAAGTCACCATGACTTACAACCAAAATTGAAATCATCATCTCACCTATTTTCTTAAAAATTCACGTAGCCTGTACTCCAAATATATCACAAAACACGGTTCGAGTTCTGCTTAAATTTCTAATTTGAATGGACGATTTTTAACAGATCTGCCGGTTCTTTCAAAAAGTAATCCGTATCGGTAAAGTCCGCTGACATTGGTGTCCGCCAGCCGGCTAATCCAAACTTAACGTGAGCCGCATGAGCAGCTTGAAGGTCATATTTGGTATCACCAATATAAACGGTCGAATTAGGATCGGCATGCAACTTTTCAATCCCCTTCAGAATCATATCGGGTGCCGGCTTACCTTTCTTGACCTCGCTTGAAAAAACAAATTGATCAAAGTACTTGTCCAAGCCAAATCTGGTAACATCCCGTTGAAATTCCGCTTCAACTTTCGATGTCGCAATGGCCATCCTCACGTTCGGGTTGGCCTGAAGGTTCTTAAGGACGTCTTCAATGCCATCATAAACGTGAACATACTGGGTGTAGTCCTTAATCTTGGCAAACCATTTCTGTCGAATATCGACCGGATCTTTGACTCCCAATATTTTAACCGTATCCATTGAATTGATGCCAAATAGTTTAACAACGTCGGCATATGAAAAGTTATAGCCATTTTCAAGTAAAGTTTTGTGTAAAGGTAACATATACATTTTTTCCGTGTCAATCAACGTTCCGTCTACATCAAAAATAAAATAGTCCATTTCTGCACCCCAATTATTTATTATTTGAAAAAAAGATCACATGCCACACAATAAAAAAGTCCGAATCACTATTTAAATGATAGTGATTCGAACTTTAACCATGCGGCCAAGAAGATTCGAACTTCCACCGGGATAATTCCCGACAAGATCCTTAATCTTGCGCGTCTGCCAATTCCGCCATGGCCGCATCAACAATTAAAAATTATAGCAGAAATTTGGCCAATTGACAAATGATTTTTGAAATTATTCTCCGCGAACTGTGGCACCCTCTGTATCAACCTGAAGTAACCGCAAGCTACCATTTAAATTTTGTTGTTCCAAATCAATCCGAAGTTGCGTCAATGAAGGCTTGTCGCCCAAGGTCGCAACCGTTGGACCGGCACCACTGAGGTACGTGCCAAAGATTCCAAGTTTATGAGCGGTTGATCGAATTTGATCAATTTCCGGAACTAATTCTTTACGGTATGGTTCGTGCAGCTGATCGCTTTCAATCATTGGAACTGCCTGATCCCATTTTCCCTGGGCAACCAAGGCAATAAACACATTCTCTTTACTGCTGGCGTGAACGGCTACTGGGTAATCAATCTTTTTAGGAAGCTTTTTTCGACTTTCCACTTCACTCACCCCATCTGGTCTGATATACATCAAAGCAGATATGGCTGGAACCGGAAGTGCGGCCGAAGTGACTTTTTCGCCATCGAAAGTTGAAACAACCATATTTCCCAATAAAGCTGCGGCGACACTTTCGGGATGGCCTTCAATCCGAGCCCCAATATCAACCTGTTGGTCGATGGTTAATCCTAAATCGCCCAATTTATTGGCAATCTTAATACCTGCCACAACGGCGGTTGTACTGGATCCTAATCCATGAGCAATCGGAACATCTGAAATGACCGTTAGCTGATGTGGATGGATATCCGGGTTCACTTTTAAAATTGTTTGAACAATCAAATTATGCTCATCGGTTGGGATGTCATTGCCCAATGCATGATTGACTTTCCATTCATCGGTCTTCTCTTCAACGATAACGGTGAAATAAAGTTTCAGGGCCAATCCCACCGAATCAACACCGGAACCTAAATTCGTCGTGGTTGCCGGTACTCTGATAATAATTTTTGCCATATGAAATCTCCTTCCTACGCACCCTGCTGCTGAATTTCATTAACCAGGTGAAGTCTGCCGTGGCATCGTCCACACACATACTTTACCAAATTGATTCTTCGTCTTCTATGATACTCCAAGCCGCAACGTTCACAGCGATAAATATATTTAATTTGAGCCGTTCGGGTCTGGGTTCTTGGCGCATACCGGGACCCACCCACGGCTTTGAGAAGCTGTTTAAACTGTTTGGTGTTGTGCTTGGCGCTGTACCCTGCCAAATGCAGGTGATAATGACATAATTCATGTTTGATAATGCCGATTAAAACTTCATGTGTTTGACCGTCGTCCATCTTTGGGTTGATATCAATATTGTGATCGTTTAAATGATATCGTCCACCCGTCGTTTTCAACCGAGAATTAAAGTAGGCCCGATGCCGGAACGGCTTGGCAAAATATTTAATCGAAATATCTTCAACCATTTTTTGTAATTGTTCATTTGTCATCGATCAACTATTCACCTAACCTTCCGGATCAACCATGCTCAGTTGGATTCGGTGACGATCGAGATCGACTGATTCAATCCAAACCGTCACAATATCGCCAACTGAAGCCACTTTGCTGGGATCTTTAACAAACGTTCGGCTCATTTTCGAAATATGAACCAAGCCGTCTTGTTTAACACCAATGTCAACGAACACCCCAAAGTCAACCACATTGCGGACGGTTCCTTGGAGCTTCATCCCCGGCTTTAGGTCTTCCATGGTCAAAACATCTTTTCTTAATAAGGGTGCGGGCATCTCGTCACGTAAATCACGACCCGGTGTTTCAACACCTTTGACAATATCTTTCAAGGTTTCGACCCCAACGCCGACAGTCTCGGCTTCCTGTTCCAAATTGAGATTACTTAACGCTGCTGAAACGGCCGGTTCGCCAAGTTGATTGATGTCCAGGCCATGGTTCTTCATTAACTTTTTGGCAGCTGAATAACTCTCGGGGTGAATGTCCGTATTATCGAGGGGATTTTTCCCACCAATAATCCGCAGGAATCCAACTGACTGTTCAAATGCCTTTGGCCCTAATCGGGGAACTTTTTTAAGCTCCGCACGCGCGCTGAACTCTCCCGAATCATTACGAAACTTCACAATATTCTTGGCTGTCGTTTTGGTCAAACCTGAAATATGAACCAGTAAGTCGGGACTTGCAGTGTTTAAATTAACGCCAACCCGGTTAACCGCCGTTTCAACAACTTGATCCAGTTGTTCTCCCAGTTGTTTTTGAGGAACATCGTGTTGATATTGACCGACGCCAATTGCCTGAGGGTCAATTTTAACCAATTCAGCCAGCGGATCTTGAATTCTCCGGGCAATGCTGACAGCTGATCGCTGTTCAACACTGAAGTCGGGGAATTCATCCCTGGCAACTTGGCTGGCAGAATAGACTGAAGCCCCTGCCTCATTGACGATCACGTAATAGATTGGCGTTTTAATTTCCTTAATGGCGTCAGCCACAAATTGTTCCGACTCACGGCTGGCAGTCCCATTACCAATGGCAATCATTTCAACGTGATTCTTATTGATGAAATCAATAAAGAGTCCTTTAGCCGCTTTCCGTTTAGCTTCACTTGCCGGTTTATGTGGATAAATAACAGTTTTGTCCAAATATTTACCATTTTGGTCGACAACCGCCAACTTACAACCGGTCCGATAGGCAGGATCAAAGCCCATGACAATTTTTCCTTTTAGTGGCGCCTGCATCAACAGGTTGTACAAATTCTTGCCAAAAATATCAATCGCATGGTCGGCAGCAACTTCAGTTAACTGCTTGCGGATTTCCCGTTCAATGGCGGGTCCGATGAAACGGTGATAAGCGTCTTCAATTGCATCAGTGACCACCTCGGCGGCAAAGCCCTGATGACTTCCAACTGTGTTGGCCTTTAAATGCCACATAATTGGGGCTTCATTGACTTCGATTTTAACGTTTAGAACCTTTTCCTTCTCACCACGATTAATCGCAAGTGTCCTAAATGATGGAATCGATTTAATTGGTTGACTGAAGTCATAATATTGTTGATACGTGCCATCTTCGTCCACGTCCTTGCCGCCACGTTTGACTTTGACAACCAGTTGACCGTACTGCTGGGTATTGTTGCGGACCCATTCTCGGAAATCGGCGCGATCACCGGCGTCTTCAGCGATAATTTCATGAACGCCGGCGAAAACTGATTCAACGTCTGGCAAGTCCTTATCCGGATTGATGTATTGGCTGGCCTGCTGTTTCAAGTCGGAAGCAAAATTCATTGCTGCTTTGGCTAACGGTTCAAGACCATTTTCCTTGGCAATGGTGGCTTTGGTTCGCCGCTTTTGTTTGTATGGCAGATAAAGGTCTTCAACTTGTTGAAGGACCGGTGCCTGCTCAATTTTCTTTTTGAGTTCCGGCGTAAGCTGTTGCTGTTCGTCGATGATCTTAATAACTTCCTGCTTACGTTTATCCAGGGTTTGAATCCGGTGAGCAGCATCTTGAATATCTCTAATTTCAACTTCATCAAGATTGGAAGTTCGTTCTTTTCGATATCTGGCAATGAAGGGAACGGTATCCCCTTCATCAAGCATCTTTAGAGTTTCAACGATTTGTTTTTCTCTTATATGTGGTAAATCATGCTGTATTTTATGCGCAAGTGTTTCGTTCATTTCTTCCACCTCATCAATAGTGTCAAAGTTAATTATAGCAGAGAGAACCCGGCAATTGGGCTGCAATTCTCAAAGATATCTGGCTGAATGGCAAGTGGCTGAGAGCTAGGCATGCATCCACTTTTTCGTAAAAAAGATGATCGTCCGAAGACGACCATCCCAAGTGATTCATATAATTTTACATAATCGAACAGGTCTCATAAGCCCTGTTTAATTTACTTGCTAAATTTGTCCCATAATTCTCGTCGTGGTACTTGATACCTTGGCGATACTGTTTTCCTGATCCTTTTCGGACTGATTGAATTTGTCGGCATCGACCTTGGCTGCATCGGGATCAATGCTGTCAGTCATTGCCTGGCATGCGTTGGCATAATCTTCATAGTGCCGAACCAGCAGCTTATGCTTTCCCAGTAACTTGACCGGTACGGCAACCTGTTGAAGCTTGTTAACGTTGTCGTTATATTTGTCGGTTCCGGATTGAAAATGGTCCTTGATTCCTTTCAACTGGTCACTGGTTAAATCGGCAAGTGTGTTGTTATCAATTGCCTTTCGTAAAGTCTCATAGTCATCGTTTAAATCTTCACCATTTTTTGAAGTGGCGTCAATGACGTCTGAAACGGTTTTTGCATATCGTTGCATATCTTGTGGTTTCAAAATATCAGTCCTCCATTTGTTTTATTTATGAGAAATGTGTCTCTGAATATATTTTACTACTTCTGTCACAACAACAATCATAAAGCCGCCAAATACGACAACCAGCCATTGTGAAGCAGTCAATTCAGTCACGTGGAACATCGAGTTGAAGCCTGGAATAACAATCGTCATGATTAACAGAATTGCCGACCCCAACAATGCCCAGTTGAAGAACTTGTTTCTAAACATGCCGACTCTAAAGATTGATTCGTGAATCGTCTTTGAGTTAAAGGCATGGAACAGTTGGATCAACCCTAATGTTGCGTAAGCCATCGTCAACGCATCTGCATGCGCCAAAGCTTCGGATGCATGAACTGGGTTGGTAATTGCAAAGGCATAAACGCAAAGGGTAATGAAGCCTTCAAAGAATCCCTGGTATAAGATGTTGCTCATAATCCCACCGGATAAGAAGTTTGACGACCGCCCACGTGGTTTCCGTTTCATAATCCCGGGTTCTGCAGGTTCAACTCCCAGCGCGATTGCTGGAAATGTATCGGTTACCAGGTTAATCCACAAAATCTGAACCGGTGCCAGAATCTGCCAGCCCATCATGGTCATCACGAACAAGGTCAAAACTTCTCCCAAGTTGGCAGATAGAAGATACTGCAGTGATTTTTGAATGTTGGAGAAGACTTTTCGACCGGCTTTAACAGCGGTAACGATTGTCGCAAAGTTATCATCAGCCAAAACCATGTCGGAAGCTTCCTTTGAAACTTCGGTTCCGGTAATTCCCATTCCAACACCGATGTCAGCAGTCTTTAAAGCCGGCGCGTCGTTGACACCGTCACCGGTCATGGCAACCACTTTGCCCTGATTCTGCCATGCTTTGACGATTCTAACCTTATGTTCGGGCGCCACTCGGGCGTAGACCGAAATATCAGTCACTTCTTTATTAAATTGATCATCTGACATTTCATCCAACTGAGCACCGTTGATGACCTTACCGCCGGGATTGTCACCACGGCCTAAAATTCCCAGCCGTTTGGCAATTGCCTGCGCGGTATCTTGATGGTCACCGGTAATCATAATTGACTTGATCCCGGCAGATTTAGCTTCGGCAACCGCTTGAGCCACTTCTGGACGTTCCGGATCAATCATTCCAATCAGGCCGACAAAAATCATATCGTGTTCCTGAGCATTAGAAGTTAAATCCGTTGGAACATCATCCACAAACCGATAGGCAAACGCCAGAACCCGCAAGGCCTGAGTTGCCAAATCATGATTGGTAGAACGGATCAAGACTTGGTCATCATCTGTTATATCTCGAACCTGATCACCGTCTTGAATTTTGGTAACCCGTTGCAATAGTTGATCAGGGGCACCCTTCATGGTCATCAAAATCTTGCCGTCATCCATTTTGTTATAGGTTGACATTAATTTTCGCTCGGAATCAAAAGGAATTTCAGCCAATCGTGGATGAGCATTTACAAATTGTTGGACCGGTTCGTCTTTATTTAGGTAAAAGGCAACCAACGCCGTTTCGGTTGGATCCCCCGCCAGTTCTTTTTCTTGGTACTTGGTATCATTATTCAAGACCATAATTTGAGCTAAACGATCTTTTAGAGATAAATGGGCATCGGCAGAGTCTTGAAGTTGATCATTCAAGAACACTTTTTCGACGGTCATTTTATTTTGGGTTAAGGTCCCGGTTTTATCTGACGCAATCACGTCGGTACTACCAAGGGTTTCCACGGCAGGCAATTTGCGAATCAATGCCCGGTGTCTTGCCATTTGCTGAGTTCCAAGGGCCAAGGTAACCGTCACAATTGCCGGAAGTCCTTCAGGAATTGCGGCCACAGCTAGTGAAATGGCTGTCAGCAGCATATTAATCAGGCTTTCCTGACCACGCCACATTCCAACGGCAAACACGATGACCGCAATAATCAAAATTAAAACTGTCAGCATTTTACCCAAAGATTTCAGGTTTTCCTGCAATGGCGTAGTGGTTTCTTCAGTTGTATTAAGCATATGAGCAATTTTACCGACTTCGGTATTCATCCCCGTGCCAATAACAACTCCGGTCGCCCGACCGGATGTCACGTTACTGTTCATAAATCCAAGGTTTTTCCGATCTCCTAAAGGCAAATCTTTTTCCGTAATCGGATCAACCTGCTTGTTAACCGGCACAGATTCCCCTGTCAAGGCAGCCTCTTCGATTTTAAGGGAATTGGCTTCGGTGAGTCGAATATCGGCAGGAACAACATCTCCTGCCTCTAAAAGGACGATGTCGCCGGGAACAATGTCTTCACTTTTCACAGATTTGGATTGATTGTTCCTCAGAACGGTCGCCATTGGCGCAGACATTTCTTTAAGTGAATCAATCGCATTTTCGGCTTTGGATTCTTGAAACACCCCAAAGATGGCATTTAAAATGACCACCGCCAAAATAATCACGGCGTCCACCGTTTCACCGGCAAACCCGGCAATCACCGCGGCAACAATCAAAATGATAATCATTAAATCTTTGAACTGGGCAATAAACTTTTCAATCAGTGTTGTCCGGCGCTTTGAAGTCAGTTTGTTGGCACCAAACTGCTGCCGCCGATCTTTGACTTCCTGATCAGTTAGTCCGGTCGGATGAGCTTTCATCTGGCTCATCACATCATCGACCGTCCGTTGGTAAAACATCTTCTTCTCCTGTTTCATCTACTTCCTCCTCTAAAAGAAAAGAGACCTACAAATTCCTCGCTAAAAGAATTCATAAGTCTCACCATTTAAGATTTATCCCGGAAATACGAGTATTTCACGTTGACGAGATAATCGCAATCGTAATTGCTGGTTACTCCCTTTGTTTATCGTAATTATACCGAACGACTAATGAAAAGTCACTAAAAATCTACTTCCAAAAAGTGTCGTAAACGTTAATTGGTGTATGACGCTTGTGCTGAGTCTTGTTGTACCAACCTTCGATGGTCTCGGCAGCCTTATCAGAAACTTGGCGGCCTTCCAAATAAGCGTCAATGTCTTGATAGGTGACTCCCAAAGCAACCTCATCAGGCAATGCTGGCCGATTGTCTTCCAAGTCGGCAGTTGGTGTCTTTTCATAAAGATGTTCAGGAGCGCCCAGTAACTTCAACAGCTGCTTGCCCTGTTCCTTGTCCAAACGCCATAAGGGTGTAATATCAGCCGCACCATCACCAAATTTGGTATAAAACCCGGTCACGGCCTCGGCGGCATGGTCGGTTCCAACCACGGCACCGGATTTTGCGCCGGCAATCGCATATTGGGCGATCATTCGTTGGCGAGCCTTAATGTTGCCTTTGTTGAAATCGTCAATTTCGATATGATTTGCTTCAACAGAAGCCACTGCCGCGTCGACAGCTGGCTTGATATTCACCTTGACGACCTTGTCGGCATTCATCCAGCTGATTGCTTCCAAAGCATCTGATTCATCAGCTTGAACACCATAAGGAAGCCGAACCGCGATAAATTGGTAACTGGCATCGCCGGTTTCATCCCGTAATTCAGAAATTGCCATTTCAGACAATTTCCCGGCCAAAGTCGAATCCTGGCCACCGGAAATTCCCAAAACAAGTGTTTTCAAGAATGTAAATTTCTTCAGGTAAGCCTTTAAGAAGTCGACACTTCGGCGAACTTCCTTCTGTGGATCAATTGTCGGTTGCACTTTTAACGTCTTAATGATTTCTTGTTGTTTGGCTCTCATGTCCATCCCTCATTTTATATTTAGTATTTAATATCGTTAATGTAGTTACGGATCTTTTCAATAATATCACGTTTGTTATCCCAGCACTTTTGTGACAGGTCAACTGGATATTTTTGCGGATTCAGTTCCCGTTTGTATTCCGGCCACAAAGATGCCAGCTCTTTTTCAGCGTAGTGAACGGTCTGCTTTAAATTTGGCCGTTTATAAGTCAACTGGCCATTCTCAAAGATTGGCTTGAGAAGTGGAATTGCATCAAATTTTTCAACGGTTTTATTGATGTAAGTGTAGTTTGGATGGAACATAAAAATCGACTTTTCTTTGCGGGGATCTTCATCGGCCAATGTGACATAGTCACCTTCCGACTTGCCATCCTTACTATCGGTAATCCGCCAAACCTGCTTTTTACCAGGTGTCGAAACTTTTTCGGCATTCCCAGAAATTTTAATTGTATCAATCATCTTGCCATTAGCATCTTCAACGGAAACCATCTTGTAGACTGCGCCAAGGGCTGGTTGATCAAAAGCGGTAATCACTTTGGTCCCAACACCCCAAACGTCAATTTTGGCGTCCTGCATCTTCAAGCTGGCAATCGTTGTTTCATCCAAATCATTTGATGCGTAAATCTTAGTGTTTGGATAACCGGCATTATCGAGAACTTCCCGGACTCGCTTGGAAAGATAAGCCATATCACCGGAATCCAGGCGAACACCGGCAAAATTAATCTTGTCGCCCATTTCATTGGCAACTTTGATTGCGCTGGGAACCCCACTCTTGAGAGTGTCATAAGTGTCGACAAGAAAAACACATTCATGATGCGTTTTTGCGTATGCTTTAAAGGCATCGTAGTCGTTACCAAAAGATTCAACGAGTGAATGGGCGTGGGTTCCACTAATTGGAATTCCAAACTTTTTGCCTGCTAAAACATTTGAAGTGGCGTTAAAACCACCAATGATTGTGGCTCGCGTCCCCCAAAGGGCTGCGGAAACCTCTTGTGCTCGACGACTGCCGAATTCCATCAGCGGATCATCACCGGCAACCGTTCTGATTCTGGATGCTTTGGTGGCAATTAAAGTCTGATAGTTCACCATATTCAAAATGGCGGTTTCGACCAACTGGCATTCACACAAGCTCCCCTCAACCTGCAAAATCGGTTCGTTGGCAAAAACAATGTCGCCTTCATAAGCGGATTTGATGGATCCCTTAAATTCAAAGTTTCTTAAGTATTCTAAAAAACTGTCAGGATAATCTGTTACTTGTCGTAAATAATCGATATCATCATCATTGAACTTCAAATTTTCAATATACTGAATAATGTGTTCAAGTCCGGCGAATACCGCATACCCATTTCCAAACGGCAGCTTTCGGAAAAACACTTCGAAAACCGCCTTTCGATTTTCCATGTGTTTCTCAAAGTAAGTTGCCATCATGTTGATTTCGTAAAAATCGGTATGAAGTGTTAAATTATCGTGTTCTGACATATTGTGTCAATATCCTCCCCGGAGATTTGTTATATAATTAGTATATATTCTATCATTTTTACGATTATTAACAAAAACAATGTGAGTGTTTCAAAATTTATCATGCCTGAAGGAGTTATTATGAACAACCAAAGTACCGCTAACACCGTTGATATCTTAGGAATTCACTTTCTAAATACCACTGAAAAAGCGTTTCAAAACATTTTACATAAACGAATTAATGATGGCACCAATACATTTGTGGTAACTGCCAACCCGGAAATTGTGATGTATGCAAAAAGTGATCCATCATATGAAAAATTAATTCAAACGGCCGACTACATTATTCCAGACGGAATTGGCATTATCATTGGTGCCAAAATGTTGAAGACACCCCTACACGAAAGAGTAACCGGCTATGATTTGTTTGTTCATCTACTCGAATGGGGAAATGCCCACCAAAAATCGGCTTATTTTGTTGGCGCCCAGCCGGCCGTCATTCGAAAGCTGAGAAAAGTCGTCGAAAAAGATTATCCATTTTTGACGATTGCAGGCACCCACGATGGTTATTTTGGCGACGACCGAAATATTGTCCACGACATTAACCGGACAAAGCCCGACATGGTGTTTGTGGCAACCGGTTACCCCAAGCAAGAAGAATTTATTGACAAAAACCGTTCCGCTTCCGACGGGCTCTGGATCGGGATTGGTGGATCCTTTGATGTCTTAACCGGAACCGTTAAACGAGCCCCCAAAGCCTGGCAGCGAATGCATTTGGAATGGCTGTACCGAGTGGTTAAAGAACCCAGTCGAATTGGCCGACTAATGGTCCTGCCAAAGTATTTGTGGCAGATTATCAAGCAAAAATTTTCTAAAAAAAACTAAGGTGGTTAACATGAAACAAATTTCTGCTAAAAACCTGACTTATTTCATTATTGCTTTGACAATGGTCGGAATTGTTTGGAATCTGATTGACCATGAGCAGCCAATTCAAGACAGTCAATATGGTATCCTCGGAATCTGGGCATTGGGATACGTTACCAGTTATCTAAGACTTCCCAGATTGAGTATGTATGTCATCTATTTTGTTTTGTTTATGGTTATTGAAAGACAGATTGGCGGCTACCGCGACTGGACTTCATGGATTATCTTTGCGGTCGTTGCCGTCTTCATGACATGGGTCACCGATTTGATCAGAACAACTTATGCCAGCCGTTACGATAAGCCCAAAAAGAAAGATCACAAAAACGAAACTTTAAACAAATAAAGAACTCAGACATTAGAAAATGTCTGAGTTCTTTTATTGATTGGTAGATGATAATGCCATTTTCAACAATGGGTATGGTCTCCCCTCATCGTCAATTGGGAAACGTTGAATCGTGGAAAAGCCCATGTGTTGATAAAAGGCAAGTGCCTGGGTGTTTTGTTCGTTAACGGTTGTTTGGGTGACCCCATACTTGGTTATCCCCAGCTGGATCAATTGCTTTCCAATCCCCTGACCACGATGACCAGGCGCAATAAACAACATTTCAAGTTGATTCTTGGCAATCCCCATAAACCCAACCGGAGAATCTCCAGCATCAAGCATAACAGCTAAAGTTGGAACCGATTTTAGGGCAGCAATCGCATCGGGTTTAATCTGCTGAATTTCGTCAGCCGACAAAAAGTGATGGGTTTCTTTGACTGAAGATTCCCACACCTTGACTAATTGAGCAAGCATTCTGGGGGTTCGGTTTTCTTTTGAAAGTATTTTAACTTGCATGTTTAACTCCTTATCAAAGTGATTATCGATGAATCTTAATGAGTAAAAAATATTGATGAACAAGATCCGTTCATCAATATTTTTTATTTCATGCTCTGGATCAAACCCAGATCTCGTTATTATTCTTTTTCCAAATAAAACTCAAATCGATCGCCCACATATTGCGTTCGAACATACTCAAATGGTCTGCCATCCTGCAAATATGTAATTTGGCGCAGTCTTAAAATGGCGTCGCCACGTTTAATTTTCAAATACTCGGCAATTCGTTCCGAAGCTAACATTGCTGAAACGGTCTGCTGAGCTTTGCCAATTTGAAGATCCTTCTTTTGTTCCAAGGTTCGGTAAAGTGAACTGGTCACTTCTGATTTTTCCAAACCATCGACAATGTTTTCGGGAACAGTAGCGACTTCAAAACAAATCGGCACTTCATCCCCATAACGAATTCTTTCCATCCGTAAAACGGATTGATCCTGGGTAATATTTAGCTTTTCCATTTCACTTAATGAAGGTTCCATCGTGTGATACGAAATTGTCTTGCTGGATGGCTGTTTGCCTTGAGCCAGCATGAGATCAGTAAATCCGGTCACACCAGACATTTTTTCCTGAACTTTTTGATTGGCGACAAAAGTTCCTGAGCCAACCCGTCGTTCAAGGATTCCTTCATCAACCAAGGTCTGAATGGCTTGACGTAAAGTCATCCGACTGACACCGAAGTCAGTTGATAATTCACGCTCAGAGGGAATTCGATCACCAATTTTCCACTTATTGGCTTCAATATTGCGTTTGATTTCATTATGAATTTGAATATAAATTGGTAAACCCACTGATACCAACTCCCTTAGTCTTTTTTCACTAATTTCCCATAACTATACGTTGCCATAAGGTCTAGGTGATTGTCAAACAAATTTATGTCGGCATCATACCCTTCCTCTAGGAATCCCTTGTGAGTTAGGTGAAATTCATTTGCCTGATTGGTCGAGCTCATTTTGACCGCTGAAGCAACGGAGCACTTGGTAAATTTGATCATATTTTTAAATGCATCTGAAAATTTGAGAACTGATCCGGCTAAATGACCGTTGGCCATTGTTGCCTTGCCACCATGGACTTCCACAACTTGTCCGCCTAATTGATAGATGCCATCAGGCATGCCCTTGGCTTCCATTGAATCGGTGATTAATTCAAGCCGATTAGGCCCGATCGTTTTGTAGGCAATTTTAACGGCCTCCGGGGCAACATGAAACCCGTCACAAATTAATTCAACTTTTGCCGTATCGGATAGCATGGCATAACCAACTACCCCAACCTCCCGGTGATGAAAGCCACGTTGGGCATTATACAAATGGGTGACATGCTGGATTTGAAGGTTTTGAAGCAATTGGTAGGTCGCATCGCTATGGCCAACTGCCAACCGAATATGATGAACGTCACAATAATCTTCCAGGCGGGGATCCCACTTTTCTTCCGGTGCATAAGTCACAAGCTTAATGAGGCCACCAGAAAGTTTGTACCACGTCGCCAGCTTTTTAACATCCATCGGTTGGATCAGTTTGATCGGTTGGGCACCATTATGCGCCGGGGATATGAAGGGGCCTTCAAGATGGATTCCCTGAATCTTAGGGTTGATTTCCGCAGCCTTTTTGATGTTAGCCATACTTTTTGAAATTGCCAGCGCACTCTGCGTCATGGTTGTCAAAAAGACGCTGGTGACTCCTTCTTGAGCCATTTGGTCAACAAAATGACTAATCACTTCCGGATCAGGATTCATCGAGTCCGCCCCATAACCACCATGGGTGTGGATATCAATAAAACCCGGAACAACGGTTATCCCACTTACGTCTTTAATCTGATCTTTGGGCAGCCGGACATATTTGTTAAAAGGGCCAACAGAAATAATCTGTTTATTAAATCTGATAAAGCCATCCGGAATCGTTCGATTTCCCGTGTGAATCTTTGCATGAAGCAATACTCTTACCATTCTTTATCGCCAAGCCCTTTTTATGATTTGCCCGTTGATTTTGCGATTGTTGCATCAATTCCTTTAATGACAGATGGCAGGAATCCTGCTTCTTCCATCGCGAGGATCCCAGCAATTGTATCGCCACCAGGGGAACAAACCTTGTCGATCATTTCAGCGGGGCTCTTCTTTGAAGCCATTAAAGCATGGGCAGACCCAAGGGTTGTTTGAGCAGCAATCTTAGTGGCCATTTCCTTACTGAAACCATATTTAACCCCTGCCCGACTCAAACTATCAATGAAGAAATCAACATAGGCAACAGCACTCCCGGAAATTGCGCTGAATGCGGCAAATTGGCTTTCATCAAGCTCACTGACGCTGCCCGTTGCTTCATACATCGCAATTGCCTGGGCTTTGCGATCGCCAGTCAGATTTTCATTGGCAGCAACCGCGGTCATTCCTTGGCCGAACTCTGAATTAATATTGGGCAGGCTGCGAAGAATCGGCAGATTGTAATCGGTCAGTTCCTCTAATCGGTTGAGTGAAACGCCAGAAACAATTGAGATCAACGTCTTTTTCTGTGATAGTTCACCGCGAATTTCAGCTAAAACATCCGCTGCAATTTTTGGGACAACCGCCAAAACAACTAAATCACTGTCTTTAGCAACCGCTTGATTGGTTGGTTCGGCAGTTAAGCCAAATTGTTCTGCGTATTTTTCGTAATGTTGTTGATGTGCACTGTGTACCAAAATGTCTTGTGATGGAACAAATTGTGCTTTCAGTAAACCTTGAATAATGGCTTGAGCCATTGCCCCAACACCGATAAAGCCTATTTTCATGATGCGCCTCCTAAATGTATAATCGGACTATTCCAATTCTTCTAACTCTGACAATAGCGGAAATTGGCATATTTTGCAATATCAAATTGGTTGATATTTAAAAGGACAAAAAAACGCCCATGACGAGTTCCTGTCGTCATGGACGTTTGAAATTGGGCTAGCTGGGTTCGAACCAGCGCATCACGGGATCAAAACCCGTTGCCTTACCTCTTGGCTATAGCCCAATAATAAAAATGGAGGGGAGTGGATTCGAACCACCGAACCCGAAGGAGCGGATTTACAGTCCGCCGCGTTTAGCCAGACTTCGCTACCCCTCCAAAAGAGTGTTTGCTATCAAACCAACGAATATAATAATACAAAATTTTCGTGCTTCCGTCAAGCGCATTATCAAAAAATCTCGAAGATTTTTAATTGATTCTGCCATTCTGAAATAAAATGATTGGTCTGCCATTCATTATGACGGCGATTGTGGTACCCCACCGCTGCATTGTAATAAATTGTGTGATTTATTTTCACGGGTTTAAGCCGTTGATGGGTATGGCCAAAAATAACCGTGTCCACTCGATAGTCATTGATCAACTTTTGAAAGTGCACACTCCCCATCATCGCATTGGCCATGTTCCAAAAGCGAAAATCGCTGGTATAGTGGATAAATCTTTGGTTGGGAACAAAGTGCGTCATTAGAATAACCTTTTTACCCGCTATTTTGGCTTTCTGAAGCTGTTTTTTTAAATTGTTAATAACTATTCGTTCCCGGTCTGGATCGCTCATAGGCTGCGAAATAAGACCATCTATCCAATAGGCCATTTTCCAGCGATGAAATTCGGCTTCAGTCTTATCCTCGTTTACCGCAAAAGTGTAGTCGTACCACCCATTCATCCCAATAATTCGATAATCGGTTCCAGGTACATCAACAAATCGATTATTCAAGTAGCCTGGCCACGAACCGTCTTCCAATTCCTCATAAGTGACATTTCGAATCATGTCATGATTTCCGGCGATAAAGAAGACCTTTACCGGAGCCACCGCTTTAGACAGCTGTTTGACATAGGCCAGCGACTTCTGAAAATCATTAAACAAGTCCCCGGCAATCAGGTAGTAGTCAACCTGTTGGTCTTTTAAGTACTTTGCCTGTTCCTTGATCGTTGAGTCAATCTCAACTTTATTTAAATCAAAATGGTTATCACTGGACGTGGCGATCTTTACCATCATCATTTCTCCCCAAAATAAAAATGTGCTATCCAAATTAGGATAACACATTCATACAATTATGAAGCTAATTGACACCTTCCATTAAACGCTTAATCGGTTTAACAAGGAATGCCAGTAAAATACCAGCAATGATGGCAACTAATCCCACAATCATGAAATAGTTGATTTCATTTTCAGGTGTATAGAATTTAACAATTTGTGAGTTAACGGCCTGTCCGGCAGAGTCAGCCAAGAACCACATACTCATCATTTGAGATTCAAATGCTTTTGGCGCCAACTTGGTAGTAACAGAAAGGCCAATTGGTGAAATGAGTAATTCGGCAACTTCGACGATTGCCCAGCTTCCGAGCAACCAGAAAGGACTTACCCGTGCTTGAGAACCGAATAGCATGACTGGAAGGACCATGAACAGGTATGATAAACCGGCAATTGCCAGTCCAAGTGAAAACTTGGATGGAGAACTAGGCTGCTTTTTACCCAATTTCATCCACATCCATGCAAAGAATGGTGTGTAAAGCATGATGAATAATGGGTTCAAAGACTGATACCAACCGGCAGGAATGTTGAAAATGCCAAAGAAGTTATTGTTGGTCTGGTTTTCAGCGAACAACGCCAAAACAACGGATCCCTGCTCTTCAATTGCCCAAAAGATTGCGGCAGCGATGAACAATGGAATGTATGCAATCACTCGTGAACGTTCAGTGTCCGACAACTTCTTGCTGGAGATGATGATAATGAAGTAAACGATAGGCGTTGCAATTGCGATAATACTCAAAAGAGAGATAAATGAGCTAAGTGATAAGCTGCCCATTGCCTGCATTAATAAAAGAATCAATGCAAAGACGACAACCCCTAATCCAACTCGAATAGATAATTTCTTTGCGTCGCTGGGTTCAAGTGGATCACTTGGGTACAGGCTTGAACTTGGCAAATGTTTTTTACCACCACGAATGTACTGAAGCAAGCCAAAGAACATTCCAATAGCAGCAAGTGAAAAGCCAAGATGGAAGTTAACGTTGAATCCAAGCCAACTAACCAGCAGTGGTGCAATGAATGATCCCAGGTTGATACCGAAAACGAAGATGGTAAATCCAGAATCACGACGGTTATCATACTCGGTATACAAGCCACCAACCATTTCAGAGATGTTTGGCTTTAAAAGTCCGGTACCAACAGTAATTAACAGGATTGAAGCAAATAATGCTGGAGCTCCCATTGGTAACGAAAGGGCAATGTGTCCAAGCATAATCAGAACACCACCATAAAAGACGGTGCGTCGGCTTCCTAATATACGATCACTTACAAATCCACCAATAACGGATGTTAAATAAACCAGGGAACCATAGATTGCCATGATCGATGCAGCTAATGACTGGTCGAATCCAAGTCCACCCTTTGTAACGCTGAAATACATGTAATAAAGAAGAATAGCACGCATTCCATAGTAACTAAATCGTTCCCACATTTCAGTAAAGAACAGGGTTGACAGCCCCCGTGGTTGACCAAAGAACGATGTGTCAGCACGCCGTTCCTGGTCTGTTTGATCTTGTTGTTGCATGTGATACCCTCCAAAAAATAAATCTAATCTTATTAACAAAACGAGTTAATCAGATTAGATTTTTGATTTTTAATTACTCCTGACGTTCATTACAAGAATAAATCATACAGACCATTATATGACACAATGAATTATAATTCAACATGGTCATAATGGGTTGATGTTATATGCAACAAGAATTTCGCGCTATAGCAAGCAATAAAAATGATATTCAATTTTTAATAATAATCTCATAAGTCGTTTAATTTTGATTCTGAAGGATCGGAATAAATTTTTTAATAATAAATTCTATCGTCTCAGTATTCATCAAAGTATCTTGAGCATGGGCAAACAGAACGGAATACGTTACATGATTGATTTCGGCTGTCACCAAATTTTGCTGCTTATGCGCATCGACTAAGTATTGATGTGTTTGGTTCAACTTAGCTTGATGATCCCCACTTGGAGTGTCCGGATTAGCTAAATCATCTAAAACTTCAGTTAACAGTTTTTTGGCGTTGCCGGACAAAGTGAGCATTTGCATCGAGATCTGATTTAAACGTTCGGTGGTCATTATCCAACCTCAACGGGAGACAATTGGTTCATAACCAGCTTAACGAGCTTTTCACCATTGCCCCAACCATAGATATCATCCGGAATTGTTTTAACTTGGACCTTGTTCCCAAACATTTGTAATTCTTTCTCGCGATAAGATGCTTGTGGTGCTACTAAAACAAGTTGAATGTTTTGATCCAAAAAGTCTTTAGCACTATTAATATCTGTTGCAATCATTTGAATGTCTGCTCCATACAATTCGATAAATGGTTGAGCAGCTTTGACTAAGAAATGACTTGAAATGCCACTTTCACACATTACTAATACTTTTTTCATTTTCTCCACTCCCAATAACATTTTTGTGTACCCATACAGGATACAACTAATTTGCATGTACCACAAGGTTTATTTTTGACTTTTTATTATGTCAAAGCCACTGTTTACCGGGTGTTAAGCGTTATCAATCGATATGTACCAATAAAGGATATGGTGTATATACCAATTTGAAGGTTCCTGTCATTGGATCGTTACATGCTCAAACAACTATTACAAATAGAGGCAATTGAACATTGATGGAGTTATTGATGGTAAAAAAATAGAGGACATCAACGAAATCATTCTCGTTAATGTCCTCTATTTTCTCGGTGATACGTCATGCCGACTGCAGGCACAGATGTCCCTTACAAACGTTGATATAAAGGCATTTATAATTTTAATTGGCCGTTATTTGACCGTTATTAGCTATTTTGTCCTCAAAAATGATAGTTCAATAACCAAAAGCTAATATATGCATAATATTATCAAAAGCACAAAATAATATTAATTAATATATACCAATATATGTACTCCCCCCCATAATCATTCAAGGGGGATTCATCTCACATAAATTTCTCAATTAAATAAATAATCAACGGTACAAAAATCCCCGCTGCCACTAAAGAAATTAATGCATAGTTAATATGTGTAAGATTATCAATTCGATGTTCATTTTCAATAGACTTAGCCAAAGCTTTATCTGTTTTAGCATTCAAATCAGCCTGATCATTCAGCTGTTGTTTAATGGAAGAAATATCTTCTTTAATGCCAATGAGCATTTTAGTCATATTGATTTCATCAGGAACTGCCGTCATTATTTACCACCAGCCTTTACCGCAAAGATAAACTTAACCTTGTCCTTATTAGCTGTATAGTACCCAGTTGGCGTAGAAAGTCGATAAATCTCACCATATCTTATTGGGGTAGCATAGAATCGACTTCCTTTAATCAGACGAGTATGCCGTTTAGACTTGAATTCAGCATCGTTAAATTGGTGAATCACGCTTTGTGTTGCTTCGTATAGGCCTGGAGTTTGATAATATTCCGGTTTAGCAGGTTTAATAACTACCCCACTTCCGGACAGTGAACCATCAAAATCTAAGCTGGCGTCAACCTTTAATCCATCATAGTTATCGGTATATTGCCAGGCATTCGCATTATCAATTCCCGGTTGACTAACACCATACGCTGCTACCCAAATATGCTTATCAATAAGTTTCGCTCGATCAATTCGCTTTTCAGCAAACCATGAACCGGATCCATAAGTAATAACGTTGGTAAAACCGTTGGCTTTTAACTCCTTTAAAAAGACATTTACTTCGGGTGTGGTCTTCCAAGGAAGGTCTTGTGCTTCCACATCTAAGGCCAAGACTGTGGATTTATCCAACCCAAAGCTTTTTACCCAAGCTAAGAAATACTTAGCTTCTGATGAACCATGACCATGAAAGAAATGATAAACACTCACAGTACCAAATACTTTGAATCCGTTAGCCACTTGTTCTCTAGCTTTAGGGTTAATGTATCCAGTGCCTTCCGTCAATTTAACCACCGTGGTATCAATTCCGTGACTTTTTAAAAATTTCATGTAGGTCTCAGAACTGCCTTGGTAAGCAGATAAATCAGCAACCTTTTTTGTCATTTTAGTCACTTCCTACTTTTGTTCAGATGATTGGGGTTCGTTAAATACTTCCGGATCGTCATCGACTGGAACGTCGGGTGTAACGTCATTTGTAGGCGCCGGAGTAACAGGTGCTTTGTGATTATCTCCCTTTAGAGTGTGTTTATAATACTGGTAAGCTTGTTCTGCTAATCCTTCAATTGTTTCTGCTTTAAAATTAAAGCCGGACTCTTTTAAGCCAGAATCAACAAATTGATTAACCGCCTTTTTGCGATCTGAGTTACTTAAAGCAGGCATACTTGCCACCACAGGAACGAAAGCATTTGCTAATTTCAAGCCTAATTCCATCCCTTGCTTGATATGAGTATTCTTTTCAGTTTTAATTTTAGCTTCAATCAACGGTTTAACCAATTTGTAAGTTGCTGGAATTACAGCAATTAAAAAAGCAACCAGTCCGGTTGCTTTAAGAGAATTAAAAATATCGACAATTTGTGTGTACATAAAATTACCTCCATAAAATTTGTGTAAAAGAAAACGCCCCGCTTTAAAGGGCGTCCTCAATTCATATCATATTGAAGAATATGAAATTCCTTCTTGGAGGAATGGAATTCCACAAACACTTTGTATCACGATTATATAGTCGTAACAACTAATTATTAAAAACAAACACGCCCATCTTATGACGGGCGTGTATACATCACATACATTGAGGGGAATGTATGAGCATGGCATTCATAAATGCTCAGATGAATGTTCGAATGCGTAGGCACTAAAGGGGTTAATGCCTACGAAAATGATTATACCACTGTTCCAAAAAAGTGACGGACTTTAATTTAATTAAACTTGCATTCCAAAAAACGTCTACATGTGAGTGTACTCAACTGACCGTCAATTAAGAAGCAGTTGATGAATTTTCCACCCCTGTGTCATAATTCTTACCAGTAATATCAGTAAACTGATCTTTTGTTAATTCATTCCAACCAACGAACAGTTTCAATTTATCATAAGATAACCAACCGTTATCATATTCAATTTTAAGCATTCCGTGCCAATCAATATTAAACATTGTATTACCTCCTTTTATTAAGCTGGTGAATTAGTTGTATTTGCTGCTGGTACAGTAGTTACTTTTTCAGAAGCATTTAATTGAGTTTGAATATTTTGTAGTTCTCCGAGAATTTGTCCTTGAACCACTGAAATGTTACTTACCAAAGCTCCCAATTGTGAATCAGTTTGCGTACCTGTTGATTGCAAAGATTGTAACTGAGTTTGTAAGGTTGTTACATCTGTACTTACTTGGTTCAATGAAACACTCGGTAAGTTACCTGGATTAAGTAATTTTTGATTAGTTGCATCATATCTAAACTTATCTGGGTATTGAGCGAACTGATTAATCCATGAATCTAAAACGAACACCTTTGTATAACCATCGGTCTCGACTTTCTTATAATCAGTAACAAAACCATTTGAATCAAACGTAACATAGATAAACATTATTTATTATCTCCTTTTTTTATCGTTGTTTAATAACTATGAGCCAATCCAATTATCGTATTTTACTTTTGCAAAGGGTGAGCCATCTCCGCTTACTATTACCGAATCATTCATGTTAATAGTAACATTGGTACCCAGAGTTAATTTATTTCCTGACACTACTAAGTCTACTACGCCTTGCACACTGCTTAACGAATCATCATAGAAGATGTGATATCCATCGCCCTCAGTGTCCCTTACCACTCCTGATACGGATTCTATTTTGTCAATAAGTGAAGATAGGTCAAGCATGGTTGGTCCTTTGATACCTGAGTTAATTGCAATACCATAGGCGTATAAATTCATGTAATGATCTGATATAAAGTTTCTATAAAGAAGTGTAATTCCTCTCATGCCATTACAATCTGGCATACTTAGCTGATGCCAAGCCGAGTTTTCAACGCTTTTCAAATCGTCGCTAGTAGCGACTGAAACACCTCCTGACTGCAGGCCTGCAGTAAAGTTTGCTAATTTATTAGTTGTAACCACATTACTTGTTGCAGTATTAACTGCATTTGTAACATCTGTTTTGGTTGCCACGTCAATTCCAGACTTTTGGAGTTTTCTTGTAAAATTGGCATCCTTAGTCGTATCTGCGATGGTAGACGGAATCAAACTACTTATTTGAGTGCTTGTTGGAATTGAATCCCATGATGACCAAGTATTTCCAACACAATATCTAATGTAGGTGTAATTATTGTTAGACGAATTAGCACCCGCGTCTAACCACGCCAGTTGACGCTTACGGCCGGTTGCAAAGCTAGAAGCGATTGTCAGCGTCAAATAGGTTGATTTAACCGGAGGCATGTTGGCCGGTTCTCCGTTAACTTCCGACATCAAAGCAAGTCCTTGTGGAAGAGTATTGTAGTCTTTAGTTGGGTTTTGAGGAATCGATGAAGCACTTAAAGAATTTAAAAGGTTGAAGACAGTTCCATTAGCAGTTATCGTTCCATCATGATTATCATGAACAACTTTACTATCGTCAGCAGGCGTATACCCAATTGCATCCTGCTTAGCGTTAACTTCTTCAATCCCAGCTACATCACTAGCAGGCTTGCGCATGTCAGTAACATTAACTTTAGTGTTTAAAGCATTGTTCATATCAGCCACTTTTACATAATCAGCTAAATCAGGCGTAATACTCCCCATATTTTGCCATGAACCATCTATCCAGATATATAAGTCTGTTCCAACTAAGTAACCATCACCCTGGTTGTTACCCGTTGTGGGTAAATTTTCCTCTTTATCAGCTTTCCCCCTAACAACCAAACCATTTCCTTGTTTTCCTTGTGGTCCCACTGGTCCAATTGGCCCCTGACTACCGGTATCACCTCGGCTGGAAACAAAATTAGTTTCTTTAGTTGTTCCGTCATCGTAGATAAAAATAATTTTAGTCCACAGATAAGGAAGTTGATCAGTTGTTGCCAAAATAGTATCTGACCAGCCCCCTGTGGGAACTGTAACTGGTGAATCACTTAACTGATACTGATTGTTAGCAGACTTAATACCATTACCAGGGTTACCTTGATCACCCTTTTGAACATTATGAACCGCATTCTCCATTTGATTACTCAAATCATTAAATTGTTGCTGAAAATCATTCAAAGTGATTGTCGGGATTACTTCACCAGTATCACTCATGAGGTTCTCTTCAATTGAAAATCCTAACGTTCCATCACTTGGAAAGATAGCCTGTGTACCATCATTCATAGTAACCCAAACTTCAATATCATAATCATCTGGAACCAATGTGTTCATGATATCCTGATTAATTGGAAAGCTTAGTGTTCCACCAAGCGGACTAGTTACAGTGGTTAAATCAATAGTTTGTTGCATGATGTAGCCATCGTCATTAGCTATTTTAACCAGAATTGACTTAGCATTAGTTAAATCAAAGGCCACCCCGTCGGCCGTCAACGCCAAGTTGAAGGCTGTAGTGGTATCTAAATATTTAACCACATCATTATCATCCGTGAATGCGAGCTCCTTACTCATTAGTTTTCGCCTTCTTTCTAAGCTGATTATTTTCAATTTTTAATAACGCAATTTGTTGATTTTTTGCTGCCATATCTTGACTGTACTCATTAACTAATTGGTTAATTAAATCCTGCACATTAATGTTATTCATCAAATCACCTTACATCTTCAATTTCTTTTCAATCTTATTAATTTCACTAAGTAAATTTGTTCCATGTGAAATGACGTCACCGGCATGAAGATCAATCGTCGTACCAGCTTCATTGTGGAAATAAATATCAGTTCCTGAAACTGATGAAATGTAACCTCCAGGACCACATTTAATTCCTTCTGCCAAATAGGTCCATGCATTTTCACTACCAATATGAGTATTGTTGCCGCCATATGCTTGAAAAGTTTGTCCTTCAATGATTGAGGACCCAACGTTAATTGAGTCAACATCCAAGCCACCGCGAATTTGAGTATATCCATTACTATTTCCAGATACGAATTGAAGATAGCTACCATTACTAATGGCGCAGAACCCGCCCTGGTCTAATGTAATCCTTCCATTATCACTATCTTCTTCGATTGAAGCTCCTGTAATTGATGCCCCTGTAATTGTCGAAGTTGCATCAATCTTGGCAGCTTTAATGATTGATGAGTCAACTTCCACAGAGTTCAAATATCCAGCTTCAATAGTTCCTAAATTAGCTGAAAGCGCTGAAAGTTGCCCAACCGATAGGACAGTTTGAGACATTTTAGTCTTAACCCAATCAGATCCATCATAAGTATACATTTCACTAGTTATATGATTACTGTCTTGAACATACCAAATATCACCTTCATCATGGGCTTTTCCATCATCAAATGGCTCTTGCGATGAAACAGTAATTTTTCCATCCAAAGAAGTTTTAATTTTACCCGCTTCATCAGCTGCAGAGTTAGCAGCATTTTTTGCATCGTCAGAAGCTTGCTGGGCAAGCTTAGCATTTTCATCAATATTTAACGTCCCCGTTGCAATAATCAATTGTTATCACCATCCTCAACTTCTGTCCCTTCGCCAGTTGACTCATCACCATCTTCATCACTATCTGAACTTGCATCCGAATCATCCGCATTATCATTTCCAGCAATTACTGGTTGTTCAGCTTCATCATTTTCACCTTCATCTTGTTCAGGATATTCAACAACTAAGTCTTTAGAATCATCACGGATTTTAAGTGGAGCCGTATATAATGCACTATGAGCAATAGACACAGTGTGTGCATCATCCCTATATTCAGAAACATTAAAGCCAACAATTAGTCTGGAATTAGTAACATCTTCATATATGCCCTCCGGCTCCAAATGCCCGCCATTTTCCAACGGCACTGCTAACTTAATGTCCTGCATTGGCTCCACTACATAGTCAAATACCATTGACTGCGTAATTAAATTAATACACATAACATGCTTGTCATCAGCGTTGTTAGCATCACCCGCCGTAAAAAAAGCAAATGGATAACTAATCCCATTTGCCTGAAGAGTGTTATAAGCGCCATTATTAGTGGTTCCAGCTGGTAATGGCTTCCACTTAAAATCTTGCAATTTAAATTCAATGATTGGTTTGAAGTTTCCTGCCTGTAAATCGCTTATCTGACAAACATATACTTTCCCACTCGTCGTACTTCCCAGCCACAGATTGTTCTGTAAGTCAACGTTAACTCGAAAATATTGTTTTACTTGGCACCACTTGGTTATGTTACTGGCACTCGTATTTGCTTGGTAAGGAAGAGTTACTAAATAATATTTCCCATCATTCTGATCTTTTATTTCTGTATAAATTGTGTTGGAACCTTCATCATAACCAAAAGAACCACAATGGCCACCTCCAGTCACAAACATCATGCTTTGCAATGTTCCATCGGTGTTCCATTTAATAAACTCACAATCAGAATGGCTTTTGTCTTTAGTGTAGTGATAACTAGACAACACTGAACCATCACTCAATAAATATGAAAATTGTAAAGCCCCAATGTGCTGATCACCGTTAAAATCTTTGTTGGCGGCATCCTTAGTTTCCCAAAGCTTCTGCCAAGAGCCGTCAGCTGAACTACTGGTATCAATCCACATCTCTGCCTCATCTTTCACATAAGTATCATCAATGGTGACTAATAGTGTCCCGACAAATGGTGGTTCAATCGTAACTTGATAACCATCTTTTGCATGGTCAGCTTCCCAGCCAATATCACGGGTACCGTCCATATTAATTTTTTGCCAATTAAACGCTTGTGGTGACAGATAAGAGGTTACATTCTCACCTTCAATAAATAGTCTTGCAATCACCCGTTTGGAAGTATCCGTGTTATACCAAGTTGAACCTAACGGCGTAATCAAACTGACTGTGGCTGCATTGGCATTCTCTCGGGCTTCTTCAAATAGTTTCTTAACGTGATCATTCCAACGCTGTTCCATATTGCGAATAAACGCCGGCGTAATTACTTTAACTGTACTGAACTCACCTAATACAACTTTATTTTGACTTGGGTCACTTTCTGAGGTAGTTTGCTGAATGACTCTTGCCTCCGTGGTTAAAATCGGGTTCATAGATAAATCAATCACCTTAATAGTATCGCCCAAGTTAGCTTGAAAATCTTGAGTAACCTCCACAGCATAGTTAATTCGTGGATGATTGTACAATCTTAATTCCCGCAATCCCCAATCAAGTAATGCTTTAGGTTCAGTAATAGTGTCACTAGTAATCGTTCCTTCCAGCCAGGTGTTCTGATCAGTGTTATAAAGAGAATTTGCTGAAACGTCAGTAATATAATTCTTGCCGTTATTAACCGAGGCAATTGAAGCATTATTTGCGCCCACAATGTAAAGCTTGGTTACTAAATTAGTATCAACTGTTTCTCGTTGGACAGATAACATGTTTTGCCCATAGGTAATTGACTTACCTTCATCTTCTCCCAATTGATCAGCTAATTCTAAAATCAGGTCAGTCACAATACCATTAGTGTCAATATGGCAATAAGCATCAGCTTCCGCATCGTAAGTTGATAAGACTGTCTGCAAGGCTGCTTGACTAGAAGCCGTACCATCAAAGTTAATATCAGCAAACAAGCCCGAAGAACAATTATTTTGTAAATCCCAACCGGTATCAGCCATAATCCATTGCATGGCTTGATCTAATTTACAATCTTTAATTTCTTTTTGGGGTGGAATGGTCTTATTTAATTTATAGATTGCTAGGTTAATAGCATCCACCGTTACTAAGTGAGCCCCACTAGTGGCATCAATAGTTTCATCAACCTGATAAATTCGATAAATACGCCAATGATTATGCACATCATCATACACTGCGACACTATTACCAACCGTTAAGTATTGAGCCGCAGGGGCACTTTGCAACATGGTTAGTCCTGTTAATGTATCATTCCAGCTTTTGGAGTTAGCATTTGGATCCGTACTATTAAAAGTGCTAACGCCAGTAATGCCATCATCAGAGTTACTGTTATCATCGGCAATTTGGCGTTCAACTACTTCACCCCAAAACGGGTTGGCGTCTGAATTAGTTGATAACGTGGCAACTCGCTTTAAATTTTTATCCAGGATAATATACAAATCTCTAACCTCCTTATTTATGTATGAAAAAAGTAGCCGCTTTCGTGACTACTTAATTGCTGGTCGATATTCAATTGTTACATCAGCATTTTTGGGATCCGGGACAAAGTGTAGAGCTTGTGGAACCCCACCGGTTAATTTAGGGAAGGTCGATAACCATGAAACGTATTTATCGGCCGGCTTTCCATCAATAGTAACTTTATTGTTGGCCGTATCAATAATAATTTCTTGACCAGCCTTGGCAATAATATGTGGTGTATCATCCGGATCAGTAGAGCCATCACTGCGCCATTCTTCATAATTGGTTAAAGCTTCATAATCCGACTTATACGCCACCACTGGATTAACTAAGTCCTCTTTAATATCATGCTTACCAAAGAAAACGCCTAAGTTGGCTAAAGCAAAACCAAACTTACCGGATTTATCCAACTTTTCCTTATGCATGTGAGTTTTATGGGTATTATTAACACTATATGGTTCACCAGTTTTAGGATCCCACTGGTTAATTTCTGCTACCCAATTGTCGTAAACTTTACCAGACTTATCCGATTTTTTCTGTCGTTCAAGAATAAATTCACCATAAAAATTCGAGTAAGCATCCCTATTCATATACGAAGTTTCAGTTACATATTCTTTTTCCTTTTTCTTCTTTGTCGTAGCTTTGGGGGCTGATGTCTTTTTGCCTCCTTTACTACTGCTTTTCTTACCACCCTTTTTGGATTTTACAACTCGTTTCTTTTTAGTCTTAGTCTTCCTACGCGTTTTTCGTTTCTTTCGCGCAAAGAATTGTAGATTCATTTATATCACTTCTTCTTTTCGGCTGTCTTCTTCTTAACGGCTGTCTTCTTCTTTTTGGCTGTCTTCTTCTTAACGGTGACCGTTTTGGTGTAGGCAACTTTAACATGTTTTGGTTTGCCGTTATGCTTCTCCTGACCATTACCTTCATCAAAAAGCAACGTTAAGTAGCTATCAGAGTTACTACTATCAAAATTATTACCTAATTGAATAAACGCCCGTGGATAACGGCCCATTGAATAATCTTCAATGCCCATTCTTCCACAAACATTACCGTTATTGTCCAATAAATAAGCTTCAATCTTTCCCATTGCCCGCTCATTTTTCATTCGTTTAACATGATGCAAACGCACCGAAACTTTCCAATAAGGAGTTATCTTAGGTAAGCCATTATGCATAACTGCGGGGCCGTAAAAGTTCTTGTGTTTCCCACGAGATCCCCATTCGTAATGATCATCTTTATCTTTAGCCACCATAATTGAAGTACCAGTGGCTGCCGATTTTCCATCTAACTCACCCTTATAAATTGGAAAAGCTTGTGTATCCTCGCCACATTGAATCCACGTTGCTAATGAGTTACATGGGTCGTCAACCTGTTGAGTTTGGGATTGTCCCATGACTGTAATGTTACCATCACTATCCGTAGCCGTATCACCATCATCAACGTTATATCCAACCGCTACATAATCATCATTTGTTTCATAACCCACATAATAAAGATCGGTTTTCGGAATAATATGAATAATTGGATCAACTTCCGTATTTCCTTCAGGAATAATTTGCTGATCATTGTCCGTAATTTTTATTTCTTTTTGTGGTAGAAATCCACGTGGATCCGCCAACATGAAGACTAACGTAGTTTGAAAATCCTGAACACCCTCGTTAATAAATGTCGGTGTTGGAATACTTGTGAAGTGACCATAATAAGTTACATCTGGATCGTCATTAAACCTTAACGGATATTCAGTATCAGCATCACTGCTGGTATTAACTAAAACGTTAGTTAATGTTTTAATTCGTTCGTTATATTCATCGCGGGTGGTACAGAAACAGGTAATTGGAATGTCGAATTCTTTTTCACCGTAGTCTGTTCCCAAGTACACACCACCATAACGTTTAGGGACGTCTTGAAATGACTCAGTAATATTGGGGGCTAACGGTTTCGATACATGATTTAGAAATATGCCTAAATCGTCTTCCGAATTAAAACCACCATTTCCATCTTCATCAAACGCAAAATCAAATGTGTTTACATCATAATTATCGTTATTAGCCAAAGGTTACACCTCTTCCCCAATTATTCTTAGCCGTTGTTCGTTTGTTATGCTTATTGACTGCCTGAACAACTTGCTTGTCAGTCACTACTGCCGGAATCGGATTGTTTTGACCATCGACCAATTGACTCATAAGTTTAATCATTGTATCAAACTTTGCTTCAAGTCTTTTGACAGCCTGACCATCCGAATTGCTTGATTGGTTGGTGTGTTGATCTGTTTGCTTAAAATGAGCCATGGTATCAGCCAAAAGTTCATAGGCCCGTCCCCGTTTGTTAATATCCCACGGAATGATGGTTTCCGGTTTATTACGTTCGGCCACTTTAATTAACTGTTCTTGATCAACTAAGCCACCATTTTCATATCCCAAATAATTAGCAACTTTCTTCGCACCGTTAACGTGTTGCCCCGTATAGCCACCACGTTCCCAATCTTCAGAAAACTGACTAGCTAACGAAGTGATCGAACCGTGACCCTCGAGGATTCGTTTAAATACAGAAGAATCAGAACTGTCATCGCTTAACGCAAACTTTAATTGGGTAGCTGCATTGCGCCAGTTTTCACCATGACGATGAGCATATGATTTCAAATGATTCAGTCTACCACCTAACCACTGCCCAAGCCCAGAAGCTCCACCAGATGAATTTCTTGCGTTAGGATTTAATCCTGACTCAAATTCCCAATTACCAAGAATTGCAGCAATTCCTGCTTTAGTTGCGCGTGGATCCATCTTTTTCAATGCTTTAGCTAAAGTTTTGGCTCTAGCTGCCACATCACCACTTAATCCAAAACTGCTTAAACTACCGAACAATTTTTGCCATAATGGTTTTAAGTTTTTTGATACCCAACTCCAAACCCCGGAATTCTTTAATTGTGACTTTACTAGTGCTTGTAATCCGGAGCTTTGTTTATGAGATTTAGTTGACTTTTTAACTTTGTCAATCAATCCAGGCACTCTTCGAATCCCAACAAAATCACCGAATCCCTTGATAGTAGAATATTTAATCCCGTCCTTTGGATTTTCAGCACTGAACATATGTCCAGAACCACTATTATCGACTACAATACCAACGTGTTGGCTTCCTCCAGCACCGAAGAAAGCCAAATCACCAGTTTTAGCATTCTTCCACGATACGGGTTTTGAGTATTTGTATTCCGGAACCGTGGTAGATCCACCTGGAACTGTAATTCCCATGTGCTTCAAAGTCTCGTAAACTAAGCCAGAACAATCATAATAATTCGGTCCTAAGCGGACATTAGAGCCTTCAGAATATCGGTGATGGGCACGATTTGCCAATTTCTTAGCTTCATTCAAAAATGCTGAATCAGTCTGACCGCCGCCTTCGGAAACCATGCCATGTAGCATATTCCAGGCAGTATCCCACCAAATCGAACCCTGTTGCTTGTCGCGTTTGCCAAACATATTGGCAAAGTTCTCTCCAACAGTTCCCTTTATATCGCCAAAGTTAGGTTGAAAAACTTGTTTGAAAGTTGCATCAGAATGATTAGCAATGTGTGATAGTGCTGACAACTTCTGTTTTAAAGAACCCCAGATGCCTTTAAAGAGTTTCCCGATACCACCAAATAAACCAGTACCTGACGCAAAGTGCTGCATGCCATTTAAAGCCATTAACATCTTAGACTCGGTAGCATTTAAAACGCCGGAACCAGCTTCTAGGAACCGGTGAGTATCTTTACCTTCAACTGGTTCTAATTGCCCATCTGCGTGGACAATGATTTCTTTATTATGTGTTTCTGGTGAGTCGTGGCCATCGTTAAGCTTAGCCAAAACCGGTTGGGTTAATAAACCATTTTTCAATAATCCGGTACCTGTTGCCCAGGCTACCGTTGGAATCTGATCTAGGGTTTGTGAACCACCGTATTGTTTAAAGACTTTGTTCTGGGCTGAAATGGCATTCTTATTCATCCCATTTACCAGTTTGCCAATCCAATTACCAACTGACTTCCAGATGCCATGCCAGGAGAGACTGTAATTGTCTTTGGTTTTGGAATTATTTTTCTTAATACTCTCATATTGAGAAACAGCCTGAGCCGTTACCTTACGATTTTGATTATGTGCATAATCGTACACCTTATCAGACTGCTGCTTTGCTTTGGTGATTGAATCATTTTTTTGCTTATCAGCGTGATTAATAACACCAATTCTTTGTTTACGAGCTTCTTCAATAATCTTTTGACGTTGGGCTTTGGCAGCTGAACTATTTCCCTTATACTCTTCATCCGCTGCTTTAACTGTATTTTTATATTTCTTCCAAGCCGCTTTATAAACACTATGATATTCATCGTTAGCTTTTTTGCTGACAGACTTTTGTTCTTCATCAGCGTTTGCCACCAATTTAATCATTTTTTCTTTGGAATATTTTTTACTCTTTTCAGTGAGCGTTTTATAATCTTTAGCAATCTTATTAGTAGACAATTTAATCTGACCAGCTAAGGTTGTATGCAGTTTGGCTTCTTTAGCAGTCACTTGAGTAGCAAACTTAAGATGTTGTTTCTCAAGTGCTTCTTTCTTTTCCTTCTGCATTTTTTCAACTTGAACGGACCCTTTACCGTATTTATTCTCAGCTTTTAGAATCTTTTTATTCCACGATTCGGTTAACCGTTGACGTGATTGTGCATAATATTTGGCAATTGCTTGCTGATCTTTCTGACTCATCAGAGTTAATCGGTTGGCTTTAGATCCTTCACCCTTAATAATTTGTAGGCGTTTTTCGTACTCTTTTTTAGTAATGTCCCCGTTTTTATAAAGTAATTGTAAGTTCTTCTTGTCCTGAGCTTCACGGTTTTTGTAATAGCTTGTCGCTTCATCAGAAAGTTTCTTGAAAGAAGACTTAGTAGATAATTTAGGTGTATGGATTTTTTGTGCTGAAAGTCCTTTTTGAATAGCTTTGCCGAATTTACGGCCAACGCCTTCACCCACTAGTCCACCTAAGCCAGCGCCGACAGCTGTACCAATTCCAGGAAAAATAGCTGTCCCGATTGCTGCACCTGCTGCAGTACCACCTAATGAACCGGTAGCAGCGCCAATGTGTGAACCGGCAGTCTTCTTTTTCATGCCAATTAAATCAGTTGCCGAATTTAAAACGTCTAAGACACCGACAGAACCAGCCGCAACCTTGCCAAATTTACTAACGCCTTTAAACTTATCAGCTAATTTAGCTAATCGGCCAACTTTTCCGGAGTCTTCGGCAACTTTACTTGTATCATCTATATCGTGGATGGCCGTTTTGCCATCTTTTTCGGCACCTTCGGTAACCTTACCTTCGCCACCAGCGTTATCAGCAACATTATCAATTGCACTGGTACCATTTCCGGCATCCACATTAGCTTCTTTAGCCTTAGTGTTACGTTCAATAGCTAGGGTCTGATCATCATATGCTGATGTCAATCGGTTCACCTTTAGCTTTTGACCGCCAAAGACAGAGGTAATATCACTAAATATTTTGAAATATTTATAAACTTTTCCAACTGCCCAAATTGCAGCTAATGCTTCACCAAAATGTTTGACGCCTTCATAATGCTTAACAGCAAAAATACCAATATTGGCGATTCCTCCTGCCACATGTGCAGTTAAAGTAGCCGTTTTACCAATATCTTTCTGAAAGCCTTTTTCACCAAAAAGCTTGGTCATTTGATTAGCTGCTTTTGTCATATATGGCAACAACTTAGACCCAAACATAATTGATAATTGATCCCAGGCTTGCTTAAATCGTTTCTGAGACATTTGGGCAGTTTGAGCATTTTTGTTAGCTAATCTTTGAACGTAAGTCCCAGCTTTGCTTGCTTTAGAAACATTGTTGGTTAAATCAGCCAACTGACCATTATATCTAGCTAAGATTTGAGCTGCTTGCATGCCGGTTGGACCAAAAATATTTTTAAAGATGCGTGCTGTATCAGCTCCACCAAGTTTTTTAGTATGTTCCTCAATAATTTTAAAAATTGCAGGCAACGTTTTGAAATTACCATTGGCAGTTTGGAATATTTTAGTTGATTTAATTCCAATTTCATTTAAAGCGCCCATAGCTGAATTTGTTGGAGATGCTAAACTAGTAATAATTTTTCGCAGACCTGTCCCAGCTTTATCAGCTTCCAAGCCATGGTTACTCAATTCACCTAAAGCAGCGGAAGTTTGCTCAATACTAAAGCCCGCATTATGAGCTGAATCGCCTACATATTCCATGCCTTTGCCTAAACTGTGGAAGTCAGTAGCAGTCATGTCAGCAGAATAAGCTAATGCATTAACTACACGTTTAGTGTTGTGCATCATTTTTGCCGTATTATTGGTTTTCATGCCAAATGCTTCAATCGCTTGGCTTGATACTTTAACCACATCTTTAAAGTCATCACTAGAAGCCACACTGGCTTGCAGTTCAGTTTTCATAACCGCTAATGATTCAGCACCTGTATGGCCACGCTTGATCAGATCTTGGTATTGATCAGCAATCTCTTTTTGACTAACTCCATATTTAAGAGCGTACTTAGCCCCGTCTTTTTGCATTTCTGTCACGGTTTTAATAGCAGTTTTAGCCTTGTCACCGCCCGTAACCAACAAGTTCTGGTTTACTTTATAAACGTTTTGAAGTTCAGTCGCTTTTTTAGCGCCAGAAAAAGCTGCTGCTCCCAATGTCCCCATCGCTACGCTGGCACCTAGTAAACTACCTTTAATTGATCCAAATGAATTTTTAAATTTATTCTTAGCAATGTTAGCTTTATCGCCCAATCGCACCATTGCATCACTCATGTGACCGACTTGTAAATCGTACTTGACCACATCAGAACGCACATTGGCCAGTGAAGTGGCTGTTTTGTTGACTCGTACTTGTTGGGTGTTAAAAGCTTCGTTAGCAATGTCCAAGCTACCTTTTAATTGATTAAGTTTTTCCTTTTCTTGAACATATTCATCCGCATTCTTGTGGGTATCATTGGCGAGGCGGTTAACAACATTTTGTTGTTTTTCATAGGCCAACTGGGCTTGTTTATAAGCCTGTGAGTTTTTACTGAGTTCACTATTTTGTAATCTGTACTGATCAGATAAGCTATTCAATCCTTCCTTAAGGCCTTTAAGCTTTACTTGACCAGCCTGGTTAATCTTTCCTTGAGCCTTTAGCGCATCCACATAAGAATTAGTTACCTGATTAAGGTTATGATAGTTGCGCTGTAATCCAGATAGTCCTGAATTAAGGTATTCAAATTGCTTTTCCGCCTTAGACTGTTGATCATTTAATCCAGCAATCTTCTCTTGCGCTTTAGCAATCTGATTAGCATATTTAGCATATTTTTCTGATCCTTGGTTGGTTGTTTGATCGAGGCCTGACTGTCGACGCTTCAACTCATCAATTTTTAAATTATAACCTTTAATTTCTTCTGATATTCCTTGATACCTAGTTTTTAAAGCATCTAGTTTATCTCCAGAAGACTTTAAAGCCACCTCCTGAGAACGCCATGCATTGGTATTAGCTTTAATGTAATTGGTTAAAGTCTTTAATGACCGTGCGGGTTGTACTGCATCCAAGCGAATTGAAGTACTCATTACATCATTAATAGTAGCCATTAGTCAGTCCCCTTTCGTTTATTTAATAACTCGACAACCGGATCCGTTACTTGTTTTTTCTTATCTTTAGCATTTAAGACTGCCATAAATTCAAAGTAATCTTGTCGATTTAATTCATCTGGTAAGATTCCCTGTTTCATCATTTGTTGTTTAAAAAAAAGCATATCTTGTTGGGATATGCTTAGGTCATTAATTAATTTGGCTAATCTTAATTGCTTTCTTTTGGGTCTGCTGATTCCTCAGTTTGTTGTTTAGTAACAGTCTCCCAATCTTCATCGCTCATACCTTGAAACCGGAATAATACATAGGCCATGAAATTTTGAAAATCCGTAAAATCCAAAGTGGATTTAATCTTTTCAACTTCTTTGTCGGATAGCTTAAAAATATCAATCATAAATTGCAATAATCCTTGAACCATTTTCTTTTGCGTTTCTAAAACTGCTAGTGGATCATCATTAGTAAAATCAACTGCATCTGATTTCAACAATTGAATTTGTAAATTTTGTGCTTTCTCAACGACTCCTACAGTAGTCTTAACCTCAGCTGACTTTTTACGTAAACCTAATTTTGTAATATTAATTTTCATGATCAAAACTCCTTTATTTTATTTAGTTATGTATACGGGGAACAATCCCCGCCTTAATTTATTTTCCTGGCATTTTAACGCCGGTAGTAGCTGAATAACCACCAAAGACTTCGGCCAACATTTTAGCTTTATCAAATCCAGTATCTTGAGACATCCAAATCTTGTACGGTTCTCCGTTGAAGATTGTATTGTTAGCTGGTGTTAATGCTTGGTAAGTTAACGCCGTATTGGCATCAGTTTCGGCATTATTATCCGTTGCATGAGAACTACCAGTTTCAATTAGTTGACCATTAGCAAAGCCTTCGTACATATCAATATTCGTGTATGAACGAAAATGTAACAACATTGCTACATGGGGCTTTGGTAATTGACGTGTCCAACCACCATTAGCCACATCATGAATATATCCTTTGAGTTTTTGCAACTCGTCAAAATCAATATCCAAGAATTCCAATGCGACCTCTGGTTGTGCCTGACCATTTGAAACTCGTTTTGCTTCATCAT